>NZ_JNXC01000038.1 GCF_000716595.1 Saccharothrix sp. NRRL B-16314
CAGTTGTCCAGTAACAATCTCAAAGGAAACCTCTTGACGAGGTTCATAAATTTACTGGCTATTCGGCACGCTGTTGAGTTCTCAAAGAACACGCGCACATCATCTCGCGCCGCTCGCACGGCTCGATCCGAGGCTTGTGATTCAGGAAAGCTGTAGTGAAACTAGACGCCCTGGTCGCAACGGCTCAGACGAGCCGGGACTGGGTCTTCCGTTTCGAGGCCACCCACTCTACCACGCTAGCGGGAGCTTGGTTCGTGACCTGCCGCGCTCCGTTCCGGTTTTCCCGGCCCGTTCCGCGCTGACATGGAGAAAGTTACACGCACCCGAACCGGAGGTCAAATCGGGGGCGCAACACCACAGCACTGGCTGAAACCGCAGGTCAGCAGCCCGTGGTGCACTCGACTCCACGCTATCCGACCCGCTCCACCCGCAACAGTGTGACCGCGATCACATCAAGAAACGTCGAAGACCGCCGGTCCACGGGGGACCGACGGCCTTCGAACCGGCTCTGCGAGCGGCTTCGCGCAGGTCAGACCTGCACCCGCACGCCGGCGGTGTTGCGCTTGCCGCGGCGGACGACCAGCCACGTCCCGTGCAGCAGGTCCTCCTTGGCGGGCACCCACTCCTCGTCGGCGACCTTGGCGTTGTTCACGTACGCGCCGCCTTCCTTCACGGTGCGCCGCGCCGCGCCCTTGCTCTCCGCCAGCCCGGAGCTGACCAGCAGGTCCACGATGGTCGGCGCGTCGGCCAGGCGGACCTCGCCGGTCGGCGCCTCGGCCATCGCGGCCTCGATCGTGGAGAGGTCGAGCTCCCGCAGCTCGCCCCGGCCGAACAGGGCCTGGCTCGCGGCGATGACCTGCCGGGTCTCGTGCTCGCCGTGCACCAGGTCGGTGAACTCCTGGGCCAGCTTCTTCTGCGCGGCCCGCAGGTGCGGCGCCTCGGAGGTCTGCCGCTCCAGCTCGGACATCTCGTCCCGGGACAGGAAGGTGAACAGGCGCAGGTAGCGGAGCACGTCGGCGTCGCCCACGTTCACGAAGTACTGGTACCAGGCGTACGGAGACGTCATCTCCGGGTCCAGCCACACGTTGCCGCCGCCGGTGGACTTGCCGAACTTGCGGCCCTCGGCGTCGGTGACCAGCGGCGCGGTCAGCGCGTGGACGGACTTGCCGTCGACCTTGCGGACCAGGTCGACGCCGCCGACGATGTTGCCCCACTGGTCGGAGCCGCCCACCTGGAGCCTGGTCCCGTACTTCCGGTTGAGCTGGAGGTAGTCGTGCGACTGGAGCAGGAGGTAGCTGAACTCGGTGTACGACATGCCGTCGCCTTCGAGGCGGCGCTTGACCGTGTCCCGGGCCAGCATGACGTTGATCGAGAAGTGCTTGCCGACGTCGCGGAGGAACTCCAGCACCGAGACGCCGCCGGTCCAGTCCAGGTTGTTGACCACGACCGCGCCGGTGGGGCTGTCGTCGAACTCGACGAACCGCTCCAGCTGGCCGCGGATGCGCCCGGCCCACTCGGCGACGGTGTCCAGCGTGTTGAGCGCGCGCTCGGCGCTGTCACGCGGATCGCCGATCATGCCGGTGGCGCCGCCCGCGAGGACGATCGGCCGGTGCCCGGCGCGCTGGAAGCGGCGCAGCATGAGCAGCGGGACGAGGTTGCCGGCGTGCAGGCTGGGCGCGGTCGGGTCGAACCCGGCATAGAGGGTGAGCGGGCCCGCGTCGAGATCCTTCCGCAGGGCGTCGAGGTCGGTGGACTGCGCGATCAGGCCGCGCCAGGACAGCTCATCGAGGATGTGCTCGCTCACGGGACGCCATTCTCCCCCACCTGGTCAAACCGGTTTGAGCCGGTGCCCGTGCCGGGTAGTCGGCGAGGGGGCCCCGACGCACGGAGAGGACCGCGGCGATGACCTACCCGGATCACGACCCACGTCCCGCTCACCGCCCTGCCGACCGCCCGACCGAGTACGTGCCACCGACTGAGGCGGCGTACCCGACGCACGAGGAGGTCGTCGAGCGCACCGACGGCCGGGTGCGGACCGTGCGCGTGGTGTGCGCCGTGATCGACCTGCTGTGCTGGTTGTTCGCCATCGTGCTGGCGATCCACATCTTCCTGGTGATCGGCGGCGCCAACCCGGCGAACGGGTTCGCCCGGTTGATCGACTCGTGGTCGGCGGCGGTGTCGCTGGGCCTGCGCGACCTGTTCACGCCGGCGGACCCCGGTGTGCGGACGCTGTTCAACGACGGTCTGGCCGCGTTGTTGTGGCTGGTGATCGGGGCGGTGCTGACGAACGTGATCAGCCGGATCGCGTTGCCCTCGGGTGAGCGGCGGACGTGGTACCGGAGGACGGTGCGCTGAACCCGGCGACCGGGCGCTACCCACCGTCACGGACGTGTTCACTCTCGCGCACACGGGTTTGCCCCGGCTGGTCAATTGTCCTGGCCGCGTTCCCCGGCCAAGTTTGCTTGCGTGGCCAGCGACTTGCAGCGGAAGAAGACCTCCATCGTGTTCGGCGCGATGGACGTGAACAGCGACGGGTTCCTCGAGCGGGCCGATTTCGAGGCGTTGACGGACCGGTGGGTGGGCATCCGGGGCGCCGACGGTGAGGACCGGTTGCGGGAGATCATGATGAGCTGGTGGGACGCGCTGCGCTCGGCGTCCGACCGGGACCGCGACGACAAGGTCACGATGGACGAGGTGCTGTCCGTGGTGAGCAACCTGGGCACCATGCTCGACCTGGTGGTGGCCACGGCCGAGTCGATGTTCGCGGCGGTGGACGAGGACGGCGACGGCGCGGTGTCCGCGCCCGAGTACGCCCGGATGATCCACGCCTGGACGGGGGACGACGCGCCGACGGACGGCGTGTTCGCCCGGTTGGACCTGGACGGCGACGGGTCGATCTCGAAGTCGGAGTTCGTCGGCCACTGGGTGGAGTTCTGGGCCGGTGACGACGCGGACGCCCCCGGCACGCACGTCTTCGGCGAGGTCTGACGCCCGCGCGGGTCAGGCGTCGGGGACGGAGGGCTCCAGGGGCGCCGCGGTGAGGCGGGTCCGGCGGGTGCCCCGGCGGTAGGTGCTGACGGCCGGTGAGTCGATCCAGAACCGCCACGGGACGTCGACCGCGACAGCGACGCCCACGCGCGGGCCGGTGCGGATGTCGGACGGCTGGAGCGGGTCGCCGGCCAGGAGGCGCACGGACGCGTCGGACGACGTGAGGTTCACGCCGTTGTGCTCGCGGTCCAGGCCGAGGACGCCGGTCAGCCGGGCCGGTCCCTTGGCCAGTTCGGCGTGGCTGCGGGCGGTCGGGCGGCGGGTCTGGGCCAGCGGGGTGCCGGTCACCACCTCGCCGGCGCGGAGCAGCACGGCACCGGGCACGCCGTCGGTCAGCGACACGACGTTCGCGCAGAAGTGCATGCCGTAGACGAAGTACACGTACAGCCGTCCGGCCGGGCCGAACATCACGTCGTTGCGCGGTGTCCGGCCGCGGTAGCAGTGGGACGCCGGGTCGTCGCCGCCCCGGTACGCCTCGACCTCGACGATCCGCACGCCGACCACTCCCTCGGGGGTGGTCGACTCGATGACGCTCCCGAGCAGGAGCCGCGCGGCGTCGACCGGGTCGACGGCGAGCTCCTGCTCGGTGAGCTGCCTAGGCGTTGCGGGCAACGGACACCTTGTCGCGCAGCCTCTTCAACTGCTCGGCGACCCGGTCGGGCGCGGTGCCGCCGTGGGCGTCGCGTGACGCGATGGAACCTTCCACGGTCAACACGCTACGCACGTCGGGCGTCAACGCGGGCGAGATCGTGGCGAACTCCTCATCGGTCAGGTCCTCCAGGCCGACGCCGCGCGTCTCGGCGACCCGGACGCACTCGCCGGCGGCCTCGTGCGCGACCCGGAACGGCACGCCCTGCCGCACCAGCCACTCGGCGATGTCCGTGGCGAGGGTGAACCCGGCGGGCGCGAGGGACGCCATCCGCTCGGTGTCGAACCGCATGGTGGCGATCATCCCGGCCAGCGCGGGCAGCAGCAGTTCGAGCTGCTCGACCGAGTCGAACAGCGGCTCCTTGTCCTCCTGGAGGTCCCGGTTGTAGGCCAGCGGCTGCGCCTTGAGGGTGGCCAGCAGGCCGGTCAGGTTGCCGATGAGCCGGCCGGACTTGCCGCGGGTCAGCTCGGCGACGTCCGGGTTCTTCTTCTGCGGCATGATCGAGCTGCCGGTGGCCCACGCGTCGTCCAGCACCGCGAAGCGGAACTCGGCGGTCGTCCAGATGATCACTTCCTCGGCGATCCGGGACAGGTCGACGCCGATCATGGCCAGCACGAACGCGATCTCCGCGGCGAAGTCGCGGGACGCGGTGCCGTCGATCGAGTTCTCCACCGGGCCGTCGAAGCCCAGCTCCGCGGCGACGGCCGCCGGGTCGAGCCCGAGGGACGAGCCGGCCAGCGCGCCCGACCCGTACGGGGACACGGCGGTGCGCTTGTCCCAGTCGTGCAGCCGGTCGACGTCGCGCAGCAGCGCCTGCCCGTGTGCGAGGAGGTGGTGCGCGAGCAGCACGGGCTGCGCGGACTGGAGGTGCGTGCGGCCGGGCATGACGGTGGTGGCGTGCGCCGTCGCCTGGTCCGCCAGCGCGTCGACCACGTCGAGCACGCCCGCCGACACCCGCCGGGCGGCGTCGCGCAGCCACATCCGGAACAGCGTGGCCACCTGGTCGTTGCGGGACCGGCCGGCGCGGAGCTTGCCGCCCAGCTCGGGTCCGGCGCGCTCGATCAGCCCTCGTTCGAGCGCGGTGTGCACGTCCTCGTCGGCCAGCGTCGGGGTGAAGGCGCCGGCGGCCACGTCGGCCTCCAGCGCGTCCAGCGCCGCCAGCATCCGGTCCAGTTCGTCGGCGGTCAGCAGGTCCGCGCGGTGCAGCACGCGGGCGTGCGCCCGTGATCCCCTGATGTCGTACGGGGCCAGTCTCCAGTCGAAGTGCGTCGACGCCGACAGCAACGCCATCGCGTCCGCCGGACCACTGGCGAACCGGCCACCCCACAGTGCGCTCACTTGCCCAAATCCCTCTTCGCGGCGATCTTGCTCGGCAGGCCCCACAGTTGCACGAAGCCCTTGGCCAGACTCTGGTCGAACGTGTCACCCTCGTCGTACGTGGCGAGGTTGAAGTCGTACAGCGACTCGTCGCTGCGCCGCCCGGTGACGACGGCGCGGCCACCGTGGAGCACCATCCGGATCTCGCCGGTGACGTGCCGCTGGGTGTTGTCGATGAAGCTGTCGAGCGCGTGCTTGAGCGGCGAGAACCACAGGCCGTCGTACACCAGCTCGGTCCAGCGCTGCTCGACCTGCCGCTTGAAGCGGGCCAGGTCGCGCTCCAGGGTGACGTTCTCCAGCTCCTGGTGCGCGGTGATCAGCGCGATCGCGCCGGGCGCCTCGTAGATCTCGCGGGACTTGATGCCGACCAGGCGGTCCTCGACGAGGTCCAGCCGGCCGACGCCGTGCGCGCCCGCCCGGCGGTTCAGCTCCTGGACGGCCTGGAGCGCGGTCACGGTCTCGCCGTCGATGGCTACCGGCACGCCCTCGTCGAAGGTGATGACCAGCTCGTCCGGGTCGCGCGGCTCGGCCGGGTCGCGGGTGTAGGAGTAGAGGTCCTCGACGGGCGCGTTCCAGATGTCCTCGAGGAACCCGGTCTCCACCGCGCGGCCCCACACGTTCTGGTCGACGGAGTAGGGCGACTTCTTCGTCACGTCGATGGGCAGGTCGCGGTCCTCGGCCCACGCGATGGCCTTGTCGCGGGTCCACGCGTAGTCGCGGACGGGCGCGATGACCTTCAGGTCGGGTGCGAGGGCGCCGATGCCGACTTCGAAGCGCACCTGGTCGTTGCCCTTGCCGGTGCAGCCGTGGGACACGGTCGTCGCGCCGTGGTGCTTGGCGGCCTCGGCGAGGTGCTTGACGATCACCGGTCGGGAGAGCGCGGACACCAGCGGGTAGCGGTCCATGTAGAGGGCGTTGGCCTGGAGCGCGGGCAGGCAGTACTGCTCGGCGAACTCGTCGCGCGCGTCGGCGACGACGGCTTCGACGGCGCCGCACTCGAGCGCGCGTCGGCGGATCGTCTCCATGTCCTCGCCGCCCTGGCCAAGGTCCACGGCGACCGCGACGACCTCGGCGCCGGTCTCCTCGGCGATCCAGCCGATGGCGACGGAGGTGTCCAGCCCGCCGGAGTACGCGAGGACCACCCGCTCACTCATGGCCTTCTCCCTGCTGTTGTCCTTCTCCTGGTTGGTCCTGGCCGGCGGCGAGCGCGGTCACCCTGGCCGCCAGGTCGGCCCCGGTGAGCGGTTCCCTGGCCACGGCGAGGATGGTGTCGTCACCGGCGATGGTGCCGACGATGTCGTTGAGGGCGGCCCGGTCGAGCGCGCTGGCGAGGAACTGGGCCGCGCCGGGCGGGGTGCGCAGGACGGCGAGGTTGCCGGAGTGGTCGACCGACACGAGCAGTTCGCCGAGGACGCGGGTGAGGCGGGACGTGCCGCCCTGCACGCCGCGCACCGGGCTGCCGTCCTCGGGGATGACGTAGACGGGCGCGCCCCCGTCGGGGCCGCGCAGCTTGACCGCGCCGAGTTCGTCCAGGTCGCGGGACAGCGTGGCCTGGGTGACCTCGATGCCTTCCACCGCAAGGGTCTTCGCCAGTTCGGACTGGCTGCGGATGGCGCGCTGGGCGACCAGTTCGACGATGCGGGCCTGCCGCGCGGTTCGCGTCATCGTGACTGCTCCAGGAGCCACACCAGCAGTGCCTTCTGGGCGTGGAGGCGGTTCTCGGCCTCGTCCCACACGGCGCTGTCGGGTCCGTCCAGCACCTCGTCGGTGATCTCCTGGCCGCGGTGCGCGGGCAGGCAGTGCAGCACGGTCGTCTTCACGCCGGTGGCGGCGACGAGGTCGGCGTTGAGCTGGTACGGGCGGAACGGGCGCATCCGGTCGCGGCCGTCGTTCTCCTGGCCCATCGACGTCCACGTGTCGGTGACCAGCACGTCCGAGCCGTCGACCGCCTCACGCGGGTCCTCGATCACCTGGACCGAGCCGCCGGTCTCCAGGGCGCGCTTGCGGGCGTCGTCGAGCACCCACGGCAGCGGCTGGAACAGCTCGGGCGCGGCGATCCGCACGTGCATGCCCGCCGTGACGCCGCCGAGCAGCATCGAGTGGGACATGTTGTTCGCGCCGTCGCCGAGGTAGGTGACGGTGAGGCCGGCGAGCTCGCCGTGCACGCGGCGGATGGTCTGGAGGTCGGCCAGCACCTGGCACGGGTGGAACTCGTCGGTCAGGGCGTTGATCACCGGGACGCGGGAGACGGAGGCCATCGCGTCGATGCGCTTCTGCGCGAACGTCCGCCAGATCACCGCGTCCACGTACCCGGACAGGATGCGGGAGGTGTCCTCGATGGTCTCCTCGCGGCCGAGCTGCATGGAGCGGCCGTCGATGATGACGGGGTTGCCGCCGAGCTGGGCGATGCCCACCTCGAACGACAGCCGGGTGCGGGTGGAGTTCTTCTCGAAGATCACCGCGACGGACTTCGGCCCGGCGAGGGGCTTGGCGGCCAGCCGGTCGGCCTTGTACTCGTCCGCGAGGTCGAGGACGGCGGCCTGCTCGTCGGGGGTCAGGTCGTCGTCACGCAGGAAGTGGCGCACCATCACGACTCCTCGGGCGAGGGCAGGAACGACGGGAGGTCGACGACCAGCCGGTGGGCGTCGGCCTCGTCCAGCACCAGCGGCGGGGCGAGCCGGATCACGTCGGGCTGGATGGGGTTGATCAGGTAGCCGGCCCGCTGCGCCGCCGCGGCGGCCTTCGCCGAGACCGGCTCGCGCAGCATGATGCCGATCAGCAGGCCCGCGCCGCGCACACCGGCGATGAGCGGGTGGTCCAGCGCCTCGACCCCGGTCGCGATCTCCTTGCCGACCGCGGCGGTGTGCTCCAGCAGGCCGTCCGCGGCGATCGTGTCCAGCACCGCGAGCGCGGCGGCGCAGCACACCGGGTTGCCGCCGAACGTGGTGCCGTGGTGGCCGGGTTCGAACAGGTCCTTGGCCGCGCCGATCGCGATGCACGCGCCCAGCGGCAGCCCGCCGCCGAGGCCCTTGGCCAGGGTGATCACGTCCGGGACGATCCCGACCTGCTGGAACGCGAACCAGGTGCCGAGGCGGCCGACACCGGTCTGCACCTCGTCCAGGACGAGCAGGGCGCCGTGCTCGGCGGTGATCCGGCGGGCGGCCTGCAGGTAGCCCTCGGGCGGCACGACCACGCCGTTCTCGCCCTGGATCGGCTCCACGATGAACGCGGCCGTGTCGTCGTCGATCGCGGCTTCGAGGGCCGCGACGTCGCCGAACGGGATGTGCACGACGCCGGGCACCAGCGGTTCGAACGGATCGCGCTTCTTGGGCTGGCCGGTCAGGGCCAGCGCGCCCATCGTGCGGCCGTGGAACCCGCCGTCCGTCGCGACGACCTTGGTGCGCCCGGTGCGGCGGCTCAGCTTGAACGCGGCCTCGTTGGCCTCCGCGCCGGAGTTGCTGAACAGCACCCGGCCGTCGCCGTCCACCCCGGACAGGTCGAGCAGGCGTTCGGCGAGCTTCAGCGCGGGCTCGTTGATGTAGAGGTTCGAGGTGTGGCCGATCTTGCCGATCTGCTCGGTGACCGCGGCGACGATCGCCGGGTGCGCGTGGCCGAGCGCGTTGACCGCGATACCGGTCAGCAGGTCGAGGTAGCGGTTGCCGTCCGCGTCCCAGACGTACGCGCCCTCGCCGCGGGTCAGCGTCAGGCCCGGTGTGCCGTAGTTGTTCATCATCGCGGCTTGCCACCGCTGCTGGTCGCTCATGCCTCGTCGTCCGCCCCAGTCTGAGTGCCGGCGTCGCCGGCGGTCACCATCGTTCCGACACCTTCGGAGGTGAAGACCTCCAGCAGGACCGAGTGCGCGAGCCTGCCGTCGATCACGTGCGCCTCGGGGACGCCGCCGCGCACCGCGCGCAGGCAGGCCTCCATCTTCGGCACCATGCCGCTGTCCAGGTCCGGCAGCATCTTCTCCAGCTGCTCGGCGTGCACCTGGTGCAGCAGCGAGCTCTTGTCCGGCCAGTCCGAGTACAGGCCTTCCACGTCGGTGAGCACGACCAGCTTCGCGGCCTCCAGCGCCACCGCCACCGCGCCCGCCGCCGTGTCGGCGTTGACGTTGTGGACCACGCCGTCCGCGTCGGGCGCGACCGTGGACACGACCGGGATGCGGCCCGCGCGGACGATGTCCAGCACCGCGTCCGGGTTCACCCCGACGATGTCGCCGACCAGGCCGATGTCGACCGGCTCGCCGTCCACGATGGCCGGTCGGCGGGCGGCGGTCAGGAGGTTGGCGTCCTCACCGGACAGGCCGACCGCGAGCGGGCCGTGCTCGTTGATCAGGCCGACGAGCTCCCGCTGCACCTGGCCGACCAGCACCATCCGGACGACGTCCATCGCCTCGGGCGTGGTGACCCGCAGGCCGCCGCGGAACTCGCTCTCGATGCCCAGCCGCTTCAGCATCGCCGCGATCTGCGGGCCGCCGCCGTGCACCACGACCGGGTGCAGGCCGGCGAGCTTCAGGAACACCATGTCCTGGGCGAACGCGCGCTTCAGCTCGTCGTCGACCATCGCGTTGCCGCCGTACTTGACGACGACCGTCGCGCCCCGGAAGCGCTGCAGCCACGGCAGCGCCTCGATCAGGACTCCGGCTTTCTCGTGGGCGTTCACGAGCTGTACGCGCTGTTCTCTTCGACGTAGGCGTGCGACAGGTCGGTGGTGAGCACGGTCGCCGTGCCGTCGCCCAGGTTGAGGTCGATCACGATGTCGACGTCGCGGCCGGACAGGTCGGCCTCGCTGCGGTCGGCGGCCTTGTGTCCGTGCTCGAACAGCGTCACGCCGTTGATCGTGATGCCCAGCTCGTGCTGGTTCACCTCGGCGGGGGCGCGGCCGACGGCCATCGCGATCCGGCCCCAGTTCGGGTCGGAGCCGAACAGCGCGGTCTTGACCAGGTTGTCCTCGGCGACGGTCTTGGCGACGACGACCGCCTCGGCCTCGGTGAGCGCGCCGTTGACCGTGATGGTGACCTCCTTGGTCACACCCTCCGCGTCCTGCTGGAGCTGCTTGACCAGGTCTTTCGCCACGGCGGTGAGGAGTTCGGCGAACTCGTCGGCGGTCGGCGTGACGCCGGACGCGCCGGACGCGAGGACGAGCACGGTGTCGTTGGTGGACGTGCCGCCGTCCACGTCGAGCCGGTCGTAGGTCTTGGCGGTGGCCGTGCGCAGGGCCGCGTCGAGCGCGTCGCCGTCGATCACCGCGTCGGTGGTGAGGACGCTGAGCATGGTGGCCATGTTCGGGTTCAGCATGCCCGCGCCCTTGACGAACCCGCCGACGGACCAGCCGTCCGGGTGGCCCGCCCAGGACTGCTTCGGGTGCGTGTCCGTGGTCATCACGGCGGTGGCGGCGTTCAGCCCGGCCTGGTCGGTGGCGTCCAGCTCCTGGGCCGCCTTCTCGACGCCCGCGGTGACGTTGTCCATCGGCAGGCGCTCGCCGATGAGGCCGGTGGAGCACACCGCGACCTCGATCGCGCCGACGTCCAGCACCTCGGCGACCTTCTCGGCGGTGGCGTGGGTGTCCTGGAAGCCCTCGGGGCCGGTGCACGCGTTCGCGCCGCCGGAGTTGAGCACGACGGCGTGGAGCGCGCGCTCCTTGATCACCTGCTGCGTCCAGAGGACGGGCGCGGCCTTGACCTGGTTGGTGGTGAAGACGCCCGCGGCAGCCTGGCCCGGACCCTCGTTGACGACGAGCGCCAGGTCCAGCGCGCCGGACTCCTTGATGCCGGCGGCGACACCGGCGGCCTTGAAGCCCTTCGGGCCGGTCACGCCCCGGTGGCGATCGGGTGCGGGTGTCCCGCTGTGCGCAGTCGGTACGACTCCCACGGTGGACGGGCCGTCAGTACGGCGCTCGGGTGCGGGTGTCCCGCTGTGCGCAGTCGGTGCGACTCCCACGGTGGACAGGCCGTCAGTACTGTGGTTCACGGTGCGACTCCCACGGTGGACAGGCCGGTGGTCTCCGGCAGGCCGAGTGCCAGGTTCATGCACTGCACCGCGGCGCCCGCGGTGCCTTTCGCCAGGTTGTCGATGGCGGCGACCACCACGAGCCGGTCCAGGTCGCGGTCGACGGTCACCTGGAGCTGCACGGCGTTCGAGCCGAGCACCGCGCCGGTCGTCGGCCAGTGGCCTTCGGGCAGCAGGTGCACGAACGGCTCGTCGGCGTACGCCTTCTCGTAGACCTCGCGGACGTCCGTACCGCCGTCCTTCAGGGTCGCCGAGCAGGTGGCGAGGATGCCGCGCGGCAGCGGGGCGAGGACCGGCGTGAACGAGACCTTGACCTGCTCCTGTGCGATCCGGGACAGGTTCTGCGCGATCTCGGGGGTGTGCCGGTGGGCACCGCCGACGCCGTAGGCGCTGAGCGAGCCCATGACCTCGGAGCCGAGGAGGTTGGCCTTGAGCGACTTGCCCGCGCCGGAGGTGCCGGAGACCGCCACCACCGTCACCTCGGGCTCGATGAGGCCCATCGCGGGGGCCAGGGCCAGGGAGGACACGGTCGGGTAGCAGCCGGGGACGGCGACCCGGCGGGCTTCGCGCAGCTCGTCGCGGTGACCGGGCAGCTCGGGCAGGCCGTACGGCCAGCTGCCGGCGTGCGTGCCGCCGTACCACCGGTCCCAGGCGGCGGGGTCGGTGAGCCGGTGGTCCGCGCCGCAGTCGATCACCAGCACGTCGTCGCCGAGTTGCGCGGCGATCCCGGCGGAGTGACCGTGGGGCAGGGCGAGGAAGACGACGTCGTGGCCCTTGAGGGTGTCGGCGGTCGTCTCCTCCAGCACCCGGTCGGCCAGGGGCAGCAGGTGCGGCTGGTGTGCGCGCAGCGTCGAGCCCGCGTTGCCGCCGGCGGTGAGCGCGCCGATCTCCACGTCCGGGTGCCCGAGGAGGAGCCGGAGCACCTCGCCCCCGGCGTACCCGCTGGCCCCGGCGACCGCGATCCTTACCGTCATGCGGATAAGTATGCACGGTGATGCAAAGTCACTCAACCCGGGTTCGCCCGCTCGACCTCCCGCTGGAACCGGCGACTCACCGGGAGCGCCAGCAGGACGAGCGCGCTGACCGCTCCGACGAAGCCCAGCGGGATCATGGCGACGTCCGCGACCTGCACGACCAACGGCGTGACGACCGGGTCGTAGTAAGGGGCGTGGTCACGAGGGCTCGGCGAGGACCTTGTCCGCCACCCGACCGTCGGCAGCGCGACCGCCGTGAACGCCGCGTGCGGCACCATCACCACCAGGGTCAGCGGGTAACCCCACCACCGGCGGCGCAGCAGCGCCACGACGGCGAGCCCGAGCAGCAGGGTGCTCACGCCCACGACCACCAGCGACACCATCCACGACAGGTACGTGAACCCCTCGGACACCGGTCCGTTCATCGAGGTGTCGTTGTCCGAGTGGGCGAGGGCGAAGACCCGGTCGGCGTGCTCGAAGCTGTAGAGGATCGTGACCACGTCGAGCGCGAAGGCCACGACGAGGGAGTGCGCATGGCGGACCGGTTACGGGCCGTGATCTTCGATTGGCGGGGCACGCTGGTGCTCACCCCGACCTTCCGGGGGTGGGTGGCGGAGGCGTTGCGGCGGATCGGACGGGACGTCGGACAGGCCGCCGACGTGATCGGGAGGCTGGACACCCGCCGGCTGGACGTGCCGGGCATGGACGCGGACGCCGACCTGCACCGGAAGACGTGCTACGCGGCGTTCCGCGCGGCGGGGTTCGACCAAGAGCTGGCCGATTCGCTGTACGCGGTGGAGTGCGACCCGGCGTTCAACCCGTTCGCGGTGGACGCGGCGCCGACGTTGCGGCGGCTGCACGGGGACGGCATGCGGATCGGGGTGCTGAGCGACATCCACTTCGACATCCGGCCCGCGTTCGACGGCCTGCCGGTCGACTCGTTCGTGCTGTCGTTCGAGCACGGCCTGGTGAAGCCCGATCCGGCGATCTTCCGGGTGGCGCTGGACGAGCTCGGCACCGCGCCGGCGGAGACGCTGATGGTCGGCGACCGCTCCACCCACGACGGGGCCGGCGTGGAGGCGGGGATGCCGACGCTGCTCGTCCCGCCACTGCGGGACGTGCGCGACGCCCGGCTGCACCTCGTCACCAATCTAATGGTTGATCCCCCATCTAACCGTTAGGTACAGTCGGCCGCATGATCCCCCAGGTGTTCCACCGGCACGTGGACGTCGACGGCGTCCGGGTCTTCTACCGCGAAGCCGGCCCGGCCGCCGCGCCCACGCTCCTGCTCCTGCACGGCTTCCCCAGCGCGTCGCACCAGTACCGCCGGCTGATCGACGCGCTGGGCGACCGCTTCCACCTCGTCGCGCCCGACTACCCGGGCTTCGGCCACAGCGGCGACCTCGACGGCCCGCACACGTTCGACCGCCTCGCCGACACCGTCGAGAAGTTCGTGGACGCGCTCGCCCTGCGGAGGTTCGCCCTCTACGCGTTCGACTTCGGCGGTCCGGTCGGCTTCCGGCTGGCCGTGCGACGGCCCGAACTGATCACCGGCCTGGTCGTGCAGAACGCCAACGCCTACACCGACGGCCTGTCCGACAACGCGCGTGCGTTCATCGCCAACGACGACCGCGAAGTGGCGGCCGGGTTCATGACGCTCGCGTCCACCAGGGGCCAGTACGAGGACGGCACCACCGACCCCGCGCTGGTCTCCCCCGACGGCTGGACGCTGGACCAGCACTTCCTCGACCTGCCCGGCCGCACGGACCTCCAGGTGGACCTCGCCCTCGACTACCGCTCCAACGTCGACCGGTACCCCGAGTGGCAGGAGTGGCTGCGCACGGCGAAGCCGCCGACGCTCGTCCTCTGGGGACGCGGCGACGCGATCTTCACCGAGGACGGCGCGAAGGCGTACCTGCGCGACGTGCCCGACGCCGAGCTGCACGTGTTCGACACCGGGCACTTCGCGCTGGAGGAGAACCTGCCGGAGATCGCGCCGCTGATCGCCGCGTTCCTCGACCGGTTGCCGGAGCACGCCTAGGCGCCGAAGCGCTCCAGGGCGCGGATCTTGTTCGTGGCGTCCAGCGCGGCCACCTTGTACGCCTCGGACAGCGTCGGGTAGTTGAAGACGGTGTCCACCAGGTAGTCCACCGTGCCGCCGCACGCCATGACCGCCTGTCCGATGTGGACGAGGTCGGTCGCGCCGGTGCCGAACAGGTGCACGCCGAGCAGCTTGCGGTCCACAGTGGACACCAGCAGCTTGAGCATCCCGTAGGCGTCGCCGACGATCGAACCGCGGGCCAGCTCCCGGTACCGCGCCAGGCCGACCTCGTACGGCACGGCGGACGACGTCAGCTCGGCTTCCGTCGCGCCGCAGTAGGAGATCTCCGGGATGGTGTAGATCCCGATCGGCTGGAGCGCGGACAGCTCGCGCGCCTTCTCGCCGAACGCGTGGTAGGCGGCGAGCCGGCCCTGGTCCATCGACGTGGCGGCCAGCGCCGGGAAGCCGATCACGTCGCCGACCGCGTAGATGTGCTCGACGGGCGTGCGGTAGTGCTCGTCGACGGACAGCCGGCCGCGGTTGTCCGCCTCCAGGCCGGCCAGCCCGAGGTCGAGCGCCTCGGTGTTGCCCTGCCTGCCCGCCGAGTACATCACCGCGGCGGCCGGGATGCGCTTGCCGCTGGCCAGCGTGGTCACCGTGCCGCTCTCGGACACGTCGACGTTGACGACCTTCTCGCCGAACCGGAACGTCACCGCGAGGTCGCGCAGGTGGAACTTCAGCGATTCCACGATCTCCGGGTCGCAGAAGTCGAGCATCCGGTCGCGCTGCTCGACCACCGTCACCCGGCTGCCCAGCGCGGCGAACATGGACGCGTACTCGATGCCGATCACGCCCGCCCCGACCACGACCAGGGACGCCGGGATCTCCTCCAGCGCGAGCACCTCGTCCGAGTCGAGCACCCGCTCCTCGTCGAAGTCGACCTGGCTCGGCCGGGCGGGGCGGGTGCCGGTGGCGATCACGATCTTCTCGCCGGTGATGGCGTGGTGCTCGCCGCGGTGCGCGCCGTCCACGGCGATCGTGTGCGGGTCGAGGAACCGGGCGGTGCCGCTGAGCAGGTCGACCTGGTTGCGGTGCAGCTGCGCGCGCACGACCTGGACCTCGCGGCCGATCACGTGCTGCGTGCGGGCGAGGAGGTCGGAGATGGTGATGTCCGCCTTGACCCGGTAGCTCGCGCCGTACAGCTCGCGCTGGCTCATCCCGGTCAGGTACATCACCGCCTCGCGCAGCGTCTTCGACGGGATGGTGCCGGTGTTCACGCAGACACCGCCCACCATGTCCGGCCGGTCCACGATCGCGACCCGCTTGCCGAGCTTGGCACCCGCGATGGCGGCCTTCTGCCCGCCGGGGCCCGACCCGATGACGACCAAGTCGTAGTCGTACTCGCTCATGCGGGAAGCCTCGCACACCGGGACGTCGCGCGGTGTCACGCCGAGCGGACTCGTGGCGCCGTTCGGGCGCACGGCCTCAGCCGCGCGCGGCCCGGCCCGAGTACGTCAGCGGGAAGACCAGGTCCCGGCACGCGGCGGGCAGGTCGTGCGCGATCTGCACGACCATCTCGACCTCGACCGACCCGGCGGGCGGGATGACGACCGGCTCGGGCATCGGCACGACGGTCAGCACACCGGCCGGGCAGTCCGGCACGCGGTTGTGCGCCTCGTCCGTCGGCTGGCCCGGCACGGCCTGGAGCGTCAGCACCACGATGTCCACGCTGTTCGGGTTGGACAGCCGCACCAGGCGGACGCCCTCGCTGCCCGGCGTCAGCTCGACCGCGCCGCCGGAGATGTCGTTGATCTCGAACGGCCGCAGGTCGGACACCTCACCGCCGCTGACCGCGTACGCCATGGGGGGAAGCTCGGGCTCCGGCCAGGTCAGGTGCATGGCGGCCACCACGGCGGCGCCCACACCGAGGATGCTCATGGCGACGGCGACTTCCATCCGCGGACCCAAGCTGCGCATGAGGCAACCTCACTCGATTGCTGCTCCAGGCGGTGGGTTCGCCGCTAGCTCCCCGTCGGACCGGCGACCAGACTCGCCCGGCGGTTCATCGCTTCGCCCCTCGGCCCAGCGGGCCGCGGAACCAATCTTGGAGAACGTTCAACCTGCGCGCAAGGACCAACGCGGCCCGGATACTCAGGTCTTTGGACCCCTTGACACGCACGGTGACGAGCACTGACCAGGGCGTTCACCATCCCCCGACCATGGAGTGGTTCACCCGTCCGGCCCAGTCCTGGACCCGCACCAGTGCGGGTCCAGGACGGTTCCTCAGCCTCTCAGCACCGCGCCGAAGCGCTCCGCCGCGGCGGCCACGGCCGCGTCGCGCGCCGCCGTCGCCTCCTCCACGGTCAGCGTGCGGTCCGGCGCGCGGAAGCGCAGCGAGTACGCCAGCGACCGCTTGCCCTCGCCGACCTGGTCGCCGCTGTAGACGTCGAACAGCCGGATGTCCTCCAGCAACGCCCCACCGCCGCCGCGCAGCACCCGCGCCACCTGCTCGGCGGGCACCTCCTGCGGCACCACCACGGCCACGTCCAGCAGCACCGGCGGGTAGGCTGACACGATCGGGGCGGGCCGGTCGTCCGTCAACGGCATCGCGTCGAGGTCCAGCTCCAGCGCCACGGTCCGCTTCGGCAGGCCCAGCGCTTCCACCACCTTCGGGTGCAGCTCACCCGCGTGGCCCACCGGCCAGTCACCGACGCGCAGCTCCGCACACCGGCCGGGGTGCCACGGCGCCAGGTCGGAGGCGACCACGGTCAGCTCCACCCCGTACGCCTGGCCGACCAGCCGCGCGGCCCGCACCGCGTCCGCCCAATCCGTCGGGCGGCCCTTGCCCCACCAGCCGACCTGCTCGCGGTCGCCCGCCAGCACGGCCGCCACGTGCACCGGCTGCTGCGGCAGCGCCGCCAGCAGCGACGCCACCTGCGCGTCCGTCGGCCGCTCGCCGACGCCCACCTCGGGCACCGGCACCTGCTGCGCGCGCGGCAACGTCACCTGCGCGATCGTGTAGACCGCGAGGTCCTTCTGCCCGCGGGCCAGGTTCCGCTGCACGGTCTCCAGCAGCCCCGGCACCAGCGTGGTGGCCAGCGCGTTCTTGTCCGACTCCAGCGGGTTCAGCACGGTCACCACGGTGCGCCGCACGTCGTCCGCCGGCAGCCCGAGCGCGTCGAACACCGTCGGCGCGACGAAGGGGAACGGCTTGACCTCGACGAACCCGTTCTCGGCCAGCGCGCGCGACACCGTGCGGCGACGGCGCTGCTGCTCGGTCAGCCCCCGACCGGCCGGTGCGGGCGGCAGCGTGGACGGGATCGTGTCGTACCCCTCCAGCCGCAGCACCTCCTCCACCAGGTCGGCGGGCTGGGTCAGGTCCGTGCGCCACGTCGGCGGCACGGCGGTGACCATTGTCGCGCCGTCGTCACCGGTGGTGACCTCGACCTGGCAGCCGATCTGGCCCAGCCGGCGCGCCGTCACGCCACGCCCGTAGCGGACGCCCGCGACCCGGTCGGGCAGGTCGATCGGCATCGTCACCGGCGCGGGCAGCGAGGGCGCGCCCACGTCCGTGCGGCCGGGCTTGATGCTGCCGTCGGCGAACATGTCCAGCAGGCGTGCCGCGCGTTCCAGCGCGACCGGCGCCAACGCCGCGTCCACCGTGCGCTCGAACCGCTTCGCCGCCTCGCTGGGCAGCTTGTGCCGCCGCACGGTGCGGGCGATCGACGCCGGGTCCCAGTTCGCCGCCTCCAGCAGGATGTCCGTGCTGTCCGCGCCGACCTCGGTGCTCGCGCCGCCCATCACGCCGGCCAGCGAGATCACGCCGCTGTCGTCGGCGATCACGATGTCGTCCGGGTCCAGCGCGCGGACCTGCTCGTCCAGCGTGGTCAGCTTCTCGCCGGCCACCGCCCGCCGCACCACCAGGCCGCCCTTGACCGACGACGCGTCGAACGCGTGCAGCGGCTGGCCGAGCTCCAGCATCACGTAGTTCGTGACGTCCACCGGCAGCGAGATCGACCGGATGCCGGCCAGCATCAACCGCCGGCGCATCCACCACGGTGTCGGCGCGGTCGGGTCGACACCGCTGACGCGGCGGGCCACGAACCGGGAGCACGCCGCCTGGTCCTCGATGTGGACGGGCAGCACCTCGCCCTCGCCCTCGGGCACCTCGGCCGTGCCGGGGTCGCGGTAGGGCACGTCGAACGCGCAGGCGATCTCGCGGGCCAGGCCGCGCACCGAGAACGCGTAGCCGCGGTCCGGCGTCGGCGCGACCTCGATCACCGTGTCACCCAGGCCGAGCAGCTCCATCGCGTCGTCACCGGGCTGCGCGGTGCCGCTGGGCAGCACCATGATCCCCGCGTGGTCGTCGCCGAGGCCCAGCTCGCGGGCCGAGCAGATCATGCCGTTGCTGGTCTTGCCGTAGGTCTTGCGCGCGGCGATGGTGAAGTCGCCCGGCAGCACCGCGCCAGGCAGCGCCACCACGACGGTGTCACCCTCGCGGAAGTTCGAGGCGCCGCAGACGATGCCGTTGACCTGGTCCGGGCCGACCTCCACCTGGCAGTAGCGGATCGGCTTCTTGAACTCGGTCAGCTCCTCGATCTCCACCACGCGACCCGCGACCAGCGGACCCGTGACACCGCCGAGCTGGTGGACGTCCTCGACCTCGATGCCGATCCGCACGAACGCCTCGGCGAGCTGGTCGGGGGTGGGGTTCTCGGCGAACTCCAGGTTCTCGACCAGCCAGGTAACCGGAATGCGCACCGGTCAGGCCTCCGTTCCGAATGGCTGGGTGAAGCGGACATCGCCTTCGACCATGTCGCGCATGTCGGGCAGACCGTTGCGGAACTGGAGCGTGCGCTCCAGGCCCATGCCGAACGCGAAACCCGAGTACACGTCCGGGTCGATGCCGCAGTTGCGCAGCACGTTGGGGTTGACCATGCCGCAGCCGCCCCACTCGACCCAGCCCGCGCCGCCCTTCTTCTCCGGGAACCACACGTCCACCTCGGCGGACGGCTCGGTGAACGGGAAGAAGCTCGGCCGCAGCCGGGTCTTGGAGTCCTCGCCGAACATGGCGCGGGCGAACGCGTCGAGCGTGCCCTTCAGGTGCGCCATGGTCAGGCCCTTGTCCACGGCCAGGCCTTCGACCTGGTGGAAGACGGGCGTGTGGGTGGCGTCCAGCTCGTCGGTGCGGAACGTCCGGCCGGGGCACACCACGTACACGGGCGGCTCGCGGTCGAGCAGGGTGCGCGCCTGCACCGGGCTGGTGTGCGTGCGCAGCACCAGACCCGAGTCGGCGGGCGCCACGTAGAACGTGTCCTGCATGGAGCGCGCCGGGTGGTCCTTGCCGAAGTTCAACGCGTCGAAGTTGAACCACTCGGTCTCCAGCTCCGGGCCTTCGGCGACCTCGTAGCCCATGGCCACGAACACGTCGGCGATGCGCTCGGCGAGCGTCGAGATCGGGTGGCGGGCGCCGCGGGGCACGCGGTCCCACGGCAGCGTGACGTCGACCGTCTCGTCGCGCAGCACCCGTTCGTCGCGCTCGATCTGCAACCGGGCACGGCGCTCCTCGAACGCGAGCTTGACCGCGTTCTGCGCCTCGTTCACCCGCTTGCCCGCGTCCGCCTTGGCGGCCGGCGGCAGCGCGCCGATCTCGCGGCGGGCCAGCAGGACCGGCGAGCGGTCGCCCAGGTGGCTCGGTTTCACGGCGGCCAGCTCGTCGAGGTCGGCCGCCTTCGCGAACGCCTCACGAGCCTGCCCGACCGCAGCTTCGAGCGCTTCCGGGGAGAGCGCCGCGACCTGCTTGGGGTCGTACGGGTCGTTGGCTCCGGACATGGTTGGTGGACAGCTCCCGTCACGGACACAGGTGGTCAGCCCTCCGCGAGGCACGCGGAGCGGCGGTCCGATCCTAGGTGATCGGCCGCCCACCGGCCCCACCGCCGCCCTCGGCACCCACGCTGAGTGATCCCGCACTCACCGGGCGCCGGGCGGATTCCCCGTCCCGACCGGCGTTTCCGACCGGCGTTCCCGACCCGTGCCCCCGCGCGTCCCCGCCCGCGCGTCCCCGCCCGTGCCCCCGCGCGTCCCCGCCCGCGTCCCGACCCGCGTCCCCGCCCGCGTCCCGGCCCGGGATCGCACCGCGGCCGGAATTGTCGGTGGGCCGTGGCAGTCTTGACCACGCGAGCAGGACCCGGCGGGCGATCAGCGGAAAACCGGGTCACGAGCCGCCGGCACGCCCCCTAGAATCGTCCGTCCCACTTGACCTTGACCCGAGGTGGAACCCCACTCCCATGGCACACACCTTCGGTGTCGACCTGCGCGGGATCATCGACCTGCTCAGCCACCACCTCTACAGCAGCCCTCGCGTGTACGCGCGGGAACTGCTGCAGAACGCGGTGGACGCGATCACCGCCCGCCGCGCGCTCCAGCCGGACGCGCCGGGCGAGGTCGTGATCGAGCCGGTCGGGTCCTCCGGCGGCACCCTCCGCATCTCCGACACCGGGATCGGCCTCACCGAGCGCGAGGTGCACGACCTGCTCTCCACGCTGGGCCGCACGTCCAAGCGCGACGACCTCGGCTTCGCCCGCCAGGGGTTCCTCGGCCAGTTCGGCGTCGGCCTGCTGTCCGCGTTCCTCGTCGCCGAGCGCATCCGGCTGGTCAGCCGGTCCGCGCGCGGCGGGCCCGCGGTGCGGTGGACGGCCGACGCGGCCGGCAACTACGAGGTGGAGGTCGACGAGGACGCCCGGGGCGAAGTCGGCACCACCATCGAACTGGTGCCGCACCGCGATTCCGAGCACTGGCTCGAGCGGGACGTGGTGCGCGCGCTCGTCTCGGAGTACGGCGAGCTGCTGCCGGTGACGGTCAGAGTCGGCGACGAGGTGATCACGCACGGCGAGCTGCCGTGGACCGAGGACCCGATGGCGTACGGCGAGAAGGTGCTGGGCGTGCGCCCGTTCGACGCGATCCCGGTCGAGGTGCCGACCGTCGGCCTGAAGGGCGTGGCGTACGTGCTGCCGCGCGGCGTGCACCCCGGCGCCCGCCAGTCGCACCGCGTCTACCTGAAGCGGATGCTCGTCGGCGACGCCATCGAGGGCCTGCTCCCGGAGTGGGCGTACTTCGTGCGCTGCGTGGTGGACACGACGTCGCTGCGCCCCACCGCGAGCCGCGAAGCGCTCTACCAGGACGAGACGCTGCTGGCCGTGCAAGAGGAGCTGGGCCGCCAGGTCCGCGACTGGCTGGTCCGGCTCGACGCGACGAACCCGGAGCGCACCGGGGCCCTGCTGGACGCGCACCACCTGGGCATCAAGTCGCTGGCCAGGGCGGACGACGAGATGCTGCGCCTGGTCGAGCGGTGGCTGCCGTTCGAGACCACCGACGGCCCGCAGTCGCTGCGCCAGTTCCGCCGCAAGCACGGCGTGATCGCGCACGTGCCCGAGGTGGACGAGTTCCGCCAGCTCGCGCCGGTCGCGCACGCCCAGGGCATGGGGCTGGTCAACGCGGGCTACGCCTACGACGTGGAGATCATGGAACGCCTGGTCGCGCTGGACGGCCCGACCGCCGCGCGCCGGGTCGCGCCGAGCGAGGTGCTCGCCGCGCTGGACGACCCCGACGCCGAGCTGGAGCGCGCCCTGCGCGAGCGTCTGGTGCAGGCGAAGGACGTGCTGGAGCGGCACGACTGCGAGGTCGTGCCGCGTGACTTCGACCCGGGCTCGTTGCCCGCGCTGCTGGTCACGAACGTGGAAGCGGAGCGCAAGCGGGACGCGGCGCAGGTCGGCGAGCAGGCCGACCCGCTGTGGGCGGAACTGCTGGGCAGCCTCGCGGAGTCGTCGTCGGACGCGTCGCAGCGGCTCGTGCTCAACTGCCGCAACCCGCTGGTGAAGCGGCTGGCGGGGCTGGACGACCCGGCGCTGGTGGAGCTGACCGTGGAGTCCCTGTACGTGCACGCCCTGCTGCAAGCGCGGCGGCCGATGCGCCCGAAGGACACCGCGGCGCTGAACCGTTCTTTCCTGGAACTGCTGGACCGTGCTGTGGACGGGCAAAAGGGATGATGCTGCGGTGAACGAGGACAAGGAAGCCGCCGAGCGCCAGTTCGTGGAGGCGTACCACCTGCCCGAGGGCATGGCGCGGCACGAGGCGCTGGAACGCGCGGCGCGGGCCGCGGACGCCCTCGACCACCTGCCGCTGGCGGTGAGCTGCCGGATCGCGCTGATCCGCTCCGCGTACGACCTGGGCCGCTACGACCTGATGCTGGCGCCGTTCGCGTGGTGCGGCACGGCGGAGCAGCGCGACCCCACGGCGTTCGACGAGTGGGAGACGCACAGCTTCGACTGGGCGCACAAGTGGATCGTCAGCGGCCTGATCGCGGACCACCGGTTCACGTTGGCGCAGATCGGCTCGTTCGTGGACCAGCTCGCGGCCCGCTACCAGCGGCTCGGCTACTCGATGCAGCCGGTGCACGGCGCGCGCGCCGACCTGGCCGCGCACGTCGGCGACGACGAGGCGTACCGGGAGCACTTCGCCCGCTACCTGGCGGTGGACCGCGGTCCGATGAGCGACTGCGAGGCGTGCGTCATCGAGGAGCAGGCCGGGCACCTGATCCGGCAGGGCAGGCACGCCGAGGCGGTCGCGCACGCGGAGCACCAGCTGGCGCAGGAGACGGGGTGCGCGACGCAGCCGCAGGGCATCCTGACCACGTTGACGCCCGCGTTCGTGGCGCTCGGGGAGCTGGACCGGGCGCGGCAGGCGCACGTGGTGGCGTACCGGCTGGTGCGTGACGACCTGGTCGGCGGGTACCTGGACGACCACCTGGAGTTCTGCGCGACGTCGGGCAACGTGCGGCGGGGTGTGGAGCTGCTGCGCGGCCACCTGCACCGGGTGCACCACTCGACCAGTCCGTCACGGGCCATGCACTTCGCCGCCGGCGCCGCGCTGCTGCTCAGCCGGGTGTCCGCGGACGAGGAGTTCGCCGTGCCGCAGGACGGGCGGACGACGGTGCTGACGGCGCCGGAGCTGCGGGAGTTGCTGGAGGCGAAGGCCCTGGAGATCGCGGCCCGGTTCGACGGGCGCAACGGCACCGACGCGGTGAGCACCCGGATCAAGGTGACGCTGGCCGCCCAGGACACCATCCCGGTGCCGCTGGCCGTGCCGGTCGCCGCTCCCCCGGTGCCCGTGGTCGAGGAGCCGGTCGCGGTCGCCGACCCGGTGGAGCTGGCGCAGAACATGTGCGACGCGTTCGACCAGGGCGAGTTCATCCTCGGCATGAGGCTGCTGCGGTCGCTGCCCGAGGACATGGACCCGTTGCTGCCCGAGTCGCTGGGCGCGCTGGTCGCGGCGCGGCGGGCGACCGTCGCCGGGCACGTGCGGCCGAAGGTCGAGGTGCTGGCCGAACTGAACGCCGCGATCGAGCGGCTGGCCGCGTGCGGTGAGCACGACCTGGCCAACCGCTACCGGGCGCGGAGCGCCGGGCTGCGCGCGGAGGAAGGCGGGCAGGCCGAGTCCATCGCGGTGGCGCGCACGTGCCTGGCCGAAGCCGACGTCGCCGGCACCGCCTACACCCGCATTTTGACCAGGCTGCTGCTGGCGGATCTGCTGGCCGACGCGGCCGACTCAGCCACCGACGGCGACGCCGACTCCGACGAGAACGCCTACGCCGACGAGCAGGGCGCGTTGACGGCGGAGGCGCTGGCGCTGGCCGAGGCGGAGGCACCCGAGCTGGTGTCGCGGGCCCGCTGCGACCGCGCCCAGCACCTGGCGTCCGCCGGGCGGTTGGAGGAGGCGCAGGCCGAGGTGACGGACATCCTGGCGGCGGGCCCGTCCGCGTCCGTCCGCTTCGACGCCCTCCGGCTGCTGGTGAAGGTGCAGACGGTCCAGGGTGACGAGGACGCGGTCCGCACGGCCGCCGAGTTCGTCACGTCGTTCAGCACGCCGCGCGGCCCGTGGACTGCCGAGGCGCACCGGCAGCGGGTGGCGTCGGTGGAACGGCTGGGGCTGGAGGCCGAGCACCTGGCGGAACTGCGGGAAGCGGTCACCGCCGGCCACGAGGTCGGCGTGCCGGACGACGTCGCGAAGGCTTGCTACGCGCTGGCGGGTGGCTACCTGAAGTCGGGCCGGCACGTGGAAGCCGCGGAGGCCCTGGAAGAAGCGGTCCGGGTCGTCGAAGCCGGCGACGTGGACCCCGACGTGGTCGTCCCCGTCCGCTATCGGCTGGGCCAGGTGTGCGCACGCCTGGACGAGACGGAAACCGCCCGCCGGCACCTGGAAGCGGCCCTCGGTCTGGTACCGGCCGACGAACCGTGGCGGCGGGCCATGGTCCTGGACGTCCTGGCCGGCGTCCTGCGCCGACTGGACCTCCGCGTCGAGGCGGCCTCCGCGTACCAAGGCGCGGCGGCGGCGTGGCAGGCGGTGTCGGAGTTCGCCGAGGCGGCGGGTTCCCTGGTGGAGGCCGCAGCCGCGCTGCCGAACGACGAAGCCGCCGAGTGCGCCACCACCCTGACCGAGGCCGAAGCGCTGGTGCCGTCCGTGGAGGACCCGGACCACCGCACCCACCTGACGGCGCGAATCGCCGCGATCCGGGCGTTCCTGCACGTCCAGGCGGGCGAGCACGCGGCGGCCATCGAGCAGAACGGCATCGCCGAGGAACTGGCCGCGCAGCTGGAGGACCTCGACTGGCAGACGTTCCTGGTGGCACGAGGCGCGAAGTTCCTCCTCGACTCGGGCGACCCGGTGAACGCCGAGGCGGAAGCCCGCCGCGCCGGCGCCCTGGTCAACGACGAGACGCCGGCGCAGATCCTCGGTGACATCGCGAACGTGCTGGAAGAAGCGCTGAGGGCGCGGTCCGAACCGACCACCGGCGACCCGCTGCTCCGCGCCCTGTCCATCCGCCTGGAGGGGTGACGCTCCAGACGCCTCGAACGGGCGGAGCAGCGAACGGCGGAACAGCGACGGTGCCGGCGGACGGCGACCGCGTGGCGTCCGCGTCGACCCGGGTCGACGCGGACGGCGCGCGTCCGCCTGCCGGTGATCAGGCCCGCTGGGCGCGAGCCGACGCGTAGAGGCAGACGGCGGCGGCCGTGGCGAGGTTCAAGCTCTCGGCCCCGCCGTAGATCGGCACCTTCAGCGAAGCGTCCAGCCCCGCCACCACCTCGTCGGGCAGCCCGTGCGCCTCACTGCCGAACACCCACGCCGTGGGCGCCGCGAGGTCACCGCGCAGGTCGGCGGTGACGAGGTCCTCAGGCGCGTAGCCGTCCGCCGCCACCAGCCGGAGCCCCGCTTCGCGGCAGGCGGCGAACGCCTCACCGGCATCGCGCACCCGCGCGATCGGCAGGTGGAACACGCTGCCCGTCGACGCACGCACGCACTTTCCGTTGTGCGGGTCGACCGCGTCGCCCGCGAAGATCACCGCGTCGGCGCCCGCGGCGTCCGCGACCCGGGCCACCGTGCCCGCGTTCCCCGGATCAGCCACCCCGTGCAGCACCGCCACCAGCCGCACCCCGGGCCGCAGCGCCACCGCCACCGGCACGTCCACCAGCGAGCACACCGCGACGATGCCCTGCGGTGTCACGGTGTCCGACAGCACGGCGGCGGCCTTGTCGGTCACGGCGCTCAGCGGCACACCGGCGTCGATCGCCTCGCGCACCAGCGCCGGGTTCCGGTCGGCGGCGACGGACGTCACGAAGAGTTCGTGCACCCGGCCGCGGCCGGCGGCGGCCCAGGCCAGGGCCTCGCGCACGGCCTGCGCGCCCTCGGCGAGGAAGCGTTCGGCGCGGTCACGGCCGGAGCGCCTGGTCAGACGCTTAGCGGCAACGACCCGGGGAGTCCGTTCGGTGAACGGAGCATCCCCGGGTCGTGGTGCGCGGTCGTTCGCGCTCAGGCCTTGTCCTCGGCGGGCGCGTTGACGTCCTCGGGCAGCGCGGCCCTGGCCAGCTCCACCAGCGCGGCGAACGCGGCCGGGTCGCTGACGGCCAGCTCGGCCAGGATCTTGCGGTCGACCTCGATCTCGGCGAGCCGCATGCCCTGGATGAAGCGGTTGTAGGTCATGCCGTTGGCGCGGACACCGGCGTTGATGCGCTGGATCCACAGCTTCCGGAAGTCACCCTTGCGGGCGCGGCGGTCCCGGTAGGCGTAGTTGAGCGAGTGGAGCACCTGCTCCTTGGCCTTGCGGTACAGCCTCGAACGCTGGCCGCGGTAGCCGCTGGCGAGCTCAAGGGTGGTACGGCGCTTCTTCTGGGCGTTCACTGCCCTTTTGACGCGTGCCACGGGTCCATCCTGTCGATCTCGTGGGGCCGGGGAGGGCCCCGGTGTTCAAGGGGGTGAAGGTCTTAGAGGCCGAGCAGCTTCTTCAGCCGCGGCACGTCGTTCTTCGCGACCTCGGTGGTGCCGGAGAGGCGACGCGTCAGCTTGCTGGACTTCTTCTCCAGCAGGTGGCGCTTGCCGGCCTTCTCGCGGAGCAGCTTGCCGCTGCCGGTGACCTTCACGCGCTTGGAGGTCCCGCTGTGGCTCTTGTTCTTGGGCATTTCCGTCCTCAGTCTCGTGCAGCCACCGGGGATGGGGGCGGCCATGCTTGCTCCCGGCCCGGAGGCCGGGAGATCACTCTTCGACAGACTCGTCCGTCGCCTCGTCGGCGCTGTCGTTCCTGATCGGACGCGTCTTCGTGGTCTTGTGCGGCGCCAACACCATGATCATGTTGCGGCCGTCCTGCTTCGGGTTCGACTCGACGAACCCCAGCTCCGCGACGTCCTCAGCGAGCCGCTGCAGCAGTCGGTAACCCAGTTCCGGCCGGGACTGCTCACGGCCGCGGAACATGATGGTCACCTTGACCTTGTTCCCGTGCGACAGGAAGCGGGCCACGTGGCCCTTCTTCGTCAGGTAGTCGTGCGGGTCGATCTTCGGCCGGAGCTTCTGCTCCTTGATGACCGTCAGCTGCTGGTTGCGGCGCGATTCACGGGCCTTCTGCGCGCTCTCGTACTTGAACTTGCCGTAGTCCATGAGCTTGCAGACCGGCGGCCGAGCCTGTGCGGCGACCTCGACGAGGTCGAGATCCGATTCCTGGGCGAGTCGGAGCGCGTCCTCGATGCGAACGATCCCGACCTGCTCGCCGTTCGGCCCGACCAGACGAACCTCGGGCACGCGGATGCGGTCGTTGATGCGCGGCTCGGTGCTCACCGGAGCACCTCGGTTCGAGGGACTTGTCATTCACGTCCTTTGTGACTCGTTGTGCGCCAAAGACAAGAGGCCCCACACCTACCCGGTGTGAGGCCCGCTTCCTACCGATCGCACAACGAAGGGCGCAGTCGACCCTTCGATGGACCGGACCCGGCCACCTGCACGAAGCGGCAGACTCGGGTGGGAGCGGGGCTCCACTTGCCGTCCCCACACGTGTGGGGACTGGTCGCGCGGAGAATAGTAGCAGACGGCGTTGTCAACCCCCGAATCGGCGACCCGTCCGGGCTGGTTGCGAGAATGGCTCCCGTGACCGACCTGCCTTCGAACAACGTCCGCGACCTGTCCGACGTTCCCAGCGTCGAGGTGATCAGCAAGGCGGCGATCATGCTGCTCTCCGCCGCCGCCGACCGCCTCGGCCTGGCCGACGAGGACCCGGACAACAGCCCGCGCCGCGACCTGGACGAGGCCCGCCGGCTGATCACCGCGCTGGCCGGCCTGATCACCGCGTCGGTCGAGTACCTCGGCCCGCACGCCGGCCCGCTGCGCGAGGGCCTCCAGTCCGTGCAGCGCGCGTTCCGCGAGGCGTCGGCGTACCCGGACGAGCCGGGCCAGGGTCCGGGCGAGAAGTACACCGGTCCCGTCTACTGACTGTGGGTAGTGCATTCGCAACACTGGGATAGTGCATTCGCAGCGCCGCTTTCCGGCGTTCGGAACAAGCGGGTTGGACGTTCGTGGCGCGTGCTCCGCCCGCGGCGGGACAGTCGAGTGATCCACATCGCTCTCCCGCACTTCGGACGGGGTGTGACCTGCGTATCGGCGCTCACGTCCCCGGAGTGCGGAATTTAAGGGGTATGTGTGCGGGGCCTCCTTGGCTATTGTTCGCATCACGTTCGCGCGAACTCCCGTACATCGACCCTGCTCAAGGGGGGAACCCAGACATGGGTAGTTTTCGCGCGCCTTGGAATCGGATAGTCGGCACGGCCGGCGCCGCTGTGGTGGCGTCGGCGCTGGTGATCACGCCGGCGCACGCGGCCGAAGGCGAAATCCGCAACGCCGGTAGACCGGACACCGTGGCGGACAGCTACATCGTGGTGCTGAAGGACGCCGGGCAGACGGACGCGGTCGCCGCGAAGGTGGGCGCCCGGGTCACGCACCGCTACTCCGCCGCGCTGAACGGCTTCTCGGCGTCCATGAACGAGCAGGCGGCGAAGAAGCTGGCTGCCGACCCGGCCGTGGACTTCGTCGCCCAGAACCAGAAGTTCAAGGCCACGATCGACCAGCCGAACCCGCCGTCCTGGGGCCTCGACCGCCTCAGCCAGCGGGACCTGCCGCTCAACAACCACTTCAGCTACGGCACGACCGCCTCGAACGTGCACGCCTACGTGATCGACACGGGCATCCACACCACGCACACCGACTTCGGTGGCCGGGCGACGTTCGACGCCAACACCTCCGGTGACGGCTACAACTTCGACTGCGCGGGCCACGGCACGCACGTCGCGGGCACGGTCGGCGGCGCGGCGCACGGTGTGGCGAAGGGCGTCAAGCTGCACGCGGTGAAGGTCCTCGACTGCGACGGCTACGGCACCACCGAGGGCGTGGTCGCGGGGATCGACTGGGTGACCGCGAACGCGCAGAAGCCGGCCGTGGCGAACATGAGCCTCGGCGGCTGGGCGGACGACGTGCTGGACGCGGCCGTTCGCCGGTCCATCGCGTCGGGCATCACGTACACGATCTCGTCGGGCAACGACGAGATGGACGCGTGCTACATCTCCCCCGCCCGCGTGGCCGAGGCCATCACGGTCAACGCCTCGGACAGCCGGGACGCCCGTGCGTGGTTCTCCAACTGGGGCACCTGCACGGACATGTACGCGCCGGGCCTGGACATCAGGTCGACGTGGAACGGCAGTGACTACGACACCGAGGTGATCAGCGGCACGTCGATGGCGGCTCCGCACGTGGCGGGTGCCGCGGCGCTGTACCTCGCGGGCAAGCCGACCGCGACGCCCGAGCAGGTCCAGGCCGCGTTGAAGGGTGCCGCGACGCCGAACCGGGTCGCGGACGCCGGTCCGGGCTCGCCGAACCTGTCGCTGTACACCGCCAACGCGGTCGCCGACACGCTGGCCAAGGGCGAGCGACTGAACGCCGGTCAGAGCAAGTCGTCCAACGACGGCCGGCACAAGCTGGTCATGCAGGCGGACGGCAACCTGGTGCTGTACGCGACGGCGACCGGTCAGCCGCTGTGGCACACGCGTTCCAACGGCTCGGGCGCGACGTACGCGACCCTTCAGGTGGACGGCAACTTCGTCGTCTACACGGCGGCCGGTGTGCCGGTGTGGCACAGCCGCACCGACCGCACGGCGGCGGACCGGTTGATGGTCCAGAACGACTCGAACGTGGTCCTCTACGGTCCGCAGGGTCAGTACTTCTGGCACCGTTACCTGGGCTAGAGCTCTGAGCAGGCACGACGCCGGGGTCCCGCACGGGGCCCCGGCGTCGTGCTGTCAGGGGTGGACCCCGCTGGCCCTGAGCTGCCGGTCGGCGAGGGCCTTGACGACGACGGCGTCCTGGCGGCGCCAGCCCTCGACGGGGTCGCCGGGGAACGCCGCCAGGTCGCGCAGCGACAGGGTGTTGAGCGCGTGCAGCGCGAGCAGGTCGTGGCGGCCTTGATCACGCAGTCGTCGCGCCACGGCGGCCCGCCGGGCGAACCGCAGCCGCAGCGGCAGCCACGTGATCAGCAGGAACGCCAGCGGCAGGGCGATGAACGCGACGGTGAGCCACAGGGCGGTGGTCTCGACAGCGTCGATCTGGGCGCCGCCCGCGTCGGACAGCGTGCCGCCCGCCGACTTGCCCCGGTCCAGCGCGTCGGCCAGCTGCCCGCCGACCAGCGGGACGCCTCGGGCCTTGGCGGCGGCGTCCCCGAACGTCTCGCTCAGGTTGCGCCCCGCGTCGACGAGCCCGTCGCCCGGCGCGCGCAACGTGCGGACCGCGTCGCCCACCGCCAGGGCCACGGTCGTCCAGAACCACATCCAGGCGACCGCCAGCAGGTCGGCCACCACCTGCCGCGCCAGCCGGGGCGAGCGATCCGCGTACCACTTCATGGGGTGTGGTCTTACCAGTAACGCGTCACCGGAAACCGACGTGATCGGCATCGCCGAGGTCGGCCGCAGGTCGCGGGGGCGCGGCGCACTAATGTCGACGTGTGGTCACGACGTTCGGTGAGCTGCTGCGCGCGCACCGGTTGCGGGTCCGGTTGACGCAGGAAGAGCTGGCGGACGGCTCCGGGGTCAGCGTGCGGGCGATCAGCGACATGGAACGCGGTCGCGCGAAGGGGCCGCAGCGGCGCACGGTGGAGGCGTTGGCCGGTGTGCTGTCGCTGGCGGAACCGGACACCCGGGCGTTGTTGGACGCCGCCAAGGAGGGCCGGGCCCGGCGGGCGCCGTCGGTGACGCCGTCGGCGTTGCCCCCGGACGTCGCGGACCTGACCGGGCGCGAGGCCGAGTTGGCCGTGCTGGCGGCGGTCGCGGAGGAGACGCGGCCGGGCTCCACGTCGCTGGTGGTCGTGCACGGTCCGCCGGGTGCGGGCAAGACTGCGTTGGCGGTCCGGGCGGCGTACCGGTTGGCGTCCCGTTTCGCGGACGGGTGCTTCTTCTTCAACCTCCGCGGCATGGACGTGCGGCCGGTCCACCCGTCCGAGGTGGTGCACCGGATGCTGTTGGCGCTCGGCGTCGAGGAGAAGAACATCCCGGCCGGCGACGGTGAGCGCTCGGACCTGTACCGGGCGCGGCTGCGGGAGCGGTCGACGTTGTTGGTGCTGGACAACGCGTCCGACGAGGCGCAGGTGCGTCCGCTGCTGGCGACGGGCGGGCGGTCGTTGGTGGTGGTGACGTCCCGGCTGGTGCTCGGCGGGTTGGAGGCGGGCCGCCGGCTGGGGCTGGACGTGTTGGACGAGGGCGAGTCGTTCGAGCTGCTCGGCGCGATCGCCGGCCGGGCCAGGGTCGGCGCGGAGCCGGTGGCGACGGCGCGGGTGGCGAAGCTGTGCGGGCACCTGCCGCTGGCGCTGCGGATCGCGGGCAACCGGTTGGCGAGCCGTCCGAAGTGGACGATCGGGCACCTGGCGGGCCAGCTGGTGGACGAGCGGCGCAGGCTGTCCGCGTTGACGGCGGGTGACCTCCAGGTGCGGACGGCGTTCGAGATGTCGTACCGGCAGCTGGGCGAGAAGGCGGCGGTGCTGTTCCGCAGGCTGTCGTTGGTGCCGGGGGCGGACTTCGGGCCGGAGTTGGCGGCGGTGCTGGCCGATGTGGACCGGTTCGCGGCCGAGGACACGTTGGAGGAACTGGTCGACATGAGCCTGCTGGACACCGCCGAGGTGCCCGGTCGGTACGTGTTCCACGACCTGATCCGGGTGTTCGCGGGTGAGCGGCTGGCCGACGAGGAGCCGGCGCCGGTGGTCGCGCGGGCTCGGCGGCGTGCGGTGGACTGGCTGCTCGGGACGGCGGTGGAGGCGGCGGGGTTCTTCGGGCCGGACGCGGCGCCGTCGGGGGCGTTGGGCGGTCAGGAGGAGGCGGACGCCTGGCTGGCCGCGGAGACCGCGAACTGGCTGGGTGCGCTGCGGTGGGCCGGCGCGGACGGGCTGCACGTCGAGGTGTTGGGCCTGGCGACGGCCATGCACTGGTACTCCGACCAGCGCGGACGTGGTGAGACGTGGGTCGAGGTGTTCACCGCGGGGGTGGCGGCGGCGCGGGCGTTGGGCAGCGTGCGGGACGAGGCCGTGCAGCTGAACTTCCTGACGTGGACGCTGGAGGTGCTGATGGGGCGGCACGCGGAGGCGTTGGCGTTGCACGACGAGGCGTGGCGCGCGGCGGTGGAGGCGGGGGACGTCCGGGAGCAGGGTTGGGCGCTGCACTACCGGTCGGTGTCGGAGCTGCGGACCGGGCTGCTGGAGGCGGCGCAGGTCAGCGCGCGGCGGGCGCAGGAGCTGTTCCGGGCGGCCGGGTACCCGTTGGGCGAGCGGATCTCGTTGTCGTGCTTGGCGTTGGTGCTGGACCGGTTGGCGCGGTACGAGGACGCGTTGGAGGTGAACCGGGAGCTGTTGGCGGACGTGCGGTCCGGGCGGCTGGAGCTGGCGCCGGTGATGACGGCGGAGATGTCGGCGACGTTGTTGGTGCGCATGGCGGACAGCCTGTGCCGGTTGGCGCGGTGGCCCGAGGTCCTGGCGGCGGCCGAAGAAGCGCTGGGGCTGGTGCGCACGGCGTTGCCGAGCCTGTGCGACGCGCACTACCTGCGGGGGCTCGCTCTGCACCGGCTGGGTGACCCGGAGGGCGCGCGGGTGGAGCTGGCGGCGGCGGTCGGGTTGGCGGACGGGCACCGGCACCAGCGCCTGGCGGGTGCGCTCGACGCGCTGGCCGACGTGCACGACGACCTGGGCGACCCGGTCGCGGCGGGGGAGTGCCGTGACCGGGCCGCGGCCGTGCGGTCGCGTCCGTAGTCCGCCGCCGTCTGCGCGGAGCGGCGGGTGGTCTCCGCGTTCAGCCGATCGGTGATGCGTTCCTAGCCATCGCCGGGTCCTTCCCTGACGTGCTTGCTCCGAGGGGGGTTGCGCCTCAGAGTCAAGCCGTCGCGGCCGGCGAAGACCACGCAGAACCACCGGCAGAAGTAGGGGTCAGTCGAGTACCGCGAGGGCGTCGATCTCGACCAGGAGCCCGGCGGGCAGGCCGACGTAGACGGTGGTGCGCGCCGGGAACGGCTGCTCGGTGACGAACTCGTCGTAGACGGCGTTCATGTCGGCGAAGTGGGCGGTGTCGGTGAGGTAGACGCGCATCATCACCACGTCGGCGAGGGACGCGCCGCCCGCCGCGAGGACGGCGGCGACGTTGCGCAGCGCCTGCCGGGTCTGCTCGGCCACGGTGTCGCCGACGACGGCGCCGGTGGCCGGGTCGAACGCGACCTGGCCCGCCACCTGCAGGACAGGTCCTTTGCGGACGCCCTGGGAGAACGCGGCCACCGGGGTGGGCGCGTCGGCGGTCCTGATCTCGGTCTTCGACATGCGTTTCCTCTTCTCTTGGCTGAAGTTCTCCGGCCGGGGGCCGGGTCAGTCGCGGGGCGACCAGCCGCACTCGACGGACGCGGCCCGCGCCGTCGCGAGCAGGTCGGGCAGGTGGGCGAGCAGGCCCTCGAAGTCGAGCAGCACCTTGGGCACGGACATCGACACCGCCGCCACGACCTCGCCGCGCGCGCCGCGCACGGGGGCGGCGATGCAGTGGATGAAGTCCTCGTGCTCGGCGTTGTCCACCGCGTAGCCGGCGGTGCGGACGCGGTCCAGCTCGGCCAGGTAGGCGTCCGGTGACGTGATGGTGTTCGCCGTCAGCGGCACGTAGTCGATGGTGTTCGCGACCTCCCGGCGGCGCGGCTCGGGCAGGTCAGACAGCAGCACCTTGGCCACGGCGGTGCAGTGCAGCGGGGCGCGCCGGCCGATGCGCGAGTACATCCGCATCGGGTGGGTGCTGTCGTACTTGTCGATGTAGATGACCTCACCGCCCTCGTAGGACGCGAGGTGGACGGTGTAGCCGGTGCGGGTGTTCAGCTCGCGCAGGGCGTTCTCGGCGCTGCGCCGCACGTCCCGCTCCTCCAGCGCCCGGTTGGCCAGGTCGAACAGCGCGGTGCCGAGCCGGTAGTGGTGCACGCCTTCGCGCTGCACGAACCGGTGGGACTCCAGGGTCCGCAGCAGCCGCATGGCGGTCGACTTGTGCACGTCGATGACGCCCGACAGCTCGTCCAGCGTCTTCGGTCCGGTGGCCAGCTCCCCCACCAGGGTCAGCGCCCGGTCCAGGCTTTGGCTCATCGACGTCTCCTCAGGTGTGCGGCGGCCCACGTGCGGGAGTCGGCGTCCAGCAGCGGCACGGTCACCGCGGGCGGCAGCGGGTCGCCGACATCCTCCCTGGTGAGCAGTGCGGCGGCGGCTTGGAGGTGGCCGGCGCGCAGGCGTCGCCCCGGTGGGTCGCCGGCGAGGTGGGCGGCGAGGTAGCCGGCGGCGAACGCGTCACCCGCGCCGACCGGCTCCACCACGTCGACCCGCAAGCCGGGCTGGAACGTCGTCGCGCCGCCCTCCACCACGGTCGCGCCGCGCGCACCCTGCTTGATCACGAGGGTCGTCGGTCCCGGCAGCAGCGCCCGCAGTTCCGCCGGATCGCCTGTGCCCCAGACGGTCTGTGCCTCGTCCGAGCCGGCGAGCACGACGTCCGCGGCGTCGGCCAGGTCGCGCAGGACCGACGGGTCGCGGTCGCGCCACAGGGCGGGCCGCCAGTTCAGGTCGAACGACACGGTGACGGCGCGCGGTCGGGCCAGGATCGCGCGCAGCAGGTCGAGGCAGCGGTCGGACAGCGCCGCCGTGATGCCGCTGACGTGCGTCAGCACCACGCCGTCCAGGTCGAGCCGGTCCAGCGTGTCCGGGCCCATGGCGGACGCCGCCGAGCCGCGCCGGTAGTAGCGCACGGGGCTGCCGTCGGCGTCCGCTTCCTTGACGTAGAGGCCGGTCGGCCGGTCGGGGTCGACGCGCACGCCGGTGACGTCCACGCCCGCGCCGCCGACGGCGTCGAGGACGGCCCCGCCGAACGCGTCGTCACCGACGGCGCTCACCCACCGGCTGCGGACGCCCAGCCGTGCCAGGTGGATGGCGACGTTGGACTCGGCGCCGCCGATGGCTCGCGTCCACGTGCGCGCGGCGCGCACCGGGCCGGGTTCGGCGGGGACCAGGACCGCCATGGTCTCGCCCAGGCACACCACGCCGCCCGGCAGGTCGAACCGCATCCGCACTCCCTCGGGTTCGCTTGATTGACGGGGCGGCCGACCGAATGTTACACACTGGGTGATCACATCGCGCAATAGTCGTTGCGTTACATGCAACGTGAGGGGCGGGAACGTGGACCTGGACGCTGTGGCCGCCATCCGCGACGAACGGGTCGACTGGCGGTTCAAAGGCCTGCCGTCGGACGTGTTCGGCGCGACGATCGGCGACGTGGCCGGGCGCCGGCTCGACCTGTTCGCCGACGGTTTCGTCGGGCCGCTGGTCGTGCTGGACGCCGCCGCGCTGGAGCACAACCTCGCCACCATGGCCCGTTGGTGCGCCGACCGGGGTGTGCTGCTGGCGCCGCACGGCAAGACGACGATGGCCCCGCAGCTGTTCGTCCGCCAGTTGGAGCACGGCGCGTGGGGCATCACGGCGGCCAACACCAGCCAGCTCCGGGTGTACCGGGCGTTCGGGGTGCGGCGGGTGGTGCTGGCCAACCAGCTGGTTGACCCGGCCGGACTGCGGTGGCTGGCCGCGGAACTGGCCGCCGATGACACGTTCGAGTTCACCTGTTGGGCGGATTCCGTGGCGGGCGTGGCGCGGATGACCGAGGCGTTGGGCACGGTCGCGCGCCCGGTGGACGTGCTGGTCGAGCTGGGTGCGCCCGGCGGCCGGACCGGTGCGCGCGACCTGGCCACGGCGCTCGACGTCGCGCGCGCGGTGGTCGCCGCCCCGACGTTGCGGCTTGTGGGCGTCGGGGGTTACGAGGGTGCGTTGGCCCACGACGCGTCGGCCGCGGCGCAGTCCGTTGTGGACGGTTACCTGACCGCGCTGCGCGAGTTGGCGATCGCGTTGGGCGGCATGGTCGAGGTGGACGAGCCGATCGTCACCGCGGGCGGCAGCGCGTACTTCGACCAGGTGGCGGCGAGGTTGACCGAGACGTGGCCGTTCCCGGTGCGGCCGGTGCTGCGCAGCGGTGCGTACATCACCCACGACGACGGGTTCTACCGCGGTGTGTCGCCGTTCAGCCGGATGTCCGGCGCGGAACCGTTCCGGCCGGCGTTGCGCGCGTGGGCGCAGGTGACGTCGCGGCCCCAGCAGGACCTGGCGTTGCTGACGCTGGGCAAGAGGGACGCGTCGTTCGACGAAGGGCTGCCGGAGCCGCAGGTGGTGCGCGGGCGTGACGGTGTGGAGCGTCCGTTGCGGGCGGAGGTCACGGCGCTCAACGACCAGCACGCGTTCATGCGGCTGTCCGGGGACGAGGTGGAGGTCGGTGACTGGGTCGGCCTCGGCCTGTCGCACCCGTGCACGGTGTTCGACAAGTGGCCGCTGATCCCGGTGGTCGACGGCACCACCGTGGTCGACCTGGTGCGCACGTACTTCTGAGACACGTGCTCGTGGGGCACCTACTGGTGAGGGCAGCGGCGTGGACATCGTCTTCCGGGGCGCGCGGGTGGTGGACGGCACCGGCGCGCCCTCGTACCGGGCCGATGTCGGCGTGCGCGCCGGCCGGATCGCGGCGATCGACTCTCGGCGCGGTTCTCTGAGCGGTTCTCTGCTGGGCTCTCGGCTCGGCGGCCGGCGGGTGGTCGACACGGACGGGCTGGTCCTCGCGCCCGGTTTCATCGACATGCACTCCCACTCCGACCTCCGGGTGTTGGCCGAGCCGGACCACCTGGCCAAGGTGTCCCAGGGTGTGACCACGGAGGTCCTCGGTCAGGACGGGCTGTCGTACGCGCCGGTGGACGACGACGTGCTGGCCGTGCTGCGCGGGCAGTTGGCCGGGTGGAACGACGACCCGCCGGGGTTCGACTGGGACTGGCGGTCGGTCGGCGAGTACCTGGACCGCCTCGACCGGGGCATCGCGGTCAACGCCGCGTACCTCGTGCCGCAGGGGACGTTGCGGATGTTGTGCGTCGGGTACGACGACCGGCCCGCCACCGACGCCGAGCTGGACCGGATGCGTGACGTGCTGGCGCGGTCGTTGCGCGAGGGCGCGGTGGGGATGTCGTCGGGTCTGACCTACACGCCCGGGATGTACGCGGACACGGCCGAGTTGACCGCGCTGTGCCGGGTCGTCGGCGGGCTCGGCGGGTTCTACAGCCCGCACCACCGCAGTTACGGCGCCGGCGCGCTGGAGGCGTACGCGGAGATGGTGCGGGTGTCGCGCGAGTCCGGCTGCCCGCTGCACCTGGCGCACGCGACGATGAACTTCGAGGTCAACCGGGGTCGGGCGGGTGAGCTGCTGGAGTTGCTCGACGACGCCCTGGCGGCCGGCGTGGACGTCACGCTGGACACGTACCCGTACCTGCCGGGTGCGACGTACCTGTCCGCGTTGCTGCCGAGCTGGGTCGGCGCGGGTGGGCCGGAGGCGACGTTGGCCCGGCTGTCCGATGTGGACGTGCGGGAGCGGATCCGGGTGGAGGTCGAGGAGACCGGGTCGGACGGGTGCCACGGTGTGCCGGTGGACTGGGAGGCGATCGAGGTCAGCGGGGTGCGTGCGGCGGCGAACGCGCACCTGGTCGGGCGTTCCGTCGCGGAGTCCGCGCGCCGGGCCGGACGGCCGCCCGCCGAGCTGTACTTCGACGTGCTGGTGTCGGAGCGGTTGGGCACGTCGTGCTTGATGCACGTGGGCGACGAGGACAACGTGCGGGCGATCATGCGGCACCCGGCGCACACCGGCGGCAGCGACGGACTGCTGGTGGGCGACCAACCCCACCCGCGCGGGTGGGGCACGTTCCCGCGTTACCTCGGCCGGTACGTGCGGGAGCTGGGGGTGCTCGGGTTGGAGGAGTGCGTGGCCCACCTGACCGGGCGTGCCGCCCGCCGACTGCGTCTAGCCGACCGCGGGCTCGTCAAGGTGGGGTACGCGGCGGACCTGGTGCTGTTCGACCCGGACACGATCACCGACCGGGCCACGTTCGACCAGCCCCGACAGCCGGCCGTCGGCATCACGCACGTCCTCGTCAACGGGGTGCCGGTGATCGACGAGGGCCGTCGAACCAACGCCCTACCCGGCCACTCCCTACGCCACCGCACCTGATCATCCGACAGCATCAACACCGCCGACGGGTCGTCCTGAGCGTTGAACTCGGATGTCCCGAACGTAGGACTCACGCGTCCGGAACGTAGGACTCACGCGGGTGTGGTGCCGGAACGGCGGGCGGGTCAGGGGTTGGAGGCGGCTTGAGAAGTGGCCTAGGTGGCCTGGGTGGTTTGGGTGGCCTGGGTGCCCTGGGTGGTTTGGGTCGCGGCTTGGAAGCCGGCGAGGTACGTGCGGAGGCCACGTTGGCCGCTGCGCATCATCAACTCGTGGTTGGCCTTGAGGATCGGACGGCTGACCAGGGCGATGCGGCGAAGCAGCGGCTTGCAGACCACGACCTCCTGGTCGTACACGATGCGCGAGCCGGTGCCGTCGGCGAAGATCCGCCAGCTCACCGTGCCGTCCATGTCGCCGAGGAGGTCGGCGCGCAGCAATCCCGCGTCGGGGTCCTTGGCGTTATGGTGCGTCTCGAAGACCAGGTCGTACGGCAGGACGGAACGGCAGCGCAGCTCGGCCGCGTTCTCGGCGACCTGGCGCGCCTCCCGCACCTCACGCCACCAGTGCGGGTAGCTGCGCAGATCGGCCAGCACCTCGAAGGTCTGCGCAGGAGTGCTGTCCACCGACCACACACTGCGGAATCGGTACGAGTTCAGCGGCATACCACCATGATCACGCACGACTACCACCTGCGCGACCCCCATCCGTCCACGCGACCGAGTCCGTCCACGCGACCGAGTCCGTCCACGCGACCGAGTCCGTCCACAGGACGACCATCCGCCCAACGACCATCCGTTCACCACGGGACGACCGTCCGTTCACGGGACGGCCCGAGTCGTTCACGGGACTGAGCGGTCCGGGCGGGCTGAGTCGTCCGGGCGGCCAGGGTCGTTCGGGCGGCCTGGGTCGTGCTCCGGTGCCAGGCCGCCGCTCCTCCATACTTCCGGCAACACAATCCGGATTACCATTCATCCCCGCCGGGCGTAGCGCCTTCGGGTGATCTCCGCTCAGGGTGATCTCTGCGCAGAGTTGTCTCTGTTCAGAGTCGTCTCTGCTCAGCCGACTGCGGCCTCGGCGGGTAGCACTTGGCGCAGGAACTGCCCGGTGTAGCTGTCCTCGGCGTCCGCTACCTGCTCCGGCGTGCCCTCGGCGATCACCATGCCGCCACCGGACCCGCCCTCCGGACCCATGTCGACCACCCAGTCCGAAGTCTTGATCACATCGAGGTTGTGCTCGATCACGATCACCGTGTTGCCCTTGTCGGTCAACCCGTTGATCACGCCGAGCAGCTTGCGGATGTCCTCGAAGTGCAGGCCGGTGGTCGGCTCGTCGAGGATGTACACCGTCTTGCCGGTGGACCGCTTCTGCAGCTCGGCCGCCAGCTTCACCCGCTGCGCCTCACCGCCGGACAGGGTCGGCGCGGGCTGCCCGAGCCGCACGTACCCGAGGCCGACGTCGACCAGCGTGCGCAGGTGCCGGTGGATCGAGTTGATCGGCTCGAAGAACGTCGCGGCCTCCTCGATCGGCATGTCGAGGACCTCGGCGATCGTCTTCCCCTTGTAGTGCACCTCGAGCGTCTCGCGGTTGTACCGGGCGCCCTTGCACACCTCGCACGGCACGTAGACGTCCGGCAGGAAGTTCATCTCGATCTTGATCGTGCCGTCGCCCGCGCACGCCTCGCAGCGCCCGCCCTTGACGTTGAACGAGAACCGCCCCGGCTGGTAGCCGCGCACCTTCGCCTCGGTGGTCGCCGCGAACAGCTTCCGCACGTGGTCGAACACGCCCGTGTAGGTGGCCGGGTTGGACCGCGGGGTCCGGCCGATCGGCGACTGGTCGACCTGCACCAGCTTGTCGACCTGCTCCAGGCCGCGAATCCGGGTGTGCCGGCCGGGCACCTGACGGGCGCCGTTGAGCTTGTTCGCCAGCACGGTCGCCAGGATGTCGTTGACCAGCGTCGACTTGCCCGAACCGGACACGCCCGTGACCGACACCAGGCAACCCAGCGGGAACGACACGTCGATGCCGCGCAGGTTGTGCTCCCGCGCACCGACCACCGTCAGCTGCCGCTTCTTGTCGACCTTGCGCCGCACCGCGGGCATCGGGATCGACCGGCGACCGGACAGGTACGCGCCGGTCATCGACTCCTTGTTCTTCAGCAGCTCCTGGTACGGGCCGCTGTGCACGACCTTGCCGCCGTGCTCGCCCGCGCCGGGGCCGATGTCGACCACCCAGTCGGACGTGCGGATGGTGTCCTCGTCGTGCTCGACCACGATCAGCGTGTTGCCCAGGTCGCGGAGCCTGCTCAGCGTCTCGATCAGCCGGTGGTTGTCGCGCTGGTGCAGGCCGATCGACGGCTCGTCCAGCACGTACAGCACGCCGACCAGTCCGGAGCCGATCTGCGTCGCGAGCCTGATCCGCTGCGCCTCACCACCCGAGAGGGTGCCGGACGCGCGGTCCAGTGACAGGTAGTCGAGGCCCACGTCGAGCAGGAAGTGCAGCCGGGCCTGGATCTCCTTGAGCACCGCGCCCGCGATCATCGACTCGCGCTTGCCGAGCTTCAGCCCGTCCAGGAACTCCGAGCACTCCCCCACGGACATGGCGCACACCTCGGCGATGGACTTGTCGCCCTTGCGCCCGTGGTGCAGCGTGACGGCCAGGATCTCCGGCTTGAGGCGGGTGCCCTGGCAGGACGGGCACGGCACCTCCCGCATGTAGCCCTCGTACTTCTCCCGCATGTACTCGGACTCGGTCTGCTCCTGCCGCCGTTCCAGGAACGGGATCACGCCCTCGAAGTTGGCGTAGTAGGAGCGCTCGCGGCCGTAGCGGTTCTTGTAGCGGACGTTGACCTGCTCGTCGACGCCGTGCAGCACCGCCTTCTGCGCCTTGGCGGGCAGCTGCCGCCACGGCGTGTCCGTCCGGAACCCGATCGCAAGCCCCAGCGATTCCAACAACCGGGTGAAGTACTCGGCGGTCTGGCCGGTCGCCCACGGTGCGATGGCGCCGTCGGCGAGGGACAGCTCGTCGTCCGGCACGACCAGTTCCGGGTCGACCTCCTTGCGCACGCCGATGCCGGTGCACACGGGGCAGGCGCCGTAGGGCGAGTTGAACGAGAACGACCGGGGTTCCAGGTCCTCGATCGCCAGCGGGTGGGCGTTCGGGCAGGCCAGGTTCTCCGAGAAGCCGCGCACCCGGCCGGGGTCGTTCTCCGGCACGTCGACGAACTCCAGCTCGACCAGGCCGTCGGCCAGGCGCAGCGCCGTCTCCACCGAGTCGGTCAGCCGCTGCTTCGAGCTGGCCTTCACGCTCAGCCGGTCGATCACGACCGCGATGTGGTGCTTCTCCTGCTTCTTCAGCTTGGGCACCTCGCCCAGCGCGTACACCACGCCGTCGACCTTGGCGCGCGAGTAGCCCTGGGACTGGAGGGTGGAGAACAGGTCGAGGTACTCGCCCTTGCGGCCCCGGATGACGGGGGCGAGCACCTGGAACTTGGTGCCCGACTCCATCGCCAGCACCTGGTCCACGATCTGCTGCGGCGTCTGCTTGCTGATCGCCTCGCCGCAGGTCGGGCAGTGCGCCTTGCCGGCGCGGGCGTAGAGGAGCCGCAGGTAGTCGTAGACCTCGGTGATGGTGCCGACGGTCGACCGCGGGTTGCGGCTGGTCGACTTCTGGTCGATCGACACGGCGGGCGACAGGCCCTCGATGAAGTCGACGTCCGGCTTGTCCATCTGGCCGAGGAACTGCCGCGCGTACGCCGACAGCGACTCGACGTAGCGGCGCTGGCCTTCGGCGAAGATCGTGTCGAAGGCGAGGCTGGACTTGCCCGAGCCGGAGAGCCCGGTGAACACGATGAGGCTGTCCCTCGGCAGGTCGAGGTCCACCCCTCGCAGGTTGTGCTCGCGAGCCCCGCGAACGACAAGCCGATCGGCCACAACGGTTCCCTTCGGTATTCGACCTTCCCCCGAACAGACGTTCGAAAAGCGTATCGGACCACTGCTTCGGCCCTGTCGGGGAGGGCGCCAACCATGCTAGGTGCGACCACCGACAAAACCGTTACGGGCTCTTCCACGATCGTGCGCCAACGGCTCTACCGGCAGGTAGTCAAGGCCCCTACGCTGGGGTGATAGGCCGTTCGGCCGCATAACTCCGGGATGAGGTGCCCATGAGCTTCGCCGATGCCGCCCAGGTCCGATCCGACCGGACGAGCGTACCCGCGCCCCGCGAGCAGTCCGCCGCGGTCCAGGACGCGGTCACCGGACTCGCCGAGGTCGACCGGGCGACGGAGGTGTTGTACGAGGTCGTGGCGGCCCTCGACCTGCCCGCTCTGCGCGGTCCGAGCCTGCTCCCGGGGTGGAGCCGGGCGCACGTGGTGACGCATCTCGCACGGAACGCGGACGCCTTGGTGAACCTGCTGACGTGGGCGAAGACCGGGGTCGAGCACCAGATGTACCCGAGCGCGGCGGACCGTGACGCGGACATCGCCGAGGGTGCGGGCAGGTTGCCGCAGCTGCTGCGGGCGGATCTGGACGCGGCGTGCCAGCGCTTCTCGACGGCCGCCCGCGAGCTGCCCGCGACGGCGTGGGAGGCGGAGGTCGTGCACCCGAAGGGCGGGGTGTTCCTGGCGCACCGCGTGCCGTGGCTGCGGTTGCGCGAGGTGTGGTTCCACCTGGTCGACCTGGACCGTGGCATCGGGTTCGAGGACCTTCCGGTCGAGCTGCTGGAGGGGTTCGTGGAGGACGCGGTCGGCCTGTACGCGGACCGGCCGGACGTGCCGGCGGTGCGGTTGGAGGTCACGTTCCCGGACGGCGGTCAACGCGGTTGGGCGCTGACGGCGGCCAGTGAGGTGTCGTCGACGGTGAGCGGTGCGGCGGCCGACGTGCTGGGCTGGCTGACGGGGCGCCACAGCGGTGCGCGGCTGGACGGGTCGGTGCCGACGCTGCCCAAGTGGCTCTGAGGTGAGCGCAGGCGTGCCGTGAGCAGCAGGCCGGCCAGGGCGGGGCGGCTCAGGGTCGGCCGGTTCACGGTGTTGCCGCGGACGGTGTTGCCGCCGACGGTGTCGCGGCTCACGGTGTTGCGGCTCACGGTCAGGGCGCGGTGCGCGGGGCGTTCCACGAAGGCCGTCAGCAGCCAGCCGAGGACGACGGCGGCGCCGGTGAACGCGGCCAGCTCGGTCCACGGGCCGTAGGCCGCGACCTTCGCCATCACGACGTAGCCGATCTCCTGGTGCACCAGGTACACGCCGTACGAGATGCCGGCGAGCCACTTGATGGGGCGGGCGAGCAGGCGGACGGGGGCGATGTCCCAGTCCCGGCCGCCGGCCGCGGCGCACACGCCGATCAGCAGGACGCCCAGCCCGACGGTCGACTTGAAGTCCGCGCTGTGCACGGCCTGGGCCAGCAGGCACGCGGTGAGCAGGGCGAACAGGTGCCGGTCGCCGATGCGGCCCTTCGACCACAGCCAGATGCCGACGCCGATGGCGAACAACTGCCCGCGGTGCACGCCCAGGCCGTCGTAGAGAGTGCGGACCACGCCGTCGTCGACCGTCCAGGCGCGGGTGACCAGGGGCAGCACGACGAGCGCCCAGAGCAGCGCCTTGACCGCCCGGCCGCGGACCCTCGACACCAGCAGCGCGCCCGCGACGAAGCCCGTGACCTGGACCGGGAGGGTCCAGTAGGAGAAGTCGACCAGGCGGACGTCGGGGAACCAGTTCTGCAGCATCAGGACGTTGAAGAGCAGGTCCCGGGGTTCGAGGTGGCTCCAGCCGGCCGGGGCGAGGTAGCGGAGGACGACGTACGTGCAGGTGGCCGCCACGACGTAGGCGGGCAGCAGGCGGGCCAGGCGGTTGCGCAGGAAGCGGGCCGGTTCGCCCTTGGCGAGTGACGCGCAGGCGAAGAAGGCGGAGATCACCACGAGCGCGCTCGCGCCGAATTCGAGGCTGAAGACGAAGGACGGGCGGCCGAGTTCGGGGTGGACGGACGGGCCGGCGTGGGTGGCGTGCTGGAGGAGCACGCACAGCACGGCGAGGATGCGCAGGACGTCCCAGTTGATCCGGCGTTGGGAAGGCACGAGGTGGAAAGACCCTATTCGGCTGACATCGGGGATGGCGGTATTGATCGTTTCCAACCCTAGGGGTCGGTCGCGCTGCCCCTGGAGGGTGTCCGGTCGGCTACCGTCGGCCGATGTGGACGTACTAGAGGACTACACGGGGCATGTGACGCCGGGCGGGGCTGCGGCACGGCGCACGTTGGACGCGTTGACCATCACGAAGGTCTCCGTCGGGCCTATGGACAACAACGCCTACCTGCTGGTGTGCCGTGCGACGAACGAGGCGCTGCTGATCGACGCGGCGGCCGACCCGCAACGGCTGTCGGACGTGGTGGGCCACTCGGTGGACCGCCCTCGGTTGAAGACCGTGGTGACCACGCACCAGCACCAGGACCACTGGGGTGCTCTCGGCGCGGTGGCGGGCGCGAACGGATCGAACACCGTCGCGCACGCCGCGGACGCGGGCGTGCTGCCGATTCCGCCGGACGTGCTGGTGGAGCACGGTGACACCGTGCACGTCGGCGAGGTGCCGTTGACGGTGATCCACCTGCGCGGCCACACCCCGGGCTCCATCGCCCTCCTGTACCGCGACCCAAGCGGGCACCCCCACGTCTTCACCGGCGACTCGCTTTTCCCGGGAGGGGTCGGCAAAACGACGTCACCTGAAACCTTCACGTCGCTGATCGGTGACGTGGAGACCAGGATCTTCGCCGAACTTCCGGACGACACGTGGGTTTACCCAGGTCACGGCGATGACACCACTCTTGGGCGTGAACGACCTCACCTGGACGAGTGGCGTTCGCGGGGCTGGTGATCGCGAGTGGGGTCGTCGCGTCGGTTGACGGCCCCCGGAAATTCGAGGGCGGGGACCCGGGGGGCCAGCCACACTGCGGGGATGGATCACACCGGGTTCACTCGGTCGAGTGAGTTGCTGGGTTATCCGCCTGACGCGCGGGTGCTCATCGTCAACTGCGACGACCTCGGCATGCACGAGGACGTCGACGTGGCGGTGGTCGAGTCGATAGAGGCGGGAATCGCCCGTTCGTGCAGCCTGATGACGTCGGGTCCGTCGGCGCGGCACGCGGTCGGGTTGCTGCGACGGCATCCGGGGATCACGTTCGGCATCCACCTCACCCTGGTCCGCGACGCGGTCGCCGATCGGTGGGGGCCGTTGGCGGCGAAGGAGGACGTGGGCTCGTTGCTGGACGAGGACGGCCTGCTGTTCACCGCCGCCAGGCGCGGTGAACTCCGCGCCCGCGCCCGGACCGACGAGGTCGAGGCCGAGTTCCGGGCACAGATCGACGCGGTCTTCGGCTTCGGCAACGGCCTCGGCGACGGGCTCAGAGAGCGGCTTACGCACCTCGACTTCCACTGCCTGGCCGACGGTGGACGGGACGACGTCCTGGCGGTGGCCACGGCGTTGGCGGCGGAACACGGCCTGGCGGTGCGGGTCTGGCTGGACGAGGGCCGGCGGCGGATGCGGCGGCGCGGACTGCCGGTGACGGACAACCCGTTCCTGGACAGCTTCTCCGTCGACGTCGACACCAAGCCGGCCCGGTACGCCCGACTGCTGCGCGACCTGCCGCCGGGGCTCAGCGAGTGGGCCGTGCACCCGAGCGTCGCGAGTGAGCGGTCGCGGGCGGTCGACGGGGGTTGGCGGGTCCGCCGGTCCGACTACGAGTTCCTGATCTCCCCGCAGGCACGCGAGCTCATCGACCGCGAAGGCATCACCGTGATCGACTACCGGCCCCTTCAGGAGGTCTGGGCGTCCAGCACGTCGAGGTAGCCGGCGCTGACGCGCCACAGGGCGTCCGAGGCGGTCGTGAGCTTGCCGGGGCTCCAGCGCTTCTCCTCGTACGCACGGGTCTGCCGGCGCAGTGCGCGCAGGCTCACCGCCAACTCGTCACGCAGGCGCGCGCGCAGCTCGTCCGCTCCCGGCGCGGCCTGCCGGACCTGCTCGCCGCGTCCGTCCGCGAGCGCCGCGAGGGTCTTCTCCGCCGGCCCGTCCACCGCGTCCCAGACCAGTGCGGGGCGGTGGACGAGGTGGTTCCAGACCGGCGCGCGGGCCGAGCGCCACAGCGGCCTGATGGGGTTCCGCGACATCCGGCTGGCGTTCGCCCAGTGCTCGGCCCCGTGCGGCTCGCTCATCCAGGGCACGTCGTCCACCGGGAGGTCGACCACCACGGCGACGGTCACCTGGTCGACGTCCCGGGGCTCACCGAGGACGTCCCCGACGGCCCACAACGCCACCACCCGCAACGGGTGGATCGAACTCGGCAGGTTCGCCAGCTCCCCGCACTTGGCCGCCAGCTCCTCGACGTGCCGCACCGCTCGTGACCACTTCACCCGCTCATCTTCACGTATCCCGCCGCCCGGTCAGCACGGTGACGCGGACGTGCTCCGTGAACGGCGCGTGCGGCTCCAGCGCGCGGCGGACGCGGTCGGCGAAGGCGGGGCGCTCCTCCGGCCGCGGCAGTCGGTCCACGGGCAGGGCCGAGAGCACACCGCCCACGATGGACTCCACGTCCAGCGTGCCGGTGTAGTCGACGTGGTGCGCGGACGTCCCGAACCCGGCGGCGGTCAGGCTCTCGCGGTACCGCTCCTGGCTCTCCTCGTCGGTGCCGCACGCGTTGCCGGCCCGCGTGCCCAGCCACTGCTCCAGGCACTCCCGCAACGCCCGCGACCAGTCGCTGTCCTGCAACCACAGCGGCGTCCCGTTGGTCAGCACGGCCACCCCACCACCATGCCTGACCAGCGGGAGCACCGAGGTGAACAGGTCGTCGTGCCGCATCCAGTGCAGCGCCTGCCCGATGGTGACCGCGCCGACCGACCCGTCGCCGAGCACGGCGCGCAACGCGGGCACGTCCGCGTCCGTCCCGATCACCCAGCCCACGTTCGCCACGCCCCGGTCCGCCGCCGCACGCCGGGCGTGCGCCAGCATGTCGGGCTCCGGGTCGACCCCGACCACCGCGCGCACGCGTTCGGCGAGCGGCACGGTCACCTGGCCCGTGCCGCACCCGAGGTCGACCGCGACGTCGTCGGACGTCAGCCCGAACGCCGCCACGACCGCGTCGAACACCGCCGGCGGGTATCCCCGCCGGTACCGGTGGTAGAAGTCCGCCACCTCACCCGCGAAACCCAGTGCCATGCCGACAGCGTGCCCACGGGCGCCGGGCGGCGGAAGGCGATTGCGCTCTCGGCGCAACGGAGAGTCACGTGAAGTCGGCGGCGAGGCGTGCCCAGCGCCGTGTCCCGGGTGGCCGGATCGGCTCGGTATGTTTCGCCGCATGGAGCAGGTGGTGGAGGTCTACACCGACGGCGCGTGCAGCGGGAATCCCGGGCCGGGTGGTTGGGGCGCGGTGCTGCGGTACGGGGAGCACGAGCGGGACCTGTTCGGCGGGGAGTCGCAGGCCACCACCAACAACCGGATGGAGCTGATGGCACCGATCCGGGCGCTGGAGACGCTCAAGCGGCCGTCGGTGGTGCGGATCTACACCGACAGCACGTACGTGCGGAACGGTGTCATGTCGTGGATGGCCAAGTGGAAGACCAACGGGTGGATGACGTCCGGCCGGCAGCCGGTCAAGAACGTCGACCTGTGGCAACGCCTCGACGCCGCCGCCGCGCCGCACCAGGTCGAGTGGCACTGGGTGAAGGGGCACGCGGGGCACCCGGAGAACGAACGCGCGGACCGGCTCGCGGTCCGCGGCGTCCGGGCGGCGTCGGAGTCAGATCTGCGGGCAGACGTCGTACATGACGCGGAAGAGCCGGGACGACTCGGGTGACTCCTCGGCCGGCAGGTCGAAGTACTGCTTCGCCGCTTCCACGCAGGTGCTGAGCAAGCTGTTGTCGGTGGACAGCGCGGCCTCGCGGGTGCGGTTGGTGCCCAGCGCCCGGTCGAGTTCTTCCTGCCGCTCGCGCACGCCGGCGAGTACCCGCTCACGGTCCGCGCGGGAGGCCGCGATGGCGTCCCGGTCGGCTCGTTCGCCGAGGTAGAGGAACGTGAAGACGGCGGTGGCGAGGGCGAACACGGCGGCCAGCACGGACAGCACGACGATCGGCGCCCGGCTCCGGGTGGCGGGTGCCGGGTGGGGCGACGCCGGGAACGGCTCCGACGGGGTGGTGAGCTGGGGCTGCTGCGGGTCGAACGCCGGGAACGGCTCCGGTTGAGCGGTCGGCTCTGGCTGGAGCGGCGGCTGGGACGCTGCGGACGCCTCCGCTGGGGTGGGGAGCTGGGGCTGCGTGGTGGCGGGGTTCGACTGTGACTGTGACTGTGACTGCGGCTGTGACTGCGGCTGTGACTGCGGCTCGAACGTCTGCGCCGGCTCCAGCGGGGTCGCGGGCTGGGACGTCGGTGGAATCGCAGGCTGGCCAACGGACTGCGGCTGCGACGCCGGCGGCGTCTCCGGCTGAGCGGCGGGCGGCGGCACGGGTTGGGGTTGCGGTGAAGTGGTGGGCTGTCGGTCGGCTTCGGGCGTGGTCATGCGAGTGCTCCCAGCTCAGCAGTTGTCCGACGCGCGGGAGACGGCGGGGCCGAGGGCCGCGTCGTCGTCATCCCTGGCCGCGATGATCGATTCCTTGGCCGGCACGGCGCACTTGCGCAGCTCGGCGTTCTGCGTCTCCAGCCGGGAGATCTGGTTGGCCACCTCGTCGTTGGCGGTGTCGGTCGCGGCGAGCCGGTCCTCGGCTTCGGCGAGCGAACTGCTCGCCCGGTCCAGCCCCTGGACTTCCAGCCCGTGCTCCTCGCGCGCGCCGACGAACAGCACGATCGTCAGCACCGCCGCCCCCATCAGCACCACGACGAGCACCGCCAGCAGCACCACCGCCGGACGCGCGCCGGTCGGCGGTCGCGGCGACTGGATCGACTGCGTGTGGTCGGTCATCTGCCCCCTCTTCCCTTGAGATGCCCGGAAAGTAGGGACGCCGGTCACCCCGGCCAAGTCTCGTGCGACCGCAAACGTCCGCTACCTGCCGGGAACGGCGTCGAACCGGTCCCCGGACCGGGCCGCACCGGGGGAACCGGAGCCGGGAAGATCAGAGCCAGCCGTTGTCGTGCGCGGTCAGGTAGGCCTCCGAACGGCTCGCCGCGCCGAGTTTCGCCACGGCGGCCGACAGGTGGTTGCGGACCGTCCCCGCCGACAGGTGCGTCCGCCGGGCGATCACCGCCACCGGCGTGTCGTACTCCGCCAACCTCAGCACCTCCAGCTCGCGCGGCGTCAGCGGGCACGGCGGCGTGGTCAGCGCGTCCGCCGCCAACGCCGGGTCGACGTACCGCGCGCCACCGTGCACCCGCCGGATCACGTCGGCCAGCGTGCCGCCAGGCGAACCCTTGGGCAGGAACCCCTTCGCCCCGGCCGACAGCGCGCGCTGGAGGTGGGGTGGTTTCCCACGCCCGGTCAGGATCACCACAGCGCACGACGGCAGGGACGACGCCAGCGAAGCGGTCACCTCGAACCCGTCCAGCAGCGGCATCTGGAGGTCCACCACGGCCACGTCCGGCCGGTGCGCCAGCGCCGCGCGCACCGCCTCCCGACCGTCACCGGCCTGCGCGACGACCTCCAGGTCGGGCTCCAACCCGAGCAGCGCCGCCACCGCGACCCGGATCAGCTCCTCGTCGTCGGCCAGCAGCACGCGTATCACGACCGCACGGTCGCCACCAGCGTGAACACCCCGGCCTCCTCCCCCGTGCGCAACGACCCGCCGACCCCGGCCAGCCGCTCGGCCAGCCCGCCCAACCCCGACCCGTGCCCCCGCACGCCGGACGCGCCGTCGTTGGCCACGGTCAGCCGGACGTCGTCACCGTCGACCACGACCTCGATCGTGCACCACCGCGCCCGGCTGTGCCGCAGCACGTTCGTCCCCGCCTCCCGCAACGCCCACGACAGCTCCCGCGCCGCCGCGGGCAGCGACGACGGCACGGATACCGTGCACCGCACCCCGGACGAGGTCAACACCTGCTCGATCGCCGACGCCTGCTCGTCGAGCTCCACCGCCCGGTACCCGTGCACGGCCTCGCGCAGGTCCGCCAACGCCGACGCCGCCAGTTCCCGCACCTCCCCCGCCTCCGCACCCGCCCGTGACGCGTCCACGTCCGCCAGCCGCGCGGCCAGCTCCGCCTTCAACGCGATCACCGTCAACCGGTGCCCCAGCAGGTCGTGCACGTCCCGCGCGAACCGCAGCCGCTCCTCGATCACCGCCAACCGGGCCCGCGCCTCGCGCCCCTGCTGCGCCTGCACCACCAGGTCCCACAGCCACACCGGCAGCACGTGCGTCAACGCCAGCCCTGCGCCGACACCACCGGTGATCACCAACGCCCGCAGCGGTTCCGGCGCGAGCACCACGGCGACCACGACCACGAGCGGCGCCACCACCCACCACCGCCGGACGAGCACCGGAGCCGTACCGACGAGCGACGCGCCGACCCACGCCCACGTGTCCCACCGCCCGACCGCGACGGGCGCGAGCAACGGCACCGACGACAAGGCCGCCACCACGAAAGCCGCGTCCCACGGTGCCCTCGCGACCGGCGTCACCGCCGCGTACAGCACCCCCGCGTGCGCCGCGCCGAACAGCACCACGCCCACCAGCCCGAGCACCTGCCAGGCCGGCCGCGGTTCGAGCAGCACGCCGATCCCCGGCCCGGCCAGGCTGGTCGACCACGCCACGCCCAGCGACACCAGCGTGAGGACCCGCGCACGGCGCATCACGGGCGGTGCCGCCACATCACCAGGGCCATGGCCGGCAGCATCAGCACGTGCCCGGCGACGAGCAGGGCCGACGCCGACACCCAGCCCGCCCAGAACGGACCGAGCAGCACCAGGTACGGCGCGTACATCGCCGCGGCCATCCCGACGACCTCCCGCCACGGGTGGCGGCGGAACCACAGCCACAGCGACATCCCGGCCGTCATGTCCGTCGCCATCACCAGCGCCGCGACATCACCCCGGGCGAGCACGTCGGAAGCCACCACCAGTCCCCACACCGGGTCGAGCAGGACCATCCCGACCACCATCGCCACCAGCATCTCCACGAAGTGCCTCACCACGCCAGCGACACCCCCACGACGGTGTCGACCACGATGCAGCCGAGGGACCACCAGGTCGGCACGACCAGCCGCGCGCGGAAGTGCACGAGGTCCCACCCGGCGTGCGCGAACCACCCCGCCGCCACCACGTACCGGCCGACGTCGGGGTCGACGAGCAGCGCGACCGTCGCCACCGCGCCGAACACCACGACGCCGCCGACCTGCGCCAACGCCACCTCCGGGCGGCTCAGCGCGCCCCGCAGCAACCCGATCACCAGGTACGCCAGCGCGCACGCGACCAGGCCCCACGTGCCGAAGCCGGTCCAGTCGTCGTCGCCGTCGGCGACGATCGCGATGCCCAGCGCGGCCGACACCACGAGGGAGAGGATCGAAGTTCTTTCCATGGGGACCACGTTGTGGCCGGCGGCGCGCAACTCACACCCTCGCGGTGTCACGGTCGACCCGTGCGGAACACACGGGTCGACCGTGAAGGTCGATGCCGAGCCCGGGTCACCGCAGGACGGTCGCGAGCCTCCGCATGCCCTCGGCGATGACGGCCGGCGTGTTCGTGGTGAACGACAGCCGCAGCGTCGACAGGTCCGGTGTGGTCGCGTAGAACGGCGCGCCGGGCACGAACGCCACGTCCCGCTCCAACGCCGACATCACCAGCGCGTTCGTGTCCACGCCATCGGGCAGGGTCACCCACACGAACATGCCGCCGTCCGGGTCGCTCCAGCGGGTCCCGGCGGGCACGGTCGACGGCAGCGCCGCGATCATCGCGTCCCGCCGCTCCCGGTACGCCGCGCACAACCCGAGGACGTGCGCGTCGAGGTCGTTGGCCTTCAGGTACGCCGCCGCCGCGGCCTGGTCGATGGTGGACGTGTGCAGGTCCGCCGCCTGCTTCACGATCACCAGCGTGCGCATGAGCGACGCGGGCGCGCGCAGCCAGCCCAGCCGCATGCCCGGCGCGCCGACCTTGGAGAAGCTGCCCGCGTGCAGCACCCGGTCGCTCAACGCGGCCAGCGACGGCACCGGCTCGCCGCGGTAGCGCAGCTCGCTGTACGGGTCGTCCTCGACCACCCACAGGCCGTGCCGGTCGGCCAGCGCGGCGATCTCGACCCGCCGTTCCAGGCTCAGCGTCCGGCCGGTCGGGTTGGCGAACGTCGGCACCAGGTACAGCAGCGAGGGGCGTTCCCGCTCGATCACGTCGGCCAGCGCGGCCGGGTCCATGCCGTGCTCGTCACCGGCGACGGGCACGATCCGCGCGTCGGCGAGCTGGAAGCACTGCAGCGCGGCGAGGTAGGTCGGCTCCTCGACCGCGACCACCGCGCCCGGTTCGAGCAGGGCGGTCACGACCAGCGTCAGCGCCTGCTGCGAGCCGCTGGTGACGAGCAGGTCGTCCACGCCGGTGGCCAGGCCGCGCCCGGTCAGCCGGTCGGCGACGAGGGCGCGCAGGTCGACGTCGCCCTCGGTGGGCGCGTACTGGAGTGAGCGGCGGCCCAACGCCTGGTCGAAGGCCGTGCGCAGGCCCTCGACGTCGAACAGCTCGGGCGCGGGCAGGCCGCCGGCGAACGAGATGACCTCGGGACGGGCGGTGAGGGCGAGCAGGTCGCGGACGGGCGAACCGGTGAACGTGCGCGGCACGGAGGCTCCTCGGATCGTTCGAGCGGAAGAGTTCACGCGGTCGTGCCACGCAGGATGTGGGTCGCACCGGGGTCGAGGCGCGCCGAGATTCATCCTAACGTGTGGGGGTGGACCTGGAAGCGCATCGAGTGGAGCTGACCGGCTACTGCTACCGGATGCTGGGCGGGCCGTTCGAGGCCGAGGACGCCGTGCAGGAAACGTTCGTGCGGGCGTGGCGCACGTTCGACCCGGGGCGCGGGTCGTTGAAGGGCTGGCTGTACTCGATCGCCACGAACGTGTGCCTCGACATGCTGCGCAGCGTGCAGCGGCGGGCCACGGCGATGGACCTGACGTCGCCCTCCGCCGCGGGCACGCCGCTGGGCGCGCCCCTGCCCGACGCGACGTGGGTGCAGCCGATGCCGGACGCGCGGGTGCTGCCCGCCGACGAGGTGGCCGTGGGACGGGAAACGGTGCGGCTGGCGTTCGTGGCGGCGTTGCAGCACCTGCCGCCGAGGCAGCGGGCGGTGCTGATCCTGCGGGACGTGCTGTGCTGGCAGGCGTCCGAAGTGGCGGAGCTGCTGTCCACGACGGTCGCTTCGGTGAACAGCGCGCTGCAACGCGCACGCGCCACTCTCGCCGACCGCAGGCCCGCGCCGTTGCAGCCGTTCGACAAGGCGTTGCTGGAGCGGTACACGACGGCGTTCGAGCGGCACGACGTGGAGACGTTGGTGGCGTTGCTGCACGAGGACGCGACGATGACCATGCCGCCGTTCGCGTGGTGGCTGCGCGGGCGGGCCGACATCGCGGTCGCGCTGTCCTACGAGGACAGTGGCTGCGAGACGGCCCGCCTGGTGCCGACGTGGGCCAACGGCACGCCCGCGTTCGGCCAGTACCGGCCGGACGAGGACGGCGCCTACCGGCCGTTCGCCCTGGTGCTGGTCGAGTTCTCGGGTTCCCTGATGGTCGGTTCGACCACCTATCTGGGTGATCATCTGTTCGAACTCTTCGCTCTGCCGATGATTTTGTCGGACCCCTCCCGTACGAGTAGGTGAGACCTACGGGGAGGAACGTGATGTACGAGACGGTGAACGGCGTGCGCACCTGGTACGAGGTGCGCGGCGAGGGCGAGCCGGTGGTGCTGCTGCACGGCGGGTTCAGCGACTCGCGGGACTTCGAGCCGAGCCTGGCGCGGCTGGCGGACCGCTTCCGGGTGTTCCTGGTGGACCGCCGGGGCCACGGTCGGACGCCGGACGTGCCGGGGCCGGTGTCGGTGGACGTGCTCGCGGGCGACGTGATCGCGTTCCTGGAGGAGGTGGTCGGCGGCCCGGCGCACCTGGTGGCGTACAGCGCGGGCGGCGTGGTGGCGCTCGGCGTGGCGCAGCGCAGACCGGACCTGGTGCGCGGGCTGGCGGTGCTCAACACGGCCTTCGCCAAGGACGGCTGGGTGTTCCTGCCGCAGCCGGGCGGCGAGCTGCCGGGTGAGATCGCCGACCGGTACGCCGAGGTGTCACCGGACGGCCGCGACCACCTGCCCGTCGTCGTGGAGAAGTTCGCCCGCGCGGCGCACGACCCGGAGGTGGTCGACCTGGGCGCGATCACCAGCCCCACGCTCGTGCTGGGCAGCGACGACGACATCGTCCACTTGGAACACACGGTCGCGCTGTACCGGGGGATCGCGAACGCGCAGTTGTGCATCCTGCCGGGCACCTCGCACCTGATGCTGTTCGAGCGGCCGGACCTGTGCACGGACCTGGTGGCCGGGTTCCTCACCACCAGCCCCGAGCCGCTCATGCCGATCCGCCGGGCGGAGGTGGTCGCCTGACGTCGGCGTCCGGGCGGGTTGACAGCGCATATGCCGTGCGGGCTATATTGCCGCTATGGCATCTACGTTCGCCGTACTCGCCGACCCCCAGCGGCGACGGATCCTCGACGTGCTGCGGGACGGCGAGCGGCCGGTCAACGACCTGGTCGACGGGCTCTCGGTGAGCCAGCCGACGGTGTCCAAGCACCTCAAGGTGCTCCGCGAGGCCGGGCTGGTTGAGGTGCGGCGGGACGCGCAGCGGCGGCTCTACCGGTTGCGGCCGGAACCGCTGGCCGAGATCGACGCGTGGCTCGCGCCGTACCGGCGGATGTGGGAGGACAGCCTCGACGCCCTGGAACGCCGACTGGACGGAATGGACCCGGACTCATGAGCACCGAGCTGCGGAGGATCGACGGCAAGCCCGTGTTGAGGTTCGAACGGGTGCTCGCGCACCCGCGGGCCAAGGTGTGGCGGGCGGTGACCGAACCGGGCGAGTTGGCGCACTGGTTCCCGGCGGCGGTGGCGGTCGACGGGCGGGAGATGACGTTCTCGTTCCCCGACCAGGTCACCACCGGCGAGGTGCTGGAGTCCGACCCGCCGAACGTGTTCGCGTTCCGGTGGAACACCGACGTGCTGAGGTTCGAGCTGCTGCCGCACGACCGCGGCTGCCTGCTGGTGTTCACGCACGTCCTCGGTGACGAGCACGGCGCCGGGCGCAACGCCGCGGGCTGGGACACGTGCCTCGCGGGCCTCGAAGCCCGCCTGGCCGACCGCCCGTTCGAGCCGCCCGCGGACGTGCTCGGGCCGATGGAGCGGTACGTCCGGGAGTTCGGGCTGGACGAGGGCCGGCTGGACGGCGGCGTGGTGCGGTTCGTCCGCGACCTCGTCTGGCGTCCGCTGGACGAGGTGTGGGCGCTCCTCACCGGAGGCGGGGAAGACGTGCCGACCGGCGCCACGAACCCGCACGTGCCGGCGGGCCCGCTGGTCGAGCGGACGCCGCCGCGCGTGCTGGCGTTCGACTCCCCCACCGGTCGGGTGCGCTGGGAGTTCCGGCACGACCCGGACCAGGGCACGACCGTGGAGCTGACGCACGCGGTCGACGATCCGGCGTTCGCGCCGCAAGCGCTCGCGGCGTGGCACGCGCACCTGGAGCTGTTCTTCGCGGCGACGTTCGGCGAGGTCCGCTGCCCGTGGCCGGAGGAGCGGGTCGCCGAACTGCTCGACCACTACAGCAGCTGAGCGTCCACGCGGGCCAGGTGGTCGCGGCCGTACGACCCGTTCTCCAGCCCGTCGACCAGCACGGCGGGCAGGTCGGCGCGGATCTCGGCGGACCGCGACGCGGCGGCGAGGGCGACGGTCGCGACCGTGTCCACGTCACCGGTGAAGGCCACGCACTCCCTCAGCACCGAACTCAACGACCCGCCGGCGGACAACGCGGTCAACGCCGCCCGCACGCTCATCACGCCCTTCGACCCGACCTTGCCCTGCCACGGCCGCGCCCACACGTCCGAGCCGAGCCGTTCGGCGATCCACGAGCCGACCGACGCGACCGGCCCCAGCCCGTGGTGGCAGTAGTGCACGGCCAACGCCGCCGCCCGCGCCGCCGCGACGCCGTCCGGCGTGTCGTGGGTGACCTTGGCCTGCACGTCGGTGTGGTGCAGGACGTCGGCCACGGTGGGCAGCAGACCGGCCGGCGCGGCCCGCATCGCCGCACCGCTCTTGTCGCTGTCCGGGCGGATGCGGGCCAGGAACTCCGCGCCGGTGTGCACGGTCTCCAGGAACGCCTGGAACCCGCGCGCGTAACCCTCGCGCGGGTCGCGGTGGAACGCGGTCACGAACGCCGACGCCACGTTCTCGGGCGTCCACGGCGCACCGGACACCCGCAGCTCGGCCAGCGCCAGCGTCATCTGCGTGTCGTCGGTGTACGCGCCGGGTCGGATGCCGAGGTGACGGGGGTGCTGGACGTAGCCGGCGAGCGTGTTGTGGCCGGCGACCAAGGACCGGTCGGCGTACTCGAAGCCCGCGCCGTACGCGTCCCCGATGGCCAGTTCGACAAGCATGGCGCAGACGTTATCGCCCGCCTCGCAGCACGCCCCAGCTCACAGCGCGACCCGGCTCACAGCACGCCCTAGTCGCGCGACCTGGCCATCAGGTGGCCGTGCGCCAACGCCACCGACGGGTTCGCCAGCCCGCCGACCCTGGTCACCAGGAACAGCGTGTTCAACGGTGGCACGGCGGCCTGGTGCGCCAACTCCACCGACCCGGCCGCGAGCGCGGGCTCGGCCAGGTAGCGCGGCAACGCCGACACGCCCGCGCCGGCGACCACCGCCGCCAGCACCGCCCGCAGGTCCGGCACGACGACCGCGACCGGGTTGGGCGGACGGCGGCCGAACTCGCTGCGCCAGTACCGCCGCACGATCGGCAGCTCCTCCGCGTACGCGACCAGCGGCAGGTGCGCCAGCGCCCGCACCGGGTCGGTCGCCAGCAGGGAGCGGTCGATCGTGCGCACCAGCGTCGGCGCGCCGACCAGCACGAACTCCTCGTCCACGAACGGCGCGGCGACGAGCGCCCGGTCCGCGGGGCGCACCGACGACACCACCAGGTCCAGTCGGGCGTTGGCCAGCGCCGTGAGCAGGTCGTCGGCCAGGCCGAGGGTGATCCGCAGCCGCAGCCCGCGCACCGTCAACGCGGCCAGCGCGGGCAGTACCCGTGCGGTCATCAGCTCCACCGCGCCGGCCAGGTGGACCGTGCCCGCGTACGCCCCACGGTCGTCCACTTCGGACAGTGCCGACCGCAGCCCGTCCACGTGCGCGCCGACCCGCCGGGCCAGCTCGTCGGCCCGCGCCGTCGGCGTCACGCCCCGGCTGGAGCGCGTGAACAGCGGCTCGCCGAGCTCCCGCTCCAGCCGGGCGAGGTGCCCGCTGACGGCCGGCTGGGTCAGGCCGCGGCGCTGGGCGGCGGCGGTGAGCGAGCCGGCCCGGTAGATCTCCACGAAGGTGGCCAGCAGGTCGAGATCGGTGATCGCGCAACTCCGCGGCTATAAGGAATGTGATGGCTCGCCGAACGCTACCGGATGAAACGTGATGGGGTTGCGGTTGTCCGGACAGCAGGCGGAACACAAGCGAAGGGTTGGACCGATGAGCAGGGTTCTGGTGGTCGTCTCGGCGGCCGACGAGCTGGTGCTGGCCGATGGCACGAGCCACCCCACCGGTTTCTGGGCCGAGGAGGTGGTCGAGTCGGTCCGCGTGCTGCGGGACGCGGGCGTGCGGGTGGACATCGCCACGCCGGGCGGCGCGCGGCCGACCGTGGACGCGGCCAGCCTCACCGACGAGTTCGGCGAGTACTTGAAGTCGATCGACGCAGAGCTGGCCGCGCCGCTCCGGCTGGCGGACGTCGACGTCGCGGACTACGACGGCGTGCTGCTGCCCGGCGGGCACGGCCCGATGGCGGACCTCGCGTCCGACCCGGACCTCGGTCGGCTGCTGGTGGCGTTCGACGACGCGGGCAAGGTCGTCGGCGCGCTGTGCCACGGGCCGGCCGGGCTGCTGTCGGCGGTGCGGGAGGACGGCACGTTCGCGTTCGCGGGCCGGCGGCTGACCGTGTTCACCGACGAGGAGGAGCGCCAGGGCGGCCTGGCCGTGCCGTACCTGGTCGAGTCGCGGCTGCGCGAGCTGGGCGCGGTGCCGGAGACGGGGCCGGCGTGGTCGAGCACGGTCGTGGTCGACGGCAACCTGGTCACCGGCCAGAACCCTCAGTCCAGTGTGGACACCGCGCGGCGGGTGCTGGACGCGTTGTCGTAACGGGAACGCGCGGCGTCGATGTCATCGCCGTGCTCCAGCACCCACTGTCCCAGGGGGACGACGAGGTCGAGCAGGGAGCGGCCCAGCCCGGTCGCCGCGTACTCCACGCCGGCGGCCCTGCCGGGCCGCACCTCGCGGCTGACCAGCCCGTCGCGTTCCAACTGGCGGAGGGTGCGGGTGAGGATGCGGCGGCTCAGCTCGTGCACGGCGCGGTCGAGCTCGTTGAAGCCGTAGGGGCGTTCGGCGAGCAGGACCAGGACCAGCAGGCTCCACTTGTCGCCGACCCGGGCCAGCACGTCGCCGACGCCGCAGGCGGCGCGGTCGGCCGGGGTGACCGGCACGGGCACCAGTGACATGGATGTGCCTTCTTTCGTGTCGTCGCGCCGCGATCCAGGCTTCAGGTTATGGCGAACACGGTGATCACGGGCGGCACGAACGGCATCGGGAGGGCTTTGGCGGCACGGCTGGCGCGCGAAGGGCACCGGGTGGCGGTGGTGGGCCGGTCGGCCGTCGCGCCCGAGGGGGTCGAGCTGATCCGCGGCGACCTCGGCACGGTGGCGGGCACGGCGGCCGTGGCCGACGAGGTGGCGGCGCGGTTCGACGTGGTCGACCACCTGGTGCTCGGCGCGGGGCGGTTCAGCCCGCGTCGGGTGATCACCGCGGACGGCCTGGAGCACACGTTCGCGCTGCACGCGGTGAGCCGGTTCGCGCTGGTCGACCGGCTGCTGCCCGTGCTCCCCACCGGGGCGGTGGTGGTGAGCGTGTGCGGGGTGGCCGGGCTGCGCGGGCCGGGCATCCGGTGGGACGACCTGGCGCTGAGCGGGAGGTACCGCGCGTTCCACGCGGTCAGCCAGGCGTCGCGCGCCACCGACCTGCTCGGCGCCGGGTTCGCCGACCGGTACCCGGGCAGCGCGGTCCGGTACGTGCTGCACAACCCGATGTTCGTGGACAGCGGGCTCGGCGCGCAGGTCGGCGGGCTGCGCGGCAAGGCGCTGGACGTGGTGGCCGGGCTGTTCGCCCGGAACGTGGCCGACGCGGCGGACCAGGTCCACCGGTTCCTGGCGGACCCGCCCACCGCGCCCCTCACCGCTTCACGGGCGGGCACACCGGTCGCCCTGGACAGGCCCGAGTTCGACCGGGCCACCGCCGCCCGCCTCTACACCGTGATGGAGGGCATCACGGCCGCTTGCTCGACGTGACGGCGGAACGCCGGCGCGACACCGCGACTGGGGCACCGCGTCACTTGAGGACGCGGTACCTCAGGTGCACGACGTCGTCCGCCTCGGCCACCGCGATCCGCTCCAGCTCGGTCGGCTTCAACCCGTCCAGCAGCCGTGCGCCGCCACCGAGGAACACCGGCACCAACTGGAGCCGGATCTCGTCCACCAGCCCGGCCCGCAACACGTGCTGCGCGGACTCCGCCGCCGCCATCACGAGCACGTCCTTGTCACCGGCCACCGCACGCGCCTGGCTGACGGCGCTCTCCGGGCCGTCCGTGACGAAGGTGAACGACGCCGACTCCATCGCCAGCGGCGGGCGGCCCTCGTGGGTCAGCACGAAGCTCGGCACCGGGAAGGGCGTGTCCTGCCAGAACCGCAGCCCCAGGTCGAACGTCCGCCGGCCCAGCACGACCGCGCCGACGGTCGCGGCGAACGCGGCGTCGCCGTCCGAGCCCTCGGCGAACATCCACTCGTGCAGCCGTTCACCGCCCTCGCCCATCGGGTGGTCGTCACTCGCGTTCGGCCCGGCGCTGTACCCGTCCAGCGACACCGACCCGTTCAACACCACTTTGCCCACGGTCATCCCCCGGAGAACTCGACGCGCACACCCAGCAAGCGCACGGCGCGAGTGTCCTCGAAACGCGCCAACGCCGCCACAGCCGCGTCTTCGATCGGTTCCGGCTCCATCGTCGGCTCCCCCAGCGCGACGCCCCGCGTGTAGGTGAAGAACGGCACGAACCGCACCTTCACCACCACGCGCACCGCAGGCCGCCCTTCCGCGCGCACGTCGTCCACCACCCGCCGTGCGAGCAGCCGCACCTGCGCGCGGATCTCGTCCGGGTCGGCCAGGTCGCGCTGGAACGTCGTCTCCCGGCTGCGCGACTTCGCCACCCACGGCGTCGCGGAGACGTTCGTGTCGCCCGCGCCCAGCGCCAGCTGCCGGAAGTGCGGCCCCATCGCCGGGCCGAACCGCGCCGCCAGCACGTCGACGTCCGCACGTGCCAGCTCCTCGACCGTCCGGACGTCCAGCGCGGCGAGCTTGGCCGCGGTGCGGGAACCGATGCCCCACAACGCGGTCACCGGCCGTCCGGCCATCACCTCCACCCAGTTGTCCCTGGTCAGCCGGTACACGCCGGCGGGCTTGGCGAAACCGGTGGCGAGCTTCGCGCGCAGCTTGTTGTCGCCGATGCCGACCGAGCTGTCCAACCCGGTCTCCGCCTTCACCGCCCGCCGGACGGCGAGGGCCAGCGCCTCCGGGTCGTCGGTTCGGGTGCCCAGGAACGCCTCGTCCCAGCCGATCACCTCGACCACCACGGGCAGTTCGCGCAGCACGTCCATCACGTGCGCGGACACCGCCTCGTAGGCGGGCCCGTCGGACGGGAGGAACACCGCGTCGGGGCACCGCTTCCGGGCCAGCCGCAACGGCATGCCCGAGTGGACGCCGAACTCCCTCGCCTCGTAGGACGCGGTGGCCACCACGGCGCGTTGCGTCGGGTCGCCGGTTCCTCCGACGACCACGGGCCTGCCGCGCAGCTCGGGCCGGCGCGCGACCTCGACCGCCGCGATGAACTGGTCGAGGTCGACGTGCAGGACCCAGTCCTGTTCGGACACGTCCGCCAGTATCACCGTGCCATGCTGTTCGCGTGCGACCGGAAGAACTCGCCCACCTGCGCCGGGCACGCGACCTGATGGACCGCGAGTACGCCCGACCGCTGGACGTGCCCGCGATGGCGCGCACCGCCCTCATGTCACCGTCGCACTTCGCCCGGCAGTTCAAGTCGGCCTACGGCGAGACGCCCTACAACTACCTGATGACCAGGCGCATCGAACGCGCGAAAGCCCTGCTGAGGCGGGGTGACCTCACCGTCACCGAGGTGTGCTTCGAGGTCGGCTGCACGTCGCTCGGCTCGTTCAGCTCGCGGTTCACCGAGCTCGTCGGCGAGACGCCCAGCGCCTACCGGGCCCGCAGCCACGACGCGGTCGCCGTCGTGCCCGCGTGCTGGTCCAAGGCCGTCACACGACCGAGCAGATTTCGAGAAGCACGAGCCTGACCAGCGAGGATAGGTTCACGGTCATGAGCATCAAGGTTTCCCACATGTTCCTCCACGTCCGCGACCAGGAAGAGGCGCTGACGTTCTACCGCGACGTGATCGGCCTCGAAGTGCGCCTCGACGCGCCGATCGAGCAGTACCGCTGGCTGACCGTGGGACCGGCCGACCAGCCCGACGTCCAGATCATGCTGGAGAACCCGGAGATGGGCCGGCCCGCGGACGACGCGACCGCGATGAAGGAGCTGATGGCCAAGGGGTCGCTGGGGTCGGTCATCTTCCAGGTGGACGACTGCGACGCCAAGTTCGAGCAGGTCCGGGCAGCGGGCGCCGAGGTCATGCAGGAGCCGGTGGACCAGGTGTACGGGGTGCGCGACTGCGCGTTCCGCGACCCGTCGGGCAACCACATCCGCTTCTCCGGGCCGATCAAGGGCTGACCGTTTCGCGCGACGGTCGTCCGTGACACGATCAAGGCGTGTCGACCAGCCCGCGCGACCGCGACGAGCAGGGCCGGGCCCGCAACGCGAGACCGCGTGACGGGCTCGGTCGTCCTCTGCCCTACGGGGCTCCGGGCGTCGAGCGGCAGCCCGAGGGTGTGCCGCGAACGCCCGCGGAGTCGTTGACCGAGGCCCAACGCCTGCTCGACCTCGGCCGGCCGTTCCACGCGCACGAAGTGCTGGAGGACGCGTGGAAGACGGCGCCCGAGTCCGAACGGGAGCTGTGGCGCGGGCTGGCTCAGCTGGCCGTCGGCCTGACGCACGCGCTGCGCGGCAACGCTTCCGGCGCTTCGTCCCTGCTGGACCGGGGGGCGCGCAACATCTCGCCGTACCGGGACGACCCGCCGCACGGGGTGGACGTGGCGGGCCTGCTGGACTGGGCCGCGACGGGCACCGGCGTGCCTCGGCTCGCGCGGCGGTCGTAACGCGGCGCGTGCCTCGGCTCGCCGGACGGTCGTAACGCGGGTCGCCGGACGGTCGGGACGCGGCGATCAGGTCTTGGCGGGACTCGGACTGGCTCGAAGTTGGGCCGAACGCCTGCTTGGGGGACCTGACGACGGGGTAACTGGCGGGTAACCACCCCAACCTGGAGGCTCCAGTGCTTGCCATCATCGCCGCGGTCATCTTCGGCCTCGCTCTCCTGCTCGACCTGGCGAACGCGTCGTTCGGCACCGTCCTCGACGGCGGGACGCTCCTGATGGCCGGACTGCTCTGCGTCGCGCTGCACCTCGCCGGTGTCGGCGCCGGTGCGAAGTCGATCAGCTTCCGCCGCCGTCGGCGCTGACGTCGTGCCCGGTCCGCCGGGTGCACGCACCGTCCCGGGTGGACAATCGACCCGTGGACGTGTCCGCGAGTCGAGTGATCCCCCGGCCACCCGAGGTCGTGGCGCGGTACGCCATGGACTGGCGCCACGACCACGAGTGGACCCAGGGCATCAAGCGGGCCGAGTTGAGCACTCCCGCGGCCGGCGGCGGGTTCGGTGTCGGCGCCGAGGTGACGCGCACCGCGCACTTCCTCGGCAAGAAGATCGACTACGTGCTGCGGGTGATGGCGCACGACCCGCCGACGCTGCTGGAGATGAAGTCCGTCGCCGGGCCGTTCCCCATGCACGTGACGTACCGGTTCGACACCGCGCCGGGCGGCGGCACGTCCGCCTCCATCCGCATCCGCGGCGACGCGAGCCGGCACTACCGGCTGTTCGGTCCGCTCATGGCGCGGTTCGTGCGGGCCAACATCCGCAAGGACCTCCGGGACCTGGCCCGCCACGTCGACTGACCGGACTCGAAGTCTGCGGGCTTCGGACCAGCGGGCTTCAGACCTGCGGCCTTCAATCCCGGTGTGGTGGCGGCGCGGAGAGCAGGCACGCCACGCAAGGCATGCCCTCCGGTTCGGGCAGCAGCTCCGCCGAGCCCACGTCGATCCGCTCGCCGCACAACGTCAGCAGCGCCGACCGGGTGCCGTCCGGCAGCGGCGCCAGGTGGCAGCACTGCTCCCACTCGCCGCCGAGGTCGTCCCGCTTGCGCACCAGCAGCACACGCTCCTGGGAGCGTTGCGGAGCGGTCCAGCCGGTACGCCGGTCACCGGCGGCGTCCCGGCGTGGCGGCTCCGTGGTTCCCGGTTCGATCACCCACCCATCGTGCTTCGTGACCGCCGGGTAGCACAGCGTCGACGGCAGATCGGCCGCGCCGTACCCGGAAGTCGCATGGGGACCGGTTCAGCGGAGGTCGCGGGCCAGCTCCGCGACGTCGGGCGCGCCTTCCCACGAACCGAGCCTGCCCAGTTCGCGCACCACCAGCGCGGACCTGCTGGAACGGGCGTTGTCGAGCGCTTCGTACGCCAGCACGGCGGCGTGCTCCCGTTCACCGGCCATGGCGTGCGCGTGGGCGAGCTTGGCGGTGTGCACGCCCTGCTCCCACGTGCACAGCTGCCGCCACACCCGGTCCTGGACGTCCTGGTAGACCTCGATCGCCCGGTTCGGCTTGCCCAGCGCCAGCCAGCTCGCCGCGCGTTCCATGTCGAACTGCTGCGCGGTGGCGCAGTAGCCGATCCGGTACTCGTCGTCGGTGCGCGGCTCCACCCGCTCGAACTCGGCGCGCGCCTCGTCCAGCCGGTCCATGCAGGACGCCTCGTCTCCCGCGCCCGCCAGGCCGCGCGCCTCCTGCCGCAGCGCGAGGGCGCGCACCACCGGGCTCAGGTCCTGTTCGCGACGGGCCGCGCGGGCCAGGCCGACCACGCGGTCGGCGTCGCCGTCGGCCTCCGCCAGCTGGGACATCCGCACGTAGGAGTAGGAGACGACGTCCCGGTTGTCCGCGGCCTGACCCTGTTCCAACGCACGGGCCGTCCACTGGATCGCGCCGCGCGGGTCGCCGAGCTCGTCGTGCAGCCAGCCGACGAACTCGGCGTAGGTGGCGGCGATGCCGAGCAGTTCCCGGCGCTGCTCGCCGCGTGCCGACCGGCGCAGCACGTCGATGAAGTCGTACAACCCGCGCGCGGTGGGCATGAGGGCGCGGGAGCTGCGCCAGTTGTGCGCGTCGTTGAGGATGCGGCGCAGCACGCGCAGCCGGCTCAGCGCGTCGTCCGCGACCGGGCCGCCGGACGCACCGCCCCCGCCGAACACGGCCGCCGTGGTGAGCGCCATGAGGGCGTCGACGTCGATGCCGACCACGCCGTTCAGCAGGTCCGCGAAGCCGGGCGCGAGGCGTTCGACGTCGGCGCCGCCCACCGGCAGCGAGTGGTCGGCCAGGCCGAGCAGGTGCGCCGGGATGCCCAGCAGGCGCTGCATCGGCCGCAGCACGCGCAGGTCGTAGGAGATGTTGCTGCCGGACTCCAGCCGTGAGATGGCCGACTGGGAGAACCCGGCGAGCGAGCCGAGTTCGTCCTGCCGCAGCCCGTGCGCCCGCCGTGCCACGGCCACGACCGCGCCCGGCGTCTGGTTGCGGACCGCCTCGCGCACCTCGCGGCTCTCCCACAGCGACCCGGGCAACGGCGGCAGCGGCGCCTGCGGGACCACCACCGCGGGCCGCCCCGCGCCCGGGTCGGTGCGATCGAGTGCCATACCAACCCCCTTCCTGGCAGACCCAGCATCCTGGCACCGCTCCCAGAACCGCGCGACCGCCGTTATGGGGGTCACGCGGCCGTTGCGGGCTTTACGTGGCCGTTGCGGGGTCACGTGGCCGGCCGCGCGGATATGCTCCGCCGGTGATCAGGGTGATGCGGGACTTCTCGACCGGTGTCGGACTGCTCGGGCAGGGTTTCGGGTTGGTGTTCCGCTCGCCGAAACTGCTGCTGATCGGCGCGATCCCGGCGTTGCTGACGACCGTGCTGCTCATCGGCGGCGCCGTCGCGCTGGCGGCCTACATCGACGACATCGCCGCGTGGGCCACGCCGTTCGCCGACGACTGGAACGAGGCGGTGCGGGCGGCCACCCGGTTCGCCGCCGGGTTCTCCATCATCGGCGCGTTCATCGCGATCGGGCTGCTGCTGTTCACCGCGATCACGCTGATCATCGGCGGTCCGTTCTACGAGCACATCGCGGAAACGGTGGAGGACACCCACCTCGGCGGCGTGCCCGAGGCCGACCAGGCGAGCTGGGCGAAGTCCGCCGCGGTGGGCATCCGGGACGCGGTGATGCTCGTCGGCCTGGCGATCCTGTGCGCCATCCCGCTGTTCGCCGCCGGGTTCATCCCGGTCATCGGGCAGACCGTCGTCCCGGTGATCGCGGTGTGCGTCAACGCGACGCTGCTCGGCATCGAGCTGACCGGCATCCCGTTCACCCGGCGCGGCCTGAAGCTCCGCGTCCGGCGGCAGGTGCTGCGCAAGCGGCGGGCCGTCACGCTCGGGTTCGCCGTGCCCACCTACCTGCTGTGCCTCATCCCGTTGGCGGCGCTCGTGGTGCTGCCGGCGGCGATGGCAGGCGGCACGGTCCTCGCGCACCGCCTGCTCCACGACCAGATCAGGTAAAAGGCACCCACGACCGGGTCGCCAGCCCGTCGATCCGGGTGACCTGGATCCCGGCCGCGGACACCGTCCACAGGTCGTCGCCGATCACCAGTGCCCGGCGGATGCCCGGGTCGTAGGTCGACGCCTCGTGCCGGACCGTGCCCAGCGCGGTGAACGCGCCGTCACCCAGCCTCAGCACGAGCAGCCCGCTGGACGTCGGCTCGACCGGCTTGCGCCCGACGGGCACGTCCAGCACCGGCAGCAGGACCAGGTCGCGGGCCGGCCAGTACAGGAACGCGTGCGGGTCGAACTCGACCTCGGAGTTCGCGCCCGGCAGGTGGTGGCCCGCGACCTTGGTCGGCGCGGCCGGGTCCGACACGTCGAACAGCGACACCTGCGTGCCGGTGGTCCGGCCCTGCCCGGTGGCCTCCTGGCCGACGCCGATCAGCTTCCCGTCGCCCGCCGGGTGCAGGTACGCCGAGTAGCCGGTGATCTTCAGCTCGCCGACCTTGCGCGGTTTGGCCGGGTCGGACAGGTCCAGCGTGTAGAGCGGGTCGACCTGCCGGAACGTCACCACGTACCCGACCGGGCCGACGAACCGGACGCTGTAGATCCGCTCGCCGACGCCGAGCCCGTCGACCTTGCCGACCTCCTGGAGCTTCGCGCCGTCCCGCTTCAGCACGGTGACCGAGCTCTGCGTCGCGGGCTCCGCCTCCGGGATGCCGGGCGCGTCGGCCGACGTCGTCGCCACCCGCAGGTGGCCTTCGTGCTCGGACAGCGAGTACTGGTTCAACAGCACGCCGCCGACCTGGCCGGACGCCACGTGCTTCGGCGGTCCCTGCTGCGAGATGTCGAACTGGTGGATCGCGGTGGTCGACGGGGTGTTCCGCGCGGTGCGCGTCATCGGCCGCAGGTGGTGGTCGTCGGCCACGTAGAGGGACGTTCCCGTGCCGTAGACGGTGTCGCCGTCGGCCAAGATCGTCACGGCGTCGCCGGTGCCGAGGTCGCCGGGGAAGTCGAACGTCAGCACGGACAGCATGGACGTGCCCGAGTGCTGCTCGGGGCGGCTGACCCGGTCGCACGCCACGAGCGCGCCCTCGGATCGGGAACCGTCGGCGGAGGTCAGCTCGTAGCGCGGGAGCCAGTCCCCGATCGGCGCGGTGACGATGAGCGCCCGGTTCTTGATGAGGGATTCCGCCTCGGTGCGCTCCTCCGTCGGGTACACCCACGGCAGCCGCGGCCCCGAGTGCACGACCACGCGCACCACGCCGTCGACCTGGCGGGCGTCCACGTACCGGCCGTCCACGGTGAGCGTGTTCAGGACGCGCGGCTCGGCGGTGAGGTCGACCAACGTCACCGCCGCGCCCTCGGCGTACGGCTCGTGCGGGCTGTCGACGGCGATGCGGTGCCCCGCCACGCCGCCCCCGCCGCCGACGACGAGCGCGCGGTCCTCGTGCAGCAGCAGTTGGGAGGCGTGGCCGCCGGGCACGTCGAGCGTCCCGGTGATCCGGCGGGTGGCGACGTCCAGCACGCGCAGCTTGCCGTCGGCGACCGTCACGACCCGCTTGCCGTCGGTCTTCACCAGGTCCGGCTCGTCCACCCCGGCCTCGTGCGTGTTCGTCGTGGAGTGCTCGGGCGCGTCGGCCGCCTCGGGCGCGCTCTTCGGCGTGCCCGCGCTCGAATCGGCGCTCGCCCGGGAATCCGTGGTGACCTCGCCGTGCGCCCTCAGGAAGCCGGAGCCCAGCCCGTACACGCCGACGTGGGGGCTGATCGCGTCGCGCAGCTCCGCCAGGGCCGTGTCGCAGGTGTCGAACGCCACCAGTTCGACCGGCACCGCCTCGATCGGCGGTGTGGTCCGCCACTCGTCCACCACGGCGGGCACGGCCGACGCCGCGCTCACCCCCACCACCAGTGCGGCACCACCGAAAAGCGCCGCCCGTGAACCCCAGGGCCGTCTCGTCATGTCCAGAGGACGGGACGAAGTGGCCGAACGGTTGCGCGACCCCGGGTCCGGTGTGAGGGGCGCGGGCCGGTCGGCCCCGCGAACCGCGACGTGATTGAGTAGGCCAGGACCTTGCCCAACGCCCCCGTCCGGGGGCGGAACGACACAGGAGAGTCAACATGGCCCCGAGCAAGCCCGTGGTCGAGCCGTACGAGGGCGCCCCGCCCGCCGACCTGGTGATCGAGGACATCACCGTCGGCGAGGGCACCGAGGCGGCGCCCGGTCAGCTCGTGAACGTGCACTACGTCGGTGTGTCGCACTCGACCGGCGAGCAGTTCGACGCCTCCTGGGACCGCGGCGAGGCGTTCAGCTTCCCGCTGGGCGCCGGGCGCGTCATCGCCGGCTGGGACCGCGGTGTCGCGGGCATGAAGGTCGGCGGCCGGCGGAAGCTCGTCATCCCGGCCCACCTGGGCTACGGCGACCGCGGCGCGGGCGGCGTGATCAAGCCCGGTGAGACGCTGATCTTCGTGGTGGACCTGCTCGGCGTGAACTAGCGGTTCCGCCACCAAGGCTCGTGGACGGCCGTCGCCGAGTGCGCGGCGGCTGCCCCGCCCTCCCGGCCCGGTTCGCTTCCGGTCGCAGAAACCGACGGCCGGACGGAACCGGGCCGTTCACCATCGCGTCATCCTCAGAGGACCGACCAACCGGCGTCAACGCCGTCATCGAGGGGAAAGCCGCCGTGCCCGAGGACATCGGTGCCTCCGAGCGGATGCTCGGCCAGTGGCAGCAGAGCATCCAGGAGAAGGCCGAGCGCTACCAGGAGATGGCCACCCGCGTGCAGGGGATGACCATCTCCGAGTCGTCGCGGGACGGCTCGGTGCGGCTCACCATCGGGTCGAACGGCATCCTGACCAACCTGGAGATCGCCGAGTCGGCGAAGGACAAGCGGATGGCCGAGGTGTCGGCCGAGGTGATGCGGACGTTGCAGCGGGCGCAGGCGCGCATCCCGGAGCTGCTCCAGCAGGCCATGGCGGAGACCATCGGCACCCAGGACGAGACGGCCAACGTCCTGTTCGACGAGGCCAAGCGCAACTTCCCCGCCCCGCCGCACGAGGACGTGCCGCCACCGCCGACGGTCGGCCGTGAGATCCGGTTCGGCATCGAGGACGACGACACGCCGCCCACCGCGTCGCGGCCCGCTCCGCCGTCGCAGCCGTTCACCCCGCAGCCGTTCAGCCCGCCGCCGCCCGCGCCGCAACCACCGCCGCGCAGGCCCGCGCGCAGGCCGGACGAGGACGACGACTTCGACGGGCAGTCGTTCCTCTCCTAGCCGCCCTTGCCCCGTCCCAGTCCAGTCTTCCAGTCCTGACCAGCCTTCCAGGGGGATCGCATGGCCGGTTTCGAGATCGTCGCGGAGACCCTCGACGCGCACAGCAAGCAGTTGGACGACCTGGGCGCGCGGTTGCAGGGCGCGGTGGACGCGGCGAAGACCGTCAGCATGCCGACCGACGCGTACGGCATCATCTGCCAGCCGTTCCGGATGATGCTCGACCCGGTCGAGCAGTGGGGGCTGGACGCCCTCCAGGGCGCGGTGGAGGCCATGGAGGCCGCCGGGAAGTCCGTCAAGGACACCGTGAACCAGTACCAGGAGATGGAAGACGCCATCCGCGACAGCTTCAAGGCCGGTGGGTGATGGCGGGGGAGAACCCGCTGGTCGCGGCACCACCGGCCGAGCCGGGCGGTTTCGTCAACGCCGGTACCGGCGACAACGGTTGGGCGACGGGGATTTCGATCGCCGAGTCCGCGATGGACACGTTCAACGGGGTCAAGGACGGGAACTGGGTCGAGGCCGGCCTGGGGATGGTCGGGTTGGCGGCCGACGCGGCGGCCATGGCGATCGACCCGTTCGGGACGTTGTTGTCGTCGGCGGCGTCGTTCCTGATGGAACACGTGCAGCCGCTGAAGGACATGCTGGACTGGCTGGCCGGTGATCCGCCGGTGATCGAGTCGTACTCCACGACGTGGAACAACGTGGCCACGGAGTTGGGGAAGATCGCGGAGGACTACAACAGCTCCGTGCGGTCGGGCACCGAGGGGTGGACGGGTGCGGCGGCGGACGCGTACCGGACGAACTCGGCGGTGCACGGGGACGCGTTGACCGGTGCGGCGTCGGCGGCCGGGACCGTGGGCACGGTCGTGGGCCTGATGGGGATGGTCGTCGGGTTCGTGCGCGAGATGGTCCGTGACCTGATCGCGGACCTGGTCGGCAAGCTGATCGCGTGGGTGCTGGAGGCGGTGTTCACGCTCGGGTTCGGGACGCCGGTGATCGTCGCGCAGGCGGTGACGGCGATCTCGAAGTGGGCCGCGAAGATCGCGAAGATCATCCAGGACCTGTTGAACACCATCAAGAAGGTCTCGCCGATGCTGAAGCGTCTGGTCGAGGTCTTCGAGAAGATCATGAAGGTGGTCGGGAAGCTCGCGGGCAAGGCCACCGGGGGCGATCCGACCGACGTGCCTCCGCCGACGACCCGACCGACCCGGGACTCCGGCACCCCGGACACCGACGTGCCACCGCGCGGAACCCCGGCAGGCACCGGCGGCCCGAGTGCCGGGGGTAACGCCCCGTCCGGCTCCAGTCCCACGACGAACGGCCCGGCGCCCGGCGGAAACGTCCCGTCCAGCACCACCGGCCCCGGCGGCAACAGTCCCGGCAGCAGTAGTCCCGGCAGCAGCGGCCCGAACAATGGCGGCGGCGCCCCCAACTCCGGCGGCCCCGGAGCCGGCAGCCCCGGAGCCAGCAGTCCCGGCAACGGTGGTGGCCCTGGTGGTGGCCCTGGTGGTGGCGGCAACTCTGGCAGTGGCAGTGGCAGTGGCGCACCGACAACGCCGCCCCCATCGAGGCTGGACCAGACCTCGGCCTCAACCGCCGCAACCCCGGACGCCCCACCGCGCGCGGACCAGCCGAACGCGCCCGCTCCGTCCCGTGACCCCGGCTCCACCCCGCAGACCAACCAGCCCGCAGCCGCTCCCGGCGGCGCACCGGCAGGTGGTGGCGCGCCCGGCGGTGGCGCTCCGGGAGGTGGTGCGCCCGGAGGTGGTGCCAGGCCAGGAGCCGGCGGCGGCTGGACCGGCACTCCCGGTAGCCCTGCTGCGCCCAACACACCCAGCGCGCCCACCGGCCGAGGCGACCTCGGACCGGGCGGACCAGGCTCAAGGGGTCCGGAAAGCCCCAGGCCGTCCTCTTTCGGCCCGTCGAGCACCGGCCCCAGCCACGCGGGTCCTTCCCACAGCGGTCCCGCACCGACTGGCCCGTCACACGCCAGCGGGCCACCAAGCGGCCCAGGCCACAGCGGTCCGGCAGGTTCCGGCCCGGCACACACCGGTCCCGGCGGCGGCCCTTCGCATGCGGGCCCAGGAAACGGTCACGCCCCCAACGGTCCGCGCGGCAACGCCCCCGGACAGCCGGGCCCCACCCACCCCAGCGCCAGCCCTAACTCCCCGTCCCACAGCGGCCCCGGCAACAACGGTCCCTCGCACACCGGACCCGGCAGCACAGGCCCCTCGCACACCGGCCCTGGCAACAACGGGCCGTCACACAGCGGTCCCGGCAGTACAGGCCCATCACACAGCGGTTCCGGCAACAACGGTCCCTCGCACACCGGACCCGGCAACAACGGGCCGTCACACACCGGACCAGGCGGCACGGGTCCGTCACACAGCGGACCGTCGAACGCGGGGTCGCCGCAGCACCGCGGCGGGCCTCAGGGCGGTCCGTCACCGAGCACCCACCCGGACAACGCCCGTCCCCGAGGCGGCGACGGGCCAGGCGGTCACCCGAACTCCCCCGACCGCCCGAACCCCAACGGCCCAGGCCCCCACAACCAGCCGAGCCCGCACCCCGGCTCGCCACAACCACCCCACCGCAGCCCGGACGGCCCGCCACCTCAGCACCGCAGCCCGGACGGTCCTCCCCCGCCGCGCCGCGACCCGGCCGGGGGCGCCCACCGCGCCCCCGACGGCCCGCCCGCACCACGGCGCGACCCTGACACAGGCCCACAACACCGACGCGACCCGGACAGCGCCCCGCCCCCGCGCCGCGACCCCGACAGCTGGACACCGCCGCGCCGCGACCCGGACGGCATGCCCAGTCCCCGTCGCGACCCGGACGGCACCCCGCCATCCCGTCGCGACCCGGACGGCACCCCGTCATCCCGTCGCGACCCGGACGGTCCGCCCAGCCCTCGTCGCGACCCGGACTCCGGCCCGCAGCACCGCCGCGATCCCGACACCCCACACCGGGACCAGGACGGCGGCCCCAACGACCGCCCGAACGACCGCACCGGCAACAACTCCGACCAGCCGAACTCCGACCGTCCCGACGGCACCCATCCCGACGGCAGCCGCTCCGACGGCACCCACCCGGACAGCAACCGACCGGATGGCGATCGCACCGAAAGCGACCCAGCCGACGGCGACCGCACGGACGGCACCGGCGCGGACGGGCCGGACATCGACGACGCGCACGCGCGCCACGGTGAGACCACCCCCGCCGGCATCTCCCACCACCGCGGCGACCCCGACATGGGCGACCTGCCCCACCGCGTCCCGGCCGACCCCCGCTACTTCACCGCGGACGTCCACATCACCCCCGACGGCCGCGCCCGCATCGGCAACCACACCTACACCCCCGAGCAGTACGGCGACCTCCTCCGCCGCAACGGCTGGGACGGCAAGACGCCCATCCGCCTCATCGGCTGCGACGCCGGCACCAACAACTTCGCCAACCGCCTCTCCACCCACACCGGCGCCGACGTCCTCGCACCCACCAAACCCGCCTGGACCGACTCCAACGGCCGCGTCTACACCAGCGACGCCGAGATCGGACCCGACGGCAACCGCCAGCCCAAGATCCCGCCCAACGGCGAGTGGAACACCCACCGCCCGGACGGCACCTCCGGCAAGGCGAGCGACGACGGCTTCGCCCCCGGCACCGACAAGTCCGACAAGCAGGACCTCGACCCCACCGACGCCCGGGACCGCGGCGACGACGGCACGGACCCCGCCGACCGGACCGACGACGAGCACCCGCACAAGCCGCCGTCGGCCTCCGATCCCCGCGAGCCGTCCGAGTTCCCCGACCCCGTCGACCCCGGTCCCGCGCCGGACACCCGCGAGCCGGACTTCGAGCAGGACCGGTCGCGCGGCTCGATCGTCGAACAGGTCGACGTCAACGACCCCAAGCGGGTCACGACGAAGGACGGTCTGATCGAGACGATCGACGGCAAGCCGGTGAAGGAGTACGTCGAGGACCTGTCCAAGGCGCGGGCCGCGCACAACGGCGGCCCGGCCAACCGCGACAACGGCCCGTTCGGCGCGGTCGCGATCGACCGGCGCACCGGGTTGATCACCGAGGGCGTCAACGGCCAGGACTTCGACGTCATCGCACCCGCGAACCTGCACCCGTTGCTGCGCGAGAACTTCCGCGACATGGACGAGTGGCAGCACCCGGTCATGAAGAACGAGACCGACCGGCAGCAGATCCCGGTGCTCGGCGAGGACGGCAAGGCGTTGAAGGACGCCGACAACCAGGTCATCCGGGAGGATTGGGTCCTCCAGGGCCAGGTGCACCAGGATGTGCCGCTGCGGCACGCCGAGGTGAAGGCGGCCAACGAGTTGCTGTGGGCGCGCCAGCGCGACCACGAGATCGAGTGGCGCAGGCAGCACGGCCCGGACTCGGACCCGCCGCCGCTGAGCCGGCAGGCCCTCGAAGACATGCGCTTCGACCCGCGGCACCTCCAGGACCAGTACCGCAAGATCGACGGGCAACGGACGCAGGTCGGCCACATCGGCGATCCCGGTCCCGCGTGCGGCAACTGCAACGTTATCCTGCGGGATGTCGGCAGTTATACTGGCAGGCTGCAATTCGCGCCTTTCGACTACCGGTCCCGCGGCAGTCTCATCCCCCCAGTAACGGAATGACGAATGCGAATCGACCTTAACGACACGTACGTCGACGAGACACAGCGCGTCTTCTACGAGGACGAATTGTTCACCGGTGAGCTCGAGCACCGGGACGCGGACGGCAACCTGCTGGAACTGGCCAACTACTACGAGGGCGTGACGCACGGCGTGCAGGAGCAGTGGTACCCGAGCGGGGAGCGGAAAGTCCGGGGCATCAGCAAGATGGGGAAGGCCGTCGGCGACTGGTACCAGTGGCACCCCGACGGGCGACCGGCCATGCACCGGACGTTCAACGACAACGGCTGGCCGCTGCACGTCAAGCGGTGGGATGCCGAGGGCAACCTCGTCCAGGACCAGAAGTTGAGTTGAGCCGACCCGGCCTGCCCGCGAGCGCGGTGCTCGAAGAACGGTGCTCGAGAACGGCGCTCGACAATACGGCCTACTGGCCTGACCGGCGGTCGCACCCGACCGGACCACGTCGTCGTGTTGTGGCCGTTAAGATCAGCGGCACGTGTCCGGGGGGAGCCGAAGGGGTGTTCGACGCATGAGCCAGCCAGCCACACCGCTTTCCGAGCAGGAGCAGAACCAGCTCGTCAAGCAGATCGGCCGCGCCATGCTCCCCGCGCTCCCACCGGGCTGGCAGCGGATCCGGGCCGAGTACCGGGCCGCGGGTCGGCACGTCGAGGTGGACCTGGCGTTCGCCGGACCGGACGGCCAGTGGCGTCCGGTGCGACCGCCGATGGAGGTGGTCCAGCTGTTCGGCCGGCTCCGCACCGGGATGTACGAGCCGGTCCGCGGCACGTGGCTGAGCGCCGTGTACGAGATCGAGGCGCCGGCGGCGTTCTCGGTCGACTTCAACGCCGAGGACGAGCCGCGCTGGCGCAACGCGCCGCCGCTGATCGGTTTCCAGGACGAGCTGCGCACGTTCCCCCGCCACGACGAGCGCATCCCGGAGTGGCTGCGCCAACGGCTGGGTCTGCCCCCGCTGCCGACGCCCGTCGAACCGGAGCCGGAGCAGCCCGCCGCACCCGTCGGGCAGGACGGCGAGCTGCGCACCGCCCACGTCTACGACGGCCGGGACGAGGAAGGCCGCCCGGTGGTCAACCGGCAGGCGATCGACCGCCAGCTCGGCGACGCCCTGCTCACCTACTTGGAGGGCGCGCCGGTCGTGCTGGCCGCGCGCGACCTGGACGTGGACGAGTTCGTCCCCGCCGACCGGGACGTGCCGCTGAACTTCCGCACCGACGGCGCCTGGATCTGGGCCGGCGCCGTGCCGCACTACCTGCGCAAGCACGGCCTCCCGCCGGAGCCCGACCTGGTGGAGCACATCGTGGCCCGCGGTTTCCGGCTCGACGAGGTGGACGACGCGACCCGTGAACGCGCCGTCGCGATGATCACCGGCGGGGTCTGACCAGCACCACCAGCACGGCGACGCCGACCCACACGTAGGCGTTGCCGACGAGGTGCTGCCACCACGTCCACTGCAACTCCAGGTCCTTCTCGTGCGGCAGGAACCACATCGGCGCGACCAGGAACAGCAACGCCGGCAACCCGGTCCACACCCGCGACCGGTACGCCAGGTAGATCAGGCCCGGCGCGATCCACACCCAGTGGTGCGTCCACGACACCGGCGACACGAGCAGCCCGCCGACGGCGACCGCGAGCAGTGCGGCCACGTGGTCGTCCTTGGCGCGTGCGACGGCGACCCACACCAGCGCCACCACGCCGAGGCTGAGCAGCCCCCACACGGCGGTCTCGGCGAGCCCGGTGAGCCCGAGCCGGTGCACCAGCCCGCGCAACGACTGGTTGCCGACGTACGCCAGGCCGCCCACCCGGCCGGGGTCGAGCAGCGACTCGAACCAGTACTGCTTGGTGTCCGTCGGTGCGGCGGCGAAACCGGCCAGCCCGAACCCGACGAACGACGCGAACGCCGTCACCACTGGCTTCCACTGGCGGCGGGGCAGGAAGAACAGCACGAAGATCGCGGGCGTGAGCTTGATCGCGGCGGCCACGCCGATCAGCAGGCCGCGCGGCCACTTCGTCTTCGGCAGCAGGCAGTCGAGCGCGACCAGCCCCATCAGCAGCAGGTTGATCTGGCCGAAGTCGAGCGTTTCCCGGACCGGCTCGAGCACGAGCGACCCGGCGGCCACGCCGAGGCCGACGAGCACGGCGCGTTCGCCGACGCCGTGCACGTGGCGCGCGGTGGCCAGGCAGACGACGGTGAGCAGCGCGAGGCCGAGACCCGTCCACACCAGCACGGCCGCCGACCACGGCACGACCGCGAGCAGCGAGAACAGGACGGCGGCGATCGGCGGGTAGGTGAAGGGCAGCGCGGGCCCGTCCAGCGGCTTCGGGAAGCCTTCGGCGTACAGGCGCACGCCTTCCAGCCACGCCTCGCCGCCGACGCGGTACACCCGCAGATCGATCAGCCCGGTGCCCGACCGGATGAGGACCACGGCGAGCGCGACGGCCATCACCGCCACCCACACGCCTACGACCCGCTTGTCCGTGCGAACCGGCACAGCCACCGAACACCCCCGATGTGTCTTCCGCGGCATCGTAGCCGGCGGTCCGGACCGGCCCGGGACACCGTGTGCCGAGGCACCGAGTGAGGTCGACATCACCGTGCCCCACCTCGTTCGTTTACGTAGGGTGGCGGAGTGTGCGCACACAGTCGAGGACTTCGGACGATCGGGTTACCTGGGCGCACAAAAGCGCACGCACGGGATACCCTGTGCGCATGAGTCCCGCCCTGGAGTCGGTGTTGGCCAAAGCAGGCCTCCAGGTCACCCCCGATGAATTCCTGTCGCTGGTGGCCGACGCGGCGAAGAAGCTGGCGCCGCCACACCCGGACCCGGCGAGCTACTTCCCACCGGACCAACGCGACGCGCTGGTCGAGGTGGGCCTTGACCTGAGCCCGCACCGCATCACCGACGACCGGGGACGCGCGCGGACCGTGGTGGCGCACGCCGTGCTGCGGGACTCGGCGCTGACCGTGGCCGAGGCCGCCCGTCAGCTGGGCGTGGACACCAGCCGCATCCGGCACCGGCTGGGCGTCGGCCGCCTGGTCGGTTGGAAGGACCGGGGCAGCTGGCGGTTGCCCGCCTGGCAGTTCGCCGGCGGTGGCGTGCTGCCGGGGCTGGAGGCCGTGCTGGCCACCGTGCCCGCGGACCAGCCCGCGCTGGTGGTTGCCGGTTTCATGACGACCGAGCAGGAGGACCTGGTGGTGGACGGCAAGCCGACGACGCCGCGCGAGTGGCTGCTGGCGGGCGGTGAGCCGCGCCGGGTGACGGCGCTGGCCGCGCAGCTCGGCACACCCGCCTGACCCGACCGCGACGACACCGACCGGACGACACCGACCGCGAAGGACGGACCGCGAGAACACACCGCGCGACACCTACCGCGACGACACCGAACTGCGACAACAGCGAACTGCGACGACCCCGAACCGCCGACGACACCGGCTGCGACCGCACCGGCTGCCGACAAAACCCGCGACACCCCCGCCCGACGACGCCGTCGGGCACCAGATCTGCCGTCGACCTTGCCGTCGATGATCCTGTCGCCGAGAACCTTGGACGCGAATGTCACGGCTTCCCCTGCCGCCCGCTCCCGCTGTGCTCCAGGCGAACCTGCGCCGCACCGAGGACGTCGTGGCGGTGCACCGGGCCACCCGGTTGGTCCGCATCTTCGCCGCGAAGGGCCTGCACCCGCAGCGGTGGAACAGCTTCCGCTACACCGGGCCGCTGCCGCACGCGCGGTTCGACACCCAGCCACCCGGCCCCGACGGCTCACCCACGCACGCCCACGACCAGGGGGTGCTGTACTTCGGGATGACCGTGCGGACGTCGGTGGCCGAGGTGTACCAGGCGACGTCCGTGGTGGACCGGCGGACCCGCAGCCCGTTCCTGGTGGTGCTGCGGCCCCGGCGGACGCTGCGGCTGCTCGACCTGGCCGGGCTGTGGCCGACCAGGGTCGGCGCCTCGCAGGAGATCAGCTCGGGGCCGAAGGCCTTGACCCAGCAGTGGGCGCGGGCAATCCGGGCGGCCTACCCCGAGCTGGACGGGCTCTGGTACCGGTCCTCGATGGATTCCGGTGACCCGGCGGTGTGCCTGTGGGACCCGCCCGGCGGCTCCGGGCTGCCCGTCTCACCGGACGTGCTGCTGCCGTTGGAGCACCCCGGCCTCGACCTGCCGCTGGCGCGGGTCTGCGAAGAGCTGAACTACACGCTGCTCGGCTGACGGGTCGACCGGCAGGGCGTCGGCGTCGGCGTCGAGAAGCGGGACGTCGGCGTCGGCATCGAGAGCACGACCTCGCGCGGCGCGTCGGCCCCTCAGACCTTCGTCGCCTGCCTGCCCCGCTTGCGGGGCGCCGGGAGGAACCGGCCGTACCTGACCTCGGGCAGGTCCTGCCCGCCCAGCTCGTAGCGGTGCACCAGCCCGTCGTGCCGCCAGCCGTGCGACTCGTAGAACGCCCTGCTCTTGGCGTTGTCCTGGAACACCCACAGGACCGCGTACCGGAAACCCTGCTCCATCAGGTGGCGCATCGCGGCCTCGTGCACCTCGTGGCCCGCGCCCCTGCCCTGGTAGCGGGGGTCCGCGTAGATCGCCACCAGCTCGCCCGTGTGCAGGTCGGGGTGCGCGTCCTTGGACTCGCGGACCGCGTCGACCGCGCTGTACGCCCCGATCTTGCCGGTGCCCTCCTCGACCGCGACGAACACCCGGCTCGGGTCCGGCAGCCTGAGCACGCGCGCCCACGCCGGGAGCCTGCTCTCGGGCAGCATCCGGTCCAGCACCGGGTCGTCCACTATCCCCCGGTACGAGTGCTGCCAGGCGTCGACGTTGATCCTGGCGATCTCGGGCGCGTCGTCGGGCTGTCCGGCCCGCACGGTCCACTGCATCGGGAGAGCGTGCCGCACGCACCGCACCGTCCGCTAGCCCCGCCGCGGCGGGCCGGGGCACAGGTAGCCCGCATAGGAGATGCCCTTCACCCGGAAGCGGGTCGCCCGGAACATGTTCGGGTCGAGGTCGTGGAAGCGGGTGCGGACCACGTCGTCGAACAGGCGCTCCGAGATGATCAGCACCAGGTCGCTGTCGGCCAGCGCGAGTTCGCGGCGGACCACCTTGGCGTCCAGGAGCCTGCTCGTCACGATCGGGGCGTCGCCGACCAGGCCGAACCGGCCCGCGGTGAGCGTGCCGCAGTGCATGGCCACCCTCATCCGCAACGGGGTGCCGGCGCGGCGCAGCTCGGCGAGCGCGGCGGCCAGTCGCTCGGTGAAGTGGGCGACCACCCACGCGGTGTCGGCGTCGGCCGGCAGCACCGCCAGCTCCCCGTCACCGCGGAGCTGCCGGTACCAGTGGGAGCGGTCCAGTCCGGCGTGGTGGGCGGCGAGGTCCATGGCCTCGCCCAGCCTCGACTGCACCAGGGACTGGTCCAGCGCGTCGAGCTTGCTGTAACCCTCGACGTCCACGGCCACCACGAGGCGGTAGACCAGTCCGTCGAGCGGTGTCATGGTGTCTGTTGTCACCGCCACAGCATCCGGCCGTCCGGTGCCCGGAAGTAGGGCGAACGCCGGGTTTCCCGTTTCCGGTCGGGTTTCCCATTCCCGGCCCCGCGCTGCCGGCCCCACGTTCCAGCGGCGCCCCGCACCACGTTCCAGGCAGCCCACGCCACGTTCCCGGCAGCCCGCACCACGTTCCCAGCCGCCCCGAGCCACGTTCCCGGCGGTCAGGAGCAGGCGACCTTGGCCAGCACGTCCCGGTCCACGATCGTGATCGCCCGGTACCCCATCCTGATGACGCCCCGGTCCCTCAGCGCACGCAGCTCGCGCCGCGCGGTGTCCTCCTCCACGCCGACCAGCGACCCGAGCTCGCCCTGCGTCAGCCCCAGCTTCAGCGTGACGCCGTCCGGTCCCTGGCTGCCGTAGGCGTCGGCCAGGTGGTTCAGCACGCGGGCCAGCCGCACCACCGCCGAGTAGCCGTTGACGTCGACCCGGCGCTGCTGGTTCCAGCGCAGCGTCTTCATGATCATCCGGGTGAGGGCGAGGTTCGCCTCGGGGTACTCGCCGAGGTACCGCTGGAACTGCGCCGCCGTCACCACCCGCGCCCTGGTGTCCAGGCACGCCGTCACGGTCGCCGAGCGCGGTTCGCCGCTCAGGAACGCCATCTCGCCGACGACGTCGCCGCCGACCTTGATGTTGAGCAGCGCGACCCGCCCGTTGTCCAGCGTCTCGGTGACCTTGACCAGCGCCTGCACCAGCACCACCACGTGGTCGGACCGCTCGGACTCGCGCATGATCACGTCACCGCGCCGGAACACCTTCGGCACACCGAGGCCCAGCAGTGCGGTCTGCGCGGCCGGATCGAGCGTGTCCAGATAGGTTCCGACGGGCCAGTTCGACGGGATCGCCATCGTGCCTCCCTCCGCGAGCACCCAGTCTGCCGCCCGCGGAGGTCACCGATCCCGTCTTTTGCCGTATTTCAGGCCAAGTGGCGGCCCCACCACTCCAGCACCGCGTCGAACCGCTGCTTGCGGTGGCGCGGTTTGCCGGAGCGGGTCAGCTCGTGGCCCTCACCGGGGAACAGCAGCATCTCCGCCTCGACGCCGTTGCGGCGCAGGGCGACGAACATCCGCTGCGCCTGTTCGAGCGGGCAGCGCCAGTCGTGCTCGGAGTGCACCACCATGAACGGCATGGTGATCTTCTCGGCGTAGGTCAGCGGGCTCATCGCGCGCTGCCGCTCCGGGCTCGGCCCGCAGTAGGCGTCGGCGAAGAACCAGCCGATGTCCGACGAGCCGCCGAACGAGTCCCACGCGTTGACGGCGCGCTCGCTCCACGCGGCGCGGAACCGCTCGCCGTGGTGCGCGGCCAGCCACGAGGTCATGAACCCGCCGTACGAGCCGCCCATCACGCCCACGCGGTCGGCGTCGAGGGCCGGGTTCTCCAGCGCGACGTCGAGCACGGCGAGGACGTCGTCCACGTCGACCGTGCCGAAGGCGCCGATCACGGCCTGGCCGTGCGCCTGCCCGTACCCGGCGGAACCGCGCGGGTTGGGCAGCACGACGGCGTACCCGGCGGCGGCGTACACCTGCGCCTCGTCGAAGAAGCCCCAGCCGTGGTACATGAACGGGCCGCCGTGCACGGCCAGCACCACCGGGTGCGGGCCCTCGCCCTCGGGCAGCACGACCCAGCCGTGCACCGGGTAACCGTCGGGCGCGGTGCCGGTGAGCTCCGCGGCCCGCCGCAGCGGCACCTCCGAGCCGAAGTCGGTCAGCGTGCCGCCGCCGACGAGCACGACCTCGCCGGGGTTGTCCGAAGTGGACACCACGGCCACGATCCGGTCGCCGTCCGCGTCGAACGACTTCACCTCGGCCTGCGCACCGGCCAGCACTTCGAGGTCGGGCAGCACGGCGTTGTCGGCGTCCAGCGGCACGCGGCGCAGCTCGACCGCGCCCCGGTTCCGGACCGCCACGAGCACACCCGCGTCGGTCACCACGGGAGGGCCGGCGGCCTTCTCGCAGTCCACCGTCTCCAGGTCGGTGAGCCGGGTGACGCGCTCGCCGTCGAACCGCCACAGGCTCGTGTTCCGCGCGACCGTGCCCGACACCGTGCCCGGCCCCGAGACCGGCCCGTGCTCGGCCGAGTAGAACAGCACCCCGCCGTCGGGCAGCGCGACCGGCCTCGCGGCCCAGCCCGCCGTCCGCACGACCAGCTCGGGGGCGCCACCGGACGCGGGCACGCGGTAGACGTCGTTGTCGAACGACTCGGCCACGCCCAGGTCGCGGTCGGCCATGAACAGCACGGCCTCGCCGTCCGCGGTCCAGGCCGGCTCCGCCGCGGAGAACGTGCCGTCGGTCAGCTCCACCGGCTCGGTGTCCGGGTCCAGCGCGTCCACGGCGAACAGCCGCGCGTGCCGGTCGGCGGTGAAGCCGACGTCGTCCAGCCGGTAGTCGAGCCGGGTGATGTGGCGGGGCGCCTCGGCGTCCGGTGCCGGCGCTTCCTCACCCTCGACGAGCGGCGCGCCGTAGCGGCCGCGCTCGGGCACCCGTGCGGTGAACGCGAGCCGACGCGAGTCGGGCGCCCACACCGGCACGCCCGCGCCCAGCTCCAGGTCGGTGACCCGACGGGCCTCGCCGCCGTCGGCCGGCATCACGTGCAGCTGCGGCGCCTTGCCACGGGCCGTGACGCGCAGGAACGCGACCCAGCGCCCGTCCGGTGAGATCCGGGGGGCCAGATCGCGTTCCGCCCACGTCCATCGACGCACCCCGCCGCCGTCCGGGGCGACGCGGTGCAGCCCGCCCCGGTAGGCGTTCGCGGTGACGTCCGGGCAGGTCACGTCCACCAGGACGAGGTCACCGCGCACCGACACGGAGCCGGGCAGGGTCAGCGATTGCAAGTCATCGGGGCGCACGTCCCAGGACGCTACCGCACCGATCCTTAGCAAGGCTCACGAGAATTTGACGCTCACAGATGGTCACTCCCGGACGCCTGCTCGACCGCCTCGGCGGCGTCCCGCTTCGCCTTCACCAGGCTCGCGATGGTGGTGATCGCCAGTACGCCGATGATCACCGACAGGGACAGCTCGATGCCGATGGTCGGCACGTGCAGCGGCTCGCCGCCGTTGAGGAAGAACAGCGAGTTCGTGTGCAGCGCCTCGAGGATCAGCTTCACGCCGATGAAGCCCAGGATCACCGACAGCCCGATGGACAGGTACACCAGCTTGCTCAGCAGCCCGCCGAGCAGGAAGTACAGCTGGCGCAGACCCATCAGGGCGAACGCGTTCGCGGTGAAGACCAGGAACGGCTCCTTGGTCAGGCCGAAGATCGCCGGGATGGAGTCCAGCGCGAACAGCAGGTCCGTGGTGCCGATGGCGACGATGACGATGAACATCGGCGTGACGAACCGCCGGCCGTCGATCTTCACGAACGACTTGGAGCCCTGGTAGCCGTCGGTCACCGGGTACACCTTGCGGACGAGCCGCAGCGCGATGTTCTCCTTGTACTCCTCTTCCTCCTCGTTGTGGTCCGTCCGCGCCAGCTTGTAGCCGGTGTAGATGAGGAACAACCCGAAGAGGTAGAAGACCCAGCTGAACTCGGCGATGACCGCCGCGCCCACGGCGATGAAGATGCCGCGCATGACCAGCGCCATCAGGATGCCGATCAGCAGCACCTTGTGCTGGTGGATCGCGGGCACCTTGAAGGTGGTCATGATGATCAGGAAGATGAACAGGTTGTCGACGCTCAGGGAGTACTCGGTGATGTACCCGGCGAAGAACTCGCCCGCGTACACACCACCGGACCAGAACCAGATCCCGACGCCGAACAGGATCGCGACCCCGACGTAGAACGTGACCCACCGGGCTGCTTCACCGATGGTGACCTCGTGCGGTTTGCGGTCGACGATGAAGAGGTCGATGGCCAGGAGGACCACCAGGCCGGCGATCGTGGCAAACCACAGCCACACGGGTACGGACATCAGACAATTACCTCCGGTGCATCGCGCGCACGCCAATGACCGGAGGTCTCCTCCGCCGGTTCCGCGAAACCGACCGGCGGCACCGGGAACCTCACGCCAGGCTCCGTGCTGACGACACCGCCGCGAGGGAGTACTCCCCTCCACGCTCAGCACAGTCTCACGCATGAATGCGGGTTCGCGCCAGCGGAGGTGATCGGACGCACCCGTCCGGGGCCTCGGACGGCCGGACGCACCTGAGGGGTGCCACGCTCGGCTGACAGCCCGTTCTCAGGTAATCGCGCCTATGGTCAACTCCGTGGCCTCCCTCAACCGCCTCCGCGGTAGGTGGTCGCTCCCCGCGCTCGTCGTGTTGGTCGCCCTCGTGGGCGCCTTCGTCGTCTGGACGCGCCAGGGAGACGACCCCGCCCCGGTGAGCACCCGCGACGCGGTGATCGACGTGCCGGAAAGTCCGGACAGCGACCGCACCGTGCAGATCGACACCACCCTTTACCTGCCCGAACGCACACCCGCGCCCGCCGTGCTGCTGCCGCACGGCTTCGGCGGCAGCAAGGCGAGCGTCGCCGCACAGGCGACCGAGCTCGCGCAGCGCGGGTTCGTGGTGCTGGCGTACTCGGCGCGCGGCTTCGGCCGCAGCACCGGGCAGATCGCGCTGAACTCGCTGGACCACGAGGTCCGCGACGCGCAGAAGCTGCTCGACTGGCTGGCCACCCGGGAGGAGGTGGTGACCGACGGTGGCGGTGACCCGAAGGTCGGTGTGACCGGCGGCTCGTACGGCGGCGCGCTGGCGCTGTCGCTGGCCGGCGTCGACCCGCGGGTGGACACCATCGCGCCCGTCATCACCTGGAACGACCTCGGCCAGGCGCTGCTGCCGAACTCGGCGAGCACCGACGACGTGGCCGGCGCCACCCCGTCACCCGGCGCGTTCGCCGACGACGGCGTGTTCAAGCGGTCCTGGGCGGGCATCTTCTTCTCCGCCGGGCTGTCCGGCGCGGACACCGCGAACCCCGGCCAGGAGGCCTCCGAGCCGGGGCAGGACGACGACGCGGGCAGTAACCTCGACAGCGCGGCCACGGCGGCAACAACACCGCCCCAGCAGCAGGGCGACGACCCCCGGCCCGCCGGTCCGGTGAACGGCGCCTGCGGTCGCTTCCAGGCCGACGTGTGCGCCGCTTACACCGAGGTCGCGACCACCGGCAAGGCAGGCCCGGAGACGCTGGAGATCCTCCGCCGCGCCTCGCCGTCGGCCGTGACCGACAAGATCACCCAGCCGACGCTGCTGGTCCAGGGCGAGCAGGACACTCTGTTCGGCCTCGACCAGGCCGACGCCAACGCCCGCGAGATCGCCGCGAACAACGCGAAGGTCAAGGTCGTCTGGTACTCTGGCGGCCACGACGGCGGCTCACCCGGCCCGGAGCTGCGCGGCCAGATCGCCGACTGGATGGCGTTCCACCTGGAGGGCAAGGGCGCCGACCCCGGCACGACCTTCGAGTACACCGTGGTCGGCGCGTTCCGCAGCAGCGGTGCGCCGTCACTGCGCAACGTCGTCGCGCCGAGCTACCCCGGCCTCGACGGCTCGACCGGAGCCGAGCGACGGGACATCGGGCTCTCCGGCCGCGAGCAGGTCGTGGTCAACCCGGCGGGCGGCAACCCGGCCGCCGTGTCCAGCCTGCCGGGCCTCGGCTCGGCGCTGACCAGGTCCAGCTCGCTCGCCTCCCGGCTGTCCCTCGACCTGCCGGGGCAGGCAGCGGTGTTCCAGAGCGAGCCGCAGACCGCGCAGACCCTGCTGACCGGCGCGTCGACCGTCAAGCTGCGGGTCGCACCGGTGCCGGGCCAGGCCGTTCCCCCGGAGGGCGCGGTCCTGTTCGTGAAGCTGTACGACGCGGACGGCAGCGGCGTGCGCACCCTGCCCGGCTCGGCCGTGGCACCGGTGCGCGTGGCGCTCCCCGCCGACGGCACGCCGGTCGACGTCACCGTGACCCTGCCCGGCGCGGTGCGCCCGGTCGAGGCGGATCACCGCCTGCAGCTGGTCGTGTCGACCACCGACATGGCGTACGCGAACGCGGAGGAGCCCGCCGCCTACCGGATCTCGCTGGCCTCCCCGGCCCTGTCGGTCCCGGTGGTGGCCGGCGTGAACGCGACCAGCGAGGTGCCGACCGAGGCCCTGTGGGGCATCGCGATCGTCCTGGCCGTCTGCGTCATCACCGGCGTGGTGGCCTGGTTCCGCCGCAGGCTGACCGCGGACGTCGACCCGGACCTCGAAGCGGTGCCGCTGGTGATCGAGGGCCTGACCAAGTCCTACCCCGGCGGGCTGACCGCCGTGAAGGACCTGTCCTTCCGGGTGGAGCACGGCCAGGTGCTGGGCTTGCTCGGCCCCAACGGCGCGGGCAAGACCACCACGCTGCGCATGCTGATGGGCCTGATCCGACCCAGCGACGGCGGAATCCGGGTGTTCGGCCACCGGGTGAGCCCGGGAGCACCCGTGCTGTCCCGGATCGGGTCGTTCGTCGAGGGCTCCGGCTTCCTGCCGCACCTGTCCGGTGCCGAGAACCTGAGGCTCTACTGGGCGGCGACCGGCCGTCCGCCGGAGCAGGCGCACATGGAAGAGGCCCTGGAGATCGCGGGTCTCGGCAACGCCGTCCAGCGGCGGGTGCGGACCTACAGCCAGGGCATGCGGCAGCGGCTGGCGATCGCCCAGGCCATGCTCGGCCTGCCGGACCTGCTGGTGCTGGACGAGCCGACCAACGGTCTCGACCCGCCCCAGATCCACCAGATGCGCGAGGTGCTGCGCCGCTACGCGGCGGCCGGGCGGACGGTGCTGGTGTCGTCGCACCTGCTCGCCGAGGTCGAGCAGACGTGCTCGCACGTCGTCGTGATGCACAAGGGCAAGCTGGTGGCGGCCGGTCCGGTGGACGAGATCGCGACCGGTGGCGGCGAGGCGAGCTTCCGGGTCGACCGGCCCGACGAGGCGGCCACCGTCCTGCGAAGCCTGTCCGGCGTGCACGACGTGCACGTGGACGGCGAACAGGTCCACGCCAGCCTCAACGGCACGCCACGCGCGTCGGCGTTGCAGGCGCTGGTGGCAGCAGGCGTCGCCGTGGACCAGGCCGGTCCCCGCTGGCGGTTGGAAGACGCGTTCCTGGAGTTGGTGGGCGGCGAATGAGCGAGAACGGTGTGCACACTGATCCGGCGGCGATCTCCGACCTGACGGACGCGGCGGCGGCCGAGCACTCGTCGGTGGCGCCGGACGGCTCGAAGGTCGGCTACCGGGCCGGCCGGACGCTGCCCGTCCGGGTGGAGCTGATGCGGCAACTGCGCCGCAGGCGGACGCAGCTGGTACTGGGTTTCCTGGTGCTGCTGCCGGTCATCCTGGTGGTGGCGTTCGAACTCGGGCAGGCGTCGCCGAACCGCCGGGCGGGCGGGTTCGTCGACCTGGCCACGGCCAGCGGCGTGAACTTCGTGATCCTGACGCTGTTCGTCAGCGGGAGCTTCCTGCTGCCGATGATCGTGGCGTTGTTCTTCGGCGACACGATCGCGTCCGAGGCGTCGTGGTCCTCGTTGAAGTACCTGCTGGCCGCCCCGATCCCCCGGCACCGCCTGCTGCGGCGCAAGGCGCTGGCGTCCGGCCTGATGTCCGTGTTCGCGCTGGCGCTCCTGCCCGCGGTGGCCCTGGGCGTCGGCGTCGTCTGGTACGGGGCGGGGGAAGCGGTCTCACCGACCGGTGAGGCCGCGTCGTTCGGCGCCGGTGTCTACGGTGTGGCGCTGGCCGTCGTCTACATCTCGATCCACCTGTTCTGGGTGGCGGGCCTGGCGCTGTACCTCTCGGTGTCGACGGACGCGCCCCTGGGTGCGGTCGGCGGCGCGGTCCTGGCGTCGATCGTGTCGCAGATCCTCGACCAGATCACCGCGCTGGAAGGCCTGCGGGACTACCTGCCGACGCACTACGCGTTGGCCTGGGCGGACCTGCTGTCGTCCGACGTCGACTGGTCGCAGATGGCGAAGGGCACGTTCTCCGCCCTCGCCTTCGGCTCGTTCTTCACCCTGCTGGCAGCCCGCAAGTTCGCCCGCAAGGACATCACCAGCTGACTTGGTGACGAGGGTGGAGCGGCGCATCGGGACTTCCCGGTGCGCCGCTTCTCTTAAGGTGGTCACGTGACTGTCTACACGGACGAGGAGAGCCGGACCCTGCGCACGGCCGTCTTCGGCGCGATGGTGCTGGTGTCCACCGCAGAGCCGGGTGCCCTGGACGAGGAGAGCCACGCGGGCATCCGGGCCATGGCGACGTTCTCGCCGCCGCTGCGCCGACTCCTGGGCGCCGCCCGACCCGAACTCCCCGCCGGCACGACTACCGACGTGGAGCACGGCGTGCTCGAAGCACTGCGCCACTCGGTGGCGATCTTGGCCGCCAAGGCCCCGGGGGACGCCGACGCCTTCCCCTCGACCGTGCTCGCGATCTGCGAGGAGGTCGCTTCGGCCGACGGCCGAGTGGGCCAGGCCGAACACGCCGTGGTGGCCAAGATCCGCACCGCCCTGACCACCCGCTGAACCGCCGCCCGGGCTGCGGCGGGGAGGCGGTGGTCGGCGGGAGGCGGTAATCGGCCGGGAGCCGGAACGCTCGCCGGGTGGCGGTTCAGCGGCCACCCGGCCCGACACCGGCCACCCGGCGCGCTACCCGCCACCTGGTTCGCCACCAGCCACGCGGCACCGCAGCAGCCACCCAGCCCGACACCAGCCACCTGGCACGGCAGCAGCCACCAACCCCCCGCACGCCACCAGCCGCCCGGCACCGCAGCAGCCACCCGGCCCTACACCAGCCACCCGGCACGGCAGCAGCCACCAACCCCCCGCACGCCACCGGCCATCCGGCGCGGCAGCAGCCGCCTGGCGCGGCATCCAGCCGCCAACCACCTGGTGCGCCACCAGCCGCCCGGCGCGCCACCAGCCGCCAACCACCGGCACCCGGCCCGCCACCGGCCATCCGGCACCGCAGCAGCCGCCCGGCGCGGCACCCAGCCGCCAACCACCCGGCACGCCACCCGACACCCGGCCCGCCACCAGCCATCCGGGCACCGCAGCAGCCACCCGGCGGCATCTAGCCGCCCGGCGCGGCATCTAGCCGCCCGGCGCGCCACCGGCCGCCAGGCGCGACGCCTTACTTGACGCCGGCCGCGTCCATCCCGCGCAGCTCCTTCTTCAGGTCCTGGATCTCGTCGCGCAACCGGGCCGCCAGCTCGAACTGGAGCTCCCGGGCCGCGTTCATCATCTGGTCGGTCAGCTGCTGCACCAGATCGGCCAGCTCGGACCGCGCCATGGTCCCGGTGTCGCGACCGGCCAGCACCCCCGAGCCGGCACGACCGCCGGCACCCGGGTCCCCGGTCGGCTTCTTGCCCCGCGACGCGTTGCGACCCGACCCGCCGGGCGCGATGGCGTCCTCGGCCTCCGCGTACACCTGCTCCAGGATGTCCGTGATCTTCTTGCGCAACGGCTGCGGGTCGAGCCCGCGTTCCTCGTTGTACGCGACCTGCTTGGCCCGCCGGCGGTTCGTCTCGTCGATCGCGTGCCGCATCGAGTCCGTGATCCGGTCCGCGTACATGTGGACCTCACCGGACACGTTGCGCGCCGCGCGCCCGATCGTCTGGATCAGGCTGGTCCCCGAGCGCAGGAAGCCCTCCTTGTCCGCGTCCAGGATCGCGACCAGCGACACCTCCGGCAGGTCCAACCCCTCGCGCAGCAGGTTGATGCCGATCAGCACGTCGTAGTCACCCAGCCGCAACTGGCGCAGCAGCTCGACCCGGCGCAGCGTGTCGACCTCGGAGTGCAGGTACCGGACCCGGATGCCCAGCTCCAGCAGGTAGTCGGTCAGGTCTTCGGCCATCTTCTTGGTCAGCGTGGTGACCAGGACCCGCTCGTCCTTCTCCGCCCGCGTCCGGATCTCGTGGACCAGGTCGTCGATCTGCCCCTCGGTCGGCTTGACCACGACCTCCGGGTCGACCAGACCGGTCGGCCGGATGACCTGCTCCACGAACTCGCCGCCGGCCTGGCCCATCTCGTACGGGCCGGGGGTGGCCGACAGGTAGACCGTCTGCCCGATCCGGTCGGCGAACTCCTCCCACGTCAACGGGCGGTTGTCCAGGGCGCTCGGCAGCCGGAAGCCGTGGTCCACCAGGTTGCGCTTGCGGGACGCGTCGCCCTCGTACATGCCGCCGATCTGCGGCACCGTCACGTGCGACTCGTCGATCACCAGCAGGAAGTCGTCCGGGAAGTAGTCGATCAGGGTCGCCGGGGCGGTGCCCGCGCCGCGGTCGTCGATGTGCCGGGAGTAGTTCTCGATGCCGTTGCAGAAGCCGACCTGGCGCATCATCTCGACGTCGTACGCGGTGCGCATGCGCAGGCGCTGCGCCTCCAGCAGCTTGCCCTGCCGCTCCAACGTGGCCAGCCGCTCGGCCAGCTCGGTCTCGATGTTGCGGATCGCCTTCTCCATCCGCTCCGGACCCGCGACGTAGTGGGTGGCCGGGAAGATGCGCAGCTCGTCCACCTCCTTGACCACGTCACCGGTCAAGGGGTGCAGGTAGTACAGCTTGTCGATCTCGTCGCCGAAGAACTCGACGCGCAGCGCCAGCTCCTCGTACGCCGGGATGATCTCGACCGTGTCGCCGCGGACCCGGAACGTGCCGCGGTTGAACGCGATGTCGTTGCGGGTGTACTGGATGTCGACCAGGGCGCGCAGCAGCAGGTCGCGCTCGACCTCGCCGCCGACCTCCAGCTTGATCGACCGGTCGAGGTACGACTGGGGCGTGCCGAGGCCGTAGATGCAGGACACGGACGCGACCACGATCACGTCACGCCTGGTCAGCAGGCTCATCGTGGCCGAGTGGCGCAGCCGTTCGACGTCTTCGTTGATCGAGGAGTCCTTCTCGATGTACGTGTCCGTCTGCGGGATGTACGCCTCGGGCTGGTAGTAGTCGTAGTAGCTGACGAAGTACTCCACCGCGTTGTCCGGGAAGTACCCCTTCAGCTCGTTCGCCAGCTGCGCGGCCAGCGTCTTGTTCGGCGCCATCACCAGCGTCGGCCGCTGCACCTTCTCCACGAGCCAGGCCGTCGTCGCGGACTTGCCGGTGCCGGTGGCGCCGAGCAGCACCACGTCCTTCTCACCGGCGCGGACGCGCCGTTCGAGCTCCGCGATCGCCGCGGGCTGGTCGCCCGCCGGCTGGTAGTCGCTGACCACGCGGAACTTCCCGTCGGTGCGCGGGATGTCACCGACGGGACGGTGCGACGAGTGCGCCTTGACCGGGATCTCGGTAGGGAAAGCCACGGACACGACGGTACGCCGGGGGTACGACAAAGTTCCATCGCACCAGGTCACACCACGTCAGGGCACGCCGTCAGCAGGAGCAGTCGCAGCCCGAGCAGCCCGAGCAGTCGGGGCACGAGCAGTCGCCGCACGTGCCGTTCGGCTTGCCGCTGAACGGGCCGGGGAAGGGGTCGCGACAGCACTGCTGGCACGTGCCGCACTGGTAGAGCACCGCGAGGCAGCCCAGGATCGCCCCGCGCCTCACGGGCGGCTCCTTCAGCTTGGGCCAGAACCACAGCCCGCTGCCCGGCCGCAACGGCTCGCCGCCGCGCTTCTTCCGGCCCTTGCCACCGGTCGGCGGCTGCGGCGGCCCGCCGTGACCGGGAGCCGAGGGCGGCGGCACGTGCCCGGGAGGCGGCGTGCTCCCCCGGTGCGGGCCGGGCTGCTGCCCGTACGGCGCCGGCGGCGGGTACATCCCCGGCGCGGGCTGCCACCCCGGCGGCGGGGGTGGGGTGTGGAGGCGCGGCCCTTCGTGCGCCCCGTGCCCGTGCCCCTCGCCGAAAGCCCGCCGGATCGACTCCTGCACCTCGTGCACCAGCAGCACGTGCACCAGCCGGTCGTCCGCGAACTCCACTTCCTTCAGGGCGAGCTTGATCCCCAACGCCGCGTCATCGCACAACCGCCGCGCCTCGTCCACCGTCGTCCCGGTCGCCGACAACGGGTTCCACGACCCGGACGCCCGGTCCTCCTCCAGGTCCTCCACCGCGTCCAGCAGGTGCGCCATCCGCCCGAACAGCCGCCCGACCTCGCGCAACGGCTCCGCGTTCCCCGGACGTCCGGCCAGCACGGCGGTCTGCGCCACGGCCTCACCCGAAGCCGTCTCCGTCGGCTCGGTCACCAGCAGCACCGACGACCCCAAGCCGGCCGCAGCCTCGACGGACGACTGCCGCCGCACCGCGTCCACCAGCACCGCCGTGTCGAAGCCCAGGTCAAGCCCGGTGGCCGAGGCCTGCGCCGCCCACCGACGCGCCACCTGCCGGCCGACCCCGCGCATCGGCGCGCTCGCGAACACGCCGTCGCCGTCGGACACGTGGTCGCCGACCTTCGCCGACGCCAGCACCAGCGACACCGTCGCGGCCAAGCGCGCACCCGTGCCCACGGCCACGTCCGCCGACTGCATCCCGCGGAGCGCGCACGGCCCCGCGGCCCGCCGCGTCCGCCCGGACTGCGCACCCACCTGTGCCTCGACCAGGGCCGAGATGACCAGGCCGTCGTAGTTGGTGACCAGGCGTGCCATGTGGCCGTGGTCGTCCCGCAACGCCAGGCACAGCCCGCACAGGTGGGCCATCCAGGACTCCCGCAGCTCAGGGCCGAGGCGGTTGCGACAGGGGCGGATGATGCCGAACATGGCGGGAAGAGTAAGCGATCATCCTTCTTTCGGGTGACAGGAAGGGGTAATCCAGAGGTGTCGCTGCCTAAAGTCGCCGTTGTGACGTCGAGCACCGCCGGGACCCGCATGCACATCCACCCGCCGAAGATCGAGTACTTCGACCTCGACGCGAAGAGCAACACCGATCCCAAGGGCCACCTCCGCGGGGTCGAGGAGTACCGGCTGACACCGGACGGCCTGTACATGTCCCGCCCGGTGCCTGGACACCCGCACCTGACCCACTTCGAGTCGTGGCTGCTGCCCGCGCACGGCCTGCGCCTGACCCGGCAGTCCTGGCACCCCGGGCACGAGCGCGACTACGACCTGTACGTGGACGTGGTCGAGATCAGCTCCAGCGGTTCGGTGTGGAAGACCGTCGACCTGTACCTGGACCTGGTCGTGCGCACCGGCCGGAGCGTGACCGTGCTGGACACCGACGAGCTGCTGACCGCCCTCGACCAGGGCCTCGTCCAGGCGGACCGGGCGCAGTGGGCGCTGGAGACGACGTACCGCGCGGTGGCGGGGATCTCGGCGCACGGGTACGACGCGGTGCGCTGGCTGGCCTCCCAGGGCACGGTCACCACCTGGTGTCGCCGCTAATACAGACGGTCACACTTGCTGGTCAACCGCCGATCGTGTCCGTCACCTGATAGAGACCGCTTACCACACAGACCGTGATGTAACGAATCAACCCGCATAGTTACCTGGAGCACATCTCCGGCTACCCTCGGGTCGCGTGGGAGCGGTCATCACACCTCAGCTGGTCGACGTTGTCGACACCGTCAGCGCTGTTCGCAGCTACTCCAGTGGGATGTCGCGGTACCTGTCCACCTGTCGGGTGGAGCCCTGGGGTCTGCGGCTCGAATGCCCCACCCCGGAGGATCCCTTCTCCGATTCCGAGGTCACCTGGTTGATGCCCGACCTGGGCCTCCGGCTGACCCACCACCGGCCCCGTTCACGGCACGCGCGCAGCGGCCCGAGCGTGCTGAGCGCCGTTCGCGTCCAGCGCGACGGCCGCTCGTGGCGCACGACGGACCTGCTCCTGGGCTTGGCCGTGCCGGGCGGCACGACCGCGCGGATCGTGCGCTGCGAGGAGTTCGCCGCCGCCGTCGCCGGGCGCGTCCTCGGCCCCGGCGACGCCGACCAGGCCCTGCGCACCGTGCACCGCACCCTGGAGGAGGTCAGCCTGCACCGGCACGACCTCCGCACGTGGCTGACGCACCGCGGCATCTACGACATGTGGCCGTCGCTCTGAGCAGCGGTCACGCCCGCACTCCCCCGTAGAAGGCGTCGACCCGCGCCGTCGCGGCGGCCATCCAGGGCTCCTTGGCCTCGCCGTACGCGAAGCCTTCCGCGTCACCCTTGTGCTTCTCGGCCAGCTCCAGCTTCACCGCCGCGTACTCGTCCCGCGCCCGCTCGTCGGCGCGCAGCCAGTCGCGGAACCGCACCGCCCAGTTCCAGGCCGGCCCGCCCTCCACCCGGACGTGCAGGTTGGCCCGCCGACCCGGGTCCGCCCCCGCGTGCAGCCGCTTGTGCCAGTCCTCCGGCGCGTCGCCCTCGTACCGCACCGCATCCTCGCGGATGCCCAGGCTCGGGAACCCGGCCGACGTCAGCGCCTCCTCCAACCCGGCGGCTTCCTCCATCGACGTCACGCCCACCTGGAAGTCCAGCACGTCCTTGGCCGCGAGCCCCGGCACGGACGTGGACCCGATGTGCTCGACCCGCCGGCCGCCCGCCGCCACGCTGATCCGGGCCGCGACCCGTTCCGCCTGCACCGGCCACGTCTCGTCGTACGGCACCACGACCGGCGCACCGGGCGCGTACCGCTTCAGCCTGATGTTCGACTCGTATCGCACCAGCCGGTCCGCCCACAGCTCGTCCACCTGCGCCTGCACCACTTCGCGCGGCCCGGAGTTGTCCAGCCACACGTCCGCCACCGCGCGGCGGCGCTCGTCGTCGGCCTGCGCGGCGATGCGGCGGCGCGCGTCCTCCTCCGCCATGCCGCGGTCACGCAGCCTGGTGAGGCGCTGGTCGAGGTCCGCGTGCACGATCAGGACCAGGTGGTAGAGCGGCGCCATGGTGTTCTCGACCAGCAGCGGCACGTCGTGCACCACGATCGCGTCCTCGGGCGCGGCGGCGAGCAGCTCGGCCGTGCGGGCCGCGATCCTGGGGTGGGTGATGCCGTTCAGCGTGGTCAGGGACTTGTCGTCACCGAAAACCTTGGCCGCGAGGGCCGGCCGGTTCAGCGCGCCGTCGGCGTCCAGGACGTCCGGGCCGAACGCCTCGACGATCTCGCGGAGGCCGTCGGTGCCGGGTTCGACCACCTCCCGGGCCAGCCGGTCGGAGTCGATGACCACCGCCCCGTGCTCGGCGAGCCTGCCCGCCACCGTCGACTTGCCCGACCCGATTCCCCCGGAGAGCCCCACGCGCAACATGACGACCAGCCTGCCATGCTCCGGCTCCACCCGGCCGTCGGCCTCAGGCGTCCTCGATCGGCGTCATGGACTGCTGGGCCAGGGCGGCGAGGAAGACCCCGACCTGGTCGTCCGGCACCACGTCGGCCTTCGCGCGGCTCACGAACGTGGTCTTGCCCAGTGACCCGATGAGCAGCCGCTCGTCCTTCGTCCTGACCAGGGACGCCTTCACCTTGCCCACGTCCACCTGGGTGACGGAAGCACCGTCCTCGCGCTCGGCGGCGACGCTCTCCTCGACCCTGGTGCCGGCCGCCCCGGGGTCCGCGTAGGTGGCCAGGCCGACGACGACGGGCGCGGCGCCGAGCGGTTGGCGCTCACCGAGGCCGTAGTAGCAGTCGACCTTCCCGGTCCGGGCGAGCGAGGGCTCCGGGATGCCGATGATCGTTCTCAGCTCGCCGGGCAGCTCACGGCCGAGGAACTTGTGCAGGCTCGTGACGGGCACGATCAGCTCGCAGTCGTCGGGCAGCGGTCTGTCCGTCATCTGCGGCGCTCTGGTGAACGTCGTCGGCGGCAGGATCGTCGGGATCTGCGGAGCGGCTGCGGGCGGCCTCTTCTCGGTGGAGCACGCCGCGCACACGAGCACCACCACAGCTGCCAACACCGCCGTCCGCACGCCCATAGGACTCTCAACTTAGCGCACCACAACGACTTCGCACCGCGAGAAGCCGAAACGACGATCGCCCCCCGCCCGTAGTGGGCAGGGGGCGATCGTGTCGATCAGTCAGCCGACGAGGTGCCGTCGGCCGGTGCTGCTCAGGCGCCGCCCGACAGCTTCTCGCGGAGCGCGGCCAGCTGCTCGTCGCTCGCCAGGGTGCCGCCGGCCTGAGCCGGGGCGCCCGTGCTGGACGAGGTCGCGGCGGCCGGAGCCTCGCCACCGGAGGAGTAGTTCGTCTCCCCGGCGGCCTCTTCCTCGGCCGCGGCGGCCTTGGCCACCTGCTTCATGTGGGCCTCGTAGCGCGTGTGGGCCTCGGCGTACTGACGCTCCCACTCCTCGCGCTGCTTGTCGAAGCCTTCCTGCCACTCCTGGGTCTCCGGGTCGAAGCCCTCGGGGTAGATGTAGTTCCCCTGGTCGTCGTACTCGGCGGCCATGCCGTACTGGGTCGGGTCGAACTCGGAGTCGACCGTGAAGCCCTCGTTGGCCTGCTTGAGCGACAGCGAGATCCGGCGACGGTCGAGGTCGATGTCGATGACCTTGACCATGACGTCGTCGCCGACCTGCACGACCTGCTCCGGGATCTCGACGTGGCGCTCGGCCAGCTCGGAGATGTGGACCAGGCCCTCGATGCCCTCGTCCACCCGGACGAACGCGCCGAACGGGACGAGCTTGGTGACCTTGCCCGGCACGATCTGGCCGATCGCGTGGGTGCGGGCGAACTGGCGCCACGGGTCTTCCTGCGTCGCCTTGAGCGACAGCGACACGCGCTCGCGCTCCATGTCGACGTCCAGGACCTCGACCGTGACCTCCTGGCCGACCTCGACGACCTCGGACGGGTGGTCGATGTGCTTCCAGGACAGCTCCGAGACGTGCACCAGGCCGTCCACGCCACCCAGGTCCACGAAGGCACCGAAGTTGACGATGGAGGACACGACGCCCTTGCGGACCTGGCCCTTCTGCAGCTGGTTGAGGAACTCGCTGCGGACCTCGGACTGGGTCTGCTCGAGCCACGCACGGCGGGACAGGACCACGTTGTTGCGGTTCTTGTCCAGCTCGATGATCTTGGCTTCGAGCTCCCGGCCGACGTACGGCTGGAGGTCGCGCACGCGGCGCATCTCGACCAGGGAGGCGGGGAGGAAGCCGCGCAGGCCGATGTCCAGGATCAGGCCGCCCTTGACGACCTCGATGACCGTGCCCTTGACGGGCTCGTCCTTCTCCTTGAGCGCCTCGATGGTGCCCCAGGCGCGCTCGTACTGCGCGCGCTTCTTGGAGAGGATCAGCCGACCTTCCTTGTCCTCCTTCTGGAGAACAAGAGCCTCGACCTCGTCACCAACCTTGACGACCTCGTTGGGGTCGACGTCGTGCTTGATCGACAACTCGCGCGAGGGGATGACGCCCTCGGTCTTGTAGCCGATGTCGAGCAGGACCTCGTCCCGGTCGACCTTGACGATGGTGCCCTCGACGATATCGCCGTCGTTGAAGTACTTGATCGTCTTGTCGATAGCAGCGAGGAAGTCCTCCTCCGTCCCGATATCGTTGATGGCGACCTGCTTCGGCGCAGCGGCAACCGGGACAGTGGTGGTGTCGGTGGACATTAGGTAGGTGGCTCCGGTACGGATTGGGGTTAGGCCTGCGGGTTCAACGCTACGCGGAGGGCGCGCCCCACCCGCGAAGACCGACTCACCAGGTGATCACCGATCAAGGACAGCGCGAACCCACTACGCGGGCGATATCGTACGCGGCCGGCCGTCCACCCGGCAAACGCACCCCCTTGAATGGAGCAGTGTGTCCGACCAGCACGCGAGCGCGGAACTGGCGCTCGGCACGACCGGCATCGCCAAGCGGGGCGTCGACGCGGCCGAGTCGCGCACGGCCAACCGGATCTGGTGGGACGCCGACGCGGACGACTACCACGCCGAGCACGGCGACTTCCTTGGCTCGGCGGACTTCGTCTGGTGCCCGGAAGGTGTCCGCGAGGAGGACGCCGGCTACCTCGGTGACCTGCGCGGACGCCGAATCCTGGAGGTCGGCTGCGGTTCCGCGCCGTGCGCCAGGTGGCTGACGGCCCGCGGTGCGCGCGCGGTGGCGTTCGACATCTCGGCCGGGATGCTGCGGCACGCCGTGGCGGCGAACGAGGCGACCGGCGTGGCCGTGCCGCTGGTGCAGGCGAGCGCGGACCAGCTGCCGTTCGCGTCCGGGAGCTTCGACGCGGCGTGCTCGGCGTTCGGCGCGGTGCCGTTCGTGGCGGACGTCGGCGAGGTGTTCGGCGAGGTCGCGCGGGTGCTGCGGCCGGGCGCGCCGTGGGTTTTCTCGGTGACTCACCCGATCCGGTGGATTTTCCCGGACGACCCCGGGCCGGGCGGGCTGACCGTCACCCAGTCGTACTTCGACCGCACCCCGTACGTCGAGGTCGACGACAGCGGCCGGGCCACGTACGTGGAGCACCACCGGACCACCGGGGACTACGTGCGGGCGCTCGTCGGCGCGGGCCTGGAGCTGGTGGACGTGGTCGAGCCGGAGTGGCCGGCGGGGCACACCCGCACGTGGGGCCAGTGGAGCCCGCTGCGCGGCCGGCTGTTCCCGGGCACCGCGATCTTCCGCACGCGCAAGCCGTAACCTGCCTGGCATGACCGTCGGTCAAGGGCTGATGGACGCGCAGAGCGCGCGCTTCACGAGCGTCGACCCGCTGTTGCCGCCGGTGGTCGCGCCGCCGGAGGGCGACGTCATCACCGCCGCGCTGCCGGACGGCACCAGGGTCGCGGGCGTGCTGCACCGGCAGGTGCACGAGCGGCGGTCGGCCGCCCGGCTGTGGTCGGCCACCGAGGTGTGGGAGCTGACGCCGCTGCTGGGCGCGACGGGCGCGGCGGGCATGGACGCGCTGCTGCGCGCGTGGCGCAAGCGGCTGGACCTGCTGTCGCCGGCCGAACGCGACTCGGCGTGCGTGCTGACCTGGCCGAGCCGGGACGCGGAGGCGTCCAGGGCGCTGCTGGACCACGGGTTGGTGCCGCTGACCGTGATCGCCGTGCGCCAGGGTCCTCCCCCGCCGGCGACGGGCACCGCGACGATCCGCCGCGCCACGCCCGCGGACCTGGAGACGGTGCTGACGCTCGCGCTGGCCGAGCTGCGCTACTCGTCGATGGTGGGTTCGACGGTGCACCGGCCGGACGCGGTGGAGCTGAAGCGGCGGACGCTGGCCGAGCGGCTGGCCGCGGGCGGTCCGGCGTGGCTGGCCGAGCGGGACGGCATCGCGGTGGCGTTGGCCGAGTGCGCGGTGGTGACGTCCGAGCCGGGCAACTGGACCGCGACCAGGCTGCCGCACGGGCGGTGGGGTTACGTCAACTGCGTGTCCGTGCTGCCGGGCGCGCGGGGCGCCGGTCTGGGCCGCCAGGTCATGGCGCACGCGCACCGCGAGCTGCACCGGCTGGGCACGGTCGGCACCTACCTGTACTACAACCCGCCGAACCCGCTGTCCTCGGTGTTCTGGCCGCGCCAGGGGTACCGGCCGCTGTGGACGATGTGGGAGGTGCGCCCGGCGGGGGCGTTGCGATAGGTCACACCCGCTTGCGGGTCGGCACGGGCCGGACGACTATTTGAACTGACCGGTCAGTTCAAAAGGAGGTCCGCGGTGCAGATCCACGCTCGGCGCGTCGGCGTCACCGGGCCGCGCGGCCCGTTGCTGGAGCCGACGTCCCTGCTGGTCGAGCCGGGCGAGCTGGTGCTGGTGGCGGGCGATCCCGGCGCCGGGCACACGGCGCTCGGGCTGGTGCTGGCCGGGCGGATGCGGCCGAGCACCGGCGAGGTCTCGCCCTCCCCGGCCGACCTGCGCGAGCGCGTCGTGCTGGTCGACTCCCCCGACGTGACCGAGCCCGAGGGGTCGCTCACGCTGGCGGGCGTGGTCGGCGAGGAACTGGCCATGAACGGCGTCCGCAGCGGGCGCAGGGCGGTGGCGGCCTGGCTGGTCGAGCGGGGCGCCGACGAGTACCTGGACCACCGGTTCGAGCAGGTGCCGGCCGCCACCCGGTGCGCGCTGACGCTGGAACTCGCCGCAGGACGTCCCGGCGTCGAAGCGCTCGTGCTGGACAGCCCCGACCGCTACCACGGCGATCCGAAGGGCTGGTGGGAGCTGGCGCGCGGGCACGTGACGCCCGACCGGTCCGTGGTCGCGCTCTGCACCACCACCTCTGCCGGCGTCCTGGGCGTGCCCGTCGCGCGGATCGGCGTCGACAACGTTCCCGAGGAGTCCGAGTGACCGCCGTTCGGATGGCGTTCAACGAGCTGCGCCGGGTCACCGCCGGCCGGCTGCCCAAGCTCGCCGTGCTGGCGTTGACGCTGGTGCCGCTGCTGTACGCGGCCCTGTACCTGTACGCGAACAAGGACCCGTACGCGCACCTCGACCAGGTGCCCGCCGCGCTGGTCGTGGAGGACGAGGGCGCGACCGCGAGCGACGGCACCCGCGTGGACGCCGGGCACGACGTGGCCGAGGAGCTGGTGCGCGGCGGCCGGTTCGACTGGCAGCGGGTGGGCGCGGCGGAGGCCGAGGAAGGGGTGCGCAACGGGACCTACACGTTCGGGTTGACCTTGCCCGAGGACTTCACCCGGGCCCTGCAGTCGTCCGGCGACTTCACGCCCCGGCAGGGCGTCCTCGTGCTGACCACCAACGACGCGAACAACTACCTGGGGTCCACGATCGCCAACCAGGTCGTCGCCGAGGTGCGCCGGTCGGTGTCGGCGGAGGTCGGCGCGGAGGCGGCGGACCGGCTGCTGCTGGGCTTCTCCACGATCCGGCAGAAGACCGCCGAGGCGGCGGACGGCGCGACGAAGCTGGCCGGCGGTCAGCAGGACGCGTACGCCGGTGCCCAGCAGCTCGCGGACGGTGCGGTGCCGTTGGCCGACGGCGCGGCGCAGGTGGCGTCCGGGCTCACGCGGTTGCGCGACTCGACGGCGGAACTGCCGGGGCGGGCCGAGCAGCTGGCGACGGGCGCACGGCAGGTCGCCGACGGGAACGAGCAGGTCGCGGCGACGGCCGAGGACTACGCGGTCAAGGCGCAGGGTCTCGTCGACCGGCTCGGCGCGGTGGACGGGGACGTGGCGGCACGGCTGCGCGCGCTCGGGTTCTCCGAGGAGGAAGTGCAGCGCGTGGTGGCGGCTCTGGGCGAGGCCCGGAAGCCGGTAAACGACGCCAACGCCCAGGTCCAGGGCGCGGCCGGGCAGCTGCGGACGTTGGCGGACGGTGCTCGTCGGGTGTCCGACGGTGCGGCGCAGCTCGCCGCGAGCACGCCCGCGTTGATCGATGCGGTGGTCAAGCTGGACGACGGGGCTGCGCAGGTCGCGTCAGGTGCGGTGCGGGTGCGTGACGGCGCCGGGCGGCTGCGCGACGGTTCGGGACAGCTGGTGGAGGGGGCGAACCAGCTGCGCGACGGGTTGGCGGCGGGGGTCGCGGAGATCCCGGACCCCGACGATCCGACCCGTGAGGCGACCGCGCGGACCATCGGCGACCCGGTGAGCGTGCGCGGGGTGAGCCAGACGTCGGCGGGCAGCTACGGCGCGGGGCTGGCGCCGTTCTTCCTGGGGTTGGCGACGTGGATCGGCGCGTTCGTGCTGTTCCTGCTGCTCAGGCCGTTGTCGCGGCGTGGGCTCGCGGGTGGGCGGTCACCGTTCCGGGTGGCTCTGGGCGGTTGGCTGCCGGGGGTGCTGCTGGGCGCGGCGCAGGTCGTGGTGATGTTCGCCGTGGTCACGGTGGTGGTGGACATCCGGCCGGCGCACCCGGTGGGCATGCAGGCGTTCCTGCTGCTGGTGTCGGCGACGTTCGTGGCGGTGCTGCACGGGTTGAACGCGCTGCTCGGGGCGGTGGGGAAGTTCCTCGGCCTGGTGCTGCTGATCCTCCAGCTGGTGAGCGCCGGCGGCACGTTCCCGTGGCAGACCATCCCCGTGGCGCTGCACCCGCTGCATCACGGGCTGCCGATGGGGTATGCGGTGGACGGGCTGCGGCACCTCATGTACGGCGGGCCGCTGGGCGGTGTGGGACGGGACGCGCTGGTCCTGGTCGGCTACCTGGTGGCGGGCCTAGCCTTGGCGACGCTCGCCGCGTACCGGCAGCGGGTGTGGACGCCGGCTCGGCTCAGGCCCGAGCTGGTGCTGTGACTCTGACCGAGGGGGTGGCGGCTGTGACCGGCACGCGACCGGGCCGTACCGCCGTGACCAAGCAGAAGCTGTTCGACGCCGCGCTGCGGCTGGTCGGCGAGCGGGGTGCGGCGGGCGTGACCGTGGAGGAGATCGCCGCCGAGGCGGGGGTGGCGAAGGGGACCGTCTACTACAACTTCGCCAGCAAGGACGCGCTGGTGGACGCGTTGCTGCGGCACGGCGTCGACCTGCTGGCGGCTCGGCTCCGGGTGGCCGAGGAGGAGTCGGAGACGGCGGCGGCGATGGCGTCGCTGGTGGACGGGATGCTCGGGTTCTTCGCCGAGTACCCGGCGTTCGGGCAGTTGCTGGTGTCCGAGCTGTGGCGGACGCCAGGTCAGTGGCACGACACGTTGAGCTTGCTGCGGGACGACATCGTGTCGATCGTGCGCGGTCAGATGCAGCGGTTGGCCGACACCGGTCGGTTGCCCGAGGGTGTGCAGGTGGGCACGGCGTCGGCGGCGTTGTTCGGCACGCTGCTGGTGATCGCGCTGGACTGGCAGGTGTTCCAGCCCGAGCGGAGCCTCGTGGAGGTCCGGGAGTCGGTGTTGTCGCTGGTTCGTGGTTTGCGGCCGAGCTGACCGCCCTTACCTGAAGCGGTGCTCCCGGCAACGGTGGCTGTCCGGCTCTTGACCGCTGTCCGGGTCTTGATCGCTGCCCGTGTCGTGATCGCTGTCCGGGTCGTGATCGCGGTCGCGCCGGAGATCGCGGAGCACGACGAGTCCGAGTGCGGCGGGGTCGGGCCGGCAGTCCGGGCCGTGCAGGTCCAGGGAGCCGAGCTCGGTCGTGATCCCGACGGCGAAGTGGTCGCGGTCCAGGTCGAACGCCATCCGCGTCCCGGTCCCCGGCGGCGGGTCGAACGGCTCCGGTTCCCCGGTCGGGCGGAGCCCCGCGAGCACCTGCCGGAAGCCTCGACCGTCCCGCCACACCTCGACCTCGGTGCGCGTGCTGAGGGCAGCCGCGGCGGCAGCGGCCCAGCGGTTGGGGCCGAGCAGCGCCCCGTAGAAGCCGAGGTGGAGCGCACCCCGCTCGTCCACCGCGTCGGACTGGTCGTCCGTGACGTCGAAGGTGAGGTCGCCGCGGACTCGGGCGTCGACCTGCGGGGTGTGCGTTGGCGCGACGGCCGTGGCCGGGTGGAGTCCGTGACCCAGGACGCCGCGCAGGACCGCGGTCGCCGCCTTCGGGTCGTCCCGGCCGACGCCGAAGAACAGGGACGGGTTGCGGCGGAACGCTTCGTCGACTTCGCGGATCGTGATCGACGCGTCGCCGTAGTCGTTGCCTGCCATGCCCTTCTCCGTGCCGGAGCTTCGGTGATCGGTGGTCTAGTGCCGCATGACCCAGGTGTCGACCTCGCCGACCTGGTGCACCGACGGCGGTCTGCCGGCCAGCGCCCGGTGCACGGCCTCCAGGACGCCCACCGACGCCTCCTCGTGGCTGAGCCAGCGGGTGCTGCCGCCGTGCCGGACGAAGCCGAGCACCACCTGCTGGGTCGGGTGGCCGTCCAGGGCCGGGTCGGGCACGCCGCGCACCGGGTTGATCGCGCCGCTGTCGTGGACCTCGACCACCGGGGCGCGCGGGGCCAGGAGCGGTGCGACGGCCTGGAGCACGTCGTCCCGGTAGCTCGCGTGCACCCACGCCACCAGCAGGTCCGCCGGTCGGTCCATCACCTCGCGGACGCGGTCGGTCAGCTCCTGCGGCCGGGACCAGTCCGCCGTCACCGTGACCCGTTGCGCGGCACCGACCTCCCGGACCTGGCTCACGTGCGGCAGGTGGCTGCGCCCGCGCAACGCCGCATTGGCCGCGCGACCCAACTTCCCCTCCGGTCGGCGGCTGGGGAGCACCACCTGCCAGCCCTGGGCGAGCAGGTCGTCCGCGCACCCCTTCAACATCCCCGTGCCGCCCAGCACCAACGCCGTCCGCTCGTTCATCGCACCGACTCCTCGCCCCGTTCGGCGGCCCGGCGCAGAGGGCCTGACCGCCATTGGTCGACCTCGCGCTGCCCTCGCAGCCGCACCACCGCGACCCGTTCGGCGTGCGCCCCTTCGAGCACGACGCGGACTCGTTCGCGGGTGCGGCCGTGTGATTTCCACGCCCAGCGCAGCAGGTGCTCCCGGTCGGTGAACACCGTGTGCAGGGGCGGTTCGACGTTGCCGTTCCACAGTTCCTGGCGGCGGACACGGCGGAGAGCCGTGCGCACCGCCACCCGGCGCATCACGACGTGGCGGGGGTGGTCCAACCAGACCAACGTGTCCGCGTGCTCCAGCAGGACCGGCCGGGCCAGGCTGTACTGCCACTCCGTCGCCCAGGTGTCGAGCTTGACGAATCGGCGCACATCGGACTCGAACTCCGGCCGGGGCGTCCACTGTGGACCGTGGAACAGGGAGTCCATTTCGACGTAGGACAAGCCGAGGGTGCGGGCGACGAGGTTCGCCAAGGTGGACTTCCCCGAGCCGGACGTGCCGGCCACGAGCACCCGGCGCGGCGGATGCGGCAACTCGTCGGCTGGTCCCAAGAGCGGCACCGAGCAAGGCTACCGCCGCACCGCAAGCCCTGGTGGTGACCAGCGATCACCGACTGAAGATCACCCTTCCGAGCTAACCGGCGATGAATGGGCAACTTTGGGGGAGCGAGCTGCGTTGCCGGGAAAGAAGGAGGCGGCGGCGGGGCTCCATGGGCTGGGACGCCAGGTCAGGCGGACACCGGGCCAGGCTGCGGCCGGGTCGGGCGGCGGGCAGGTCGGGCTGCGGTCGGGCGGGTCGGGCGGGTCGGGCG
>NZ_JNXC01000039.1 GCF_000716595.1 Saccharothrix sp. NRRL B-16314
GCCACCCGCCACCCCCGCCACCCGGCTACCTCCGCCGCTCGCCGCAGCCCGACCGCCGCAGCCCAGCCGCCGCAGCCCAGCCGTCATCGCCCCGCCCCGCTCGCCTACGAGGACTGGAGCCGACCACGTGCTCATCGCGCACCTGAGCGACCCGCACCTGCGCACCGACGCCCTGGCCGCCGAACCCGCCGCCTCCCTGCGCCTCGCGCTCGGCCGGGTGCTGGCACTGGACCCGCGGCCCGACTGCGTGGTGATCACCGGGGACCTGACGGAGTACGGGGACGTCGACTCGTACGCCCAGCTCCGCGAAGTCATCGGAGCCTTCCCGCTGCCGCTCCACCTGACCACCGGCAACCACGACAACCCCGCCGCGATGCTGGAGGTGTTCGGCGGCACGTCGTTCCTCGGCGGCGGGTCGTCGGCGCATTACGCGGTCGCCCATCCGGGCTTCACGGTCGTCGCCCTCGACTCGTGGCGGACCGACGGGCCTGCCGGGCACCTCGGTGACGATCAGCTGTCGTGGCTGGACGACGTCCTCGGTCAACGCCCCGACGTGCCCGCCTTCGTGTGCCTGCACCACCCGCCGGTCGCGGTGGGTGTGCCGTTCCTCGACGGGATGCGGCTGGAGAACGGGCCGGCTCTCGGGGCTGTGCTCGCCCGTCATGGCAACGTGGCGCGGGTGCTGGCCGGTCACGTGCACCGCGCGATCAGCGTGCCGTTCGCCGGCACCTTGGTGTCCGTCGCACCGAGCACCTACCGCCAGACGTCGTTGACGCTGCGCGCCGACCGGGAGATCGGGTACCTGGCCGAGCCGACCGGGTTCCTGCTGCACGTGGCCACCGAGTCCGGGTTCGCCACGCACACGGTGCAGGTGAGTCATGCGGGGGCGTTGATCGGCGGGTTCTGACGGTTCGCGAGTCCGACGGTTCGCGAGTCCGACAGTTCGCGGGGTTCGACGGTTCGCGGGTTCTGAGGTCGGCGATAGGCGAGAGGTCGGCGATACCCCGGAGGGTGGCGATACCCAAGAGGTCGGGTGAGAGATCGAGCTGGGTCGACGGAGGCCGACGACAAGCGGAAGTGCTGTGGAGCCCGGTCGTCGTGGACATGCGCCGGGGGCCACGGGTGGGTGAACTGCGGTCGGGTTCGGCCGGTGCGTTGGGTCGGTCGCGTCGGGCCGGTCCCGTTGGTCGAGTCGGTCGAGCCGGTCGGTCGGGTCGGGACCGTGGCTGGGACGGCGGCTGTGACGGCGGCTGGGGCCGTGACTTGGGACGGCGGCTGGGACCCTGGCAGGGACCGGGACCGGGGCGGCTGCTCGCACCGCGACTGGGCGGCGGCGCCTCTGGAGGCCGCGTACGACGAACCGCTACAACATGATCGTCGGTGTCACGACCGTCCGGCCCCGCTCACCCCGCGCGTTCACCAGGTGCACCACGATCTGCGTGGTCCCGGCGGGTACGTCGGACAGGACGAAACGGCCACCGTCGTCAGCCTTCGTGGTGCTGGACGCGTGTTCCGCCACCCGCACCTCGACGGTGTGCTCCCCGGCCGGCACCAGCCAGCCGTCGATCCGGTGCCTCGCCCCGGTCGACGTGAAGTTCACCATCAACGTCAGGTTGTCCACCGTGAACGTGATCGTCCCGGGGCTCCCACCACGCACCCCGGCGAACGAACCGGCACGCTCCCAGCGGGCCACTTCGACGTCCAGGTTCTCCAATGCCACCGCGAACTGGATTCGTTCGACGAGCCCCGGTGGGGGCGCGTCCAACTCGTACACCAGGCGGTTCAGTTCAGTGAGGACAGCGGTGTCCTCTTGGCCTCTGCGGTCATCGCGCGGGTCGATGTCGTTCACCGCGATCCTCCTTCCGCGTCGAGATGTGTGCGCAACATGGTCAGGCACCGGCCCCTCGTGGGGCCGATGCTGCCGCGCGGCATGGACAGTGCTTCTGCTACCGCGCGGTACTCCGCGCGCCCGGCCAGCACGGTGAGCCGCAGGAGTTCCTGGCACTTCTGCGACAGCCGTCCGAACGCCCGCCACAACCGGTGGTCCCGGTCGTCCACCAGGGCGGCGTCCTCGGGCAGGCCGTACTGGCTTTCGAGTTGTTCCGACAGCTCGTCGCTCAGCGACGCTTCGCGACGAGCCGGTGTCCAGGTCCGTTGTGCCTCGCGGCGCGTCGCGACGACGAGCCACCCGGCCAGCGCCCGGGGTTCGATCAACCGGTCGAGGTGGCGCAGCAGCGCGAGCCAGACCGTCTGCACCACGTCCTCCGCGGTGTTGCGGTCCAGCCCGTGCCCGCGGGCGACGTGCCACACCAGCGGGGTCAGGTCGGCTACCAGCACGTCCAGTGCCCGCCGGTCGCCGTCGCGCGCGGCGACGACGCAAGCGGCGTGCCGGTCCGTGCCGTCCAGACCTTCCCACGGTGGGCGCTCACCGGCCGTGCGCAGTTCTCCCACGTCGTCACCTCCTTCTCGGCGTCCCCCAGCCGAAGCTGATCGTCACACACCACCGTCACCGGTGGTGCGGTGGCGGTCCGCGATGCCCCCCTCGCACCGCGGACCGCCCTTCCCCCCTCACCCGACGGGCGACACCGATCGGCACCCCTCGAAGCCGACCGAGGCCACCCTTCCCCCAGCGGTCTCAGTCCGGCTCCCCGATGCCGTCGGGCGTGGCATCGGGCCGCACGCCAGGCGGGGTGACGCTCATGCGTTCCCCCTCCGTCGTGGTCGAGGACCGGTCATCAGATAAGGAGTGAGTAGTTCTACGCTGGATACGTCGGCCCCCGTTAACAGTTCACTGTTTGTGTCGGAGGGCTGACTGGCCGCAGGCGTGCCCGACGTCCAAGACCACCCGGACGAGCTAACGGCGCCGCGAACCCGTCGGTATGGTCTAGACCATGCTTGAGGTCATTGCCCTGGACGCCGCCGACGCCGAGGCCGCGCAGGCCGGCGGGGCGCACCGGTTGGAACTCACCGTCGACATGGCCGCGGACGGGCTGACGCCCCCGGTCACCGTGCTGCGCGAGGTGCTGGCGGTGACCGACCTGCCGGTGCGGGTCATGCTGCGCGACGCGCCCGGCTTCGCGCCCGGCGACCTCGACCGGCTCAGGAGGGACGCGGCGGCGCTGCGCGACGCGGGTGCGTCCGAGTTCGTGCTCGGCTTCCTCGACGCGAACGCGTGGGTGGACGAAGCGGCGTGCGCGGCGCTGGTCGGGGAGTTGGCCGGCTGCGCGTGGACGTTCCACCGCGCGCTCGACAACTCCGCGGACCCCGAGGCGGCGTGGGCGGTCGTCGGGGGACTGGGCTGCGACACGGTGCTGGCGGCGGGGAGTCCTCGCGGCGTCGCGGACGGGTTCCCGGTGCTGGAACGCCTCGCCGCGCGGCAGGGCGGGGTTCGGCTGCTGGTCGGGGGAGGGCTGAAGGTCGAGCACGTGGCGCCGTTGAGGGCGGTCGGGGTCACCGGGTTCCACGTCGGGGGCGCGGTTCGACCGGACGGGTGGGGTGGTCCGCTGTCCGCCGACGCCGTCCGGATCTGGGCAGATTTGGTCTAGACCGTCCGCCGATCCGGACATTAGCATCGCCGTTGCTTCCTGTGGAATAGCCGTTGCGTATTACGCAACAGGCCGATCACACCTGAAGGGTGGGCGAGGATGCGGATCGCAGTGGCAGCGGCAGCCGTTGGCGCCGTCGTGCTGGCCGGGTGCGCCCCGGTCCAGTCCGGCTCGGCGCCCACCGGCGGTGACGAGCGGACCGGGCAGCTCCGGGTCTGGCTGTTCGACGAGGTCAACCGGGGCCCGAAGGAGGCGGTCGTCCGCGAGGCGGTCACCGAGTTCGAACGGGCGCACCAGGGCGTGACCGTCGACGTCCAGTACATCCAGGTGCAGACCCGCGCCGAGCGGTTCAAGGCCGCGTTCAGCGACCCGGCCAGCGCGCCCGACGTCGCCGAGTTCGGCAACACCGACCTGGCCGGCTACGTCGCGGGCGGCGGGTTCGCCGAACTGGACCTGGGCCAGTGGCCCGACGCGAAGGACCTGCTGCCCGCCGTCCTCGACACCGGCAAGGTGGACGGCAAGGTCTACGGCGTCCCCTGGTACGTCGGCGTGCGCGCGCTCTACTACCGCACGGACATCTTCCAGGAGCTGAACCTCGCGCCACCGGCGAAGCTGGACGAGATCGCACCGCTCGCACGGCGGATCCGTGCCGCGAAACCGGACATGCTCGGCATCTCCGCAGGCGGCAAGTACACCTACGGCGCGATGCCGTTCGTGTGGGCGAACGGCGGCGACATCGCCCGCAAGGACGGCGACAAGTACGTCTCCACCATCGACAGCCCCGAAGCGAAGGCCGGTCTCCGGCAGTACACCGAGCTGATCGCGGACGACATCTGCCCGCCGGCCCAGTGCGCGGGCAACGGCGGTGACGCGAGCGTCGAGGCGTTCCGCGCGGGCAAGGCGGCGATGGTGGTCGGCGGCGACTTCAACCGCAAGTCGGTCGACGCGTCCAGCGCCGCCGGGAAGTACGCCGTCGTGCCGCTGCCGGGGAAGGACGCCGGTGACATCGCGCCGGCGTTCGCGGGCGGGAACCTGCTCGGCGTGATGAAGGGCAGCTCGCGCCGGACGCTGGCGGACGAGTTCGTCCGGCTGCTGGGCGGCAAGTCCTACCAGCGCAAGATGTTCGACGCGATGGGCAACCTGCCGACGTTCGGGGACGTGCAGGCGGACGTCGCGAAGGCCAACCCGGTGCTGGACCCGTTCATCAGGACCCTGGAGGCGGGCACGCGGTTCGTGCCGGTCACCCCGGACTGGGCCAAGATCGACGCGCAGGCCGTGCTGCCGACGCTGTTGCAGCAGGTCGCCGCCGGTGGTGAGGACCTGGACCGGGCCGCCGCGCAGGCCGCCGAGCAGATGAACGCCGCTTTCGGCGGATGATGCCGACGAGGAGGGGCGACGGGCGGATCGCGTTCGCCTACCTCGCCCCGGCGTTGCTGGTGCTGGCCGGGCTGCTGGGCTACCCGATCTACCAGCTCGTGCTGATCTCCCTGTTCGACTACGGCCAGGAGCAGGTCAGCGGTGGCGCGCCGCTGACGTTCCTGGGGCTCGGGAACTACGCGGAACTGCTGTCGCAGGACAGGTTCTGGGCCGTGCTCGGGCAGACGGTCGGGTTCGCGGCGGTGTGCGTCGCGGGGACGCTGCTGGTCGGCGCGGCGCTCGCGGTGCTGGCGACGCGGGTCCGGACGTGGGCGCGGATGACGTTGTTCCTGGCGGCGCTGGGCGCGTGGGCGACACCGGCGGTGGCCGGGTCGACGATCTGGCTCTTCCTGTTCGACGCCAACTTCGGGTTCGTCAACGAGGTCCTGGGCACCACCGGGTTCTCCTGGACCTACGACAGGTGGGTGGCGTTCGGGCTGGTCGCGGCGCAGGTGGTGTGGTGCTCGTTCCCGTTCGTCATGGTCACGCTGTACGCGGGCATCAAGTCGATCCCCGGTGAGGTGCTGGAGGCGGCGGCGCTGGACGGGGCGTCGACCGCGAAGACGGCGACGAGCGTGATCCTGCCGCTGCTGCGGCCACTGCTGATCGTCGTGACCATCCAGTCGGTGATCTGGGACTTCAAGGTGTTCACCCAGGTCTACATCATGACCGGCGGCGGCGGGATCGCCGGGCGGAACCTGGTGCTCAACGTCTACGCCTACCAGCAGGCGTTCGCCGCGTCCGAGTACGGGCTGGGCGCGAGCATCGGCGTGGTGATGACGGTGCTGCTGCTCGCCGTCACGGTCGGCTACCTGCGGGCGTTGCGGCGGAGCGGGGAGGTGCTGTGAACCGGCGGGTGTCGCGGGGCGTCGCGGAGGGCGTCACGGTCGTGGTCGCCGCTGTGGTGGCGTTCCCCCTGTACTGGATGGTGCTGACGGCGCTGAAACCGGAGGCGGAGGTGATCTCGGCCGATCCCCGGCCGTGGACGCTCGCGCCGACGTTCGACAGCTTCGTGCGGGCGCTGACCGTGCAGAGCTTCGGCCGCTACCTGCTGAACAGCGTCGTGGTGGCGGTCGCGGTGGTGCTGCTGAGCCTGCTGATCTCGTTCCTGGCGGCTGCCGCGCTGACCCGGTTCCGGTTCCGCGGCCGGACCACCCTGCTGATCATGCTGCTGGTGGTGCAGATGGTGCCGGTGGAGGCGCTGACCATCCCGCTGTTCTTCCTCATGCAGTCCGTGCGGGACGTGGCGCCGGTGTTCGGGCTCAACCACCTGGGTTCGCTGGTGCTGGTGCACCTGGCGTTCAGCCTGCCGTTCGCGATCTGGATGCTGCGCGGGTTCGTCGCGGCGGTGCCGGTGGAGCTGGAGGAGGCGGCCACGCTGGACGGCGCGTCCCGGTTCCGGTTCCTGTGGCAGGTGCTGTTCCCGCTGGTGGCGCCGGGGCTGGTGGCGACGAGCGTGCTGTCGTTCATCCACGCGTGGAACGACTTCCTGTTCGCCAAGACGTTCATCATCTCGGCGGCGGAGAACCAGACGCTGCCGCTGGCGTTGCAGGTGTTCGTGAAACCCGACCAGAACGACTGGGGTGCGATCATGGCCGGTTCGACGTTGATGACGATCCCGGTGCTGGTATTCTTCGTCCTGGTCCAGCGGCGGCTGGTCGCGGGCCTGGCGGGGGCGGTGAAGTCGTGATCCTGCCGCGTCCGGTGTCGTTCGCCGGGGGAGGGGGCGAGGTCGGGTTCGACGGCGCGGTGCACGTCTCGCGGGTGGGTGGGCCGGCCGAGGGGTACCGGCTGTCGATCACCCGGGACGGCGTCCGGATCAGGGCGTCCGACGACGCCGGCGAGTTCTACGCGCGGCAGACGCTGCGGCAGTTGAGCGGGCCCGCGGCGTTCCGGGCCGTTCCACCGGATCGGGTGGTGTTGCCGGTGTGCGAGGTGGAGGACCACCCGCGGTTCGGGTGGCGCGGGGTGATGCTGGACGTGGCGCGGCACTTCCTGCCCAAGCCCGACCTGCTGCGGTACGTCGACCTGCTGGCCGCGCACAAGCTGAACGTGCTGCACCTGCACCTGACCGACGACCAGGGCTGGCGGTTCGAGTCGCTGAGGTTCCCCCGCCTGCACGAGGTCGGCGGGTGGCGGGCCGACTCGCGGTTCGGCGACCGGCGGTCCGGCGGCATGGCCGGACGGCCGCACGGCGGCTACTACACCCAGGACGACCTGCGGGAAGTCGTCGCGTACGCGGCGCGGCGGCACATCGCGGTGGTGCCGGAGATCGACGTGCCGGGGCACAGCCAGGCGGCCGTCGCGGCGTACCCGCACCTCGGCGCGCACGGGGGCGGCGTGTGGACGGACTGGGGCGTCAACCCGAACGTGCTGCGGCCCGACGAGTCCACTGTGGACTTCTACCGGCAGGTGTTCGACGAGGTGCTGGACGTGTTCCCCGGCGAGGTGATCGGCCTCGGCGGCGACGAGGCGGAAGGTGGTGCGGCGGAGGGCGGTGACGGCTGGTTCGTGCGCCGGATCGCGCAGCACCTGCACCAGCGCGGACGCCGCCCGTTCGGGTGGGACGAAGTGCTCGACGCCGGTCCGCTGCCCACCCGCACCGTCATCGCGTCGTGGCGCGGCGAGGACCCCGGCCTCACCGCGTCGGAACGCGGGCACGACGTGGTGATGTGCCCGGAGGAGCACCTGTACCTGGACTACCGCCAGTCCGACGACCCCCGTGAACCCGTCCCCGTCGGCACGGTCACCACGCTGGAGGACGTCTACCGGTACGAGCCGCCCGACTGGGTGCTCGGCGCGCAGGCGAACGTGTGGACCGAACACCTCGACTCGCCGCGGCGCCTCGACTACGCCGCGTTCCCCCGGTTGAGCGCGTTCGCCGAGGTCGTGTGGAGCCCCGCCGGGCGGGACGTGGCGGAGTTCCGGACCCGGCTGGCCGAGCACCACCTGCCGCGGCTCGACGCGCTCGGTGTCGAGTACCGCCCCCTCGACGGTCCCCGGCCGTGGCAGGAGCTCCCCGGCGTGCCCGGCTTCCCCCGGTAGGTCCCCGGTAGGTCCCGGTGGGTCTCAGTCCTCCTCGGGCATGATGATCCACGCCGCGAGGTAGAAGACGGCGCCGGCGCCGAACCCGAAGAGCGTGGCGGCGACCAGCAGGATGCGCAGCAGGGCCGCGTCCACGCCGATGAGCTTGGCGACGCCGCCGCACACGCCGGCGACCATCTTGTCGTTCCGGCTGCGCTGGAGCTTCTTGACCTTGGCTGTGGCTTCGTTGAGCACGTCGTTCGTCATGGCTCAAGAGTGCGCCGCCGGGCGTTGCGGGACATCGGGGACGCACCCTGACTTCACCCGGACCCGCGCTCTCGGGGTTCCACCAGGCTCGTGACGCGCCTCCCAGCGCGGCACGGCGCCGGGCCGCTCCCGCCGCCTACCCTCGGACCTGTGACGCCTGACGCACCTGAGGAGCTCGCCGCCGAGTTGGACCGGGTCGGCTACCTGCCGGACGCGGGCATCGCGACCGCGGCCTACCTGGCGCTGCGCATGCACCGCCCGCTGTTCTGCGAGGGCGAGCCGGGCACCGGCAAGACGTCCCTCGCGGTGGCCCTGGCGCAGGCCCTCGACCTGCCGCTGATCCGCCTCCAGTGCCACGAGGGCATCGACGCCACCCAGGCCCTCTACGACTGGGACTTCCCGCGCCAGCTGCTGCACCTGCGCGCCCTCGAAGCGGCCGGGCCGGTGGACGCGGAGGCGGCCGAGGCGTCCCTCTACACCCGCCGCTTCCTGCTCGCCCGCCCGCTGCTCCAAGCCCTCGAAGACGCGCCGTGCGTGCTGCTGGTCGACGAGGTGGACCGGGCGGACGACGAGTTCGAGGCGTTCCTGCTGGAGGTGCTGGGCGAGAACTCGGTGACGATCCCGGAGCTGGGCCGCGTCACCGCGAAGACGCCACCGCTGGTCGTGCTGACGTCCAACCGGACCCGCGAGGTGCACGACGCCTTGAAGCGCCGTTGCCTCTACCACTGGCTGGAGCACCCCGACCTGGCCCGGGAGGTGGCGATCCTCCGGCGTCGGCTGCCCGGCGTCACCGAACGCCTCGCGCACCAGGTGGCGTCAGCCGTGCGGCGGTTGCGCGACCTCGACCTGATCAAGCCGCCGGGCGTCGCCGAGTCCCTCGATTGGGCGGAAGCCCTGCTCACCCTCGGTCGCACCGAGCTGGACGCGGAAACGGCGGCCACCACGCTCGGTGCCGTCCTGAAGTACCGGGAAGACGCGCAACGCGCCCTTTCCGCCGGTGTGCCGGCCGGCGTGAGCGGGAGCACAATCGTCTGATGACCGGAGCCGGCGCGTCGACCGGGTGACCTCGCGTTGAGCCTCGCCGGCGGCCAGTTCTAAGTCGAGGGTTGAAGCGGTCCGCAGTTGCCCGCTACTTCCGTGCGACTTCCATGAACACCTGGCGTTCCCGGGTGATGCCTGCGTGGCTGTACAACTGCTTGAGTAGCCTATTCATGGCTTCGATCGAGAACAGTCGGAATCCGTTGACAACCTGCTTTTCGTCCGCCGTGACCTGAATCTCGAATGACGACATTTCCTTAAATGCCTCATTATTCCAGTGTGCTGACTCTGCGGTGTTTCGCTTCTGCTCGCGTTCATTTTTTTCGCGCTGTCGTTCGATTTGCGGTCGACTCTCGCTTGGCCCGAAGTACGCATTTACACGCATCGTGTGGCCGTTCATATGCACCACGAGGTCGGACTTCAGCTTCCAGTCCACTCTGGGGTCGTACAGCACCATTCCGACTTTGGCTCTATCTTCCAAGGCCTCCACGAGGCATGCGTACAGGTACGTTTCTGCCATTCCAGACTCGTACCAGGCTCCCACTCGTTGCCGCATTCCGTCGCGAAGGTCGTCCTCGAAGTATTCTTTGTACCGATCCTTCTTCGGGTGATCCTCGGTATATGCTTTCTGGCATAAGTTGAAGAACTTTTCGAACGAGAAAAGCCGGTAGCCTGTGCTGTGGCCATGTAAAGAGAGGGCTGTGAACAGTGCCCGCCATGCTGGGAAATTGGCCTTCCATGCCCGAGGGTCTCGCGTGTCATTCGGGTAAAACCTGTCCAAGTTGCTCAACTCTTGCTTGAAGCGGCTTTCGTACATATCGACCGACATCGGTAGTGACTCTTTTCGTTTGTTCTGTGCTTCCGTGTCGTGCATGTGTCGTATGGTATGGAGTGCCGTATCCGCTCTAGGTGACACCTGTGGCGTATTCCGCACGGGCGCAAGTTTTAGGCGAGCGGAGCGCGTTCCGCGTGGTGGCCTTGCTCTTAATGTCCGGCTGCCTTTTAGGCTAGGCGAGCGGAAATTCATCAGGTGATTCGACCGGTGTGGGATTCGACTTGCCTTGCGATCATTTCAGCGGTCGCGTCCAAGTCGTCGTGTTCCCATACGACGGTCAGCGTCCAACCCGCTTTGTCAAGGAGCGCTGCGGTGTCCTCATCGCGCCGAATGTTTCGCTGGACCTTTTCGGACCAGTAGTGGCCGTTTGCGGACGGGGCGCGGTAGTGCTCCGGGCATCCATGCCAAAAACAACCGCGCACTTCGACCGCGATCCGTGCCCGGCGGAAGACGATATCAACGGTGCGCCGCACTTCCGGCAATGGTCTCGCGCAAACCCGGTAGCGGAGACCCATCGCGTGCAGTGCCCTGCGCAATCGTAGTTCCGGTTTGGTGTCCCGGCTCTTGTTTGCTTGCATGGACTTGCGGGCTGCCTGGCTGGTGGCCCACGAGTCTTTGGCCATTTCACTCACCTCAGTCGTGCTCGTCGAAGTCCAGTTCCTCATCACCTTCGGCGGTGTCTGTGTCGGCATCGTTGAGCGGTCGGTTGACGTCTCCGACCAAGCCGTACATGTTGATGGCTGCGGCGCTCGGTTCGGGCCGGCCTTCGGCTTCGGAGAGTCGAGTGGCCGCCAGGTAGGCAAGCCTGACCGCCTGGATGACGAGCACTCGTCGCAGGCCTGCGGACACCTCGCCACGTTCGTGGGCGACGGCCGCGAGCCGGGAGACGGTCTCTGCCCGGCGGGCGATACGCACATCGGGATGCCCGCGCTCGGCTCGTGTCGTTTCACTGATCAAATGGAACCTCATAGAAGGCGGCAACTCGCCTACCGGAGAGACGGGCGGAATCTTCTCGTTGAGGATCGCCTTGAATCGACTGTCTTCAATCGCGCACGTGTACGCCGTGTACTCGACGCGGTTCAGGTGCTGCTTCGCCCCTGCCTTCGCTGGCCCGGCGATGCCTTCGTACTCCCAGAGGGGCCAGAGTTCCATCTCAGCCACCTCGAAAACATCCAGGATGCGCATCGCCACGGCGTCCGTACGCTGATTGCTCAGGTGCCTGCGGATCCGGGTGCGCAAGCGCTCATTGGTCTGACCAACGTAGATCGGCTCGCCCTCGTAGTCATAGAAGGCATAGCAACCCCATTGTGCGTCAGCCCATTTGCGCCCTAGCTCGTCCTTCGTTTCCAGCGCTTGTTCGAGCAGGGCTCGGAAGTCTTGGACCGACTTCGCCGGCAGGCTCTTCCTGGGTGGCTTGCGAGACATCCGGTCAGGCTCCCACAGAAACCAATCGCCTGTCCGCGTTTTGGGTGCTCTTCTTGACCATGGGCATCAGGTAGTGTTCGGCGAGCCACGCGACAGCTGGAACGCACACCGCGTCGCCGAACCCGAAGACGAGGTGGCCGTCCTTGTGGCCGGCGATGGTGTAGTCACCCGCGCCCATGAGGCGGGCGTACTCGACGCCGGTCATCCAGCGGACTCTGAGTTCGCCGTGTCCGACCTCGACCACGGCCTGCTTCGAGGAGCCGCCGCGAGCAGTGCGGAGACAACCCGCGATGTCGTCCGGGCGGATCTCCCACTGAGGCCTGCCCTGGCGAGTCCTGCGGTAGGCGGTCCGGTGCGTCCTCTTCCGCGCCTTGCGCAACTTCTCCAGGCGGTCGACTTGGAGGGGTGAGAGTTGAGCCTCGAAAGAGGCCACTCGGCCGGTGTCCCACCAGCGAGGGTCCTCTGTGGGTAGTCGCTCAACGGCCTGTGACAGCGAGATATCTGGGGACGGGTCGATGTCAGGGAGCAGGTACTGGTGAGTCTGCAGGGACTCGTCGTCGAACGGCGCTCGCAGCCATGCGGGCCGGAGCATCGGGTTCGCGCCGGGCGTGTCCGGGGGAGGTGTCCGCGCGCCCACGACGAACAGACGAGGCCGCGACTGTGGCACGAACCACCGAGCGTCCAAAGTGAGCACATCTACGGAGTACCCGAGGTCGTTCAGTTCCCTGACCGCAGCCTTGAGGTCCTCACCGCCGTGACTCGTGGCCAGGCCGACGACATTCTCGAGGGTGACCACCTCGGGGCGCTCACTGACGGGCAGTTCACGCAGGATGCGGGTGAACTGGTAGAACGCGGATGACCTGGCCCCGCTCAGCCCGAGGCGCGCTCCAGCCAGCGACACGTCGACGCACGGCGACGAGGCCCAGGCGAGCGATAGACCGCAAGGAAGGTCTTCGCCACGGATGTGCGTGATGTCACCTTCGATGAAGGTGTGGTCGCTCTCTTGACCGAAGTGTCTGGCGTACATGTTGTGCTTGGCCGGATCGATGTCATTCGCCCAAGGGATGCGGAACCCGGCAGCCTCCAAGCCGAGCCTGGCCAGGCCGATACCTGCGAAGAACTCCGCTGCGGCTGGTTCCGTGCGCTCGAACGGCAGCATCAACGCGTTCTCGACTAGCTTCGACACGGCAGGCACTGGAGGGAACCTACTCTCTTCACCACACGACGCCGAACATCGCACTCATGTTCGATCCTAAGGCTGGGTCTCTGATCATGCTGGACGACCGGTCATGCGCGATGGTCGTGATCTGGAGCACAATCGTCTGATGACCGGAGCCGGCGCGTCGACCGGGCTCGTGGGGTTCGCCCGCGCGCTCCGGCACGGTGGCGTCGCGTGCGGGCCGGACCGGGCGCAGGCGTTCGTCGCCGCCGTCGACCACCTCGACGTCGCCGAGCGGGACCAGGTCTACTGGGCCGGTCGGCTCACCCTCTGCGCGGAGCCGGACGACCTGCCCCGGTACGACGCGGCGTTCGCCGCCTGGTTCGGTGGGATGCCCCCGCAACCGCCGGGTAAACGGGTCCGGCAGACCAGCCACTTGGCCGCGCTCGGCGAGGGCGCCGCGAAGCACGACGGGCGGGCGCCGACGCTCAAGGTCGCGGCCAGTGACGTGGAAGTGTTGCGGCGCAAGGACATCGCCGAGCTCAGCGCGGCCGAGAAGCGGCACCTGCACGAGCTGCTGGCCGCCCTCGACCCGGTCCCGCCGACCCGCCGCGCCCTGCGCCGCACCCCCTCCCGGCGGGGCGTGATCGACCCGCGCCGCACCCTGAAGGACATGCTCGCCACCGGCGAGTCGACCCGGCCACGCCGCCGCAGCCGGACGACCCGTCCGCGCAAGGTGGTGCTGCTGATCGACGTGTCCGGCTCGATGAAGCCCTACGCGGACGCCCTCCTCCGCTTCGCGCACGTCGTCTCCCGCCGGATGCCCGTCGAGGTCTGCACCCTCGGCACCCGGCTGACCAGGGTCACCCGCCAGCTCCGCCACCGCGATCCCGACCAGGCCATGGCCGCCGCCGCCCGCGCCGTCCCCGACTTCGAGGGCGGCACCCGGCTCGGCGAGACGATCAAGGTGTTCCTGGACCGCTGGGGCCGGCGCGGCGCCGCGCGGCGGGCGGTCGTGGTCATCTGCTCGGACGGCTGGGAACGCGGTGACCCGGCCCTGCTGGCCGACCAGGTCGAGCAGCTGAAACGCCTGGCGCACAAGGTTGTCTGGGTCAACCCGCACGCCGGCCACGACGGCTACCTGCCCGTGCAGTCCGGTATCGCCGCCGCCCTGCCGCACCTGGACCGGCTGCTCGCCGGCCACAGCCTCGACACCCTGCACGCCCTGCTGGAGGAGGTACGACTTGCGTGACGTCCTGGCCGAGCTGGCCCGTCGCGTCGACCGGGGTGAGACCGTCGGCGTGGGGACGGTCGTCGCCACGTTCAGCTCCGCGCCCCGACCTCCCGGCGCGTCGATGCTCGTCGGCGCGGACGACGCGGTGGCCGGCAGCGTCTCCGGCGGCTGCGTCGAGGGCGCCGTGTACGAACTGGCCAAGGAGGTCGTCCGGTCCGGCGCGCCGGTGCTCCAGCGGTACGGGGTCAGCGACGACGACGCGTTCGCGGTGGGCCTGACCTGCGGCGGGATCATCGACGTCTACGTGGAGTCGATCGACAAGGACTCGTTCCCCGAGCTGCCCGAGGTGCTGGAGGCGGTCGAGGCGCGCGAGCCGGTCGCCGTCGCCACGGTCGTGGAACACCCCGAGTGGGTCGGCCGGCGGCTGGTCGTCCGGCCCGACCGGGCCACCGGCGACATCCCCTCGGACCGGGCGCGGGACGCGATCACCGACGACGCGCGCGGCCTGCTCGCCACGGGCCGCAGCGGCACGCTCCACTACGGGCCGGACGGCCAGCGGCGCGGTGAGGGCATGACGGTGTTCGTGAACTCGTTCGAGCCGCCGCCGCGGCTGCTGGTGTTCGGCGCGATCGACTTCGCCGCCGCCCTGGCGAGGCTGGGCTCGTTCCTCGGCTACCGGGTCACGGTGTGCGACGCGCGGCCGGTGTTCGCCACGAGGTCCCGGTTCCCGGAGGCCGACGAGGTGGTCGTGGACTGGCCGCACCGCTACCTCGCCGCGCAGGCCGACGAGGGACAGGTGGACGAGCGCACGGTCGTCGCCGTGCTCACCCACGACCCGAAGTTCGACGTGCCGCTGCTGGAGGTCGCGTTGCGGCTCAAGGTCGGCTACGTCGGCGCGATGGGTTCCCGCCGCACGCACGACGACCGGCTGCGGCGGCTCCGCGAGACGGGCCTGACCGAGGGCGAACTGGCCCGGCTGGCGTCCCCGATCGGCCTCGACCTGGGCGCGCGCACGCCCGAGGAGACGGCGGTGTCGATCGCGGCGGAGATCATCGCGCTGCGGTGGGGCGGGGGAGGTGGGCGGCTGGGTCGCACGGACGGCTCCATCCACAAGTGAGGGGGTTGTTTGACGCGACAACTAAGAGCAGGCTCGGTTGTGACTCCCATCACCACCACACATGGAGGGTCGGTCAATGAGGATCACCGTCACGGTCGACGGAGTCGACTACAGCGACGAGGTCGAACCCCGCACGTTGCTGGTCCACCACCTGCGCGAACGACTCGGCAAGACCGGCACCGTCGTCGGCTGCGACACCAGCAACTGCGGCGCGTGCACGGTCCACCTCGACGGCCACAGCGTGAAGTCGTGCGCCGTGCTCGCGGTGCAGGCCGACGGCCGCGAGGTCACCACTGTCGAAGGGCTGGCCCGCGAGGGTCGGCTGCACCCCGTCCAGCAGGCGTTCCACCGCAATCACGCGCTCCAGTGCGGGTTCTGCACCCCCGGCATGATCATGCAGGCGATCGACCTGCTCGCGGACAACCCCGATCCCGACGAGGACGAGGTGCGGCACGGCCTGGAGGGCAACCTCTGCCGCTGCACCGGCTACCAGAACATCGTCCGCGCGGTGCGCGACGCGGCGCGGCAGATGCGCCCCGGCGCCGGCCCCGACGCCGAGCGGGTGGACGAGGCGAAGCTCGTCGGCCGCACCCCGACGCACACGGGCGGTGGTGGGGAATGACCGCCACCGCCGAACCGGAGGCCTCCGACCGGGAGGTGGGCAAGGCCAGGCTGCGCAAGGAGGACGCGCGCCTGATCACCGGCGCCACCCGCTGGACCGACAACATGCAGCTCACCGGGATGCTGCACATGGCGTTGCTGCGCAGCCCCGTCGCGCACGCCCGGATCACCGCGATCGACGTCACCGAGGCCGTGAAGATGCCCGGCGTGCTCATGGTCCTCACCGGCCAGGACGTGGCCGCCGAACAGGGCAGCCTGCCGTGCGCGTGGCCGATCACCGAGGACATGCTGGCGCCGCCCGCGCCGTCGCTGGCCGTGGACCGGGTGAACTTCGCCGGTGAGGCGGTCGCGCTGGTCGTCGCCCGCAGCGCGGCCGAGGCGCACGACGCGCTGGCCGCGATCGACGTCGACTACGACGACCTGCCGGTCGTGCTCGACATGGAACGCGCCGTCGCCGACGACGCCGACCTCGTGCACCCCGACCTGGGCTCGAACAAGAGCGCCACCTGGATCTTCGACTCCGCCGAGGCCGGCACCGGCGCCGACGTCGACCAGGCCCTCGCGGACTCCGAAGTGGTGGTGGAGCGGACGTTCCGGCAGCAGCGGCTGATCCCGGCGTTCATGGAACCCCGCTCGGTCGTGGTCGACCCGTCACCCGACTCGGTGACCATGTGGTCCGCCACCCAGGTGCCGCACATCCTGCGCTGGATGCTGTCCGCCGTGCTCGGCATCCCCGAGCAGCAGATCCGGGTCATCGCGCCCGACGTCGGCGGCGGCTTCGGCGGCAAGCTCCAGGTCACGCCGGAAGAAGTGCTGACGCTGGTCGTCGCCCGCCGGCTCGGCAAACCCGTCAAGTGGACCGAGACCCGCACCGAGTCGATGCTGTCCGCGCACCACGGCCGCGACCAGCTCCAGCGCATCACCGTCGGCGCGAGCCGCGACGGCAAAGTCACCGGCCTGAAGGTGGATTTGCTCGCCGACATGGGCGCCTACCTGCGGCTCGTCACGCCGGGCGTGCCGATCCTCGGCGCGTTCATGTTCAACGCGATCTACAAGTTCCCCGCCTACCGGTTCACCTGCACCAACGTGTTCACGAACAAGGTGCCGACCGACGCGTACCGGGGCGCGGGGCGGCCGGAGGCGACGTTCGCCATCGAGCGGATCATGGACGAGCTGGCCGCCGAACTCGGCCTCGACCCGATGGACCTGCGCGAGCGGAACTGGATCAAGCACGACGAGTTCCCGTTCACCACGGTCGCCGGCCTCACCTACGACTCCGGCCACTACGAGGCCGCCACCGACCGGGCGAAGGAGCTGTTCGGCTACGACGCGCTGCGCCGCGAGCAGTCCGAGCGCCGCGCCAACGGCGACCCGGTGCAGCTCGGCATCGGCATCTCCACCTACACCGAGATGTGCGGGCTCGCACCGTCGCGCGTGCTCGGCGCCCTGCGGTACGCGGCGGGCGGCTGGGAGCACGCGGCGCTCCGGATGCTGCCCACCGGCAAGGTCGAGCTGATCACCGGCACCTCGCCGCACGGCCAGGGCCACGTGACGGCGTGGAGCCAGATCGTCGCCGACCGGCTCGGCGTGCCGTTCGAGGACGTCGAGGTGCTGCACGGCGACACGCGCGTCTCGCACCGGGGCATGGACAGCTACGGCTCGCGGTCGCTGGCCGTCGGCGGCGTGGCCGTCGTGCTGGCCGCGGACAAGGTGCTGGCCAAGGCCCGCACGGTCGCCGCGCACCTGATGGAAGCGGGGGAGGGCGACGTCGAGTTCGCCGCCGGCAAGTTCACCGTCCGCGGCACGTCCACCGCCCTGTCCCTCGGTGACGTCGTGGTCGCCGCCCACGTCGCGCACAACCTGCCCGACGGGATGGAACCCGGCCTGGACGCCGAGGCCACGTTCGACCCGGACAACTTTTCCTACCCGCACGGCACCCACCTGTGCGCCACCGAGGTCGACACGCGGACCGGCGCGGTGAAGATCCGCTCCTACGTGTGCGTGGACGACGTCGGCAAGGTCGTCAACCCGATGATCGTCGAAGGCCAGGTCCACGGCGGACTCGCGCAGGGCATCGCCCAGGCCCTGTACGAGGAAGCGGTGCACGACGAGTACGGCACCCTCACCACCGCCACCCTCGCCGACTACCTGCTGCCGTCCGCGGTGGACCTGCCGCACTTCACCACCGACCGCACCGAGACACCCGCGCTGAGCAACCCGCTCGGCGTGAAGGGCGTCGGCGAGGCGGGCACCATCGCGTCCACCCCCGCCGTGGTCAACTCGATCGTGGACGCCCTGCGGCACATGGGCGTGGACGACGTGGAGATGCCGTGCACCCCGATGCGGGTGTGGAAGGCCATCAACCGCCGTGGTGACGCGGTGCCGACGACACCCGGCGCGGGCGGCGGCCTCGGCTCTGTCAACGTCGACGATCAGGCGCACGCGCGAGGAGGTGCGGAATGATCCCGGCCGCGTTCGACTACGTCGCGCCCACCACCGTGGACGAGGCGGTGCGCGCCCTCGCCGCCGGCGGTGAGGACGCCAAGGTGATGGCCGGCGGGCAGAGCCTCATCCCGGTGCTGCGGATGCGGCTGGCCGCGCCGACCCTGGTGGTCGACCTGTCCGGGCTGACCGAGCTGACCGGCGTGCACGACGACGGCGACTCGCTCCGCATCGGCGCCATGACCACGCACTACGAGGTGCAGCGCGACCCGCTGGTGCGCGAGCACGCCGGGCTGCTGCGCCTGGCCACGGACACCGTCGCCGACCCGCAGGTCCGGCACCGGGGCACGTTCGGCGGATCGCTGGCCCACGCCGACCCGGCCGGCGACCTGCTCGCGCCCGCGTTGGCGCTCGACGCGGTGATGGTGTGCGCCGGGCCGTCCGGGACGCGGGAAGTGCCGGCGGCGGAGTTCTTCGTCGACTACTTCACCACCGCACTGGCCCCCGACGAACTGCTCACCCACGTGAAGGTGCCCAAGCTGACCGGCTGGGGCGCGCACTACGAGAAGTTCAACCGGGTCGCCCAGGCGTGGTCGATCGTGGCGGTCGCGGCGGCGGTGCGGGTGTCCGGCGGCCGGATCACCGCGGCCCGCGTCGGCCTGACCAACATGGCGTCCACGCCCGTGCGGGCCCGTGCGGTGGAAGAAGCCCTGGTCGGGCAGGAGGCGACGGCCGAGGCGATCACCGCCGCCGCCACCCGTGCGGCCGAGGGCGCCGACCCTCCCACCGACAACAACGCCGACGCCGAGTACCGGTCGCACCTGGCCCGGGTGCTCACCGAACGCGCCGTGACGGCCGCGGTGAGCGCATGAGGCTCGAGCACCGGTTCACCGTTCCCGCGCCCGTGCCGGACGTGTGGGCGGCGCTGCTCGACCCGGAGAAGGTGGCGCCCTGCATGCCGGGCGCCACCCTCACCGGGGTGGACGGGCCGAAGTTCACCGGCACGGTCAAGGTCAAGCTCGGGCCGGTCACGCTGCTGTACAAGGGGACCGGCGAGTTCACGTCCGTCGACGAGCGGGTGCACGCCGCCGTGCTGAAGGCGTCCGGGAAGGACACCAGGGGCAACGGCACCGCGTCCGCCACCGTGTCCGTGGCGCTGACCTCGGCCGACGGTTCGGGCACCGAGGTGAACGTCGTCACCGACATGAACATCACCGGTCGGCCGGCCCAACTCGGCCGCGGTCTGATCAGCGAGGTCAGCGGTCGGATCATCGGAGAGTTCGCGGAATGCCTGGCGACGCGGCTCGCGCCGGCGGAAGCTGAGGAGGTGACCCCCGCCGAGACCGCCACGCCCGCCCGGCCCAGGCTGCACGCCGTGCCGGACGAGCCGATCGACCTGCTCGACACCGCCGGCCTGCCCGTGCTCAAGCGGGTGCTGCCGGTCGCGGTCGGGCTGCTGGTGCTGGTGCTGATCGTCCGCGGACTCCGCGGACGGCACCGCTGAACGGGCGCGGCGGGCGACCGGTCCTCGGGCTGGTCGCCTGCCTGTCCGTGCTGGCGGCGTGCACGGGGTCGCCGGTGGTGATCACCACGGCCCGCGCGCCCGCGGCGACCACCTCGTCGGCGGTCCCCGAGCCGCCGTCGTTCACGCTGGCCGCCGGCGGCGACATCCTGGTCCACCCGGCGCTGACCGAACAGGCGGACCGCGACGGCGCCCGCGACTTCGTGCCGTTGTTGGAGGGACTGCGCGAGGCGATCGACGCCGACGTGTCCATCTGCCACCTGGAGACGCCGCTGTCCGCGCCCGGCGAGCCGACCTACGGGTACCCGGCGTTCAGCGCGCCGCCCGAGGTGGCCCGCGCGTTGAAGGCGATCGGCTACGACAGCTGCTCCACCGCGTCCAACCACAGCCTCGACCGGGGCGCGCCCGCGATCAGGACGACGCTGGACGTGATGGACGAGGCCGGGTTGAAGCACACCGGTTCGTTCCGCTCACCGGAGGAGTCCGCCACGCCGCTGCTGCTGGACGTGGGCGGCGTGAAGGTCGGGCACATCGCGTTCACGTACGGCTTCAACGGCATCCCGCTGCCGAAGCCGTGGATGGCGAACCAGCTGTCGACGGAAGGTGTGCTGGCGGCGGCGCGGGCGGCTCGGGAGGCCGGTGCGGAGGTCGTCGTGGCGAGCCTGCACTGGGGCAACGAGTACCAGCACGAGGCGACGCCGCAGCAGCGGGAGATGGCGCGGGCCGTGCTCGCCGACCCCGCCGTCGATCTGATCATCGGCACGCACGTGCACGCCGTGCAGCCGATCGAGCAGGTCAACGGCAAGTGGGTCGTGTACGGCATGGGCAACGAGGTGGCCCGCCACTCCGAGCCGCGCGGCATCACGGAGGAAGGCATCATCACCCGCTTCAAGTTCGTCAAGGGGCCGGGCGGCTGGGCCGTCCAGGAGGCGTCCTACATCCCGACCCTGGTCGAGCTGGGCCCCCCGATCCGCGTGGTCGACCTGACCCGGGTACCCGCCAACCCCCGCCGAACCGAAGCCCTGACCCGCACGGACGGCATCGTCCACAGCCTCGGCTCCCCCATCACCCACCCCTGACCTCGCGTGAGTCCTACGTTCAGAACGCGTGAGTCCTACGTTCACGTCCGGTGAGTCCTACGTTCAGGACCCCCGAGTTCAACGCTCAGGACGTGCGACCTGCGTGTTCGAGCACGCCCCGGACGCGGTCCAGGCGGGTGAGCCAGCGGGTGGTGGTCTCGTCGTCCGCCGCGAAGTCCGCGTAACGGTCGGGCGTCGGGGCGTGCGCGGGAACGGGGAGCCAGCCGTCGACCGGGGTCAGCGAAGCACCCGCCACGTCACCGTCCAGCAACGCCAAAGTCCCCAACCCGCAGGCGAAGTCCAACTCCGGCAACGCCCCCGCCAACGCCAGGCCGGCCGCCATCCCCACCGACGTCTCCACCGCCGACGACACCACGCACGGCAGCCCGCACGCCTCCGCCACGGCCAACGCCCGCCGCACCCCGCCCAACGGCGCCACCTTGATCACGGCCACGTCCGCCGCACCGGCCACCGCCACCCGCAACGGGTCCTCCGCCCGCCGGATCGACTCGTCCGCCGCGATCCGCACGTCCACCCGCCGCCGCACCGCCGCCAACTCCTCGATCGACCGGCACGGCTGCTCCACGTACTCCAACCCGCCCGCCGCCCGCTCCAACGCGCGGATGGCCACCACAGCCTCGTCCACGTCCCAAGCCATGTTCGCGTCCACCCGGATCGCCCCCGACGGACCGAGGGCGTCCCGCACCGCCGCGACCCGCTCCAAATCCGACCCGAGCACCGACCCCGGGTCGGCCACCTTCACCTTCGCCGTCGAACACCCCGAAGCCGCCACGATCGCGTGCGCCCGCTCCGCCGACACCACCGGAACCGTGCAGTTGACCGGGATCCGGGACCGGACCGGCGCGGGCCACCCGTCCTCGGCCGACTCGCGCGCGCAAGCCAGCCACGGCGCGGACTCGGCGTCCGAGTAGTCCTCGAACGCGCAGAACTCACCCCACCCCGCCGACCCCTCCAGCAACACCCCCTGACGAACGGTGATGCCGCGGAACCGGTTGCGCATCGGGATCGAGTAGACCAGCACCGACCGATCGTAGAGCGGCCCCGATCAGGGACGCATGGCGCGTGAGTCCGGCACCCGGTGCACGACGGGCGGCTCCCGGCGTTCCGGGTCGGTCATCAGGTCCACCACGTACTCCGCGGACATCAGCGCGCCTTCCTGCCACCCCGGCAACGGCGACACCTGGTCACCGACGACGTAGAACAGGCCCTGGTCCGGCGAGAGCATCGTGCTGTACGCGACGGCCGCGTCCGGGTCGGCGGGGTTCCAGTGCACGGACACCCCGGCCTGGTACGGCACCTGGTGCCACGCGATGGACAGCCCGTTGGGCAGGACGACGGTCTTGTCCGCGAACTCGGGGTGCAGCCGGGCCGCCGACTCGCGCGCGACCTCCAACCGGTCCGGCGGCGCCATGTCGCCGAGCTTGATCGCGTCCGCGTCGAAGTTGTACGCGCCGGTCATCGTGCCCTTGCCGGTGAAGTAGTCGTTCGACGGGTACCAGACCTGGTTGATGATGTCGTTCGTCCAGCTGATGCCGCCGTAGATCTGGTACTCGTCGTTCTCCCAGAACCGCTTGTCGGCCTGCCACCCCACCTTGCACGACGGGTCGAACTGCACGAAGCCGATCGCCTTCAGGTAGTTCGACGAGAACCCCGTCTTCCGGATGCCGGCGAGCACCGGGACCGGGATGTTGCTGACGACGTGCTGCACCTCGGCGGACGCGGTCTGGCCCACTTCCTTCCACGTCACCCGCACGCGGTCGTCCAGGATGTCGATGGCGGTGACCGGGGCGTTGTAGGTGATCACGCCGTCGGGCAGCTCGGCGACCAGCGCGTCGACGATCTTGTCCATGCCGCCGACCGGCTGGAACATCGTGCCCTGCCAGAGGAAGTCGACGGGGTTGTAGAACTGGTGGTCCCAGAACCCGGCGTCGATCAGCTCGGCGAGCGGCGCCGGCGGTGGCGGCTCGGGGAAGATGTCCACGGCCAGCGGCTTGCGGTAGCCCGAGCGGGTCGAGCCGGTGTACGCGTAGTTGTGGCCGCGGTCCAGGTCGCCGAACTTGACCAGCAGTTCCAGCAGGCGCTTCTGCTGGCCCGCGTCGAGCAGGGAGAGTTCGTTGGCGAGCTTGCCCTTCCGGATCGCTTGGTGGAGCAGCGCGGCGACGTGGCCGCGGGTGTCGTTGGCCACGCCCCGGTTGGTCTGCGCGACGCTGTCGAAGCCGCCCGCCCACCGGTTCGCGGTGCTCTCCATGATGTACGGCTCCAGCGCCACCCCCGTCCGCGTGCAGAACTCGATCACCCGCCGGTGGTGGTAGGGGATCCGGCCGGGGCCGAGGTTGAGGTACAGGCCCTTGTCGAACGTGCACTCCTGCTCGGTCGACCCGCCGCCCTTCAGCACCTCGACCACCTTGGTGCCGTTGCGGGCGGTGAAGTTCCGCCCGCCCGGCCGGCCCAGTGCCTCCAGCACCTTCACGTCGTAGCCCTCGTCCAGGAGCTGCGCGGCGGCGCTCAGGCCACCGACCCCCGCGCCGAGGACGAGCACCGTCTCGCCGTTGCGGACCTTCCGCGGCGTGTTCCGCCGCCGCAGGGGCGCCGCTTCGACCGGCGCGGCACCCGTCATGGACTGGAGCAGCGCGGACGACGCCGTCACCGCACCCAGCGCGCTGAGGAACCGGCGACGTGACGGACCCGCAGCCACGGGCTCAACGGGCTCAACGGGTCCGATGGGCGTGGCGTCCGGTGCGGAGGTGACGGCCTCGCCTGGTGTCGGGTCCTCGGACGGCTTGTCGGTGGTGGACACGGTCGGATCTCCTCGCTGCGGTGCCGGAACGGCGGTGGGGAGGGGGAGAGCCGGTCGGGTCAGGCCGGGCCGATCCAGTCGAACGGGTCCTCGTCGCCGCCACGCTCCGCGTAGAGGACGTCGATGCGGGGCATCTCCTCCGGCTCCGGTTCCGTCATCACCTCCAGCACGTACGGCACGCCTTCGCCCCGCACGACCCGCAGCGCCTCCCGCAGCTCACCCGCGAGCGCCGACCGCAGGGACACCCGCGCGCCCCGCTCCACCCCGAACGACTGCGCCATCCGCACGAAGTCCAGCTCCGGCGGCGGTTCGATCCGCAGGTAGTCGGCGGGCCCCGAGGGCTTCCAGCCGTACGTCGCCTCGATCACCTCCATCCCCTTGATCAACGTCTGGTAGCGGTGGTTGTTGGTGATGATGTAGAGGATCGGCATCTCGAACTTCGCCGCCGTCCACCACGAGTGCGGGTAGAACAGCGCCGACCCGTCACCCACGATGTTGACCACCGTGGCGGCGTCGTCGAGCGCGAGGTGGATGCCGAGGGCGGCCGGCATGGAGAACCCGAGCGACCCGCCCTGCGCCTCGAAGTAGTCGGTCGGCGCGTCGAAGCGGACGTACTGCTGCAACGCGGCCGAGTCCGAGACCGCCTCGTTGACCAGCACCATCCGGCCGATCGCCGCACCGTCCTGCGCGCCGCGACCCCGTTGCAGATCGCGCAGCGCGCGGGCGATGTCCGAGCCGTGGATCACGTCGTCGGCCCGCTCGGCCCGACGCCCGTACTCCTCGAAACGCCGCGTCCGGGTGTCCGCCAGCCGCTTGAGCTCTTCCCCGCGCTTCCGGGCGCGGTCCTCGTCGAACGCCTTGTGTCGGGTGATCTTCTCCAGGATCCGCGGCAGCGTCACCTTGATGTCGCCGAGCACGGCCGCTTCGCCGTAGTGGTTCTTCCCGATCTGCCACGGGTCGTTGTGCAGGTACAGCTGCCGGACGCCCTTGGGAATGAGCGGCCCGGTGGCCCAGTCGAACACCACGAGCTGCGCCTGCGCGTTGAACCCGCAGAAGAACGCGACGTCGTGCATGCCGAGCTTGGCCCGCATCCCCTCCTGCGTGCCGGGCAATTCACCCTGCCATTCCGCCCGGTCGTTGGGGTAGTTCATGTAACTGCTCAGCTGTTCGGTGTAGACCGGCGCGCCGAGCTTCTTCGCGAGTTTCTCCACCTCGTCCCACGCGTGCGCCGCGCCGACGCCGTCACCCGCGACGATCACCGGAGAAGTGGCGCCCGCGAGGATTTCCGCCAGCTTCGCCACTTCGGCCATGTCGCCCAGGAAACCCCGCCCGATCCTGGTGAACCGGCCGTCGCCGCCGTCGGTCGGCTGGACGGGCCGGATCAGGAACTCCCACGGGATCGACAGGAACACCGGACCCGTCGGCGGGGCCATCGCGACCTTCAGCGCCCGCTGCATGGCCATCGCCAGTTCGTTCGGCCCACGCACCTCGTACGACCACTTCGTGTACTGCTCGGCCACCTTGACCAGGTCGGATGCCAGCAGTGGTTCCTGAAGGAGCAGGTTGCTGTGCTGCTGGCCGCAGAGCACCACGAGCGGGATGTGCGACTTCGCCGCGTTGAACAGGTTGCCCAGCGCGTGGCCGACGCCCGGCGTGACGTGCAGCTCCACGACGCCGGGGACGTCCTTGGCGCGGGCGTACCCCATGGCCGCGCCGAGCGCGATGTTCTCGTGCAGGCAGGGCACGTACGTGATGTTGTTCGCGGGCACGTCGGTGCCGTCGATGAGCGGGATCTCGTTCGTGCCGGGAACGCCGAAGATACGATCGATTTTCGCATTCCGCAGATACCGGAAAATCACATCCCGACCCAGCGTCAGCCCTGAGCCGGCGTCCCGGACGGTCTGCACGGGCACCGCTCCATCGGGTGCCGCGCCGTCGGGTGTTCGGGCTTCCTGGACGGATAGCGGTTGTTCGAGTTGCGTCACGACGGATACCTTTCACATCGGGTGCTCCCTTTGTGGAAGGTATCCGGGAAATGCGTCGACGTAAGTAGCGTCCCCCGCAGGTCGCGCGCGACCACTCGGTGGTGGAAATGGGATCGCACTGGGTGTCCGGAAACCGGTGACGCGTCCGCCGGAGTCCACGACAGGCCAGTGAACAGGCCCCCACGAGGTGACGGGCGGTGCGATCCCTGCCGGTGCGATCCCTACCGCAGTGGGTCCAGGGAGGCGACGCGGCGCAGCGCGCTGTCCGTGAGGTCGGGGTCGGACTCCTCGGCCACGATCCGCAACGCGTCTTCGAGCTGGTCCAGCCGCCGGTCCAGTTCGGCCAGCTCACGGGTCGTCTCGGCGATCGCGGCGGCCAGGCCGGGCCGGTTCTCGGTGCGCTGCAACGCGTCCCGCACCACCAGGCTGTCCCGCAACGCCACCAGTGCCTGCCACAGCAGCGATTCCACCCGGGCGACCCGCCGCGCTTCCAGGCCGCGCACCGCGTCGAAGTGCGCGCACAGCCGGCCGGCACGGCGACGTTGGACCGGATCGGTGAACTGCCCGCAGTGCACGACGTCCCGCGCGACGCCCGCCGACACGACGTCCCACTCGGCCAGCCGGACCGGCAGGACGGCGATCAACGCCAGGACGAGCAACGGGACGCAGGCCAGCCCGGCAGACCACCACAACGTCGGCGCCATCACCGCCAACACCGCGGAGAGCACCACCGCGACGACGGCGAGAGGCCGGAGCCGGTCCCGTCTGGCACGGCGGGTGGCGGCACGTCGAGCAGGCCCCACCTCGGCTTCCGGTCGCCACATCCACCAACGGGGTAACGGCACCACCTGGTTCATGTCCACCAATCAGCGGGTCGCGAGGAACGCCCTGAACGCTTTGGGGGAGAAGGAAAGCACAGGGCTCGCGTCGCCCAACTTCGAGTCCCGCACACCGACCGCCGTGGGGGTGGAACCGACCTCGACGCAGCCGTTCGCGGACTGGCTGTAGGACGACTTGCGCCAGCCGATCTCGACGCAGCCGTTCGCAGCCTGGCTGTAAGACGACTTGCGCCACTGGTACCTCATGTCGATCACAAGTCCTTCATAGTCCTCTTGACCCAACCGGGGAAGTCTTCCGGCTTGTCCGCGCGGACCTTCAAGCGGGTCAACACATCGCGGTAGGCCGACACCTGCGCGGGCTCTTCGAAGTAGACGCCCCTGATTCGCGTCTCGGAGTACACGCAGCCGGGATCGTGCGCGACCTCCGTGGGGAAGGTCAGCACGATGAAGGCTCCCTCGGTTCCAGTGTGCGCGCCGGCAGAGGCCGGCAGTACCTGCATTTCGACGTTCGGGTCCTCGCGCCGCTCCACCAAGTGGGCCAACTGCGCCCGCAGAACAGCCGGCCCACCGACCTGGAGCCGGAGCGCGGCCTCCGAGATCACCGCCCACACCTGCGGCGAGTCCTCCTGGTCGAGCACTTCCTCCTGACGGGCGATCCGAAGCTCCACCCGCCGCGCCACCTCGGTGTTCGACAGGCTGGGGTCACCGTCGCGGATGATGGCGCGGGCGTAGTCGGGTGTCTGGAACAGGCCGGGGATCACGATGGCGTCCCAGCTCTCGATCTTCACCGCCGACGACTCCAAGCCCAGGAAGAGCTTGAAGTACTCGGGCACGGTCGACTCGTCGAACCCGATCCACCAGTCGCGGCCCTTCTTGGCGCGCATCCGCAGTTCGAGGAAGAACTCCGACCGCTCCGGCACGCCGTACAGCTCCAGCAACCGCTCCAGCTCCAGCGGCTTGGGCAGCGACCGGGCGGTCTCGATGTGGCCGATGTTCTGGATGCTGCCCTTGATCGCCTTCGCCGCGTCGTCCCGGCTCAGGCCACTGTCCTCGCGGAGCTTGCGCAGCTCGAAGGCGACCCAGCGCTTGAGGACGGTCGGGCTGGTGGAGGAGGCGACCACGGCGAAACCTTTCACTCCGTCGAGCGATCCCGCTTGGGGTGCGCTCGCTTGTAGTGTGCTCGAAACTGACTACCCAGTTATAGGCAAGCCAGTTATAGGCAAGCAAGGTACTGCAACCGGCGTCGCGGAAAGAGGTTTCAGGTGTTCACGAATGGTGGAATCGCGGTCGACTCGTTGGTCCGGATCGAGAAGGGCTGCACGATCGACTCCGACGTGGTGGGCGACGAAGCCCAGTTCACCTTCGGCGGCCGGCGGGGCGGTGAGCTGAGCCTGGTCGTCACCGAGGACGGGCTGGAGCAGGTGGTCGAGCACTTCCAGCGAGCGCTCGACCAGTTCCGGGCCAACCCCACCCCGTCCGCGGCACCGGACGGCGGGTCGGCCGGCGTCAGCTGATGTCGGGCAGCTTCGGGCCGAGCAGGTCGTCCGCGTCCACGATCTTGTACGCGTACCCCTGCTCGGCGAGGAACCGCTGCCGGTGCGCCGCGTAGTCCGTGTCCAGCGTGTCCCGCGACACCACCGAGTAGAAGTGCGCCTGCCGCCCGTCACCCTTGGGCCGCAACAACCTGCCCAGCCGCTGCGCTTCCTCCTGGCGCGACCCGAACGTCCCCGACACCTGGACGGCCACCGACGCCTCGGGCAGGTCGATGGAGAAGTTCGCCACCTTCGACACCACCAACGTCCGCAGCTCGCCGCGCCGGAACCGGTCGAACAGGGCCTCGCGCTCCTTGTTCTTGGTCGACCCCTGGATGATCGGCGCGTCCAGCGCCTCGCCCAGCGACTCCAACTGGTCCAGGTACGCCCCGATCACCAACGTCGGCTCGTCCGGGTGCCGGTCCAGGATGGCCCGCACCACGGGCAGCTTCGTCCGCGCCGTGGAGCACAGCTTGTACCGCTCCTCCGGCTCGGCGGTCGCGTACTCCAGCCGTTCGTTGTCGGTGAGCGTCACCCGCACCTCGGTGCACTCGGCGGGCGCGATCCAGCCCTGCGCCTCGATGTCACGCCACGGCACGTCGTACCGCTTCGGCCCGATCAGCGAGAACACGTCGCCTTCCTGGCCGTCCTCGCGCACGAGCGTCGCGGTCAGCCCCAGCCGACGCCGTGACTGGAGGTCGGCGGTCATCCGGAAGACCGGCGCGGGCAGCAGGTGCACCTCGTCGTAGACGATCAGGCCCCAGTCCCGCGAGTCGAACAGCTCCAGGTGCTTGTACTCGCCCTTCGACTTGCGGGTGATCACCTGGTACGTCGCGATGGTGACCGGCCGGATCTCCTTGCGCTCGCCCGAGTACTCGCCGACCTCTTCCTCGGTCAACGTGGTCCGCGCGACCAGCTCGCGCTTCCACTGCCGTCCGGCGACGGTGTTCGTCACCAGGATCAACGTGGTCGCGCCGGCCTCGGCCATGGCCGCCGCGCCGACCAGCGTCTTGCCCGCGCCGCACGGCAGCACGACCACGCCCGAACCGCCCGCCCAGAACGCCCGCGCGGCCAGCCGCTGGTAGTCGCGCAGCTGCCAGCCGTCCTCGACCAGGTCGATGGGGTGGGCCTCGCCGTCGACGTACCCGGCCAGGTCCTCGGCCGGCCACCCGATCTTGAGCAGCAGCTGCTTGAGCCGGCCGCGTTCGCTCGGGTGCACGACCACGGTGTCGGGGTCGACCCGCGCGCCGAGCATCGGCTTGACCTTCTTGTGCCGGAGCACCTCCTCCAGCACCGCGCGGTCCAGGGAGTTGAGGACCAGGCCGTGGGCGGGGTGGTTGGCCAGCTGGAGCCGGCCGAACCGGCCCATCGTGTCGACCACGTCCACCAGCAGCGGCTGCGGCACGGGGTAGCGGGAGAACCGGACCAGCGCGTCGACCACCTGCTCGGCGTCGTGGCCCGCCGCGCGCGCGTTCCACAGCGCCAGCGGTGTGACCCGGTAGGTGTGGATGTGCTCGGGGGCGCGTTCGAGCTCGGCGAACGGCGCGATCGCGGTGCGCGCGTCGTCCGACAGCGGGTGCTCGACCTCCAGCAGCAGGGTCTTGTCCGACTGGACGATCAGTGGGCCGTCGGTCACTGGTGCGCACTCCTGTCGCTTGGCGTTCCTCCAGTGTGCATACGGGGTGCAAGTCGGAAGCCGAAGTCGGTAGCGGACCGTGTCCGTCCGATCACCTACCGCTTACGGACTCGGTTCGGTAAAGCCGATCCCGAACGGGTGATCGACTCGGTAACTTCCCTGCGCCCCGCCACGCGACCATACGCGCGGACGTTCGGGGCTACCCGGATGAACGAAGGTCTTCATGAGCACGGACATGCCCGCGTCCGCCCCGCAGTACCAGAACGCCCCGCAGGCCGAGCCGATTCCCCCGGCGCCGAAGAAGCCGAGCGTCATGGGGCGCATCCTCCGGGCCGTCCTCGGCCTCGTGGTGGCAGGCGCGGTGGTCTACGGCTTCAACTACTTCACCAGTGACGCGGCCCAGTCGAAGGCCGGTGAGTGCGCCAGCGTGACCGGCACGTCGACGAAGCCGGAGTTCAAGGTCGTGGAGTGCGGCGCGGCCGAGGCGAACTACACCATCGGCAAGGTGCTGGGCTCCACCACCGAGTCGTGCGGCGGCGACTACGACGAGTACACCGAGTCCGCCCGTCGCGGCCCGGACTCGAAGCTGTGCCTGGTGCCGAAGCTGGCGGAGGGCAAGTGCTACGACTCCAGCAGCACCACGATGGGCCCGTCGGCCATCGACTGCACCAAGTCCGGCGCGATCCAGGTGGTCAAGCACCTGCCGGGCACCGCTGACGGCACCGTGTGCGGCGACGCGCAGCCGATGGTGATCCCGGAGCCGAAGCTGACGGTCTGCTTCGGGGTGCCCGAGAACGCCTGACCCGCCTCGCGGGTGCGCGTGCCGTACCTTTCGGGGCGGTCACGCGCACCCGTCCAGCGAGGATGAGCATGAACGACGAGTCGAGCCGGTCCACCGGCGACGCATCCCCGTCCCGGTTCCGGCCTGGCGGCACCGCGATGAAGGTCCTCGTCGGGGTGCTGGCCGTCGTGGTGATCGCCGCCGTCGCGTACGGGGTGCGCTACCTCACCACCGACGCCGCGTCCGCCGAGGCCGGTGACTGCGTCGGCGTCGCCGCCGAGGCGGACGGCCGTGCCGACGTCAGCACCCTGGACTGCGACGCGGACGAGGCGTCGTTCAAGGTCGGCAAGGTCCTCGAAGCCGCCGACGACCCCTGCCCCGAAGAGGGCGTCTACACCGAGATCGTGCCGAACGGCCCGGTCGGCGACGGCTACAAGCTGTGCCTGATCCCGAACATGGCCGAGGGCGCGTGCTACGGGCCGGCCGAGGGCAGCGGGTTCGACCGGATCGACTGCTCCGGACCCGAGACGGTCAAGGTCACCAAGGTGATCCGGGGGTCCACCGACACGACGGCCTGCCCGTCCGGCTCCGGCATGGCCTACCCGGAACCGGCGGTCACGTACTGCCTGGCCCCCGCCGACAGCTGATCCCGCTCGGGCACACGCGTGGGTGAACCTGCTCAACCGGGCGTGCGGCCCTGCCGATGCCCTGTTCCATGCGGAAGATCGGACTGGGCGTCGGGACGGTCGGGGTGCTGGTGGCGGGCGCGTTCGCGTTCACGCTGCTCGGCGGCGGCCCCAAGAGCCCTGAGCCGGGCGTCTGCGGGCACATCGAACGGGCGGACGAGGGTCACGGCGCCAGGTACCGCGCCATCGACTGCGCGGCCGAGCACGCCAACGTGCGGGTCGCCAAGGTCGTCGACGACGCCTCCCAGTGCCCCACCGGCGGCTCGCCGTACACGACGTTCACCCGCTCGGCCACGCTGTGCCTGATCCCCAACTTCGTGGAGGGGGTCTGCTACGCGGGCGACAAGATGGTGGGGATGCGGAAGGTCGCCTGCACCAGTGCCGAGGCGGTCCGCGTGACGAGCGCAGCCAAGGGGCGCGCGGAGTGCGCGAACGGGCACAAGGTCACCTACCCGGAGCCGGCCGTCACGTTCTGCCTGGTCCGGGTGGCGGAGATGCGCTGAACCGCTGCGCCGCCCCGCCGCGCGCGGGTACGTTCCGCTCGTCCGAAGCGAGAGGAACACCAGGTGACCACGCCGCCCGATCAGCCGCCCGGCCAGCCGCAGGGTTATCCGCCGCAGGGTCATCCAGCGCAGGGTTATCCAGCGCAGGGTTATCCAGCGCAGGGTTACCCAGCGCAGCCGCCCGTCCCGCCGCAGTACCAATCGCCCGGCCAACCGGGCTTCTCGCCGGACCCGGGCTTCCCAGGTCAGCCGCAGTTCCAGCAGCCCGCTCAACCCGGCTACCCGCAAGACCCCGCCGGCCAAGGCCCGCCGCAGTTCCAGCAGCCCGGCCAGCCTGGCTACTCGCCGGACCCGGGCTTCCCAGGTCAGCCGCAGTACCAACCCGGCCAACCCGGCCAACCCGGCTACCCGCAAGCCCCCGGCTTCCAGGGCGGCCCCGGTCACTACCCGCCCGTCCAACCCGGTCAGCCCGGCTACCCGCAGCAGCCCGCACCCCCCACCAACGGCACGTCGCGCGGCGCGAAGACGTTGATCGCCGTGGTCGGCCTGGGCATCGTCGGAGTCGTGGTCGCCGGTGTCATCGCGAGCACCACCGCCCCGGCGGGCGCGGAGGTCGGCGAGTGCATCAAGGTCGTCTCCTCCACCGCCACCTCCACCAAGGTGGACAAGATCGACTGCTCTTCCCGGGAAGCCACCTTCAAGGTGGGCGCCAACCTGGACAGCAGCACCGACTCGTGCCCGTCCGGCGACTACGCCAAGTACAGCGACCGCGGCGGCCGGCGCAGTGACGGCTTCGCGCTCTGCCTGATGCTGAACGCCGCCGAGGGCGAGTGCTTCAAGCAGGAAGGCACGCGGTCGGCTGAAGCGGTCAAGGTCACGTGCGATTCGAGTGCCACTCACAAGGTGGTGAAGGTCTCCGAAGGCCGCTCGGACGAGAACGAGTGCAACAGTGGCGAAATCGTGTTCGTCTACTCACAGCCTGCGACCACGATCTGCTTGACCGAGGAGTGAGCCGGTCGTAATCGATCCATAAAAGCGCGAAAAATCAGGGGCCTTCCCGCAATGGGAAGGCCCCCGTAGGAATGCCTGGCTGCTGACGGTGCGTCAGTTGACGGTTCCGGGCGGCAACAATCCGCCGACGTCCAACCGCTCCGGAAGCACCTCTTCGGTGTCCATCATGTCCGCGACGCGCTGCAAGCGGACCGGGTTGAGCGAGAGCGGGAACGTGCCCACCGACACGAGCGCCGCGGTCTGCTGGTCGACGTCCATGTAGCCGGTCAGCGCGTTCTGCACGGACAGCTTGTCGTTCGACGCCGCCTCCTGCGCGTCCCGCAGGACCTGCCGGAACAGGGCCAGCGTGCGCGGGTTGGTGTCGGCGAACTTCTTGCTCGAGGAGTACCCCGACATGGGGAAGTCCTTGGTCGGGCCGACCGCCGTGTCGGTGAGGATGCGGGCGCCGGCGTCGCGCTGGGCCTGCGTGATGTACGGCTCGGTCATCCACGCCGCGTCGACCCGCCCGGCCCGCAGCGCGTCCACCATCTCGGCGAACGGCATCTCCTCGGGCTTGATCCGCTGCTTCTCCACGCCCGCCGTCTTGAGCACGGCCTTGGTGGTCAGCGCGCCGACGTCACCGGTGGACGGCACGGCGATGCGCGGGCTGGGCAGCTTGCCGGGGCTGTCGTACGCCTCGTCCAGCGTGACCAGCGCCATCGTGTTCGTGCCCGCCTGGTACGCCTCGCCCTGGAGCTGCAGCTCGGTGCCCTCGGCGAAGCTCCGGAACAGCGTGACGTGCGTCGACCAGGTCAGGTCGAGCGTGGTGTCGAGCTGCTTGATGCCCTCGACCTCGCTGTTCAGCGGCACCAGCTGCACCTGCAACCCGGCCTTCTCGAACAACTTGTTGTTGTAGGCGAGGCGGAGCGGTGCGACGTCCACCACGGGCAGCACACCGATGCGCAGGGTGTTGCGCTCCACTTCGGGGCGGTCGTTCCCGTCGGTGCCGGGAAGGAGTCCGCATGCCGTCAAGGTGGCGGCACAAGCGAACAACGCTGCCGCACGTCGCAGAACACGTGCTGGGGTAGGCATGGCACCTCTCGCCGGGATGACCTAGAGAGCGGGGTCTATTTGATCAACGAATTCTCGACGCAGTTGTCGATGCGGGGGATCGTAACCACCCAGAGGTATGAAACGACAGCCCTGCTCCGATACGGTGAGTGCTTCCGGAGTCTTCCCCGACGCCGGGGTCGAGCACTACGCTCCCCGCCTGGTGGCACTGGTCGTCGCTGACCGTGGTGTCCCTGTGCGGAGGTGGGGTGCCTAGCCGGCACCACCGCTCCTGTGCTGCAATTCGGCCCGATTTCGAGTCCATGCTTCGGTCCGCGGGGGAGAGGCCGGGGAACACTGCTGCCGGAAGAGGAAGCCCAGGGTGGCCCGTCGAGAGAGAGGTCCCAGCCAGACAGGCGTGGGGATTACACCGCGCTCCGAAAGGCCCGGAACGGGTGACGGACTGGCTGCGCAGAGTGATGGAATGGTGACCGAGTCAACGGGTGTCCGGCCGGGTCCGGTGAACAGGGCCGCGGCCGATCGGGAAGCGAAGGCCCGCGGCGGTGCGGGCTGGCGGCTGCGCAACTGGCGGCTGCCCACCAAGCTGACCGCCGTCCTGCTGATCCCCACCATCGCCGCGGTCGCCCTCGGCGGCCTGCGGGTGAACTCGGACCTCGCCGACGCGACCGACCTGAACCAGCTGGCGAACCAGATCCAGCTGGAGGCGGCGGTCGCCGACCTGGTGCAGCAGCTCCAGCGCGAACGCGACCTGAGCGCGAGCCACGTGGCGTCCGGCAAGGAGCTCGACCGCGTCGTGCTGGACCGCCAGCTGCGCCGCGTGCAGGACACCGTGCAGGCCCTCAACGGCAAGATCGCGGAGCTCAGCGCCGACCTGGACGACGAGGTGGTGACCCGGTTCCGCCGGGCGTCCAGCCAGCTCGACCGGCTCAACAGCCTGCGCAACGCGGTCCGCGACACGCAGTACCCGTCCGAAGCCGTGATGCGCACCTACTCCGAGTCCGTGGAAAGCCTCCTGGACCTCGGTGAGCAGGCCATCGCCGGCATCAACGAGCCCGAGCTGGTGCGGCTGCACCTGGCCACCAACGCGATCGCCCGGATCAAGGAGCAGGAGTCGCGCAAGCGCGGCATCATGCTCGACGTCTTCCAGGGCGGCGTGTTCGGACCGGGTCAGGAACGCGCGCTGCTGGCCGCGAACGCCGAGCTGGACGCGGCCCGCAACGACTTCCGCAAGTCCGCGACCGCCGACCAGGCCAAGATCTACGACGACACCGTCACCGGTCTGATCGTCGACACCGCGAACGACATGCAGGAGACGGCGCTGAACCTGGCCGCGGCCGGGAAGCCGATGACGTCGCTGCGGCCGGAGAAGTGGGACATCGCGTCCACGCTGACGGTGAACCTCACCCGTGACGTGGAGAACCTGCTGCTGGAGCGGCTGCAGACCCGCACCGACGAGCTGACCGGCGCCGCACGCGCCGCCGCGTTCCGCGACTCCGGCGTCGTGCTGGGCGCGCTGCTGCTGGCGTTGATCATGGCGCTGTTCGTGGCCCGCTCGATCCTCAACCCGCTGCGCGTCCTGCGCCGCACCGCGCTGGAGGTGGCCGACCACGGCCTGCCCGAGGCGGTCGGCCGGATCCTGGTGGACCCGAACCCGCACGAGGCGGCGAAGACGGCCATCGCGCCGGTGCCGATCACCACCCGCGAAGAGGTCGGCCAGGTGGCGCGGGCGTTCGACGCGGTGCACGGCGAGGCGGTGCGGCTGGCCGCCGAGCAGGCGCTGCTGCGCGACAACGTCAACTCGATGTTCGTCAACCTGTCCCGCCGCTCGCAGGCCCTGGTCGAGCGCCAGCTGAACCTGATCGACCGGCTGGAGCAGGACGAGCAGGACCCGGACCAGCTGGCCAGCCTGTTCGAGCTGGACCACCTCGCCACCCGCATGCGTCGCAACAGCGAGAACCTGCTGGTCCTGTCCGGCACGGACCTGTCCCGCCGGCTGACCCGCCCCGTCCCGGCTGCCGAGGTGCTCGGCGCCGCCGTGTCCGAGGTCGAGCAGTACGCCCGAGTGCAGGTCGGCCAGACCCCGGAGCTCACCGTCCAGGGCCGCGCGGTCAACGACCTCGTGCACCTGATCGCGGAGCTGCTGGACAACGCCACCGCGTTCTCCGACCCGGTGACGAAGGTCACGGTGCGCACCGCTCGCACCCGCAACGGCGAACTGGCGATCGAGATCCAGGACCGCGGCGTCGGCATGGGCGAGCAGGAGATCACCGACGCCAACGTCCGGCTGGCCGACCCGCCGGACGTGGACGTCGCGGTGTCCCGCCGGATGGGCCTGTACGTGGTCGCGCGGCTCGCCAAGCGGCACGACATCAAGGTGCGGCTGCGCGCCAACGAGGACATCGAGGGCGGCACCACCGCGCTCGTCGTCGTGCCCGACACGCTGGTCCAGTCGCCCGGCGCGATGGGTTCCCCGATGGGCGGCGACGCTGGACCCGCGTTCGGCGACTCCGCGTTCGGGGACTCCCGGTTCGGCGACGAGCAGGCGTTCGGCGAGTCCGGTTTCGGGAACACGGCGCAGCGCGCGTCCGGCATCGCCGGTGCGTTCGGCACCGGCACGCTGTCCCGCCTGGACGACGACGCGAGCTTCCCGAGCATCCCGCGCGTCGAGGACGAACCGGCGTTCCCGGTGAGCTTCGTGCAGGGCGAGGGCGACCACGACCCGGTGCGGATGCCCGCGTTCGGCGAGACGCCGACGTTCGGCCAGTCGCCGCCGGAGACGTCGGGCGAGGTGTCCCAGTGGCTGCCGATGGGCGAGGAACGCGACGTCGAACGCGAGCCCGCGGGCTCGTTCGGCGAGCCGACCCTGTTCACCGCCTACGAGGACCGCGAAGAGCACGACGCCGCCTACGAACACGGGTTCGAGACGACGCAGTTCGCCCCGGCGCTGGACCAGGGCTTCCTGGTCGACCCCGACCCGGAGCCCGAGCCCGTGCACCTCAACGGCTCGGTCACCGAGTCCGCGCCGCAGCGCCGGATCGAGCACGACGACGCGCCGACCGAGCGGCTGCCGATCTACGAGGCCGTCCTGTCGCAGTGGTTCCAGGCCGTGGGCAGCGAGACGTCCGCCGCGACCGCGCAGGCGGTGCCGCCGGCGGCCGACCCGGAGCCGGTCGCGCGGGCCGAGGCGGAGCCGGTCGCACGGGCGGAGTCGGTGTTGCCGACCCGCACGCCGCGTCCCGTGCCGCCGGTCGCGCCCACGACGTCCGAGGACGCGCTGCCGCAGCGCGGCTCCCTGGCCGCGTCGGCGAACCGCCTTTCCCCGCGGGAGTCCGAAAGCGGCCTGCCCCAACGGGGCGAGGTCGCCGGCGCCCGCGCGGAGGGCACTAGTCTGACCGAGGGCGGGCTGCCCAAGCGGCAGCCCGGCTCATCCGACAACCTGCCCAAGCGCGCCGCGGAGGTGCACCGCGTGACCGAGCCCGAACCGGTCGCCGAACCCGAGCCGGCCGCGCCGCCGGCCGAGTCGGTGTGGGAGTCCCCCGCCGACGAGGGCTGGCATGCAGCGCAGTCCTTGCTCAGCAAGGAACCAGAGACCACGACACAGGCGGGGTTGCCCAAGCGGGTGCCCAAGGCTCAGCTTGTGCCGGGATCCGCCGCACCGAAGCCGCAGGTTTCGGAGCGGCAACCGCAGCGGCCCCCGCTGCCACCACGATCGGCTGACGCGATCCGTGGACGCATGTCGAGTCTTCAGCAGGGCGTCCATCGAGGGCGACACGCTTTGATCGACGCTTACGCTGGTGACATGTCGAGCCGGCAAGACGAGGAGCAGGAGTGACGACCGCAGCTCAGCCAGGCAGCTTTGGTTGGCTTATCACCGACTTCGTGCGCCGGGTTCCCGGTGTGGCACATTCCGTGGTCGTGTCGGCGGACGGGCTACTGCTCGCCGGCTCGCAGGGCCTGCCCCGCGACCGCGCCGAGCAGCTGTCCGCCGTGGCATCCGGGCTGGTCAGCCTCACGGCTGGCGCGGCGCGGTGCTTCGAAGCGGGCACCGTGAACCAGACCGTGGTCGAGATGGAGCGGGGATACCTGTTCCTCATGTCGATCAGTGACGGGTCGTGCCTCGCGGTGCTCGCGGCCCCGAACTGCGACATCGGCCTCGTCGCGTACGAGATGACGCTTCTGGTCGAGCGAGTGGGCCAGCAGCTCACCCCGGAGCTGCGCGCGCAGCTCCAGGGTGTGGTTCGGCGGTAGATCCTCATGAGATCGTGGGGGTGAAGGTAGATGGCTGAACGATCTGGCGCCGGCGGCCGACGCTTCGGTAGGAATTTCGACTACCAGGAGTGGGCGGTCGGCGGCTTCCAATTCGCTGAGCCGGATGCCGACCCCGCACAGGACGAGGAAGCCGAGGACGTACCCAACTCGTGGTCGGGCCGCCGGGCGGAGCAGGCGCAGCGGCCACGGGTCGAAGGCACAGGGCAGGGGCAAGACGATATGTCTCAGCGTGAGGTTGACGACTCGTCGTACGACTACGACGACGTTCCCAACCGGTTCGACATCGACGGGTACGGCAGCGGCCTGTTCGGAGGTCCGGGAGCCGATCTGTTCGGTGCCCACGGCCTGCCCGACAGCGTGCCGGAACAGGTGCCCTACACGACCGGTCCGCAGCCGGTCGTGCGGCGCGAGGAGAACCCCGCGGCGGAGTCGGGTTCCCTGGTCCGCCCGTACACCCGGACCGGTGGCCGCACCCGGCCCGACTACGACCTCGCGATCGAGGCGCTGATCTCCACCAGCGAAAAGGGTCTCGACCGCGACGCGGCGGTGCTGCCCGAGCACCGGTCGATCTGCGGGTTGTGCACCGACACCAGGTCGGTGGCCGAGGTAGCCGCTCACCTCAGGCTCCCGCTCGGCGTGGCCAGGGTGTTGATCGGCGACATGGCGAGCATGGGTTTGGTTTTGATTCATCAGGGCGGTCTGGTCGTGGGGGACCGACCGTCCATTGATTTCCTTGAGAGGGTGCTCAGTGGGCTTCGCAGGCTCTAGCCCCAACGCGGCCGAAGGCGAACGGAAGCCGACGACCTCCGCGAAGATCGTGGTGGCCGGTGGCTTCGGCGTGGGCAAGACTACGTTCGTCGGTTCCGTGTCGGAGATCGTTCCGCTGACCACCGAAGCGGTGATGACCGAGGCCAGCGCCGGGGTCGACGACCTCTCGGCCACGCCGAACAAGGTCACGACCACGGTGGCCATGGACTTCGGCCGGGTGTCGCTGGACCAGGATCTGATTCTGTACCTGTTCGGCACACCGGGCCAGCACCGGTTCTGGTTCATGTGGGACGACCTGGTGCGGGGCGCCATCGGCGCGATCGTGCTGGTCGACACCCGCCGGTTGGCCGACGCGTTCGCGTCGATCGACTTCTTCGACGACCGGCAGCTGCCGTACGTCGTCGGCGTCAACTGCTTCGACGGCCTGCTGCACCACCGCATCGAGGACGTCCGCGACGCGCTCACCATCGACCAGTCCGTGCCGATAGTGACTTGCGACGCGCGCAACCGGCAGTCGACCAAGCAGACGCTCATCACGCTGGTCGAGCACGCCATGCGCCAATGGATGTCGGTCCGCGCGGGCTGATCGTCCCCCCGGGGTCGACGCTTTCGCTGATCTGACGGCTGCACTGCACCGAAGGGCGGTCTCCTCAAGGAGGCCGCCCTTCGGCGTGTCCGGCTTCTCGGTCCTCGCCCCGCTACGCGCGGTCGTCTTCGACGAGGGCGGCGGACGTGATGCGGTGCAGGGGGAAGCGGCGGACTTCGCCGTAGCTGACGTCCACGCCTTCCAGCACGCCACCGCCCACGAGCTGCGGGGTGATGACGCGGCGGGCGGCGGTGCCGTGGCTGTCCACGAAGTCCACCAGCACGCTCCGACCGTCACGGGCGGCCTGTTGCAGCAGTGCGAGGGTGGCCGACGGCCCGGCGCCCAGGTGCCCCGGCACGGAAACCCGCGCGCCGCCGGTGGTCGTCGCCGCGCGGTCGCCCGCCCGGACCAGCCGGACCAGTTCGCCCAGCTGCTCGTCGGACGGCGTGCTCGGCTGCACCCGCGGGCGGCGGCCCTTGCCGGCGATCCGGCGGCCACCGACCCGCAGGTCCAGCACGTGGCCGTCCGGCCCTTCGGCGGCGGGCGCGAAACCGGCCGCGCGCAGCCCGTCCAACACCTCGGCCAGCGGCAGCGGGCTCACCACCACGGTCGGCGCGATCTTGCGCAGCGCCAACCGCTCCGCCGCCGCGTGCGACAGCACCTCCGTGATCAGCACCGGGTCGTCGCACCGCAGGAACGACCCGGCCGAACCGCCCCGCAGCCGGCCGTGCCGCCGGGCCGCGTCGTCGATCAGGTACGTCAGGGACTGCGGCACGGGGGTGCGTGACCGGGTCTTGAACAGCTCGTGCAGGTCCGCCGCGCTCCGGCCGGCGTCGAACGCGCGCCGCACCGAACCCTCGCGCACCCGGTACACGGTGGCGCTGCCCGCCGACTCGACGTCCGCGACCAGCGCGATCTCGTCCGCCAGCTCCGGGTCGAGCCGACCGGGCGCGACGACCGTCAGGTCCGCCTGCACCAGCACGTGGTCGACCGGCGCGGGCAGCGCGTCACCCAGCCGCTTCGCCGCCGGCCCGGTGCCCTCGGTGAGCAGCGTCCGACCCTGGGCGGTGATCGCGTTGTGCGCCACGATCCCCGTCTTGGTGCCCTCTTCCACGGTCCAGCGCACCAACTCGTCGCGCAGCCGCCCGCCACGCCTCGGCGCACGCCACGCCAGCACGGCGGCCAACTCGTCCGGGTCGGTCACCACGGTGCCCGGCTCCAGCGCGGCGAGGGCTTCGAGGATGCGCCGGCGGTCCCTGGGCGCGCCCGGCCGGTTCAGCTCGGGGGCCAGCGGGTTGAGCAGGCGGTCCCGGTCGTCGCGCTGCCCGATCAGGCCCGGCAGCCGGGGCAGGTCGAGCCAAGCCTGGGCCAGCGTCGCCCACCGGTGCTCGGGCGCGGCCACCAGCCACGGGTCGGCCTGCGTCGTCGGCACCCACTCCGGTTCGACGCCCTCGGTGTCGGCGACCAGGCCCGCGTTGACCACCAGTTCGACCAGCAGCGCGGCCTGGCGTTCGTCCACGTCCAGGTCCTTGGCGAGCTTGCGCAGGTCACGCACGCCGAGACCACCCGACCGCAGCACCGCCGGAGGGTCCTCCGACCAGCTCTTGAGCAGCGTCTCCACGTGCCGCGACAGCTCCAGCGCCTCGCCGCCGCCGGTGTGGTCGATGCCGGACGGGTCGCGGTGCGCGGTGGTGAGCGGCGGCTCGGTGGTCTGGATCGGGCCGAGCGGCCGGTCGCCGCGGACCTTCAGGCCGACCTCGCGGGGTAGTTCGACGGTCAGCGAGTCACGGCGGACCAGCAGGCCGCGGGCGAGGAGCTTCTGGATCGGCGTGCGCGCGTTGGCGAGCGACACGACCTGCGCGGCGTCCTTGGTCTGCCCGACGGGGGGACCGGCGGCCAGGGTGCCGAGGACGCGGAGCTCGTCCGGCTCCAACGGCGTCAGGTCGACGTCGGCGAGGCGCGGCACCGACCGGCCGAGGCCGCACGGGAACGGGTTGACCGCGTCCCTGGTGGCGGGCGGGGTGGAGATCGCGTCGTCGTCGCCCCACAGCAGGGCGCGGGCGCGGAGGCCGTCGACGGCCTGGCGGACGTCCGTCGAGCCGAACAGCCCCTGCACCGCCGACAAGGGCACGGGCGCGACGTCCGCGTCCAGCACGAGCAGCGCTTCCATCACCGTCAACGTCAGCGTGTCGAGGTCTTCGCAAGCGCGCGCCACCGAAGCCCGCGACCCGATGCGGGTGGCGAGCACGGTCGTGTCCGCCGGTGGGGGCGTCGCCAGGTCCGGACGGGCGCGCAGCAGAGCCACGAGCGCCGTGTCGTCCTGCGCCCGCAGCCACTCGGCGAGGGTGGTGCCGGACATCCCCACCACGGTATCTGTCGACCACCCGGTGCGCGCTGACCAGCCCCTGAAACTCGCCCCGAACCGTCAGCCCGATCCGCCAACCGATCCGTCAGCCCAGGGCGCGGGCCCGCTCCTCCGGCGTCAGCACGCCGAGCTTGATCCGGTCCTCCGCGGGCATGAAGTCGAACGCGAGCCGTCGTGCTGTGTAATCCATCACGGACGACGCCTCGGGGATCTCCGGGTCGTCGGTGCGGCCCATCGGCTCGTACCGGGTGTTGATCAGCTTCTCGACCAGGACGTCGAGCGGCACCCCGTGCTGGAGGCCGATCGAGGTGACGGCGGACAGCGCGTCCAGGAGACCCGCCAGGGTCGACCCCTCGTCGTCGAACCTGGCGAAGACCTCGTCCAACCCGCCGTCGTCCCGGGCGTTGCCGGTCAGGTGGAACCCCGCGCCGCCGATGGTGAACGACGTGGTCCGGCCGGAGCGCGTCCTCGGCCTCCGCTCCGGGGCGGCGGACCGGTCGGTTCCGCAGGTCGGGCAAGTCATCAGGAACGTCCCCATCCTCAAGATGTAGTGGGTGCCACCAGTCCTAGCCCCCAGATGTGGGTGAATCTTGAGGTGTTGATCAGGGCGAAGCAAGCCGCCACGCCGCGTCGGCCGGGTGATCGGACGGGCCATCGGAGGGGTGATCGGGGGCGTGGCGCCTCACCGGTAAGCGTCGGCCGGGGTGGTGGGGTCGGCCGGCCACGCGTCGCGGGCCATCACATGGAGGACCAGGGCGGCGATGTTCCAGGCGTCGTCCTCGCCCCGGTGGTGCCTGCCCTCCAGCGGCAGCCCGGCGACGGTCAGGGCCTGCGCCATCCCTGGCCGCTTGCGCAGCCCGTGCGCCTGCGTGAACACGAGCTTCGCGTTCCAGTGCCGCCGCCCGAACGGGTACCGCACCCCCGTCGCCCGGCACTGGCGGGTGAACTGGTTCCGGTCGTAGTCGCCCCAGCTCGCCCACGCCCGCACGCCCGAGGCGTGCTCCACCTCCAGCAGTCGGCACGCCTCGGCGAACGTCACACCGGTGTCGACCTCCGCCTGCGTCAACCCCGTCAACTCCGTGCAGAACGGGCTGACGGCGGACCGCTGCGGGCGCACCACGATCCGGTGCTTCCCCACCCGTTCGCCGGCGACCGGGTCGACCGTCGTCAGCCCGATCTCGATGATCTCGTTCACCTGGCCGGGAGGCGGCTCGCCGTCCCAGCACGTCGCCTCGACGTCGACCACGTTGACCAGTGCCCCCGGAGTGCTCACCCGGACGAGGGTAGGGATGGGGCACACTTGTCCCGACCGCAGGCATCACCGAGGAGGAACCGTGGCCAAGGCCCGCCCCGAGCGCATCGACCCGCACTGGCCGGAGCCGCCGGTCGGCGACAAGCACCCGGTCACCGAGCTCACCAGCCACCTCCAGGGTGCGCTGTCCCCGTTCGGCACGACCACGTTCCCGCTGCCGGTCGAGGAACTGGGCTACCACCACCCGGTGACGGAGATCAACCGCTAGCACCCGGACGCGCGCGGCCGTCGAGCCGCGCGCGTTCCGTATTCCGGTGCGGACTACTCTCGAAACCTCTTGAGCTGTGCTGTTCTGGGAGGTTCGATGCCGGTCCCCGGCCCTGGGTACTCGATCACCGTCCGGCTGGAGGCCCCGCCGTCGGCGTCGGCCGCCGGTGACCTGACCTCGGCCGTCGGCCGGGCGGGCGGCGTGATCACCGCGTTCGACGTCGTCGAGTCGCACACCGACCGGGTGATCATCGACCTCACCTGCAACGCCCTGTCGGCGAACCACGCCAAGGACATCACCGACACCCTGGAGCTGCTGCCCGGGATCGTCGTCCGCAAGGTGTCCGACCGGACGTTCCTGGTCCACCTCGGCGGCAAGATCGAGATCTCGTCCAAGGTGCCGCTGCGCAACCGCGACGACCTCTCCCGCGCCTACACGCCCGGCGTCGCCCGCGTCTGCATGGCCATCGCGGAGAACCCGGACGACGCCCGCCGGCTCACCATCAAGCGCAACACGGTCGCCGTGGTCACCGACGGCTCGGCCGTGCTCGGCCTGGGCAACATCGGCCCGGCCGCCGCGCTGCCCGTGATGGAGGGCAAGGCCGCGCTGTTCAAGAAGTTCGCCGGCGTCGACGCCTGGCCGGTCTGCCTGGACACCCAGGACACCGAGGAGATCATCCGCGCGGTGGAGCTGATCGCCCCGGTCTACGGCGGCATCAACCTGGAGGACATCGCCGCGCCCCGCTGCTTCGAGATCGAGGCGCGGCTGCGGGAGAAGCTGGACATCCCGGTGTTCCACGACGACCAGCACGGCACCGCGATCGTCGTGGTCGGCGCGCTGCGCAACGCGCTGCGGGTGGTCGGCAAGAAGATCTCCGACTGCAAGGTCGTGGTGTGCGGGGTCGGCGCGGCCGGTTCGGCGATCATCCGGCTGCTGCTCAAGCAGGAGCCCGGCGACGTGGTCGCGGTCGACGTCGACGGCATCGTGCACCGGGACCGGCCCGGCCTAGACGACAACCTGAAGTCCGTCGCCGCGTCGACCAACAAGGAGAACGTCAGCGGGCGGCTGCACGACGCGCTGGTCGGCGCGGACGTCTTCATCGGCGTGTCCGCCCCGAACCTGTTCGGCGCCGAGCAGGTCGCCACCATGAACAACGACGCGATCGTGTTCGCGCTGGCCAACCCGGACCCGGAGATCGACCCGATGGAGGCGCAGAAGCACGCCGCCGTCGTGGCCACCGGCCGCAGCGACTTCCCGAACCAGATCAACAACGTGCTGGCGTTCCCCGGCGTGTTCCGGGGCCTGCTCGACGCCCACGCCCGCACCATCACGGACTCGATGCTCATCGCCGCCGCCATGGCGATCGCGGACGTGGTCGACGGCGAACGCCTGAACGCCTCGTTCATCGTGCCGAGCGTGTTCGACGCCACGGTCGCGCCCGCCGTGGCGGAAGCCGTGCGCAAGGCCGCCACGGAGTCCGCTTCGGCCTAGCATCGGCCCCATGAGCAACCAGTTCACCCACCTGGACGCCGCCGGCGCGGCACGCATGGTCGACGTGTCCGAGAAGGAGCCGACCACGCGCACGGCGGTGGCCTCCGGGGTGCTGCGCACGACGGACGAGGTGGTGGCGTTGCTGGGCAGCGACGGGCTGCCGAAGGGCGACGCGCTCGCCACGGCCCGCATCGCCGGGATCATGGCGGCCAAGCGCACCTGGGAGCTGGTGCCGCTGTGCCACCCGATCGCGTTGTCGGGGGTGAAGGTCGACCTCGTGCTCGGTGACGCCGAGGTGCGCATCACCGCGACCGTCCGCACGACGGACCGCACGGGCGTGGAGATGGAGGCGTTGACGGCTGTGTCGGTGGCCGGGCTGACGCTGCACGACATGGTGAAGGCGGTCGACCCGGCGGCGTCGCTGGACGCGGTGCGGGTGGAGCGCAAGGAGGGCGGGAAGACCGGCCTGTGGGAGCGGAAGTGACCCCGGCCGGCGCACGTCCCGAGGCGGCTGCGAGAACAGCTCGGGTGATCACGGCGTCGAACCGGGCGTCGGCGGGCGTGTACGCGGACCGCGGCGGGCCGATCATCGCCGACTGGCTGCGCGAACGCGGCTACGACGTGCCGGACCCGGTGGTCGTGCCGGACGGCGAGCCGGTGGCGGAGGCGCTGCGGGCGGCCGTCGCGGGCGGTGTCGCGGTGGTCGTCACGACCGGCGGCACGGGCATCAGCCCCACCGACCGCACACCGGAGGCGACCAGGTCCGTGCTGGACTTCGAGGTGCCGGGTGTGGCGGACGCCATCCGGATGTCAGGCTGGCCGCGCGTGCCCACCGCCGTGCTGTCGCGCGGGGTGGCGGGTGTCGCGGGCCGCACGTTCGTGGTGAACCTGCCCGGTTCGACCGGCGGGGTCCGCGACGGGCTGGACGTGCTGGCGACCCTGCTGGAGCACGCCGTCGACCAGGTTGCCGGAGGTGACCACGCATGACCGAAATCCTGCGCGCGACCGTCAGCGATCAGCCGCTGTCGGTGGAGGAGCACGCCAAGCTCGTGGAGCACGCGGCGGCGGGCGCGGTGGTGACGTTCGCCGGGGTGGTGCGGGACCACGACCACGGGCGTTCCGTGCGCGAACTGGAGTACGTCGGCCACCCGACGGCCGGCGCGGTGGTCGCCGAGGTGGTGGCGGACGTCGTGGCCCGGTTCGAGGGCGTCCGCGCGGTCGCCGTGTCGCACCGGGTCGGACCGCTGGCGATCGGGGACGTGGCGCTGGCGTGCGCGGTGTCCGCCGAGCACCGGGCCGAGGCCTTCGCGGTGTGCTCGGACCTCGTCGACGAGGTGAAGCGGCGGCTGCCCGTGTGGAAGCGGCAGGTCTTCACCGACGGCACCGACGAGTGGGTCAACATGCCCTGAGCCAGGGCGGTTCGAAGCAGGTCCTGAAACGGGTCGGAGACCCCGAACCGCCGAGGGGGCGGTCCGAGGTCTCCCTGCCGTGGTGCGCCGGCTCTCGCCGACCGCCGTCACTTCGTGGCGATCTTGTGCCCCGGCATGATCAGGTCGGCGTTCGGGATGAACTGCTTGTTCAGCTCGTGCAGCTTGGCCCAGCCGCCCTCGATCTTCAGCTCCTCCGCGATCTTCGACAGGCTGTCGCCCGACTTGATCTCGTAGTCGCCGTTCGGGTTGGTGGACGGCAGCGCCACGGTCACCGGAGCGGGCGCCTGCTGGACGGGCGCGGTCTGCTTCGGGGCCGGAGCCTGCTGCTGCGGCGCGGGGGCCGCCTGCCGGGGCGCGGGGGCCGGGGCCTGTCGCGCGGGCGCGGGGGCGCCGCCGAGGCCCTTGGGCCCGCAGACGGGCCAGGCACCGATGCCCTGGGTCTTCATGACGTTCTCCGCGATGCGGATCTGCTCGTCGCGGGAAGCCTGGTGGGGCATGCCGGAGCCACCGTGCGACGTCCACGTGGACGGCAGGAACTGGAGGCCGCCGTAGTAGCCGTTACCGGTGTTGATGCTCCAGTTGCCGCCACTCTCACACGCGGCGACCGCGTCCCAGTTGACGCCGGACTGCGCGTTGGCGGTGCCGGCGGCCATGGCCAGGGGGGCACCCACGATGACGCCGGCGACGGCGACCTTCGCGATGCGACGGCTGGTGACGCTGGTGGTCGGGCGGTGCTTGCCTCGGTAAGAAGCCATTTCCCTCTCTGCCACCCGCACCTGCCCAGGCGACTCGGGTTCGGGCCCGGTACGTCGTCTGGCTTGGCCTGTCCGGCGGTTGTCTCTCGCTCGGGGTTGTTCCGGGACACCCTTGGACAGGCTCGGTGCGTGGTGTCCCGGTCTTGCTCTAGTCGGTCGGGGCCGACCAGAGAGCGACGGTACGTAACCACGAGCGCCATGCCAAACCTTCGCACCTGTGACGCACGTCACTGTAACGCGGCCGGGTGACGTCACGAACGCGACGTTTATCGAGGTCAGAGCACCGTTATCGGTCTGTTTCCGTACCGAGATCCACCGAGATCAATCACGTTCGGTGAGGTATAGCTCACGCGTTAACCCGTCCGTGGAGCACGGTCTCATCCCCCGGCGAAGGGTGGCAACACGTCCAGTTGCGCACCGGCCGACACGGGCGTGTCGTGATTCCGGACCGCGACACCATCGAGGAGGAAGCTGCACGCGGGCAGGACACGACCCAATCGGTCACCGTGCCGCGCCCGGAGGAACTCGATCGCGGACGCCACGGTGGCCTCGTCACCGGACAGCTCGACGCTCTCGTCGGCGACGCCCGCCGCCGCGCGCGCACCCGCGAAGTACCGCACCGTGAGCCGCACCTCAGCCCCCGATCGCGCTCATGGGCCGGTCCGGCTGGCTGAACCCGGCCGTGTTGATGCCGTGCCCGGCCGCCTTGGCCCACGAGTTGCCGCGCCACCGCTCGGCGATCTCCTCGTCCGGCGCGCCACCGCGCAGCAGCGACCGCAGATCGGTCTCCGACTGGCTGAACAGGCAGTTCCGCACCTGGCCGTCGGCGGTGAGCCGGGTCCGGTCGCAGGCGGCGCAGAACGGGCGGGTCACCGACGCGATCACGCCGACCACCGCCGGTCCGCCGTCCACCAGCCACCGCTCGGCGGGCGCGCCGCCCCGGTCGACCGGCTCCGGCGTCAGCGCGAACGCGGTGCGCAGGGCGGCCAGGATCTCCTCGGCGGTCACCATGTCGTCCCGGTCCCAGCCGTGCTGCGGGTCCAGCGGCATCTGCTCGATGAACCGCAGCTGGTAGCCGTTGTCCAGGCAGTACCGGAGCAGCGGCACGGCCTCGTCCTCGTTCACGCCGCGCATCAGCACCGTGTTCACCTTGACCGGCGCCAGCCCGGCCTCCCGCGCCGCGGCCAACCCCGAGAACACGTCCGACAGCCGGTTCCGCCTGGTCAGCCGGTGGAACCGGTCCGGGTCGAGGGTGTCGAGCGAGACGTTCACCCGGTCGAGGCCCGAGGCCACCAGCCCGGCGGCCCGCCGCGCCAAGGTCAACCCGTTCGTGGTCATCGAGATGCGGGGACGGGGCGTCAGCGCCGCGGTCGCCGCGATCACGTCGTCGAGGTCGGGCCTGAGCAGCGGCTCGCCGCCGGTGAACCGGACGTCGGTCACGCCGAGGCGGGTCACCGCGATGCCGATGAGCCGGGTCAGCTCGTCGCCCGTGAGGAGGTCCGGCTTCGGCAGCCAGTCGAGGCCCTCGGCGGGCATGCAGTAGGTGCAGCGCAGGTTGCAGCGGTCGGTCAACGACACGCGCAGATCGGTGGCGACCCGGCCGAACCGGTCCACCAGGAGCGGCGAGTCCGGCCGGCCGGACGTATCCGGGTTGCCGCGCACGACGGGTAGCCCCAACTCGACAGCTGTCACCCCTACCAGGGTAATCGGCCCACACTTGTGGGTGCTGGGGGAAATGGGGGATGGTCGGGCGCGGCGACGTGGACGAGGATGCCGATCCCGGCCGTTCGGACGCTAAATTGCCGGACATGACCAGTGAGCACGACGTGCCCGCCGACGTGCTGGAGCGGTTCAGCGCCTACGCGCGGGAGAGCAGCGCGCTCACCATCCTGTTCCACAGCCGGGTGGCGGAGCAGATGGGGCTGTCGCCGACCGACGAGAAGTGCCTCGACCTGGCGATGCGCGCGGACGGCCCGGTCACGGCCGGCCGGATCGCCGAGCTGTCCGGCCTGTCCACCGGCGCGGTCACGGGTGTCATCGACCGGCTGGAACGCGCGGGGTACGTGCGGCGCGTGCGCGACCCGCACGACCGGCGGAAGGTGCTCGTGGAGGTCACGGTCGGCGACGAGGGGAAGTTCGACCACCTGTTCGCCGGCGCCCAGGAGACCCTGCGCGAGGTGTTGTCCCAGTTCACCCCCGAGGAGCGGGACGTGCTGGAGCGGTACAACCACATTCTCATCGAGACGTTCCGCCGGCGTGTGATCGACGCCTGAGCCGGCAGCATTGCGCGCATGGCCGCTCAGTGGAACTACCTGATGGACATGGACGGCGTGCTCGTGCACGAGGAGCACCCGATCCCGGGCTCCGGCGAGTTCGTCGCCGAGCTGACCGCGAACGACATCCCGTTCATGGTGCTCACGAACAACTCCATCTACACCCAGCGCGACCTGCGCGCCCGGCTCGTCCGCACGGGCCTCGACGTGCCCGAGGCGGCGATCTGGACGTCCGCGCTGGCCACCGCGAAGTTCCTCGACTCGCAGCGGCCCGGAGGCTCGGCGTACGTGATCGGCGAGGCGGGCCTGACCACGGCGCTGCACGAGATCGGGTACGTGCTCACCGACCGCGACCCGGACTACGTGGTCCTCGGCGAGACCCGCACCTACAGCTTCACCGCGATCACCAAGGCCATCCGGCTGGTGGAGCAGGGCGCGAAGTTCATCGCGACCAACCCGGACGCCACCGGCCCGTCCCGCGAGGGCTCGCTGCCCGCCACGGGCTCGATCGCCGCGCTGATCGAACGCGCCACCGGCCGCGCGCCCTACTACGTGGGCAAGCCGAACCCGCTGATGATGCGGTCGGCGCTGCGCGCGCTGGGCGCCCACTCCGAGTCCACGCTGATGATCGGCGACCGGATGGACACCGACGTGCGGTCCGGCCTCGAGGCGGGGCTGCGCACGATCCTGGTGCTCACCGGCATCTCGGCCGAGTCGACCGCCGAGCTGTACCCGTACCGGCCGACGCGGGTCGTCAAGTCGATCGCGGACCTGGTCGGCCACTCCGCCGACCCGTTCCCGGACGGCGTCTGACCGCTGCGGTGTCCGACCGCTGCGGGGCGGTCACCGGAGAGGTGGCGGCTCGGGCCGGAGCGCGTGACCGGACTGCGTGACGGCACGCAGGTGGCCGCGCTGCTCCGGCGGCCCGACCCGGCGCGACCGCGTCCCGGTCGCCACCGGCATGCGGTTGATCCGGTCGGCCAGCCGCTCCGCCCGGTCGCGCAGCAGCTCCGCGCGGCCGGTGACGGGGCCGTCGCACGCGGCGCCCAGGCGGTCGAGCAGGTCCGCCTGGAGCCGCAGCCAGTCCACGTGCTGCCACGGGTGCCAGGCGTGCCCCGCTTCGGCGGCGATGGCCACCATCGCCTCGTCCAGTTCGCCCGCGACCCGTTCGAGGTGCTCTCTCATGAGGGGGAGATGGCGCCGCACGCCCGTCATCACGGCGTCCGGCCCGATCTCCCCCGCACGGGGGAGCCGCGCGGCTCGTGGCCGAAGCCGCCCGCCGCAGCGCTGATCGACTTTCGCGCACCACACCGCCGCGTCGCTTATCGTCGCGGGTGTGGATAGACCGCTCTTCGTGGTCGGCGACGTGCACGGGCACCTCGCCGAGCTGACCCGCGCCCTGCACGCCTCGGACCTGGTCGACGCCGACGGCGACTGGTGCGGCGGTGATGCGGAGCTGTGGTTCCTCGGCGACTTCGTCGACCGCGGGCCGGACGGCATCGGCGTCATCGAGTTCGTGATGCGGCTGGCCGAGCAGAGCGGTGGCCGGGTGGACGCCCTCATCGGCAACCACGAGGTGCTGCTGCTGGGCATGCACCGGTTCGGCGACCGGAACGTTCCGGGTGCGCCGACGCCCCGCAGCTTCGCCCGCAGCTGGCTGCTCAACGGCGGCCTGCGCAGCGACCAGGACCGCCTCACCGACGACCACATCGACTGGCTGACCAGCCGCCGGGTGCTCACGGAGGTCGACGGGCACCTGCTGATGCACTCCGACACGCTCGCCTACCTGGAGTGGGGCGACACGATCGACGAGGTCAACGAGGCCGTGCGGGACGTCCTCAAGGGCGACGACCTCGACCACTGGTGGGAGTGCTGGCGCAAGATGACCACCCGCTACGCGTTCCGCGGGCCGGGCGGCGGTGCGGTGGCGGACGAGCTGCTCGAAGTCCTCGGCGGCCGGGAGGTCGTGCACGGCCACAGCGTCATCGCCGACCAGCTCGGCGTCGCCCCGGAGGAGATCGACGGCCCGCTCAGGTACGCCGACGGCCGGGTGCTGGCCGTCGACGCGGGCCTCTACAGCGGCGGACCGTGCCTGGTCGTCGAGCTGGGCCAGGACGACCAGCCGGCCCGGGACGACTAGGGCGCGGGGACGATCTCCTTGCCCAACGGCATCAGCGACACCGGCACCATCTTGAAGTTCGCGATGCCCAGCGGGATGCCGATGATCGTCACGCACAGCGCGAGACCGGTGACGACGTGCCCGATGGCGAGCCAGATGCCCGCGACCACGACCCACACCACGTTGCCGAGCAGCGACGCCCCGCCCGCGCTCGGCCGGTCCACCACCGTGCGACCGAACGGCCACAGCGCGTAGTTCGCGATCCGGAACGACGCCAGCCCCCACGGGATGGTGACGATCAGCACGCAGCACACGATGCCGGCGACCGCGTACCCGACGGCCAGCCAGAAGCCGCTCAAAACCAGCCAGATCAGGTTCAAGATGATCCTCACGCGTCCATCTTGCCCGATTAAGCTCCCGCCCCGTGCCGAACAAACTCCGCTGGGGCGTCGTCGCGACGGGCGGCATCGCCGACGTCGTCACCGGCGACCTCCGTCTGCTGCCCGATGTCGAAGTGCTCGCGGTGTCGTCCCGCGCGCTCCCCAAAGCCGAGGCGTTCGCGGCCAAGCACGAGATCCCGCGTGCCTACGGCGACTACGCGGACCTCCTCGCGGACCCCGACGTGGACGTCGTCTACGTGGCGACGCCGCACGTCCAGCACCACGAGGTGACGCGTGCGGCGTTGGAGGCGGGCAAGCACGTGCTGTGCGAGAAGCCCGCCACGCTCACGCTGCCGCACCTCCAGGAGGTGGTGGACCTGGCGCGCGAACGCGGCCTGTTCTTCATGGAGGCCATCTGGAGCCGGTTCAACCCGCTCACCGTGAAGCTCCGCGAAGTCGTCGCGGACGGCGCGATCGGCGAGCTCCGATCGGTTCGGGCGGACTTCGGGTTCGCGCTGGAGCACGACCCCGCGCACCGGCTGTGGAACCGGGCCCTCGGCGGCGGATCGCTGTTCGACCTGGGCATCTACCCCGTGTCGTTCGCCCACATGCTGCTCGGCGAACCGGAGACCGTCGCCGCGCACGGCTCCCTGGTCGACGGCGTGGACGCCGAGGTCGGGATGCTGCTCGGCTACCCCGGCGGCGAGCACGCCCTGCTGGCGTCGTCGCTGGTCAGCCCCCTGCTGTCGAGGGCCGTCGTGTACGGGACGCGTGGCCTGGTGGAGCTGCCAGGCATGCACCACGCCCCGACCGCGATCATCGTGAACGGGGTGGAGCACCGGGCGGAGATCGAGGGCGCCGGGTACGTGCCGCAGCTGCGCGAGGTCGTCGCGCGGGTGAACGCGGGCGAGGTCGAGAGCCCGACGATCACGCACGCCGAGTCGCTGGCGATCCTGCGCACCATGATCGAGGTCGGCGACCAGGTCGGCCTCCGCTACGACTAGGACCTGTCGTCCCGACCCGCGGCCAGCAGCGCCTCCGTCACGTGCACGACCGCCTCGACCCGGCGGCTGCTCGGCGTGAGCAGGTGGCTCAGCGACACCCGCACGATCGTCTCGGCGATCAGGTGCACCCGCGGGTCGGGCAGGTCGCCCCAGTGCTGCCGGATGTGCCGGGCGAACACCGAGGTGGCGAGCGTGAGCACCGGCCGGCCCCTGGTGGTGAGGAACGGCAGCATGTCCTCGGCGTTCGCCCCGTTCAGCACGGACTTCGCCAGGTTGTCCCGCTCGGCCAGGTCGAAGGCGAACCGGATGCCCTCGCGCAGCCCCTCCAGCGGGTCGGGCGTGCCGAGCAGCCGTTGGCGCACACCGTCGACGAACTCGGCCGTCTTGTGCAGCGCCACCGCCTGCAACAGCCGTTCCTTGTTGCCGAACTCGTTGTAGACGCTCTGCCTGCTGACGCCGGTCCTGGCCGCGACCTCCGCCAGGCGCAGGCCGCGCGAACCGCGTTCGGCCACCAACTCGGCCGCCGCGTCGAGCAGGGCGCGGGTGAGTTCCGTCACGGCGCGAAGCTTTCCACAGCGCCTAAAGTGCGGTCGTGCCGCTGACCGTCGGATTCGACCTCGACATGACCCTGATCGACCCCAGGCCCGGCATGGCGGCGGTGATGGACGCGGTCGCGGCGGAGAGCGGCTACCCGCTCGACGGCGCGCACTTCGCGGCGAACCTCGGCCCGCCGCTGGACATGGTCTACCGCGAGTCCGGCGTGCCCGAGGCCGACATCCCGGACCTGATCGCCCGGTTCCGCGCGCTGTACCCGGAGGTCGTCATCCCGGCCACGGTGGCACTGCCGGGCGCCGCGCAAGCGCTTGCCGCGGTGCGCGAGCTGGGCGGGACGACGATCGTGGTGACCGGCAAGTACCGGGCCAACGCGGCGCTGCACCTGGCCGCGTTCGACTGGGAGGTGGACCACCTGTTCGGCGAGCTGTGGTCGACCGGCAAGGCCGAGGCGCTGAAGGTGCACGGGGCCGCCGTCTACGTCGGTGACCACGTGGGCGACGTCCGGGGTGCGAAGGCGGCCGGCGCGGTGTCCGTCGGTGTCGTGAGCGGGCCGTGCAGCGGCGACGAGCTGGCCGCGGAAGGCGCGGACGTGGTGCTGCCGGACCTGACCGCGTTCCCGGACTGGCTGCGCGCGAACGCCGACCGGCTCACCGCCGGGTCCGGGACTCCCGCACCGCGCTGAACACGCCCAGCGCGAGACCGGCCGGCGCGAGCAGCCAGCCGGCGGCGAACACCCAGGCGGGCAGGCCGCGTTCGCCCGCGACGAACATCGCGACGATGGCCACCACGCCGAGCGCGAACAACGCCACGGCGAGCGGCATCAGCTTCGGGGTCGTCGACATGGGTCGGATCGTAGTCGCGCTTTCGGAGGTGCCCCGGCGGCGGTGTTCTGGATAGTCTGGTGGGACGCGCCCTGGGCACGCCCCGGGCGCGTTCGTCGTGTGATCGCTTAAGGATTGGTGAGAACGGTGCCGACCGGCAAGGTCAAGTGGTACGACTCGGAGAAGGGCTTCGGCTTCGTCACACAGGACGGTGGCGAGGACGTCTACGTGCGGAAGTCCGCGCTGCCCCCGGGTGTCGAGGGCTTGAAGGCCGGTCAGCGGATCGAGTTCGGCATGGCCGAGGGCAGGCGCGGTCCCCAGGCGCTGTCCGTGCGGCTGGTCGACCCGGCGCCCTCGGTGGCGGAAGCCCGCCGCCGGCCCGCGGAGGAGCTGCACGGCCTGATCGAGGACATGATCAAGCTGCTGGAGATGAAGGTCCAGCCCGACCTGCGCCGCGGCCGTTACCCGGAGCGGAAGAACACCAAGCTGATCGCCGACGTGGTCCGTGCCGTCGCACGGGAGCTCGACCCCTAATCGCCGGCCGGCCGGCGATCACCGCGATCGTCGATCGACAGGACCCAGGTGCCACGGGCGACGAAGTCGAACGCGCCCGTGGTGCTCGTCTGGATGCGCGCGCCGTACTGCTGGACCTCGACGCTCTCCAGCTGGTCGTCCGGGTTCGGCAGCACGAGCGTGTACGCGTACCGGGGGTCCCGCTCGGTGAACAGCTTGCTGCGCAGCGGTTCCTGCGGCTCACCCCGCCCGTTGCGGTAGGTGAACTTCACCGACCAGGCGGTGTCGGCCAGCTCGCCCGGCACGGAGATCTGCACCGGCTTGCCCGGCCGCACCCGCAGCACACCGGCCGCGCCGGCGTCCGCCTCGCAGTTCTCCGACTGGAGGTCGCAGTACTGCGACGGCTTGACGTTGATCGCCTCACCGTCGGCGTAGAACGTCACCTCGGGGTCGACGGGGGCCGCGCACCCGGCCAGGACCAGGCCGGACAGGACGAGGAGCGACACGGGAAGCAGGCGCACGGCAGTCGAGCCTACGTGCCCGCCTGCGGGACGACGGGCGCGGCCCGCAGCGGGCGGTCGCCGCGCAGGCCGGGGATCAGCGTGGACCCGCGCCGCGTCTGGATCGTCTGCGCCAGCCCCACCGCGAGCAGCACCGACAGCACGGTGAACCCGATCCAGTACTCGGTCGGCAGCAGCACGCCCAGCGCGCCGCCGAACACCCAGCCGAGCTGGAGGATCGTCTCGGACCGGCCGAACGCGGACGCCCGCGACTCGTCCGGCACGTCGTCCTGGATCACCGCGTCCAGCGACACCTTCGCCAGCGAACTCGCCGTCGCGCCGATCAGCCCGACCGCCGCGGCCGTCGCCAGGCCCGGCAGCACGGCCGCCACGACCACCGTCGCCAGCGCCGCGACCAGGCACCCGATCACCACCTGGTCCGGCACGCCGAAGTGCAGCCGCGCGCCCACCGCGTTGCCGAGGAAGCTGCCGACACCGGCCGCCGCCGCGATCACACCCAGCAGCAGCACCTGCATGAACGCGTCGCCCTCGGTCTGGGCGCGCACCACGAACGCGGCGAACAGCATCAGGAACCCGGTCAGCATCCGGATCGCGCCGTTGCCCCACAGCGCCACCACGACCGTGCGGCCCAACGGCTGCCGCTTCGGCTTCGGGCTGGCCCGCAGCGACGCCGGCACCTCGCCCTCGGTGACCTCCACCCACGACGGGATGCGCAGGCAGAAGTAGGCGTTCGCCAGGCACAGCACGGCCGTGAACCACAGCGCGCCCGGCGACCCGAACAGGTTCGCGAACCCGGCCGCGACCGCGCCGAACACACCACCCGCGGCCAGGCCGAACACCGTCATCCGGGCGTTCGTCTTGGACAGCGTGATGTCCCGGGGCAGCACGCGCGGGGTGATGGCGGCCTTGAGCACCGTGAACGACTTGGACAGCACCATGCTGCCCAGCGCCGCCGGGTACAGGCCCCAGTTGTCGAAGTTCAGCGCCATCGCGATCGCCAGGAACACGCGCAGGACGCACGACGCCGCCAGCGCCACCCGCCTGCCGTGCTGGATCCGGTCCAGCGCTGGGCCGATGACCGGGGCGACCAGCGCGAACGGCGCCACCGTGATCAGCAGGTACAGGGCGACCTTGCCGCGGCTCTGACCGGTCGCGGCGGAGAAGAACAGGGTGTTGGCCAGCGCGACCGCCATCGCCGCGTCGGCCGCGTAGTTCAGCATCACCGCGTAGGTCAGCGACGACAGGCCGGACTGCTTGGCGCCGTCGGCGTGCGCGGCCTTGCGGAACGCGGCCACCGCCTGGCTGCTGATCTGCTTCGTGCGGAACCACACGACCCGGGTGACGGTGAGCTTCTTCGGCAGCGTCGGGACGGTCGGCTTGTCGCCGTCCGGCGGCGCGAAGCGGGCGGACTCCCGTTCATCGCGCGGCTGCTGGTCGGGGTGCTGGTCCCGTGGTCGGCTGCGCGGTGGCGGCTGATCGTGCGGCGGGGGTTGGTTGCGCGGCGGGGGCTGGCCGGGGTTCCGCGGCCGGCTGCGGGGTGGCGGCCGGTCGTGGGGTGGCGGCTGGTTGTGGGGGCGCGGTTGGTCGGGCGGCGGTGGCTGGCCGGGTACCGGGTACGGCCGGGTGCGCGGCTTGTACTCGTCGTCCTCCCACGGGTACCGCCGCGACGGGTCTTCCGGCCGAGGGGGTGTCACGCCTCAATCCTGCCTCACCAGGTGCGGGCTGTCTCACGGATCGACCCGGCGGCGGCCGGTGGTGTCCGGCACGCCGTCCCGTCCGGCGTCCCCGCCCGGCGTTCCGCTGGGCGTCCCCGCCCGGCAGGGTTCACCCGCTCGGGAACCTCACCCGGAAGATCGTCGGCCAGTTCTTGCCGGTGACCAGGAACTCGTCGGTGCCCGGCACGGCCGCGATGCCGTTCAGCACGTCGCTCTTCGGCACGTCGTCCGGCCGCAACGAACTCAAGTCGACGGTGGCCGTCACCGCGCCGGTCGCCGGGTCGATCCGCACCACCTCGTCGGAGTGCCACACGTTCGCCCACACCTGCCCGCCGACGCACTCCAGCTCGTTCAGCCGGTCCAGCGGCTGCCCGTCGCGCCGCACCGCCACCGTCCCCGTCTCGGCGAACGACCCGGGATCGCGGAACGTCAGCTCGGCCGTCCCGTCGCTCATCACCAGCCGGTCGCCGTCACGGCACAGCCCCCAGCCCTCACCCTCGTAGGTGACGCGCCTCACTTCTTCGAAGGTGGCCCGATCCCGTTCGATGGCCACGCCGTCCCGCCAGGTGATCTGCCAGATCCGGTCGTCGACCACGGTGATGCCCTCGCCGAACATCGCGTCCGGCAGGTCGACCCGCTGCTCCACCTCACCCGTCCGGGGGTCCACCCGGCGCAGCGACGACTGCCCCTCCAGGCCCGTTCCCTCGTAGAGCGACCCGTCCACCAGTTCGAGGCCCTGTGTGAACGCGCCGGGGTCGTGCGGCACCGTGCCGAGCACTTCGAGCCCGGTCGGGCCGCTCGGCGGAGTCGAGCACGCCGCCGACAGGACCAACACGACCGCCATCAGGAGCCACCGCACGTCCGAAAGGGTGGCACGTGTGCACAGTGCTGCGAAGACGTGCGGCACAATTCACCTGTGACCGCCACGCCGACCCAGCAGCCCAACCCAGCGCTCGCCGATCCCGAGGCAGTCCGGCTCGCCCGAGCCGCCGCACAAGAGGAGGCGGGCGCGGACCGCGTCGGCGACCACGTGGGCACGGTCGCCGAGGACCAGGTGTCGGCCACCCACCTCTTCGAGGCCTACCAGGCCGGCTACCGCGGCTGGAACTGGGCCGTCACGGTCGCCTTCGCGGGCCCTGGCACGCCGCTGTCGGTGAGCGAGGTCGTGCTCCTGCCCGGTGACGACGCGCTCGTCGCACCCGATTGGGTGCCGTGGCACGAGCGGGTCCGCGCCGGTGACCTGGGCGTCGGCGACCTGCTGCCCACGCCCGAGGACGACCCGCGGCTCGCGCCCGCCTACGTGGGCTCGGACGACCCGGCGATCGAGGACACCGCCCTGGAGATCGGCCTTGGCCGGGTGCGGGTGCTGTCCCGCGAGGGCGTGCTCGACGCCGCCCAGCGCTGGCACGGCGGCGACTTCGGGCCGCGCAGCGAGATGGCCCGCAGCGCGCCCGCCACGTGCGGCACGTGCGGGTTCTACAGCCGGATCGCCGGTTCCCTCGGCGCCGCCTTCGGGGTGTGCGCGAACGAGATGACGCCGGCCGACGGGCACGTCGTGCACGTGGAGTACGGGTGCGGCGCGCACTCCGAGACCGAGGTCGAGGGCGGCCCGCTGGTGCCGGTCGCCGAGGTCGTCTACGACGACGCGGTGCTGGACGTCGAGGCCAACCTGTCCCAAGCCGACCTGTCCGGGGCCGACCCGTCCCACACCGACGAGAGCGGGACGTGAGCGCGGACCCGTTCGGCACCGAGGCGCTGCGCGAGTCGGTCCTGGCCGCGTGGCGCGGGTCGCCGACGCGGTTCCGGGAAGACGCCAACGCCGAGGAGGACCTGCGGCTCGGCGGGTACCGAGACCGGCTGCTGGTGGAACTGGCGCAGAACGCGTCCGACGCGGCGGGCGGCGCACCGGGTGTGCTGCGACTGTCCCTTGTGGACAACGAACTGCGCGCGGCGAACACCGGCGCACCGCTGGACGCGGCCGGAGTGGCGGCCCTGGCGTCGCTGCGCGCGTCGTCGAAGGTCACGGACACGGTCGGCCAGTTCGGCGTGGGTTTCGCCGCCGTCCTGGCCGTGACGGAAGAACCGCGGGTCGTGTCGCGGACCGGCGCGGTGGCGTTCTCGGCCGCCCGCACGCGCGAGGCGGTGCCGTCGCTGGCGTCGGCCCGCGGCGGTGACGTGCCGGTGCTGCGGCTGGTGTGGCCGTCCGACGAGACCGACGTGCCGGACGGGTTCGACACCGAGGTGCGGCTGCCGCTGAAGGCGCACGCGGACGGGCTGCTGGCCGAGTTCGCCGCGCAGGCGCCCGACCTGCTGCTGGCGCTGCCCGGGTTGCGCCGGATCGAAGTCGGGGCGCAGGCGTGGGAGCGGACCGAGTCCGACGGCGTCGTGGTGCTGACCGGCCCGTCCGGCGCGCAGCGGTGGCTGGTGCACCGCGTCGGCGGCGAACTGCCGTCCTCCCTGGTCGCGGGCGTCGAATCACGTCCGCACTGGTCGGTGTGCTGGGCGTGGCCGATGGACGAACCCCTGTCCGGCGACGTCCTGCACGCGCCGACGCCGACCGACGAGAAGCTGTCGCTGCCCGCGCGGCTGATCGCGACCCTGCCGGTGGAGCCGTCCCGGCGACGGGTGCTGGCGGGCTCGGCGGCGTCGTTCGTGCTGGACCAGGCCGCTTCGGCGTACCCGGCGCTGGTGGCCTCGCTGCCCGCGATCGAGCGGACGCGGCTGGTGCCGCTGCCCGGCTTCCCGCTGTCCGAAGTGGACGACCAGCTCCGGATCGGGATCACCGAGGCGTTGCGGACCGCTGCCTGGCTGCCGCTCGCGGACGGCGAGTGGACCGCGCCGTCGACCGCGAAGGTGCTGGACCTGGCGTCGTTCGAGCTGGTCGAACTGCTGGAGGACGTGGTACCCGGCCTGCTCGACTACGAACTGACCCTGCCGCCGCACGCGAAGGCCCTGGCGGCCCTCGGCGTGCCGAGGCTCGGGGTGGCGGAAGTGGTCTCCGCGCTGGCCGGTGTCGGCGGCGACCCGGCGTGGTGGCACGAGGTGTACGACGCCCTGTCGCCCGTCGCGGACGTCGACTCCACGGCGCGTGAGGCGATGGGCGCCCTGCCCGTGCCGCTCGTCGACGGACGGCTGGTGAGCAGCCCGCGCGGTGTGCTCGTCGGCACCGATTCGGAGCTGTTCTCGGTGCCGGGTCTGCGCATCGCGCACCCCGACGCGGCGCACCCGCTGCTGATGCGGCTCGGTGCGACCGAGGCCGGCGCGGACGAGCTGCTGGACTCCGACGCGGTGCGCGAGGCCGTGCACCGGAGCATGGACGACCCCGAGCTGGACGGGCTCGACCTGGTGCGGACCGTGCTGCGGCTGGTGTCGCGGGCCGGTGGGCGGCCGTGGCTGGCGGAGCTGGCGTTGCCGTCGGCGGACGGCGAGTGGCGGCGCGCGGACGAACTCGTGCTGCCCGACTCGGCGCTGCTGTCGGTGCTGGAGTCCGACGCGCCGTTCGGGGTGCTGGACGCGTCGGTCGCCGAGGAGTGGCCGCGTTCGGTGCTGACCGACGTCGGCGTGATCGACGGTTTCAGCGTGGTCGAGGACGACTCGCCCACCGAGCCGGACCACGACCTGGCCGACGAGGGCTACTGGTGGGACACGTTCGACGTGCCGCCCACGCGGGTGCTCGGCATCCGCGACCTGGACCTGGTGGCGCGGGACAAGTGGCCCGAGGCGCTGGCGATGATGGCGGCGGACCCGGTGGCGTGGCGTGCGGTGACGGAGCCGGACGGCTACACGGGCTGGTGGCTGGCGAGGTACGCGGCCCTCGAAGGCCTGCCGCCCGGGTCGTGGCGGTTGGCCGACGCGGACGGCCTGGACGGCTTGTACGACGTGGTGCCGTCGGTCGACCTGCCGGCGCACGTGCTGGCGGCGGCCGGTGTGCGGACGTCGTTGACCGTGGTGGACGAGGACGACGTCACCGACCTGCTGGGCCGGCTGGGTGACCCGGCGCGGAAGTTGTCGGACGCCCTGGTGCTGCGGGTGCACGCGTTGCTGGCGGAGGTGGCGGACGTGGTGAGCGTCGAGCCGCCGGACCGGGTGCGGGTGCTGACGGGGACCGCCGAGTCGGCCGACGACGTGCTCGTGCCCGACCTGCCCTGGCTGCTGGGAGTGCTGCCGCCCTCGCAGGTGCTGGCGTCGGCGGGTGCCTCGGCCGAACTGGCCGAACTCCTGGCCCTGCCGCTCGCTTCGGAGGAGGTGTCCGGGGCGGTGGTCGGTGAGGGTGACGAGGTGGTCTGGTCGGAGTTGGGTGCGGTGCGGCTGGCGTGCGACCTGCTCGGCGTCGAGCTGCCGGGTGGGTCGCTGATCGTGCACGACGAGCTGGTCGTGGCGGCGGAGGATGCCGAGCACTCGGTGTCGTGGTGGGTGGAGGACGCGGTCGTGCACGCCGCCGACACCCCCGAGGGGTTGGCGCGAGCCCTGGCGTGGACGACCGGCCGTTGGGACGACCGGCACACGTTCGCCGCGTTGATCGCCGACCCGACGCCGTCCGTGCTCCTGGGCTGACCCGGGTGTTCAGGCGGCCACGGGTGTGGGTGGTCGGTGGAGCAGGTTCTGTCGGGGCCTCTGCGCGGGGTCGACGTGGCGTGGGGGAATGAAGGCCGGAATTCCGCCGGTCATGGTGATGCGCCAGCGTGAGTGGTGCACGAGAGTGTGGTGGGCGCGGCACAGGAGCACGAGGTTGTCCAAATCCGTGGCGCCGCCGTCCGCCCAGAATGTGACGTGGTGCGCGTCGCACCATTTCGGCGGTCGGGAACAGATGGGTCGACCTTGGGCGCGCCACCCGAGTTTCCTCGGGAGCGTTTCCCAAGGC
>NZ_JNXC01000040.1 GCF_000716595.1 Saccharothrix sp. NRRL B-16314
CGGCGGCGTGCGCATCGAGAGCGGCGGCACGGGTGACGGTCAGCTCGGTGATCCGCAGCGAGAGGTCGGTGCCCGGGGGAGGCGCCAGCAGGTGGCGGCTCGGCCACTCCTGTACCCGGACGAGCGCTGGCCCGAGCGCGACGAGGAAGGCGGCGCAGAGCACGCCGGACAGCGCCACGACCAACGCGCCGGTGAGGTCCGTGACCTTCGAGAAGATGTTCCAGAAGAGGAAAGTGGGAGTGTTGTCCGAGGGCGGCAGCACGGAGTACCAGAACGGGTAGGTCGTGTTCTGCAGCATCGTGGCCGGCATCGCGATCCCGACGAACCCGATGGCCGAACCGGCTGTGGCGTGCAGCGGCAGCCAGGCCAGCTCACGTCGCACGGCCACGTTGCGCAGCGCGGCGCGCGCCTGCTGCGGCACCGCGTCGGGGGCGAGAACATCGAGTCGGGCCCGTTCCCGGTTCGCGACCGACCGCAGCGTGCGCAGGGCGGAAGGCACCAGGAGAACACCGGCACCGACGCAGCTGAGCAGTCCGACCACGCCGATCCAGACGAGGACGGCCAGGGCGAGCAACGCCGTGCCGAAGCCGCCGAGAAGACGCGCAGTGGCATCGAGCGTCGACCGCAGTCGCTCCCGCACCCGTGCCATGCCACCTCCCCGCTGGACCTTATCCGATCAACACAACCGGACTCGGATGCAGGTCGACCTGCCGTTGTGGCGCTCCACCGGGGCGTGAGCAGCTCGGTCACCGGGGTGGCACCGCTACTTCTGTTGTCCAGCAGGCTGGATTGTCGACCCGGATGAAGGTGAACAGACTGAGGTCGATCGATGTGCGCAGGATCGACATCCGCGCGGAATCTAGGAGTGTCTGCATTGTTCACATCCTCTTCCCGGCGAGATCGGCCTTTTTCGCCGCGATATCGCCGTATGACCACCGTGGCGGCAGCCGCGGTCGCGGCGGGCAGTCTCGCGTTCGTCGGCCCGGCCCCGATCACCCAGGCCGAACCTCGCCGCGATGCGATCCAGCAGGGCTTGGACAAGCTCGTCGGTACCGACCGGCACCCGGGAGCGCTGGCCGCTGTCCGGGACCAGCACGGCCGGACCCGCCACTACACGGCCGGGGTCAGTGATCTGCGGGCCGGTAGCAAGGTACCGGCGAACGGCAGGGTGCGGATCGGCAGCGCCAGCAAGATGTTCGCCTCGGTGGTCGTACTGCAGTTGGTCGGGGAGGGCAAGGTAGAGCTCGACGCATCGATCGAGAAGTACTTGCCGGGCCTGGTGCGGGCCAAGGGCGTGGACGCGAGCAAGATCACGGTCCGCCGGCTGCTCCAGCACGACAGCGGCCTGCCCGACTACACCGATTCGTTGTTCCCTGCCATGGGCGACTTGCTCCCGTACCAGCACGTCTACCTCGAACCGCGTGAACTGCTCGACCTGGCGAACGCCCGGGAGGACGGCAGGCCCGCCGGTAGCGGCTGGTCCTACAGCAACACGAACTACGTCTTGGCCGGCCTGATCGCCCAGCAGGTCACCGGTCGCCCGTTCAACGAACTGGTGACCACCAGGGTCATCGAGCGGATCGGCCTGCGCGACACGTACGCGCCCGAGGTCGGCGAGCAGGACATCCGCGGCCGGCACCCCAAGGGGTACCAGCGCAATCCGGTGACCGACGAGCTGCTCGACTTCACCCGCATGGACCCGAGCTGGGGCTGGGCGGCCGGCCAGCTGGTCTCCACGCCCGGCGATCTCAACACCTTCCTGGGTGCGCTGCTGGGCGGGAAGCTTCTCGAACCGGCCCAGCTGGCCCAGCTGCGCGCCACCATCCCGACAGACCCGGAGTCGGGCCAGGGCTACGGGCTCGGCATCTTCAGCATCCCGCTGAGCTGCGGAAAGGTCGCGTGGGGCCACGGCGGCGTCATCCCGGGCTACTCGAACGAAAACGGGGTCACCGATGACGGCCGCGCGGCAACCATCGTGGTCACTGCGACGCAAGGATCGGTGAAGGACAAGTCCGTCGCCGCGGACCGGAGCGCGCTCTTCGACGCCGCACTCTGCGCGAACTGACCCCCGGCAGAACACAGGCAGCTTCCGCCCTTGGGAAGCCACGCAACGGCAAGGGCTCGGGCGGGTGCTCAACGCATCCACACCCGAGCCCTTGCCGCACGTGCGTTTCCGGCGGGATCCGACCGGCCGGGGTCGATGGAGGTAGTGCTGGCTGTACCAGAGTTGTGCAGCCCAGGGGATCGTCGGGAGCCGAGGCCGCGGCAACACTAGGGGTGTCAGTGCGAACCGTCCAATTTGGAGAGTGTCCCTTGTTGAAAGGTCTGAGTCGCCCGGCCGGAACCAGCCCGGGCCCAGCGCGTCGGCGTCGTGGTGTGGCCGTGGCGGCAATCGCGGCGGTGGCAGTTGCCGGTATCGCGGTGACCTCGGCGGCCTCGGTGGATGCGGGCAAGGAGAAGTCGACGCCGGCTCACGACAAGTCGCTGCAGGCGGGCCTGGAGGAGTTGGTCAAGGACGGAACCCTGCCCGGGGCGCTGATGTCGGTGCGGGACCGCGACGGGCGGGTGGTGAATTACACCGCTGGGGTGGGGGACATTCGGACGAAGTCCAAGGTTCCGGCGGACGGCTACGTGCGAATCGCCAGCAGCACCAAGATGTTCACCGCGGTCGCGGTCCTGCAGTTGGCCGGCGAGGGCAAGCTCTCGTTGGACGACACGGTGGAGAAGTTCCTGCCGGGTGTGGTGCGGGGTACCGGTGACGGTGCGGCGATCGACGGCCGGAACATCACGATCAGGCAACTGCTGAACCACACCAGCGGGATGACCCGGGCGATGCCCCTCATGCCCGGGGGAATTCTGCCGATCAAGGACCGGTACTTCGACGCCAGGGAGGTGCTCGACGCGGCGTTGACGCAGGCACCGACGTTCGCTCCGGGACAGGACCGGGTGTTCGAGTACAGCAACGGCGGCTACGTGCTGCTGGGCCTGGTGGCGCAGAAGGTGGCGGGACGGCCGCTCGCCGAGGTGATCACGGATCAGATCATCAACCGGATCGGGCTGAAGGAGACGTACTACCCGGGACCGGGCGACCGCGAGATCCGTGCGCCACACCCGCAGGGTTACCTGCCGCCCATGGATGACGAGGGCAACGAGATCCCCGGTGAACTGGTCGACATCACCCGGCTCGACCCGTCGATCGCCGGCGCCGCGGGGCAGATGATCGCCACCCCGAGTGATGTGAACAAGTTCCTGGTCGCCCTGCAGACGGGCCGGCTGCTCAAGCCCCGCCAGATGGCGGAGATGCGTCAGACGGTCGAGGCGACCGGCATTCTCCCGGGGTGGCGCTACGGTCTGGGTGTCACCGAGATTCCGCTCAGTTGCGGAGGCGTGGTGTACGGCCACGGCGGCGACATCGACGGTTTCCAGAGCCGCTCCGCGATCACCTCCGATGGCAGGGCGGTCACCTTGGTCGTGACGAACGACGCAGCTCGCATCATGGAAGTTCTCGCCTTCTTCGACAAGGCCCTGTGCGTCACGAAGTAGAAGCCGCCTTACCTGAACACCCTCACCGGCCGGTGCGATGGAGGAACCACCGCACCGGCCGGTGAGCTTCGTCGGAACGACCCGACGATCTGACGACGCTCGTTCAGACCGGAACGACGCGCGTCGGCTCGACTCCTGTTCAGCTGCGACCGCAAACCGGTATGCGACGCGCATGCCTGTGCATCAGACCCGGGTGCGGAGGAACGGTCGCCCGGAGGGTCGATGTCGCTGTGGGGCGCGGGTGGTACCCGGCGGCGCTTGAGCACGCGGCGCACGGTTGAGGCGGCTACGCGGTGGCCGAGCTTGAGCAGCTCGCGCTCCAGCCGCGGGTGGGGGTTGGTGCGGCGTAGTACGGCGACTTCGTGCCGCAACACCAGCAGCTCCACGTCTTCGGCCGCCGATGACCGGCCAAGCAGGACCAACCAGGCGACGACCCGGACGAAGACCAGGTGCAGCAGTCCTCGGGCCACGCCCCGCGATCATGCTCGGCTACAGCCGATGGTGCGCGATCGCCACAGGTCGGCGCCTTGACGCAGAGTTCTGGCACCCCCGGGTTCACGTCCGATGTGCCAGGTGTCACGAGCCCTCGACGTCAGATGCCGACATCGTGTCGGTAAAGTTGCCGACATGATGTCGACAACCCAACTGGGCCGGTAGCCGATGTTCCTGACGATCCGCGAGCTGGTCTTCGCCCGGAGCCGCTTCGCTCTGATGGGCACCGTGGTCGCGTTGATCGCGATCCTCATGGTGCTGCTGTCCGGGTTGTCTGTCGGCTTGGTCGACGACGGCGTCTCCGGGCTGAAGAAGCTTCCTGTCACGTCGTTGGCCTTCGAGCGCGGCGTGGCGGGCGACGCCGCGTTCTCGCGCAGTGTGGTGGACCTCGGCACCGTCGACGAGTGGGCAGAGCGCGACGGCGTCACCGACGCCGCGCCGTACGGAAACACGCTGGTCAACGCCAAGACCAACGGTGACGTCGACATCGACCTGGCGTTGTTCGGTGTCCAGCCCGGTTCGTTCATCGACCCGGAACCGGCGCGGGGCACGCGTTTGGGCTCCGATCCGAACGAGATCGTGGTGAGCGCCACGGCATTGGACGCGGGCGTCCGGCTCGGCGATGTCGTCACGGTCGACAGGGTCGGCACCGAGTTGACCGTCGTCGGCGTGCTGGACGGTCAGCACACCTACGGCCACGTCGACATCGGCTACATCCCGCTGCGCACGTGGCAGGAGATCCGGACCGGGACCGCGCCGGGCGCTCAAGCACCGGCACACGCCTACGAAGAAATCACCGCGGTCGCGGTGCGATCCGCTTCAGGGACCGACCTCGCCGCAGGTGACCGCGAGGTGGGAACGATGTCGATGACGTTGGAGGAGTCCTTCGGCGCGTCTCCCGGCTACACCGCCGAGACGTCGACCCTCCAGATGATCCAGGTGTTTCTCTACGCGATCTCGGCCCTGGTGGTCGGGGCCTTCTTCACCGTGCTGACCATCCAGCGCAAACCGGAGATCGCGGTGCTGCGCGCGATGGGCGCGAGCACGCGGTACGTGTTGCGGGACAGCCTGGCTCAGTCGCTGGTGCTGTTGACGATCTCGACCGTCCTCGGGGTCGGCATCGGGGTGGCGGCGGGTGCCGCGATCTCGTCCACGCCGATGCCGTTCTCACTCGACCCGGGGTCGATCGCCGTCGCGGGGCTGCTGCTGGTGGTGCTCGGCATGGCCGGCGCGGCCATCGCGGTGCTGCGCATCGTCAAGGTCGACCCCCTTACCGCGCTGGGAGGCAACCGATGAGCGCCGGGCTGTTGTTGGACGAGGTCACCCTCCGCCACGGCGACGGGGAGGACATCACCACCGCGCTCGACGAGGTGACCCTGCGCGTCGAAGAAGGCGAGATCGTCGCGGTGGTGGGGCCGTCGGGGGCGGGCAAGTCGAGCCTGCTCGCCGTGGCGGGCGGGCTCACCGTGCCCGATGCGGGTCGAGTGCTCGTCGGTGACGTCGACCTGTCGGGCACCGAGCGGGACCGGGCGCGGATCCGTCGGGAGCGGATCGGCTACGTGTTCCAGAGCAACAACCTGATCCCCTCGCTGACCGCCGTCGACCAGGTGCGATTGCCGCTGACGTTCGGTCGACACGACGCGAGCCGCGACCCCCTCGAACTGCTCGCCGAGGTGGGCATGGAGCACAAGGCCGGCCGTCGGCCTCACGAGCTCTCCGGTGGTGAACGTCAACGGGTCGGCATCGCCCGTGCGCTGGTCACCCGACCGCGCCTGCTGCTCGTCGACGAGCCCACCGCGGCGCTGGACCGCCGGCGCAGCCACGAGGTGGTCGAACTGCTGGCCAAGGAGACCCACCACCTTCGGATGGCTACAGTCGTGGTCACACACGACCACGACGTGCTGCGCCACTGCGACCGGGTCTACGAGATGGCCGACGGCAGGCTGAAACCGACCCGGCCCGCCCTGGTGTAGCGGAGGCGACACCCGCCAGGAGGAGAGCATGCCCCGCATCCAGGCGCCCACCGTGGCCGAGCACCGCGCACGGCAACGGCGGGCGATCCTGGTCGCGGCGCACGAGTTGCTCGCCGAGACGGGTCAAGCCCCGTCGCTTGCCGCTGCGGGCGCACGCGCCGGCCTCGCTCGGTCCAGCGTCTACCAGTACTTCTCCTCGCGAGACGCACTGCTGCAGGCCGTGGTCGAGGACACCTTCCCGGCCTGGGCCGCCCAGGTGCGCGCCCACGTCACCGCGGCACCCACCCCGGCCGATCAGGTGTGGGCGTACGTGGAAGCCAACGTCGCGCTGTTCTCCGGGCCTGAGCAAGCGGTCGCCAAGGCGTTGCGGACCGCCATGGACCCATCGGTGCTGCACGAGCACAGCGCGCGGCTGCACGCCCAACTCCGGGAGCCGCTCACCCGCGCCCTGCGCCTGCTCGGCGAGCCGGATCCCGACCAGATGGCCGAGTTGGTGAACACGACGGTCCTGCGCGCGTCACAGGACATCGAGCGCAATGGTCAAGCGGCCGTGTTGGCCCTGCTCGACCGGCTACTCCGCCCCTACCTGGACGTGCACCGGACCGGGTGACCCTGTGGGGTGTCAGAAGGCGACCACGCGGCCTGACCCGCGCTTGATCCCGATGCGCTTCACCACGACCTGCCAAATCGTTTGGGCACTTGGTTCGGTGAAGGGTTCTTGAGGACCATGCCGCTGTAGACGGCCTGTTACGCGTCCGTGTCCGATCAGGGCGCGGGCGGGATCTCGCCCGAGCCGCGCTGGACGAGGGTGGCCGGGATGACGGCGTGCGTGGGTGGGGACTGGTCGCCGTCGATGCGGGTGAAGATGAGTTCGGCGGCTTTGCGGCCGAGGGCGGGGACGTCCTGGCGGAGCACGGTGACGGCGGGTTCGAGCATGTCGGCGAGGGGGAAGTCGTCGAAGCCGATGAGTGCGATCCGGTGGTGCAGGCCGCGGGCGCGGAGGGTGCGCATCGCGCCGACGGTGACGAGGTTCTGCGCGGTGAACAGCGCGGTCGGCGGTTCGGCCAGGTCGAGCAGGGCCGCGGTGGCGGTCTCGGCGGCGTCGGGGCCGTGCAGGTCGGTGCGGACGAGTTCTTCGTGCAGGGTGAGGCCGGTGTGGGCGAGTCCTTCCAGGTAGCCGGTGTAGCGCTCCTGGCTGGTCCAGAGCGTTTGGCGGTCCCCGAGGAAGGCGATGCGCCGGTGGCCGCGTCCGGCCAGGTGCAGGACGGCTTCGCGGGAGCTGTCGCGGTTGGTGGTGGTGACGCTGTCGGTGCCGTCGAAGGTCGGTGGGCGGTCGACCAGGACCATGGGTGTGCCGCGTTCGCGTTCCTGCTGGAGCGCGTCCTGGTGGCCGCCGGCGGCCATGGCCACGATGCCGTCGACCCGGCGGGTGGCCAGGGAGGTGAGCAGCTCGCGCTGCAGCGCAGGGTCGTCCTCGTTGCTGCCCGCCAGCACGAGCACGTCGTTCTGCCGGGCGCGGTCCTCGACCGCGCGCAGCAGGGCGGCGTCGAAGGGGTTGGACAGGTCCTCGAAGAGCACGCCGATGGTGGCGCTGCGCTTGTCGGAGCGGCGCAGGCTGCTGGCGGTGAGGTTGGGGCGGTAGCCGAGGGTGCGGGCGGCGGCGCGGACGCGTTCGACGACGTCGGGACCGGCGCCGGGCAGGTCGTTGATGACCCGTGAGACCGTCTTCGTGCTGACCTGGGCGAGTGCGGCGACGTCCTTCATGGTCGGCTCGCGCCGTGCACCCCGTACGTCCATGGTCCTTTGCTCCATCCTGGGTAACGCTTGCGTAACGGCGACTTGTCGTGACTTGGACCACGAAGCTAGCGTCAACGTTGACTTAACGAAAGCCCCACTTCTTCGAACTGTCCTCATGGGACCGGAAGTGCGGCGTTTTCCATTGCTGCATGCGTAACAGGCGGCCACGACGGAACCTCAGCGGGTCCGGCGGCCGGTTACGTCAACGTTGACGTTGGAGGAGACATGACCGGACGGTCGCGAACGGGCGCCAGGCTCACGGCACTGGTGTCGGCGTCGTTGCTGGCGTTGGCCACCGGGTGCGGGGACGGCGGCGGTGCGGCCGGTGGCGGCACGCTCGTCGGGTTGGTGACCAAGACCGACACGAACCCGTTCTTCGTGAAGATGAAGGAGGGCGCGCAGAAGGCGGCCGGGTCGACCGGTGCGACGGTGCAGTCGTTCGCGGGCAAGCAGGACGGCGACAACCAGTCGCAGGTCGACGCGATCGAGAACCTCATCGGTGCGGGCGCGAAGGGCATCCTGCTCACGCCCAACGACTCCAAGGCGATCGTGCCCTCGGTGGACAAGGCGCGCCAGGCCGGGCTGCTGGTCATCGCGCTGGACACCCAGCTGGAACCGGCCGACGCCGCCGACGCGACCTTCGCCACCGACAACTACCAGGCCGGCTGCTCATCGGGCAGTGGGCCAAGGCGAAGTTCGAGGCGGAGGGCAAGCAGGCGAAGATCGCGCTGCTGGACCTCAACCCCAACCAGGTCTCCGTGGACGTGCAGCGTGACCAGGGCTTCCTGGAGGGCTTCGGCGTCGACGTGAAGGACAAGAAGCGGATCGGAGACGAGAGCGACCCGCGGATCGTGGGCCACGACGTCACCGACGGCGCGCCCGAGGGCGGCCGGACCGCGATGGAGAACCTGCTCCAGAAGGACCCCGGCGTCAACCTCGTCTACACGATCAACGAGCCCGCGGCGGCCGGCGCGTACGAGGCGTTGAAGGCGGCGGGCAAGGAGAAGGACGTCACGATCGTCTCGGTCGACGGCGGCTGCCCCGGCGTGGAGAACGTCAAGTCGGGCATCATCGGCGCGACCTCGCAGCAGTACCCGCTGAAGATGGCGCAGCTCGGCGTCGAGGCGATCGCGAAGTTCGCCGCCGACGGCACCAAGCCGCAGAACACGGCGGGCAAGGACTTCGTCGACACCGGCGTCACCCTGATCACCGACCAGCCCGCGACCGGCGTGGAGTCGAAGGACACCGCGTGGGGCCTGCAGAACTGCTGGGGCTGAGCCATGTCGACGACCCTGTCCAAGGACCACTCGCCCGGCGGCAATCCACTCGGCGAGCACACCACGCGCTCGCCGCTCGCCCGCCTCCAGCACCTGCTGCACTCGCAGGCCACCATCGGCCCCGCCGTGGTGCTGCTGGTCGCCGTCGTCGTGTTCGCCGTGCTGTCACCGCGATTCCTCACGCCGGGCAACATCTCCCTGATCCTGCAACAGGTCGCGGTCATCGGCACGCTCGCCGTCGGCCAGACGATCGTCATCCTCACCGCGGGCATCGACCTGTCCTGCGGCGCGATCATGGTGCTGACGTCGATCGTGATGGCCAAGGTCGCCGCGGACACCGGCCTGCCGGGCCTGCCCGCGCTGCTGCTCGGCTTCCTGGTCGGCACGCTGTGCGGTCTGCTCAACGGCCTGCTGGTCACGCGGCTCAAGCTGCCGCCGTTCATCGTCACCCTCGGCACGCTCAACGTGTTCTTCGCGCTGAACCTCTGGTACTCGCAGAGCGCCACCATCCGCGGCACCGACATGCCCTCGCTGCTGCTGTGGACCGGTCAGACGATCAACCTCGGCGGCACCCGCGTCACCTACGGCTCGATCATGATGGTGGTGCTGGTCGCGGCGATGGCGTTCGCGCTGAAGAACACCGCGTGGGGACGTCACGTCTACGCCACCGGTGACGACCTGGAAGCCTCACGCCTGTCCGGCATCCGCACCGGCCGGGTCCTGCTGAGCGTCTACGCGACGGCAGGTCTGGTGTACGCGCTCAGCGCGTGGGTCCTCATCGGCCGCATCGCGTCGGCCAGCCCGCAGGCCGGGCAGCTGGACAACCTGGACTCGATCACCGCGGTGGTGATCGGCGGGACCAGCCTGTTCGGCGGTCGCGGGGCCATCGTCGGCTCGCTGCTGGGCGCGCTGATCGTCGGCGTGTTCCGCAACGGCCTGGCGCTGGCCGGGGTGGACGTGCTGTGGCAGACGATGGCCGTGGGCGTGCTCATCATCGTCGCGGTGTCGCTGGACCAGTGGATCAGGAAGGTGAAGCCATGACCACACCGGTGTTGCAGGCCCGCGGCCTGGTCAAGCGCTACGGCCGGGTCACCGCCCTGGACGGCTCCGACCTGGAACTGCTGCCCGGCGAGATCCTGGCCGTCATCGGCGACAACGGCGCGGGCAAGTCCAGCCTGATCAAGGCGCTGTCCGGTGCTGTGGTGCCGGACGAGGGCGAGATCCTGCTCGACGGCACACCGGTGTCGTTCACCTCGCCCATCGACGCCCGGGACGCCGGCATCGAGACCGTGCACCAGTCGCTGGCCGTGTCGCCGTCGCTGGACATCGCGAGCAACCTGTTCCTCGGCCGCGAACGCCGCCGCAAGGGCGTGCTCGGCACGGTGTTCCGGATGCTCGACCGCAACGGCATGCGCGAGGAAGCACGCCGCCAACTCGACGCCCTGGGCATCATGACCATCCAGAACCCCGGCCAGGCCGTCGAAACGCTGTCCGGCGGCCAGCGGCAAGCCGTCGCGGTCGCCCGTGCCGCCGCGTTCGGCAGCCGGGTCGTCATCATGGACGAGCCGACGGCGGCGCTGGGCGTGCGCGAGTCCCGCGCCGTGCTCGACCTCGTCCTCCAGGTCCGGGACAGGGGTCTGCCGGTCATCCTGATCAGTCACAACATGCCGCACGTGTTCGAGGTCGCCGACCGCATCCACATCCAGCGCCTCGGCCGCCGCAAGGCCGTGGTCGACCCGAAGACGATCTCGATGGCCGACGCCGTCGCGATCATGACCGGCGCCATGGAGCCGCCCGACCAAGCCGCCTGACGCGGCCGTTCCCGCGCGACGCCCGCACCGGGCGTCGCGCGGGACGAGCACGCCTTCCCGAGGCGTCACGGACGTCGCCTCGTCAGCCTGCCGACCGTCACCGCCCTGCTCGGGGCGGTGCCGAAGCTGAAGGAAACCCGACATGATCATCGTTGGCGGCGAGGCCCTCGTCGACCTCGTGCCCGACCGCGTCGGCGGCTACCGGCCCATCCCGGGTGGGAGCCCGGCCAACACCGCGGTCGGCCTCGGCCGGCTCGGCGCGCAGACCGCGCTGCTGGCCCGCTTGGCCGATGACCGCCTGGGCGCTCTGCTGCGCGCCCACCTGGAGACTTCCAACGTCGACCTCCGCCACGTCGTCCGGTCGACCGCGCCGACCACGCTCGCCGTGGTGGACGTCGACCTGGACGGGGTGGCCGACTACTCGTTCTACATCGACGGCTGCGCCGACGGCGGCTGGCGGGTCGCCGACCTGCCGACCGACCTCCCACCGGATGCGGCACTGCACGTGAGCGGCTCCTTCGCCCTCGCGGTCGAGCCGATGGCCGCCGTGTTCGAGACGCTGCTGTCCCGTGAGCACCCGCACCGCGTCGTCACCCTGGACCCCAACATCCGCCCGGTGCTCATCGACGACCCCTCCACCGCGCGCGCCCGGTTGCGGCGTTGGCTCGGCATGACCGACATCGTCAAGGTCAGCGCCGAGGACCTGCGGTGGATCGCCCCGGACCGCACGCTCGCAGACGTCGTGTCCGAGTGGCACGAGCAGGGCCCAGCCCTCGTCGTCGTCACCCGTGGGGCGGCAGGCGTGCACGCCTCCGGTCCCACCGGCCGCATCGACCTCCCCGGGCTACCGGTCGACGTCACCGACACCGTCGGCGCGGGCGACGCGTTCATGGCGGGCCTCCTGGCCGCTCTCGACCGCAACGACCTGCTCACCCGGACCAACCTGAGCACCGTGACCCACACCGAACTCGTCGACGTCCTGTCCTACGCCCAGCGCGTCGCGGCCATCACGTGCACCCGCGCCGGCGCCGACTCCCCGTGGTTCGACGAACTGCTCCCCGACGAAGCCCGCTCCACGAACGCCTGACCCGACGAACTCCCTTCCCACAGACGTGAAGTGAGGCCAGTATGCGCAGATTTGCCGTCCTGTCGGCGACAGCGGTCCTGATCGCGATCACGGCGATCGCCGCGCCCCCGGCACAGGCCGCGCCCTACCCGGAGTACCCCTACGACGCCACCGACTACAACGAGCCGTTACGCGGCCAGTTCCACTTCAGCTCGCAGGGCGGCTGGATGAACGACGTGAACGCGCCGCTGTACTACAACGGCGTCTACCACCTGTTCTACCAGCACAACCCGCACAGCTTGCAGTGGGACACCATGCACTGGGGCCATGCGACCAGCACCGACCTGGTGCACTGGAGGCAGCAGCCGATCGCCCTGGAGCCGGGTCTGCACAACGCCACGCTGTTCTCCGGTGGTGGCTGGGTCGACCACAACAACGTCACCGGCCTCAAAACCGGCGCCGACGCCCCGATTTTGTTGTTCACCAACACCAACGGCGTGTCCATCGCCTACAGCACCGACGGCGCGCGGACGTTCCGGATGTACAACGGTGGCACCAAGGTGATCTCCACCCCGTACGAGTCGCGTGACCCGAAGGTGTTCTGGGACGCCGCGCGCAACCGCTGGGGCATGGTGCTCTGGGGCAACGAAGGCGGCAACACCGCGAAGTTCCACAGCTCCACGAACCTGCTCGACTGGACCTACCGCGGCGAGTTCCGCGCCGACTGGCTGTTCGAGTGCCCCGACCTCTACCAACTCCCCGTCGACGGCAACACCGCGAACCCGAAGTGGGTCCTGCAGGACGCGAGCGGCGAGTACGTCATCGGCACGCTGAACAGCGCCGGCGTGTTCGTGCCGGACGCCGGCTGGTCCCGACCGCAACGCCTGGACGTTGGTCGCACCGAGTTCGGCGGGACCGCCTACGCCGGCCTCACCTTCACCAACATGCCCACCAACCGGGTGGTCCAAGTGTTCTGGCAGCCCGGCAACAAGGGTTCGACCTGGACCGGTAACGCGTCGTTCCCCGCGCAGCTCGGGCTCAGGACGTTCCCCGAGGGCATCCGGGTGACCCGCAACCCGGTCAGCGAGATCTCCACCGTCCGCCAGGCAGCGCAGACCTGGAGCAACCTCACGGTCTCTCCCGACCTCGCGACTAACCCTTTCAACGGCATCACCGCCGACACCTACGAGATCGAAGCGACCTACGACCTGACCGGGGCCACCGCCACCGACTTCGGCTTCGAGCTGCACCGCCGCGCCGACGGCACACGTGACGCCGCCATCGGCTACGACCGCGTCCGGCAGACCCTCGCCGACGCACCCATGCCGCCGATCGACAACCGGGTGAAGCTTCGCGTCCTCGTCGACCGCGGGCAGCTGGAGACCTTCGGCAACGACGGCCGGATCTCCGTCACCGACAACGTCGACTTCAACTCCTCCAGCGGTAGTCTCGGCATCCGCGCCTACGCCAACAACGGCACGGTCCGCGTCGAGTCACTGACCTTCCGACGCTTGAGCAAAGCGTGGACGAACGCACCCAGCGGACCGGACCAGGGCATCGGCATGATCAAGTGGAACGGCGCAAACAAGTGCGTCGACCGCGACGCCGCCGCCACCGTGAACATCTGGGACTGCTGGAACGGTGCCAACCAGCGCTGGACCTTCACCGCCGCCGGGAAGATCAAGATCGGCAACGAGTGCCTCGACCAGCCCGGTGAGGCCATCGGCAACGGCGCGCAGCTCAAGACCCACCCGTGCTGGGGCGGCGACAACCAGCGCTGGATCCGCATCGGCACCAACCAGTACCAGAACGCGTGGTCCAAGCGCTGCCTGGACCTCGCCGCCGGCGACCCCACCAATGGCCGCAGGCTGCAGGTCTGGGACTGCGTCGGCGGCCCGAACCAGACGTGGAGCATGCCGACCAACTGATCACGGATGCACAGCGTGACGGAGGGTGGACGGCCGGACCATTCGCCCCCCGTCACGACTCCGCACCTCGGCGTCCCGCTCGGCATGGACCGCACCGTTCACAGGTCCGAGGTCGGGCCGGGCGAACCGCGGCGTCGGCCTGACCGGTCCCGTAGCGGCCGGTGTACATCAACGGCAGGTGCACTTACTAATGGTCAAGCCCACTTGCTGCTAGCACGGCCGCTCGTTGACGCGTCCGCAGAGGTGGTGCTGAGCCCGTTCCAGGTGATCATCCTGCGGGTTCGACAGTGGGCTGAACGGCGTATTTCGGGGCAAGGCGTGCAACACATCCTCGTCCCGGATGTATTCATGAGGTGGACGCCTCCACAGGAGGTGTGGGGGTGCAGGGGACTTTGGGGGAGCTTTCGCATGCCTCTCTTGAGATCGCTCGCGGTCGTCGTGGCCGCGTTACTGGGGACGCTGGTGCCGGGTGTGGCACATGCGGCACCACCGGACAACGACGACTTCGACGCATCGACACCGATCACGGAACTACCGTTCACCACCCAGTTGGACAGAACCGAGGCCACCAGAGCACTCGACGACCCGACCAACTGCGTGGGGTGGCCCGCAGAGGGATCTGTTTGGTTCCATCACACCACGACCGAGAACGGAATCGTCCGCATCGACACCGACGGCAGCGACCTCGATGTGAGGCTGTCGGTGCTCGTCGGCAGCCGCGGTGATCTGCGGTCCCTCGGGTGCAGCAGTCCCGGAGGCCCGCTGACGCTGCGGGTGACCGCGGGCCAGACGTACTACTTCATGGCCGCCGATGGGTACGACGGTCGCGGGGCCAAGCTGAACCTGAGCGTGCGGCAGATGGCGCCCGTGGCCAACGACAACTTCGCCGACGCGCAGACGGTGACATCGCTGCCGTTCAGCGCACCACAGCCGGACTTCACGCTCGCCGGCGCCGAACCGGAAGAGCCTTGGGCGACGACGTGCGCCGGTGTGCGAGAAGGCGCACCCACAGTGTGGTTCACCTACACTCCGACTCGCACGGAGTCGATCCTCGCCCAGGTGAGGGCGAACAGCATCGGCCCCGTCCTGTCCGTCTACGAAGGCTCGTCCTTGCCGGAGCTCAGGTCGCTCGGGTGCACGGAGGGCCACTACTGGAAGGGCAAGGCGTTCCGGCTCGTCGCGGGCACGACCTACCACTTGCAATTGCAGTACAGCTTCTACAGCTCCACCGAGGCCACCATGGTGCTGGAGGAGGCACCGCCGCTGGAGGCGGAGGTCGCTCCCACCTCGTCCGGTGAGTGGTCGATCTTCCAGGACATCGACTTCAGGCTGTACCACCGGAACGACTACGACCAGCCGGTCACGACGGAGTGGGACTTCGGCGACGGCACGAGCGTGCCGCCGAGCACCGAGAAGCAGGCGATCCACCGCTACGCCAATGATGGCAACTACACCGTGACCGTCCGCTCGACCTCCGAGGACGGCCGTGTCGCTACCGACACGACCTCCGTTGTGGTGAAGACGCACGATGTCGGAATCACCAAGTTCACCACGCCGTCCTCAGCGCGGGCAGGGCAGCAGAAGCAGATCTCCGTGCAGGTGTCGAACACGCGCTATCTGGAGAAGGACACCACGGTCACGCTCTACAAGTACGGAGAGTGGGGATGGCAGGAGGTCGGCCTGATGAAACTGGACGTACCGGCATACCCGACGCGCAAGGTCACCTTCCCGTTCGCGTACACGTTCACGCAAGAGGACGGGGCCAGGGGCAAGGTGACTTTCCGCGCCGTCGTCTCATTGCCGTACCCGTCGCAGGACGCGCTGCCGCTGGACAACGAGGTCATCTCCACCGCCACGACCGTCCTCCCGGCGGCCACCGTCACCGCTCTCGTGAACTGATCAGGGGGAACCATGTTCAGACGGGCAGGCTTGACATCCATCGCGCTCGCCGTGGTCGTGGCGCTGGCACCCGCCGTCGCCCACGCGGCGCCGGCAGGCGACGACTTCGACTCAGCCGCCGAGATCACCTCGCTGCCGTTCACCACGACGATCGACACCAACGGATCCAGCAAGGCCGCCGATGACCCGAACCCCTGCTACTTCTGGGGCGAGGGTTCCGTCTGGCAGAAGTACACGGCGCAGAGCGACGGGCTGTTGCGGGTGTCCGCGCGCGCGGATACGTGGGGCAGGATGCTCGCCGTCTACACAGGACAGCGCGGCGCGCTCGACCTGGAGCCGAGTGCCTGTATCCAGAACGAGAACTACACGGTGCACGCCAAGGCGGGTACCACGTACTACTTCATGCTGGTCGAGTACAGCGGGAGCGCCGCCGGCGGGGTCTCGTTCACACTGAGCGAGACCACCCCGGAGCCCAACGACAACCGTGCGGCGGCCACGGTGACGAACGTGCCCGGCGACCACCAGGCCGATCTCACCCGCGCCACGGCCGAGCAGGGCGAGGTGCCACCGAGCTGCGCTCCTGAAGCAACCCGGTCGGTCTGGTACCGCTACACGCCTGCGTACGCCAGGTTCGTCCAGGTCAGCTCGGCGCAGGTGATCAGCGTTCACCATGCGATCGATCTGTCCGAAGTAGACTGCTCGGTCCGCTACTCGACCGCGGTGTTCCACGCGGCGGCTAACGAGAGCTACTTGATCAGGATGGCCGCTTCCCCGGAGGCGACCGAGGGGTTCCAGGTCAGTCTGCGAACCGCCCCTGACATCGTTCCGCACACGACCACGTGGCCTGAAGTCCCGAACGTTCTCGGCGACACGACCCTCGGCGCGTCATCGGGCGACCCGATCAACCAGCCGGTCGCGAGCGGCACCATCGACCTCGGTGACGGCACCGTCATCCCGGTGACCGACCACCACGTGAACCACCGGTTCACCAAGGACGGCGACTACCGCGTCACGACCACGGTCACGACACCCGACGGCCGCACCGGCACAAGCGTGCGGACGCTCAAGGTTCAGACGCACGACGTGTCGGTGTCCGGGCTGACGGTGCCGACCTCGGCACGGGCCGGCCAGAGCAAGCCCGTCAAGGCGTTCGTGACCAACACGCGTCGTGAGGACGATGTCATCGTCACCTTCTACCGCGTCGGCGCGAACGGGGAGGGCGACAAGGAGATCGGCCGTCTCACGCAACGGGTTCCGGTCTCGCTGACCGGCACAACCGAGTTCCCGTTCGCCTACACCTACCGGCCGGAGGACGCGACCGCCGGCCAGGTGACATTCCGGGTGCGTGCCGAGGTCGTCGGCTACGGCTGGCGGGGCGACGACAAGGGTGAAGACAACGAGGCACGCGCCACCACGACCTCTGTCCGGCCCGCAGCCACTGTGAACGTTCGAATCGAGTAGTCGAATCAGTCGCCTTACCCGGCCCATGAAAGTCCGCTGAACGACCCGGCGGAGGGCCGGGTAAGGGCCTCACAGCCCTGGAGCGCTATCCGGAAGAAGTGATCACGGTTGCACGCAGCGGCCTTGTCCGATCGTGATCGTTCCCCTCACAGAACCTGATCCCGTCCTGAGGCCACGACCGGACAGCCCTGCGGTCGACCTCGATACGACCGCCCTCCACCCGACCGTCGAGTCCGACGGGGTGGTCACCTCCTCGGGACGGGGCGGATCGCTGCTCGACCCTGGTGCGATCATCGGTACCGTGGCCGACTACATCGCCGCCCTCCGACGTCTGCGCGGGTCGTCCGGACTCACCTACCGGCAACTGGAGGGAAAGGTGAGCGCCGATGGCGCGGTGCTGCCGTCCAGCGCCATCGCCACCACGCTCAGCCGATCCACCCTGCCGTGCGAGCAGTCCGTCGAAGCATTCGTGCGGGCATGCGGGCTCGACGGCGGCGATGCCCCGCTGTGGATCGCAGCCTGCAAACGACTCGCCGGCGACCCGGTTGTGGAGCAATTCCGCGCGAAGCGCACCCCCGACGTGGTCTCAGTACTCGCGGAATTCGGAGCCCTGGCACTGCTGGGCGGCGCGGGCACCGGCCTCTGCTACGCACCGCACCGCACCCGCCTCCGGACTTGCGGTAGCAGGTCTGTCGCTTCCCGCGGTCGGTAGTTGGGCGCAGTTCCATCCGGCGAGCACACCCGCGTACTGCGTCGCGGAAGGCTACGACCGATCCGGGCGCTACGGCACGGAGATCGCCGTCCAACTCGCATGTGCCGGCTGTACCCTGCCGCGCACCTACCTGGAGGCCCGTTGGGGGACGGCATAGTTGCAGATCCAGTGGCATCACCCGGTCCACGGTGTCGGCTGCCTGACCGCAATCCTCGACGGCGACGGCCGGGACCTCCTGGAACCACGCGACGCGGTCGCCGAAGGCCGGATCACCGCCATCCACATCGTCATCGATCCGGCCGAGTTCGCCTCGGTCCAACTGCCGGCCCCGGCCTGAACCGGTGCGGTCGGGTTCGGCCCGCGTCGGGTGCGAGCCATCGCCGGCCGAGCGACCGGGCCCCGACGAGGTAGCTGGTTCGGACCGCGCTGTCATCGGCATGTGCGGACGTGTAGTCGGCCGTGAGCTGCGGCGCGATCAGCTCGGACCTGCCATCGGTGTCGGCGGTCGTGGTGTTTCGGGTAAATCGGGAGCGGCCTACGGGCGTGGTCGTTACGATCCGCGCATCTCATGGAGTAGATCAGTGGTAGATCACCCCGCTTGGGACGGGGAGGGCGCGGGTTCGATCCCCGCCTCCATGTCCGGCCGACCGTGGAGTCCGCAGTGTCCGACCAGATCCACACCGCTTCGTCCGGCTACGCGACCGGTCAGCTGGCGCGGGCGCTGGCCGCGGCGGTCTCCGCGGGTACCGAGGCCGACCGCGAGCGGGCGCTGCGCAAGCTGCGGCGCTGGGAGGATGTCGTCAGCGGGATGGCCGACGGCACGCTGACGGTCGGCTCCCGCACCCCGGTCGCGGACACCCCGGCGTGGGTGACGCTGGAGGTCGCGCACGGCGGATTCGCGACCGGCGGGTACCTGGCCGAGGTGCCGTTGTCCGAGGACGAGACGGCCCGCGTCGCCTCCTTCCCGGACGACGTGCCCGGTAGGAACGAGCGGGAACGGCTCAACTCCTGGTACCTCGGCGACGCCGGTCAGACCGAGCTGCTGGACGCGATCCGCAGCGGGCACTACCGGGTCGACGTGCCGGAGGACGCGGCGCTGCCCGTCGTGGCGTTGCTGCTGGACAGGGGTTTCCCGGAGCAGGCGCTCGACCTGGTCACTGAACTGCGCCCGCTGATGCACCGGCTGCGGCTGACGCCACGCTTCGAACCGGTCTCCCTGCCTTCGGGCGCCGCCGTCCGCCTCACCTCGGTGAAGGACGCCGCCGCGTCGCTGCGTTCCACGCGGGTGCCGGTGCAGCTCGCCAAGATGCGCGACGCGCTGACCGTGTGGGATCCGCTGTACGACCGGCTGGTCGCGTTGTGGTGCCGCACCGTCGACGACGACCTGCCGCACGTCGACGAGAACGGGACCGTGCGCGGCGGCTGGCCGTGCCGGATGTGGCCCGCGGACTGGGCGGCGGCCAGGACCGAGTGGCTCGCGGACTTCGCCGAGACGTCTCGCACGCACGCGCCCTCGAGCAGGCAGACCAACCCGAAGAGCAACTTCGCGAGACTGCGCAGCGCACTGGAGTCCTGCCCGGACGGCAGTGACGCACTCACCGCGCGCGAGGTCGGCTGGATCCGCCGCGTCATCGCGAGCACGGTGAGCCACCGGGGCGCTCCGGGAAGCGGACAACGCGACGCGTGGCGCACCGCCCAGGTGGCCACCGTCGCGGCGCCGACGCACGCCGCACTCGCCGGCGTGCTCGCAGCCCGGCTGGACCGGTACCCGGCGGACGGCGGTCTGCCGTCGCTCGACGTCGCGACGGCCGCGGTGTCCGAAGCCGAGGCGACCGCCGAGGTCCCCTGCGGCACGACGATGCCGGACCACCTGGTGCACAAGGCGGCGCGGTCGCTCGAAGCACCGGCGGACGAGTTGGTGCGCCTCGGCGTGATCACGTCGGGGGAGACGTTGGCGGTCGTGCTGCCGCAACTCACCTCACGGCTGCTGAGCGCGGCGATCGACGACCCGGTCGTGGCGGGGCTGCACGAGCAGACCTACACGGCGTTCCGGCGTCGCCGCGGCCTGCTGCTGCTCAACCTCGACCACCAGGTGCGGTTCACCGAGCTGCCTTGGGTGAAGGCGCTCGCCCCCTACCGCTCGCCCAAGCCGGACAACGCCGTGGCCGCACTTCGAGCCCTGCGGCAGACCACGCTGCTGGCGCTCACCGCGTTCCCGCACGCCCTGCTGCCGAACCCGCTGGTGACCGAGCTGAGGACGCTGGCGAAGCAGACAGGCCTGGAGCTGCCGCTCGTGGAGGAAGTGGCCGCGGACATCTTCATGGGCACGTTCACCACCAAATGGCGCGAGGCCGGCGTGGTGGCGAGCCGTCTGCTGGCCGGCACGCTCTACGCGAACTACTACGACCTGCCGGCGGACTGGCCCAAGCCCCGGCGCGAGAGGATGCGTTGGGGCAAGCACACCGCCGAGGACTTCTCGGAGCTGTGCCGGGAGCGGGCGGGCACCTCCGGCGGCTCCATCGCGGCGAACGGCATGGTGCTGGAGCAGAGCCAGATCCTGACCACGCACAACCTCGCCGTGCTGGTCGACGGCCTGAACCTGACCGACGAGCTGCGCGAACGCGCGCCGGAACTCGCGTGGCAGGCGTTCGGCTGGATCGTCCGCAGGCTGACCCAGCGCGCGGCCCACCGGCACGCCGCGCTGATCCAGGTGAAGAACGCGGCGTACGCGTGGCGACAAGCCCTGTTCCTGCTTGCCTTCTGCGAGCCCGCCGTGCAGTTCGCCCACGCGGAAAGGCTGGCGGTCGAGGCGCGCGGCACCGCACTCGAACCGGCGGTCGAAGGTCTGCTGCACGTGCTCCTCGGCGGCCGTTTCACGCCAACCGGAACCGTGCAGCACAGCACGGCCGTGCGGTTCCTCGGCTGGGCCGAGAACACACACCCGCTCCTGCCCCCTTTCGGCCACAGCTGACCCGGATCAACGGCAGTCAGGGGCAGCCGCACCGGCCACCGAGAGTCGACAACGCGGCACCAGGGCCGTCGAGAAGGTTTTGTACGCGCGGAACCGTTCGCGAACGTCCGCGTCACTTGAGGCTGGTCGGCCTGAACGTGCAAGCCCGGGCGATGTGCTGGTGCGGTTCACGTCCTGTGGGTTTGTGCGTGGCGGACGAAGGTGGGGCGACCGGCCGTTCCACCGAGCCGCGGACAGCGGGCGGGAAGCCGCTGTGAAACTTCGAGCGGCGATCGTTCAAGCAGGGTGTCACGATTTACCGTTACGCCCTGCGGGATGCAAAGGAGGCGAGCTGGTGCTGAGGCAGGTCGCAGAGGGTGTGCTGGTCCACGAGAGCGAGTTTGTGCAGAGCAACGCCGTTGTCGTGCAAGGCCGTGCCGGCGTGCTGCTCATCGACCCCGGCGTGCAGGACCACGAGATGGCCTGCCTCGCGAACGACCTGTCCGATTTGGGCCAGAGCGTTGTGGCGGGCTTCTCGACGCATCCGGATTGGGATCATCTGCTCTGGCACCCCCGGCTCGGCGAGGCCCCTCGTTACGGCACGGCCCGCTGCGCGGCGGCTGTCCGCGATGAGCTGTCCGACCCGGGTGCGAAGGCCGAGATAACCGCCCACCTGGAGCCGACGGGCATCGCCGAGCAGGTGCCGCTGGACCTGTACGGCCTCATCACCGCCCTGCCCGCCGAGACGGCACGGATTCCATGGGACGGCCCTCACGTTCGGATCATCGAGCATCAGGCGCACGCACCGGGCCATGCGGCGCTGTTCATCGAAGAACGCGGGGTCCTCGTCGCCGGCGACATGCTCTCCGATGTCCTGGTCCCGATGCTCGACTTGACCGCCACCGCTGACCCGATCGAGGACTACCTCGCCGCGCTGCGGCTGTTCGACGGTGTGGCGGGCGACGTCGGTGTAGTCGTCCCCGGCCACGGGTCAGTAGGCGGAGCTGATCAGGTACGCGCTCGGATCGAGCAGGATCGGGTGTACGTGCTCGCCTTGCGTGAGGGCTGTATCCCCAGTGACCCGCGGGTCGGCCCATCGGCTAAGCCCGGCTGGGAGTGGGTAAGCGATGTGCACCACGGGCAAGCCCGGCGCCTCGTCGAAAGAAACGAACGCGGCGGCACTCGTGGCTGACGCGGTCCTGCGAGGGCGAGATGCGATGGTCTCCCTGGAGGCGGAGAACGCGTCGTGGCCGTCCCGACCGGTGGGAACCCTAGGGCTTGGCGGCCGGACGGTAGGGAGATCTACATTGGGCCCGAGTCCGGGCCGGACTCGGGCTGATCCGCAGCGGTCTGTGTCGGACGCCACCGGACCACAGCGGCTCGTCCTGTGCCGCTGTCAGGCGGGAGTTCGGGGCTCAAGCGAGGAGATCTACCTCAACAACCGGGACGAGCTGATCCTGTTCCGGAACCACTACACCGGCCACCAGTTCGGTGAGGGGCGTCGCGGACCCGGCTGCACGCTGCGCGTCGACCTGCCGGTCGCCTCGGACGTGTCCAGCTACAGCCGCGTGCAGGCGCACCTAAGATTCCCGGCGGTGAACGCCGCCCAGGTGGCGAGCCGAACGTCCGAAGCCAGGTCGCTCTGACCGGCACGTGCTACGGCACCAACAGCCGTCTCCTGAAGCCCCACGACCGGTGGTTCAGCCCAGGTCAGCTTTGGAGTCGACGGTGCATCGGCTACGCCACCCTGAGCCCGCTGCTGTCACCGACGTCGACAGCGGCCCTGTCCCAGCGGTCCTGCAGGCACTGGAGCGGGCGACTGGTGACTTCGGGGCGACGGGGGAGCAGGTGCGCTGGACGGGGTCTGTGAGGATTTGGCCGAGCCGGGGTGACTGGGCGATCTCGGGGATGAGATATTCCGGAACCGAGCAGGACTCCAATGCGTCATCATCTGCAGTAGGCGGGGCGAAGTCGGGGGAGGTGTCGCCGTGTCCGTTGTGCCGGTCGAACACGGGACGGTCGTTGTCGGCACCGGGGCGGGTGCCTGATGGCGGGCGAGAACCCGCTGGTCGCCGCGCCGCCTGCCGAACCGGGCGGGTTCATCAACGCGGGCACCGGCGACAACGGTTGGGCGACCGGCATTTCCATCGCCGAGTCCGCGATGGACACGTACAACGGCATCAAGGACGGCAACTGGATCGAGGGCGGCCTCGGCCTGGTCGGGCTCGCCGCGGACGCCGCCGCGATGGCCATCGACCCGTTCGGCACCCTGCTGTCCTCCGCCGCGTCGTTCCTGATGGAACACGTGCAGCCGTTGAAGGACATGCTCGACTGGCTGGCGGGCGATCCGCCCGTGATCGAGTCGTACTCCACGACGTGGAACAACGTGGCCACCGAGCTGGGGAAGATCGCCGAGGACTACAACGCGGCGATCAAATCCGGCACCGAGGGGTGGACCGGCGCGGCGGCCGAGGCGTACCGCACCAACTCGAAGGCCCACGGTGACGCTCTGAGCGGCGCCGCGTCCGCCGCCGGGACCGTCGGCACCGTCGTCGGGTTGATGGGGATGGTCGTCGGGTTCGTGCGCGAGATGGTCCGTGACCTGATCGCGGACCTGGTCGGCAAGCTCATCGCGTGGGTCCTGGAGGCCGCGTTCACGCTGGGCTTCGGGACGCCGGTGATCGTCGCGCAGGCCGTGACGGCGATCTCGAAGTGGGCCGCGAAGATCGCGAAGATCATCCAGGACCTGCTGAACACCATCAAGAAGGTCTCGCCGATGCTGAAGCGTCTGGTCGAGGTCTTCGAGAAGATCATGAAGGTGGTCGGGAAGCTCGCGGGCAAGGCCACCGCGACCGCGGACTCGCCGAGGAGCGACGTCCCGACCGGTTCGTCGAGGCCGGGGCGCGACCCGAGCAGCGGGTCGGACGGCGATTCGCCGCGTGGGGGACCGGCTCCCGGCGGCAACGGTCCGATGGGCGAGGTCCGCGGCGGGCCGAGCGGCAGCAGCCCGGTCGGCGACCACCGAGGCGGCCCGGGACAGCCCGCGCCCGGCGGCGACCGCGGCGGACCCTACGGACAGCCCGCGCCCGGCGGGAACCTCCCCAGCTCGTACACCAGTGGTGGTGGCACGGGTGCCGGTGCCGGTGGGCCGAGTGGCGGTTCGCCCAGCGGTGCCGGTGGGCCGAGCGGTGGCGGTTCGCCCAGTGGTGGCGGCGCAGGCAGCACCGGTAACGGCGCAGGCGGCGGCAGCACCGGCGGAGGTGGTGGCAGCACCGGTGGCGGTGGCGGTGGCGGGAACTCTGCACCACCTCCGGCGCGGTTCGACCAGACCTCCGCGTCGACCGCGGCCACGGCCGACGCTCCCGTGCGCCCCGACCAGCCCCAGACCGGTGGCCCCAACACCGGCCCTCAGGGCGGCCAGTCCAACCCGGGCAGCACGCCTCCGCCCGGCGGCATGCCCGCCGGCGGCGCGCCCGGAGGTGCTCCTGGTGGTACGCCGGGCGGTGGTGCTCCCGGTGGTGGCGGTGCACGTCCCGGCTCCAGCGGCGGCTGGACCGGAACACCCGGAAGCCGGGGCGATGTCGGCTCAGCCATCCCGGCGGCCCGAGGTGCGGAAGGCCCTCGGCCTTCCTCGTACGGCCCGACGCACAGCGGACCCGGGACTTCCGGCCCGACGCACACCGCGCCGAGCGCTCACGGCCCTTCCCACGGTGGCTCGTCACCGAGCAGCACGCCTCACGGCGGCTCGCCGCACACCAGTTCCCCGCACAACGGGCCTGGCAACACCGGTCCCTCGCACAACGGGCCGTCCAACACCGGCCCTGCCGGCACGCGCCCGCACAGTGGCCCAGGCCCCACGCAGAGCGGCCCGCCGCACACCGGGCCGACCCACAGCGGTCCCTCGCACAACGCGCCCGGCAACACCAGCCCTTCGCACAACGGGCCGGGCAACGCCGGGCCGTCCAACACCGGCCCCGGTCACAACGGGCCGTCGCACAGCGGGCCTGCGCACACGAGCCCGTCGCAGGCAGGTCCGCCGCACGCGAGCCCGCCCCACCACGGCCCCGGCAACACGGGTCCGTCTCACGCCAACCCGCCCCACGGCAACCCGGCACCCGGCGGCACGCCCCACGCCAACCAGCCGCACACCAACCAGCCCAACACCAACCAGCCCAACACCAACCAGCCCAACACCAACCAGCCCAACACCAACCAGCCCCACACCGGCCCGCAGAGCCGGGGCCCGGTGCCGACGTCCCACCCCAACGTGCCGCACCAGCCGTCGTCCCCGCACGCCCCGAACCGGCCCTTCGGCGGCCCGCCACCCCAGCGTCACCCGGACGCGCAGACGCCGTCCCCGCGCCACGCGCCGGACAGCGCGCCTCCGCGGCACACCCCGGACCCGTCCCCGCGCCAGGACCCGGTCCCGCACCAGCGGTCCGACCAGGACCCCTGGTCACCGCCGCAGCGCGACCCGGACGGCCCCGGCACGGCGGACCGGCCCGACATCGACGACGCCCACGCCCGGCACGGTGAGACGACGCCCGCAGGCATCTCGCACCACCGGGGAGACTCGGAGATGGGCGACCTGCCGCAGCGCGTCCCGCACGACCCGCGCTACTTCACCGCCGACGTCCACATCACCCCGGACGGCCGGGCCCGCATCGGCAACCACAGCTACAGCCCGGAGGAGTACGGCGACCTGTTGCGGCGCAACGGCTGGGACGGCAAGACGCCGATCCGCCTGATCGGCTGCGACGCGGGCTCGAACGACTTCGCCAACCGCCTCTCCCGGCACACCGGCGCGGACGTCCTCGCGCCCACCAAGCCCGCCTGGACCGACAGCAACGGCCGCGTCTACACCAGCGACGCCGAGGTCGACCCCGACGGCAACCGCCGCCCGCGCATCCCGCCGAACGGCGAGTGGGAGACGCACCGCCTGGACGGCACCCGCAACAAGGCGAGCGACGACGGCTTCGTACCGGGCACGAACGACGCCGACAAGCACGACCTGGACCCGGACGACGCACGTGACCGCGCCGCACGGGACAACACAATCACCGACCCGCCCGAGGGCCGCGACCCGACGCCTCAGCGGACCGTGCCGTGGGACCCGCCCGAGGACCTGCCGCGCGTGGACGTGGAGGTCGACCCGAACCAGCGCGTCCTCGACTTCAACGGCGGTCCGCCGCTGGAGCCGAACTCCCGCGTCGTCGTCCACAACCCGGACGGCTCGGTGCGCGGCACGTACTACACGGACGCGAACGGCAACGTCACGCACGTCGACACGAGCGTGCCGAACACCCGCAACAGCGCGGGCGTGCCGGTCAACCCGGACACCGCCCGGCCCGAGCCGGGTGTCGTGTACCAGGTGGACACCGGGGTCAGCACGCACACGTTCCGCGGCCAGGAGGTCCCCGACGCCGGAACGTCCCGCCCGGACACCACCGCAGGCACGACGGACACCGGCCGGACCGACGGCACGGACGGCACGAACAACGCGAACGACACCGGCACGTCGCCGGACCGGACGGACGCGCCGGGAACGTCACCGGACACCACACCGGACACCACACCGGACGCCACACCCGACAGCACGCCCGACGCGTCGCCGGACCACCGCCCCGCCGACCGCTTCGACGACTTCGACCAGACCCGCACGCCACCCGCCGTGGAGTGGAACCCGCCCGGCGGCCCCGACGGGACTTACCGGACGATGCCGCCGCACGAGAACTACAACCCGGCTCCGCCGCCGGACGGCGACGGCCCGTTCTCCCTGCGCGGCAACGACCCGGACAACCCCTTGGAGCCGCACGCCCGCTACGACGTCCACAACGACAACGGCGACTGGCACGGCACCTTCTACACCGACGCCGACGGCCGGGTGTCGCACGTTCACACCTGGTCGGGCAACAGCACCCAGGGCTTCAACCCCGAGCTGGGCACCGCGGAGACGTGGGACGCGAACCTGCCGGTCCCGGCGCCGAACACGACGTTCGCGGTCGGTCCGCGGCACGTCGAGGGCATGGACCCGGAGGTGCCCCAGCAGATGTACCGGACCGACGTGCACGGCGACACGATCGCCGCGAGTGGCCGCCCGGTGTACCCGCCGAGCGGCACCAGGGCGGAGGACTTCTGGGGCCCGCGGCGCGGTGTCGAGCCGGGCTCGCCCGGCGAGGGAGTCCAGCCCGACACCGGCCGGATCGCGAGCGGTGGCCCGGAGGGCTACAAGAGCCCGACCGCGGGCGAGTACGCGCCGTTCAACTACTACGGGGACCGGCACGAGCTGTTCAAGTTCGACGGCGGCCACATCGTGGCGTTCGAGGGTGGCGGCCCCGGCGAGCGGATCAACCACGTACCGCAGTGGGCCTACGAGAACCGTCCGATGAAGATCGACAACGGGTCGACGGACGACACCTGGCGGCGGGTGGAGGAGGACATCGCGCGGCGCGCGGCGGTCGACGGCACGACCGTGGACCGGGTGGACTTCTTCGCCGAGCGCACCACGCCGGACATCCACACGCCGGACAAGCTGCACGTGCGCTACCACTTCACGGTGTCCGACCCGCCGCCGCCCAGGACCGTGCAGGAGATCAGGAGCTTCCACAATGTCCCCGAGCCCGCCCGGAACAACCGTGTCGTCCTCCCCCCGCCAACCCCGTGAGCGGCAGCAGGAGCTGCTTCAGGAGATCGGCCGCGACCTGGTCGAGGCGTGCCCGCAGGGCTGGTTCCGGATCGACCTGCGCGCGTCGGTGGCCGTCACGTCGGACTGGATGGCCCTCACCGTGCTGATGCCGGACCACTCCAGCCCGCCCGCGGACCCGCCACTGTCGGTGGGCCGGGCGTTGCGGGAGCTGCGCGAGCTGATGTACGCGGAGGGGCGCGGCACGTGGTTCTCGCTGCGGTACACGATGGACCCGCCGGCCGCGTTCCACGTCGTCTACAACCACGACTTCGACCCGAAGTGGTCCCCGGACCTGAGCCCGCGCGAGTGGGCACTCGACCTGGAGCACTTCCCGCGCGCGCCGGAGCACGTCCCCGACTGGCTGCGCGCCAAGCTGCCCGACGACGACCAGCCGACTGCGGGATACTGAGGCCATGACGGAACCACTCAACCCGGTCCAGCAGGACGAGCTGCTCCAGCGGATCACCGGGCGACTGGTACTGGACCTGCCGGCGGGGTGGAGCCACCTCCAGGTCGACTACAAGGCCCTCGGCGACCACGTCGAGGCGGGTGGCCTGCTGCGCATGGCGAACGGTGGCATGTTCGGCTGGGACCTGCCCGACGAGGCGCGCGACCTGTTCGCCCGGCTGCGCGTCGGAATGGCCCGCCCGGAGCGCGGCACGTGGCTGCACGCCACCTACTGGCTCGACTACCCGGACAACTACGCGATCGAGTACAACCGCCAGGACGAGCCGCGTTTCCGCACCCCGCCGCCCCCGCAGGCCCACGCCCGGGAACTGGAACTCTTCCCGCGCGCCGACGAGCACGTGTCGGGCTGGCTGCGCGCCGCCGTCACGCCGTGATCCTGTGGGCTGTCATCAGTTGACGTGCGGCGGTTGTCGCATCGGGCGGTAGTTCGGAGGGGCGCCAGGATCTTCGACGCATGCTCAGCCTGCCATGTTGGACAACGCTTCCTCGGCGAGTGGCCGCAGTTGTCCAGCGCCGGCCACCGTGGAAGGTGTTTTCGCTCTCCTGCGCGGCAGGAGGCCCCATTCGCATGTCGGGGCAGGTTGAACACCGACTGCACAGTCGCACCGCCGGCGCGAACGCCTCGGCGTGGAATTCCGTTGTGGCGTCGGCAATTGAGTCTGTCCGGGCAATTGAGCCTGTCCGGCGGTGACGGCGGCCCGCGGCTTGTCGCCGGCGTCACCTGCCGAAGTCGAGGACCTGCTCAGGGGGAGACGAACCGTCCTCGAGCGAGACGCCGTGCACCTCCCGGACGTAGGCGCGGAACCAGCGGTCGAACGGCTCTTGGGACGTTGCGAGTCCCTCGAACACCGTCGGCAGGTCGTCGGCCTCCACGTAGACGACCGCCACGTCACCGGTGGGAGTCGGTTGGATCCACACCGCCTCGCGGGTGATGCCGAGCCGCTGACGGGAGGCTTCGAACGCCTCTTGGCGGTGGCCCCGCCAGCAGGACGTCATGGCCTCCCGGTCGTCGTCGGTCCGGCCGGGCAGGATCGGGAGTACGAATCCCACAGCGGGCATTTCGGGCCTCCTCGCGTTCTGGTGAGCCCCGAGCCTGACCGGGCGGACGCGCGGAGACATCACTCGATCGCGTGATCCTGGTGCAGCACCGCCGCGGTGAGGGCACTGCGCGAGGAGACCCCGAGCTTGCCGAAGATGTGCCGCAGGTGCGTGTTGACGGTGTGCGGCGAGACGAACAGGCGCCCCGCCGCCTCGCGGTTGGTCAGCCCTTCGGCGACGAGCCGGGCGACCGCGAGTTCGGTGTCGGTCAGGCTCTCCCAGCCGGTTGCCGGCGACTGCCGCTCCCGCCGCACGCCGACGCGCGCGCCCATCGCCCGGAGGGACGCCCGGACGCGCCGGGCCCACAGGGACGCCCCCACCGCCTCGTAAACGTCCAGTGCCTCGGTCAACAGTCGCAACGCCGCCGGCGGTCCGACCAACGCGGCAGCGTCCTCCAGTGCCCCGGCGCGGTCGAGGACCCGCGGGGAGGACCGCGCCAGCTCGACGGCCCGCAGCAGCGCGGACTGGTCCCGGTCCGCGAGACCGCGGCACCGCAGGGCGGCGGTCTGGACGCTCACCACCTCGGCGGCCAGCCCCGCCGATTCCCCGATGCCGTCCACGACCGACGCCGCGACGTCGGGGCGTCCCGCAGCCGGTGCCAGCCGGGCCAGAGGCGGCCCGAGCTGCGGCAGGAAGCGCATGACCCGGCCGTCGACGTCGTCCTGCCAAGCCGACCACAGGCAGTGGAACGCGCTGACCGGGTCACTGCGGGCCTCGGCGACGACCGCCCGAGCGAGCGCCGTGACCTCCGTTCCGTAGGCCCTGCCCCCGGGTAGGCCGCCGAGCAGGACCTCGGCGTCGCGGAGGTCACCGCGGCCGGCGAGGATGAGGGCCTGGTAGCCGGTCGACTGGGTGACCGCCACGCGGTTGCCGCGTTCGGCTGCCGCGTGGAGACCGGCGTCGAGCTCCACGAGTGCGTCGTCCCACTCGCCCCGGACGAAGTGCAGCTCACCGGTGAGCTGCTGGATGTCGGGCAGGATCCACGACGAGCCGAGAGCGGTGCACTCGGCGACCGCGTCGAGGTACGCCTCCCCGGCCGGGACGAGGTCGTCGGCGTCGGCGAGCGCCATGCCGAGGAAGAAGTGCGGGTGCCGCAGCCGACCGTCCACCGAGTCCGCGGCGATCTCGACCGCCCGCCGCGCGAGGTCGACCGCCTCGGCGTACCGGCCTTGCGTCTTCACCGCGAACGACAACGTGGTGAGGCTCCACACCCGCATCCCGACCGCCCCGGCCCGCTCCGCGAGCGCCACGGCCTCCCGGGCGCTGTGCTCCCCACCCGGCACGTCGCCGGAGAACGTCCGGCCGTAGGCGGACTGCGCCAGCACGAGTGCCCGTTCCGCCTCCGAGAGATCGGGAGACCTCAGCGCCGCGTCAGCCTGGGCGACCAGTTCCGGACCGCGGTTCTGGAGGGACAACGCCTCGACGAGCAGCAGCCGGAGCGCGGCGCCGGAACCTGCGCCCCGCGGCCGGCGGAGCAGCTCCTCCACGAGGGCGGCGCACTTCGCGACCCGGCCGGTTCGGAGCAGGGCTTCCGCGAATTCGACGTCGACCTCGTCCGACGGTCCGATCGCACGGGCCCGCCGCAGCAACTCGACCCCCACCTCGGGTGCCCGCGGGAGCGCCTCCCGTGCCGCGGCGCGCAGCCAGGCGGCGGCCTGGGCGTCACCCGGCGTGGCGCCGCGAAGCACGTGGGCGGCGATCTGGGTGACCGGAGCACCGGCGTCGGCGAGCACCCGGGCGACCTCGCGGTGCAGCGCCACCCTCCCGGCCTCGGGGATGTCGTGGTAGATGGCGTCGTGCACGAGCTGGTGCCGGAAGGCCAATTTGCCGGACTCCTCCCGCAGGAGGCGGCTTCCGACCGCGGGTCGCAGGTGTTCGACGAGTTCAACGGCGCCGCGGCCGGTGATCGTGGACAGGTCGACCAGCGAGAAGACGTCCCCCAACACCGCGGCGACGCGCAGGGTGGCCAGGGTCGCGTCAGGCAGGTAGCGCAGGCGACGCAGCACCAAGCTGCCGAACGAGTCGGGCAGCGAGCCGTCTGCGGCGACGGACCGAGCGATCTCCACCACCCACAGCGGGTTGCCCCCTGCCTTCGCCACGACCGATTCGAGGTCGCGAACGCTGCCGGCCTCGGCGCGGACCAGTTCGAGCACCTCCGCGGGTGCCAGCGGCCCGAGTTGCAGCACTTCGGCACCCGACTCGACGGCCTCGGCCAGCACGAGGTCGAGCTCGGCGGTCCGCGGCGCCGGTCGCAGCGTCACGACGACCAGCACCGGCAGGAGTGCCACCCGGTGGAGCAGGGTGCGCAGGACCAGGCACGTCGATTCGTCCGCCCAGTGCAGGTCCTCCAGCACGAGCAGCGTCGACGCGGCCCGGGACTCGACCTCGACGAGTTCGAGAGCGGCCTCCAGCACGTCGTACCGCACGTCCGACGCCTGCCCACCGCTGAGGAGCGCCGCGACCTCGGCCCGCCGCGGATCGGGCGAGCCGCGCCGCATCCCCAGCGCCTCCGCGACCGCCCCGAACGGACGAGTCGTCTCCAGCGGTCGAGCCGCACCGACCAGGCAGGTGAAGCCGCGACGCCCCGCCGACTCGACGACGCCCTGGACGAGGCGGGACTTGCCGATCCCGGCCTCGCCCTCGACGAAGACGACCGACCCGGAGCCCGCCGCTGCCGAGAGCAGTGCCCGGTCGAACACCGCCAGCTCTGCGGTGCGGCCGATCAGCGCACGCGACGAGGCTGCCACCGCCATGCCCCGAAGCGTAAGCCAACCAGGCAGACCCCCGCTGACCCGCGCAAACGCGTCGATCAGACGGCAGGCGCCGGTTGGAGAACGGCGTTGGCCGAGCCGGCACCGGCCAACCGCGGCGACCGCCCTTCTCCATCACCTTTCCGTCACGGTCCAGCGCGCACGACCGCTCCACCTCCGCTGGCACCCGTTCGACGTCCACCGCTTTCATGACGCCTCGACGAGCGTCGCGGTAACGCTCGACCTGAGCTCCGTTCTACATCGGCCGCCTCCGGTTGTCGGAACTCACCCTGCGGCGTCGATCGCGGCCAGCACCTTCGCCAACACCTGGTCCGGCGACTCGAGTGCCGAGTCCACGACCAGGTGCGGTTCGTCCCACCGCTCCCACCGCGTTTTCATGCGCAGGACGTGCTCCCACGACACCGTCGAGTGCCAGCCGGGGATGCCGCGCGACCTGCCTTCGACCCGGCCGCGCTGAACCGCTTCGTCGGAGCAGACGCACTCCACCCCGACGAAGACCCCACCCAGGTGCTCGGTGACCGAGCGCCACCGCTGCCGCACCTCACGGCGGTGGCCGGTTGCGTCCACGATCACGTCCAACCCGAGCTGCACCTGGCGTGCGATGGACGCGGTCAGGTTCACCTCGGCCAGCGGCAGGGAGTTGTCCAGTCGCAGCGCGCCGAACGGGACCAGCGCGCCCAGCTGCCAGTCCATCGAGCACACCGGCGCGCGCAGCCGCCAGGCCAGTGCCTCGGCCAGGGTGCTCTTCCCGGTTCCCGGCACCCCGGCCAGCAGGACCGTCCGGGGTGCACGGACGGCGTCCGGACGCGGTACGGACGTGAGTTGCTCGTAACTCCGCTGCGCCCGCTCGGCCATCACCCACTGCAGTTCTTCCCGAACCCGCTCCAGGCCCGGTGCTCGCCTGTCATCGCGCTCGGCGGCCAGCCGTGCCAACCCCAGCACCAAGTGCTCGGGCCGCACGGTGATGTCGCCGAGCCGGTCCGACTCCCACGAGGCAGCGGTGATCAGGTCGGCAGGCGCGGCAGTCCCGCCGTCGAAGTCGCCCCGCTCGAAGCGCTCCAGCAGCCGGGCAGCGACCCCGTCCTCCTCTGCAAGGTCGGCGAGCAGGTCTGCCACATCGAGGAGACCTCCACCCGGCCGTTGGAGGAACCGGGCCGAGGACGGATGCACAGGTAGATCAAACACCGGGTCGGAACTCCAATCGATAGACACTGGTGACCGGGAGTCGGTGCAGCATTGCCGTGAGGAACGCGTGGTCGCCGGGGGAGAACTGCGGCCGGGTCTGGTCCAGTTGGCGTTCCAGGACGGTGATCTGGTGCCGTAGTGCCAGGATCTCCGTGTTTTGTTCCGGTCGCTCATGGGCAGCAGTCGCAGCAGCGCGAAGGCGCTGGTCACGCCGAGGTAGACCAGTCGGAGCAGCACAGCGGGTCATCATGCCGTGCTGGCTGACGTCACAGCGGATGGCAGCCTTGCCGGTGAGCACTCGGTACCCTTGGGCGTCGTACGCCTTCTACCTGCGTTGATGAGATTATCGGCAGGCACAGCGTCGGCCTCGGTCCCATCCGGCCGCGTGAGCCGGAGCTACCGCTGTACTCGGGGCTGTACGGCCGCGCGTTGCGCGAGGAACCGTCGACGTGGAGCACTGGTGCCGCAACCTGTGGCGGCCCGTCCGGTTCCGGCAGGTGGTGGAGGCGGCCCTTGCGGACGGGCACCGCGTGCTGGTCGAGGTGAGCCCGCACCCGGTGCTCTCCACCGATGTGGCGGACACGGTTCGGTGTGCGGCCGTGGACGCCGTGGCGTGCGAAACCTTGCGGTGCGATGACGGCAGCGTCCGGAGGTTCCTCGAGTCGGTCGCCGGAGGTCTCCGTCGCGGGAGTGCCGGACTGGAACCGTGTTCTGGCTGCACACCTGACGGGCCGTGCCACCGCGCCGCCGATCGGGTGATGCCTGCGGCGGTTGACGTTCAGCGGGTTGCCTGCTTGTCCGGGTGGGGATGCAGGAAGACCAGCAGCAGTGCGTCGAGCAGGCGGTTCCAGTCCGCTTCCCCCGGCTCGTGGCCTGCCAGGTCGGCGATGCCCGCCAGCGCGGTGAGCAACGTCGGCGCCAGGTCGGCGGGCGTGCGGCCGGTGGCGTCCGCGAGCGCGTGCAAATCCCTCCGGAACCGTGCACCGCGGCTCCACCGCACTAGCGAACCCGGTGCCAGCGATCGCGACGGCGTCGAGGCGGTCGAGTCGGCGCTCTCGGGCACGAACTCGATCACCAACCGGGTGCGCAGGGCCCCGGCCAGCCTGCTCAGCGTCTCGACGGTCGGGTTGCCCCTCCCGTTCTCCAGGTTGGCCACGTACGGCACGGACAGCCCCGCCTCGGTCGCGACCGTCGCGACGGTCTGCTCGGCGGCGGCGCGAAGTGCGCGCAGCCGTGGCCCGAGTGCCGGGTCGGCCATCACCACCACCTGTCTTGACAGAAGAGCATTCCCTCACACTATCCTACCAGGATAAAACCAGGGGTCGGCGTGCTGAAAGTGTTGAGCGTCCGGGACTTCCGGCTGCTGTGGCTTGCCCGTACGACCAGTCTGCTCGGCTCGTGGCTGCTGGTGGTGGCGGTTCCGTTCCACGTGCTCGCGTTGACCGGGTCCGAGACGGCTGCGGCTCTGACGCTGGCCGCCGAGTTCCTGCCCCCGGTGCTGCTCGGACCGATCGCCGGCGTGCTTGTGGACCGGTGGGACCGACGCAAGGTCATGATCGCCGCTGACGTCCTGCGTGCCGTGGCGATCAGCGCGCTGCTGTTCGTGCGGGAGCCAGGCGACCTGTGGTTGGTCTACGTGGCGCTGGTGGTGGAAAGCGTGGGCACGCTGGCGTTCCGCCCCGCGGCGCAAGCGCACATCCCGGCGGTCGTCGGCACCGGTCCGCTGTTGAGCAGTGCCAACGCGCTCAACTCGTTCACCGATGGCGTCGTGCGGCTCGCGGGTGCGCCCCTGGGCGGTGTGCTGCTGGGCTTCGTCGGGTTCTCCGCGTTGGTGTGGGTGGACGTCGCCAGCTACATCGTGTCGGTGCTCGCGCTGCTGATGACCGCGAAGATCACAAGCGTTCGAGAGGCGCGCGGCGGCATCGGGCGTATCCTGACCGAGCTGCGGGAAGGCTTCACGTTCCTCCGCGGGGATCGGATGGCTGTCGGATTGCTGGTGGTCAACACGTCTTTCCTCTGCGCGAACGCGTCGCTGACAGTGCTTCTGGTGCCCTTCGGTGCTCGGGAACTGGGTGGCAGCGGGCCCAGCGGACTGGCGATGTCCGGCCTCGGCGTCGGGTTCCTGATCGGCGCACCGCTTGTCCGCTTCCTGGTCGACCGGATGCCCGTGGTGTACCTGCTCGCCGGTGCGCTCGGCGTCACCGCGATCGGTTTTACGCTGCTGTTCCGGTCGACCTCACTCCTCGAAGCGCTGCCCTCGGCGGTGCTCATCGGCATCTTCGGTTCGACGGTGCTCGTAGCGGCGCAGACAGCGCTGCAAAGGGCGACGCCGAACGCCGTCCTCGGTCGGATCAGCGCTGTCCTCTTCACCGGCGAGGCGATCGCGACTTTCCTCGGCGCGGTCGCCGGTTCGGCCCTCTTGGAGATCGCGTCGATCAGCACGACCGCGTACATCGCCAGCGGCTTGACGCTGCTGAGCGGTGTTGTCGCACTGGTCGTCATACCGCGAGCCCCCGCCGGGTCACCCACGTCCGAGTCGTTGTAGCGGAGAGGAGCGGCCGGCTCGACGGTCTCGCAACGCATCACCGCCATTGTCCGGTGACGCACCCGCACGGCCTCTCGACGGGGCTGCGCCGTCGGTGCGTGGTGCGTCAGGTCTTCGAACTCTGCCAACCCTGTGCTTGCCGAGAACCATCATCCGTGCAGACCAAGGTGGTTGTTGCGCAGTGCGGCACCCCGGGGCGGAGTTTGCGCCCTGCATCCGTACGTGGCGGTGATCGACGTCATTGCCATCGCCGGGGTATGCGATTTGACCGAAGGGCTGCCGCGATTGGCTGATCGACGAGTACCGGCCCGCTGTCCACCCGGTCCTGGTGGGTGGTGGCACGCAGTTCTTCACCGCGCTGGACAGCTGGGCGAACCCGGGGAGACGCGAACGTTCTCCGGCGGTGCGGTGCTGACCCGATACGAGACGAGGCGATGAGCAGAGACCCTGGCGGGGGCGGTGGCGTCTGCGTGGTTGCGGTCGTGTTCAGCTGGTCGGGGTACTCATGCGCGGTGACTTCGGTGACTTCGGTGACGGCGGCCCGTGCGCCGGACTCGTCGACGAGGAGGGCATTTGTGATCACAGTGTCGGGGGCAGGTCCAGCCATGGTTTGTCGGTGGCGTCGAAGCCGGTGAGCTCGGCGATCTTCCCGTCGACGATGTGCAGGACCGCGATGGTGAACAACCGGTACTCCGAATCGTCGGGGGTGCGGAGGTACAGCACGGCGGCAGGCATGCGGTTGACCGTCGTGGTGGTACAGCGCCAGTCGTCGTAGCCGCGCTGGAAGAGCCCACCGGAGACCCAGCCGTCCACCGCGTCCTTGGCCGTGGTGACCGAAGTGCCCGCTTCGGGCAGCATCGCGAAGCGCAGGTCGTCGCGCAGCAGGGACATCAGCCCGTCGAGGTCGTTGCGCTCGTGGGCGTCGATGTAGGACTTCACCACACCGCGCTCGTCATTGGACAGCTCGTGGGTGGCGGGGCTCCGCCAGTCGAGGCGGCGGTCGGGCAGCCGCTCGCGCATCGTCACGCGTGCCCGTTGCAGCGCGCTGTTCACCGATGCGACGGTCAGTGCGAGGGCGTCGGCGGCTTTCGACGCAGGCCAGCCGAGGACGTCGCGCAGGATGAACACCGCCCGCTGCCGCGGCGGCAGGTGCTGGATGGCGACGATGAACGCCAGTTCGATCGTCTCCCGCGCCACCACCGCCTCCTGCGGGTCCTCGGGGAGCATCCGGTCGGGGTACGGCTGCAGGTACAGCACCTCGGAGTCGGAGTCCGGCAGCTCGGACGGCACGGGTGTGCGGTCGTTGCGCTTCTCCAGGAAGTCGAGGCAAGCGTTCGTCGCGATCCGGTACAGCCACGTCCGCAACGCAGCATGGCCCTTGAACGATTCCCGCTTGTTCCACGCTCGCAGGAACGTCTCCTGCGTCATGTCCTGGGCGTCCTCGTAGTTCGCGAGCATCCGGTAGCAGTGCACCTGCAGCTCACGCCGGTGGCGCTCCGTGATGAGCGCGAACCGCGCCGTATCGCCCGAGCGGACCACCGCGATGAACGTGGCCTCGTCGGCGCCCAGGGGTCTGGCGTCGGTCATGGTCAGTAATCCTTCCACCGATGCGAGGGGGCTACCAGAACTGACGATGTAGCGAAGGATTTCTCATCGGTGAAGCCGCGGACACCGGGCCGTTCGTCAGGGCGGCACCCCGAACGCCGTATTGCGCGCCGACGGAACTTTCGCCGCGCACGTCAACCTGGGTTCGCTTGGGGTGGCCGACCGGTGGGCCGATTCGGCGGTAGTGACGTGAAAGCTCGGCTGGAACCACGGTCCCGGCTTCGAGTGCATGCTGTACCACGCGCACCGGATCGATTCCGACCCCCGAACGCATCGCCTGCTACCGCTTGCTCTACGGCCTGGCATGACTCCCTCGCGTCGTAGGCGGGCATGACGCCACGGATCGACCTATGGCCGGATGACGGCTGCCTGAACAGGCACAGGTGGCTATGTGTGTGTGGGCGCAGCCGGTTGACTACGTACGGTGCACGGTCAAAGCTGCTGGTCGCGATGCATCGACAGTCATGCCCTCTATCTGCAATTTCATACCTTCTGTGACTTCAGTGTGGATCGAAACAAGCCACGATACGGTGGGTGCGACAAATCAGTTCGCCATGTGAGCACCGAGGGAAGCGCTGGTGTTGGCGGGGAGGATGCGAAACGGGTCCGGGCGCTGCATGAACTGGGAGTGCTTGTCACCCTGTCGGAGGACACGGTTCGTCCTGGTGAACGCTGTTCGGGTGTGAAGCGGTCTGTCAGCAGTCGTGCCTTGGTCCACGTCGTCATGAGGTTGGCAGGTGCCAGCCAGTCGTGGCTGGAGGCGTTGAACATCATGCGATCGGTGACCTGACTCGATCCGTCCTCGCACTCCAGCTCACCGGGGGTGCTGCGTCGCAATTAGGGAGGTCGCGGGTCGGGTGCAGGCCCGCGCCGAGCGGAGCGGGTCAATCCGACACCGCTCGTTCCGATGAGTTTTTCCCGGCCCGGCAGTCTGTACTGCTATGGGAAAGCTGACCTATGGAATGAACGTCTCGGTGGACGGCTACACGGCCGACGCGAACGGCGACCTCGGCTGGGGCGTGCCGGACGACGAGTTGCACCAGTACTGGAACGACCGGACCCGGGACATCGCGCTGTCGCTGTACGGGCGGAAGTTGTACGAGTTGATGTCGGCCCACTGGCCGACCGCCGGCCAGGCGCCGGACGTGCCCCCGGTGGAGGCCGAGTACGCCCGGCTGTGGCTGGGGATGCCGAAGGTGGTGTTCTCGCAGACCCTGGAGTCGGTCGACTGGAACTCCAGGTTGGAGCGGGGTGACGTCGTCGAGGTCGCGAGGAGGCTCAAGGCCGAGACCGACGGCCTGATGGAGGTGGGTGGCGCCACGCTCGCCGCGCCCCTGATCCGGGCCGGTCTCGTGGACGAGTTCCAGGTGCTGGTCGCACCGGCCGCGATCGGCGGCGGCATGCCGTTCTTCCCGTCACTGGACAAGTGGTTGAAGCTGGAGCTGGTGGAGAACCGCACCTTCTCGTCGGGCGCGGTCCTTCTGCGCTACGCGCCCGTGCGCGGGTAGGAGACGCTGACGACCGGGGAGTCCGTCCGCGCGGTCTCCCCGGCCTCGCCGGCGATGCGCATCGCTGGAACCGGAGGTGCTCGACGAGTGCGAGCGGCTGCACGAGGTCTACAGGCAGGGTGACCGACCGCCCCACGGTTACTTTGCACCGTGGGGCGGAGGTGGGGACCGGGAGGGCTTGGCACTCTTTCCGCGATATCTGCTCAAGAGATCGGAAAGAGAAGCCGCCGGGCTCACGTGTGGCTGCAGCCGTTCGCGGGAGGTCTGTCCTCGGAGCGTGCGACGTGGTGCAGCGTCAGGTTCTACTCGTCGGGGTTCCAGGCCACGAGCTGGTCGAAGAGACGTGGGTCGCCGTCGAGTTCCAGGGAGTTCACCGGAATACGGCCGTAGAAGACCAGGACCAGCTCGCTGGCCGTGCCTCGGAGGGAGGCGTCGGCCGCGTCCGGGTCCTCGCCGCCCGCCATGGCGGGCATCGTGCCCGATTCCGGGAGGAGGGCGGTCCGTGCGCCGTCGGCGGAGAGCCAGAGGCGCCAGGAGCGGCCCTCGGTGGCGTGGTAGTCGACGATGGCGGGCTTGTGCGGCCAGGCGGCCGTCGTTGCGCAGCAGGTGGACAGGAACTCGTCGACACCGTCGAGTGCCACCTCGTTCGGCAGCGACTGCGGGGTGCCCGTGGTGATCTGGGCGTCGTAGGTGTGCACCGCGATCTCTTGGAGTTGGTGCCGGGCGGCGGCACCGGCGGTCTGCGGAGACTGCGACTTGTCCCACCAGGTCCAGCAGCCGCGATCCGGGCCGACCTCGCGCAGCGCGTCCAGGAGCTGTTGCGCCGATGTGGCCCACCAGTCCGCCAGGGCCTCGCGCTCACGAGGCGCAGCCGAGCCCCATGCGGACTTGGCCGGGGGAGCGGCGGCAGGTCCCGCGGCGACGATGGCAGCCCACTTGCGCCGCCCCTCGCCCAGGTGCTGCACCAGGTCGAAGAATGTCCACTCGGGACAGGTCGGCACCTGCGCGTCGAGGCTGGGCGTTGAGGCGACCGCCGTGCGGAAGGCGGTCGACCGTTCGTCGATCAGCCGTAGCAGATCGGGAAACTCCGGGGTCTTTCCCACTGCGGGTGTCTACCACCGTGATCCGGCAACGGGACAGCGATTTTCGCGACCGACGCGGCGGGCCGACTATGCCGTCTACCGGTGATGACGCGTCACTCGACCCGGATGTGGGTCGCCTGGCATGCGCTGTCCGCTTTCCGGGGTCGGACTCTGTGTCGGCCGCGGTGCGCTCGACCATCCGGTTGACGTTTCTTGCCGACCTCCTGCCGCGCGGGGAGCGCGTGCTCTCTGACTTCCCGATCGATCAGCTTATTTGGGTTGCGCGGGAAGAGGCGAAAGGTTGCCCGTGGAAGGAGTTTTTCGCTGAGCTGCTGCACTTCCTGCTCGAAGATGGCCTGATTCGGATCGGTGAACTTGCCGCAGAGGGATTCTCGCCGTGGACGGGGACGGCTTCTGAAGTTGTCCAGTTGGTGCTCGATGACCTTGAGCGCCATTCCTGGGAACCCAAATTGGGCAGTCGTGGCTGGATCGCCAATACGGAATCAGGAAATGAAGTCGCACGTCTGCTGATCGACTGCCAGGGCGAGCCTCGGGGTGAGGGTGTGTTTTTTCGACCCGATCGTCACGCACGAGCACGAGCCGCACGTCCTTTGCGCGGCTGGATTCGCCGACCAGTCGGCGGTGATCGCCTTGGCAGTCGACGGCTGCGATGGAACTCCGGACGTCGCGTGATCCGAAGGAGAGCACATCTGGAGGCTGTGACGGTCCCGCAAGGATGTTCAAGAACTGAGGGGTGGTGTCGGGGCAGGCTTGTGCGTACCGAACCTGAAGGAGTCAGCGCCATGCCCGCACGGGCCCAGCTCGCCACGATCGTCATCGACTGCGCCGACCCGGACCGCCGGCAGAGCTTCGCCGTGTGATCACGGGGCGGCAGGCGGCCTGCAGCAAGGCTGATTGTGTCTACCTGGGCGAGGGCGGCGTCCAGTTCGCCTTTGTACGCGACTGGTCGGACAGGGCGCGAGACAGATCCGAGTTGTCCCCCGGCGACGGGCAGGGGACGGTGCCGGCCGATCCACAGCGTTACCTGCTGTGTTCGGCCGCCGGTGACTCACCAGCTCACCGTTGTCGCAGTACGTAGAACACAGGTAGGGAGACATGGCGTCCATCAGCAAGGAAATCCTGATCGAATCCGGTGCCGAGGATGTGTGGGAGGTGATCGGCGACTTCGCTGCGGGTCCCTCGCGCATGGTACCGGGGTTCGTGCTGGACACCCGGGTCGAGGCCGACCGCCGGGTCGTCACCTTCGTCGACGGGACGGTGGCCTGGGAACGGCGGATCTGCGTCGACCACGACACGCGCCGGATCGTGTACGCGGTGGTCGGCGGCAGTGTGCAACCGGATCACGACAACACCTCCATGCAGGTCGTTGCCGATGGCGAGCGGCGGTGTCGGCTCTTGTGGATTCGCGATGTGCTCCCCGACGAGCTGGCTGCGCCGATGGCCAAAGCGATGTCGCACGGTCTGGGTGTCATCAAGCGAACCCTCGACGACACGCACCGTCCGCAGTAGGGGGCCTGCGTGTGATGCCCGCATTCGCCGGTCCGGAGCGGGGCGAACCGGAATCGATCAGCAGTTGTCTGAGATCGGCCGACCGTCAGTCCTGCGGTGTCAGGTAGCCGCGGGAGAATGCGGCGGCTACGGCGGCTGCCCGGTCGTTGACGCCTAGCTTCGCGTACACGTGCAGCAGGTGCGTCTTGACCGTCGTCTCGCTGATGAACAGCCGCTTCGCCGCCTCGCGGTAGCGCGGGCAGGGCAGGCGGGGCAGGAGCAGGGCAGGGCAGACAGCGCCGGGCGGGGCGGGGCAGCGTGGGGTAAGGCGGGGTAGCGCGGGGCAGGGGTAGGGGCAGCGCGGGGCAGGGTGGGGCGGAGCGGGGTAGCGGGGGTGTGACGCTCGTGATGTGCGGGCGGCAGGTTGTGCTTCCTCTTTGCCCCGGCAGTTTGCCCCCGGCAGTGTTGCGGTCCGGGGAGCGGCCGGGGGCTGAAGCCCTATTCGGCTGAGCGTTCGACCCACTGGTCGTGGGTCTGTCGCCAGTGCGTGCCGCGCTGGCCAGGGTGGACGAGCGGCAGTACTTCGAACGACTTGCCGTTCACCGTGGCGCGGTGACGTTGGCCGTAGCTGCCATCGGACGTGAGACGGTCGGGGAGGGTGCCGCCGAGCAGGCGGGCGGCGACGGCAAGTGCCTCGTTGCCGAGGGTGATCAACAGTGGGGTGCTCGAATCGGTCATCTCATCGAGGATTCGGGTGCGTTCGCAGGTGACGGCGCACTGGATCAGCTGGTCGACGGGTGGTCGAGTGGGCAGTCGGTGGACCGGCCAGCCGTGCTCGCGGGCCACGGGGTCGTACCGGGTCGACATCGCCTCGCCCTGACTCCGCGGCGTGCGATGCACGTGGAAGAAGGGCAGCGCGTCGGTCATCCAGACCTGGCCCGGTTCGATGCCCAGCGGACGCAGCACCCGCTCCTGGACGGCGCGCCCGGAGGACCCGTTGACGTGCCCCACCGGCTCGGCGGTGCCCCACTCCGGCCGCCAGCCGACGGCGTGACGCCACTGGTCGACCCGCTCGGCCTCGTCTTCGCCGGCCCAGAACGGCCACGGTTCCTGGGCGACGGCCAGCGCCGCGATCCGCTGCTGCGGATGCTTCCACCTGATGTGCAACGCAGACGGGTACACCCCGAGCACGAGCGCCTGCGCACGGCTGACCCGCCGCGGTTCGCACCGGACGGACGGCCGGCCGAACGGAAAGATCCCTGTCAGCGACTGCACCCCGATGGTCTACCGCACCGGCAGTTCCGGTGTCTCGGATTGCGGGGCGCGTCCAAGCGCGGAGTTCTGGATCATCTGCGGACGAACGACGTGCGGTACGCGATCGGGGTTTGGCCGACTCTGCGGAGCATGTGCTGCCGCAGCGAATCGGCGCTGCCCAGCCCGCTGTGGAAGGCGACCTGGTCCATCGGGAGCGTCGTGGTCTCGAGCAACCGGCGGGCGCGGTCGAGGCGTTGGTGCAGCAGCCACTGAAGCGGGCTGAGGCCGGTTTCGGCGTGGAAGCGGCGGGTCAGGGTTCGGGTGCTGACCCGGGCGTGCGCGGCCAGGTCGGTCAGGGTGACCGGCTGGTCGAGCCGGCGCAGTGCCCATTCACGGGTGGTGGTGAGCGACGTGTCCGTGACAACCGGAAGCGGGGTCTCGACGATCTGGGGTTGGTCACCGGCGCGCGGCGGGGCGGCCACGGTCCGCTTTCCGGCTTCGGCCGCCACCGCGGCGCCGTAGTCGGTGCGGACGAGGTGGAGGCACAACTCGACGCAAGCACCGGCACCGGCACACGTCAGCACGGGACCATCGGCGACGTACAGCACGTCGGGGACCACCGTGACGGCCGGGTGGCGGCGGGCCAGCTCGTCGGTCAGGCCCCAGTGCGTGGTCGCCCGGCGGCCGTCCAGGATGCCGGCCTGAGCCGCGATGAAGGTGCCCGTGCAGATCGCGGCGACGCGCTTTCCGGAGTCCGCCGCGGCGCGTACCACCTCCAACACCCGGGGATCGATGTCCTCGCGGGCACCGCCACCGATCACGACGAGGGTGTCGGCCTGCTCGGCCGTGGCGAGTCCGTGCTCGACGACGACGTCGGAACCGCTGAGCGACTCGACCCTCCCCGGCTGCGCCGTGCACACGGTCGTCTCGTACCCCGCGTCACCGCCGGGACGTGCGGCGTCGAGAACCATCTGCGCGATCGCCAGGTCGAACGAGTACACCGGCGGTACGACGACGAAGACGACCCGGTGCATGGCCAGAACCTCCGCAACGTTGGCAATCGGGCCACTGCCGCCGAGTCGGCACGGCCCTCACAGTGGATCACGTCAGGAACACAACGTCGCACCAAGGAGAATCATGCCCTTCCACGTGATCATCGGGCACGGTGCCACCGCCCGCGCCACCGCCGAGCTGCTGACCGGAGCCGGCGACGAGGTTCGGATGATCAGCCGCAGTGGTGCCGGTCCGGAACACCCGCTGATCGAACGGGTCGCGTTGGACGCCAACGACGCGGACGAGCTGACCGGACTCGCCGAGGGCGCCACCACGCTGATGAACTGCGCCATGCCCGCGTACCACACCTGGCCGCAGACCGTCCCGCCGTTGTTCGGCTCCGTGCTGTCGGCCGCGGAGCGCACCGGCGCGGTGTACGTGATGCTGGGCAACCTCTACGCCTACGGGCCGGTCGACGAACCGCTCACCGAGGAACACCCGCTCGCCGCGACCGGACCCAAGGGCAAGGTGCGCGCCCGGATGTGGGAGGAGGCCAAAGCCGCCCACGACGAGGGTCGGGTGCGGGTCACCGAGGTGCGCGCGGGCCAGTTCATCGGACCCGGCGCCTTCTCGATCTTCACCACGATGATCGTGCCCAAGGTGCTGACCGGGCGCCTCGCCCTCGCCCGCCGCCCTCGACACCCCGCACGCCTACACGTCGATCGGTGACGCCGCCCAGGCCCTGGTCACGGTCGCGCGCGACGAGCGCAGCCTCGGGCAGGCGTGGCACGCACCCGTCATCACCCACTCCATCAGGGAAATGGCGGCCCGGCTGGCTGAACTGGCCACCGCCGCACCACCACGCCTGGCGGAGATGACCGACCGGGAACTGACCCTGCTCGGCGCCACCGCCCCGGTCTGGGACGAGCTCTGGGAAACCCACTACATGAGCCATCGTCCCTTTCTCGTGGACTCGTCACGGATCGAGGCGGTTTTCGGGATGCAGGCCACACCGTTGGACGAGGTCCTCACCGCGACCCTCAACGACACCGGCACGGAGACCCGCGCGCTCACCGCCGCCTGACCCCGGCCGAACCCCGGGGGACAACGTCAGGCGCCCGCATGCACGTACGCGGCCCACAATGACGGCAGGCCGGGGTAGTGCTCCCTGAGCCGGCCGACGGTGCGGTGCACGGCGAACGGGGCGCGGCGGGCGTCCGGCGTGCCCGCCAGCAGATCTTCGTAGATCGACTCGGTGATCCGCGGTGCGAGCGCGTCGTGGATCTCCCACAGCGTCCCGACGACCTGGGCGAACCCGGCGATCAGGAACGCGGACGCGGGGTGGATCGCCTCGTCGGACAGCAGCGCCGACGTGCGGGCGGTGTCGCACGCCGACAGGTAGGCGAACTCCGCGTGGTCCAGCCGCAACCGCGACACGTCGAGCACGTGCAGCGGCGCGCCGGTGAGCGCGAGGTGGCTGTCCGACGGGTTGTCCGCGTCGCTGTACCCGTGGCACGCGAAGTGGGCCCAGGTGCTCGTGCGGAGCGCGGCGAGGACCCGGTCGCGGGTGGCGTCGGGGCCCGACAGCACGGTGCTGCCCGCCACCCGTGCGACCAGGTGCTCCGCCTCCTCGCGCGCACCGGGCAGGTCCGGCGCGTCCGCCGACTCGGGCACGGCCACGACGAGCAGGCTCGGGTTCCCGTCCCGGCGCGTCCGGGAACGGGCGTGGCCGAGCGCGCGGACGGTGGGCGTCACCGACGAGACCACGCGGTCCGCGACCGCGGGGCCACCGGAGCGCAGGTGCCCGGCGGCGTGCAGCGGCAGCAGGCTCAGCACACCGACTGGCGCCCACCAGAGCCGGGGCAGCAGGTCCGTCCCCCCGGCCGGCCCGAGCCGGTCGAGCACCGGACCCGTCACCGCGTCCCACAGCCACTCCAGGGTGTCGTGGACGACCTCCTCCGCCGCCAAGCGCTCCTCGCGCCCGCCCCGGACGGCGAGCGCGGCCCGGAACGCCTCGACCCGCCCTCTCAGCTCCGATTCCGTCAGGCGCACCAGGTTCTCGACCAGCACACCGGACGGGGTGAGGATGAGCGCGTCGCAGCGGTAGCGGCTCACGTTCACCAGCACCACGGGACCTTCGTGCGCCTGCTCGGTCAGCTCGGCGAGCAACGGCGGCCGGAGGAACCGCTCCAGTCCCGGCAGCGCCCGGACCTCGGCGGTCACGGCCGCCAGCTCGTCGGCCACCAGCAGCCGGTCGCGCGGGGTGTCGGACTCGATCTCGGCGCTCAGCGCGGCGAACCGGTCCGCCAGCTCCGGCGCGCGCTCACGCAGGTCGGTCAGGTCGCTGCGGCCGTCGAACGCCTGCGCGGCCAGCACCCCGCGCCCGAGTTCCAGCAACGTCACCGCTTCCTCGACGTTCCCGACGGTCAACGAGCACGCGGCGGCGTCGGCCGCGAGGTTGGCGAAGCGGCCCAGCCAGTACTGGGCGTCGCCCTGGCCCAGCCGTCGTCCGGCGAGCTGGGGGAGCAGGCGGACCGCCGCGGCGAAGCCCTCCGCCGCCGAGGCGTGCTCACCGGCTTGCGCTGCGACCGTGCCCCACAGCTCGGCGGCGGTGACCCGGTCGTCCGTCGGTGACGCGGGCGCGGCAGCGGCCTCGCGGAAGGCGTCCAACGCCTCGGCGAGAGCCGCGCGGTCGCCGTGGTGGACGAACCGGAGGTGCAGCGACTTGCCCAGCCCGGTCAACCTCCTCCCGCGCCGGTAGGGGTTGGCCGCGTCCGCGTGCGCGGCACGGCGACCCAGGTCGATCGCCTCCGCCAGCGCTTCCTCGTCCGGCACGCCCTCGTCGGCGGCGACCGCGGACCTCTGGCGGAGTGCTCCGCCGAGGTTCGCCAGGTAGCCGGCGTGCTCGGCGAGGGCCGGGTCGCAGCCCAGCACGGCGGCCCGGTACGCGTCGATGCCGCGGTCCAGCGCGTCGTGGTCGCCGTAGCGCTCGAATGCCGCGATCAGCGCTCCGCCGAGGTTGTCGAGCAGCCTCGGCCGGTGCGGGTGGCGCTCCGGCGTGGCCTGCACGGCGGCCTCGTGCAGCTTGATGCACTCGTTCATCGCCGCAGCCTGTCCGGTGCGGCGCCACAAGGTGAACACCATCGCCCCGAGGTTGGACAGGTGATTCGCGTGGCCCGCGACCACGTCCGCCCCGATCCGGAGGCCTTCGCGGGCCACCGCGATCGCCTCGGTCAGCACGGCGAACTCCCCGGTCGTGGTGGCACGCCGGTACAGCAGTACGGCCAGGTTCGACAGCGCGGTCGCGCGGTCGGAGGCCTTGGTCGCGCTGTCGACCGCCCGACGCACCACCTCGGCGGCTTCGGTGAGCCACGCCAGCTCGCCGGTGGCGTGGAAGGCCGCGCCCAGCGCGGCGCCGAGGTTGAGGTGGAAACGCGACTCGTACGGGTGCCCTGCGGGCATCGTCGCGACGGCCTCCCGGTGCAGCGCGACCCCCTCGACCAGCGTGGCCCGGTCGTCGTCGGCCTCGGCCCGCACCAAGAGGGCGGAGGCCAGGACGTCGAGCCGTTCGGACCGCTGCGGGTGGTGCACGCTGGTGTCCGCGACGGCCGCCTCGGCCTCTTCGACGGCCCGGTCGAGCAGCGCGCGGTCGCCGGTCTCGTTGAACCGCATCGTCAGTTCGACGGCGTGGTGGGAGCGGACGCCCGACCGGTCGGACGGGGAGATGATCCTGTCCGGCTCGTGTTCCCCCGTCAGCTCGGTCCACGCCCGCGCCGCGGCTTCGTAGCCGGACCGGTAGGAGGTGAAGCTCGGGTGCCCCGACGGGGTGATCATGACCAGGGTCCGGCGGACGTCGACGAGTTCGGCGAGGTCCGCCCGGTCGCCGGTCAACCGGTGCCGGTTGTCCAGGAGGTGTCCGAGCAGCGCCAACCGGTCGAGCTTGTCCGTGAACCCGGCGGGGGTCAGGTCGACCGCCCGGCGTTCCGCGTCGATCGCCTGGTCCAGCGCCTCGACCTCACCCGTTGCCTCGAACCAGCGGCGGGCCAGGAACGCGAAGAAGTGCAGGCTCAGCCCTCTGTCCGCGTCGTCGCCCGACTCCTCCACGGAGTCCAGGGCCTCCTCGATCGCCTCTTCGAGCAGGTCCAGGTCCCGGGTCACGGTGAAGGCGGTGGACAGCGCGACGGCGAGGTTGCGCTGGTAGTCCGCTCTCAGCGGCCCGTCCGGCGCGATGGCGACGGCGGTGCGGCTGAACTGCACCGCGTCGGTGAGCACGTCCCAGTCCCGCGCGTGCTGGAACTGCGTGTGCCGCAGCATGCCCGCGTTGTTGCGCAGGCTCGCTTCCTGCGCCTCGTCCACGTCCTCCGAGAGCGCGGTCAGCACACCGGCGATGGCCTCTTCGAGGTACCCGACCTCACCGGTCTGGTGGAACCGGGTCTGGAGCAGGCCGCCGAGGTTCGACAGGTGCCGCACGCGGTCCTCGGCGCCAGGCGCGGTGGCGGCCCTGCCCGCCTCGATCGCCGCCTCGACCGCAGCCGGGCTCGGGTCGAAGCGGGCGACCCGGAGCGCGAGGTCGAACCGCTCACCCGGGTGCACCGGCTACTCCTCGGCGGGCGGGGTGCGGGAGGTGCCCGCCTTGCCCGGCGGGGCTTCCTCCGGCTCTTCCACGTCCTGCTTCGGGGTGAATCCGCGCCCGTTGCCGAGGAGCAGGTCCTCCGCGTCGGGCAGGGGTCGGGGTTCACCGGTCGTCATCGCCCACCGCCTTCACGTCGCCGCTCGCGCTGATGAACTCCAGCACGTCGAAGTCTTCCGCACGCAGGCGAACACCCGCCGTCCCTTGGACCCTCGGTCCGAACTCGCCCTCCGGCGTCATCACCCGCGCCGATTCCAGGTACAGCTCGGCCGGGTGCGGGTAGGAGGTGGCGTACGACCGGTGCCCGTACCAACCGCCCGCCCAGTTGCCGTCCTTGAGCCTGACCCGGACGAAGCACGGTTCGCGGTCGCGGAACGCGTGGTCCCAGGCGGTCGGCGTGCGCCGGTAGGTCGACTTGCGGCGCCTGCGCTCCACGAGCGAGACGGCGAAGGCCGCGGCGGCGGGCACGACCAGGAACAGCAGCACCGCCACGGCGCCGACCGCCCGCGGCTGCTGGACGAACCCGTTCAGCTCACCGGGCGGCGTGCCGCGGGTGAGCCTGATCAGCGCGGGGCCCGCGACGGCCAGGTAGGCGGAGTCCAGGACGATCGACGCGACGATCGCGCGCAGCACGCGTTCACCGAGGTCGCGTTCCCACGGCACCGGACCGCGCAGGCGTTCACGCACGAACTGGTAGGAGATTCCCGGCAGCACGAGCAAGACCAAGAGGACGAGTTGTACCACCGTCGACGGCGCCTGCACCCACCCTCCCCAAGCCCAATGATCTTTGTCGGCAGGCTACTGCGCCGACGACCCCGTGGTGCGGATTTCCGCCGGACGGACCACCAACGGGTCGGGTCGAGTTGCCGACGGCACGCGAGCACGTACGGGCGGGTGGTGGTCGACCTCCTGGGCCAACAGGAGGCCGACGGGTTCCGGAGCGCGACTGCACGGCGCGCTTTCGGAACCGTGGTGCGGGTGCTCGTCGAACATACCCGCCGATGACGGTGCGGGACCAAGCTGTTGGACGCCGTGGGATCGCTGCCATCTGCGCAAACACCGGTTGTGCCGGTGGTCGGGCCGGGTCGGGCGGCCAAGCGGGGCGGTGGACGCGGAGCCGGGACGTGGACGCGGTGGGACGTTGCAGGACAGGCCGGGGGATGCCGCCACACGTGGGAACGGGCGTGTTCACCAGCGATCCCGTGAAGTCCCGTGCAAACGGCGATGGGGCGGTGGTAAGCCTTGTGTGGTCCGGAGATTCGTCCGGGACCTCGTGCCGACAGGGCCAACTGTCCGCGCGGTAGTCGGGTCACCGGCCTACGCGAACGATCGACTGCACGGCGTCGTCGCCTGTACCGAGCGATCAGCGAGCACGCGACGACGTCCTCACACAGGAGGGCGACTCATGGGTTTGTGCTGTCTCTCGGAAATCCGGCAGGCGGATGCGGGCCGCGGCGGGTGTCGGCGGTCCTGCCACGGCGGGTGGGCGTTATGACGTCACCGGAAGTCCGGGATCGCGAGTACCGGACGTCGCCGGCGGCGTTCCTCGGAGCTGTCCGGGGCGAGCTGAGGCGAGCCGGTCTGTCGATCCCGGACGTGGCCCAGGACGTCGGCCGTTCGACCGAGGTCGTGCGCGCCGGGGTGCAGCAGCGGGTCCGCGAGTGGCCCTTCTACCGGAAGGTCCTGAGTGCCTGTGCGGCCGACAGGTCCACGGTCGAGCACCTGCACAACGCGTGGAAGCGGCTGGACGCCGCGAATCCGGCGAACGTCGTACCGATAACGCAGCACGTGCCCGACGTGCCGAAACAGCGACCGCGCGCCGTGCCGATGACGGACGACGACCTGAAGGCCGGCAGCGCGTCGGAGTTCATCTCCCTGCTGCGTCGGATCCAGGTGCGGTCCGGGCTCACACCGGCCGAGATCGCCGCCCGTGGCGGCATCCCCCGCAGCACCGCCTACCGGTTCGTGAACGACCAGAAGAACTCTTCGCTGCCCGCGAAGATGGACCAGGTCCGGGCGTTCGCCGCCACGTGCGGGCTGCCCGAACCACAGGTCGAGAAGGTCGTGGTCCTGTGGTGCGAACTGCAGGGCGGAGTCGTGCCGGTGGACGGCCCGGCGGTGACGGACGAGCCGGTCGGGCAGCGGGAAGACGTCGAACCCGATTCGCCGGTGGAAGTGCGCCAGGAAGATCGAACGGCCGGCACGCCGAACGTCCGGGACGTCGTCGTCCCCCTGCTGGTCGGTCTGGCGCGGCCGGTCCTGGCCATGCTGTGCGTCCTGGTGGCGACGGGGAGCACAGCGGTCGTGGCGCTGTCGATCGGCGACTTGACCGCCGGGGCGCGGATCGTCGCCGTCGTGATGATGGCGGTGCTGTTCACGGTGATCGGGGTGTCGTGGTGCGTCAACGTCGGCCGGCAGACCGGAACCCGGTGCCATCGCCCTCACCCGGTGCCGCACGGTGGCCTGGTCATCGAGGACGTCACCGCGGTGCCGGTCGTGATCGGCGTGGCCGGGTGGGATGACGACCGTTCCGAGTCAGTGCGCCTCGGCTGAGGAGGATCATGCGCCCGGAATGGTCGACAGGGCACTTCGCTGCCCTCAGTGAACGAGAACTCGAAGTGCTCGAAGTGATAGCGAGCGATAAAACCGACCGGGAAATAGCGCATCGCCTGGGCATCGGTGAACGCACCGTGCGGGCACACGTCGGCAGGATCATCCTGAAACTCGGTGTGGCGTCACGGGTCGGTGCCGCGGTCGCGTTCGTCCAGTGGAATGCGGGCGGTACCGCACCCCGGTGTGGCGGTTCCTGCATGGCGGAAGCGCCAATGGTGGGAATTCGCGCCGGGTGCAACACTGGTCGTAAGCCGAAAGGTTCGGACCGGTCAAGCCGGAGCGGTTCGGAGCGGTGAGGTCGAGGCGGTCGTCGATTCCGCTCTTCGACCGCATTCCGTCGAGCCGGTCCCGACCAGGGGGTGGGGCCGGCTCGACTCTTCCGAGGCGCAGGTCTGCCACACGGGCCCGATTCGGTGGAACGCTCGCATCTGCGATCATGGTCCACCATGGACCGTTACGAGCAATTCCGTCGCGCGGCGAGCGATCGGGGTATCCCGGACGACGAGGTCGGCAAGTTCGCCGATCAGCTTCGATTCGCGATCTGCACGGCCGCCGGCGGCCCCGACGACGAGATCGTCGGGCACACGGGCGGACTTCCCCGGTTGCCGGTGGGCGTGGAGTGGCCGAGCAGTCGGAGCGGTTCTCCGTTGCCGTTCATCGCCTCCGTCGATTGTGCGGCCCTTCCGCGGGCCGAGGGGGTTCCGCTGCCGTCGGACGGCTCGCTGCTCTTCTTCCTGCACCACGAGGACGACCTGGAAGACCATCCCCACGCGGAAGAACCGGAATTCGCGCGGGTCCTGTACGTCCCGGCAGGAACGGACACGGCGGTGGCGTCACCGCCGTCCGACCACGGCAGCACGACGTCCTTCCACGAAGACATCCCGTTCCTCACCCCCGAGCGCGGGCTTTCCGCGCGGGTAGAGCCTGTTCTGCCGGAATGGATCGAAGAGCGGGACGTCACGGCCGAGTCGGATTCCGTGCAGCAGCTGTTCGGCGACCTCGAGCACATCGACGAACTCTGCGAGCTGGTGGAAGAACTCTGGCCGGCGGCGGACCGGGACTCCGCGCTGAGCATCGGTGGACACTGCATGGACATCGGCGGCCAGGACACACCGTGGACGCAGATGGCGCGTGCCAACCTCGAACACCGCCACGGTGCCGACCTCCCGAGGTCGGAGCGAGTCCGCCTGCGTGGCGTGGAGGAGGACCGGTTGATCCGGGAGTGGGTGCCGCTCGCCCAGTTCCACACCCGGAGCGACTTCTACTACGGGTGCTTCCTGATCAGCTCCGACGACCTCGCCGCCAAGCGTTTCGACAAGACGCGTTCGTTCACCATGTTCACCGAGTAGGCGGGCGCGGCGAGGTCCGATCGGGCCGTCCTGTCACGACCGTGCGCGCTCAGCGGGACGCTTCAGCCGGCACGACCTCCTTCTGGACGTGCAGCGACTCCGCCTGGACGGCCGGGTTCGCCGGGTGGCGCGCGAGTTCGATGAGGTGTTCGGGTTCGCGAAGTGTGATGTCGTCGAGCACCGCGGTGAGTCCGCGCTCGCGCAGCCACTCGTCGTCGAAGGACTCGCCCAGGTAGTTCGCGCCGTCGTCGGCCGCGACCACGAGGATGCGGCTGCCGGGGTGGTGGTGCGCGTGGTGCAGCGCGGCGAACACCGCGGCGCCCGCCGACTCGCCGACGAGCAACCCCTCGTGACGCGCGAGCGCCCGGCTCGTGGCGATGCCTTCGAGGTCACCGACCAGGTGGACCCGATCGACCACCGACAGGTCCAGGTTGCCCGGTTTCCAGGCCAGCCCGAGCCCTCGCATCGCGTAGCCGCGGAACGGGAAGCCGAATGCCGCCGAGCCCGCCGCGTCCACCGCGACCGTGACGAGGTCCGGCAGTTTCTCCTTGAGCACCCGGGACAGGCCGCTGATGTGACCGCCGGTGCTGACCGCCGCCACCAGCGCGTCGAATTCGGGCAGATCGCTCAGGATCTCGCCCGCGGTCTGCTCCGCGTGAATGCGCGGATTGTCCGGATTGCGATATTGATCCGGCCAGAACACGGTGGGATCGTCCGCCCGCAACTGTCGCACGCGCTCCAGTCGCTGCCGCTGGTAGCCGCCGCCTTCGTCGGGGGTGTCCACCAGCTCGATCTCCGCGCCGAGCGCTTTCGCGTACCGCAGCACGGACGTCGGTGTCTTCGGGTCGACCACCAGGATGACTCGGTAGCCCTTGACCGCGCCGATGAGGGCGAGCGATTTGCCGAGATTGCCCGATGTGGACTCGACGATGGTGTCCCCGGGGCGGAGCCTGCCGCTCGCCTCGGCCTGGTCGATCATGAAGTGGGCGGCCCTGTCCTTGATGCTGCGCCCCGGATTGGCCGACTCGACCTTGACCAGCACCTCCGCGCCATTGTGCACGGTGAAGTGTCGCAATCGGACTATCGGTGTTCCGCCGATCAGTTCCAGCACACTCTCGTGGATCGCCATGTCCCCCCAGTCCTCCCCGAACAGTCCCACCCATGAGGGCTCGCGCGTGAGCAGATTGATGCCGTGATCACCCAGAATGCGATGGTGGCGTATTCGAATGACTTCCGCTCGCGCACTCCACTTTTGATGGAGACTGCGTCACCCCAGTAGTCGCCGGTGACCCTCGGTGGCCCCAGCGGCCGAAGATCGCACTGAACGTACGCCATCCAACGTACCCAGCGCCCCAGTCGCACGCACTAGGCCACACGGGTGCTTCGCGGTGCGCAACGGAGTAATGCCGTCGCATTGCCTGAGATGTGGTTGACGATTCGCCGCGGGCGTGGGTAGTGTCGGTTTCCGGGGGGCAAATTCAGCGCACCTGTCGCTTTGATCGAACCTGTCGGGTTTTACGCCGCTCTTTTGGGCTGCGAACTGGGGGCTTCACCGTGTATGAATGCGTGTGGCTGACGGCCGGAATCGACTCCGGCGTCGCCGAGGTCATCCGCCTGATCGAAACCGTGTCGGTCGACGAGCCGTTCGTCGGCCTGCCCGCCAAGCCGACGGCCGAGGAATCCACGGCCCTGCAAGCGAAACTGGCCGCGGGCATCGCGTCTGGTCAGACGTACGTGCTGACCGTGCGGGCGGCATCCGGTGAGGTCGTCGCCTGTGTGGCGATCAACCGGCCGGCCACGGCCAACCAGCGCCACATCGGCGAGTTGACGACGGGCGCCGTGCACCCCGACCACCGGGGTGGCGGGGTGGTGACCACGGCGTTCCGCGAGGTGGTCCGCCACTGCGAGGAGATCGGGATCGACGTTCTCAGGCTCGACGTCCGCGCGGGCATCAGGGCGGAAAGGCTTTGGCGCTCCTACGGGTTCGCCGAGTACGGCAGGCTCGACGACTACGGCCGGATCGGCGCGGAAAGCTACTCCGGGGTCTACCTGGCACAGCCGGTGGAACAGCTCAAGTCAAGGCTTTTCGACAAGGAGGTATCCCGTGCTCAGCAAGGATGAATTCAAGAAGCAGTGCTACGCCACGATCGAGAAGCACACCTCGGTGGCGCACCCGCTCGTCTCCGAGCTCGTGAAGCCGGAGGCGAACTGGGAGTTGCTGCAGGCGATGACCCTGCAGGGGTACCAGCTCACCAAGCACTTCCTGACCTACATCGAGCACCTCTTCTTCTACTGCCCGTTGCCCAAGCACAAGAAGGCGCTCATGGTCAACATGTACGAGGAGGAGACCGGCCGCCTTTCCGGCACGAAGAACCACGTCCGCCTGATGCAGGACTTCGTGCGGGCCATCCGGGTCGACGACGCCACCAGGGACGCGGTCAAGCCGTACCCGCAGACCCAGGAGCTCATCGACTACCGGATGGACCTGGTCAAGAACCCGGAGACCTACCACCTGGGCGCGGCGGCCGTCGCGATCGCCAGCGAGGGCCAGAACCTCGAGGACACCGCGGGCCAGCACCGGCACTCGCTGCTGGGTGACGTCTACGGTCTGACCGACAAGGACACCCTGTTCTTTTCGGTGCACGCCAAGGAAGACGTCGGGCACGTCCGCGAGGGTATCGCCCTGGTGAACGACTTGTGCACCGACGCGAAGATGCAGCAGGATGCGCTCGAGGTTGTGGAACACACCTGCAAGCTGTTCCAGGGGGTTTACGACGGCGTCGCCGAACGCCATCTGACTGGAGTGCGGTGAAATTAGGATCGGCTGACAAAGCGGCGAGGATCGGCGGGGGCGTCCTCGCCGCTTCCGTCGTGCTCGGGTTTGTCATCTCATTGCTCGGCTCTTCGCTCAAGAACACGGTACAGGTCTACTTCCTGCCGATGGCGGAGTCCTTCGGCCAGCAGCGCGGCACGTTCGCGCTGGCCACCACGGCTTTCGCGATCACGTACGCGATCGCGGCGCCGTTGACCGGCGCGCTGGCCGACCGGCTCGGACCGGGTCGGGTGCTGCTGATCGGCACGGTGAGCGCGGGGATCGCGTTCCTGCTGTGCGCGGTGGTCCCGTCGTTCGCCGTTTTCGTCGCGGTGTACGGGATTCTGGCCGCGTTCGCGTACACGATGCTCTCGTACGTGCCGCTCGGCGTGCTGGTCGACCGGCTGTTCTCGGAGAAGCGCAAGGGTTTCTTCTACGCGCTGCTGACGAACGGCACCGCCGCCGGGTTCATCCTGCTGGTTCCACTGTGGACGTGGCTCGACGGCAGGACCAGTTGGAACAGCGTGTTCATCGGGCTCGGGGTGCTGCTGCTGGGCGTCATCACGCCGCTCACCGCGCTGCGGTTCCGCGGTGAGGTGAAGCCACCCGCCTCGGCTTCGACCACCGGTGAGCGTCCCAGCATCGCCTCGGCGTTGAAGACGTCCACCTTCGCGGGACTGGCGGGCGCGTTCTTCGCCTGCGGCGCGACGATGGCGTTCATCGACGTGCACCTGATCCCGTTCATGGGGGACATGCACGTCCACACCGACATCAGCGCGACGAGCGTCATCCTGCTCGGGCTGTTCGAGATCGTCGGCTCGCTGATCGCGGGCAGGCTGTGCGACCGCGGCCTGATCAAGAACGTGCTGATCAGCGGCTACCTGATTCGCGCCGCGTCGATGTTCCTGATCTCGTTGTCGACGTCCGTCGTCGCCGTGATCGTGTTCGGGTGCCTGTTCGGTCTGAGCTACCTGGTGACGGTCGTCGCCACCTCCATGTGGGTGCTCAAGTCGTTCCCGGTCGAGGTGAAGGGCGCGGTGATGGGCTTCATCTGGACCGCGCACCAGATCGGCGCCGCGCTGAGCAGCCAGTTCGGCGCGCACACCCGTGACTCGACCGGCTCGTACCTGCTGGAGATCGTGGTCACCGGCGGCCTCGCGGTGCTCAGCGTCGTCCTGATCGCGAGGATGCCCGATCCCAACCGGAAACTCGTGACCACCTGACCTCTTCCGAGGAGACAGAATGCAGGACACCAGGACCGTCGGCGTCATCGGCGGCATGGCTTGGGAAAGCTCGGCCACCTACTACCGGATGATCAACGAGAAGGTCGCGGAACGCCTGGGCGGCAGGCACTCCGCGCGGCTGCTGCTCAACAGCACCGACTTCGAGGAGATCATCCAGTGGCACGGGGCGGACGACTGGGCCTCCGTCGGCCGCAAGGTCACCGAACTCGCGCAGGGGCTCGAAAAGGGCGGGGCGGGTTGTGTGCTGATCGCCTGCGTCACCCAGCACAACGTGGCCGACGAGGCCGCGGCCGAGATCGGCATCCCGCTCATCCACATCGCCGACGTCACGGGGGAGGCGATCGTCGCCGACAACCGTCGCACGGTCGGCCTGCTCGGCACCCGCTTCACCATGGAGAAGGAGTTCTTCGCGGGCAGGCTGCGCGACCGCTTCGGGCTCGACGTCCGACTGCCCGACGAGCCGGGCCGCGCCTACCTGCACGAGACGATCTTCGAAGAGTTCGCCAAGGGCATCTTCACGGACGCCACCCGCGCCCGGTACGTCGAGATCATCCGTTCTCTGGTCGCGGATGGCGCGGAGGGGATCATCCTGGGCTGCACCGAAATCGGCCTGCTGATCCGCCAGTCTGACGTCCCCGACGTGCCGCTCTACGACACCACCGAACTGCATGTGAACGCCGCGGTCGAGTTCAGCCTCGCCAAGGACTGAAAGTTCGTGAAGGCCACCGGCACCGGGTCGAACTCGGTGAACGGGGCCTTCACGCGCTTTCCCCACCGCACGGCCGCCGACCGCGGGCGTGTCGGCTTTGCCCGATGCGCCCCGGCGGCGAGGGCCATCCTGTCTGACCATCGCCGTTCACCGCCGGGTCAGCGGCGGCCGGTGGTGAGGATGACCACGTACTGGCCGCCGCCCGCTTGGACGTCGGCGGTCACGGGCAGGGTGGGCACCAAGCGGGAGAACCGGTCCACCAGCCAGTCCGCCGCCTCCCGGGCGTCCTGTTCGGTCGGACACCGGGCCACCATCTCGCGGCCCCCCTTGCGCTCCAGCCTGTCGGCGACGGTGATCAGCGGCGCGGGGTCGGCGACGTGCAGGCGGTCCGGCCAGGCGATGACCACCTTCACCGCGCCCTTGCGGGTGTTGCACCCGCGGTGCGCGAGCCGCTCGGCGACCTTCGCCTTCCGGTCGGTGGTCCGGCTGTCGACGCTCGGCCCCCTCGGGTCGTTCACGGACATGTCGGGGTCGACCGGTTCGTCGCACACCCAGCACCGCCAGCCGTCGCGTTCGGCCACGTCATCGAGGAGGCTCACCCGAGCAAACTAGCCTGCCGGCCGCCGCCCCGCGCAGGGGTGCCTCGTTCCCGTCGCGCGGCCAGGCCGTGTCCCCCGTGCGAGCTACACGCAAGTGTCCACCGCGCGGTGACGATTCCGGGCGGTCCGATCCATAGCGTTCAGACATCCGCGGCGCCATGGCCGTGAACGTCTCGCGAAGGATTGGTAATGCGACTGTTGATGCAGTTCGGGGCCGTCGCGCTGGTGGCTTTCGCCGGCAACGCGCTCGTCACCGCCATGCACTGGAACGTGCCCCTCACGCTGGTGGGCGGTTTGGCCACAGCGGCGCTGTCGCTGTACGTCTACGCGTACGTGGTGAAGCGGACCGAGCGCCGGGAACCGCTCGAAGTGGCCGTGCAGGGAGCTGTCCCCGCGTTCGGGCGTGGGCTGCTGGTCGGCACCGCCATGTTCGGCGCCGTCATCGCGATCATCGCGCTCTTCGGCGGCTTCGAGGTGCTGGGTTGGGGTTCGCCGGCGGGCGCGACGGCGTTGCTCGGCTTCACGGCCGCTGCCGTCGTGGTGGAGGAACTGCTCTTCCGCGGCATCCTCTTCCGCATCGTCGAACAGCACATCGGCACGTGGGCGTCGCTCGGGCTCACCGGGCTCCTGTTCGGCGCGGCGCACCTGTTCAACCCGCACGCCACGTTGTGGACCGCGTCCGCCATCGCGATCGAGGCGGGATTCATGCTGGCCGCCGTCTACGCCGCCACGCGCAACCTCTGGGTGCCCATCGGCGTGCACTTCGGCTGGAACTTCGCGCAGGGCGGCATCTTCAGCACCAGCGTGTCCGGACAGGACGCTCCGCAAGGGCTGCTGGACGGCGTGACGTCCGGCCCGTTCCTGCTCAGCGGCGGCGAGTTCGGTCCGGAGGCGAGCGGGTACTCGGTGCTGGCCGGCGTCGCGGTGACGGTCGTGTTCCTGTGGCTGGCCCGCCGGCGCGGCAACCTGGTGCCACTGCGCCGCCGCTCCGCCCCCGCGGCTACCCTCGCCGGGTGATCGGCTTCCGGCGGCTCCCGGACCTGTGGCGACGGTGGGACGTCACGGTCCGGGACGTCCCGCTCGCGCTCGCGCTGGCGCTCTCGTCGCTGGTGCCCGCGCTGCACAACCGGGGAACGCAGCTCGGTGACCTGCCCACCCGCCCGATGGACGCGCTGGCCGTGGCGGTGATCGCGCTGGAGTGCCTGCCGCTGATCGTGCGCAGGCGGTGGCCGGCCGTCTGCCTCGCCTTGGTCGCCACCGGGTTTGCGGCCGACCAGCTCCTCGGCTACCACGCGGTCGCGGGCACCGCGCTGCCCATCGCGCTGCTGAGCACGGGGCTGCACCTGGGCGGCCGGCGGCGGGCCGTCGCCGTGCTGGCCTCCGCGGCGTACGTGCCGCTGGCCGTCGCGCTCGACCGGCACGGTTCCGGCGAAGGCGTGGCCGGGTTCGTGACGTTCTACCTGACGCTGGCCGCCGCCTGGGCGGCAGGGGCGTGGCTGCGGCTGTCCAGGGAGGGGGAGGCGGAACGCCGCCGCCACGTGGCCGAGGCGACCCGGCTCGCGGAACGCACCCGCATCGCCCGCGAGCTGCACGACGTCGTGACCCACCACGTGACCGCGATGGTCGTGCAAGCCGAGGCGGCGCGGTACCTGGGCGGTGCGCCCGAGCGCCTGGACCAGACGTTGGCCGCGATCAGCGACACCGGCCGCAGGTCCATCGCGGACCTGAGGCACCTGCTCGACCTGCTGAACCCGGACCACGACGCCGATCCGCGCACGCCGTCCGTCGGGGAGCTGAGCGCGCTCGTGGCGCAGACCAGGCAGGCCGGGCAGCCGGTCGAGTTCACGGAGGAGGGCGTGCCGCCGGCGGGGAGCGCGAAGGTGGTGGCGTACCGGGTGGTGCAGGAGGCGTTGACGAACGCGCTCAAACACGCGCACGGCAGCCGGACCACGGTCCACGTGCGGCACGGCGGGAGCGAGATCGTGGTGGAGGTCGGCACCGAAGGCGGTGGATCGTCCGTCGCGTCGCCCGGTGGCAGCGGGCGGGGGCTCGCCGGGCTGCGCGACCGGGTCGACGTGCTCGGCGGTGAGTTCAGCGCGGGCCGGCGGGACGGCGGCTTCGTCGTGCGCGCACGCATCCCGGTGGGGAGCCCGTCGTGAGCGCGCCGGTGCGGGTGCTGGTGTGCGACGACCAGGCGCTGGTCCGCACCGGTTTCGCGACGATCATCGACGCGCAGCACGACCTGGAGGTCGTGGGCGAGTGCGGGGACGGGCGCGCCGCGGTCGACCTCGCCGAGCGGCTGCGCCCGGACGTGGTGGTGATGGACGTCCGGATGCCGGTGCTGGACGGCATCGAGGCCACCCGCTTGTTGGCGGGCGCGGACGTGGAGAACCCCGCCAAGGTGCTCGTCGTGACGACGTTCAACCTGGACGAGTACGTGTACGAGGCGCTGCGCGCGGGCGCCAGCGGGTTCCTGCTCAAGGACGCGCCGCCCGCGCAGCTGCTGCACGGCATCCGCACCGTCGCCACCGGTTGGGCGCTGCTGGCGCCCGAGGTGACCCGCCGGCTCGTCGGCCGGTACGCCGATCGGATCAAGCCGGTGCAGGGCATGACGGACGACGTCCCGCTGACCTCACGCGAACTCGAAGTGCTGCGCCTCATCGCGGACGGCCTGTCCAACAGCGAGATCGCCGCGACCCTGGTGCTCAGCCACGAGACCGTCAAGACGTACGTGTCGCGCATCCTCGCCAAGCTGAACCTCCGCGACCGGGTGCAGGCCGTCGTCTACGCGTACCGCCACGGGCTGGTGGCCTGACGGCGCAGGGCCGTGGGCGCGGACCTACTCCTGCGCCTTGCCCCCGGTGACGCGGGACAGCGCCAGGGCGATGAGGATGATCGTGCCGTTGAGCGCGCCGATCCACTGGGCGGGGACGCCGCCGAGGGTGAGCACGTTCTGGATCATGAACAGCAGCAGGATGCCGGTGAACGCGCCGAACATCGTCCCCTTGCCGCCGTTGAGGCTGATGCCGCCGATGACGGCCGCGGCGAACACGGTGAAGATGTAGCCGTTGCCCTGGGCGGAGGCGACCGAGGCCAGCCGGCCGGACAGCAGCAGCCCGCCGAGGGCCGCGAGGAGGCTCGCGGTCACGATGACGATCCAGAGCACCCGGTCCGTGCGGATGCCGGCCGCCTTCGCCGCGTCGACGTTGCCGCCGATCGCGTACAGGGAGCGGCCGAAGCCGGTGAAGCCGAGCACCACGATGCCGATGGCGAACAGGACCAGGCACAGCCACACGGACGCGGGGACGCCGAACCACTGCGTGGTGCCGAGGTAGAGCATCGACTCCGGGAGGCGGAAGAAGGTCTGGCCGCCGGAGATGCCGGTGAGGATGCCGCGCAGCACGATCAACATGCCGAGCGTCACGATGAAGCCGTGCAGCCCGAACCGGATGATGAACAGCGCGTTGAGGACGCCGATCAGGACGCCGACCGCCAGCGTGACAGGCACCGACCAGCCTCCCGGCAGCAGGCCGAGCCCGTGGCCTGCTCCGACGGGCACCGTGAGCCACGCGGCGACTCCTGGCGCGAGTCCGACGGTGGACTCCAGGGAGAGGTCCATCTTCTTGACGATCAGCACCAGCGTCTGGGCCAGGACCAGGACGGCGATCTCCGACATGGTCTGCAGGATGTTGATCAGGTTGTCGGCTTGCAGGAACACCGGGTTGACCACTTGCCCGACGACCGCGATCACGATGATCGCGGGGACGAGCGCCAGGTCGCGCAGGCGGGCGAAGGCGATCCGCCGCCCACCGGCACGCCCGGTGGACGGACCCTTGCCGACCGGGCCGTCCGCGGGACTGTCGCCGGTGACCGCCGCCGCGGTCGTGGTCTCAGGCATCGAGGTCCACTCCTTCCATCGCGGCCACGAGCTGGTGGTCGTGCCAGCCGCGGGCGGTCTCGGCGACCACGCGGCCCTGGAACACCACCAGGACGCGGTCGCACAGGCGCAGGTCGTCGAGCTCGTCGGAGGCGATGAGCACGCCGGTGCCGGACTCGGCGATCTCCTCGACCTTGCCGAGGAGGAATTCCTTGGACCGCACGTCGACGCCGGCGGTCGGGTTGATCAGCACCAGCAGCGCCGGGTCGTTGGCCAGGGCGCGAGCCATGACGACCTTCTGCTGGTTGCCGCCGGAGAGACCGGAGACCGGCAGCTCCGGTCCCGGCGTCTTGATCGCCAGCTTCCCGATCGCGGACCGGGCGAAGCCGTCCCGCAGCTCGCCGTCGATGAACCCCGCGCGGCCGATCCGCTCCGGGATCGTCAGGGTCGCGTTGTCCGCGATGGACATCTCCGGCACGAGACCCTGGTGGTGCCGGTCCTGCGGGACGAACCCGGCACCGGCTTCCAGCGCCGCGGGGACGCTGCCCGGCTTGGGCCGTGAGCCCGCGATCTCCACGGTGCCCCGGGCGGCCGTGCGCAACCCGACGACGGTTTCCGCGATCTCGATGCGACCGCTGCTCGCCGCGCCGGCGAGACCGACGATCTCACCGGCTCGGATGCGGAACGACACGTCTTCGTACGCGCCGGGCAGGGACGCGCCGTCGACCTTGAGCACGTCCGCGGCGTCGGTCGACGGTCCTCGGCGTGCGGCACCGGCCCCCGCGGCGGCCTCGCCGGTCATGGCCGCGACCAGCTCGGCCCGCGGCAGTTCGTCGACCGTGGCGGTCAGGATGTGCCTGGCGTCGCGGAACACGGTCACCGTGTCGCAGATCTCGTAGACCTCTTGCAAGTGGTGGCTGATGAACAGGAACGTGACGCCCTGCTGCTGGAGGTCGTTGATCCGGGCGAACAGCCGGTTGATGGCGGCGGCGTCCAGTTGGGCGGTGGGCTCGTCCAGGACGATGAAGCGCGCCCCGAACGACAGCGCCCTGGCGATCTCCACGAACTGCCGCCGCTCGACGTCCAGCTCCTTCGCCAGGGTGCGCACGTCCACGTCGACCGACCAGGTGTCCAGCAGTTCCCGCGCCCTGTCGCGCACGGTCTTCCAGCTGATCAGCCCGCCGCGTCCGCGGTCGTGCCGGTTGAGGAAGAGGTTCTCGGCGACGGTCAGCTCGGGGATGATCGTGGACTTCTGGTAGACGCACGCCACCCGCTGCCGCCAGGCGTCCCGGTCGGCCGGCCGGGGCGCGGGCTCGCCGCCGAACCGCACCGCACCCTCGTCCGGCGGCTGGAGTCCGGTGAGGACGGACACCAGGGTCGACTTGCCCGCCCCGTTGCGCCCGACGAGGGCGTGGGTCTGTCCGGCCTCGATCCTGATCGACGCCTCGTGCAGGGCCACGGTCGACCCGAACCGCTTCGTGATCCCCGTCGCCTCGGCGACGGGCGCAGTCGCTGCCATCTCGCGCATCGCCCTTCCGATCAGCCGAGCTTGTTGCCCCACAGGGACTGGTCGTCGCTCTTCAGACTGGGAACGCCGTCGTAGGTGCCGCCGTCGGAGGTGACCAGGGGAGCGGAGAGCTGGTCCTCCAGCAGACCGTCGCGGACCTGGATGATCGTGCTGTCGTGGTCGGTCTTGCCGGGCGCGAACGTCTTGCCGTCGATCGCGGCCTTGAGGTAGTGCAGGGCGTACTTGGCGTAGAGGTCGGCCGGTTGGGACACGGTGGCGTCGATCCGGCCTTCGGCGATGCTCGTGAGCTCTTCGGGGATGCCGTCGTTGGAGACCACGAACACGTGCTTGGGATCTTCCGGCCCCACCAGCAGGCCCTTCTGCTTGAGCACCTGGAGCGTGCCGGCGAGCGCGAAGCTGGACTGCATGTAGACGCCCTTGATGTCGGGGTGGGCGGTGAGGTCGGTCTGGAGCTTCTGCGCGGCGACCGCGCCGTCCCAGTTCGTGGCCTCCCCGAAGACCGTGATGTCGGGGTAGTTGGCCTTCATGCAGTCGTTGAACGCCTCGGTCCGGTCGCGCCCGTTGATCGAGGCGAGATCGCCTTGCAGCATCACGACCTTGCCCTTGCCGCCGAGCTTCGCGCCGAGGAACCGGCACGACTTCTCGCCGTAGGCGCGGTTGTCGGCGCGGACCACCATGTACACGTTGCCGGTGTCGGGTCGGGTGTCCACCGTGACGACCGGGATCTTCTTCGCCTCCAGCTGTTCCAGCGTGGGCGCGATGGCCGCGGTGTCCTGCGGCGCCATCGCGACGCCCTTGACGCCCTGGCTGATGAAGGTCTGGGCGTTGGCGGTGAGCTTGGCGACGTCGTTCTGGGAGTTGGTGGTCTTCAGTTCGAGCCCCAGTTCGTCCGCGAACTCGGGGCTGTACTTGATGTAGGAGTTCCAGAAGTCGGTGTCGGACCGCGGGTAGTCGACGCCGACGACCGGGCCGCCCGAGCCGGACTGCCCGGAGCCCGGTGCGCCGCAGGCGCTCAGCGCGGCGACGAGGGCGGTGACGGCGGCGATGCGGACGCGGAAGCTGGTCGGCACGGCGGTTCTCCTAGCGCGCGGTGTGGTTCGGGAAGCCGGAGCTGACGGTCGGGGGTGGGTACGGGTGCCGGCGATCGTCGTGTGGTCGGACTGGTGCAGCGCGCACCTCGCCCGCGCTGACGGCCGGAGGTGGGGACGGGTGCCGGCGATCGCCGTGTGGCGGAACCGGTGCAGCGCGCATCTCGCGGGCGCTTGGCGTGGCAAGAGTGCGAAGCGCTGTGTCGGGCGATGCGCCCGCGAGCTCGCTCATGCGGTGGCCTGCCGGTTCCAGACGGGCCCGTCGGGGAAGCGGTGGGCGGCGATGGACGCGGGGTGCAGTTCGGCGCTGATGCCGGGTGCGGTCGGGGCGAGGTAGTGGCCGCGGCGGATTCGCACCGGGTCGGTGAAGTGCTCGTGCAGGTGGTCGACGTACTCGATGACGCGGTCCTCGGTCGTGCCGCTGACGGCCACGTAGTCGAACATCGCCAGGTGCTGGACCATCTCGCACAGCCCCACCCCGCCCGCGTGCGGGCAGACGGGTACGCCGAACTTGGCGGCCAGCAGCACGATGGCGACGTTCTCGGTGACGCCCGCGGTGCGACTGGCGTCGAGTTGCAGGACATCGAGGGCACCTGCCTGCAAGAACTGCTTGAACATCACCTGGTTGTGGGTGTGCTCGCCGGTGGCGACCTTCACCGGCGCCAGCGCCTCTCGGATGGCGGCGTGGCCGAGGATGTCGTCGGGTGAGGTGGGCTCCTCGATCCAGTACGGGTCGTACGGCAGGAGCGCGGCCATCCAGTCGATCGCCTGCCGCACGCCCCACGCCTGGTTGGCGTCCACGGCGATCCTGATGTCCGGTCCGACCGCCTCGCGGGCCAGCCGCAGCCGGCGCCGGTCGTCGGCGTGGTCGGCGCCGACCTTCAGCTTGATCTGGGTGAACCCGTCGGCGACGGCTTCCTTCGACAGGCGCACGAGCTTCTCGTCGTCGTAGCCGAGCCAGCCGGGTGTCGTGGTGTAGGCGGGGTAGCCGTGCCGAAGGAGGTGGGCGGCGCGTTCGGCGCGGCCGGGTTCGGCGCGGCGGAGGATGTCGAGTGCTTCGTCGCGGGTGAGCGCGTCTTCGAGGTAGCGGAAGTCGACGAGGTCGACCAGTTGCTCGGGGGACAGCTCGGAGAGCAGCTGCCACACCGGCTTGCCCGCACGCCGCCCGTACAGGTCCCAGACGGCGTTGACGATCGCGGCGGCGGCCATGTGGATGGCCCCCTTCTCCGGGCCGAGCCAGCGCAGCTGGCTGTCGCCGGTCAGCCGCCGGGAGAACGCGCCGAGGTCGCCGAGGACCTGGTCCACGGGCAGGCCGACGACCAGCGGAGCCAACGCCCGCACCGCGGCGACCTCGATGTCGTTGCCCCGCCCCACGGTGAACGCGAGGCCGTGGCCCGCCGCGCCGTTGCTCGTGCGGATGGTCACGTAGGCGGCCGAGTAGTCGGGTTCGGGGTTCAGCGCGTCGGAGCCGTCCAGCTCCCGCGAGGTCGGGAACCGCACGTCGACCGCGTCGACGGCGGTGATCAGCTCAGTCATCGTGCCGAGGACTTGGACATGGGATGGATTTATAGGACCTCGGCGGCCCGATGTCCAGATCGGGGGGCCAATCGGGGCAACGTCGGACCGCATTCAAGCTGGTGCTGCTGGGTTTGACGCTGATCTTCCGCTTCGTTGACACATCCCATCTCTTTCGCGGAGATGGGATGTATTGCTAGCCTGCCCCGGCGCGCACGCCACGTTCCGGGGAGAACCACCGCATGTCACTGACCGACAAGGCGATCGACCGCATCAGGGACCTGATCCAGTCGGGCGAGCTGCCACCCGGGTCCAAGCTCCCCCCGGAACAGCAGCTGGCGGCCGAGCTGGGCCTGTCGCGGAACCTGATGCGGGAGGCGGTCAAAGCGCTCGTCGTCGCGCGGGTGCTGGAGATCCGGCGGGGCGACGGCACCTACGTGACCAGCCTGGAGCCGGAGGTGCTGCTCGGGAGCATCGCGTCCGCGGTGGAACTGCTCAGGGGCGACACCCTGCTGGAACTCACCGAGGTCCGCCGGCTGCTCGAACCGGTCGCCACCGGGCTCGCCGCCACCCGCATCTCCGCGGCGGGACTCGCCGAGGTCGAACGCCACCTGCACGCGATGCGCCTGGCCCGCGACGACGTGGAACTGCTCAACAAGCACGACGCGGCGTTCCACCGGGCGGTCGTGGCCGCCACCGGCAACGCCACGCTGACGACCCTGCTCGAAGGCATCTCCGGTCCCACGGTGCGAGCCAGGGTCTGGCGCGGACTGGTCGACGACAACGCGGCGAGCCGCACCCTGGCCGAGCACGAGGCGATCTACCTCGCCCTGGTCGACCGGGACGCCGCCCTCGCCCAGGCCGCCGCCCTCGTGCACATCACCACCACCGAGCGCTGGCTCCGCGAGCACGTGGACCGGGACGGCGACACCGGTACCGCCGCCGCCAACGGCCGGCCGCTCACGGCGTACCCGCGGTGAGGGGTAGCCCGATGGGACTGCTGGGCGTGAGCCCCGGCATCGACGGGTCCGGTCCGCAGCGCCACGTCCTCGGGCGCGCGTGATGGCGTACTCGCCGCGGCAGTGGTTCGCGGAACGGGTGCCGCTTGGCCGCTCCGGCGTCGCCGTGACCCGTCTCGGCTTGGGCACCGCGCCGCTGGCCGGGTTGTTCTCGGCGGTGGCCGAGGACCAGGCGGTGGCCACGCTGAAGGCGGCGTGGGCGGCGGGCATCCGCTACTTCGACACCGCACCCCACTACGGCGCGGGCCTGGCCGAACGGCGCCTCGGTTCGTTCCTGGCCACCCGGCCTCGTGCGGAGTCCGCGGTCTCGACCAAGGTCGGCCGGCTGCTGGTGCCGGGAGTGGCGCCGGTGGGTGGCGAGGGCTTCTACGACGAGCAGGGCGTGGTCCGGGTGCGCGACTACAGCGCCCACGGGGTCTACCGGTCGCTCTCCGAGAGCCTGGAGCGGTCCGGTCTGGACTCCTTCGAGATCGCGCTGATCCACGACCCGGACCAGCACTGGCAGGAGGCGGTCACGGGGGCGTACCCGGCGCTGGAGCGGCTGCGCGCCGAGGGCGCCGTGCGGGCGATCGGTGCGGGGATGAACCAGACGGCGATGCTCGCCCGGTTCGTCGCCGAGACCGACGTCGACTGCGTCCTCGTGGCCGGTCGGTACTCCCTGCTGGACCGCGGCGCGGCCGACGACCTGCTGCCGTTGTGCGAGAAGCGGCAGGTGGGCGTCATCGTCGGTGGTGTCTTCAACAGCGGCATCCTCGCGAACCCGGTGCCCGGCGCGACCTACGACTACCGCGCCGCCCCGGACGACGTGTGGCGGCGCGTCCGGGCGTTGGCCGCGCGGTGCGCCGAGCACGACGTCCCGCTGGCCGCCGCGGCGTTGCAGTTCCCGCTGCGACACCCGGCGGTGACCAGCGTCGTCGTCGGCGCCCGGAGCGCGCGGGAGGTCACGGAGAACATCGCGCACGCCGCCACCGCGATCCCGGAGGCGCTGTGGGCGGAACTCGACGTGCCGGCGGCGACGTGATCTCGCGCGAACTCCGCACGCTTGCGCCTGCCCTTGTCGTTGTCGTGCAAGGAGGATGAACGTGCCCGGACCGGACGTGGTCGACCTCGGGTTCGCCAAGGTCGACGTCGATCGCGAGGCCCGTCAAGGGCTGCCCGAGGTGGTCTACGGCAGCGGGAAGACACCCGCCCAGGTCGTCGCGATCGTGCGGACGTTGTTGCGGCACAACGACGGTCCGGTGCTGGTTACCCGTGTCGACGGCGAGGCGGCGGCGTCCGTGCTGGAGTCCGTGCCGGACGGCTCGTACGACAGTGAAGCCCGTCTGCTCGTGTGGCGTCCGGCCGCGCCCGCCGGGTTCGGCGTGGTCGTGGCCGCGGCGGGCACGGCCGACCTGCCGGTGGCGCGCGAGGCCGCCGCCGTGGCCACTGCGGTGGGACTCGGCGTCACCACCGTCACCGACATCGGTGTGGCCGGCCTGCACCGGCTGCTCGCCGAGCGGGACCGGTTGCGGGCCGCGGACACGGTCATCGTCGTCGCGGGCATGGAAGGGGCGCTGGCGAGCGCGATCGGTGGTCTGGTCGCGTGCCCGGTGGTCGCCGTGCCCACCTCGACCGGCTACGGCGCCGGGCTGGAGGGCATCACCGCGCTGCTGGCGATGCACGCGTCCTGCGCGGCCGGGATCACCGTGGTGAACATCGACTCGGGGTTCGGGGCCGCGATGGCCGCGTTCCGACTCGCCCGCGTGGTGGGGCGGAGGACGACGTGAGCCGGGTCTGCGTCATCTCGCCGTTCACCGGGCTGGCCGGTGACATGCTGCTGGCCGCGCTGGTGGACGCGGGCGCACCGCTGGACGCGATCCGGGCGGCGGTCGCCGACACCGGTCTGACCGGCTGGGACCTCGCCGTGACCCCGGTGCTCACGCACGGGCTCACCGGCCGCCGGGCCGTCGTGTCGGTGTCCGACGAGGCGACGAGCCGCAAGGCGGGCGAGCTGATCGGCATGGCGGGCAGGGTGCGTGACCGGGTGGTCGCGGACACCGCGGTCGCCGCGCTGCGCGCGATCGCCGAGGTCGAGGGACTCCTGCACGGCGAGGACCCCGACGAGGTGCACCTGCACGAACTCGGCGGTCACGACACGCTCGTGGACATCGTCGGCGTGGCCGCCGCGCTGCGCGCCCTGGACGTGCGGACCGTGCACTGCGAGGCGTTGCCGATCGGCGCCGGGTCGGTCCGCACGGCGCACGGGGTGCTGCCCTGCCCGGCACCGGCGACCTCGGCGCTGCTGCACGGCGCACGCGTCGTGGGCACCACCCTGTCCGGCGAGACCGTGACCCCGACCGCCGCGGCGCTGCTGCGCGCGATCGGCGCCGACTACGGCCCGCCGCCGGACATGCGGCTGTCGGCCACCGGCTACGGCGTGGGCACCAGGACCCTGCCCGACCGGCCCAACGTGGCGGTGGTCAGGCTCGGCGACCGGGAATCCGCGGACGTGCGCGACCTGGTGGTCCTGGAGACCAACCTCGACGACGTCACCGGTGAGGTCCTCGGGTACGTCGTCGCCCTCCTGCTCGACTCGGGCGCGTTGGACAGCTGGATCACGCCCGTCACGATGAAGAAGGGCAGGCCGGCGCACGTGCTGCACGCGCTGGTGGCACCGGAGGCCGCGGACGGGATCGAGCGACGGATGCTCGTCGAGACCGGCGCCCTCGGCGTGCGGCGCACGAACGTGCGGCGCACCGCCCTGCCCCGGACGACCGACACCGTGCAGGTCCACGGGATGCCGGTGCGCCGCAAACACGGACCGCACCACGGCAAGCCGGAGTACGACGACGCCGTCGCCGTCGCCCGCCAGACGGGCCTCCCGCTGCGCGTCGTGCTCGCCATCGCCGCGGAAAGCCTGGAGGAGCACTGATGGACACCGGCGCAGCCGCCGAACGGCTCGTGGAAAGCCTCCGGGTGATCGGCCCCGTCGCCGTGGCCTTCTCCGGTGGCGCGGACTCCGCACTGGTGCTCGCCGCCGCCGTGCGCGCCGTCGGTCCCGACGCGGTGCTCGCGGTCACCGCCGACTCGGCGAGCCTGGCGACCGCCGAGTCGACGCACGCGAGCGCGTTCGCCCGCGCCCTCGGCGTGCGACACGTGGCCCCCGAGACCGCTGAGCTGGACAACCCCGCGTACGCGGCGAATGGCCGGGACCGCTGCTACTTCTGCAAGTCCACCGTGCTGGACGCCATCATGGCGGTCGCGCGGGACCACGGTCTGGCCGCGGTGGCGACCGGGGTGAACGCCGACGACGCGGTCGACCCGTTCCGGCCGGGCATCCGCGCCGGTGACGAGATCGGTGTGCGCACGCCGCTGCGCGACCTCGGGATGACCAAGGTCGACGTCCGCGCGGTCAGCCGCCACTGGAAACTGTCCACTTGGGACAAACCGGCGATGCCGTGCCTGGCGAGCCGGGTGCGCTACGGCGTGACGATCACCCCGGCCCGCTTGGCCAGGGTGGAACGCGCGGAGGTGGCGGTCCGGGCGTGGCTCGCGGACGCGGGCCTGTCGACCCGGGACCTGCGCGTGCGGGACCTCGGTGACACCGGGCGGGTCGAACTCGACCCGCACCTGGTCGACCGCCCCGGGATCGCGACCGCGCTGACCGAGGTGGTCCGGGCGGCGGGGTTCGACGGCGTCGAACTGGCCGTGTTCCGGTCGGGCGTGCTCAACATCGAGGCCGACGCGGCAAAGTTGCGTTTGCGCTAACAAGGTTGCTTGACGTGCAATCTTGCGTTCAGTGACCTGAACGGGCGATCGTGGCGAAGGCGTCTCTGACCATTGCCTATTCAAAGGAACCATCGACGACATTCGACGACAGTCGTTGCGCGGTCGGAGAGTGAGCGCTAACAAGATTGGCGCAGTCGGGCGTTGACCGTGCCCCGGTGGCCGGCTAGATTGACCCGAAAGTGAAAGTGACTCAACCGAAAATTTCGAACCCGTCGGTCGGGCGACTCCGCGCCGGCCGTCCGTCAACGACGACGTCGGGGGACACGGATGCGATTACCGCCTGCGCCGTGCGCGTTCGCCGCGCACCCCGCCTCCCGGTCGCCGGGTAGGGATGCCCCCTGGCGCCGTTGGCCGATCGTGCCCGCGGTGGTGCTCGTTGCCGTGCCGGCACGGTCTCCCGGCGCACAACCATCCATTGAGGACGGTACATCGGCGCGGGCAGATCCGGTGCGGCTCCGAAGACTCGGCCACCACGCGAGTCCGTGAGCCGTCACCCGGCACGATCACCTCAGGAAGGCGAAGCCATGTTCTTGTTACGACGCTTCACGTCGAGGCGCGCGAAGCTGGCCGTCGCGGCGCTCACGCCGGTGGTCGCCCTGTCCGCCCTCGCAGCGGTGTCGGCGCCGGCGTCGGCCGCGCCGGGCTGTTCGGTCGCCTACTCCGCACCGTCCCAGTGGCAGGGCGGGTTCACCGCGAACGTGGCCATCACGAACGTGGGCGACGCGGTCAACGGGTGGACGCTGACCTGGTCGTTCGCCGGCGGTCAGCAGGTGACGCAGGCGTGGAACGCCGACGTGTCGCAGAGCGGGGCGCAGGTGACGGCCCGCAACGTCTCGTACAACGGGTCCATCCCCACCGGCGGCCGGGTCGAGTTCGGCTTCAACGGGTCGTGGACCGGCGGCAACCCCGCACCGACGAGCTTCAGCCTGAACGGCACCTCGTGCACCGGCGGCGTGGGCACCACGACCACGACGTCCTCGTCCACCACCACGTCGACCACGACCTCGACCACGACGACCACCACGACGACCACCCCGCCGACCGGGAACCTGCCGTCGAGCTTCCGCTGGTCGTCCAGCGGCGTCCTGATCGGCCCGAAGCCGGACGCCACCCACGCCAACGTGGCGGTGAAGGACCCGAGCGTCGTCTACTACAACGGCAAGTACCACGTGTTCGCCTCGACGTACACCACCGGCTACAACCTGATGCACACCAGCTTCAGCGACTGGTCGCAGGCGTCCTCGGCGCCGCACACCTACCTGGACACGACCGCCGTCGGCTCCGGCTACAAGGCCGCGCCGCACGTGTTCTACTTCGCGCCGCAGAACCTGTGGTACCTGGTCTACCAGACCGGAGACAACGCGGCGTACTCGACCACGACCGACATCGCCGACCCCAGGTCGTGGAGCGCGCCGAAGAAGTTCTACGCCAACGGCATGCCGCAGATCGTCCGGGACAACATGGGTGACGGCTACTGGGTCGACTTCTGGGTCATCTGCGACACAGCCAAGTGCTACCTGTTCTCCTCCGACGACAACGGCCACATCTACCGGTCGGAGACCACGGTCGCGAACTACCCCAACGGGTTCACCAACACCGTGATCGCGATGCAGGACGCCGACCAGAACCGGCTGTTCGAGGCGACCAACGTCTACAAGGTCGCGGGCAAGAGCCAGTACCTGCTGCTCCAGGAGGCGATCGGTTCGGACGGCAGGCGCTGGTTCCGCTCGTGGACCGCGCCCGCCATCACCGGACCGTGGACCGCGCTGGCCGACTCCGAGTCGAACCCGTTCGCCCGCGCCAACACCGTGACGTTCCCGAGCGGTCAGTGGACGCGGGACATCAGCCACGGCGAGCTGGTCCGCTCCGGCCACGACCAGGTCATGGAGATCAGCCCGTGCAACCTGCGCTTCCTGTACCAGGGCATGGCACCCGACTCGGGCGGTGACTACAACCGGCTGCCCTGGCGGCTCGGCCTGCTGACCCAGACCGGCTCCACCTGCTGACACGCGTTCGACCGGTCGCCGCCGCGACTGCTCACCCGCGCACCTGACGTCCGAACGGCAGAAAAGAGTCTCTGATGATCACGCGTAGGCTTCTCGGGCCCGCGTTGGCGGCGGTGCTCCTCACCGCGGCGGCGACCGGCACGGCGTTGAGCGGAGGGCTCGGCGAGACCGCGCCGTCCTCACAGGTCGGCGCGCTCGCGTCGACGGCGGGCTGCGGCAAGGCACCGACCTTGCGCAGCGGCACGCACACGATCCAGAGCGGCGGCAAGAGCCGCAGTTTCATCCTGAGGGTGCCCGACGGCTACGACAACACCCGCCCGTACCGGTTGATCTTCGGGTTCCACTGGCTCGGCGGCACGATGAACGACGTGTCGTCGGGTGGGTCGAGCGGGACGGCGTGGTCGTACTACGGGATGCAGGAGCAGTCGAACAACAGCGCGATCCTGGTGGCGCCGCAGGGCTTGAGCAACGGCTGGGCCAACTCGGGCGGTGAGGACGTCACGTTCACCGACGACATGCTGCGGCTCATCGAGGGCGACCTCTGCGTCGACACGGCGTTGCGGTTCGCGATGGGCTTCAGCTACGGCGGCGGCATGAGCTACGCGCTGGCGTGTGCTCGGGCGACGGTTTTCCGCGCGGTCGTGGTCTATGCGGGAGCACAGCTGAGCGGGTGCAGCGGCGGGAGCCAGCCGATCGCGTACTTCGGCCTGCACGGCATCACGGACAACGTGCTGAACATCTCGGCGGGACGGTCGTTGCGGGACAGGTTCGTGGCGAACAACGGCTGTGCCGCGCAGAGCCCGCGTGAGCCGGCGCAGGGCAGCCTGACCCACATCGTGACGACGTACTCGTGCCGGGCGGGGTACCCGGTCCAGTGGGCCGCCTACGACAACGGGCACACGCCCGGTCCGGTCGACGGCACCTACACCGAGAACGGCGCCCGGACCTGGACGAAGGGCGAGGCGTGGAAGTTCATCTCGCAGTTCCAGGGTGGCCCCGGCACCACGACGACCACCACTACGAGCACCACGACCACGAGCACCACGACCACCACCACTACGACCACGACCACGAACCCGCCTGGTGACGGCTGCAAGGTGACCGACACCGTCAACGCGTGGAACTCCGGCCTGACGTCGGAGATCGTCATCACGAACACCGGCAGCGCGCCGATCAGCGGCTGGTCGCTGGTGTTCACCCTGCCCGGCGGGCAGACGATCACCTCCGGGTGGAACGCCTCCTACTCGCCCACGTCGGGACAGGTCACGGCCAGGAACGTGTCCTACAACGGCTCGATCGCACCCGGCGGGTCGGTGAGCATCGGCTTCCAGGCCAACCACACCGGCAACGCCGGCAAGCCCGCCTCGTTCACCCTGAACGGCGCGGCCTGCGGCGTCGCCTGACCCACCACCGGTCGTTCCCCGGCACGCGACCGGGGGGCTGGGATGAAGACCGCCGAAGGCTGCGAACGCCTTCGGCGGTCTTCGTCGTCACCACGGCACCGGGTCGGTCAGGCCGTCGTGCCGGTGACCGTGTCGCCCGACTCGGTGACGAGGTACGGCACCTTGTCACCGCTCCAGTAGTGGAACGTGAGCGTCACCCGCGAGTCGTCCTCGACGGCGGTGAAGAACTCAGGCGTCAGGGTGGTGCGACCACCGGCGTGGTCGGGCGTGAACGCCCGGTCGTACTCCTCGAAGCGGTCGTCCCGGTGGCGTCGGACAGCACGGGGATGTCATGGGTGATGACGTGGAACCGCCACAGCTCCCCGTGGGAGAAGCGGGCCGTCAGCACCGCGTTCGTGCCGTAGCCCCGCGAGCCGCTGAGCCTCGTCAGCGCCGAGGCGGTCAGGGTGAGCTGGTCCCCTTCGATCGTGTAGTCCCGGGCGCGCACCGGTTTCGTGTCGGCGGCACCGCGTAGGTGGGCGTGCCGAGGATTACCGAGATGCCGCGTTCGTGCGCGCCGTCGAGGACCGGCCGCAGCCAGTCGAGGTCGAACCGCCCGTTGTCCGGTTCCAAGGTGGACCACACCGACTCGCCGACGCGGATGACGGTGAACCTCGCCCGCGCCATCAAATCGAGGTCTTCGGTCAACCGGTCGTGGGGCTGGTACTCGTGGTCGTAGGCGGCGCCGAACAGGACGCGCGGTGGCATGGATCGATCCATGGCGGGGACCTTCGCTGTCGGGTGGGAGCGGTCGTGACGGGCGGACAGCCGCGCGGGACTCCGGGGTCAGCGGTCGAGCGGCTCGTACTCGGACCAGTCGAAGTGGACGACGCCCGCGGCGGCGTACAGGCCGATGACCCGGCCGGTGAAGCCGCCGGCCACCTCGGTGGAGAGGTAGCGGCCGTCGAGGGTGGCGAGCGTGGTGAACGTCCCGTCCGGTCCGCCGATGCCGAAGGACACGGTGTCGGGACCGGTGCGCGCGTCCCGGAGGTGCTTCTCCTCGTGCACGTCGACGCCGAGGACGAGCGGTCCGGCGGGTACCGCGCGGGACGCCACCACGGTCTTCAGCGAGCCGACGCGGGCGACCACCCGCACCTCGCCGGCGGTCGCCTCGACCTCGTAGTGGTGCTCCTCGTCCAGCCGCACCGCGAGACCGCCGGTTCCGCCCGTGGCGTCCACGAGCGTGCGGGCCCGGCAGGACGGGTGCTGCTGGCGGCGGCCGACGAACACGACGTCGAGCGCGTCCAAGGACTCGCCCCGCGCGCGGAGGGTCAGCCACCCGGCACGTTCCTCCGTGGTGCAGCGCCGCTCCTGGCGGTCGCGCAGCGAGATCCAGGACGGCGGGAGCCGGGGGAGGTCGAAGTCGTCGCGCCGCGCCTCGGCTTCCGCCGGCGCCAGCGGCCAGGGCACGGTCGCCTCCGGCTCCAGCGGGCCGACGACCGGCCAGTCGTCCACCCAGGTGACGGGCGCGAGGAACGTCTCGCGGCCCAGCACGTGCCAGCCCGGCGTCCCGCCACCCGGCCGCACGCCGAGCAGCACCATCCACCAGGAGCCGTCCGGCCCCTGCACGAGGTCGCCGTGCCCGGTGTTCTGGATCGGGTGGTCGGTGCTCCGGTGGGTCAGGACCGGGTTCGCCGGGCACGCCTCGAACGGGCCGGAGGGCGTGCGGCCCCGGGCGATCGAGACGCCGTGGCCGCGTTCGGTGCCGCCTTCGGCGATGAGCAGGTACCAGTACTCGCCGATCCGGTACAGGTGCGGTGCTTCCGGGGCCTTCGCGCCCGGCGCCCCGGACCAGATCCGCCGCGGCGCGTCGAGCACCTGCCCGGTCCGCGGGTCGATCCGGACCTGGGACACCCCGGCGATCGTGCACCAGCAGGCGCCGTCGTCGTCCCACGCCAGGTCGGGGTCGATGCCGGGCAGGTCGGGCAGCAGGACCGGATCAGACCACGGTCCGGCGGGATCGGTGGCGGTGACCAGGAGGTTGCCGTCGCCGCTCACGTTCGTGGTGATGAGCCAGAACCGGCCGTCGTGGTGGCGCAGGGTCGGCGCGTAGACACCGGCGGACGACGGTGAGTCGAGCGGCAGGCGGAGCTGCTCCGGCCGGTCCAGCACGTTGCCGATCTGCGTCCACCGCACCAGGTCCCGGCTGTGGAAGATCGGCACGCCGGGGAAGTACTCGAAGCTGGAGCAGACGAGGTAGTAGTCGTCGCCGACGCGGCAGACGCTCGGGTCGGGGTGGAAGCCCGCGAGCACGGGGTTGGCGAACGTGCTGTGGTTCGGTGACATGACGCCCTTTCGTGGCGACGGTCAGGGCATCCGGAGCACGGCGCAGCCGTGTGGCGGCAGTTCGGTCAGCGGACCACCGGTGAGCAGGTCGTGCGCGGCCTCGGGGAGCGGGACGGTGTCACCGCCGTGGTTGAGCAGGAAGCACCACCCACCTCGGGTGACGGCCTCCACGCCGGGCGGCCACTCGCGGACCACACCGGCTTCTTCGAGCAGCCGTGCGACCAGCGCGGTGTAGTCGGAGGTGTCGAGGACGGTCGAGAGGTACCAGCCGTGGCCGGCGCCGAACGCGTGGCGGGTGAGCGCCGGACGTCCGGCGAGCATCCCGTGGGTGTAGGCGGCGACCGCCTCCGCGCCGTCGAGGTGCAGGTACTCGCTCCACACCGTGCCGTGCGCGCCGTCGGACAGCGTGATCCGCTCCTCCTGCCGCAACGGCCGCGGCTCTTCCACCCGGATGCCGAGGGCTTCGCGCAGTGGCGGGGCCGGGTAGCCGCCGAGACGGGCGTGGGGGCGTTCGTCGACCACGCCGCTGAAGTGCTGGACGAGCAGCGTGCCGCCGTCGGCGACGTAGCGGTGGAGGTTCGCCGCACCCGCATCGGACAGCAGGAGCAGGGCGGGTGCCAGGACGAGTCGGTACCGGCTCAGGTCGTGCTCCGGGTGGGCGAAGTCGGTCACGACCCCCGCGTCCCACAACGCCCGGTGCGCCCGCCGGAGCATCGAGTGGTAGTCGAGGTCGGGGGAGGGCAGGCCGTCCGCCTCCGACGCCCACCACGCCTCCGCGTCGTGCAGGACGGCCACCTCGGCGGTCACGGTCGACCCGGCCACCTCCCCGAGCCGGGCGACGGCCTCGCCGACCGCCGCCACCTCGCGGAAGATCCGGCTGTCCGGCCCGGCGTGCGGGACCATCGCCGAGTGCCACGTCTCGGCGCCCGCCTTCGACTGCCGCCACTGGAAGAACAGCGCGCCGTCCGAGCCGCGCGCGATGTGGCCCAGCGTGTGCCGCAGGATGTCGCCCGGTTCCTTCGGCAGCACCCGGCCTTCGGCGTAGACGGTGTTCGCGCCCTGCTCCATGAGCAGCCACGGTCGGCCGCCGCCGAGCGAACGGGCGCGGTCCGCGCCGAACGCCGTGTCCGCCGCGGCGTCCAGGCCCGGCCGGTCCGGGTAGTGGTCGACGGCCACGAAGTCCAGCTCGCGGCCGAACGCCCACAGGTCGAGGTTCTGGTAGCCGGGCAGCATCAGGTTCGTGGTCACCGGGAGGTCGCTGTGCGCGCGGATCGCGTCGCGCTGCTCCCGGTAGGCGGCGAGGGCCACATCGGACCAGAACCGGCGGAAGTCCAGCGACTGCCCGGGGTTGTGGTGCCACTGCGTGGCGCGCGGCGGCAGCACGTCGTCCCACGAGGTGTAGCGCTGGCTCCAGAACGCCGTGCCCCACGCCTCGTTCAGCGCGTCCAGCGTGCCGTGCCGGTCGCGCAGCCAGGTGCGGAACGCGGCGGCGGCGTGGTCGCACCAGCAGAGCGTGGCGTACTCGTTGTGCACGTGCCAGAGCGCGACGGCGGGGTGCCGGCCGTAGCGCTCGGCCAGCGCGGAGGCGATGCGGCGGGCCGCGTCGCGGTAGGCCGGCGCGGCGAGGCAGTAGGTGTCGCGGCTGCCGTGCACGAGCCGGACGCCGTCGGGGGTCACCGGCAGCGCGTCCGGGTGCGCCCTGGTGAACCACGGGGGAGGGGACGCGGTCGGCGTGGCCAGGTCGACGGCGACGCCGCCCGCGTGCAGCCGGTCGAGGTGGGCGTCGAGCCAGGCGAAGTCGTAGCGGCCTTCCTCGGGCTCCAGCAGGGCCCAGGAGAACACGCCGACGGTGGCGAGGTTGACCCGCGCCCGGCGCATCAGCTCGTCGTCCTCGGCCCAGACGGCTTCGTCCCACTGCTCCGGGTTGTAGTCACCACCGAAGGCGAGGCCGCCCAGCCGCCCGGTCAGGTCGCGCGTCGTCATGCTGCTCCTCGCTGATAGGCCGGCCGGGTCGGGTCTCGCCGTCGGCCCGCCGAGGGCGTTGCCGGGGTCGCGGACGTGCATTCGGTGGTCCTGGCGGTGCGGGTGCGTCAGGTCGAGCTGGGCGTCCGGCTGCGGTGCGGGCCGGTGCTCTCCCGGACGGTCAGCACGGGTTCGAGCAGGACGAGCTCGTCGTCCGGCTGCTGGTCGCGCCCGGCGGCGGTGATCCGCTCCATGAGCTGCTCGACGGCGACCCTGCCGAGCTCCTGCGCCGGGCCGGTGACCGCCGTCAGCGCGGGCGCGTACTGCTCGGCGAGCAGTTCCGGGCACAGCGCGATCACGGAGGCGTCCTCGGGGACCGTCCGCCCGCTGATGCGCAGCAGGCTGAGCAGCGGGCCGATCGCGCCCTCGTTCTGCACCACGAACCCCGTGGTGTCCGGTCGGTCGGCGAGGATGCGGGCCAGCGTCCCCGCGGTGCTCTCGTACGTGCCCTCGCACGGCCGGTGCACGAAGCGCAGGCCTCTCGCCTCGGCGCGTTCCCGGAAGCCCATCAGGGTGCGCTCGGCATACCCGGCGTGCCGCTGGTACACCCCCGAGCCGTACCCGATGAACGCGATTTCGCGGTGGCCGAGGTCGGCCAGGTGGTCCGCGCACATCGCGCCCGCGGCCGTGAAGTCGTGGTCCACGCAGGACAGCCCGCTCCGGTCGTCGGGCAGGCCGATGAGCGCCGCCTGCGTGCGCAACTCGCGCAGCACCGGGATGCGCTCGTCGTCCAACTCGACGTCCATCAGGATCACCCCGTCGGCCAGGCCGCTCACCGCGACCCGCCGCACGCCCTCCGGCCCCTCGTCGTTGGTGATCAGCAGCACGTCGTAACCGTGCTTGCGGGCCGTCATGGTCACCGAGATCGCGATCTGCATCATGATCGGCACGTAGACGTCGGCGCGCAGGGGCACCACCAGGGCGACTATGTGCGAGCGCTTCGCGGCCAGCGCCCTGGCGCCGGCGTTGGGGTGGTAGCCGAGCTCGGCCACCGAACGCTCGACGCGGCGCCGGGTCGCCTCGGAGATCGAGCGCTTGCCGCTGAGCACGTAGCTGACCGTGCTGGCGGACACGCCCGCGTGCCTGGCCACATCGGCGAGTGTCACCATGCGTGATGCTCCTGCTTTCTCGTCCTCTTCCGGGCCCGCTCCGGCGCCCGCGTGCGCCCAGTGTGCCGCCTCAGCCCTTGACCGCCCCGGTGAGCACGCCGACGCGGAAGTGCTTCTGCATGAACGGGTACACCAGCAGCAACGGGACGATCGTCAACACGACGACCGCCATCTGCAACGACAGCGGCGCGGTCTGGGCGAACTGCGAGCCGAAGCCGGAGTTCACCGATCCGGGCAGCCCGTTGCCCCGGTTGACGTAGGTCAGCAGCACGTACTGGAGCGGCCACTTCTCGCTGTCGGTCGGCATGTAGAGCATCACGTTGAAGAACGAGTTCCAGTAGCCGACGCCGTAGAACAGGGCGACGACCGCGGTCACCGCCCGGGACGTCGGCAGGACGATCGACCACAGGATCCGCCAGTCACCGGCCCCGTCGATCCGCGCCGCCTCGATCAGGTCGGCCGAGGTGTCCGAGTAGAACGCGCGGAGCACCAGGATGTTGAACACCGACACCGCGCCGGGCAGGATCAGCGACCACCACTGCCCGTAGCCGCCGAGTTCGGTGACGACCAGGAACGTCGGGATCAGCCCGCCGCTGACGAACATCGTGACGATCAGCAGCACCAGGATGAAGCGGTGGGCCACCGAGCCGGACCGCGACAGGCCGTAGGCGCACAGGATCGACACGACCATGGACACCGCCGTGCCGACCGCCGTGATGCCGAGGCTGACCAGCAGCGCGTTGCGCACGGTGGAGTCGCCCAGCATCACGCGGTACGCCTCGAAGGTCACATCGGTCGGCCAGATCACCAGACCGCCGGCGCGGTTGACCGCCGCCTGCGTGGACAGGCTGGTCACCACGATGATCCACAACGGGATCAGGACCACCGCCACGACCATGCCGAGGGTCAGGCCCTTGGCGGTCTGACCGGCCGCGGTCGGCGGCTCCTCCCAGGCCGGGCGGGTGGACCGCTTCCGCCGCCTGATGGCACCCCGATCGGTCACGGGACGCTCGTCCTTGGTGCGTTCGATGGTGAGCGTGTCGGTCATCTGGGCTCCTGTCGGTGGATACCCCGGCGTTCACGGCGGGGAGGAATCCGGTGCTCTCGACCGCATCGGGAGGGTTTACCGTCGGGTGTCAACGTGTGAATCATGTCGTCGGAGGTGGTGGTGAAGCGGGCGTTCCGGTACCGCCTTTATCCGTCTGCGGCGCAGGAAGTGGAGTTGCTGCGCACGTTCGGGTGTGTGCGTCTGGTGTACAACCGGGCGTTGGAGGCCCGCACGCAGGCGTGGTACGGCGAGCACCGGCGGGTGAACTACCTGCAGACCTCGGCGCTGCTCACGGAGTGGAAGCGCTCGGAAGGGTTGGGGTTTCTCAACGAGGTGTCGTCGGTGCCGTTGCAGCAGTCGCTGCGGCACCTCCAGTCGGCGTTCACCGCGTACTGGGAGAAGCGGTCCCGCTATCCCCGGTTCAAGTCCCGCAAGCGCGGCAAGGCATCGGCCGAGTACACCCGGTCGGCGTTCCGTTGGCGTGACGGCCGGTTGACGTTGGCGAAGATGGTCGAGCCATTGGAGATCGTGTGGTCCCGGCCGCTGCCCGAGGGCGCGGAGCCGTCCACGGTGACCGTGTCGCGTGACCCGGCCGGCCGGTGGCACGTGTCGATCCTGGTCGAGACCACCGTCGACCAGGCTCCGCGCACCGACCGCGTGGTGGGTGTCGACGCCGGGATCACCTCCCTGCTCACCCTGTCCACCGGGGAGAAGATCACCAACCCGAGGCACGAGCGGCGGGACCGGGAACGCCTGGCCCGTGCGCAGCGGACGCTGGCCCGCAAGCAGAAGGGCTCCGCCAACCGGGCCAAGGCCCGACTGCGGGTCGCGCGTGTCCACGCCCGCATCGCCGACCGCCGCCGAGACCTGCTGTGGTCGTGGTCGACCGGTGGTTGCCCAGCTCGAAGACCTGCTCGGACTGCGGCTACCTGCTCGACACTGGCCGCCGGGCAGGCGGTCACAGCCTGTGGAGCCGGAGTAAGACCGACCCGACGCTAGTCGGCGAGGCATCCGGCGAAACCTCCCTTCCCGGGGAGAAGAAACAGGAACCGCCGGGCGCAAGCCCGACGGGCAATCCCCACCCCTTCAGGGAGGGGAGGTTGTCAACTCCGGTACAACCCGTCTTCGCCGAAGGCGTGCGCCAGCTTGTTCGCGCTCCAGATGAGCAGCAGCGAGATGACGCTCTTGAACAGCCCGGCCGCGGCGCCGTAGCTGTAGTTGTTGGTGGCGATGCCGTAGTAGAACGAGAACGTGTCGAGCACGTCCGCCGCCTCGTGGCCGACCGCCTCCCGCTGGATCAGGAACTGCTCGAACCCGACCGTGAGCGCGTTGCCCAGGCGCAGCACGAGCATGAGCATGATGACGCCCATCATGCCGGGCAGGGTGATGTGCCACAGCCGCCGCCACCGGCCGGCTCCGTCCACCGCCGACGACTCGTACAGGTCGGTGTTGATGGCGGCGAGCGCGGCGAGGAAGACGATGATCGACCAGCCGGCTTCCTTCCAGATCGCCTGCGAGGTGATCAGCAGCACGAAGGTGTCGGGGTCGGTCATGACGTCCCAGGTGCTCATGTCCTTGCTGCGCAGGAACTGGTTGACCAGCCCCGCACCGCCGAACATCTGCTGGAAGATCGTGATCGCGAGCACCCACGAGAAGAAGTGCGGCAGGTAGGCGATGGACTGGATGAGGTTGCGCAGCCGTTCGCTGAGCACCGAGTTCAACAGCAGGGCCAGCGCGATCGGGATCGGGAAGAACAGGATCAGCTGCACGAAGCTGAGGTACAGCGTGTTCGTCAGCGAACCCCAGAACAGCGAGTCACCGAACAGGGTCGTGAACTGGTCGAAGCCGACCCACTCGCTGTTCCACACCCCCACCAGCGGGTTGTAGTCCTGGAACGCCGTCAGCAGCCCGAACAGCGGAACGTAGTTGAAGACCAGGAGCAGGGCGACGGCGGGCACGGTCATCAACAACAACGACCGGTCGCGCCGCAGCCTGGCCCGCAGGGTCAGCTTGTTCTTCCGTGCGGGCGGCTCCGTGTCCACGGAGCTCATTGCCCGGTACCGTACTTCTGCAGGACGTTCTCGTCCGTCCACTGGACCAGCTTGTCGCCGCCGCCACTGGACTTCCAGGTGTTGATCGCCTCCTTCACCTCGGAGACCTTCTTCTTGCCGTGGTAGCAGTCCTTGATGGCGTCCTCGACGGCCTGCGCCGCGTCGGCGGTGGCCATCGACCGGGGCAGGCTGATGTTCATGTTCCAGAACACCGGCTTCTTCAGGTGCTTGACGTTCGCGGCCTGCCAGGCGGTGTAGTCCTTGGTGACGACGTCGGAGCCGGGGTTGCTGATCACCGAGGGCGGCGAGGCCAGGAACGGGAAGGTCTGCGGCTGGACGTTCTTCTTGCCCTCCTCGGTGGCGGTCGGGACGCCGTTGGCCATCGTGTGGTGGACGCCCTCGATGCCGAAGTTGATCAGCGTGTACTCCGCCGAGCCGTACGGCGCGGCCAGGTAGTCGGCCACCGCCAGCAACTCCTCGATCTGCTCCGGCTTCAGGTTGCTGTTGAGGTAGCTGAGGATGCGGGCCGAGGAACCGACCTCGATCCGCGGCTCGCCCTTGCCGTCCGCGGTGAAGAAGTCGAAGGAGTCCCGCCGGAAGTTCGGGTTGGCGGCCGTGCCGGACTGGTGGTCGGAGGCGTTCCACCCGCCGGAGCCGCCGCCCGCGATCAGCACCTTCCCGGAGTAGAAGCGCACGTTGCCGTCGGCGTTGTTGCCGGCCAGCGCGTCCGGGTGCACGTAGCCCGCAGTCGCGAGCTGGTAGTGCCACTCCAGGGCGTCCAGCAGCTCCGGCATGTCGTACTTGTGGACCAGCTTGTCGTCCTTCACCGTCCACTTGAGGGGCACGCCCCAGGCCGGGAACAGGTAGGTCCACACGTCGTCGAAGGCCCACACCCCGGCCTTGGCGTCGGTCAGCTCCTTGCCCAGGTTCATCAGGTCGGCGGCGGACTTCACCTGGTCCGAGCTGATGCCCCTGGCCTCGAGGACGTCGCGGCGGAAGCTCGTGCCGCCGGAGATCACGAACCCGCTGGAGAACGACGGGATGCCGTAGATCTTGTCGCCCCAGGCGCCCGCCTGCCAGGCGCCCGTGGGGATGGCCGCGAGGTTGGGGTACTTCTTGACCTTGTCGCCGGACAGGTAGGGCGTCAGGTCCGCGAGCTGCGACCCGGCCAGTTCGCCGACGTTGAAGTTGGCGTTCCACCAGCTCGGCAGCTGGATCCAGTCGGGCAGCCGCTTGGCGGCGGTCATGGTGGGGATGATCGTCGCGTAGTTGTTGCCGTCGGCCGGCTTCATCTCCAGCGTGACGCCCAGCGCCTCGTTCATGGCCTGGTAGAACGAGTTGTCGGCGGGCGGGATCGTGCCCCACAGCGGCGTGACGGTCGTGTACTTGCCGCCCTTGCCCGGAACTCCGGACACGGTGGTCACCGGGTTCGACGGGTAGGTGAGGAAGCCGGGATCGGTCAGGACGTCCGGTCCACCGGCGACGGAGGCGATGTCCGGCTTGATCGAGGTGCTCGGCACGTAGCTCGGCAGCGCGGACCTGAGGGCATCGCTGTTCGCGCCGGTCTTCTGCTGTGCGCCACCGCCGCAGGCGGACAACAGGCCGCCCGTGGCCGCGAGTCCCGCGACCGAAGCCGTGACGCTCAGGAACCTCCTGCGATTCAGCTCGATCCCCATGACAGGGCCCACCCTTCGTCGTTGAAGCGGACTGTCGAAGCGCTTAGATGATGCCGGAGACTAATCATGTGACATGGCGCACGGCAAGAGGCAGTTTCGAGGCTGGATTGGAGGCTGCTCGGCACGATTGACAGTGCTCCGATGCACGTGACAGCGTTGAAGCGCTTCACCTGATCTGACTCAAGGGGTTGTGCCGCGTGAGTTCCTCTTCCCTGCCCGCCACCGAGCGGCTGCCGTTTCACGACTCCGAGCTGGACGTGCGCAAGCGCGTCGATGATCTGCTCGGCCGGCTGACGCTCGACGAGCGGATCGCGATGCTGCACCAGCACGCACCGGCCGTGCCGCGGCTGGGCGTCGGCCCCTTCCGCACCGGCGCCGAGGCGTTGCACGGTGTGGCGTGGCTCGGTGTCGCGACGGCGTTCCCGCAGGCAGTGGGCCTGGGCGCGACCTGGGACGAGGACCTGGTCCGCCGCGTCGCGGAGGCGACCTCGGTCGAGCTGCGCGCGTTCCACGGGCACCGCCCACCGGCCGACGGCGACGCACCGACGAGCCTCCAGGCGTGGGCGCCGGTGGTGAACCTGCTGCGCGACCCGCGCTGGGGGCGCAACGAGGAGGGCTACTCCGAGGACCCGGTGCACACCGCGCGGCTGGCGGAGGCGTTCTGCCGCGGCATGGCGGGCGACGACCCGAGGTTCCTGCGCACGGCCCCCGTGCTCAAGCACTTCCTGGCCTACAACAACGAGGACGACCGCTGCACGACCTCGTCCGGTGTGCGTCCCCGCGTGCTGCACGAGTACGACCTGGCGGCGTTCCGGCCCGTGGTGGCGTCCGGCGCGGCGACCGGCGCCATGGCCGCCTACAACCTGGTCAACGGTCGCCCGTGCCACGTCAGCCCGCTGATCGAGGACGAGCTGCGCCGCTGGGCCGAACCCACCGGGCACGAGCTGTTCGTGGTCAGCGACGCGGAAGCGCCGTCCAACCTGGTCGACCCGGAGCACTACTTCGACGACCACGCCGAGTCACACGCCGCCGCGCTCAAGGCGGGCATCGACAGCTTCACCGACCACGGCCTGGACAGCGCCACGCCGGTCGGGCGGCTGCGCGAGGCGCTGAAGCGCGGCCTGATCGACGAGGCCGACGTCGACCGCGCGGTGCGCCGGCAGCTGGCGCTGCGGTTCCGCCTCGGCGAGTTCGACCCGGACCTCGACCCGTACGCCGCGATCGGTCCCGACGTGATCGACCACGCGGACCACCGGGTGCTCGCCGCGCGTGCGGCCACCGAGTCCGTGGTGCTGCTGAAGAACGACGGGCTGCTGCCGCTCGACAAGGCGTCGGCGCCCCGCGTCGCGGTCATCGGCCCGCTCGGCGACGTGCTGCACGAGGACTGGTACAGCGGCACGCTGCCCTACCAGGTCACCGTCGCCGCCGGCCTCGAGGAGGCGGTCGGCGGTGTGGTCCGCGTGTCGGGTGACGACCGGATCGCGCTGCGGTCCCGCAGGACCGGCCGGTTGCTCGGTGACACCGCGTTCGACGTCACCGAGTGGGGCGACGACGTGGTGACCCTGCGGTCGGCCGACACCGGTCGCCACCTCAGCGCCAAGGACGGCTCGCTGGTCGCGGACGAGGAGCGGATCAAGAGCTGGGACGTGCACGAGACGTTCCGGCTGGAGCCCGTCGCGGACGACGGCGACGCGGTGCTGCTGCGCAACGTCCTCACCGGCCGTTACGCCGCGGTCGACCCGGTAGACGGCAAGGTCGGCGTCACGGCCGCGACGCCCGAGGCCGCCGAGCGCTGGTCGCGGGAGCTGGTGCGCGACGGCGCGGCGGAGGCCCGTGCCGCCGCTGCCGCCGCCGACCTCGCGGTCGTCGTCCTCGGCAACCACCCGCTCATCAACGGCCGCGAAACGCAGGACCGCACCGGCACCGCGCTGCCCCGGACGCAGGCGGCACTGCTCCGCGCGGTCGCCGAGGTCCGGCCGGCCACCGTCCTGGTGGTGATGAGCAGCTACCCCTACGCCCTGGACTGGGCCGACGAGCACCTGCCCGCCGTGGTGTGGACCTCCCACGGAGGGCAGGAGACGGGCCACGCGCTCGCCGCCGTGCTGCTCGGCGACGCCGAGCCGGCGGGACGGCTGCCGCAGACCTGGTACCGGGGCGACGACGACCTGCCCCACCCGCTCGACTACGACGTCATCAAGGCGGGGTGGACCTACCAGTACCACCGGACCGCCCCGCTGTACCCGTTCGGCCACGGCCTGTCCTACACCGACTTCGCCCACAGCGACCTGCGGTTGTCGTCGTCGGTCGTGCCGCAGGACGGATCGCTCGACGTCTCGGTGGCGGTGGCGAACACGGGCGCGCGGTCCGGCAGCGAGGTGGTCCAGGTGTACGCGCGGGCGTTGGACGCCCGCTACGACGCGCCCCGGCTGCACCTCGTCGACTTCCGCAAGGTCCGCATCGGCGCGGGGGAGACCGAGGAGCTGACCTTCCGGCTGCCCGTCGAACGGCTCGCCCACTGGGACGTCGCCCGCGGTGCGTTCACGGTCGACCCGGGCGACTACGAGATCGTCGTCGCCCGTTCCGCCGAGGACCACGTCCTCGTCGCACCGCTCACGGTCACCGGCGAGAGCCCCGCGCCGCGCGCCCTCGTCGACCGGGACACCCGCGCCGTCGACTTCGACGACTACTCGGACGTCGTGCTCGTCGACGCGACCCGTGCCGCCGGTGACGCGGTCGCACCGGCGGACCCGGCGCGACCCGCGACGCTGCTGTTCCGCGCCGCAGACCTGGCCGGCGCCGTCGGCGTCGAGGTCGAGGTGGCGCGGGCCGGTGGTCCCGGGCAGGCACGACTGGAGTTCCACCTGGCCGACCGGTTGCTCGGCGTGGTCGACGTGCAGGTGACGGGTGACCGCTACGAGTGGACGACCGCCGCGACCCGGTTCCCGGAGCGGTTGGACGGGGTCCACGACCTGCGGCTGACCCTGTGCGGTGACTTCGTGCTCGCGGCGTTCCGCCTCACCTCCGACCGGCCGGCCGCCGGCTGAGCTGTCGACGACCGACCGGTAGAGGCGGCCCGCACCCTGCGGGCCGCCTCTACCCGCACCTAGGCCTTGGCCCAGCGCTGGTTGGCGCCGGTGTGGCAGTTCCACACGATCACCCTGGTGCCGTTGGCGGTGCCGGCGCCGTTGATGTCGAGGCACAGCCCGTTCTGGGCGTTGCTGATGGTGCCGTTGGTGTTGAGGTTCCACTGCTGGTTCGTGCCGCCCTGGCAGTCCCAGATCCGCACCTGGGTGCCCGCGGCGGCGTTGGCCGGCATGTCCAGGCACTTGCCCATCACCTGCAACGCCTTGCCGTTCTGGGTGAACTGCTGGTTGGCGCCGCTGTTGCAGTCCCAGATGATCATCGGCGTGCCGTTGGCCGAGTTCGCGCCGTTGACGTCCAGGCACCGGCCGGCGGCCTCGCCGCGCAACCGGAACGTGGTCGGGGCCGGGGGCTGCTCACCGGTGAAGAACTTCCACACCTCGTTCTTGACCCAGCTCCGGGCGCCGCTCTCGCAACCCGCGCACCCGTCGACCGGGCCCTGCTGGTGACCGCCGTCGAACGCGGCCCAGACGACCGGGTACCCCGTCCGGCACCCCGAGTAGGCGGTGCTGATGTGGGTGAGGCTGCCCCGGGCCGGCTCCGGCGGGTTCTGGGCCGTGCAGCCGTTGTTCCGGACGAACCGGTCGCGCAGACCTCGTCCCGCGCCGATGTTGTCCGAGATGCCGTGGATGCCCATGAAGGCGACCGGCTGGGTGCCGTCGCTGCACCCGCTGATCGCGCCGGGCGCCGCGATGGCCGCGACCGCGCGGAAGGCGGTCGGCCGTGAGCACGCGAGCGAGAAGCTCATCGCGCCGCCGTAGCTGAAGCCGAGGGCGAACCGCTGCGCCGTGTCGACGCAGAGGTCGTCCTCGATCCGCTTGATCATGGCGTCGACGAAGGTGACGTCCTCGCCGCCGGAGTTGCCCCAGCCGTTGTTGAGGCCCTGGGGCGCGACGAAGATCGCGGTGTTGTTCGCCAGCCGCCGCAGCCCGTAGTGGGCGTAGACGTCGCCGTCGCTCCCGCCCGAGGCGACCTGGTCCATGGTGCCGCCCAACCAGTGGAACCCGAAGACCAGTCGGTGCTGGTAGGTGTTGTCGTAGTTGTCGGGGACGCTCAGGATGAAGCTGCGGGTCTTGCCGCCGCTCTGGATCGTGTGCGTGCCGCTGCGCAGGGTGGGTGCCTTGCCGCATCCCGGGGTGGCGGCGTTGACCCCGACGGCGGACGCAGCGGGTGCGGACGCGGCGGGTGCGGGTGCGGTCGCGGGCTCCGCGCCGGCGACATCGGCACCGGTCAGCAGGAGCACTGCGGCGGCGGCGATCGATGGCCAACGCCGGTGAAAGCGGTTTTCTCTTGACACGTGTGTGCTTCCGTCCTGTGTGGTGTGGCTCGCTAGTGGGTCGGGTGGGCGGTCACCCGCTGCCTTCCGGCGCCGTGTCGGCCGGGATCGCGCCGGAGTCCGGGCCGGAGGGCAGGTAGACGTGCACGTGCCCCTTGCCCGCGTCGATGCTGATCACGTCCAGCTGGAGCGCGGCGACCGACCAGGCGCGCAGCGCCAGCGTGCGCTGCGCGCCGGCCAGGGTGAGCAGTTCGCCCGCCAGTGGCTCGGGAGCGGTGACCGCGGCGGCGAAACCGTCGACCGCCGCCGCGAGTTGCTCGACGGCGGTCCGCATCCCGGTGCGGGCGACGTTCACCCCGTTGCCCGCCGACGGTGTCTCCGCGTACCGCTGCACCTCCGCGGACACCACGTCGCGCCAGCCGCGCACCTCGTCGATCGTGGGCGCGGCCGGCGTCCCCGTGCCTTGCGGGGGAGACGCCGCGGCCATCGCCTGCAACACCGGTGTCAGGCGTTCCCTGCCACCCCTGGCCAGCTCGATCAACGTCCCGACCTGCTCGACGTCCCGCTTCGCCTCGGCCTGTTGCAACTCGGCGATCCGCTGTTCCGTCGCGTCCGGCCCCGACGTCCACGAACCGGACACGAACGCGACGGCGAACCCGAGCGCGAACGTGGTGACCAGGGCGGTGGCCGAGCCCCAGCGGGATCGTGGCCCGGCGGGCCGGCTGAGGGACTTCCGGGGCCGGGCCCGCCCCGCCGACGTGGTCTTGCCCATGACCGTTCTCCTTGCCGTGCTCTGGGGAGGAGACCTGGCGGCGGAGGGTCCGCGGCCCCGGCGCGTGCCGGAGCCGCGGACCGCCCGCTCAGGGCAGCGTCCACCGCTGGTTGGTGCCGCCGTTGCAGGTCCAGATGATCAGCTGGGTGCCGTCGGCGGAGCTGCCGCCGTTGGCGTCCAGGCACTTGGAGCCGTTGCGGAGCGTGCCGTCCGACTGGGCCGACCAGTTCTGGGCGGCCGAGCCGTTGCAGCTCCACAGCTGCACCAGGGCGCCGTCGGCGGTGCTGCCGCCGTTGACGTTGAGGCACTTGCCCAGGGCCTGGAAGGTCTGCCCGGTGCGCGTCCACGTCTGGTTGGCGCCGCCGTTGCAGGTCCACAGCTGGACCTTGGCCCCGTCGGTGCTGCTGTTGCCGTTGACGTCGACGCACTTGCCGCCGACGCCGACGATGCGGCCGGTCCCACCGCCGGTGCCCGGTGTGCCGACCCCGGCCCCCGTGAACGTCATCGAGTCGACGTCGAAGGAGCTGGTGCCGGTCCTGAACACCATGAACAACTCCGTGGTGCCACCGGGATCGGTGACGTTCACCGCGGACGTGCTCACGTAGTTGTCCCAGCCGCCGGTGCTCGGCACCTGGACCGTGGCGATCAACGCCCCCGTCGGCGACCCGGCGCGGAACTCGACCGATCCGCCACCGCTCGGCGAGGACAGCCGGACGGACACCTGGTTGATGCCGGTGAAGTTGTACGGCTTGAACGAGATCCAGTCGTTGGTGCCGATGTCGCCGACCCGACCACCGGACTCGGCCCCGGACTGCGACACGACCCGCACGCCGGAGGAGCCGGTGAAGTACTCGGCCTGCTTGCGCTTGGGTTGCAGCAGGACCTTCCGGCTGCCCTCAAGTGCGGGCACGCCCGTCGTGCCGTTGTCGGTGTACCGGCTCGCCGCCACCCAGAACGAGTTCAGGTTGGCGTGCGCGCTGTCGGTCTCGGCCTTCAAGGTGCCCGTGCAGCCGGGGATCGGCGAGAGGTCGTGCCCGTGCTGGTCGTGTCCCAGCGCCGGGGTGGTGGTCACCCTGCCGCAGTCGACCGTGCCGTCCTCGGGGTCGGTGACCGCGACCGTGTACGGGATCGAGTCGCCCCAGCCGAACATGCCGCCGTCCGGGATGCTCAGGTTGACCGTCGGCGCGGTGTTGCCCGAGGTCACGACCACGCTGCCGACGCCGGACTTCCCGCCGGCGTCGGTGACGGTGAGCTTGGCGTTGAACTGGCCCTTGGCGGTGTAGGTGTGCGACGGGTTGGCCTCGGTGGACGTGCCGCCGTCGCCGAACTCCCACCGGTAGGTCACCGGGCCGCCTTCGGGGTCACCGGAGCCGGCGCTGGAGAACCGCACCGTCAGCGGTGAGGAACCAGAGGTGGGCGTCGCCGTCGCGGTCGCGGTCGGACTGCGGTCACCGCTCTTGTAGTCGATGCGGTAGAGCCCGGAGTCGGGGTTGTCCCGACCGTAGCCGGAGCCCCATTCGAGCAGGTACATCGCTCCGTCCGGGCCGAACTTCATGTCCAGCGGCGACTTGAAGCTCAGGTTCGACAGGAAGTCGTTGATCTTCAACAGCTTGCCGTCCTGGCCGACCCGGAACTCCCACATCCGGTTGCGCGACCAGTCGCCGAAGAACGGGGTCTGGTCGAAGTACGACGGGAACTTGGTCTGCGACGGGTTGTTCGCGTCGTACTGGTAGATCGGGAACGCGCCCGGCGCCTCGCCGCCCGAAGGGCTGCCCATCTCCGGGAACTTGTTCCCGTTCGCGCCGTTGCCGTACCAGACCTCGGCCTTGCGCGCGGCGGGCAGCTCGGTCAGGCCGGTGTTGTTGGGCGAGTTGTTCACCGGCCGGGCGCAGTCGAACTTCGCGCCCGACTGACCCGTGGCGAAGTTGTAGTCGTTGAACGGGATGTTGTCGCCGATGCAGTACGGCCAGCCGTAGAAGCCGGGCGACGTGATGACGTTCCACTCGACGGTACCGCCGGGTCCGCGGTTCGCGTTGTCGTTGGCGGCGTCCGGGCCGTAGTCGGCCGCGTAGATCGCACCCGTGGTCGGGTGCACCGAGAACCGGAACGGGTTGCGGAAGCCCATCGCGTAGATCTCGGGCTTCGTCCTGGCGGTGCCCGGCGCGAACATGTTGCCCGACGGGATGGTGTAGGTCCCGTTGGTCTCCGGGTGGATGCGCAGGATCTTGCCCCGCAGGTCGTTCGTGTTGGCCGCGGTGGCCTGCACGTCGTTGCTCGACCAGCCCGGCCGCTCGTCGATCGGCGCGTAGCCGTCGGAGCGGTGCGGCTGGACGTCGTCACCGGTGCCGATGTAGAGGTTGCCGTTCGGCCCGAACGCGATGTAGCCGCCGGTGTGGCCCGGTTCCGGCGCCTGCCGTGACGACGGCACCTTCATCAGGATCCGCTCGCTGGACATGTCCAGCGTGTCGCCGTTCACGGTGAACCGTGACACCCGGGCGATGTCCTCGCCACCGCCCGCGGGCGAGTACATCAGGTAGATCCACTTGGTGGTGGCGAAGTTCGGGTCGAGTGCGAGCCCGGTCAGGCCGTCCTCACCGCCGGTGTAGACGCTGAGAGTGGCCGCCGTGACCGTGGTGCGGGCGTCCGGCCGGTAGACCTTCACCTTGCCGCCGTACTCCGCGTAGAACACGCGGCCGTCCTTGGCGACGTCCAGCTCCGCCGGCCCGACGGTGTTGTCGTCCAGCGTCACCTTCTCGAAGCTGCCCCACGAGGTGGGACCGCAGTCGGCCTGGACCTTGCCGCCGGCCGACTCCACGCCGCCCTTGACGTGCTCGCGGAACAGCGATTCGGAGTAGCTGGACGCCTGGTGGCCCATGGCGGTCGTCCACAGCCGGCCGCCCTCGAAGTTGCGGCACCACGAGATCGGGTGGTCGTAACCCATCCGGCTCGAACCCGGGTCGTACGTCGTCTCGTCGGCGGTCACCAGCACGTGGGCGTTGCCGCGGACCGAGCGGGTGAAGTTGTACCACTCCTCGGTGCGCGTCCACCGGTCCGGCAGCGCCGCGCCGGACGGGTGCTTGCGGTCGGCGACCTTGGCGGTGCCGGACACCGTGGCCGAGTGCTGCGTCATGGTCGCGCCGAGCATCTGGTCCCACCACGGGAACTGCTGCTCGACGTTCATGTCCGTCGCGTTGTGGATCGCGACGAAGCCGCCGCCGGCGCGCATGTACTTCTGCGCCGCGGCGCGCTGGGAGTCGTTGTCCCACACCATGCCGGAGGTCTGGAGCATGACGACCACGTCGAACGTGGCCAGGGCCGCGTCGTTGAAGACCGACGAGTCCTCGCTCTTGGTCAGCTCCCACGTGTTCTGGGCGGCGAGCTGCTCGAACATGGTGATCCCGGCGGGGATCGAGTCGTGTCGGTAAGCCCCGGCGGCGGTCTTGCTGAACAGCAGGACGTGGAAGCCTTCGGGGTGCGCGGGCGCCGGCGCGGTGGCCAGCCCCGTCATCACCAACGCGCTACCTATGATCGACAGCAGGCGCGCGAATCTGTGTCGCATGGCCACTCCTCTGGGGCACTTGAAGGCGACTGAAGGGATTACGCGGCGGCGGTGTGCGGGAAGGGCGTCGGTGTCCGGCGGCGGTCACCGGAACCGGTGGTCGACGTACGAGTGCGGCGGCACCCCGGCGGACGAGGGTCGAGCCGGCGCGGTGCACGGCACCGCGCCGGCTCGGATTCGGATTCCAGTCCGCTCGATCGCACCACGGGCTGTCGACCGCGGTGGGGCTCAGGGGGCTTCACCGGGGGAGGCGGACTCGTCCACCGTCAGCGGACGATGATCGAACCCGTCGACGAGCAGACATGAGCGCTCCCTCGGTGCGTCATTGCCCGGGTGCTGGATGTCATACATGTACTCGTACGTTCGAGGCGATTTGTAGCACACATCCGCCGAACGAGTCCAGACACCAAGGGCACCCCACCGTCATGGACGAGGGGTGCCCCTGGTCGATCAGTCGAGGGTGCCGGTGCGTCAGCCGAAGAGGCGGCGCTGGATCTCGCGGCGGTAGTCCTGCAGGGTGTTGTCGATGTGGACGGCGGCGGCGGTGGCGGCGGCTTCGACGTCGCCGTCGCGGATCGCCTGGTAGATCGCGAGGTGCTCCTCGACGGCCTCGGCCGCGTGTCCGCCGACGGTGCCGTGCAGCCCGATGGTGCTGGACTGCCGTTGCAGGCGGCGGGCTTCACGCACGGCGGCCACGAGGAACTGGTTGTGGGACGCCTCGGCGACGGCGAGGTGGAAGTCCTCGTCGCCGCGTTCGAACAGCACGGCCTGACCGGTCACGTGGCCCTGCCGGCAGGTGTCCGCGGCGGCGCCGATGGCGCGCAGCTCGGCGGGGGTGGCGTGGGTCGCGGCCAGGCGGCTGGCCGCGGTTTCCTGCACGCGGCGGAACTCGAAGAGCATGTAGACGTGGTCGAGGTTGGTGGGCAGGAAGAAGCCGCCCCACCGGGAGGAGCCGAGCATGCCCTCGTCGTCCGCCACGTAAAGCCCTCGGCCCTTGTGCGCGCGCACCCGACCGATCGCGGAGAGGATCTTGACGGCTTCCCGCACGACCGTGCGGCTGGTGCCCATCCGCGCGGCCAGCTCGTTCTCGGTCGGCATCCGGTCGCCCGGCTGCAACCCCAGCTCGGCGATCAGCTGGAGGATCTGCTCGGAGACGAGCTCGTAGCCCGGTCGGTACGGACCGGGCGCGGGGGTGGTGCCCGGTTCCCCGGTCGGGTCGCCCGGCACAAGTGCGCGATCCGTCAACGCCGCTCCTTAATGACGGTTCGCCAGAAGAGTATGACGGCTCACCGTTGTCCACCCAGCCTACATCCGGCCAGGCGACCGGCGGCGCGCTTGCGTCGCGGTGCCCGGCACTGCACGTCAGGGTGGATCGTACTCGGCGCTAACGATCCGCGGGCGACGGGGTGCGGATAAGCATGCTCATTTCGCCCGAGTGGCCTCCCGTTCCGGGGCGAGCGCGCCGGTCACCGCGCACCGCCCGCCAAGTAGGGGATGGTCTGGGGACCTTCCGGGAGGACGCACACGCGCGCTCCGGGACCGGCGTCGGCGAGCGCACGGGCGACGGTGGCCGAGATGTCGTCGGTCTGCTCGAGGTGGGCCGCGGCGAGGTCGGCGTCGCTCAGGAACGAGGTGTGCATGACGACCCGGCAGGTGGACTGGATGCGGGCCTGGATCTGCACCTGCCACTGGTCCGGAACGGTGTCGACGCGCGCGCTGATGTCCTCGAACAGCGCCTTGGGCGACGGGGCGGAGGCAAGCACCCGGCGGTAGGAGCCGTGGTCGGGGAAGCCGTCCCGGCACTCCGCCGCGCACACGATCGTGCCGCCGGGCCGGACGACCTGGTGCGCCGCGGACATCCCCTTGACGGCCTGGTAGAGGTTCTGGTCCAGCGGGAAGCCGGAGTTCGTGGTCACGACCACGTCGAACGGCGCGTCGACGGGCCGCATCGCCATCCGCTTCGCCACGGCGGTCGCGGCGGCGTGCATCGGCAGCAGGTCGCCGCCGAACGCCGCCACGACCTCCTTGTCCCGGTTCAGCACCACGTCCAGCGAGAAGGTGGTCCCGGTGGCCGCGGCGATCGCCCGGACGTCGTCGTGGACGGGGTTGCCGCGGGTGATGCCCCAGGTGGCGCGCGGATCACCGATCCGGGCCGCGTCGTGCAGCACCAGCACGGTCTCCAGCGCGGCGAGCCCCGGCGCGACCATCTTCGGGCCGCCGGAGAAGCCCGCGAAGAAGTGCGGTTCCACGAAGCCCGTGGTGATGCGGACGTCCGCGTCCACCCACTCGCGGTTCAGCCACACCGGCACGCCGTTGCCGTGCGTGCCGACCCACGTCAACCGGTCGCGGTCCCGCGCGTCGTGGTTGACGATCCGCACGGAGTCCACGACTTCGTCGCCGAACATCCGTCGCAGCTCGTCCTCGTCGTTGCCGCGGTGCGTCCCGGTGGCCACCAGGACCACCACGTCTTCGAGGCGCACGATCCCGTCGAGCTCCGCGAGGACGGCGGGGATCATCAGCTGCCGCGGTTGCGGCCGGGTGCCGTCGCACGCCGAGATCGCCACCGTCTGGCCGGGGCGCACGCGGTCGCGCAACGGAGGTCCGGCGACGGGGGAGCGCAGCGCCGCGCGCAGGACGTCGACCTGATCCGCCGCGGCGTCGTGGTGCACGGGTTCGACCACGGTGGTGGCCGCCGGGTCGAGGTGGATGTCGAGCCCGGTGTCCCCGTAGGCGAGACGCACCTTCACAGTCGTTCCCCCGGCAGTCGGTAGACGCGCGCGGCCGTGCTGCCGAACACCTCGTCGCGCTCGGCGGGGGTCAGCCCGGCGGTCAGGCCCTCGGCCGCCGCGACGACCTCCTCGTAGGAGCCCGCGAGCAGGCAGACCGGCCAGTCGGAGCCGAACATCACCCGGGACGGGCCGAACGCGTCCAGCGCCACGTCGGCGTACGGGCGCAGGTCCGCCACCGTCCACCCGACCGGGTCCGCCTCGGTGACCATGCCCGACAACTTGCAGGTGACGTTCGGCTCGGCGGCGAGTTCGCGGAGGTGGGACGCCCACGGTTCGAGGTCGCCGGAGGCGATCGGGGGCTTCGACAGGTGGTCCAGCACGAACGTCGCCCCGGGCAGCGCGCGGACGGTCTCGATCGCCGCCGGCAACTGGTGCACGAGGGTGAGCAGGTCGTAGGCCAGGCCCGCCTCGGCGACCGCGCGCAGCCCGCGCCGGACGTCGGGCCGGGCCAGCCAACGCGGGTCCGGCTCTCCCTGCACGAGGTGCCGCACGCCGACGAGGAGGTCGCCGCCGGGACCGGCGCGCAGGTCGGCCAGCACGTCACCGATGCCCGGGTCGGTGAGGTCGACCCACCCGACGACACCCGCCACCAGCCCTGCGCCCTCGTCGGCCGCCAGGGCCAGGAACTCCGCCGTCTCCTCGACGTCGGGGACGACCTGGACCAGGACCGTCCGGTCGATCTCCGCCACCGCGGCGACGGACGACAGGTCGTCGAGGGTGAAGTCGCGGCGGATCGGGGTGAGGTCCGCTCCGTTCAGCCAGTCGTGGGCGCGACGGCTCGGCCCCGTCCGGGTCGGCGTGCCCGGCAGGAGCCGCCAGAGGTGGTGGTGGGCGTCGATCCGGGTCATATGGTCTCCACGGCAGGTCGTCGGCCGCACTGGGTTCGGCGGGGTGGCGGCCGGCCACGAGCAACGCGGTCGAGGTCGGACGCCGCACGAGCGCGGCGAAGGTTAGCAATACATCCCACCTCATCGGAAGGGTGGGTCATGCGCTCGGCGACGTCCGACACCGCGTATTGCCTACTGGGCCTTGCTGTTGGTCTCACACGAGCCGTCCTACGACTCGCGTGTCGCCACCGTGATCCGGCGGATTGATCCTATGTCTTGTCGGTGAAGGTGGACTGCGGCCCGGCCAGGAACAGCGACGGTCAGGCGCGCTGGAGCAGGAAGCGCTGGTTGGTGTTGCCGGTGAGCGACCACTGCGAGATGCGGGCGCCATCGGCCGTCGAGGCGGACCACACGTCCATCGCGAGGCCGCTCTGCTGGTTGACCACGCTGACCACACCGCCGCCGTGGTCGACCAGCCGCCACAGCTGGTTCGACGTGCCCGCATCGCGCTGCTGGGTGATGTCGGTGCCGCTGCCGCTGCCGGCCTGGAGCACCAGCCCGCTGTGCCGGGCCCGGATGCGGTAGTGGTCGCCCGAGGGCAGGAAGTCGAACTGCTGGTTGAGGCCGCTGGTGGCCGGCCACTGGACCAGCGTGGCGCCGGCGGCGGTCGAGGCTCCGTTGACGTCGGCCCGCTTGCCGCTGTGCTGCGCGACGAGGTGGTAGTTCACGCCGGGCTCGACCAGCGCCGGTTGCCCCTGGGCGGTCACCCGGTAGGTGTGGCCCGCCTGCCCGGTGAACCGGATCAGGTCGGACTCCAGCCGCTCCGGCTGGACCGCGGCGCCACTGGTCACGTCCTGCAGCGCGTAGGTGCCGGTGAACGCCCGGCTGCGGACCTTGACGGCGCCGTCGCGGTCGGGCTTGACGGTGAGCTCCCTGGCCACACCGCCGCTCCACGTGGCGCCCACCGTGTAACCACCCCGGCCGCGCAGGCCGTCGACCTTGCCGGCCGGCCAGGCGGGCGGCAGCGCGGGCAGCAGGTGCAGCTCGCCGTTGTGGCTGTGCAGCAGCATCTCGGCGATGCCGGACGTCGCGCCGAAGTTGCCGTCGATCTGGAACGGCGGGTGCAGGTCGAACATGTTCGGCGCGAGCCGGTCCGGCGTCACCAGTGAGCGGATCAGGTCGTGCGCCCGGCCGCCCTCCTCCATCCGCGCCCAGTAGTTGATCTTCCACGCGAGTGACCAACCGGTGCCGGCGTCGCCGCGCAGCTGGAGGGTGCGGCGGGCGGCCTCGAACAGCTGGGGCGTGCCCCGCTTGGTGATCTGGTTGCTCGGGTGCAGGCCGTACAGGTGCGAGACGTGCCGGTGGTTCGGCTCGGTCTCGACCCAGTCGTACAGCCACTCCATGACGTTGCCCCGGGAGCCGACCCGCGTCGGTGCGAGCCGCTGGCTCGTCGAGCGGACCCGCGACCTGAAGTCGGCGTCCACGCCCAGCACCTCCGAGGCGCGGGCGCAGCCGTCGAACAGGTCGCGCAGGATCTGCATGTCCATCGTGGGACCGGCGCACACGCTGGCGTTCGCGTGGTGGGGCAGCTCCGGCGAGTTCGACGGGTTGGTGACCAGCCACTTCAGCGTCGGTTCCTCCACCAGGGTGTCGAGGAAGAACTGGACGGCGCCCTTCACCGCGGGGTAGTAGGTCCGCAGGAACTCGACGTCGCCGGTGAACAGGTAGTGGTCCCAGACCATGGTGGCGAGCCACGCGCCACCGGTCTGCCACATGCCCCAGAGCGCGCCGTCGACCACCGAGGAGCCGCGCCACCCGTCGGTGTTGTGGTGGGTGACCCAGCCACCGGCCCCGTACTGGGCCCTCGCGGTGCGGGCGCCGGTCGCGGTGAGGTCGTTGATCATGCGGAACACCGGCTCGTAGCACTCGGCGAGGTTGGTCGAGTCGGTCGGCCAGTAGTTCATCGGCAGGTTGGCGTTGATGGTGTACTTCGAGTCCCACGCCGGGGTCAGCTGGTCGTTCCAGATGCCCTGGAGGTTGGCGGGCTGGGTGCCCGGCCGCGACGACGAGATCAGCAGGTACCGGCCGTACTGGAAGAGCAGCGCGGAGAACTGGGGGTCGACGGTGCTGCCGTGCTGGGCGATCCGGACGTCGGTCGGCTGGTCCGCCGCCGCGGTGCGGCCGAGGTCGATCGTGGCCCGCCCGAACAGCTGCCGGTAGTCCGCCACGTGCCGGCTGCGCAGCACGTCGTACGCCGTGCCCTGCGCGCCGTTCAGGCGACCGCGGGCGATGCCCTGGTAGTCGCCGGCCACGTTCCGGTAGTCGACGTAGCTGGTGCCGATCGAGATCAGCAGCGTCACGCTGGTGGCGTTGGACACCCGCAGCGTGCCGCCGGAGCTGCTGGTGCTGCCGCCCTCGGCGATCGCCTTGGCCAGCACGAGGAACCGGACGGCGCCGGTGATGCCCCGGTGGTCACCGGACCGGCCGTCCAACCCGATCGTCGTGCCGTCGGGGCTCGACGCCGTCGCCCGCTGCGGTGTGCTGAACGAGGCGGTGAACGAGATCGACCCGGGCGTCTCGGCCGTCAGGCGCACGGCGATGACCTGGTCCGGCGCGCTGGCGATCACCTCGCGCTGGTACCGGACGTTGTTCGCCACGTAGGTCACCGCGGTCGTGGCGGTGGTCAGGTCGAGCCACCGCTGGTAACCGGACAGCCCGCTCGCGGTGGGGAACGTGAGCCTGAGGTCGCCCACGGTCTGGTAGGCCAGCTGCGCGGCCGGGCTGCCGAGCATCGTCCGGTCGATGAGCGCCTGCGCCTCGGTCCACCGGTTCGCGAACACCAGTCGCCTGATCTCCGCCAGGGCGCTCGCGCCCTGCGGGTTGGTGTAGTCGTGCGGCCCGCCCGCCCAGACCGTGTCCTCGTTGAGCTGCAACCGCTCCGTGTCGACGTTGCCGAAGACCATGGCGCCGAGCCGGCCGTTGCCGACGGGCAGCGCGCGCAGCCACTCCGTGCCGGCCTGCTCGTCGTACCACAGCGCGAGGTCGTCGACCGCCTGCACTTCGGGCGGCGCGGTCGACCCGGCACGGGCCACCGCCGTCCACCCGCCCGGCATCATCAGGGCTCCGGCGCTCGCCGCGCCGAACTTCATCAGGCGCCTGCGTGGCAAATCCGACATGCTGGACCCTCCAGAGTGGACGGTGCTGGACCGGGAGCGGGACACGACTGTCCTCAGTGGCCGGTGGACCGCCGGATCGGGTCGCGAGGTCCACGGCTCGACCGAAGCCCTCGGGGCAACGTAGCCGGCGGCGAACGGCGCCGTCAATGCCATCCGGCCGATCGGTGTTAGCGATAACACGAGCTGGCCCCGCCTGCTGACCTTGCCGAATGGCCATCGCTCGTTAGCGCTAACAATTTTAGCAACGCAGAACGTTGACGCCCCGACTCGTCGGTGGCTACGGTGCGGGGACAGCTCCGGGGAGGCCCGCGGTTCCAGGCGGGTGGCCCGGCCGCGCCCGTCGACGATGACGTGACGAGGGGGCTCTTCGATGCGACGACCACGCTGTGGTGCAACGGGTGCCGTGTTCCGACCGGCGCACCCGCCCGGTCGCGGTCGCTCGGCCGGTCGAGCCCCGGTGATGTTCAGTCCATTGAGGACATAACGCGCGCGCCGCCCGTGCGGCCGGCGGAGTCGTTGCTTTAGCCGATCATTAGCACTTAGCCTGCGCCGGAAATCCATCGGAATTCCCCGAGCACGACTGGGAGCGCTCCCGGAAGCCGCTCGCGATCGTGTCGAAGCCCCCTGTCAGCTGAGATCAAAGGGTGTGAGCCTGCCATGAGATACCGAGTCAGGGCGGCGTTGACCGCCGCTCTCCTCGTGGCCGCCGGTGTGGTGGCGACGGTGATCGGCTCCTCGTCACCGGCCGCCGCGCACGCGGTCAACCCGGCCGACTTCCAGCAGGTCGAGCTGGCCCGAGGCGTCGGCGAAGTGGGTGAGCCGATGACGCTCGCCGTGCTGCCGGACCGCTCGGTGCTGCACACCGCCCGCAACGGGACGGTGCGCCGCACCACGGCCGCGGGCGCCACCAGCGTGATCGGCTCGGTGCCGGTCTACACGCACGACGAGGAAGGGATGCAGGGCATCGGGGTGGATCCCGGCTTCGCCACCAACCGGTACATCTACCTGTTCTACGCCCCGCCGCTGTCCACGCCGGGCGGCGACGCACCGGCCACCGGGTCGGACTTCTCGGCGTGGAAGGGGGTCAACCGGCTGGCCCGGTTCACCCTGAACGCCGACTTCACCCTCAACATGGCGAGCCAGGTCACCGTGCTGGAGGTCGGGACCGACCGGGGCAACTGCTGCCACGTCGGCGGCGACATCGACTTCGACGCGGCCGGCAACCTGTACCTGTCGACGGGGGACGACTCCAACCCGTTCGACTCCAGCGGTTACACCCCGATCGACGAGCGGACCAACCGCAACCCGGTCTACGACGCGCAGCGCAGCGCCGGCAACACCAACGACCTGCGCGGCAAGGTGCTGCGGATCAAGGTGAACGCCAACGGGTCGTACTCGATCCCGGCGGGCAACCTGTTCGCGCCCGGCACGGCCAACACCAGGCCGGAGATCTACGCGATGGGCCTGCGCAACCCGTTCCGCTTCAACGTGGACAAGGCGACCGGCGCGATCTACCTCGGTGAATACGGGCCGGACGCGGGCACGAGCAGCAACACGCGCGGGCCTGCCGGCCTGGTGGAGTTCAACCGGATCACCTCGGCGGGCAACTACGGCTGGCCCTACTGCGTCGGCACGAACACCACGTCCGAGGCGTACGTCGACTACAACTTCGCCACCGGGCAGTCCGGCGGCCGGTTCAACTGCGCCGCGCCGACCAACAACTCGCCGCGCAACACCGGGCTGGGCACGCTGCCGGGCGCGCGCTCGGCGTGGATCAAGTACGACAACTGCTCCTTCGCGGCGTTCGGCTGCGGCTCGGAGTCCCCGATGGCCGCACCGGTGTACCGGTACGACGCGGCCAACCCGTCGTCGATCAAGTTCCCGGCCTCGCTGGACGGGCACGTGTTCGCCACCGAGTTCGGTCGGCGCTGGATCAAGACCATCGACGTCAACGCCGACGGGTCGGCGGGCCAGGTCAGCGAGTTCCCCTGGCGCGGCACGCAGGTCATGGACGCCACCTTCGGCCCCGACGGTGCCCTGTACGTGCTGGACTACGGCACCGGCTGGGGCAGCGGCGACGCCAGCTCCGCGCTGTACCGCATCGAGTACAACCCTGCCGGGAACAAGGCACCGACCGCACGCGCCGGCGCCGACCGCACGTCCGGCAGCGCGCCGCTGACGGTGAACTTCTCGTCGGCCGGTTCCTCCGACCCCGAGGGCGGCGCGCTGACCTACTCGTGGAACTTCGGCGACGGCACGACGTCGACGGCCGCCAACCCCAGCCACACCTACACGGCCAACGGCCAGTACCAGGTGACGCTCACGGTGACCGACACCGGAGGCCGCACCGGCGGCGCGAGCGTGTCGATCTCGGTCGGGAACACCGCGCCGACGGTCAAGCTGGACGCGCCGGTCAACGGCACCCTGTTCGACTTCGGCGACGCCGTGCCGTACACGATCACGGCGTCGGACGCGGAGGACGGCACGATCGACTGCACGCGGGTGAAGCTGAGCTACGTGCTCGGCCATGACAGCCACGGCCACCCGATCACCACCCGGACCGGCTGCTCGGGCACGTTGCAGATCCCGGTGGACGGTGAGCACGACACGGCGGCGAACCTGTTCGCGGTGTTCGACGCCGAGTACACCGACTCCGGCGCGAACGGTCAGCCGCCGGTGACCACGCACACCCAGCACGTGCTCCAGCTGCGGCACCGCCAGGCCGAGCACTTCTCGACGCAGTCCGGCACCGGGCTCTACGACAAGGCGACCGCCGAGGGCGGGCGCACCGTAGGCGACATCCAGAACGGCGACTGGATCGCGTTCGAACCGTACGCGCTCGGCGCGACCACGAGGTTCACCGCGCGGGTGTCGTCCGCCGGCTCGGGCGGCACGCTGTCCGTCCGGACCGGTTCGGCCACCGGGCCGGTGCTCGGCACGGTGACGGTGCCGGTGACCGGCGGGTGGGAGACGTTCACCGACGTGTCCACCACCTTGTCCAACGTGCCATCCGGGACCGTCGCGCTGTACCTGACGTTCGCGGGTGGCACGGGCACCCTCTTCGACGTGGACGCCTACACGTTCGGCACGTCGACGGGCGGCACGCGGACCGGGCCGATCGTCGGGGTCGCGAGCAAGTGCGTGGACGTGAACGGCGGTAGTTCGGCCGACGGTGCGAAGGTCCAGCTGTGGACCTGCAACGGTGGTGCGAACCAGCGCTGGACGATGAGCGGAACCACGTTGCGCGCGCTGGACAAGTGCATGGAGGCGGCCGGCACCGCCGACGGCAGCCTGGTGCGGTTGTGGACCTGCAACGGCGGTGGCGGTCAGAACTGGGCCGCGGGCGCCAACGGCTCGTTGGTGAACTCGCAGTCGGGCAAGTGCCTGGACGCCAACGGCGGCAGTTCCGCGGACGGCACGCAGTTGATCATCTGGAGCTGCCACGGCGGCACCAACCAGCGGTGGACCCTGCCCTGACGATGTGGCGTCGTCCCCGTCGTTCCCACGACGGGGACGACGCCACATCGCCCTCCTCCCAGGAGGCCATGAGATGAGAACTTCCCCCACCCGACGGGTGTTCGGCGTCATCGCCGCCGCCCTGACCGTCGCCGCGCTCAACTCCGCTCCACCGGCAGCCGCGGCCGACGCGCCGTACGACGTCCTGGTCTTCTCCAAGACCGCGGGATTCCGCCACGACTCGATCCCGGCCGGCATCCAGCTGGTCCGGGACCTGGGCGCGGCCAACAGCTTCACGGTGACCACCACCGAGGACTCGGCCCAGTTCACCACCACCAACCTGGCCCGGTACGAGGCCGTGGTGTTCCTCAACACCACCGGGGACGTGCTCAACGCGACGCAGCAGTCCGCGTTCGAGTCCTACGTCCGGGGCGGTGGCGGGTACGTCGGCGTCCACTCGGCGTCCGACACCGAGTACGACTGGGCGTTCTACGGCGAGCTGGTCGGCACGTACTTCACCTCGCACCCGGCGATCCAGCAGGCGACGGTCCGGGTGGAGAACCGCGCGCACGCCGCCACCGCGCACCTGAGCCCCGCGTGGACCAGGACCGACGAGTGGTACAACTTCCGCGGCAGCGTCCGGTCCACCGCCAGGGTCCTCGCCACGTTGGACGAGTCGACCTACAGCGGCGGCTCGATGGGCGCGGACCACCCGCACACCTGGTGCAAGACCGTGCAGGGCGGGCGGTCCTTCTACACCGGCAGCGGCCACACCCAGTCCAGTTACACCGAGGCCGGTTTCCGCGCCATGATCCTCGGTGGCATCCGGTACGCGGCCAACCGGACCAAGGCCGACTGCCGACCCGAGACCGGCTACACCGCGCTGTACAACGGGTCCACCACCGGCTGGTCACAGGCCGGGCCGGGCGGGTTCACCAACAGCGACACCACGCTGACCTCGTTCGGCGGCCAGGGCCTGCTCTGGAACAGCGCGCGCGAGTACCGCTCGTACTCGCTCAAGCTGGACTGGCGGCTGCCGGGCGACGACAACTCCGGCGTCTTCGTCGGCTTCCCGCCGAGCAGCGACCCGAACTCCGCGATGGCCAACGGCTACGAGGTGCAGATCGACGCCACCGACACCGCGGACAAGACCACCGGCGCGATCTACGGCTTCAAGGGTGCCGACCAGACCGCCCGTGACTCCGCGCTCAACCCGCCCGGCGAGTGGAACACGTTCGAGCTGCTGGTCGAAGGCGAGCGCCTGCGGGTGTTCCTCAACGGCGTGCAGGTCAACGACTTCACCAACACCGATCCGGCGCGGTCGCTGGTGTCCGGGCACATCGGCATCCAGAACCACGGCACCGGTGACGACGTGTCGTTCCGGAACATCCGCATCAAGGAGCTGGGCACCGTTCCGGTTCCGCGCACGGGGCCGATCACGGGTGCCTCCGGCAAGTGCGTGGACGTCAACGGCAGCAGTTCGGCCGATGGCGCCAAGGTGCAGTTGTGGACGTGCAACAGCGGCGCGAACCAGCGTTGGACGGTCGACGGGACCACCCTGCGCGCGCTGGACAAGTGCATGGAGGTGGCGGGCACGGCCAACGCCGCCGCGGTCCGGTTGTGGACGTGCAACGGCAGCGGTGGTCAGAACTGGACCGCCGGCGCCAACGGCTCGCTGGTGAACCCGCAGTCGGGCAAGTGCCTGGACGCCAACGGCGGCAGTTCCGCGGACGGCACCCAGTTGATCATCTGGAGCTGCCACGGCGGCACCAACCAGCGGTGGACCCTGCCTTGAACCGAAGGAGTGCCCGATGACAACCACCGGTGAGGCACACGCCTCCCCACAGGCACGTCGCAGACGACCGGTGACGGCCGTCGTGGCGGCGGTGCTCCTCGCGGCCGGCACGATGACCGCGGTCAACGCGTCGCCGGCGGCGGCGGCCACCGTCGACCCGAGTGCGTGGTACGTGCTGGTGAACCGCAACAGCGGCAAGGCGTTGGACGTGTACGGGTTGGCGACGAACGACGGTGGCCGCATCGCGCAGTGGAGTCGCAACGACGGTGCGAACCAGCAGTGGCAGTTCCTGGACTCGGGTGACGGTTACTACCGGGTCAAGTCGCGGCACTCGGGCAAGGTCCTCGACGTGCCGAACTCGTCGACCGCGGACGGCGCCGCGATCCAGCAGTGGACCGACCACGGCGAGGGTGCCCGACGGCTACGACAACACCCGTCCGTACCGGTTGATCTTCGGGTTCCACTGGCGTGGCGGCACGATGAACGACGTGTCGTCGGGTGGTTCCAGTGGGACGGCCTGGTCGTACTACGGGATGCAGGAGCAGTCGAGCAACAGCGCGATCCTGGTGGCCCCGCAGGGTTTGGGCAACGGCTGGGCGAACTCCGGTGGTGAGGACGTCACGTTCACCGACGACATGATCAAGCGGATCGAGAGCGACCTGTGCGTCGACCCGAAGCTGCGGTTCGCGATGGGCTTCAGCTACGGCGGCGGCATGAGCTACGCGCTCGCGTGTGCTCGGGCCACCGTGTTCCGCGCGGTCGTGGTCTACGCGGGTGCGCAGTTGAGCGGGTGCAGCGGCGGTAGTCAGCCGATCGCGTACTTCGGCATCCACGGCATCTCGGACAACGTCCTGAACATCTCGGCGGGACGGTCGTTGCGCGACCGGTTCGTGGCGAACAACGGCTGCGCCGCGCAGAGCCCGCGTGAGCCGGCGGCGGGCAGTCGCACGCACATCACGACGGCGTACTCGTGCCGTGCGGGGTACCCCGTGCAGTGGGCCGCGTTCGACGGTGGCCACGGACCGGGCCCGGTCGACGGCTGCGCGTGCGAGGACGGCGTCCGGACCTGGACCAAGGGCGAGGCGTGGAGGTTCATCGCCCAGTTCTGACCGGCTCGGTTTCGACCCGTCCGGTTGCGACCGTGCGGCACTAGATCGGAGGGACGACCAATGGCGGACGAGTCCACGGGGCTCTGGCTGATCGGCGCACGCGGCTCTGTCGCGACGACCGCCGTGAGCGGCCTGCTGGCCCTGCGTGCGGGCCTGACGCCCGCGACCGGCTGCGTGACCGAGCGCCCCGAACTGGTCGGCGTCACGCTGCCGGGATGGTCGGACCTCGTTGTCGGTGGGCACGACATAGCGCAGACACCGCTGGAGAAACGGGCCGAGCTGCTGGCGCAGGGTGGTGTGCTGCCGCACCACCTGCTGGAGTGGGTCAAGCCAGGCCTGCGCGAGGTGGACGGCGAGATCCGGACGGCGAGCTTCGACGGCGTCCAGGCCGACGTCGTGCGGTGGCTGGCCGCCGACATCGCGGAGTTCCGCGAACGGCACCGGCTCGCACGCGTCGTCGTGGTCAACGTGTCGTCGACGGAGCCGCCCGTGCCGTCGCTGCCCGAGCACGCCGACCTGGCCGCGTTGGAGCGCGCGATGGCCGATCCCGGCCGGAAGGTGCTTCCACCCAGTTCGCTGGCCGCGTACGCGGCGCTCACCGCGGGCTGCCCGTTCGTCGACTTCACGCCCTCGACCGGCATCGCCCTTCCCGCACTGGACGAACTGGCCAGGCGGGAAGGGCTGCCCTACGCCGGGCGTGACGGCAAGACCGGCGAGACGTTGTTGCGCACGGTGCTCGCGCCGATGTTCACCTCGCGGGCGCTGTCGGTCCGGTCGTGGGCGGGCACCAACCTGCTCGGCGGCGGGGACGGCGCGACGCTGGAGGACCCGGCGCACGCCGACAGCAAGCTGCGGTCGAAGGCGAACGGGCTCGCGGCCATGCTCGGCGGCGAGGTGACGGCACCCCTGCACATCGACAACGTGCCGGACCTGGGCGAGACGAAGACCGCCTGGGACCACGTGTCGTTCGAAGGGTTCCTCGGCGCGCGGATGAGCCTGCAGTTCACCTGGACGGGCCTCGACTCGGCCCTCGCGGCGCCGCTGGTGCTCGACCTGACCCGGCTCGTCGCCGCGGCGCACGCGGCGGGGGAGTCCGGGGCGTTGGGCGCGTTGGCGTTCTTCTTCAAGGACCCGCTGGGCAGCGACGAGCACCGCTTCGCCGAGCAGACCCGCGAGCTGTACGAGTGGGCGGGACGATTGGGGTGAGGTCCCACCTGGGGCTAGTGCGGGCATAACGGCACCGAACGCCGCCCCGGCCACCGCCGTCGGCCGGGGCGGCAACGTGCTGCCTCCCGCCGCTCGCCGCTCGTCTCCCGCTCGTCTCCCGCTGCTCGCCGTTCACCGCTGTGGCGTGGGCTTACAGCACGGTGTCGCAGGGCACCGCGACCGGTCGTTTCCGCTGTACCCCTGAGCGTGTGCCTCTGAGCGTGCACCCATGAGCGTGACGGCGCCGTCCGCGTGGCGAAGTGCCAGATCCGCAGCAGACACCGGGTCTACCGAGGTGGCGCCACGGAATCCCGGTGGCGGACGGGCATCGGGACGCGGTGGGTCCTGTTCCGGCGCAAGCGGTCCGAGTCGGGTTGACCGGCGTCGGCGAAGAGGAGGTCGACGGCCTTCGCGCCGAGGTCGTGGTGCGGCAGGGCGACGGTGGTGAGGCCGGGGCGCAGCCAGGAAGCGATGGGGTGGTCGTCGAAGGAGACGACGGAGACGTCGTCCGGCACGGTGAGGCCCGCGTCCTGCAACGCCTGGTAGGCGCCGAGTGCGAGCCGGTCGTCCAGGCAGATCAACGCGCGGGGACGGGCTTTGCGCAGCAGGGTCCGGGTCGCCTCGAAACCGTACTGCGGCAACCACCAGCGGCACGCGTGCCCGCTCTCCACCTCGACGCCCGCCGCACCCAGCTCGTGGCGGATGCCGGTCAGCCGGTCGAACGCCGCCGGCCGACCAGGGGGGACGTCGTCCCCGGACGGGCCGACACCGATGAGGTGGATGCCCTCGCCGTGCCCGGCGTCGAGGAGCACGCGCGCGGCGGCGCGGCCTGCCTGGAACTCGTCGGGCAGGACCGAGACCAGCGGTGACGGTTCCCGGGGCAGCAGGTTGAGCAGCACCGCGGGTCCGGTGGCGAGTTCGGTCGGGATGCTCGTCGTCCTGGTGTGCACCGAGGCGAGGACGATGCCGTCGACGTGGTAGTCGTGCATCGTCTCGATCAACGTGCGCTGGAAGCCGGCATCGCCCTCGGTCTCACCGAACAGCAGCGTGACGCCGTGCTTGCGTGCCGCGCCTAACGCGCCCTTGATCATGTGGCCGGCGAGCCGCGAACTGGCGACGGCGTCGGACACGAAGGCGATCGTCTGCGTCCTCGTACCGCGCTGCCCCATCGACACCCGGTTGCGGCGGTACTCCAGCTCCGTCGCCGCTTCGCGGACCCGGCGCTGCATCTCCTCGGAGATCCGCAGGTCGCGACCGCGTCCCGACAGCACCAGGGACACCGTGGTCTGGGAGACGCCGACCACCTTGGCCACGTCGGCCAGGGTGACCCGTCGTGCGCCCAACGTGGACCTCCCGTTCTCCGAGCCCGGACGCCGGTGCACGGCGACCGGTGCATGCACAACAAGGGACGGGTCTTCCGGAACCGCCGGGAGTCCTCCCGGGACCGGTGAGGATCTGCGACGGCCGTTCACCGGGGGTGGCCCGTCAGCAGGGACCGCAGGTTCGGGGCGCACAGGGGGCGCGGCCGTTCGGCCGTTGTCGCATGAGCTGCTCCACTACGTCGTGGTGCTCGTGGGCCGGAGTCCGGTGAGCCCGGACCTCCTGTCGATGAGTCAGACTCATCGCGCCGCGGTTCTAGCTACTCATGACAGCCTGTGTGTCGCTGCGCGTCAAGGGAAACCCGAGACTTTTTCGCAGCATTGCGGAACTACTTCGATCGTACTGCGGGTTTCGCCAACGAGCTTCCGGTAGGCGGCAAAGTAAGTACGACTCATTGTTCCCTTGGATGGGGTGGATCGGTATGCTGGCCGAAGTCGTCGGCGCCGACCTGGCACTCCCGGCGACCCTCCGGGGAACGCACGAAGCCCGGGTGAACCACTCGCGCCGGCGTGCGTAGATCGCCCGGCCGCCGTCTGGGAAGTGAGCAGCGATGAAGCAGCGCGCACTGTGGTCGGCTGTCGTGGTCCTGGGGTTGGCCCTGGCGTCCGGCTGCGGAAGCGCCACGGCTCCGGGCTCCTCCGGCAGCTCGGGCGACAAACTGGTGGTCTGGGACTGGAAGTCCGGCGACGCGAACGTGGCCGCGTACCTGGACGAGGCGAAGGCCGACTTCGCGAAGAGCCACCCGGACGTCGACGTCGAGTTCGTGGCGCAGCCGTTCGACCAGTACTACACGCTGCTCGGCGCGGCGATCCAGTCCGGCAAGGGCCCCGACGTCATGCTCTTCAACGGGGGCGGCCAACTCCGGGACCGCGTCGACGCGCTGGTGCCGCTCGACGACTACGTGGCCCAGGACAAGCAGCGGCTGGCCGGCTGGGAGGCGTTCACCCGGGACGGGAAGACCTATGCCGCACCGGTGACGCTGCAAGGTCACCCGCTCTACTACAACAAGGCGCTGTACGAGCAGGCGGGACTGGACCCCGACGCGCCCGCCGAGACGTGGGACGACTTCGTGGCGGACTGCGGGGTCATCACCGGCAAGACGGGCGCCAAGTGCTTCGGCGTGGGCAACAAGGAAGGCATCGGCATCCAGTTCTTCCTGTCCAGCATCGGTTCCGCGGTGCTCACGCCGCAGGAGTACGACGACTGGATCGCCGGTAAGCGGAACTGGACCTCGCCGGACGTGAAGCGGATCTTCGAGCTCTGGAAGCAGGTCAGCGACGCCGGCCTGAACAACGACGGTGCCAACTCCACCGCGATGTTCAACGACGCGTTCGCGGTCTTCCAGTCGGCCAAGGCCGCGCACATCATCGGCCTGATGTCCGACATCGGGCACTGGAAGGACTTCGCCGAGTTCCTGGACGCGGACAAGGTCGGCGTCATGGACGCGCCCGTGGTCAACCCCGCGGCGACGCCGAGCCTGCCGTTCGACGGCGGCATCGGCTACGCGGTCGCCAAGTGGACCAAGGACCCGAAGACGGCCGCCGACCTGGTGCGCTCGTTGACGTCCTCCGAGGCGCTGAAGGCCTTCTACGCCGACGCGGGCGCGATCGCGTCCGACACCACCATCGACGTCTCCGCCGGCGGTCCGGCCGTCACCACGATCACCGCGGGCATCAAGACCGGCAAGCCCGCCCTGCACGTCGCCCTGTCCAGCAAGACGATCGACCTGATGGGGCGTCTCTCGCAGCAACTGCTCAGCGGCTCGATCACCGTGGACGAGGCCGTCGCGCAGCTGGCCGCCTCCGACAAGGCGAGTTGATCCGTGCCGTCCGGGGGTTCCCCGTCCTCGGTGCGCACGATGGTCGCCGAGCGGGACGAGGTGGCGGTGGTAGCGGCGGCCCGGCGACCGGGGAGGCCGTTCCCGCGGCGGACCCGTCGCGGGTCGCGGGCCGAGCGCCTGGCGCCGTTCGTCCTGCTCGCGCCGGCCGTCCTGATCATCGTCGTGCTGCGGCTGTGGCCGTTGGTGCTGGGGGTCAACTTCTCCTTCACCGGTGACGGCGACCGCAACGGCATGCCGGTCGGCCTGGACAACTACGCGACCCTGTTCGCCGACCCGCTGTTCCGCACCGCGCTGCGCAACGTCGGCCTGCTGGTGCTGCTGCTACCCGTGGCGGTGGCGATCCCGGGGCTGCTCGCCACGTTCATCTACCTCCGGGTGCCCGGACACCGGGTCTTCCGGGGCGTCTACTTCTTCCCGGCCGTGCTCTCACCGGTGATCGTCGGGGCGATCTTCAACCTGCTGCTCGCCTACGACGGTCCGCTCAACACGCTGCTCGGCGGGGTGGGCATCGGGCCGGTGGACTGGCTGGGCGATCCCGACGTGGCGATCTTCGCGGTCGTCGGCGTGCACGTCTGGGCGACGTTCGGCATGGCGCTCGTCGTGTTCCTGGCCGGGTTCTCCGCGCTCGACCCCTCGCTGCTGGACGCCGCCAAGGTGGACGGCGCGACGCTGCCGCAGACCATCCGGCACGTGATCGTCCCGGCCCTGACCCGCACGATCCAGTTCGTCTTCGTCACCACGATGATCGGCATGCTGACGTCGATGTTCGGCCTGCTGTTCGTGATGACCGGCGGCGGTCCGGAGGGCTCCACCTACCTGCCCGAGTACTACATCTGGGTCCAGCAGGGCCAGTTCAACCAGCCCGCGCTCGCGTCCGCGGCGTCGTCGGTGCTGTTCGTGATCATGCTCGTCGTGGGGTTGGCCCAGATCGCCGTCCTGCGTCGCACGGGCCGGGAGGTCTGATGGCCGGCCGGAGGTTGACGAGGTGGGTCGTCGCGGTGCCGATGGCCGGGCTCGCGCTGGCGACGATCTACCCGTTGGTGTTCACCACCAACGTCGCCATGAAGACCCGCCGCGAGTACATCCTCGACCGGTTCTCGCTGTCGGACTCGCTGCGGTGGGACAACATCGCCGCGGCGTGGACGAACGTCGGCATGTCCCGGTACTTCCTGAACTCGGCGGTGGTGGTGACGTGCTCGGTCGCGCTGCTGCTGCTGTTCGGGTCGATGGCGGGGTTCGCGCTCGCCCGGTTGCGGTTCCGCGGTTCCTCGGTGCTCTTCCTCGGCATCCTCGCCGCGCTGTTCATCCCGTTCCAGGTGATCATGGTCCCGCTGGCGCGGATCATGGCCGACGCCGGGCTCGTCGACACCTACCCGGGGCTCGTCCTCGCGTACGTGGCGCAGTTCCTCCCGTTCACGGTGTTCCTGATGACCAGCTACTACTCGACCGTGCCCGCCGAGATCGTCGACGCCGCGCGGATCGACGGGAACACCGTGTACGGCGTCTACTGGCGGATCATGCTCCCGCTGGGCGCGCCGGCACTCGTGTCGGTCGGTGTGCTCAACGCCTTGTTCTGCTGGAACGACGTGCTCATCTCACTGCTCATGATGCCGTCGGCGGACCATCGCACGCTCATGGTCGGTGTCACCTCGTTGCGGGGGCAGTACTCGGATGACATCCCCGTGTTCGCCTCCGGCGTGCTGATCGCCGCGGTACCCGTCCTCGTCGTCTACCTGTTCCTGCAACGCCGGATCGCCGACGGCGTCACCGCAGGGGCCACGAAGGGCTGAAATGCGCATCACTGGTTACCGGACCCTCACCACCGTCCAGGACTGGGGCCGTCCGGTCGGCGACGCCAACGGCGTCTTCGCCGACGGCGTCGTCCGGGTGCCGATCGTCCTCGTCGAGACGGACGTGGGCATCACCGGCGTCGGACTCGGCTCGCACGTGGAGATCGACTCGATCTTCGCCGCCCTGGAGGGCGAGGACCCGCGCGGCGTCACCGCCCTCTACGACCGGATGCTGCGCCAGACGTTCAAGGCCGGTCACGCCGGGACGGTGTTCGCCACCATCGGCGCCCTCGACACCGCGCTGTGGGACATCAAGGCGCAGGCCGCGGGCGAACCGCTGTGGCGACTGCTCGGCGGACGCGACCGCCGCGTGCCCGCCTACGCCTCCGGCGTGGACATCGGGCTGGGCGACGACGAGCTCGTCGCGCTGTACGAGACCTACGCCGACCGCGGACTGCGGGTGGCGAAGATCAAGGGCGGTCTCGACGTCGACCGGGACCGGGACCGGCTCATCCTGGTGCGCGACGTGCTCACCAGCGCCGGCGGGGGCACCCGACCGGGGTTGATGCTCGACGTCAACGAGGCGCTGACCCGCAAGCAGGCGGTGCGCCACGTCGGCGAGCTGGAGCGGACGCTCGACCTGATCTGGATCGAGGAGCCGGTCCGGCGGTGGGACGCGGAGGGGCACGCGGCGGTCGGGCGGGGCATCCGCGCGTCGGTCGCCAGCGGCGAGAACCTGTCCGGCCTCGAGCAGTACCGCCCGTTGATCTCGACGGGAGCGATCGACGTCGTGCAGGCGGCGGCGGGCTGGGGCGTCACCCACTTCCTGCGGGTCTCGGCCCTGGCCCACGCGCACGACCTGCCCGTCAGCCCCATCGGCAACACGCCGGTCGGGTTGCTGCACGCCGCGACGTCCGTGCCGAACCACCTGGTCAGCGAACTGCAGGACCTCCAGCCGCCGTCGGGGATCTCGATCGACCTCCACGTCGAGGACGGGTCCTTCGTCCTGGGCGACAGCCCGGGGCTGGGCGTCCGCGTCGACGAGGAGGCGATCGTCGCGGCCGGCCGCCGGCTCGCCCTCCCGGCGACCGAAGGCCCGCACGTCCGCCCGGAACGCGCCGGGCAGCGCCTGCTCGCCGTGGTGCAGGGCGTCGTCACGCCACCGGAACAGCTGCACACCCTGCGTTCCTGATCGACCGGCCCGACAACGATGTCGAGCCGGCCGCACCCCTCTCCCGGGAGTCCGATGTGGACCGCTTGCAACGCTATGGGATGGTCACCCGGCTGCGCCCCGAGCGGCGCGACGACTACCTCCGGCTGCACGCCGCGGTCTGGCCGTCCGTCGAGCGCATGCTGATCGAGGCCAACATCCGCAACTTCAGCATCTTCCTGCACGGCGACCTGCTCTTCGGCTACTACGAGTACACCGGCGAGGACCACGACGCCGACCAGGCGCGGATCGCGGCCGATCCGGAGTCGCAGCGCTGGTGGGCCCTGACCGACCCGTGCCAGGAGTCGCCGACCGATCCCGGCTCCGCCGTCCGCTGGGAGCCGATGCACGAGGTGTGGCACCTGACCCCCGACGACGCCGCGCCGCGTCCGGGGGACGCGCCACCGCTTCCCCGTTAGGCGCCGCTCGACGCGAGGCGTCCGGCCGGGCACGTTCCCGGCCGGCTCGCCCGCGCCACCACGACGTGCCACCCGACACCTCGACCGGGCGTCGCACCACACTCGAAGTCAGGAGGTTCCCTTGTTCGCGTCCTCTTCCTCCGCGGTGCGAAGGCCGCTGTCGGCCGGCGTCGCCGCCGTGGCGCTGACCGCGGCGGTGGCTCTCGCGCCTCCCGCGTCCGCCGCCACCACGACCCTCTACGCGTCGCCTGCCGGCACCGGCACCAGCTGCTCGTCCACCCAGCCGTGCTCGTTGCCCGCCGCCCAGGCCGCGGTGCGGTCGCGGAACAGCACCATGTCCGGTGACATCGTCGTGCAGCTGGCCGACGGCGTGTACCGGCTCTCCGAGCCGCTGCGGCTGACCGCGGCGGACTCCGGCAACAACGGCTACCGCGTGCTGTGGCAGGCGGCGCCGTCCGCGCGTCCCGTCATCAGCGGTGCCCGCGCCGTCACCGGCTGGTCGGTCGTCGACGCCGGCAGGAACATCTGGCGCGCCACCGTCCCCACCGGGATCGACTCGCGCCAGCTGTACGTCAACGGCGCGATCGCGACGCGGGCGCGCACGCAGGTGAACCGGGCCGACTTCACCTTCGCCAGTACCGGCATGAGGTTCTCCAACACCGCGCTGAACTACCTGAACACCCTGGCCAACCAGAACCGCGTCGAGGTGGAGAGCGTCAACTCCTTCACCGACCGGTACTCGCCGGTGCAGAGCATCAGCGGGAACTTCCTGACGATGCAGCAGCCCGCGTGGAACAACAACACCTTCGGGTACGACACGCTCAGCAAGCCGCACCGGGCCGGTCCGTTCTACCTCGCCAACGCCTACGAGTTCCTGGACTCGCCGGGGGAGTGGTACCTCAACCCCGGGACGGGCGCGCTGTCCTACATCCCGCTGGCCGGGCAGAACATGAGCACCGCCGCCGTCGAGCTGCCGGTGTTGCAGTCGCTGGTGGACGTCGGTGGCACCTATGACGCGCCGGCGCACCACATCTCGTTCACCGGGATCACGTTCACCGGCACCAGCTGGCTCGGCCCCAGCAGCAACCAGGGCTTCGCGGACCAGCAGACCGGCGGCTACATGACGGGCAACTGGAACTGGCCGGCCGACCGCCTGACCTCGTGCCAGAACGGCTGCACCCAGTTCGAGGCCGCGCGACCGCACTGGAACCAGATGCCCGCCGCCGTCCAGGTCTCCGCCGCCGACAACATCACGTTCAGCGACTCCCAGTTCGTCAACCTCGGCCAGACGGCCATCGGCATCGGCAACGACGCGAACGCCCACGCCAGCGGTGTCGGCCTCGGCGCGAGCAACATCACGGTCACGCGGTCCGAGATCGCCCGCAGCTCGGCCGGTGGCGTCGTGGTCGGTGGCGTGCGGGCCGACGCGCACCACCCGAGCGACCAGCGGATGGTCAACCGGAACATCACCGTCAGCTACAACCGCATCCACGACCTCGGCATCGAGTACCGCGGCAACGTCTCGGTCCTGAACACCTACGTCAGCACCGCCACCGTGTCGCACAACGAGGTCTACAACATGCCGTACTCCGGCATGTCGATCGGGTACGGCTGGGGCGCCAACGACGCCGGCGGCAACACCAACTACGCCAACCGCGGCCTGTACAACTACCAGCCGCGCTACACGACGCCCACCACCGCGTCCAACAACCGGCTCCTCAACAACTACGTCCACGACGTCATGCAGCAGATGAACGACGGCGGGTGCATCTACACGCTGTCGTGGAACCCGAACTCGTCGATCAGCGGCAACCACTGCCTGCGGACCAACGGCTACTTCGGCGTCTACTTCGACGAGGGTTCGAAGTACTACTCGGTCACGGGCAACGTCTTCTCCAACACCGGCACGTGGGCCACCGCGAACTACTGGGGTGGCGAGAACATGGGCAACTGGACCGTCACCAACAACTGGTCGACCAACGGCAGCACCAACGTCACCAACGGCGACCGGGGCAACGTGGTGTCCGGCAACACGGTCGTCACCAACGGCAACTGGCCGGCCGGCGCCCAGGCCGTGATGGCCAACGCCGGGCCTGGCGGCGGCGGCACCACCGGGCCGCAGAACGCCATGCTCGTCGGAACACAGTCGGGACGTTGCGCCGAGGTCGCCAACGGGAGCGCCAACGGCGCACAGGCCCGGCTCTGGGACTGCACGGGCGGCGCCAACCAGCGGTGGACCCACACCTCCGGCAAGCAGCTGGTGGTGAACGGCAACAAGTGCCTGGACGCCAGCGGCGCCGGGACCGCGAACGGCACCGCGGCGATCATCTGGGACTGCCACGGCGGCACGAACCAGCAGTGGAACGTGAACGCCAACGGCACCATCACCGGGGTGCAGTCCGGGCTGTGCCTGGACGCCAGCGGGAACGGGACCGCGAACGGCACCCTGCTCCACCTCTGGGCGTGCCACGGCGGCACGAACCAGCAGTGGAGCGTGCGCAACTGAACGCGGGTGGCGGCCAGGGTTCACCGCCCTGGCCGCCACCGATCAGTCCGTCCTCCTAGGAGCGAAGATGCAGCCCTTACCCAATTCCCCGAAAGGCTCAGCGAAGCGTTGGTGGCGCACGCGGACGGCGGTGCGCGCGCGTGCCGTGATGGCACTGGCCCTGTTGCCCGCGGCGTTGACGACGTGGTCCGCACCGGTGACCGCGTTGGCGGCCGGCACGGGGCCGTGTGACATCTACGCCTCGGGCGGCACGCCCTGCGTGGCCGCGCACAGCACGACGCGGGCGCTCTACGGCGCGTACGCCGGAAACCTCTACCAGGTCAGGCGTTCTTCGGACAACACGACGAGGGACGTCGGCCTGCTCGCCGCGGGCGGCACCGCGAACGCGGCGACCCAGGACTCGTTCTGCGCCGGCACCACCTGCGTCGTCACCGTGGTCTACGACCAGTCCGGTCGGGGCAACGACCTGTGGTACCAGGGATCGGACGTCGTCCCCGGGTCACCCCAGAGCAGGCCCGCGCTCGCCACGTCCGAGTCGCTGGCGGTCGGCGGCAGCAAGGCCTACTCGCTCTACATCAACCCCGGCAACAGCTACTGGCGCGACGGCCACCTGACGGGCGTGCCGACCGGCGCCGCGCCGGAAGGCATGTACATGGTGACCAGCGGCACGCACGTCAACAGCGGCTGCTGCTTCGACTACGGCAACAGCGAGACGACCCGGAAAGCCGACGCGGCCGGCGCGATGGACGCGATCAACTTCAGCACGCAGTGCTGGTTCGGCGGGTGCTCCGGCACCGGCCCCTGGGTGCAGGCGGATCTCGAATGGGGCCTGTTCCCCGGCGGCAGCCAGTCGTGGAACCCGAACCAGCGCGCCTTCACCAGCAAATTCGTCACGGCGATGCTGAAGAACAACGGGACCACGCGGTTCGCGCTCAAGGGCAGCGACGCGCAGGTCGGCAGCCTGACCACGCTGTGGGACGGCCCGCTGCCCAACGGGTACAGCCCGATGAAGAAGCAGGGCGCCATCATCCTGGGCAGCGGCGGCGACTGCTGCAAGCCCGACGGCGGCGCGAACCTCAGCGCGGGCACGTTCTACGAAGGGGCGATGGTCGCGGGCTACCCGTCCGACGCGACCGAGAACGCCGTGCAGGCCAACGTCATCGCGGCCGGGTACACCACCGGCGGCGGGATCACCCCGGGCGGTGCGGTGCGCGCGGTGGGCGCGGGCAAGTGCCTCGACGTGCCGAACGGGACGGCGGGCGCGCAGGCCCGGATCTGGGACTGCAACGGCGGTGCCGGCCAGACGTGGACCCGGACGTCCTCGGGCCAGTTGGCCGTGTACGCGGGTGCCGCCCAGATGTGCCTCGACGCCTACGGCCAGGGGACGAGCGCGGGCACGCGGGCGGTCATCTGGTCCTGCAACGGCCAGGCCAACCAGCGCTGGAACGTCAACGCCAACGGCACGATCACCGGCGCGCAGTCCGGCTTGTGCCTGGACGTGTCCGGGGCGTCCACGGCCAACGGCGCGCAGGTGCAGCTGTGGACCTGCAACGGCGGCTCGAACCAGCGGTGGAGCCTCACCTGATCCCGTCGCGCCGCCCGACCTGAGGATCGCGGCACGGAGTTCGGCAGCAGGAAGGCGGGGGACCGACCGTCCCCCGCCTTCGCACTGCGGTGCTGGATCAGCCGATGCGGACCAGTTGCCATTGCTGGTTGTTCCCGCCGGTGTCGCCGTACTGGACGACGTTCGCGCCGTCCGCCGTGGACGAGCCCTGGACTTCGACGGCCTTGTTGCTGTTGCGGTTGACCAACTTGTGGTACCCGCCCGATTCGACCGCACGGAACTGCTGGTTCGTGCCGCCGTGGTCGGTCCACTGCTGGATCGCGGCGCCGTCCGCGGTCGACGAGTTCGGCACGTCGAGGACCTTGCCCGAGTGCCCGTCGAAGAGCAGCGGTGTGCCGTACGAGCGCCAGGAGTCGGTGTCGCGGATGCCCCAGACGGTGATGCCGGCGCAGCGGGTGACGGCCAGGCAGGCCTTCACCACGCGCTCGTAGTTCGACGCCTGCGCGGAGCCGGACCCCTCGATGTCCAGCTCGGTGATCTGGACGTCGACGCCGAGGTTGGCGAAGTTCTGCAGCGTGGTCTGGTAGTTGGACGGCACCGGGCTCTGGGCGTTGAAGTGCGACTGGAGGCCGACGCAGTCGATGGGCACGCCGCGCTGCTTGAAGTCCTGGACCAGCCGGTAGACGGCCTGGGTCTTGGCGTGGGTCCAGTCGTCGGTGTTGTAGTCGTTGTAGCAGAGCTTGGCGTTCGGGTCGGCGGCGCGGGCGGCGCGGAACGCGGCCTCGATCCAGTCGTTGCCGGTGCGCTGGAGGTTGGAGTCGCGCCGCGCGCCGGAGCTGCCGTCCTGGAACGCCTCGTTCACCACGTCCCAGGCGTAGATCTTGCCGGCGTAGTAGGAGGCGACCTTGGTGACGTGGTTGAGCATCGCGGACCGGAGGGCGCTGCCCGACATGTTCTGCATCCAGCCGGGTTGCTGGGAGTGCCAGGCCAGGGTGTGGCCGCGCACCCGCTTGCCCTGGGAACGGGCGAGGTTGACGATGCGGTCGGCGTTGCCGTAGGTGAACTGGTTCTGGTTCGGCTCGGTCGCGTCGATCTTCATCTCGTTCTCGGCCGTGACCATGTCGAACTCGCGCTGGAGGAGCCCGGCGTAGGTCGAGTCGCCGAGCCTGCCACCGGCCACGGCGGTGCCGAAGTACCGGCCCTTCTCCGCCGCCGCGGTGGCCAGCGTCGTGCCCGCCGCCCTGGCGGAGCCGTGGAACGCCACCGCGAGCATGGTGGCGATCAGTCCTACGACGAGCAGCAACGCCGTTGTTCTCGGCCGACTCGCGAACGTCGGCCGAATGACCGCTCGTGTCGAATGTTCCATCACATGCCCTTCGGATCGGCCACCGCGGGCTCGGGTGCCGACGGTGGGCAGGGAAGGTGAGCGCTAACAAATCGCCTCATTTTCCGCAGGGCGGAGGGAGGCGAATGGGGTGCGGCGATTACGGCCGCGGGTGACGGTCGTGCTCTTCCGACTGTGAACGATTGCACACGCTCGGTCAAGGCGTCACGCAACTGTTTCGTGCAGGGTGCCACGGATGATGCGATCGTTTTGGCACTTGTGCTGCGTCCGGTCAGCCATCGGGCGGAGGTCTTCGGTGGTGTTCGCAGGCCAGGTGGGTGTCGCGCGTCGGTCGGACTCACCCTCGGCGGACTGCTCAAAGTGAGCGCTAACATTTAGCATTGACGCGTCTTGGTTGGCCGTGGTGTCATGTGATCCGGTCCGAACGAGCGTCGCTGCGAGGCGTCAAATGGTGTGCCACTCGTTGTGTGCGCTAACAGGATCGCCTGCCGGTAATCGCGACGTTGGTTCATCTGGGTGAATGCGAAGAGGGGATTGGGGTTAAAAGCCCACTTGACAGGGTTGACGGGCTGTGGCGCGAAAGGCTTTCGTAAGCAGCGAAGCTAAAGTTAACGCTAACAAGTTTTAGCACCTTGGCAATTGACCGCCTGCTCGGCGGTGGTTACATTCGCCTCGAAGTGAATCATGTGCGGCGGGAGATTCGGCCCGCTGCAAGGCCTTGCCGTGACCACCCCGTCCCCGAGACCGCAACAGTGGACGGGCAGTTCGCAGAGCCCACGTCTGGGAGCGCTCCCGGAAGCTTCACCTCTACTCACACCACAGCACCGACGCTGCGAGGACCCTGAATGAGTGCAACGAAACTGGCACGCGGCGGCGCCGCTGCCGCCGCCCTGGCCCTGTGCGCGGGGCTGCTGACCCTGGCGAGCACGTCCGCCAGCGCGGCACCCGGGTGTTCGGTCGACTACCGGGTCAACCAGTGGGACAGCGGCTTCACGGCCAACGTCACGCTCAAGAACCTCGGCGACGCGATCTCGGGCGGGTGGACCCTGGAATGGGACTTCCCTGGCACCCAGAAGATCACCAACGGCTGGAGCGCGACGTACGCCCAGTCCGGTCAGCACGTGAGCGCGAAGAGCCCCGAGTGGGCGTCGTCGCTGCCCACGGGTGGAAGCGCGACCATCGGTTTCAACGCCTCGTACTCGGGCTCGAACCCCCTGCCCACGTCGTTCAAGGTCAACGGCACCACGTGCGGCGGCAGCCCGACCTCGACCTCGACCTCGACCTCGACGTCCACGTCGACCACGACCACGACCACGACGACCACGACCTCGACCACGCCGGACAACCCCGGTGACCACGTGGCAAACCCGTACGTGGGCGCCAAGGGCTACCTGAACCCCGACTACGTCGCGAACGTGAACACGCTGGCCAGCGCGACCGGCGGCGCCCTGGGCACGTCCATGCGCAAGGTCGCCGAGAACTCCACCGCCGTGTGGATGGACCGCATCGGCGCCATCACCGCCGGGCGCGGCTTGACCGGACACCTCGACGAGGCGGTGCGGCAGTCCGCCGGCGGCACGCCCGTGGTGATCCAGGTCGTCGTCTACGACCTGCCCAACCGCGACTGCGCCGCGCTCGCGTCCAACGGCGAGCTCAAGGTCAGCGAGAACGGCCTGGCCCGCTACAAGGCCGAGTACATCGACCCGATCGCCGCGATCATGGCCGACCCGAAGTACCGCGGCCTGCGGATCGTCGCGATCGTCGAGCCCGACTCGCTGCCCAACCTGGTGACGAACCTCAGCAAGCCCAAGTGCGCCGAGGCCAGCTCCAGCGGCGCCTACGTCCAGGGCATCCAGTACGCCCTGAGCAAGCTCAGCGCGATCTCGAACGTCTACAACTACGTGGACATCGGGCACGCGGGGTGGCTGGGCTGGGACACGAACATGGGTCCCTCGGTGACGATGATCGCCAACACCATCAAGGGCGCCGCCAAGGGCGTCAACAGCGTCGACGGCTTCGTGTCGAACATGGCCAACACCTCGCCGACCGACGAGGTCAACCTGCCCGACCCGAACCTCACCGTCGGCAGCCAGCAGCTGCGGTCCGCGACCTTCTACCAGTGGAACCCGTTCTTCGACGAGGCCGACTTCGGCACCGAGATGCGGAACCGCTTCATCTCCGCCGGCTTCCCCAGCGGCATCGGCATGTTGATCGACACCTCCCGCAACGGCTGGGGCGGCGCGAACCGGCCCAGCGGCGCGAGCGGGTCGACGGTGGACGCGTACGTGAACTCCGGCCGCATCGACCGCAAGCTCCACCGGGGCAACTGGTGCAACCAGGCCGGCGCGGGCATCGGCGCACGGCCCACCGCCGCGCCGCGCGCGGGCTTCGATGCCTACGTGTGGATCAAGCCTCCGGGTGAGTCCGACGGCATCGCGACCAAGACCGACGGCCCCAACGAGGAAGGCAAGCAGCACGACCCGATGTGCGACCCGACCTTCCGCGGCGACGACCAGGCCAACGGCGGCAACCTGACCGGTGCCATGGCCGGCGCCCCGCACGCGGGCTCGTGGTTCCCGGCGGGGTTCACCTCGCTGGTCCAGAACGCATACCCCGCACTCTGAACAGGGGGAACACCATGACGAGCAGCAAACGGACCGCAGCCGCATGCCTCTTCTCGAGCGCGCTCCTGACCGGAGCGGTGGCCCTGGCCGTCGGCGGCGGCGCGACCGCGCAGGCAGCTGAGTCGGCGTTCTACGTCGACCCGTCGAGTTCCAGCGCGAAGTGGGTCGCCGCCAACTCCGGTGACTCGCGTGCCGGGGTGATCCGCGACCGGATCGCCTCGGTGCCGCAGGCGCGGTGGTACACCACCACCAACACCTCGACGGTGCGCTCGGAGATCAGCTCCTTCGTCGGCGCGGCGGCCTCGGCCGGGAAGATCCCGATCCTGGTGGTCTACAACATCCCCAACCGCGACTGCGGCGGGGCCAGCGGTGGCGGCGCGCCCTCCCACTCCGCCTACCGGGCGTGGGTGGACGAGGTCGCGGCGGGCCTGGCCGGCCGGCCGGCGTCGATCGTGCTCGAACCCGACGTGCTCCCGATCATGAGCAACTGCCAGAACGCCGACCAGCAGGCGCAGACCAGGGCGTCCATGGCCTACGCGGGCAAGAAGCTCAAGTCCGGTTCCGGGCAGGCCAAGGTGTACTACGACATCGGCAACTCGGCGTGGCTGAGCCCGACGGAGGCCGCCAACAGGCTCCGCGCGGCCGACATCTCCAACAGCGCCGACGGCATCGCGTCGAACGTGTCGAACTACCGCAGCACGTCCGACGAGGTGGCTTACACCAAGAACATCCTCAACGCCCTCGGCGACGGCAGGCTCACGGCCGTGATCGACACCAGTCGCAACGGCAACGGCCCGTTGGGCACCGAGTGGTGCGACCCGGCCGGGCGCGCGATCGGCACGCCCAGCACGACCAACACGGGCGATTCCCGGATCGCCGCGTTCCTGTGGGTCAAGCTGCCGGGTGAGGCGGACGGCTGCATCGCACCGGCCGGCCAGTTCGTGCCGCAGCGCGCGTACGACCTGGCGATCGCGGCCGGTCCGACGTCGACCACATCGACGAGCACCACCACAACCACGACTACGACAAGCAACAACCCAGGCGGTGGCTGCACGGTGACCCATCGCGTGGTCAGCCAGTGGTCGGGCGGGTACACCGGCGAGATCGTGATCACGAACAGGGGACAGCTGCTCAACGGCTGGACCCTGACGTTCTCGGCTCCCGGTGTGTCCGTCGCGCAGGGTTGGAACGGGACGTGGACGGACACGGGCGATGTCGTCCGGGTCTCCAACGCGTCTTGGAACGGGTCGCTCCCGACCGGTGGAACGACGACCATCGGTTACAACGCGAGCTACAGCGGAACTACACCGCCATTCAGTTCACCCGCCCTGAACGGCACCGCGTGTTCCTGACACCGTAACCAGCCCTGAAAAGCGGTTCCCCGTCCCGGTCATCGCCTCCACGGGACGGGGAACCGCTGTACGTCGCTATGCGGGCACGAGCACTACCGGCTTGTTCCCCGGGTGTCACGCGGTCGAACAGCGTGAGCTCCATCAGCCAGTCGGCACCGCCTGTCCAGCCGCGAGCGTTCGTACATCGCGGTGTGCCGGGTGGGCAGCGCCGAGAAGTCCGCGCCGAGAACCTTGTCGCGCACCGCTTCCAGCCGCCGGCGATCACGGGCGGGTGCCGTTCGGCAGTGCTGGCCGCGTACTCCCGCGGCTGCCTGTGAGGAATCCGCCGTCTGCGGCCCGTCCCCTCGGCTACCTCTGACAGCCTGACATGGGATGAATCTACAGGTCCATCCTGAGGTTGGTGTGCAGCTTGTGCGGCCACATGGAGCGATGGGTGCGGCATTTGGCCTGGTTAAAGGTTTTCTGGTCGCCCGGTGGCGGTAGACCTCCGCGATCCGAGCCCTTCCCGAGTGATGGGATGTATTGCTAGCCTTGTATCTGCCCTGACCTCGCCGTGCTCGTAGTGCGGGTCCACAGGAGCGTTCAGTCCACAGTGGACGCGCTCGCGGCGGTGCCGGAACGGCGGCACGTCTGATCGGGACCAAGCGAAAGGGAGAACAAGGTGAAATCAGCCAACGCCGCCGCAAGGTCGTTGGTGGCGCTCGCGGTGTTCGCATCCGCTGCGCTGCTGCCGGCCTTCGCGGATCACTTCCGGGCCTCGGCCGCCACCCAGGCGACCTACTACGTAGCCCCCGACGGCGACGACGCCAACGCAGGGACGATCACGGCGCCGTTCAGAACGGTGCAGCGCGCGCGGGACGTCGTCCGCACGACCAAGGGGAACATGTCGGGCGACATCCACGTCCGCCTTCGCGGGGGCAACTACCCGGTGAGCAGCACCATCGAGTTCACGCCGAGCGACTCGGGCACGAACGGGTACCGGGTCGTCTACTCCGCGTACCAGGGCGAGACGCCGGTGCTGAGCGGTGGCGTGCAGGTGACCGGCTGGACGCAGCACGGCGGCAACATCTGGAAGGCCCCGCTCAACCGCGCCAACAAGCTGCGGGCGCTCTACGTCAACGACAAGCGGGCCTTCATGGCCACCAAGACCATCAGCTCGCAGGGGTGCTACGGCACGTACAACGTCACCGCGGGCCAGGCTTCCTGGGCGCGGGAATCAGGCTCGCAGTGCGACGGCGCCAAGTACGGCCTGGGCGATCTTCCGGCCATCTCCCGGAACCCGGACGACATCGAGATCGAGACCGCGACGACCTGGACGACGGCGATCGCGGGAGTCCGCCAGGTCACCACGAGCAGTGACGGCGCCAACCGCGTAGCGCTGTTCCAGCAACCGGGCGCGGCCATCGCCCAGGGCGCGTTCAACGGCAACCACCAGGTCGGTGGGACCCACAAGTTCTCGAACGCCTACGAGTTCCTGGACTCGCCGGGCGAGTTCTACTTCGACAAGACGAGCAAGACGCTCTACTACTACAAGGCCGACTCCGAGAACATGGCGACGGCGACGGTCCACGCGCCGAACAACGTGTCGACCCTGCTGCGGGTCGCCGGGACGTCCACGACCAACCACGCCCGGAACATCACGTTCTCCGGCCTCACGGTGCAGCACTCCGACTGGAACCTCTTCAGCGTGGCCGGCTCCGCGTTCAAGCAGGCGCAGCAGGGCAACCTGGGCAACTCCCTGTACGTCAAGGGGAACTTCCACGTCTACTACTACCGCAACGTCGACGTCGCGCCGGGCATCATCCAGATCGAGAACGCCGACGGCATCCACCTTGACCGCAACCGGGTCCAGCACACCGGTGTCGACGGGATCACCATGGTCAACGACGTGCAGAACACGCAGTTGACCGGGAACTACACCAACGACATCGCCGGGTCGGCCATCACCGTGGGCCATCCCCAGCACGTCTACATCGGAGACCACACGGCGACCAACGGCGAGAAGTACTCCGCCCAGGTCGAGGGTCTGCCCAAGAACATCGAGATCAAGAACAACTACCTCCACGACAGCGCCGTGCTGTTCAACGGGCACAGCCCCATCTCGGCGTACTTCGTCGACACCCTCACGATCCAGCACAACCGGATCGAGAAGAGCCCGTGGTCGGGCATCACGCTCGGCTGGGGGTGGTGGAACTTCGACGGGTCGTCGGGCTCGATCGCACCCAACCGGCCGACCACCACGGCGAAGAACAACAACATCAGCTACAACCACATCATCGACACGGTGCAGCGCCTCAGCGACACGGCGCCCATCTACACGCTGGGCAGCCAGCCGGGAACCGTCATCAGCAACAACTACCTCCAAGGCGTACCGGCCGGCCACAAGTACGGTCTTCACCCGGACGAGGGCTCGGCGTACATCACCTTCCGCGACAACGTCCTGAGCGTGGACAAGAACATCACGTGGCTCATCAACTCCGACGACTTCGGGCGCAAGCACGACCTGAGCATCACGCAGACCTACGGGCCGATCAACAAGGTCTCCCAGAAGAACCTGCCGAACAGCACCATCCAGGACATCCTCGTGTCCTCCGACTACGTGTGGCCCGCGGCGGCCCACAGCATCGCCGTGAACGCCGGGTTGGAGGATTCCTACCGGGACATCGTCCCGCCGGGCAACGTCTCCACGCCGGACCACGTCCTGCCGTCCAGCACGTTCGTCGGCACCGGGAGCTCGTCGATTCCGATCCGGAGCGCCGGCGATGCGACCAAGACGGTCTGGCTGGCTCCTTCCGGCACGACCACCTTCGCCGTCGGCCCGACGATGACCAAGGCGGGCGGCACCGCGACGACCATCGACGTACCGACCACGTCCGGTGACTACCGGCTCTACGTCCTGGACGCGCAGGGGAACCGGTCGCCCGAGTCGAAGTCGCTCGCCCGGCGGCAGGGCGGCGGTCAGCCGGGGGCGGTGACGATCGTCGGCGGCCAGTCCGGCCGGTGCGTCGACATTCCCGGCACGGCGACGACCAACGGCACCCAGGCACAGCTGTGGGACTGCCACGGCGGCACCAACCAGCGCTTCACCCACACCGCGGGCAAGCAGTTGCAGGTGGCCGGGACGAAGTGCCTGGACGCCAACAACCAGGGCACCAGCAACGGCACCACCGTGGTGATCTGGGACTGCAACGGGCAGACGAACCAGCAGTGGAACGTCAACACCAACGGCACCATCACCGGCGTGCAGTCCGGGCTGTGCCTGGACGCCAACGCCGCCGGCACCGCGAACGGGACCAAGGTCATCCTCTGGGCTTGCAACGGCGGCGCCAACCAGCAGTGGAACCTGCGTAGCTGATCGGGCTCAGGCTCCGGACCACCCTTTGGCCGGTCATCCACCTGTCGCCAGATGGATGACCGGCCAAAGGGGCAGCGAGACCGGCGTAAGAGCTGCCGGGAGGGCCGTGCGGTCGTGGGCCGACAGGTGTCGCGATTGCGCGGCCTTCGGGGCGGTTACGGGACCGGACTACCTTGGCGGCTCGCGCCGCCGCACCACTTCATCACCGTCACCGGCCGCCCTCGGGGCTGTCGTCGCACTCACCCGGCTCACCCGAGCACCCAGCGCTGGTTGCTCTGGCCGTTGCACGTCCACAGCCGCGCGGGGGAGCCGTTGGCGGTCCCTGCGTTGGCGACCTCCAAGCACAGCCCGGACTGCGTCCCGGTCACCGAGCCGTCCGCGTTGAGCCGCCACCGCTGGTTGGCCCCACCGTGGCACGACCAGATGATCACCGCCGTCCCCGCCGCCGCACCCCCGCCCTCCGCGTCCAGGCACCGCGTCGTACTCCCCGAGTACACAGTGAGCTCACCCGCCGCGGTGGAGGTCCACTGCTGGTTCGGGCCTCCCCAGCAGTCCCAGATCTGCAACCGGGTGCCGAGGGTCGTGGTCTGGCCGGGCACGTCGAGGCACTTCCCGGCGTTCACCGCCCGCAATGCACCGGTCTTGGCGCCACCGCTCCCCGCGTCGAGACCCAGGAACGAGATCGCGTACGCCAACATCCCGCCCTGCGGCAGGGTGTGGCCCGTGCCCGAGATGCTGATGCCCTCGACCGTGGCCCGGGTGCTCGTGTCGCCGTAGCGGGTGCGCGTCCAGCTCGATTGCGGGTGGTCGGTGAACGCGGGCGTCTGGCTGAGCCCGTTCAGGTTGGTCCACTGCTTGATCTCCTCGCCGAAGTTGGGGTAGGCGAGGGTCGTGTCCGTGGTCCCGTGCCACAGCTGCATCCGCGGGTAGCGCCCGGTGTAGCCGGGGTACATGGCACGCGCCAGGTCGCCCCACTCCTGCGCCGACTTGACGACCCTCCCGCCGGAGCACTGGCTGTTCCACAGCGAGCCGTTGTCGGTGGCGAAGCACCCGGCCGGCACACCGGAGTACGCCGCACCGGCCGCGAAGACGTCCGGGTACTGGGCGGCCAGGACGTTGGTCATCATCGCGCCGGAGGAGAAGCCGGCGACCACGATGCGGGCCGGGTCGACGTTGTAGCGCTGCCGCATCCACGACACCATCGCCATGATGCCGGTGGAATCGCTGCCGCCGTTGCGGGTGAGACCCGCCCGTGTGGACACGTCGAAGCAGCGCCCTTCGCGGGTCGCCTCCGGGACGACGACGGCGTACCCGTACCGGTCGGCCGCCGTCGCGAAGTCGCGGCCGTTGCCGTTGAAGATCGCGCCGGCCGATCCGCCGCAGTAGTGGACGAGGACCAGCAGCGCGGGTTGCGGCGCGACGTTGTCGGGCACGTAGGCGTACATGTCGAGGTTGGTGGGGTTCGTGCCGAAGTTCGTGACCCTGGTCAACGTGGCGGCCGACGCCGGGCCGGCGGTCACGAGCGCCGTGCCGACGATCAACGGCAACAGCAGCACCGCGGCAGCCAAGGCGCGCAGGATCAATCTCATCGGTGTCTCCCCGATGGGCGTGGGCATTGGTGCACCTCGTGGTTTCGAAGCGACCGGCCCCAATGCCGGGTTCCCGGAAGGCGGCATCGAGGCCGCTGTCAGGCGGGAAAGTGCGACTTCTCCAGCACGCTCATGAACGCGCGTGACCAGAGCGGGAGGTCGGGCCAGCCGCGGCAGGAGACCATCGCTCCGTCCACGACGTCCGGTTCGTCCACGAACGTCGCGCCGGCCAGCTCCATGTCCGTCTTCAGCGGCGGGTAGGCGGCCGTGGTGCGCCCGCGCAGGAGACCGAGGGCGGCGGGCACCTGCGGACCGTGGCAGATCGTGCCGACGGGAAGCCCGCGGTCGAAGAAGTGGCGGACGATGCGCGCGACGTCGGGGCTCGTTCGGATGTACTCCGGCGCCCGGCCGCCCGGGATCACCAGCCCTTCGTACTCCGCGGGATCGACGTCGCCGAACGCCAGGTCCACAGGCAGCAGGTGCCCGGGTTTCTCGGTGTAGGCGTCGCAATCGGGCTCGAAGTCGTGCACCACCAGTTTCACTGCGCGCGTGGTGGGAGCGGTCACGACCGCTTCGTGACCACCCTCGCGCAAACGGAAGACCGGGTACATCGAGTCGAGTTCCTCGGCGGCGTCCGCCGTCAGGATCAACACCCGAGCCATGCTCGCTCCTCGTCCCCGCCCGACGCGCCGCCGTGTCCTCCGAGGCTTGCGGACGGCATCGGGACGCTTGAGCGGACTGGTTGTCGAACCGGTTCGATCACCAACATCGGACCGTACGCCGTCGGCGGCGGCCCGCACAATCGGCCGGACAGGTGTCCGGCTGGTTCCACCGGGACGGGAGGTGTCCCGGGCAAGTCCGGAGTGGACAGTCGGGCGCAGGGCCGGCTCACACCCAACCGCGCTCGCACACGATCACTCCTAGTTGGAAACGGGATCGCACGCCCAGCAGGTCCTGCAGGCGCGTGATCCGGCGGTGCACGGTGCGGGGGCTGACCCCCAGCTCCCGCGCGATGGCCTCGTCGATCGCTCCCGTGCGCATGAGCAGCAGCAGCCGTCGTGTCGCATCCGTCGGTTCGAGGCCGGCCTCGTCCGCGTCCTCCTCGACGGCCGTGGTCGTCGATCGGCGCATGTCGGATACACCTCACATGGTGGTCGGGGTGATCGGCGGGGCGGGGCCGGTGCGGATGAGGGTCAAAGTTCTGTCGCGCAAGGGTTGACGGCGGCGACGCTGGTGGTCTCACCTTGCCGTCGGCCGGGACCGGCGGCGTGTGGGGAGGCAGTGTGCCGGTAGGCGGCGTGACGGTGGTCGGGTTCGCGTGGGGGACGGGGTCCAGGCGCGCACAGCGGCCGGGTGGCGGTTGCGCGGGACCTGCGGCGCGATCACTCGGGTCTTGGCTGTCATGGACTGCTCCACTGCGTCGTGGCACCTGCCGGTGACGTCCGAGGACGGACCTGGGTCGATGATGCGTCCTACTCTTGGCGGTCGGCGATCGGCCTGCCCGCCGTGACTGTCTCCGGCACACAATGACAGCGGTCACATGCCGTCCAAGTCAAGGGAAGAGCCAGGGGACTTGAAGATGTCCGGCCTCGACCGGCTCGGTCGACGTGGCCTTGAAGCTGCCGATCGGCCAGTTCGGGTTCCCCGATCACCGTCGATGGGTCCGACTCATCGACAGGCGTCCAGGTGATCGGCCGGCCCGACCCGGGAGCCCGGTGCATGCCCGCACGCGCGGCGCCGGTCCACCGGTGGGGCCCGCCGGTCGGCCCACCGCGATCGCGGCAGTCGGGTGTGTTCGACCGTCCACTCGCGACCCGAGTTGATCTCAAGCGGGTCGTGCGGCGACCGCTGCCGCCTCCCGTTCGACCCGCCCGCACATGAGGATTCCCGCGCGGGCGGCGAGCGCGTGCGCGCGGAGTGTTCAGCGGCGAAGCGGCTCGGTAAAGCCGCCGAACGAGCTAATCGCGGCCATCGGGCAGGTCGACGATTGGCGAGTTGTGGACAGGCCGGCGACCTTGACCCCCCGGAAAACGCCTCATTAATTTGTTTACCCGACAGACTAATTCCGTGATCAGCCGCGCAGCGCGCTTATCGGGTTGGAGGCCTCAATGGTGAGCTCGTCCAGACGCGGCAGGAGACGGTGGTCGGTCGCCGCGGTCGTGGCGGCGTTGCTCGGGTCGCTGGTCTCCTTGGCCACACCGACCCAAGCGCACCCGGGCCACGGCGACGAGACGTTCAAGGCCCTCGTCTTCAGCAAGACCGCCGGCTTCCACCACCCGTCGATCGACGCGGGCGTCGCCGCGATCCGCCAACTCGGCGTCGACCACGGCTTCACCGTGGACGCGACCGCCGACGCCGCCGCGTTCACCGACACCAACCTCGCCGAGTACGAGGTCGTGCTCTTCCTCTCCACCACCGGCGACGTCCTCGACGCCACCCAGCAGGCCGCCTTCGAGCGCTACATCCGGGCCGGCGGCGGGTACGCGGGCGTGCACGCCGCATCCGACACCGAGTACGACTGGGCCTGGTACGGCGACCTCGTGGGCGCCTACTTCTCCGGCCACCCCGCACCGCAGGACGCGACCGTCAAGGTCACCGACCCGGCGCACCCGTCGACGGCGACCCTGCCGCAGACCTGGCGGCGCTTCGACGAGTGGTACAACTACCGCTCCGACCCCTCCGCCGACGTGCACGTGCTGGCCGAGCTGGACGAGACGAGCTACAGCGGCGGCACGATGGGGTCGAGCCACCCGATCGCCTGGTGCCAGGACTACGACGGCGGGCGCTCCTGGTACACGGGCCTGGGCCACGACGACGAGTCCTTCGCCGAGCCGGCCTTCCTGGACCACCTGCTCAAGGGCATCCAGACCGCGGCCGGTGCCGTGGAGGCCGACTGCTCGGCCACCCGGACCAACGCCTTCGAGAAGGTCACCCTCGACGACACCACCGCGAACCCGATGGAACTCACGATCGCCGACGACGGCCGCGTGTTCTACATCGACCGCAACGGCGCCGTGCGCATCGTCCGGCGTGACGGCGCGGTCGTCACCGCGGGCACGCTGAACGTCTACACCGGACAGGAGTTCGGTCTCCTCGGCATCGCGCTTGACCCGGACTTCGCCACCAACAACCACTTCTACCTGTACTACTCGCCCGCGGGCACCGAGTCCGTCGACCGGGTCTCCCGCTTCACGCTGCAAGGCGACGCGATCGTGGCCGGCAGCGAGAAGGTCGTACTGACGGTCACGACCCAGCGCGATCAGTGCTGCCACGCCGGCGGCGCGCTGGAGTTCGACAACGACGGCAACCTCTACATCACGACCGGCGACAACACGAACCCGTTCGCCTCCGACGGCTTCGCGCCGCTCGACGAGACCGCCGGCCGCTCGGCCTGGGACTCGCAGCGCTCCTCGGCCAACAGCAACAACCTCAACGGCAAGATCCTGCGCATCACCCCGCAGGCCGACGGCACCTACACCGTCCCGGCGGGCAACATGTTCCCCGCCGGCACGGCCAAGACCCGGCCCGAGATCTACGCCATGGGCTTCCGCAACCCGTTCCGCATCGGGCTGGACCCGCTGACCAACAAGCTCCAGGTCGCCGACTACGGCCCCGACGCGGGCCAGGGCAACGCCCGGCGCGGTCCGGACGGCCGCGTCGAGTGGATGGTCGTGGACCGACCCGGGTTCTACGGCTGGCCGTACTGCGTGGGTGACAACACCCCCTACATCGACTACGACTTCGCCACCGGCGCCTCGGGCGAGGCGTTCGACTGCGCCAACCCCGTGAACAACTCGCCGAACAACACCGGGATCACCGAGCTGCCTGCCGCGATCGGCACCAAGATCTGGCAGGGCAAGAGCAGCACGGGCAACCCCGAGATCGGCGGCAGCGGTGCGCCGCTGGCGGGCGGCACCTACCGGTACGACCCGCAGCTCGCGTCCGAGCACAAGTGGCCCGCCTACTGGGACGGCAAGGCGATCTGGGGCGACTGGAACGACAACCGGCTGTTCTCGTTCCAGCTCGACGCGGAGGGCACGAACGTCGTCGACATCAGCCGGATGCTGAGGGGGATGGCGTTCAACCGGCCGCACGCCATGCAGTTCGGCCCGGACGGCTCGCTGTACCTGATCGAGTGGGGCTCCGGTTTCGGCGGCAACAACGCCGACAGCGGCGTCTACCGCATCGACTACGTGCGGGGCGACCGGGCTCCGGTCGCGGTGGCGAAGTCCGACAAGACCTCCGGGCACGCGCCGCTGACCGTGGTGTTCGACTCGGCCGGGTCGCGCGACCCGGACGGCGACCCGTTGACGTTCGAGTGGGACTTCGACGGCAACGGCACCACCGACAGCACCGAGGCCGCGCCCAGCCACGTCTACACCGCCAACGGCAACTACACCGCGCGGCTCACCGTCACCGACCAGGGTGGCAGGTCCGCGGTCGCCAACGTGGGCATCGTCGTCGGCAACACCCCGCCGGTGGTCACGTTGACCGCCCCGGCCGACGGCGGCTTCATCGACTTCGGCGACCAGGTCTCCTACCGCGTCACGGTCACCGACGCCGAGGACGGCACGGTCGACTGCCAGGACGTCGTCGTGCAGCCCGCCCTGGGCCACGACGAGCACTCCCACGGCTACGAGCAGTACCGGGGCTGCGAGGGTTTGGCGCTGATGTCCGGCGACGAGGGCCACGTGGGCGCGAACATCTTCGGCGTGCTCACCGCGAAGTACACCGACAAGGGCGGTGACGGCGCGTCGCCGCTGACCGGCGAGTCGATCCTGGTGCTCCAGCCCAAGCACAAGGAGGCCGAGTTCTACACCGGCACCGGCCGCACCGCGGACGGCGTCGGCGACGACACGGCCGGCGTGGAGAAGGAGAGCACCACCGACACCGGCGGCGGCCAGAACATCGGGTTCATCACCGACGGCGACTGGTTCTCGCTGAGCCCGGCCACGCTCGAAGGCGTCGACCAGGTGCGGTTCCGCGTGGCCTCCGGGTCCGAGGGCGCCCGGATCGAGGTCCGCGTCGGCGCTCCGGACGGCCCGCTCGCGGGCACGGCGACCTTCGCCGCCACCGGCGGCTGGCAGAACTGGACCACCGCCACCGCCGACATCGCCGACGACGTGCCGGCCGGGTCCGAGCTGTACTTCGTCACCCGCAGGCCGGAGGGCAGCACGACGACCAGCTACCTGGTCAACGTGAACTGGGTGGAGTTCGCCGGTCGCGGCGTGACGCACAACCAGCGGCCCGCGGTCGAGGTCACGACCGGCACGACGTCGGGCACCACGCCCTTCAAGGTCGACTTCACCGCGTCGGCCACCGACCCGGACGGCGACACCCCGATCGGCTACACCTGGGTGTTCGGCGACGGCGGCACCGCCACGGGCGCGTCGGTCAGCCACACCTACACCGCCGCGGGCACGTTCAACGCCAAGGTCACCGCGACCGACGCGCGGGGCGCGAGCGGCACGAAGACCGTCCAGATCAGCGTCCGCGCGCCCGACGTCACCTGCTTCTCCGGCCGCTCGGACGACTTCCTCGGCGGCGCGCTCGACCGGAGCCGGTGGACCACCGTGGTGCGGGAGAACCAGGACCTCGCGGTGCGCGACGGCCACCTGGTGCTGCCGACCGCCAACTCGGACATCTACGGCACCACCAACACCACGCCGAACATCGTGCTCCAGGACCTGCCGTCCGGGCCGTTCCAGGCCACGGCCAAGGTGCGCGTGCCCGTGCGGCGCGCCTACCAGCAGGCCGGTCTGGTGATCTACGGGGACGACGACAACTACGCCAAGATGGTGCTCCAGGGCCGTTCGGACACCGACGACGCGGCGAGCCGGATCTTCCAGTTCATCCGCGAGGAGGCCGGGCAGCCCAACGAGGTCGGCGACTCGAACACCGCGTCGCTCGGCGCCGGGTTCCCCGACACCGCGTGGGTCCGGTTCACCAGCGACGGCACGAACCTGACCGCGTCCTACAGCGCGGACGGGCAGGCGTTCACCGACATGCCGGAGACGAAGGCGCTGGCGGGCCTGGTGAACCCGAAGATCGGCCTGCTCTCGCTCGTGGGTGGCGGCGGTGACCGCCCGGTGGTGGACGCCGAGTTCGACTGGTTCACCCTCACCCCCGACGAGTCCGCGTCGGTGGCACCGGACGACGACTTCGCCGGCACGGCGCTGGACGGGTGCCGCTGGAACGCCGTGGTCCGGCCCGACCCGACCCGGTACGGCGTGGCCGACGGCAGCCTGCGCATCGACACCAGCGACGGCGACATCTACGGCGAGTCGGCCGACGCCCCGGCCAACTTCGTCCTCCAGCGCGCCCCCGAGGGCGACTGGGTGATCGAGACGGAGGTCGACGCGTCGGCGCTCGACGAGCGCTACCAGCAGGCCGGGTTGATCGCGTACGCGGACGACGCGAACTACGTGAAGCTCGACCACATCGCCACCAACGAGGCGGGCACTCCCGTGCAGCGCGGCGTGGAGCTGCGGACGGAGAGCGGTGACGTGGTGGGTCAACCGCAACCGGGGGTCAACGGCCTCACCGGGGGCGTGTGGCACCTGCGGTTGGCCAAGTCCGGCTCCACCTACACCGGCTCGTACAGCGCGGACGGGCAGGAGTGGACGTCACTGGAACCGGTGGTCAACGAGAACCTCGCCGGGGCGCGGATCGGCCTGTTCGCCCTCGGCGGCGGTCAGACCGCGTCGAAGCCCGCCGAGTTCGGCCACTTCCGGGTGAGCACCGACCGGACGGCTCCGGTGCTGTCGGTCGTCACCGACCCGGCGGCGCCCGGAGCGGGCGGCTGGTGGACGGCCCCGGTGACCCTGACCGCCTCCGCGACCGACGACGGGAACGGGCCGGTGCGGGTCGAGTACCGGGTGGGCGAGGGCGACTGGGCGGAGTACACGACGCCCCTCTCGTTCAGCGACGACGGTGAGCGGGTGGTCGCGTTCCGCGCGTCCGACGCCGCCGGCAACGTCTCCGCGGAGCAGACGGCGACCGTCAAGGTCGACCGCACCGCACCGCAGCTCACCGTGAAGACGGACAACGCCGCAGGTCCCGCGGGGTGGTGGACGCAGCAGGCGCTGGTGTCCGCGACCGCCACCGATGGCACCTCCGGCAGCCCGGTGCTGGAGCACCGGCTGGACGGCGGCCCGTGGCTGCCCTACACCGGCGCCGTGCCCGTGGGCGACGGCAACCACCGGGTCGCGGTGCGGGCGACCGACGCGGCGGGCAACACCTCCGCGGAGCAGGCGGTCGACGTGAAGGTGGACACCGCGCCACCGGTCACGAAGGCCAAGCGCGGCTCGTCCGCGTCCAGGGTCGGGCTCACCGCCTCCGACGCCACCTCGGGCGTGGCCCGCACCGAGTACCGGCTCTCCGGTGGCGAGTGGCGGGTCCACCGGGGCGAGGAGATCCGCATCCGGCCCAACGGCAAGGAATTCCTGGAGTACCGGTCGATCGATGTCGCGGGCAACGTCGAGGCCACCGGCCGGTACACGCCCCGGCCGGGGCACGACGACGGCTGCTTGCAGCACGTCTGACGGTCACGGGTGAGGCCCCACCCCCGGGGCCTCACCCGCTCGACCGACCACGCCCGAGGGCGATCAGCCGACCTCGTCCTGCCCGAAATCTGAGGAGTGCCATGAAGAACAGGCCGACTCGCCCGCGCACGGGCGGATCGACCGCGGACCAGGCCACGGTCCGCCGGCACAACCTCTCCGTCGTGCTGTCGCACCTGCGCGACCACGGGCCGCGGTCGCGGGCGCGGCTCGCCGAGGAGACGGGGCTCAACAAGGCCACCGTGTCCAGCCTGGTCGCCGAGCTCGTCGACCGAGGCCTGGTGGGGGAGGGTGAGACCGAGCGGGCCACCGTCGGGCGGCCGGGCCAGATCATCCGGCTCGACGGCGAGCACGTCGTCGCGGTCGGGGCCGAGGTCAACATCGGCTACCTGTCGGTGCTCGTGCTCAACCTGCGCGGCCAGGTCGTGGCGCGGCAGCGGATCGCGCTGGACACCGCCGCGATGGAACCGGCGCTGGTGCTCGCCCGGCTGGGTCGGCTGCTGGTCTCCGCGCTGGTCGGCGTGGGGGTCCGACCGGTCGGCGTCGCCATCGCCGTGCCCGGCCTGGTCGAGGCCGACACCGGGGTGGTGCGCGCGGCGCCGAACCTCGGGTGGACCGACGTCCCGGTGGTCGCCGAGATCAGCAGGTTGCTGGGCGAACCGCCGTACCCCGTGCTGCTGGACAACGAGGCCAACCTCGCGGCGCTGGCCGAGGTGGAGGCGCAGGGCCTGGACCGCGGGGGCGACCTCATCCTGCTCACCGGCGCGGCCGGCGTCGGCAGCGGCGTCGTGGTGGGCGGACGACTGCTGCGCGGCGCGCACGGGTTCGCGGGCGAGGTCGGGCACATGCGCGTCCGCGCGGACGGACCGCTGTGCGGGTGCGGTCGCAGGGGTTGCTGGGAGGCCGCCGTCGGCCTCAACGCGCTGCTCGCCGCAGCACCTGAGCAAGACCCGGTGCACGGATCAGGAGACCAGTCGGAGGACGACCCGCTGCCGGACCTGGAACGCCGGCTCGCCGGGATCGGCGACCTGGCCGCCGCCGGCGACGCGCGGGTGCTGGCCGCCATCGCCGACATCGACCGGTGGCTCACCATCGGCGCGGGCATCCTGGTCAACGCCTTCAACCCGCACCTGCTGGTCCTCGGCGGCTACTTCGCCGCCCTGCGACCGTGGATCGCCGGTTCCCTGCGCGAGGAGTTGCGCGGCCACGTCTTCGCCCGGGACGTCGGCGGCACGCGGGTGGCGTTCTCGCCGCTGGGCTTCTCCGGCTCCGTGCGCGGCGGGGCGTCGCAGATCCTCGACCGCGTCTTCCGCGACCCCGTTCTCGTCGAGCCGGTCGACAAGCCCTTGGCACAGGAGGAAATCGTATGACGACCACGACGGCGCCGCTGCTGTCCGTCCGGGGCGTGGTGAAGCGCTTCCCCGGCGTGACGGCCCTGGGCGGGGTCGACTTCGACGTGCGCGCCGGTGAGGTGCACTGCCTGCTCGGCCAGAACGGCGCCGGCAAGTCGACGCTGATCAAGGTGCTGGCCGGCGCGCACCGCCCGGACGAGGGCGAGATCCGGTGGCGGGGCGAGGTCGTGTCGTTCGACAACCCGACCGCCGCGATGCGCAGCGGCGTGGCCGCCATCTACCAGGAACTGGACCTGGTGGCCGGGTTGTCCGTTGCCGACAACGTCTTCCTCGGCCACGAGCTGGCGACCGCCGGCTTCACCCGCCGCGCCGAGGCGCACCGCCGGACGAAGGCCCTGCTCGACCGGCTCGGCCACCCGGACATCCCGCCGGACCGCGACGTGGGCCGGCTGTCCGCGGCGAACCAGCAGATCGTGAGCATGGCGCGGGCGCTGTCCCGCGACGGGCAGCTGCTGATCATGGACGAGCCGTCGGCGGTGCTGGACCAGGACGAGGTTCGGACGCTGTTCCGGGTCATCCGGGAGCTGACCGCCCAGGGCGTGGCGATCGTCTACATCTCGCACCGGATGGAGGAGATCCGCGAGATCGGCGACCGGGTGACCGTGCTCAAGGACGGCCGCACGGTGGCCACCGGCCTGCCCGCCCGCGAGACCCGCACCGCCGACCTGATCAGGCTCATGACCGGTCGCGACGTGGAGTACGCCTTCCCGCCGCGCGAACCGGTCGACCCGGGCGCGCCCGAGGTGCTGGTGGTGCGCGGCCTGGCCGCGGGGGAGCGGTTCTCCGGTGTCGACTTCACCGTCCGCGCGGGCGAAGTGGTCGGCCTCGCCGGTCTCGTGGGGTCGGGACGGTCGGAGATCCTGGAAGCCGTCTACGGAGCGCGCAAGCCGACGGCGGGCACTGTCGAGGTGGATGGCAGGCGGCTGCGGCGGGGGAACGTCGGCGCGGCCGTGCGCGCGGGCGTCGGGCTGTGCCCGGAGGAGCGCAAGAGCCAGGGCCTGCTGCTGGACCAGGCCGTTTATCGCAACGTCACGGTGTCCACGCTGTCGGCGTTCTCCCGCTTCGGTTTCCTCGACAGCGGCGCGGAGCGTGCGCGCTCGCAGGAGTTGACCACGGCGCTGGACGTCCGCCCGCCGGGCGTGGACCGGGCGGTGCGCACCCTGTCGGGCGGCAACCAGCAGAAGGTCGTGCTCGCGCGGTGGCTGCTGCGCGAGTGCCGCGTGCTGCTGCTCGACGAGCCGACCCGGGGCGTGGACGTCGGGGCGCGCAGCGAGATCTACGAGCTGATCCGCGACCTCGCCGGTCGTGGCGTGGCCGTGGTGGTCGTGTCCAGCGAGGTGGAAGAGGTCCTCGGCCTCGCCGACCGGGTGCTGGTGGTGCGCGAAGGCCGGGTCGTCCACGAGGGACCGGCCCGCGAGATCGATGAATCCCGGGTCCTGGACCTGGTCATGGAAGGAACCGCCGCATGAGCGAGAACACCACCGCGGTGAGGCCGCCGACCGCGAACCACGAGAAGCGCGGCGTCACCGCGCTGCTCGGGTCCGCGGCCGGCCGCAACACCGGCCTCGTCGTCGCCCTGGTGCTGCTGTGCCTGGTCGGTGTGGCGACCGCCGGCGACCGGTTCGCCGACGTCGACAACGTGCTCACCATCCTGCGCCTGGCGTCGGTGATCGGCGTGGTCAGCGTCGGCATGACGTTCGTGATCACCGGCGGCGGCATCGACCTGTCCGTCGGCGCGATCGTGGCGCTGTCGTCGGTCTGGGCCACGACCCTGGCCACGCAGGCCATGGCGAACGACGCCCACTGGCTGGTCCTCGTGTTCGCCGCGCTCGCCGTGGGCGCCGGCTGCGGGGTCGTCAACGGCCTGCTCATCGCCTACGGGCGGATCGTGGCGTTCATCGCGACACTGGCCATGCTCGCCGCCGCCCGCGGCCTGGCCGAGATCCTGTCCAACCGCAAGACCCAGATCGTGGACGTGCCCGGCTTCTCCGCGTTCTTCGACGCGTCGGTGCTCGGCGTGCCGGTGCTGGTAGTGATCTTCGCGCTGGTGGCGGTCGCGGGGTGGGTGCTGCTCAACCGCACCACGTTCGGGCGGCGGACGTTCGCCGTCGGCGGCAACCCCGAGGCCGCCCGGCTGGCGGGCATCGACGTGCGGCGGCACACCGTGCTGCTCTACACGTTGCTGGGTGTGTGCTGCGGGATCGCCGCGGTCATGCTCATCGCCCGCACCACCACCGGCAGTTCCACCCACGGCGGGCTCTACGAGCTCGACGCCATCGCGGCGGTGGTGATCGGCGGCACGCTGTTGTCCGGCGGTCGCGGCACCATCGCGGGCACCGTGTTCGGCGTCCTGATCTTCACGACGCTGTCGAACGTGTTCACCCTCAACAACCTCTCCATCTCCGCCCAGGCCGTCGCCAAGGGCGCGATCATCGTGGCCGCCGTCCTGCTCCAGCAGCGGCTGGCCCGCCGCAGCGGCGCCTGACGCCGACACACCCGCCGCCACTCCGAGGAGCACAACCCATGTCACCCAAGGCAACAACCCGTCTCGTCGCCGCCCTGTCGGTCGGCCTCGCCCTCACCGCCTGCACCGGCAACACCCCCGAACCCGCCGCCGGCACCGGCAACCAGGGCGGCGCCCGGGTCGCCAACGACGAACCCGGCGAGAAGGTCGTCATCGGCTTCTCCGCGCCCGCCGCCGACCACGGCTGGATGGCCGCGATCACCAACGCCGCCAAGGCGGAGGCGGCGAAGTACTCCGACGTGGAGCTGAAGGTGGTGGAGGGCACCAACGACGTCAACCTCCAGATCAGCCAGGTCGAGACGTTCATCAACGACAAGGTCGACGCGATCGTGCTGCTGCCGTTCGACGGCGCGGCGCTGACGCCGGTGGCGCTCAAGGCGATGAAGGCCGGCATCACGGTGATCAACGTCGACCGCGAGTTCGGCAGCCCGTTCGCCGCGCGCTCGACCGTGCTGGGCGACAACTACGGCATGGGCGTCTCCGCGGGTACCTACGTCTGCGAGAAGCTCTCCGGCAAGCCCGACGCCGTGGTGGCCGAGATCGCCGGCATCGACTCCCTGCCCCTGACGCAGGAGCGCAGCAAGGGCTTCGCCGACGCCCTGGGCGACTGCGGGCTGGAGGTCGACAACCGGGTCGCCGCCGAGTTCACCGTGGAGAGCGGCGAGCGGGCCGCCGCGAACCTGCTCCAAGCCGCGCCGCGCATCGACGCCCTGTGGAACCACGACGACGACCAGGGTGTCGGCGTCACGGCGGCGATCAAGAACTCCGGCCGCAGCGAGTTCTTCATGGTCGGCGGGGCCGGGTCGGCGAACGTGATGCGCGAGATCAAGGCGGACAACGGCCTGCACAAGGCGACCGTGGTCTACCCGTCCACGCAGGGTGCGGACGGCATCCGGCTGGCGCGCCTGGCCGTGCAGGGCAAGAGCCTCGGCGACCTGGTCGAGGTCGAGGTCCCGCGCCAGGTCGAGCTGTTCGCACCGGTCGTCACCAAGGACAACGTCGACCGCTACCTGCCCACCGCGTTCGAGTCCTAGGAGGTTCCTGCCTTGACGACATCGGCGTTGGGCGTCGCGATGGTCGGCCACGCGTTCATGGGAGCCGCGCACTCCCAGGCGTGGCGGGTCGCGCCCCGTTTCTTCGACCTGCCGCTTCGCCCGGTGATGGCCGTGGTGTGCGGCCGGGACCGGGTCCGCACCGAGGCCGCCGCCGGGCGGCTGGGGTGGGCGGAGGCCGTGACCGACTGGAGGACCGTGCTGGACCGGGACGACGTGCAGGTGGTGGACATCTGCACGCCCGGTGACACGCATGCCGAGATCGCCGTCGCGGCGCTGGACGCGGGCAAGCACGTGCTGTGCGAGAAACCGCTGGCCAACACCGTCGCCGAAGCCGAGGTGATGGCGGAGGCGGCGGCCCGTGCCGCGGCGAGCGGCGTGCGCTCCGCGGTCGGGTTCACCTACCGGCGCGTGCCCGCGCTCTCCCTCGCCCGCGACCTCGTGGCGCAGGGGCGACTCGGGCGCGTCCACCACGTGCGCGCGCAGTACCTCCAGGACTGGATCGTCGACCCGTCCGCTCCGCTGTCGTGGCGGTTGCAGAAGGAGCGGGCCGGTTCCGGCGCGCTGGGCGACATCGGCGCGCACATCGTCGACGCCGCGCAGTTCATCCTCGGCGACACGATCCGCGAGGTGTCCGGGACGTTGGAGACGTTCGTGTCGGAGCGCCCCTTGGCCGCCGAGCACGCGGGCCTTTCCGGTACCGCCGCGTCGGCCGGGACGGGGCCGGTCACCGTGGACGACGCCGCGCTGTTCCTGGCCCGGTTCGCCGGTGGAGCGCTCGGCTCGTTCGAGGCGACCCGGTTCGCCAACGGCCGCAAGAACGCCATCCGCATCGAGATCAACGGTTCGGCCGGGAGCCTGGCGTTCGACTTCGAGGACATGAACGTCCTGCACTACTACGACGGCACCGACGACGCGGCGGTGGCAGGCTTCCGCCGCATCGTCGTCACCGAGCCGCAGCACCCCTACGTCGACGCCTGGTGGCCCGCCGGCCACGGCCTGGGCTACGAGCACGCGTTCACCCACCAGGCCGTCGACTTCGTCCGCGCCGTGGCCGCCGGCACCGATCCCACCCCGTCGTTCGCCGACGGGCTCCAGTTGCAGCGCGTCCTGGCCGCCGTCGAGGCGAGCGCGGCGTCCCGCACCTGGCGAGACGTCTGAGAGGAGAACGAGATGGCGCGTCCGATCACGTTGTTCACCGGCCAGTGGGCCGACCTGCCGTTCGAGGAGGTCGCCCGGCTGGCGGCCGAGTGGGGTTACGACGGGCTGGAGATCGCCTGCTGGGGCGACCACCTCGACCCGTGGCGGGCGGCGGAGGACGACGACTACGTGCGCGATCGGCTCGACGTGCTGGCCAAGCACGACCTGAAGGTGTGGACGATCTCCAACCACCTCACCGGTCAGGCCGTGTGCGACGACCCGATCGACGAGCGGCACAAGGGCATCCTGTCCTCCCGCATCTGGGGTGACGGCGACCCCGAGGGTGTGCGGCGGCGTGCGGCCGAGGAGATGAAGGTGACCGCGCGGGCCGCCGCGAAGCTCGGGGCGTCGACCGTCGTCGGGTTCACCGGTTCGTCCATCTGGAAGACGGTGGCGATGTTCCCGCCCGTACCGCCGTCGATGGTCGACGCCGGGTACGCCGACTTCGCCGACCGCTGGAACCCGATCCTGGACGTGTTCGACGAGGTGGGTGTCCGGTTCGCGCACGAGGTGCACCCGTCCGAGATCGCGTACGACTACTGGACCACGGTGCGGACGCTGGAGGCGATCGGGCACCGGCCCGCGTTCGGCCTCAACTGGGACCCGTCGCACTTCGTGTGGCAGGACCTCGACCCGGTCAGCTTCCTGTGGGACTTCCGCGACCGGATCTACCACGTCGACTGCAAGGACGCGCGGCGGCAGGTCGGGGACGGGCGCAACGGGAGGCTCGGCTCCCACCTGCCGTGGGCCGACCCGCGGCGCGGCTGGGACTTCGTGTCGACCGGGCGCGGCGACGTGCCGTGGGAGCGGTCGTTCCGGATGCTCAACACCATCGGCTACGCGGGTCCGATCAGCGTCGAGTGGGAGGACGCCGGGATGGACCGCCTGGTCGGCGCGCCCGAAGCCCTGGAGTTCGTGCGCCGGAACCTGTTCGACGCGCCGTCATCGTCCTTCGACGCCGCGTTCTCCACCGGCGGGTGAGAGGGCCGCACCAACCGCCCGCGCGGGGCTGACCACCCGCGCGGGCGACCGCGGCAGCGGCCTGTTCTGCCCGGGGCCGCTGCGCCGGGTCTGTTCTGCCCCGCCGCACCGCACCGCCGCGCACCCGCCGCACCGCCGCGCACCCGCCGCACCGCCGCGCACCCGCCGCACCGCCGCGCACCCGCCGCACCGCCGCGCACCACCGCCCTGCCCCGCCCCACACGCCCCATCCAGCTGCGGCGGCCGGGTTGGGTGGGGGCGAAGTGCGGCATCGGCCGCCCTTCTCAGTGGCGGCGGGCTCCGGTGCTCGACCGCAGTGCGATGGCCGGTTGGAGCAGTGCGTTCCGGGGTGCGGCGCCCGGGTTCGCGATCTGCTCCACGAGGAAGTCCACGGCGAGTTGCGCCATGTCCCCCGCGGGCACGTCGGCGGCGGTCAGTGGGGGGTGGAAGCCTTCCGCCAGGCGGCTCGCGATCACACCGGTGATCGAGAAGTCGCGCGGCACGTCCAGGCCGGCGTGGCGCAGGGCCCGTTGCAGTCCGGGCAGCGCCGCTTCGTTGATCGTCACCGCCGCCGTCACCTCCGGCCACCGGCGGCGGATCTCCTCGAAGCACGCCAGACCCGCCGCCGGCTCGTCCGCGCAGCACACGGTGTGCGCCGTCAGCCCGCGCTGCTCGGCGGCGGTGAGGAAGCCGGACGACGAGCGCAGGGCGGGCCCGTACCCGGCGGCGACCAGCTCGTCGGACCGGTTGATCAGCACCACGTCGCGGTGGCCGAGGTCGGCGAGGTGGTGCACGCAGCGGGTGATCAGTTCCGCGTAGTCCACGTCCACCCACGGCGCGGTGCCCGGGCGCTCGACGTGGCCGATGGTCACGAACGGCAGCGACTCCTGCTCCAGGCGGGCCACGCGCGGGTCGTCGAGGAGGATCTCCATCAGGATCACGCCGTCCACCCGGCGGCCTGTGACGACGCGCTCGAACGACCGGTCGTGATCGCCGCCGCTGGGTGACAGCAGCACGTCGAGGTCGTGCGTGGCCGCCGCCTCCACGACACCGGCGACGAAGCTCAACTGCACGTCGGTCAGCCGCCGGCTCGCGGGCGGTATCACCAGGCTCAACGTGCGGGTGCGCCCCTCGGCCAGCGCCCGCGCGCTGGCGTTCGGCCGGTAGCCCAGCTCGGCGATCACGTCGTTGATGCGCTGCGCGGTCGTGGCCGACACCGGGCGCTTCCCGCTGAGCGCGTACGACACCGTGCTCCGGGACACGCCGGCCCGCCTCGCGATCTCACCGATGTTCATGCGCTCTCCGTCCAACCGGTTCGACAGGCCACTGATGGTAGGGCAACCAAGCCTTGCGCCGATTATCGCGTGCCGCTACGTTGGCGCAACATCGCACCACTCGAACCGGTTCGATGATGGTTCGACGGTCGTCGGCGCAGTCGCCTGGAAGGACCTCGCCCATGAAGCGCTCCACGTTCGGCCGACGCGTGACCGTCGCCCTGGTCACCGCGGGACTGTCCCTGACCGCGTGCTCCTCCGCCGGGGACACGGCAGGCGGAACGGCCGCCCCCTTCGCGGTGTGGGACCCGTACCCGCAGTTCGACGCGAGCTCGGAGTGGGTGAAGGTGATCGAGAAGTGCGGCACGGAGGCCGGGGTGGCGGTCGAGCGCCAGGCGTACGACACCTCCGACCTGACCAACAAGGTGCTGCTCGCCGCACAGCAGGGCACCGCGCCGAACGTGCTGGTCGTGGACAACCCCGTGGTCTCCACGCTCGCCGAGGGCGGCGTGCTGAAGGCCAACCAGGACACCGGCCTGGACGCCTCGCAGGCGTCGCCCAACCTGGTTGCCGCAGGAGAGGTGGACGGCAAGGCGTACGGGGTTCCGATCGGGGCGAACACCCTGGCGCTCTACTACAACAAGGCGGTGCTGGCGCAGGCCGGCGTCGACCCGGCGTCGCTGACGGACTGGGCGTCGCTCGACGCGGCCCTGGCCAAGGTCGTGGGTGCGGGCAAGAAGGGCATCACGTTCTCCGCCATCGGCACCGAGGAGGGCTCGTTCCAGTTCCTGCCGTGGTTCTGGGGCGCGGGCGCGCAGCTCACGGACCTGTCCTCGACGCAGGCCGTCGCGGCGGTGGAGCTGTGGAAGTCCTGGCTGGACAAGCGGTACGCGCCGAACTCGGTCGTGGGCAACACCCAGACCACCAGTTGGCAGGAGTTCGCCACCGGCGAGTACGCGTTCGCCGAGAACGGCACGTGGCAGCTGGGCAACGCCGCGAAGCTGGGCTTCGAGCACGGCGTCATCCCGATCCCCTCCCGTGACGGCGGCGTCGCGCCCGGACCGACGGGCGGCGAGTTCGTCACCGTGCCGGTGCAGGGCGCGGCGGACCGCGAGGCGACCGCGGCGAAGATCGCCGGCTGCCTGACCGACGCCGACACGGTGGCGGCCACCGACTCGGCGCTGACCTACGTCTCCGCCATCCCCTCGGTGCAGGAGCAGCAGGTCGCTGAACGGCCGGAGCTGAAGGTCTGGGTCGACGCCGTGCAGGCCGCTAAGGGGCGCACCGGTGACGGCCGCGGCACCCGCTACCCGAGGATCTCCCAACCGCTGTGGACCGCGGTCCAGGCGGTGCTGACCGGGTCGAAGCCGGCCGCGGAAGCGCTCAAGGACGCCCAGACCGCCGCGGCGTCGGCGAAGTAAGGCCGTGTTCCGCAAGAACCTCGTCGGCTGGGCGTTCCTCGTCCCGCTCGTCGCCTACCTGCTGCTGTGCTACGGCTATCCGCTGCTGACCACCGTCGACCTGAGCATCCGCGACTACACCGTCCGCACCTTCGTCCACGGTGGCGCGCAGGTGATCGGACTGGCCAACTACGGCGACGTGTTCGCCGATCCCGTCTTCCGCACCGCGCTGCTCAACACGGTCGTGTTCACCGTGGCGTCGCTGGTGTTCCAGTACGGCATCGGGTTGGCGCTGGCGCTCTTCTTCTCCCGCAGGTTCCGGCTGTCGGCGACGCTGCGAGCGCTGTTCCTGGTGCCATGGCTGCTTCCGCTGATCGTGTCGGCGTCGACGTGGGCGTGGATGTTCAACAGCGAGGCCGGTGTGGTGAACGCGGCGCTCGCGTGGTTCGGGCTCGACGGGGTGAACTGGTTGACCTCGCCGGACTGGTCGCTGGTGTCGGTGATCGTCGCCAACACCTGGATCGGCATCCCGTTCAACCTCGTCGTGCTCTACAGCGGGTTGCGGAACATCCCCGCCGAGGTGCACGAGGCGGCGGCCCTGGACGGCGCGAGCTCCTGGCAGGCGTTCCGGCACGTCACCTTCCCGATGCTGCGGCCCGTCTCCGCGGTCACGCTGCTGCTCGGCCTGGTCTACACGCTGAAGGTCTTCGACATCATCTGGATCATGACGCGCGGCGGCCCCGGCGGGTCGTCCACCACCCTGGCCACCTGGTCCTACGAGCTGGGGTTCGGCAGCATGCTGCCCCGTTTCGGACCCAGCTCGGCGGTGGGCAACGTGCTCATCCTGATGGCCGTGGTCGCGGGCCTGGTGTACGTGCGCAGCCAACGCCACCGGGAGGCGTCGTGACCCGGTCGTGGTGGCACACCGCGGTGGGCCTGCTGCTCACCGCCGTGATGCTCTTCCCGGTCTACTGGATGGTCAACGTCTCGCTCACCCCTCCGGGTGACATGCGCAAGTCGCCGCCGGACCTCTTCCCGGGCAACCCCACGTTCGAGGGGTACGCGCGGGTGCTGGACGAGCAGCTGCCCTACTTCGGGACCAGCCTGCTCGTCGCGCTCGGGACCGTGGTGCTGACGCTGGCACTGGCCGCACCCGCGGCCTACTCGCTGGCGAAGCTGCGCCCGCGTGGCCGAGGACCGCTGACGTTCGTGCTGCTGGTCGCGCAGATGATCCCCGGCATCATCATGGCGCTGGGGCTGTACGGGATCTACGTCAAGCTCGGCATCACCAACACGGTGTGGGGCCTGGTCTTCGCCGACTCCACGATCGCCGTGCCGTTCGCCGTGCTGATCCTGACCTCGTTCATGGCGTCCGTGCCCGACGAGGTGGTGCAGGCGGCGCGGATCGACGGCGCGGGCGCGTTCCGCACGTTCTGGTCGGTGGTGCTGCCCGCGAGCTGCAACGGGGTGGTCACCGCCGGGCTGTTCGCGTTCCTGTGGGCGTGGTCGGACTTCGTGTTCGCCGCGACGCTGGACAGCGGGGGATCGATGCAACCGCTGACCCTGGGCATCTACCGCTACATCGGCAACAACAACCAGGAGTGGAACGCGATCATGGCCACCGCCGTGGTCGCCTCCGTGCCCGCCACCGCGCTGCTCGTGCTGGCCCAGCGCTTCGTCGCCGCGGGTATCACCTCGGGCGCCGTCAAAGACTGACCAAGGGGGACTTGTGGACGACTTCTCGGTGCGGGAGATCCCGTTCAGCCACTCGGGGGCGTGGTTCGGCATCTCTCCGGTGGTGGGGCTCGCCGCCTACGCCGAAGACCTGCACCTCGTGTCCCACCGCAACGGCATGCACGCCGTGCTGTCGCTGGTGCCGGTGGTGGCCGGCGCCAAGGTGCCCGCGGAGGTCAACGCGGACCCCGCGCTGCTCACCTGGACCGCGGACCGGGCGAGGGTCGCGGCGGCGTTCGAATCGCCCTCGGCGCTCAGGATCACCGGCGACGGCCTCGGCCTGCGCATCGCCGCGGCGGACCCGACCCTCACGCCCTTCACCGGAACCCACTTCTTCCACGACCCCGTCACCTCGTCGTACGTCTTCACCTCCTACGAGACGGGTCACCGCTACCGGGTGACCGTGTTGGCCGGGCACGTGGAGGTGCGAGGCGCTTCCGCGCTCGGCACGGCGGAACGGGCGGTCGTCGCCGGCGGGGACGGCGGCGAGTGGGAGCTCGTGGTGGAGGAGCTGACGACCGCGCGCGAGCGGTTCTCGACCACCGTGACGTTCGCCGAGGTGGTGGCCGCCTCGCGGCATTCCTTCGCGCGGTTCGCGGACGCCGTGGCGCCCTGGCGCTCCGAGCGCACCCCTGCCGCCGAAGTGGCCTGCTACGTGCTGTGGTCGGCCACGGTGAGCCCGGCGGGTTTCGTCCGCCGCCCCGCGGTGCTCATGTCGAAGAACTGGATGGACAAGGTCTGGAGCTGGGACCACTGCTTCAACGCCCTCGCCCTCGCACCGGGGGCGCCCGACCTGGCGTGGGACCAGTTCCAGGTGGTGTTCGACCACCAGACCGGGGAAGGCGCGCTGCCGGACTCGGTCACGCACGCCGAGGTCCTGCACAACTTCGTCAAACCACCCATCCACGGCTGGGCCGCGAGCAGGTTGCGGTCGACGCTGCCCGGCGGTGTCCCGGCAGCCGAACTGCCGCTGCTGTACCGGCAGTTGGAGGCGTGGACGACCTTCTGGCTCGACCACCGCCGCGCGCCGGGCGAGCCGTTCGCGCACTACGAGCACGGCAACGACAGCGGCTGGGACAACTCGACGGTCTTCGACGAGCGGCGGCTCGTGCAGTCCGCCGACCTCGCGGCCTTCCTCGTGGTGCAGATGAGGGAACTGGCCTTGCTGGCGCGGGAGCTCGGTGACCGGACGGCGGCGGAGCGCTGGGAGCGGGAGGCCGACACGATGCTGAACTCGATGCTGACGACGCTGTGGGACGGGACGGCGTTCACGAGCCGCGCCCTCGACGGCACCTCGCGCACCACGGCGAGCCTGCTCGACCTCATGCCCGTCGTCCTGGGCGCCGACCTGCCTCCCGACGTGCACGCGAAGCTCGCCGAGGGCGTCGCCCGGCACCTGACCGCGGTCGGCCCCGCCACCGAACGGCCCGACTCACCCCACTACGAAGCCGACGGCTACTGGCGCGGCCCGGTGTGGGCGCCTTCGACGGTCCTCGTCGAGGACGGCTTGCGCCGAGGGGGCGCGGTCGACCTCGCCGACCAGGTCAGCGCCCGCTTCCGCGCGGTGTGCGAGAAGAGCGGCTTCGCCGAGAACTTCGACGCCCTCACCGGCGAGGGCCTGCGCGACCGCGCCTACACCTGGACCGCGAGTGCCTACCTGCTGCTCGCCGCGGACGCCGAGGCCCGACTGGCCGAAGCGGGCGGCAGCGCTCCGGATCGCCCCGCCACGTCGGCGGGGTAGCCGAACCGGTCCGATCGCGAACCCCCGCTGTGCAAACCCTTTCTACGACAAAGGAGTCACGCGTGGCCCACACACCCGCACGACGGCGAGGCCGTGGTCTCGCCGCGGTCACCGCGCTGGTCGCGTCCGCGTTAGCGTCCGTGGTCGCACCAGGCCCGTCCGCCCTGGCCGGGGACGAGTCGATCTCCGTCGACTTCTCCACCGCCGGCGGTTCACCGACCTACCGGGCCTCCGGCTGGATCTACGGCATGACCGAGGACGCGGCCGGTCCCGCCGACCACTTCTACCGCGACGTGAAGTTCCGGTACATGCGCGCCGGAGGCGCTCAGCTCGACAGCCCCGGCGGCTGGGTGACGGGCAAGTACGACCGCCGGTGGAACGCCACGCGCGCGCAACTGCTGCGCACCCGGTCGCTGGGCGGCGAGTTCATCCTGCTGCCGCACGACCTGTGGGGCGCCGACGGCTACCCGATCTCCCGCTTCCCCGGTGACAACGGCAACTGGACCGACTACGACAACTTCCTCACCCGCCTGATCGCCGACGTGCGGGCCACGGGCGTCCCGGTCCAGTGGGACCTGTGGAACGAACCCAACATCACCCTGTTCTGGAACCGCCCGCAGGCGCAGTACTTCGAGCTGTGGCGGCGCACCTACCAACGCGTCCGCGCCGCGTTCCCCGAGCAGCTGATCGTCGGGCCGAGCTTCGCGGGCGTGCCGACGACCAACGGGGCGTGGTGGAACCAGTACCTCGACTTCGTCCGCGGCTCGAACACGGTGCCCGACATCATCAGCTGGCACTCGCTGCCCGGCGACCCGGTGGCGAACGTGGCGGCGGCGAACACCACGCTGGACGCGCGCGGCATCCCGCACCCGCGCCCGTACCAGATCAACGAGTACGGCGCGGGCAACGAGCAGAACCCCGGTGACGGCGCCTGGTACGTCGCGCGCCTGGAGCGGGCCGGCGCGGACGGCCTGCGCGCCAACTGGGCCAGCGCGGGCAACCTGCACAACGACCTCGGCAACCTGCTCGTCCGCAACCAGTCGGGGCAGCACCTGCCGAAGGGCGAGTGGTGGGTCTACCGCTTCTACGGCTCGCAGACGGGGCAGATCGCCTCCGTCACGCCCAGCCCGGCCTACGACGCGTTCGCCACGAAGGCGAACGGTGTCGTGAAGGTCCTGGTCGGCGGCGGCGGCACCACCGGCAACATCGCCGTCGACCTGCGGCGGTTGGACGCGACGAGCGGCGTCGTGCAGGACAACCAGGTGCGGGTGGTCGCCCAGCGCATCCCGCACAACAACGGCGGTGCCGTCCAGGGGCCGATCACCATCCAGAACTCCGTGGTGACGTTGTCCGGCAACGGCACCACGGTCAACCTCCCGCACACCAACGCCGACGACGCCTTCACCATCACGCTGCTCCCGCCGTCGAGCCGCGGTGTCGCGTCCGTGGCCGTCGCCCAGCACTCGCAGCAGTGCCTGGACAACGCGAACCGGGGCACCGCGGACGGCAACCGGCAGCAGCAGTTCCACTGCGACGGCGGAGACCAGCAGCTGTGGGACTTCCGGCCGGTGGCCGATGCCGCCGACACCTACACCGTCGTCAACCAGCAGACCGGCAAGTGCCTCGACGTGAACGGCGTGTCGTCGGCCGATGGCGCCGCAGTGCAGCAGTGGACGTGCATCGCCGGGGCGCGGAACCAGCAGTTCACCTTGCGGAAGGTCACCTACTCGGGCAACGACCGCCACGACTACCAGCTCGTCGCCCGGCACAGCGGCAAGTGCGTCGACGTCAGCACGATCTCCACGGCGGCACGCGCCCTGGTCCACCAGTGGACGTGCAACCCCGCCGGGCAGGGCAGCCCGCTCAACCAGACCTGGCGGCTCTGGGGCTTCTGATGTTCACGCTCACACAAGGCGGCCGGTGGGCTGGGCGGCCTGCCGGTTGCAGCTCAACGGACGACGGCATTCTTCGTGCAGGGAGGTAGCTACGGCTGACTTGTGACGGTCGAGATACGTTGCAGCCGCTAAAGTGAGCGTGAACATTTTAGCGGCTCGCAGCGTTGACGCCCCGGTCCGGCGGTGGTTACTGTGCTGACAGCCGCCACGACCGCCCGTCAACGACGACGATGGGGACTCCGATGCGACGAACACGGCGAACCGCTCACGTTCCGACACGGTGTGGATCGTTGCCGCCGCAGTGCGTTCCCCGTCGCGGTCGGATGTCCTGAAGACCCGACGTCCAGACTTCCTGCGGTCGTCGTCGCATCACCGCGCTCCTCCTGCGCGACTCGCCGCACCGGCTCTGCCACGTCATCGGCGTTCCCCAACCCACAGGAGAGCTCATGTCGTCACCCCTGAGCCGCCGCACGCTGCTGCAAGCCGTCGGTGTCGCGGCCGTCGCGACGACCGTGCCCGGCCTGACGCCGGGTTCCGCGGTCGCGGCGACGGTTCCGCCGGTCCGCGGTGACATCGGTGTGTCCGCCCAGGCGTTCGACCTCGGCGAGGTGCGGCTGAGCCCCGGCCGCTGGATGGACAACCAGAACCGGACGCTGTCGTACCTGCGATTCGTCGACGTGAACCGGTTGCTGTACAACTTCCGCGCCAACCACCGGCTGTCCACCAACGGCGCGGCGGCGCTGGGCGGCTGGGAAGCGCCGAACTTCCCGTTCCGCACCCACAGCCAGGGGCACTTCCTCAGCGCGTGGGCGCAGGCGTGGGCGGTGCTCGGCGACACCACGTCCCGGGACCGGGCCAACTACATGGTCGCCGAGTTGGCCAAGTGCCAGGCGAACAACGCGGCGGCCGGGTTCAACACCGGTTACCTGTCAGGATTCCCGGAGTCGGACTTCGACGCGATGGAGGCGGGCTCGCCCAAGTCGGTGTCCTACTACTCGCTGCACAAGACGTTGGCGGGTCTGCTGGACGTGTGGCGGTACATCGGCAACGTGCAGGCGCGTGACGTGCTGCTGCGGTTCGCGGGCTGGGTGGACTGGCGCACGGCCCGGTTGTCCTACAGCCAGATGCAGCGGGTGCTGGGCACGGAGTTCGGCGGCATGAACGCGGTGCTGACCGACCTGTACCAGCAGACGGGGGACAGCCGGTGGCTCGCCGCGGCGCAGCGGTTCGACCACGCCGCCGTGTTCGACCCGTTGGCGGCCAACCAGGACCGGCTCAGCGGGCTGCACGCCAACACTCAGGTGCCGAAGTGGATCGGCGCCGCGCGTGAGTACAAGGCCACGGGCACGACCCGCTACCGCGACATCGCGTCGAACGCGTGGAACATCACGGTGGGCGCGCACACCTACGTCATCGGCGGCAACAGCCAGGCCGAGCACTTCCGCGGGCCGAACGCCATCGCCGCCTACCTCAGCACCGACACGGCCGAGGCGTGCAACACCTACAACATGCTCAAGCTGACCCGCGAGCTGTGGCTGCTGGACCCGAACCGGGCGGCCTACTTCGACTTCTACGAGCGCGCCCTGCTCAACCACCTCCTCGGCCAGCAGAACACGGCCGACTCGCACGGCCACATCTGCTACTTCACCGGCCTCAACCCGGGCCACCGGCGCGGCAACACCGGACCTGCCTGGGGCGGCGGCAACTGGAGCACCGACTACGGCACGTTCTGGTGCTGCCAGGGGACCGCGCTGGAGGTCAACACGTCGCTGGCGGGCTCCGTGTACTTCCACAACGGCACCACGCTCACGGTGAACCTGTACACGCCGTCGGTGCTGACGTGGGCGCAGCGGGGGATCACCGTCACCCAGACCACGACCTACCCCGCCTCCGACACCACCACGCTGACCGTGACGGGCAGCGTGAGCGGGTCGTGGACGATGCGCCTGCGCATCCCCGCCTGGACCACCGGCGCGACGGTCAGCGTCAACGGCGCGGTGCAGGACATCACGACGACCCCCGGCACTTACGCCGCACTGACCCGGTCGTGGGCTTCCGGTGACACGGTGACGGTCCGCCTGCCGATGCGCGTCGTGATGCAGCCCTCGAACGACAACCCCGCCGTCGTCGCGATCACGTACGGACCGGTCGTGCTGTCGGGCAACTACGGCAACACCACCCTGAGCAGGCTCCCCGTGCTCGACACGACCTCGATCACCCGCACCGGTACCTCGGGCTTGGCGTTCACCGCGCGGGCCGACGGCGCGACGGTCAACCTCGGGCCGTTCTACGACGCGCACGGCCACAACTACACCGTCTACTGGAGCACCAGCGGCGGTGGTGGCGGCTCGGCGGGCGGCTACCGGCTGGTCAACGCGGCCACCGGCCTGGTGCTGGGCGTGCAGGACATGTCGACCTCCGACGGCGGCCTCGCCGTGCAGTGGAACGACACGGGAACCGCCGACCACAACTGGGAACTGGTCGCCGACGGCAGCGCCGTGCGGCTGCGCAACCTGAACAGCGGCAAGGTGCTCGGCGTCGAGAACATGTCCACCGCGGACAACGCCCGCGTCCTGCAGTGGAGCAACACCGGCAGCGCCGACCACAAGTGGACCGTCCTCGACAACGGCGACGGCACCCACAAGGTGCGCAACGGCAACAGCGGCAAGCTGCTCGCCATCCTCGACGGCTCCACCGCCGCGGGCGCCCAAGCCGTGCAGGACCAGGACAACGGGTCCGCCGACAACCGCTGGCGCTTCGTGCCGACCGGTGCCCGCCGCGTCCAGAACCTCGCGAGCGGCCTGGTCCTGGGCGTGCAGAACATGTCGACCGCCGACGGTGGCCTGGCCGTGCAGTGGGACGACAACGGCACCGCCGACCACCTCTGGACCGCCGTCGTGGACCCCGACGGGTACTTCCGGCTGCGCAACTCGCACAGCGGCAAGGTGTTGGGCGTCGAGAACGCCGCCAACGCCAACGGCGCCCGGGTGCTCCAGTGGTCCGACAACGGCACCAACGACCACAAGTGGCGGCTGCGCCACGGCGCCAACGGCTACTTCCGCATCCAGTGCGGCAACGGCGGGCGCGTCCTCGGCGTCAACGGTGCCTCCACCGCACGCGGCGCGCAGATCGTCATCTGGGACGACAACGGCACCAACGACCACCTGTGGCGGTTCATCTGAGCCGTCGTCGGACTCTCGGGACCGGCTCGCCCGTGTAATCCGGGCGAGCCGGTGAGGTCTGGCCTGCGCTGTCCGATGCGGCTGCGCAGGCGGCCTGCATCTGCGCCGCGACGGTGGGGCCGCTCGGCGCCGGCCTTAGGCGGGCTCGTGGTCCGAGGTGGGCTTCGCGGAGTTCGTCCATGAAGGCTTCCCACAGCGGTGGGCCGCCCACGGCGAGCACTTCCGCGCGGGCGGCGTGCACGTCGGTCACCGGGAGGTGCCGTGCTCCCCAGACGTTGAGCTGGGCGAAGACGGGCACCAGCTGGATCGCCTGCTCGGTCAGGTTGTAGGTGACCTTCTGCTTGTGCGAGGGGTCGTCGGCCTTGGTGAGCAACCCGTGCTCGACGAGCACGGCGAGCCGGTCGGCGAGGATGTTCGAGGAGATCCGCTCGGGACCGGCGAGCAGTTCGCGGAAGTGCCGCGCGCCGCCGAAGATCACGTCGCGGAGGACCAGCAGGGTCCAGCGGTCGCCGAATATCTCCAGCGACAGGTTGATCGGGCAGTTCGACCGCGTGTCCTTCCGCATCGCACCCACACCTCCGGACCGGTTGCCTACCCGCGCCATTGTGCCCTAGTGTGCAACTGGTTGCGAAATGAGAGCAGTTTGCCCGGACGCGGTGCGCTGACGGCTGCTCGCCTCGCGACGTCCAACGAGCATCCACAAAGGACGGTCTGCATGAGTGCGCGGCAAACGACGTCGAGTCGGGGGAGTGCGACCCTCGTCCTGGTCACGCTGTTCTTCGGTGTGTTCGTGATGGGCTGCGCGGAATTGCTCGTGGTCGGTGTGCTGGATCTGATAGCGGCGGACCTGGGCGTATCCGTGTCCGCTGCCGGCGCTCTGGTGACCTCGTTCGCGCTGGGCATCGCGATCGGCGGCCCGGCCCTGACCATGCTGACGATGGAGGTGGACAAGCGGACCGTCCTGATCGGCGCGCTCGTCGTGTTCCTCCTTGCCAACGTGGTCCTGGTGTCGACCTCCGCTTACGGCTTGGCCATCGCGGTCCGCTTCATCGCCGGCGCGGTCGAGGGCCTGTTCATCGGTGTCGCGTTCGTGGCGGGCCTGTCGATCGTCCCGCCGGAGCGCGCGGGCAGGGCGATCTCCGTGATCATCTCCGGTGTCACGGTGTCGGCCGCGGTGGGTGTGCCGCTGGGGACGTTGGCCGGCCAGGGGTTCGGCTGGCGCGGCTCGTTCACCGCGGTCATCGCGCTCTGCGTGCTCGCGCTGATCGCGACAGCGGTGCTGGTCCCCCCGGTGGCCGGCACCGGTCGCGGCGGCACCGGCCAGGCGAAGTACGCGTTCGCACCCCGGGTGCTCGCCATGCTGACCCTGAACGTCGCGGTGTTCGCGTCGCTGTACACGGCCCTGACCTACGTCGTGCCGTTCCTGCAGGACGTCACGGGCGTCACCGGTGCGGTGGTCAGCGCGTTCCTGTTCGCCTACGGCCTGGCCACCGCGGTGGGCTCCTTCGGGGGCGGCCGGTTCGCCGACAAGAACGCCACGGCCACCTTGATCGTCGCGACCGTCGGCACTGCGGTCGCCCTGCTGGCGCTCCACTTCGTCGGTTCCAGCCCGCTCCTCGTGGCGCTCGTGCTGCCGGTGTGGGGTGTGCTCGCCATGAGCATGGCACCGGCGCTCCAGCTCCGCGTGGTGACCCTGGCCGGCCCCGGCGCCGGGTTGGCGTCCTCGCTGCCCGCCTCCGCGGTCAACGTGGGCATCGCGGTGGGCTCGGCTGCCGGCGGTGCGGCGATCAGCGGATTCGGCCCCTCCGCCCCCATCCTGACCGGTGCGGCCATTGCCGGGATCGGCATCGTGCTCGCCTGGGCCACCAGCCACCTCAAGCCGCCGGTGGTCGAGCAGGCGGCGGAGCCTGCTGCCCGACCGTCCTGACGGACCGTTCGGTCGACGGCCTCCTCGTCTCCCGTCAGGTGGCGGCGATGTCCAACTTCCCGATCTTGTTCGTGGTCAGGAGGCCGAACCAGACGGCGCCGGGTTGGTGGACGTTGATGTCGCAGGGGTAGGAGGCCGACGACGGCGTGCTCCACATGCGGACCTCGTGGGTGACGGGGTCGAACCGGGCGATCTGGTTGCCCAGCCCGAACAGCGCCGGGAAGCTGACCGCGAAGTAGATGTTGCCGTCGCTCGCCTCGGCGATGGGGCCGGGCATCGGCAGCGGGTTGCCGATGCTGCCGACGCCCAGCCCGTCGAGGATGCCGGTGAGCAGGCCGTCGACGCCCAGCAGCGGGTACTCGGTGATCTGCCCGCTGCCGGCGTCGATGCGGGCGATCTTCATGCCGAGGGCTTCGCCGACCCAGATGCTGCCGTCCGAGGCGGTGCGCACGCCGACCGGGAACGAGGCCGGTGTCGGCATCGTGTACTGGGTGAACTGGTGGGTGTCCACGTCGAGGGTGGCGACCTTGTTCAGCTGCGGCAGGTCGAACACCACGGTGCGACCGGGCCCCGGCTTGATGATGCCGAACAGCGCGCCGACCTGGCCGAGGATCTCACCCGGCACGGCGTACTTGCTCCAGTCACCGGTCGCCGGGTCGTACCGGCCGATGGAGTTCAGCCCGCCGAGCGTGAACCACAGGGCGTCGTCCGGTCCGCGGGCGAGGTCGTTGGCCAACCCGAGGCCGCTGTGCAGCGGGATGCCCAGCGGTCGGGTGGCGAAGGCGTTCGCCCACGGCAGCGGGAACTCGGTCATGCCGCCGTCGGCGGTGTCGACGCGGAGCAGGCTGTTGCCCGTCACCTGGGGCATCCACAGGTCGCCCGCCGGGTCCAGGTCCATGCCGCCGGGCACCGACAGCGGCATCGGCGTGGAGAAGTTGGTGAACTGCCCGGAGGCCGGGTCGAACCGGGCGACCTGGCTGCTCAGGTACTGCTCGACCCACAGCGCCCCGCTGCGGTCGAACTCCACCTCGCACACGCCCCCGACCGGCAGGGACGAGGGAACCGGGCCGTACTCCGTGATCGGCGTCGTCGCGCAGGCGGTGACCGGCGCGAGCACCGACGCGAGGAGCGCCCCGACGACCACCAGTGATCGTCTCTGCCGTTCTGGTCCCATGGTCCGCTCCGGGGATCGGCTGTCCGGTCGTGCCGGGTTTCCCGTCGAGTAAAGCGGTTCCGCCACCGGACCACCGGAACGGACACCTGAACGGGCTACCGGTACCGTCCATGCGCCCGACCGCGATCAATCATTGCGCGGTCGTCCGCGGTCGTCCGCGTTCGCCCGGACGCCCGGACGCACACGGCCATCCGGTCCAAATACTTCGCAGGGCGTAGCGGTGGGTCCGGGTGCAGCGATGTCGGCTTCGGGGGCGGGGTCGCTGTGCGTCGTGACCAGTCCTCGCCGATGTGCGAGGGGCGCTCGGGTCTGCTCGCCGGCGGCCCACCCGGCCCTCGGCCTGGTGCCGGTTCACCGGGCCGCAGCGGCCTGACGACGAAGGGGGACCAGCGATGCCGCCGAAGAGGCGCAAGCAGCCGACGACGAAGCCCGACGAGGGCAAGCAGAAGAACACGTCCACCAACACCCCCAAGGCTCAGGGCAAGCCGGGGCCGGCCAAGAAGGCGCAGCCGAAGCAGGCGCAGCCGCCGACGCCCAAGGCCAGGATCACCAGGATGAGGGAGGATGCCGAGGCCGTGCTGAACGCGGTGTTCGGCGAGAGCGTCGAGCGCGACGACGCGGACGTGATCACCAACGAGGTGGTCGACGAGGTCGTGTTCGACCGCGACGAGGTGCACCGGCTGGCCACGGTGCTCGACGACGAGGTCGTCGAGATCAAGGACAGCCTCAAGGACAACCTGATCAGGCTGGCGGAGCGGGAAGTCCGCGTGCAGCGGGCGGTGAAGGACCTCCAAGACGCGCTGGCGGCTTCGCGGCAGGTGGCGAACCAGCTCGTGCCCCTGGAGTCGCTGGCCGCGAAGGTCGGTGGCGGGATCACCCTGGACACCCACCCCCTGACCGGGATCGCCTGGTTGCGGCTGCAAAGCGCGATCGCCGAGCCGAAGCCGGTGCCGCCGGTCGGTGGCCACCACGTCACGGACCCCCGGCGGGTGAACATCGACGCGATCGTCGCCGAGATCACGGGCCGGCTCCGGGACATCTCCGCCATCCTCGACGTCCTCAACGGGCGTCCCGGTGCCCTGCCGGTGGACGAGATCCCGAACGACCTCCTCGCGGCCGTCGACCGGGGAGATCCGGGCATCACGAAGTTCCTGCGCGCCTTGCGGAGCGGTCTGGAGCAGTTACCGGACGCCAACGCGCTCAAGACCCTCCTGAACGCCGCCGACCTGCCCGCCGAGGTGCCGCAGCTGATGTCGAGCGCCACGACCGCGGGCGCCGTGCTGCTCGACGTGCTCAACGCGTGCCGCGCGACGGCACCGCAGGGCCAGCCCGCCCCGCAGGGCCAAGCCGCTCTGCAGGGCAACACCGAACTGGCGGGCAAGCTGCTCAAGACGGTCGCCGATTCGGGGCAGGGCATCGACTTCTTCCTCACCGGAGCCGGTGGGCAGTCCCTGGTGAACCTCAGGTACGCGGCCGTGCACGGCGATCCGGTCTGGGGTGGGGCAACCGTGGCGCTGACCGACTTGCATTTCGGCCCCGTCGGCCAACCGGTGCCCTTCGGGCAGATCCAAGTGCTCGCCGAGCCGCTGCCGCCGTTGGGCGAGCATTCGCTCCCACCACTGCCCGGTGGTCTCGTCCGCGATCGCTACGTCGGAGGGATGCCGTTCGGCAACACCGGCGGCGCCATGATCCTCCCGTTCGTGGACAACACCACCCACGTGGTGATCCAGTACTCGGAGTACGACGTCCGGCCGTTCACCTTCACGTACGAGCGGGGTGGCGAGCGGGTGGTGGTCGGCTCCGACGGCAACACGTACTACACCGACGACCACTACCAGACCTTCAGGAGAATCACATGAGCGGGCTCGCCGATCTCCTCCGCCCCGGACCGCCGAGCTTCCACCTGACCGACGCGAGCCACGCCGTCCTCGGCAGGACCACCGCCGAGCTGACCATCGAGCGGCGGACGGCGGCGGTGCGCCGGATTCGGGGCTCCCGGTGCCGGACCGCGAAGGGGATGTTCGACGAGCTGGCGGCAGCGCTGCAGTTCCCCGCGCACTTCGGCGGCAACTGGAACGCGCTGCGCGACGTGCTGTCGGACCTGAGCTGGGTGCCGGCCGAGGCCTATCTGCTCGTGATCGAGGATGCCGACGAAATGCTCGCCGAGGAGGCGGACGAGGTCCTGGCGACGGGCCTCGGCGTGCTGGCCACGTCGGCGGCGTCGGCGGCACCCGTGCCGTTCCAGTTCGTCGTGCAGGCCCCGTCCACCGGTCGGGTCGCCCGGACCCTGACCGCCAACGGCACCGCGTTCACCACCGCCTTCAGCGCGTAGTCGACCGGGCGACGTCCGCCACGGGCCAGCGCCGCCGTCGTTCACCGACGGCGGCACGTTGATCGGGTTGCCACCACCGCAGCCCGCGGCCGTGACCTCCGCCCACGTGGTCCCGGATTCACCCACCCGAACCGGTGTCCTTTCTTGTGATCGTGCCCGGTCGGGGTGATCGTGGCTGTGTCAGATCCGTGCGAACCGCGGATCGTCGACGGCGATCGGAGGGCTCGGGTCATGACAACTCGGCCGACGTCCCCGGTCGCCACCAGGGCCGACGCGGGATCGGTGATCCGCGGCAGTGGGGGCACCGCATCGGCAGTCCACGAGGAGTCGCACGTTGCCGCCGGGGTTGTCGATAACCGCCGTGAGGGAATGTCCGTGCAGGCCACGGGCCTTCTGAACCGATTTCGGCCGTTATTCCTGATCATTCCGGCCAATAGTGCGAATTCACCCGGTCGGATGTGTCTCCGGTTGCCGTTTTTCCGCTTCAATGGCACAGCGCCGCTGTATCGGTGACCTGATCGATCATCATCGGATTCGGGGGAAGTCCTTCCTGCGTTCACGTCCTGGCATGCGCCGGCTGAATCGACGTGTCGTGCCCGTTTCGATCAGTCGCGCCGTGCCCGGTTTTGTGCTGCACGCGATTTGCGTACCGATCCGGTGCGGGATTCGGGGGAGTGATGGCGGAACGAAGCGTTGTCCGGAGGGGCCGGATCCGTTGGCTGGCATCGGTCTGCGTGGCCCTGGTGGCGGCGAGCCTGCTGCAACCGGTGACGTGGGCGCGCGCGGTCGCGGCCGACGTGCCGGGGGTGACTGCGGGGGCGGGGCCGGTGGACAGGGCGGCGCCCGCGTCCGCGCGCCCCGATGAGGCGGTTCCGCCGGACAAGTGGCCGCCGGTCGTGCCCGTGGGCGTCAAGGCGGGTGGCGGGTCGGAGCGGCTCTCGTCCCAGGACTGGGAGCGGGTGCGCAAGCCGGGACAAGCGGCGGCCGAGACGGAGGCCGCGGCGGAGGAGGTCTTCGCCGGAGTCCTGACGCGGTCCGGTTTCGCGCTGGGCGACACCTCGCTGGTGGCCTACTTCGACGTGCGGGAAGGCGGCCGGGCCTGGTCGTCCTGGCGTGCGCGGGTTTACGAGACGTCGACGGGGACCGAGCAGGTCTCGACGGTGCTGCCGCGCTCGGAGTTGCAGACCCCGTGTGGTGCCGTGCGGCAGTTCTGCCGCACGTTCGGCGCAGCCGAGGGCTGGGCTCTCGACGCGGGCAAGGAGTACTTCGTCACGCTGGCGGCCATCCTGGACGAGGGCGGAGAGGTCGTGTCCGCGCCGGGGCCGAACACGCGTCCGCGCACGACGGTCGTGCCGCCGGAGATCCCGGTCGAGCAGACGTCCGGCTGCGGCTGCGGGTCGGCGTTGAGCACGACCGCCGCGCGGCAGGCGTTCCGCGGCGACGGCGTGAACACGGCGACCGGCGCGTTCACCCGCATCGAGCCGGACCTGGCGATGGCCTCGTTCGGCGTCCCGTTCTCCTCCACCCGGGTCTACTCCTCCACGCTGACCCAGACCGGGTTGTTCGGTCCGGGGTGGGCGTGGTCCTACGGGATGCGCGTGACGCAGACCGGCGACGGCGCGATCGTGCTGGCGGACGACGGCGCGAGCGTGCTGTACCGGCTGGTCGACGGCGCCTACAAGCGTCCGCCGGGTGTGCGCTCGACGTTGCGGAAGACCGACGCGGGCTGGGAACTGGTCACGGTGAACCAGCTGGTCTACGGCTTCGACGCCGAGGGCCGCCTGGTGTCCGTCCGCTCGCCGCGCGGCGTGGGTGTGTCGCTCGCGTACGGGGAGCGGGAGATCACGGTCACCGACCCGTCCGGTCGGGTGGCGCGTGCCCGGGTCGAAGGCGGGCTGATCCGTTCGATCACGCTGCCCGACCACCGCAAGGTGCACTACGACTACGACGAAGCCGGACGGCTCGCGGTCTACAAGGACCCCCGTGGCGGCCAGTGGCGCTACGCCTACTCGGCCGAGGGTCGGCTGACCGAGGTGCAGGACCCGCAACCGCACCGCACCACGTTGGTCCGCAACGAGTACGACGCGGCCGGCCGCATGTCGCGGCAGCTCGACGCGATGGGCAACGCCACCGCGTTCGCCTGGAACGCGGCCGGGCAGGAGGCGACCACGACCGACGCGGACGGCGTCGTGACCCGCGACGGGTACCGCGGCAACGTGCTGCTCTACAGCAGGCGCGGTGCCGGCGACACCGACAACCACCGCTACGACGGCTCGCTCAACCGCAACCTGCTGGTCAACGGCAACCACAACCAGCACGAGTCGCAGCACGACGTGAACGGCAACCCGACCCGGGGCGTCGCTCCGCAGGGGTTCGACGAGAAGACCAAGTACGACGAGCGGAACAACCCGATCGAGTTCACCGACGCCAGGGGCAACGTCTGGAAGAACACCTACAACGAGTTCGACGAGCTCGTCCGCAGCACCGACGCCGAGAACCACTCGATCAGCCACACCTACGACGAGCGCGGCCTGCGCACCACGACGACCGACCAGCGCGGCAAGGTCACCCGGTACGAGTACATCCCGGCCGGCCAGGCCAACTCCGGGCTGCCCTCGGCCGTCGTCTCGCCCGAAGGGCGGCGCACGGAGGTCGAGTACGACGCCACCGGCCGCCGGATCGCCTCGACCGACCCGCGCGGGACGGTGGCGGGAGCCGACCGCCGGGCGTTCACCACCCACTTCCGCTTCGACGCGCAGGACCGCGTGGTCGAGGTGTCCGAGCCGGGCAAGCGGCACCCGTGGCGAACGCACTACGACGAGGTCGGCCGGACCAGCAGCACCGTGAACCCCGAGCAGGTGAAGGTCGAGTACCACTACCTCGACAACGGGCGGCTGGAGAAGGTCACCGATCCGCGCAAGACCAAGTCGATCACCTACACCAACGCTGGCCGCCGGGCGTCGGTCCGGATCGAGATGGGCCACCACGAGGCCGACATCATCACCTCGTACCGCTACAACGCCAAGGGCCTGCTGCACCAGACGATCTCGCCGCGCGGCAACGTGCCGGGCGCGGTCGAAGCGGACTTCACCACCACCTACCGCTACGACGCCAACGACAACCTCGTGCGCATCTCGCGCCCGTACCCGGGCGGCAAGGTCGTCCACAAGGACATCAAGGTCGACGAGCTGGACCGCACCACGTCCACGGTGGACGAGTTCAACAAGCCCTCGACGTTCCAGCGGGACAACGGCGGCCACGTCACCGCGACCACCGACACCCTCGGCCGCAACCTGTCCATGGGGTACGACCGGAACGGCAGGCAGACGTCGAAGACCGACGCCGGCCGCAACACCACGAAGTCGACCTACGACGAGGCGGGCAACAAGATCCGCCAGGAGAACGCCACCGGCGGCGTCACCACGTGGGCCTACAGCGACGACGGCCTGCTGCTCAGCACCACCGAACCGCGCGGCAACGTCGCGGGCGCCGACCGGGAGCGGTTCACCACCCACTTCGAGTACGACCTCGCGGGCAACCGCACCAAGGTGATCGACCCCCTCGACCACACCACCGTCTCCACCTACGACGCCAACAACCGGCTCACCTCGGTCACCGACGCCAACAACCACACCACGAACTACCTGTACCGGGAGGACAACCAGATCCAGAGCGTCCACGCGCCGGACGCCAAGTTCGCCCCGCACACGCCGGGCCTCGAGTCCACCATCTACCGCTACTACGCGGACGGGATGCTCGAGGCGATCCGCGACCCGAACAACCACGTGCGGCGCATCGAGTACGACCGGGCCGGGCGACCCACCACGACCACCGACCCGAACGGCCGCCAGGTCGAGGCGACCTACGACGTGGAGAACAACCTCGTCTCCGCCATCACCAAGGGCGGGCACGAACGGCTCAGCGACGCCGAACGGGCCAAGCGGACCATCGTCGACACCTACGACATCGTCGGCCGCCGGGTCAGCCGCGCCCTCGGCGACAGCGGACCGAAGTACACGTGGGCCTACGACGCCAAGGACCGCATCACCGCCTACGGCGACCCGCTCGGCGTGCGGAAGGTCTCCTACGACGACGAGGACCAGATCACCCGCGTCACCCGTGAGGAGGCGGGCGGGCGGACCGAGACGTTCGACTACGACTACGACCAGCGCGGCAACATCACCACCCGCGCGTACCCCGACGGGACCCGCGTCACCGGGGGCTACGACGCCGACAGCAGGATGTCCGAGCTGACCGTGAGCGGTGGCAGCGCGGGGGCCGCCGCGGCCACGTGGCGGTTCGGCTACGACGTCGCCGGCCGCCGCACCAGCACCACCCTGCCCGTCGCCACCGGCGTGGTCGAACGCCGCACCTACGACGACGCGGGCCGCCTCACCGCCATCGGCACCGACCGCACGCCCGGTACCGGCCCGCGGGTGGACGTCCAGGACCCGATCTCGGCCTTCAAGCTCGACCTCGACCCCGTGGGCAACCCGATCAAGGTCACCACGACCCGCGGTGGCGTGTCCGAGGCCGTCGCCTACGCCTACGACCCGGCCGACCGCGTCACCTCCGCCTGCTACGCCGCGGCCGACTGCGGGGTCGACGCCCCGGCCGCCGGGCGCATCGACTACAGCTACGACCTGGTCGGCAACCGCCTCACCCAGAAGCGCACGGGCAACGCCGGCAGCGACACGACGTTCTACAAGTACGACGCCGCCGACCAGCTCATCAAGCGCATCGTCACCCCGCACCGCGCCGGCAGCGCGCCGGACGGCGAGGCGAGCGGGTGGCCCGGCACGGTCACCGAGTACGGCTACGACATCAACGGCAACCAGACCAGGGCCGGCCGCGACACCTTCACCTACAACCTCGACAACACCCTGGCCACCGCCACCACCGGTGGCCGCACCACCGCGTTCTCCTACGACGCCACCGGCCTGCGCCTGGCCGCCACCTCCGGCAAGGAGCAAGCCGCCACCACCCAGCGCTGGACCTGGGACGTCAACGGCACCCTGCCCCAGATCGTCCTCGACACCACGACCAACGCCACGGGCGCCACCACCGAACGCCGTGGCTTCACCTACGGTCCCGACGACGAACCGATGGCGCTGCTCGACCCCGCCACCGGCGCCCACCCGTACACGCACGACTGGCTGGGCGGCACGGCCAACATGCTCAGCCCGTCCGGCGTCCCGGAAGCGGGCTACGACTACGACCCGTTCGGCAACCCGCGCGAGGGCGACACCCTCAAGCCGCAGGAACCGGCAGGTCCGGCCAACCCGCTGCGGTACACCGGCGCCTACCAGGACCCGACTTCGGGTGAGGGCAACTACTACCTCCGTGCCCGCAACTACAACCCCGACACCGGGCGCTTCACCAGCACCGACCCCATGCCCCAACCGGGGCCCGCCATCTCCTCCTACGCCTACGCCGAGAACAACCCGCTGTCCTACACCGATCCCACCGGCGCGGTGGTCGACGCGGGTGGTGGCGGCGGCTCGTCGTCCGAGACAGGCGCCACCGAGCCGGCCGGCCCCAGCCCGGAGGACGTCGCCAAGGCGCAGCAGATCCAGAGCAAGAGCCTTCTCGACGTCATCCTGGAGGCGGGCGGCCAGATCCTCATGGAGTTCCTGGGGATCAACGACATCGTCAACTGCCTCAAGGGCGACATCGGCGCCTGCGTCTCCGTGGTCATCGGCGCCCTGCGGCCAAGAAGGCCGCGGCGAAGGCGGCGGAACGCGCCAAGCAACTCGCCGCGAAGGCCAAAGCGGCTACGAAGAAGAAGCCTGACCGGGGTTGCAAGAAGCACAGCTTCGTCGCCGGCACCCGAGTGCTGCTCGCGGGTGGCGAGACCAAGCCGATCGAGCGGGTCGTGCCGGGCGACGCCGTGGCGACGACCGATCCGGCGACCGGGCGTACCGGGGCTCAGCAGGTCGTCCGCACGATTCGCACCGACGACGACGAGAACTACGTCGATCTGGTTGTGCGGGACGCGAACGGCGCACCGAGCACCGTGACGGCGACGGGCAACCACCCGTTCTGGTCGGTGACCGCGGGCCGCTGGGTCGACGCGGGTCGGTTGACGCCCGGTGACCTGCTCCGCACGTCCGCCGGCACGCACGTCCAGCTCGATGCCGTCCGACCGCACCGTGCCGTCCGGCGCACCCACGACCTGACGGTCGACCACGTCCACACGTACTTCGTGGTGGCGGGTGGCGTCGCCCTCCTGGTGCACAACGAGGACGTCGTCGTCGGCGACGTCTGCTTCATCGAATTCGACAAGAGCAAGACCGCGGCCCACGCGGGCGGCGACTTCACCCTCAGCGGCTACGCCAGCAAGGTGCCGGCGGGGTTCGTCCGGGCGAGTCTCGACGATGTCCTCAAGGTGCAGGAGTCGATCGGCAAGGAACGCGTGCCCCACTTGATGGACAACAACGCGGGTCCTGGTGCGTACTTCCTGTCGCACGCCGAGAAGCAGGCCCACGTGCTGAGGCCCGGCGAGCCGATCACCGTCACCAGGCCGATGTGCGACGACTGCTTCGACTTCTTCACGGCATTGGGCCGGGCCGGTCACCCGACCCGCGTGACCGATCCCAGCGGCACTTACACGTTCCCCTGACGGGTGGCGTGGCGGGCACCTCCCGGGGCCGGCCACCTCGTAAGCTCGGGCAGATCGACGGCGGGGCGTTGGAGGAAGCGGATGGGTGATCGGCGAACGGATGTCGTGGCGCGCTGTGAGGAGTTGTTCGCGCTCGTGACGTCCGGGAGGTCCGAGTCCTGGGACGACTTGCGGAAGCTGCTACCTGAACTGAACGAGGTGTGCGCCGCGGGGAGGCACGACGCGCAGGCGTTGCTCGGCGGCATCTGCCTGGAGCTGCTCGGCGACACCGCGAACGCGCTCCGCTTGTTCGAGGCGTCCGCCGCAGGTGACTGGCCGGCGGGGCAGCGCGGACTGGGGCACATGCTGGCCTCGGGTGCCGGTGTCGAGCGGGACCCGGCGCGCGCACGCTCGCTGTTCGAACGGGCCGCGGCGGCGGGGGACGCCTTCGCGGCGTTCAACCTGGCCTCGATCCTGCGGCGGGAAGGCGGCGACGACGAGCGGGTGATCGAACTGCTGGGCCGGGCATCGTCGGGCGGTGTGGCGGAAGCGTCCGTCGCGCTGGCATCGCGGGCTGAGGGCAAGGAGGAGGCGCGACGGCTCTACGCCCTCGCAGCAGAGCATGGCTCGGCGGAGGCGATGCCGGTGCTGGCCGCCTGGTGCAGGGACGGCGTCGGCGGTCCGGTCGATCCCGTGCAGGCGGTGCGCTGGTTCCTCTCGATGCTCGACCACGGCGACGGAGACGGCGTGCACGAGGCGATCGCGCTGGCCCGGACCATGGAGGTCGAGGACATCCGGCTCGCGGCGAACCTCGCCGGGCGGCCCGCCGACGGGGACGCGCTGATCCACGCGGCGAAGAAGTAGGGCGACGCCCATCGACCTCCTGGAGCAGCCGGCTCGCGGCGCCGGTCTACGCCCCCGTGACGTTCGGACGAGCGACGCGGTGTGTCGCTAGACCAGGTGAGTGACAGACGGGTGCCGACGTAACGAGCGGGATGCCGTTCCCCGAACAGGCTAGGGAAGACCGCCGCCTGATGAGGGGGACACCGCATGTTCGCTCGCGCCGGGTTACGCCGCAGACCGAGACCCAGGGGACGCGCCGGGGTAGCCCTCCTCGCCGTCCTCGCCCTGATCGGCATCGGGTTGACGCCACCCGAGCTGTTCAGGCCGGTCCGCCCGACCTCGGCGGGCGACGGCTCGGTGACCGCGCCGGACCACCCCGAAGGTGCCGCGTTCAACCCCAACCAGCTCAAGGGCATCAAGGCCGCCGACCCGACGAGCGGGGTCAACCTCGTCTCCGCGCCCAGCCCGAACAACATGGGCGACGCCCGGCTGTCGTACCCGCTGGAGGTGCCGCCGGGCCGGGCGGGGATGCAGCCGCAGCTCGGCGTCCAGTACAACTCCGCCGGCGGCAACGGCTGGACCGGTGTCGGCTGGGACCTCGCCCAGGCCGCGATCACCCTCGACACCCGCTGGGGCGTGCCGCGCTACCACGCCGGCCTGGAAACCGAGACCTACCTGCTCAACGGCGAGCAGCTCACCCCCGTCGCGCACCGCGGCGAGCTCCAGGCGCGCACCGCCGAGAAGGTGTTCCACACCCGCGTCGAGGGACGGTTCGACAAGATCGTCCGGCACGGCGACCACCCCACCAACTACTGGTGGGAGGTCGTGGACCGGGAGGGCACGCGGTCGGTCTTCGGCGGCGACCAGACGTCCACGCTGGCCGACGCGTCCGGCAACATCGCCACCTGGGCGCTGCGCGAGACCCGTGACACCAACGACAACTTCGTGCGCTACCACAGCGTCCGCGTCGAGGACGCCGGTGTCGCGGGCGGATCGGTGCCGGGCGCCAACCTGTACCCCGCGAAGATTACCTACACCGGGCACGGCGACACCGAGGGCCGCTACTCGGTCACCTTCACCCGTGACCGCGACCGGGGCGAACCGCGCCGCGGCGACGTGCAGATCGAGGCCCGCTCCGGGTTCAAGCGGGTCACCGCCGACCTGTTGCGGCGGGTCGAGGTGAAGGTGGACGACACCCTGGTCCGCGCCTACGAGCTGGAGTACCGCCAGGGCGCGTTCGCGAAGACGCTGCTCGGCTCGGTCAGCCAGTTCGACGCGAACAACACCCGCTTCAACACCCACACGTTCGACTACTTCGACGACATCCGCGACGCCTCCGGCGGGTACGACGCGTTCGACGCGGCGGGCAACTGGGCCGTCGCCGACGACGACCTGGGCGTGAACGTCCGCGACGGCGAGGCCAGTGCGCTCTCGGCGACCACGTCGACGAGCGCGGGCGGTCACCTGTACGTCGGCTACAACCCGACCTCGGTGAGCAAGTCGAACTCCGCGGGCGTCAAGGTCGGCTACAACTCCGGCTCCTCCGACGGCCTGCTCGCGCTCGCCGACGTCAACGGCGACAACCTGCCCGACAAGGTGTTCCGCTCCGGCGGTGGCGTGTTCTACCGCCCCAACGAGTCGGGCCCGGACGGGCAGACCAGGTTCGGTGACACCCCGATCCGCCTGACGAACCTGCCGGGCATCTCCACCGAGAAGACCCGGTCCGGCACCGTCGGCATCGAGTCCTACTTCGGCGTGGCGGCACAGCTGGACTACGTCTCCACGACCACCACGTCCGACCGCTACTTCACCGACGTCAACGGCGACGGCATCACCGACCTGGTGAACAACGGCGGCGTCCTGTTCGGCCACCTCGACGCCGACGGCCGGCCCGCCTACAGCGCAGACAGCGGCGACACCGGCGTCCCCGTGGGCGACGGCACCGCGTCCGGCACGATCGTCGGCGACCAGACCGCCGAGTTCGAGCGCCAGGTCGACGCGTTCCCGCTGCTGGACGGCGTGCGCCGCTGGGTGGCGCCGTTCGACGGCACGGTCCGCGTGGACGGCCGCGTGAAGCTGGTGCAGGACACGAGCCCTGAACGGCAGGCGTACCGCTCGGCGGACGGCGTCCGGGTGGCCGTCCAGCACCAGGACACCGAGCTGTGGTCGCAGCGCATCGGCCCGGACGACTACATCGAGTTCGCGCCGACGGGCACCGAAGACATCGCCGTGCGCAAGGGCGAGGCGCTGTTCTTCCGCGTGCAGTCCGTGCTCGACGGCCGCTACGACACGGTCGCGTGGGACCCGAAGGTCACCTACACCGGCGTCCCGGCGAGCACCGACGTCAACGGCCTGGCCAACGACACCTACCTCGCGTCCCGCGACTTCACGCTCGGCGGTCGTCCGTCGGTCGTCGTCGCGCCGCTGACCGGCACGCTGCACCTGTCCGGTGACGTCACCAAGTCCGGTCCCACGACGGACGACGTGACGGTCGTGGTTACCCGCAACGGGTCCGACGTCTACAGCCACACGCTGGCACGCGGCAGTGCCGGCACCGCATCGATCGACCTGGACATCCCGGTCACCGCGGAGGACACCCTGTCCTGGCGGCTGAAGGTCGACTCGCCGGTCGACGCCGGGACGCTGCGCTGGGTGCCGCGCGCCCATTACACGGCGGCGCAGGGCGTCGACTCGGTGGTGGACGGCGACGGCAACCCGACGCTGGTCATCCACCCGCCGTACGACCTGGACATGTACCCGGTGTCCACGCTGACCGCACCGCAGGCGTCGTACACGGCGACGCAGGGCGGCACCGTCACCGTCGAACCGGCGCTGACCTTCGACTTCGCAGGTCAGGCCACGGACACCCGGGTCGTCTTCACGGTCAAGAAGCGCGGCGAGCTGCTGGCCAAGCGGGTGATCGACGTGGTGGACGGACAGGTGCCCGACCCGGCGTCGCTGCGCATCACCGCCGAGGTCGCCCAGGGCGACGAGCTGTTCTTCGACTTCGCCACCCTCGACACCGCCCTGCCGGCGCGGTTGACGGGCCAGTCGGCGTCCCTCTCCTACGACGGCACGAACTTCACCGCCGTGCCCAGCGCCCTGCACGCCTCCGCCGAGCAGGGTGCGTTCGCGCAGCCGTACCGGGGCTGGGGCACCGTGGGCTACCAGGGCAACCGCGACCGGGCGACCAGGCCGATCAGCCGCGGAGACCTCGTCCTGGACGAGAGCTACCGCGACGAGCTGCCCGACGGCCCGACCGAGGACGACGTACCGGGCTTCACGGAGAACCCGCAGGTCAAGCAGCCGAGGGTGGTGGTGTTCGCACCGCTTCCCGCGCAGGACCGCTGGGCCGGCGCGGACGACAACACCTGGGTGTCGCGTGACGCCGCGGCCGGTTCGCGCCTCGGTCTGGACACCATCGACGTGGTCACCGACGGCGACGTCGCGGGTGCCGCGGCCGTGTCCCGGCGCGGGCGCACGCAGCAGATCTCGACCACCTTCGGTGCGAGCATCCCCGGCGTCCCGATCGGCGGCGGCGCGAGCGTCGCGAAGGGCCGCACCACCGGGCAGCTCGACTTCCTCGACCTCAACGGCGACCGGTTCCCCGACGTCGTCGGCTCGGCGGGCGTGCAGTACTCCGACATGACCGGCGGCCTCGGCGACACCAGGGGCAGCGTCGGCGACGCGGTGCGCGAGTCCGACTCGCTGGCCTACGGCGTGAACGCCAACGCGGGCAGCCCGGCCCGGACCAGCGGCAACGGTCGCGGCGAGGCGGCGCCCTCGGGCAACCGCAACGCCAACAGCGCCAAGTCCGGCCCGGAGATGCCCGCGCTCGGCATCGGCGGCAACGTCGGCGGCGGCGAGTCCGACACCGGCCACGACCTGATCGACATCAACGGCGACGGCCTGCCGGACAAGGTGTTCGACAACGGCGACGCCGCGCTGAACCTCGGCTACTCGTTCGCGGCGCGCGAGCCGTGGCCGGGCGGCCCGGTCAACGACGGCAAGACCACCAGCGCCGGCGTGAACCTGGGCTTCAACACCAACTACTACGGCTTCGCGGGCGGTGTGTCGGCGGCGGTCGGCTCGTCGGTCACCAGCGCCACGCTCCTGGACGTCAACGGCGACGGCCTGGCCGATCGCGTGTTCGCCAACGGCGACAACCCCGTCGGCGTCGCGGTCAACACCGGCAACGGGTTCGGCCCGCCGACCCCGTTCCGCGGCAGCGCGGGCGACATCGGCAAGGACGAGAACGCCACCCTCGGCGGCGGCGTGTACTTCACGTTCGGGTTCTGCTTCTTCTTCGGCTGCCTGGTCTTCAACCCCGGCGCCGACGTCTCCACCGGCATCGGCCGCGCCGAGGTGGCGCTGCGCGACGTCAACGGCGACGGGTACGCCGACCACGTCCGCTCCACCCGTGACGACGAGCTCGTGGTGGCGGCCAACAAGACCGGGCGCACGAACCTGCTGCGCACCGTGTCCCGGCCGCTGGGCGCGCGGATCGACCTGGACTACACCCGGTCCGGCAACACGCAGGACCAGCCCGACTCGAAGTGGGTGCTCTCCCGGTCCTCCGTGCACGACGGGCACCCCGGCGACGGCCAGGACGTGCAGCTGTCCACGTTCCGCTACGAGGCGGGCAAGTACGACCGGCTGGAGCGCGAGTTCCTCGGCTACGGCAAGGTCGTCGCCGAGCAGCGCGACGCGGGCGCGGGTGACGCCCTGCTCCGGGCGCTGACCAGCGAGTACCGCACGGACACGTACTACCTGCGCGGGCTGATGACCCGGTCCGCGACCGCGGACCCGTCGGGCGGTCTGTTCCAGGAGACGGTCAACACCTACCGGTTGCGCGACGTGGCCACCGGCGGCGACGCGAACCCGAAGGCGACGGCGGCGAGGGTCTTCCCGCTGCTGGCCCGCGTGGACAAGCACTACCACGAGGGCCAGGCGAACCCGGGCAAGTCCACCTACACCGAGATGTCGTACGACGAGCACGGCAACCTCGTGCGGTCGTTCGACGCCGCCGACACCGGCCCGGGTGACGACGTGGAGGCCGAGTTCGGCTACACGTCCTCGACCCAGGCGTGCCGCGACCGCAACATCGTCGGCGTCGCGAACCTCGTCCGGGAGCACGGCACCAGCCCGCGCACCCTGATGCGCCATCGTGAGTCCACAGTGGACTGCGCGACCGGTGACGTGCTGTCGGTGCGCGAGGTCCTGCCCGACGGCACGGCCGCGGTCAGCGACCTGACCTACCACGACAACGGCAACCTGCGCACCATCACCGGACCGGCCAACAAGAACGGGCAGCGCTACCGGCAGGAGTACGGCTACGACACGGTCGTCGGCGTGCACGTCGAGTCCATCAAGGACAGCTTCGGCTACGAGTCGTCGGCCACGCACGACCTGCGGTTCGGCCTGCCCGACCTCACCGTCGACGAGAACCACCAGTCGCTGCGCATGTCCTACGACAGCGTCGGTCGCGTGGACGAGGTGGTCGGGCCGTACGAGATCGGCTCCGGGCGGGCCACGATCGACTTCGAGTACCACCCGGAGGCGGTCGTCCCGTACGCGGTCACCCGGCACCTCGACTGCACCGCGACCGGCGTGCGCGACGACACGATCGACACCGTCCAGTTCGCCGACGGGCTCGCCCGACCGGTGCAGAGCAAGCAGGACGGGTCCGTCGCCGACGTCGCGGGCAGCGCGCCCGCGGACGTGATGGTGGTGTCCGGTCGGGTCACGTTCGACCCGCTGGGCCGGGTCGTCGAGCAGTACTACCCGGTGACCGAGCCGAAGGGCGCGGGCGCCACGGCGTTCAACGCGGCCTACGACGCGGTGGCCCCCACCAGGCTGAGCTACGACGTGGTGGACCGCAGCGTCAAGTCCGTGCTGCCGGACGGCACGTCCAACCAGCTGGCCTACGGCTTCGGCGCCGACCGCTCCGGCGAGACCCGGTTCCGGACCACGGCCACCGACGCCAACGGCAAGGAGCGCCGCACCTACACCGACGTGCGGGTGCTGACCACCGCCGTGCAGGAGTTCAACGCCGGCACGGCGATCTGGACCAGCTACGGCTACGACCCGATGGGCCAGCTCACCGGCGTCGTGGACGACAAGGGCAACACGACCAGGGCCGAGTACGACAACTTCGGCCGCCGCACCGTCGTGGACAGCCCCGATTCCGGCCGCACCGAGACCCGGTACGACCTGGCGGGCAACAAGACCGCGAAGATCACGGCCAAGCTGCGGGCGGCGGGCAAGGCCGTCGAGTACGACTACGAGTACAACCGGCTCGCCGGCATCCGGTACCCGGTGTTCTCCGGCAACAACGTCACCTACACCTACGGCGGGCCGGGCGCGCCGGACAACGGCGCGGACCGAGTGGTGGCCGTACGCGACGCGGCGGGCACCGTGACCCGCAAGTACGGCGCCCTGGGCGAGAAGACGAGCGAGACCCGCACGGTCACCGCGCTCACCACACCGGCGCGGACCTACACCACCGGGTACCGGTACGACTCGTTCAACCGGGTGCTCGACATGACCTACCCCGACGGCGAGGTGCTCACCTACGAGTACGACTCCGGCGGCCAGGTCACCCGCGCCACCGGGCGCAAGGCCGGGTTCGACTACCCGTACCTGGCGCGGCTCGACTACGACAAGTTCGGCCAGCGGCTGTTGCAGGAGACCGGGACGGGCGTGCGCACCACGTTCGCCTACGACCCGGCCGACCGGCAGCTGAGCAACCTGAAGTCGAAGCTGGCCGACGGGCACCAGTTCCAGGACATCAGCTACGAGTACGACAACGTGGGCAACGTCCTGTCGCTCACCAACACCGTGCCGCTGCCGCACGGCAAGCCGATCGGCGGGCCGAGCAGGCAGACCTACGGCTACGACGACCTGTACCGGGTCACGGCGGCCACCGGCGAGTACCGGAACAAGGACAACAAGCTCGACCGGTACTCGATGGCCCTCGGCTACGACTCCGTCCACAACCTGACGGCCAAGAGCCAGCGGCACGAGATCCTGGTGCAGTCCGGCTCCACGTCCACCCAGTCGGAGCCGGCGCCGACGACGCTGACGGACGAGCCGGTCACCGACCCCACGACCGGTGAGCCCCTGCCGCCGCTCGGGCCGATCGAGCCCGAGGACGAGCAGGTCTCGGAGACCGAGCCCGCACCGTCCACGCAGCCCGCGTACGAGCCGGTCGCCTACTCGGTGCAGTCCACGACGACCGCGCAGGAGCAGAAGAAGACCACCTACGACTACAACTACGCCTACAACAGCGGCAAGCCGCACGCGCCCAGCGCCGTCGGACCGGTCAACGAGTCCTACGACGCCAACGGCAACCTGGTCGACTCCGTCAACACCCTGCCGCCCGCGCCGGGCAAGCGGCGGCAGCTCGTGTGGGACGAGGAGAACAGGCTCGCCTGCAACCAGGACCACAGCCGCAACAAGACCGTCGCCCAGCACCCGGACGCGTGCACCAGCCCGCAGCAGCCGGCGACCGTGCGGTACGCGTACGACGACGAGGGCAACCGGGTCGTCAAGAACGCCGGACCGCAGCACATCTATCCCAACCGGGCGTTCAGCGAGCGCAACGGCACGGCGTTCAAGCACGTGTTCGTCGGTGACACCCGGATCGCCACGAAGACGGTCAAGACCGACTCCACCTACGAGAACCACCACTTCTTCTTCCACGCCGACCACCTCGGCTCGTCGGGGTACGTCACCGACGAGCACGGCAACCTGACCGAGCACACCGAGTACTTCGCGTTCGGCGAGCCGTGGGTGCAGGAGCACCCGGCGCAGCCGACGCCGGTCCCGTTCCTGTACGGGTCCAAGGAGCTGGACGAGGAGACCGGCTTCTACTACTACGGCGCCCGCTACTACAACCCGCGCACGCAGGTCTGGCAGAGCCCGGACCCGATCATCGAGTCCTACCTCGACGGTGGACCCGCCGGCGGCGTGCACCGGCCGGTCAACCTCGCGGCCTACACGTACGCCCACAACAACCCGCTGAAGTTCACCGACCCCGACGGTCGGTACGTGGAGAGCGCGTGGGACGCCATCAGCCTGGGCATCGGCGTGGCGAGCTTCGTGCAGAACGTCCGCGAGGGCAACGGGTGGGGCGCGGCGCTGGACGCCGTCGGCATCGTCGCGGACGGCGCGGCGCTGGTGCTGCCCGTCGTGCCTGGCGGTGCGGGCGCCCTGATCAAGGCCGGTCGCGCGGCCGAGAAGGGCGTGGAGGTGGTCCGGGCCGCCGACCGGGCGCGGGACGCGGAACGGGCCGTCGAAGGCGCCCGCACCACGGCCCGTGCCACGGACAAGGGCGGTGACGCGGCCAAGGCGGCGGGCAACACGTCGGTGCCCTGCGCGGTGCCCAACAGCTTCACGCCGGAGACACCGGTGCTGATGGCCGACGGCACGCGGAAGCCGATCAGCGAGGTCGAGGTCGGCGACCTGGTGCTGGCCACCGACCCGGAGACGGGCGTGGTCGAGGCCCGGCCGGTGACCGACCTGATCGTCGGCAACGGCTCGAAGGACCTGGTCGAGATCACCGTCGACACAGGTTCGGGCAAGGGCACGGTCATCGCCACCGACGGTCACCCGTTCTGGGCGGCCGACCTCGGGTCGTGGGTCGACGCGAAGGACATCCGGGTCGACACGTTGCTGCGCACCGGCAGCGGCACCTACGTCCAGGTGACCGCGGTCAGGGCGTGGACGCAACCGCAGCGGGTGCACAACCTGACCGTCGACGGACTGCACACGTACCACGTGGCGGCGGGTGCGGTCGACGTCCTGGTGCACAACTGCGGTGGTCCGGTCATCCGCAACAAGCACCTGGCCGGCGGGAAGCACCCGAAGACCGGCGTCCCGTTCGACAAGAACGGGTTCCCGGACTTCTCCAAGTGGCGCCACCCGAAGGTCCCGGACGTGCGGATCAAGCTGACCGGCAACCGGAAGGTGGACGAGCGGCTGGCGAACGAGGCGGCCGGGTTGAAGAACACACCGTCCGACTACACCTGGCACCACCACCAGGACAATGGTCTGATGCAGTTGATCCGCCGTGACGTCCACGCCGCCACGGGCCACACGGGAGGGCACGCTGCCAAGCTGCACGAGTGAGCAGTTCTTCGAGGAGGACCCGTACTACACGGGTCCTCCTCTGACCGACGAGATGGTCCGCGCGGCCGAGGCCCACCTGGGCGTCCGGCTCCCGCGGACCTACCTCGCGTTGTTGGCGCAGCGCAACGGCGGCACACCGCGCCGCCGTTGCCTGCGCACGCCGTTCCCGACGTCGTGGGCGCCGGACCACTTCGAGATCCGCGGCCTGCGCGGCCTCGGCGGCGCCTGGGGCATCGATTCGGAGGACCTGGGCAGCCGGTACCTGGTGGGGGAGTGGTGCTACCCGGACATCGGTGTGGTCGTCTGCGACACCCCGTCGGGAGGACACGACACCGTGATGCTCGACTACTCCGAGTGCGGCCCGACCGGCGAGCCCGCGGTGGCCTACGTCGACGAGGACCGCGTGCCACGCCGGGTCGCCGCCACGTTCGAGCAGTTCATCGCCGCGCTGGAGGACCGCGCCGGACTGACCGCGCCGGACTGACCGCGCCGGACTGACCGCGCCGGACCCCGCGCCCCATCGGCGCGGGGTCCGGATTGCGGCGGTCGGCTACCGCGCGGACGGGCGGACGTCCACGTCGTCGGCGTTCACGAACGCCACGCGGTGCCCGAACTGGATCTGGTAGTACCTCGTCTGCCCGCGCACCACGGTGTGGTTCGCCGGGTCGTAGGTCACCGCCCGGTAGTACTCGGACGGCGTCACCAGGCCGACGGCGTAGGACTGCCCGGCCGGCAGCGAGTACTGGAGCGGCGTCACGGCCTGCACCGGGATGTCCGCCGGGTACGCCGCCGCCTCCGGGTACGCCCGGCCGTACACCGGCACGCTCGCGCGACCCGGCTTCGGCGTCGCCACGAACCCGACCGACCACACCGCGTCCGACGCGCGGAACCAGCCCTTCTGGCCCAGGTACCACACCGCGACCCACTCGCCGAGCCGCTCGGCGATCGCGTACGTCTGGCCGGTCTCCGCACGAGCCGAGATGTCGGAGATGCGCATCGTGCCCGGTGCGCCGTCCGGGTGCAGCGCGATGTCCGTCACCAGCGGCGCGGTGTCGGAGGGGGCCGTGCGCAGCACCACCGTGCCGGACCCGTGCGGCTCGCACGGCACGCCGGCGGTGACGCAGCCGGTGAACGCGGGCTTGTTGCCGGCGTAGTCGGGGTTGATCGTCACGAGCCCGGTGCGCGGCGTGCCCGTCGACCGGAACGGCGCCCGCAGCAGGTCGAAGTAGTGCGCCCAGTCCCAGTAGGGGCCCGGGTCCCAGTGCATCCCGCGCACGGTCGACGGCACGGTTCCCGGCACGTTGTCGTGCCCGATGACGTGGTGCCGGTCCAGCGGGATGTCGTACTTGTCCGCCAGGTACCGCACGAGCTTGGCCGAGGACCGGTACAGCGCCTCGGTGTACCAGGCGCCGTTGGCGGCGAAGCCCTCGTGCTCCAGCCCGATCGACTTGGAGTTGACGTACCAGTTGCCGGCCTGCCACGCGACGTCCTTGGCCTTCACGTGCTGCGCGACGTGCCCGTCGGCCGACCGCAGCGTGTACTGCCAGCTGACGTACTGCGGGTCCTGCACGAGCCGCAGCGTCGTGGCGTAGCTGCCCTCGGTGTCGTGGATGACGATGTAGTCGATCTTCTGGCTCTCCGGCCGGTTCGCCTTGTCGTGGTTGCCGTAATCGCCGTCGCCGAACTCGGCGTACGGCGCGGGGATCCACTCGCACCCGAGGTCGGCCGGGCACTCGGTCTCACCGGAGTCCGTCGCGCGCAGCCCGAGGCCGGCGAGCTGCCCGGTGTCCGGGGTGGTGGCGGTGGCGGGCAGCCGGACGTGCTGACCGTCGTCGGTCACCCGCGCCGCGCCCTCGTTGATCGTCTTGAAGACCTCGTCGGCGAACGTGCGGGCCGCGCCGGTGTCCTGCGCCCCGCTGTACCGGGCGACGGCGCCGTACCAGTCGGCCGGTTCGTCGCCGGTCACACCGAGGTCGCGCTGGTAGCTCGCGAGCAGCGCGGCGCCGCCCCGGATGTTCTGCGCGGGGTCGGACCGCAGGGTCGCGGCGTCCGTCCCGGTCAGCCCGGCGGCCACGGCCGCGGTGCGCAGCGCCGGCGCGGACAGGTCCTGCTCGCCGGCCTCGGGCAGCAGTTCCGGCCGCGCGGAATCGCCGCGCGGGTCCTCCGTGCCGTCGTCGTGGTGGGTGCCGCCTTCGTTCGCGGCCACGACGTCGGTCAGGTGCATCGGCCCGTAGCCGGCGCTGGTGCTCGGCAGGCCGGCGTTCACGTCCCACCGGGATTGCAGGTAGGACACGCCGAGCAGCACGGACTCCGGCACGCCGAACTCGTGCGCGGCAGCCGCGTAGACCTCCTGCCGCCCGGCCGGCGACGCGGCGTCGTGCGGGGAAGCCCCCGCGGTCGACATGCCTGCGGCGACGCCGGCCACGACGGCGGCGGTGAGGAAGGTGCGGGATGTCGATCTCGACACGACGGCCTCCTGGGCAGACGACTCCAGGGGTGCCACTCTCCCGCCGGCCACGCGGCTGGTCAATACTTGACGTTCAATAGGCGTAGTTGGTGAGTTGTTGCCCGTCGTCCGGTCAGCGCCAGCCGAGGGCGGGTGCGATGTGGGTGAGGATGCTCTCGAGCACGTGCGCGTTGTAGTCGACGCCGAGCTGGTTGGGCACGGTCAGCAGCAGCGTGTCGGCCTCGGCGATGGCCTCGTCCCCGGCCAGCTGCTCGATCAGCACGTCGGGTTCGGCGGCGTACGTGCGGCCGAAGACCGCCCTGGTGTCGGCGTCGATGTAGCCGATCTTGTCGGTGCTGTCGCCGTCGTCGCCGAAGTAGGCGTGGTCGAGGTCCGAGGTGAGCGCGAAGATGCTCCGCGAGACCGAGACGCGCGGCTCGCGCTGCCAACCGGCTTCCGCCCACGCCTTGCGGAACGCCCGGATCTGCTCGGCCTGCTGGACGTGGAACGGCGCGCCGCCCTCGTCGTTCTTCAACGTCGAGCTCATCAGGTGCATGCCCTGCTGCGCCGCCCAGACCGCGGTGGCGTTGGAGCCCGCGCCCCACCAGATCCGCTCGCGCAGCCCCGGCGAGTGCGGCTCGACGCGCAGCAGCCCCGGCGGGTTGGGGAACATCGGGCGCGGGTTGGGCTGGGCGAAGCCCTTGCCCTCCAGCACGGTCAGCAGCACCTCGGCGTGCTTGCGGGCCATGTCGGCGTCCGTTTCGCCCTCACTGGGCTGGTAGCCGAAGTACCGCCACCCGTCGACCACCTGCTCTGGTGATCCCCGGGAGATGCCGAGCTGGAGCCTGCCGCCGGCGATGAGGTCCGCGGCGCCGGCGTCCTCGGCCATGTACATCGGGTTCTCGTAGCGCATGTCGATCACGCCGGTGCCGATCTCGATGCGTTCGGTCCTGGCGCCGATCGCGGCGAGCAGCGGGAACGGCGCGGTCAGCTGCCGCGCGAAGTGGTGCACCCGGAAGTAGGCGCCGTCCACGCCCAGCTCCTCGGCGGCCACGGCGAGGTCGACGGCCTGCAGCAGCGCGTCCGACGCCGTCCTGGTCAGCGAGTGCGGCCCGTCGGACCAGTGCCCGAACGACAGGAATCCGATTTTCTTCACACCCCGTGGAACGCGGCGTCCCGCTGATTGATTCCTCAACCACTTTGCCCGGTGCGGCGGGGCGGGCGAGCGGGTCGTCCGCAAAACTGCGGGTCACCGTCGGTGGTGTGATGTGATCGTTAGCGGCACCCGCGTGCGCGGCGTCGGCCTGCGGCGATGTAGCGGTTGTGATCACGTCAGGGAACGGGGAAGCGGGCGAGCCGGCAGTCGAGCCGGGGGGATCCGAGGCGCGGCGGCGAGCCAAGCGCGGTGTGCGGGACTGGGTGCGCTCGGCGGGGCGGACCACCGGGCGCGGGGTGCGGAAGGTCACGCCGTACGGCATCTACGCCTTCCTCACGGCCGCCGCGGTGGCTCCGCTGGCGGGAACCGCGATGGGTGTGACAGGTGAGTTCGTGGGGCCGCTCGGTGACCTGCTGGGCGGCATGGGCGGGAACCACCTGGCCGACGTCATGGGCAACACCGCGCGCTCGCTGCGCAACCGCGAGGGGGAGGTGACCGAGGAACGCCTGCGGCAGGTGCTGGGGGAGGAGTTGACGACCGCACTGGAGCGCGGTGACGCCCACTCCGACCGGCTGCTCGAAGACATGGGCCGGGTGCTGGTGGCCGTGCAGGGCGTCGGAGTCGCACTGGGCGAGTCCGAAGTGCACGCCAAGGCCCTGCACCAGGAGCTGATGCTGGCGATCGCCGAGTTCCGGGACTTCCGCTGGGTGGTCGACGACCTGCGCGCCGATGTGCACGCCTCGACGCGCACGATCGCGGACATGGCGCACGAACTGGCCGCCACGCGCAGCGAACAGCGCACCCAGTCCAGGGTGACCCATCGCGCGCTGGTCGCCATCACCAAGCTGCGCCGAGCCCTCCTCCAGCCACCGGACGAGGCGCCGAGCCCCGCCGCCGGCCCTTGCCCGTACCCCGGGCTGGTGAGCTTCGGTCCAGCGGAGACGCGGTGGTTCCACGGCAGGGAAGCCGCCGTCGCCGAGTTGACCACCACGCTGTTCGAACGGCTCGACACCGGCGTGCCCCTCGTCATCGTCGCCGCGTCCGGGGCGGGCAAGTCGTCGCTCGTGCACGCCGGCCTCCTGCCCGCCCTCGCCGCCGGAGCCCTGCCGGTGGAGGGCTCGGAGCGGTGGCCCAGGGTGGTCATGCGACCCGGACCCCACCCGTTGCGCGAACTCGCGGCACGCGTAGGGGCCGTCGCGGGCGTGCCCTCGCCCGACCTGGCACGTCAACTGCGCACGGCGCCCGAGGACTTCGGCGCCCTCGCACGGCAAGCCGCGCTGGCGCACGGCTCCTCGTCGCGTCTCGTGGTCGTCGTCGACCAGTTCGAAGAGGTCTTCACCCAGTGCGCCGACCCCGCGGAGCGGGCCGCGTTCGTGACGGCGCTGGCCGACGCCGCACCCGCCGTCGTGGTCATCGCGGTGCGCGCGGACTTCTACGAGCAGTGCACGCGCCTCGAAGCGCTGTCCGCGGCGTTGTCCGAGCAGTTCGTGCTCGGTCCGATGAGCGCGGCGGAGCTGGAGCAGGTGATCGCGGAACCCGCCCGGCAGACCGGTCTGCGGGTGGAACCGGGGTTGGTCGACCGGCTGGTCGCCGACCTGGGCGCTCGCGGTGACGCCGACTACTCGGCCGGAGCGCTGCCGCTGCTCGCTCACGCGCTCCAAGCCACGTGGCAGAACCGGGTCGGCGACACGCTCACCACGGCGGGCTACCTGGCCACCGGCGGGATCGGTCACTCGGTGGCCGCCACCGCGGAGACCGTCTACGCCACCCTCGGGGAGTCCGAGCGGCGGGCGCTGCGGTCGGTCATGCTCCGCCTGGTGACGGTCGGCGAGGACCACGGCGCGGTGCGGCGCAGGGTGGACCGCCGGGAACTCCCGGGCGGTGTCCTGGAACCGTGGGTGAGAGCGCGCCTGGTGACGGTCGACGAGGACACCGTGCAGATCAGCCACGAAGCCTTGCTCGCCGCGTGGCCGCGGTTGCGCGACTGGGTGGTCGAGGACCGGCAGGGGCTGCTGGTCCGCAGGCAGCTGGACGACGCCGTCCGCTACTGGCTGGCCAACCAGCGCTCCGGCGACGACGTGCTGCGAGGAGGGCGGCTCGCCTCGGTCCAGGCGTGGGCGCAGGACCGGGACGACCTGAGCGCGGCCGAGCACGAGTTCCTCGCCGCGAGCAACCGCGCCCAGCAGAAGGCGACCCGTCGACTACGCGTCCTGGTCGCGGGCTTGGCGGTGGGCCTCGTGGCGGCTCTCGGCGGTGCTGGGGCGACGTGGGCGGCCCGGGTGGACGTCGAGCACGAGCGCCAAGCCGCGCTGTCCCGCCAACTCGCCGCGGAGTCGCAGTTGTCGCGGGACGCGGACCCTCGCGGGGCGATGCTCCGCGCGCTGCGCGCCTGGCGTGCGAGCCCCACCGACGAGGCCGGCGACGCGCTCGTCTCCGCATCCATGCCCACGCCGCCCATCACCGAGAAGTTCGGCGACGTCGCGCACAGCGTCGACCTCAGCCACGACGGCGAGCTCATGGCCGTCGGCCACTCCGACAACGAGATCGCACTGTGGGACATCAGCGATCACCGCGCGCTCCCGGTCACCTTCGAGGGGCACGGGGGAGAGGTGGACGAGGTGCGCTTCTCCCCGGACGACTCGATGCTCGCCACCGCGTCGACGGAAGTCGAGGGCGTGCGGATCTGGAGCGTGCCGGACGGTGAACCCGTCGCCACCCTGCCGGGCGCCTCACAGGTCGCCTGGCGTCCCGACGGTGACGCGATCGCCAGTGTCGAGATCCGCGGCGACGCATTCGGCGTGACCGTCTGGCACCCGCGAACCGGGCAGCGCGTCCTGGAGCTGCCCACCGCCGAGCCCGTGGTGACCGACGTCCGGTTCGACCCGACCGGCGACCGGCTCGCGGTGGGGCGCGATGACGGCACCTTCGAACTCTGGGACCTCACGACGCGGACGCTGCTCGTCGCGGGTGGCGAGCCCGGTGCCCTCATGGCGACCATCGCCGTCTCCGGCGAGCTGATGGCGACCGCCGCCCGGGTGGGAGCCGAACTGCGGTTGTGGGACGTCCGGACGGGCGCGCTCGTCGGGAGCGTCACCGGTCCGCTGGGGCAGGAGCGCGGCATCAACCACATGGCCTTCACCACCGACGGCCGGCAGTTGGTCACCGCTGACGCCGGCACCATCACCACGTGGGACGTCCACGCACGCCGGCATGTGGAGGACCTGCCCATGCTGACCGTGCACATCGTGGCCTTGGCGGTGTCCGACGAAGGCGGGCCGATGGCGGTCGCCACGGCCGGCGGCGACGTCGTGCGGTGGGAGCGCGAAACCCATTGGCTCGACGGGCTGACGGACATCGCCAACACGGTGTCCTTCAACCCGGCCAACGGTGAGGTGGCGGGCGTGTTCGGCGACGGCATGGTGCGGACCTGGAACACGACGACCGGTGCGGCGGTGGAATCGACGTCCCTCGGCGCCACCGGCTGGCTGGTGCGCCACGGAACCGACGGCACCAAGGTCACCGCCACCCGCGCCGGCTCCGTCACGCTGACACCTCCGTCCGGGGGCACGCCCCGGGTGCTCCCACCGCGAGGCGGACGGCGAGTGCTGGACGAAGTAGTGCTGTCACCGGACGGCGGCACGATCGTCATCACGTACTTGCCGACCCCGACCGGGATCGTCGAGGACGTCAGCCACCAAGTGCTCGTGCTGAACTCGGAGGACCTGACCGAACGAGCGCTGCTCGACCTCGGCGACCGCTCCGTCCAGGATCTCGTCTTCTCGCCCGACGGCGATCGGCTCCTGGCCCTCACCTCCACGATCAGCCCCATCCCCGGCGAGCCGGACGACGCGCTGATGATGTGGACGACGGAGGACTTCTCGGTCGAGCGCACCGTTGCGCTGTCCGACGACCTCGTCACGATGGACGTCACGCCCGACGGTCGTTCCCTGCTCACCGCCGGGAAAACCGCCCGCATCGAGGTGCGTGACGCGAACACCGGGGAAGTCCTGCGGGAGTTCGGCGAGCACACCTCCACGTTGCGCACGATCGCCGTCTCGCCGGACGGTGCCACCGTTGCCACCGGCACGGTCGCGGACCCGGTGCTGCGGTTGTGGGACGTGCGCAGCGGCACTTTGAAGGGCCGCTACACCGGGCATCGGCCGGAGGCGCTCAACGAAGTCGCCTTCTCACCCGACGGTCAGCTGGTGGCCAGCGCCGGGGTCGACGGCAGGATCGGCTTGTGGCCGACGAACGCCCACGCCGCCATCACCCGCATCTGCACGACGCTGTCCCGCCCGCAGCCGCCCGAAGAATGCCGCTGACCGCGCGACACCGGCACCGGCACCGACACCGACGATGGCGATGGCGATGGCGAGAACGTGCCAGACACCGGCGTGGTGGAGCTGGTGGACTTGCGCGGCAAGTCCGGGGACCACCGCGAGAGGCAGCACATGTCCGCAATTTCGACCTCCACGGGAGTTCCGACCTCCACGGACGGCCCGGTCACGGCCGTGCGATCGCCGTCGACCGGCTGGGCGGCCGTGATCTCGCTGATGATGGGGATCTTCTCCCTCGTCACCACGGAGATCCTGCCCATCGGCCTCCTCACGACCATCGGCGCCACCTTCGGGATCTCGGACGGGACCGCCGGGCTGATGATGTTCGTGCCCGGCGTCCTGGCCGCGATCGCCGCGCCGACGATGACCGCGGCGACCGCGCACGCGGACCGGCGGACCGTGCTGTGCCTGCTCGTGGTCGTGCTGGCCGTGGCCGACTTCCTGGCCGCTGCGGCGACCGCCTACTGGGTCATGGTGGTGTCACGGGTGCTGGTGGGCCTCGTCATCGGCGCGTTCTGGTCGATCGGAGCGGGCCTGGCCGCGCGCCTGGTGCCCGAGCACCAGGTCGGTCGCGCGACCGCCGTCATCTTCGCGGCGGTGCCGCTGGGATCGGTGCTCGGCGTGCCCGCGGGCACGTTCATCGGCGACGTCGCCGGTTGGCGCGCGGCGTTCGTGGCGATGGGCGTGCTCACCGTGGCCGTCCTCGCGGCCTTGGCGGCCTTCCTGCCGTCCCTGCCGCCGGAGACGCCGACGAAGCTGTCGGTGCTGCGGGAGGTGGTGCGCGGTGCCGACACCAGGGTCGGCCTGCTCGTGACGTTCTTGGTCGTGATGGCGCACTTCGGCACCTACACCTACGTCGTGCCGTTCCTGGAGGACGTCACCGGCTCGACGCGGGCTGCGATCACCGCGTACCTCCTGATCTACGGGGCGGCGGGCATCGCCGGCAACTTCCTCGGCGGCATGTGGGTCACCAGGAACCTGCGCGCGACGTTCTGCACCGCCGCCGCCCTGATCGGCTCGGCGACCCTGCTCCTCCCGCTCGTCGGCCGGACCGACCCGGGTGCGATCACGCTCCTGGTCGTGTGGGGCCTCGCCTACGGCGCGGTGCCGGTGTGCTCCCAGACCTGGTTCGTCCAGTCGTCGCCGAAGACGCCGGAGGCGGCGACCGTGCTGTTCACGTCGTCCTTCCAGGCGACCATCTCGCTCGGCGCGCTGGCGGGTGGGCTGGTGGTCGACCGGTCGTCCACCTCGGTGGTGATGCTCTCGGGTGGTGCGGTCGCGATGCTCGTCCTCGTCGCCGTCGCGGTGTTCCGCCGAGAGGCGGGTGCGGCGCGGGTCAAGCCGATCGGGTGATCGCCTCGACCAGAGCGGACGCGGCGGCCTTGTGGTTCTCCTCCAGCGTCACGATCGCAGCCGAGAGCAGGTCCGCGAGCGGGTCCGCGTCGGCCAGCAGCGGACGCAGTCGTTGGCACGACTTCGCGGCGTAGTTGAGGTTCCCGACCTCGTAGTGCAGCCTGATCGCCTGCTTGAGGTACGCCCTGGCCAGGTCGTCGCGACCCTCGTCGGACTCCAGTCCGGCCATCGAGTCGGCGACGTGCGCCAGCCCGTAGAAGTTGCCGGACCGGGTGTAGAGGTTCTCGGCGCGCTGGTGGTAGCGCTTGGCTTCGCCCGGTTCGCCCAGGGCTTGGCAGGCCTGCCCGAGCAGCCCGGCGGTACTGGCGGTCCCGGTGTCGTCGCACAGGCGTTCGTAGAGTTCGAGCGCCTTCGACCCGGCTTCGAACGCCTGGCGGAACGAGCGGGCGTCCAGGTGTGCCGCGGCGAGTCCGTTGAACGCGTTCGCGCGCCCCGCCAGGTCGCCGAGCTGGTCGAGGTGGTCGAGCGCGTCGAGGTACAAATCCACGGACCGCAGGTAGTCGCCGTTCTCGCGGTGGGCCCGTGCCAGTTGTTGCTGGAGCCGAACCTCGACCTGCGGGTTGCCGAGGTGCCGGACCGCGGCCAGGGCGGCCGTGTGGGTGTCGATCCAGTCCTGCCGGCGTGCGGTCAGGTAGGCGAAGTTGGACGTGGTCCAGGCGAGCTGCCAGGTGTAGTCGTGGAGCTGTTCCTCGACGGCGAGGGAGATCGCGGCGAGGACGTTGTCGTACTCCACGTCGAACCACGCGAGGGCGTCGGCGTGGGTGGCCAGGCTGGGCAGGAGTTCCGGGCGCAGGCACGGTTCCAGCGGCACGGGGCGTCGGTGGGCGTTGATGAGCCGGTCGGCGCGGTCGGCCGCGTGCAGCCGGTGGTTGAGCAGTGCGGTCAGCACTGACGCGCGCCGCTCCGCCGAGTCGTGCCGCCGCGATTGGTCCAAGCCGTAGACGCAGGTCAACGTGTGGAACGCGTAGCGCCCGGCGGAAGTGCGTCCCAGGAGGTGGCACCGGATCAGCTCGTGGATGGTCTCGCGAGCGTGGAAGAGGTCGTTGTCGATCATCGCCGCGGCGGCCGAGGCGTCCCACTCCGATCCCGGGTGCAGCGCCAGCGTGCGGAATTCCCTTGCCATCGTCGGCGTCAGGTTGTCGTACGACAAGGCGAAGACCGTTCGCATGTCGGCCACGTCCGGCAGGCGCAGGGCGTTGAGCGCCCCGTTCTTGCACTCGAGCGCGTTGATGACGGGGTTCAGCGAGTTCGTGGGCTCGTCCGCGGCCCGTGCCGCGACGATGTTCAGCGCCAGGGGGTGTCCGCCGCACGCCGCCACGATGCGCGCCACGACCGTGCTCTCCGCCTCCACCCGGTGGGCTCCCAACCGCTGCGCCAGCAGCTGAACGGCCTCGCCGTCGGCCAACGGGCCGAGCGGGACGCGCTCGGCGTCGTGGTGCACGTCCAACCCGTCGAGGCGGTGCCGTGCGGTCACGACCGTGAAGCAGCCGGGCGAGCCGGGGAGCAGGGGCCGGACCTGTGCGCTGTCACGCACGTTGTCCAGGATCAACAGCAGCCGTCGCTGGTCGAGCATGCTGCGCAGCAACGCCGCCTGGGCGTCGGGATCGGACGGGAGGGACGTCGACGGCACGTGCAGTGCGCTGAGGATCGACCGAGCGGCGACGTCGGGCCCGATCGCGGGGCGGGTCGCGTCGAAACCGTGCAGGTCGACGTACACCTGGCCGTCGGGGAACAACTCGCGCGCGGCACCGCCCCACCACACGGCCAAGGCCGTCTTGCCGATTCCGGGCGGCCCGTCGAGCACGCAGACCCGACTGCCGGACCCCGCCGTCGCCAGCTCCTGCAACCGCCGGAGTTCGGCCTCCCTGCCGACGAAGCGGCGCGTGCCGGACGGCAGGTTGTAGGGGATCGAGGCGTGGACGGACTCGGCGTGGACGTTGATACCGCCGTGGACGACACCGGCCTGGACCGAGGCCGCGATCGAACGGGCGTTCGCCGTGTTCTCCGTCGTCACGTGGCCCCTCCCCGTACGCCGCCCCCCTCGTGGATCAATGAAACCAGAATTCCCGGCGGGGATCGGCGATCACAGCGGACAGCGCTGGTTCCCGATGGTGGGAACCAGCGCTGTCCGCTGTCGTCGGTGTTACGGGAGGGCGACGAAGGGTGCGAGGAACGAGCGGGCCGACGGAGCGTCCAGGCGGTACACGACGTTGGTCGCGTAGCACGGGGCGTCGCCGGTGATCGTGGTCGCCACGAGGACGCGCTTGCCGTCGATCGTGGCGAAGTTCGGGCCGCCGGAGTCGCCGTAGCACGCGCCGCCGTTGCCCTGCGCCTCGATCATCGACAGCCGCAGCCAGGTGTTGTTGAGCGCGTTGAAGCCCAGCGAGGCCTTCATCCGCACGCCGCCGCCGGGGTGTGTCTGGCCGCCGGGGCCGTTCTGGGCCTCCTCCGTGCCGTAGCCGACGACGGTGTACTCGGCGGCGTCGAGCGCCTTCGGGCCCATCGCGTCGAGCTTGCCCGCGGTCGGCAGGGTGGCGGGCGTGAAGCTCCACCGCGCTGCCACCTGCTTGGCGGGCACCTCGATCACCGCGATGTCGTGCGAATCGGCGGAGTTGCCGGGGTAGGACGGGTCCGCGTGTGCCACGCCCTGCACACCGACCGCCGCCGCCTTCTGCGCCGGGGTGCCCGTCGCGGCGTCGAGGGCGGACTGCACGTCCTGCGTCAGCGAGACGTAGAACTTGACGTTCGACGGCCAACCGTCGACGCAGTGCGCCGCGGTGAGGAACGTGCCGGCGTCGACCATCGTGCCGCTGCACACCCAGTCGACGCGGTCCGGCGTGGCGGGGTTGTCGTCGTTGTCCCAGGTCGCGACCAGGGCACCGACCTCGGTGCGCTCCGGGGCGGGTACGGCGTTGTAGGTGTTGATCGCGGAAGCGGGCAAAGCGGTCACGGCGGCCAAAGCGACAACTGCCGCGGCCACGGTTGCTGTGCGCATGTGCACTCCTTGCTCCAAGCGGCGTAGGCGGGAATTCAACCTCTTCGGACGCCCGGATGGCACCGACTTGCGGTGGTTGACAGATGCCAGATGACAACCGACCGCTGCCTGGGGCCGGTAGAGCGATGACCGGCGACGAATCGAGCTGGTACAACGGCCATGGTCACACCGCCAACGCCGCCGAACGCGGGCCGACAGTGCGCCGACCCGCGTTCCACGGACGACGGTCAGGCGGGGCGCATCGCCGAGGACGGTGCTCCGTTGATCGTGAACGACGACCCCGGCTCGACCACCACGTCACCGGTGGCCGAGTTGGTGATGGTCACGTTCGTCAGGGTGGCGCTGCCGCGGGCGCCGCCCATGGCGAGGATGCCCGCGCCGTTGGTGGACTTGTCGATCCGGACGTTGCTGATCGCCACGTTCGGGTAGGCGCCGCCACCGGTCTTGAACTGGATGCCGTCGTACGTCGAGTCGTGGATCTCCGTGTCGCGGATCGTCACGCCCGGGATGTCCAGGCTCGCCGCGAACAACGTGATCGCGCCGAACTCCTGCTGCTCACCCCAGAACGCGCCACCCGTGCGGTACAGGCCGTTGTTGGCGATCAGCGTCGTGCCGGAGAACGGCAGCGGGTCGTGGTCGGTCGCCAGCATGATGCCCGGGTAGTTCATCGTGTCGTGCACCAGGTTGTTCTCGACCTTGTTGCCGTAGCCGCCGTAGATGGCGATGCCGTTGGCACGCCAGGGTAGTTGCACGGTGTTGTTGACGAACTGGTTGTCGTGCGCGATGTCCACGGCCGTGTCCTTCACGTAACGGCTGGCCCACACCGCGAGCGCGTCGTCACCGGTTGTGCGGAACGACGAGTTGAACACCTTCGAGTTGCGGGTGCCGTTGGTGAAGTTGATGCCGTCCGCGTAGGTGTCGCGGATGCGCATGCCGCTGAGCTCCAGGCCGTCGGCCGGTCCCCACAGCGCGGGGATGTTGTCGTAGTCGCGACCGACCCACACGCCGACGTTGGCGTGCTCGATCCACACGTTGCTGATCTTGGTGTGCTGCCCGAACCGGCCGTTGAGCCCGACGCCGCCCTCGGCGTTGCCGTCGCCGCCGCGAATCCGGCCGGACCCGAAGATGGCGATGTCCGAGATCTGCACGTTGTCGTCGATGTCGAAGCCGAAGTTGCCCTCGTGCGGGTGGTTGATGCCGCCGACGGCGTCCTGCGGCTGGGTGAGCGTGTAAAGCTGGGAGTGCCACATCCCCGCGCCGCGGATGGTGACGTCGGAGATGCCCACCTGGTTGAACTGGCCCCGGTCGAGCGGGTCGTCGGTGAGGATCTTCTTCTCCTGCCGCCACTGGCCGGCGGGAATCCACACGCAGCCGATGACGCCGTTCTGGTCGTCCGTCACGGCCCGCTGGATGGCGGCGGTGTCGTCGTTGCCGTCGTCGGGCACCGCACCGTACGCCGTGATGGACGTGCAGCCCGCGGGCTGGGACGACGGGGGCGCGACCTGCTCCAGGTCGATCAGGTCGATGACGTAGAACGACGCCGTGTCGCCCGCGTCCCGCTGGAGCTTGAACTTCGTGCCGGGCGGGTAGGACGACGACAGCAGCGCGTGCGACTCGTCGAACAGCCGGCGCGCGTCGGCCTGCGGGCTGTTGGTCAGCGACTCCGGGCCGTCCGAGTTCCCGTACAGCCACGAGTGCTTGGAGGACAGGGTGAGCTTCCGGACGTAGGACCCGTTGGCGTACAGGCTGATCGTCGCGTCGATGCCACCGCCGCCGGGCGCGTCGGGGATCGAGTTGCGCACCACGATCGAGTTGGCCTGGTTGGTCGAGGTGAACTCGACGAACTGGCCGGTGCTGCTCAACCGCACGGACTGCCGGCCGGACGACTCGGTGGCGAAGTTGGTGTGCCCGAACGTCCGCAGCCGGTCGGCGGTCAGCAGGGTGCCCTGGTACTGCCCGGCTTCCGCTTCGTACGACGTGTACGGCACGGCCGCGCCGCGTCCCACGACGATCGCGCGGGAGAACGAGTTGTTGGTCTCGTCGGTCTCGACGACGGTGCCGGTGGCGTCGGCGGTGGCCGTGATGGTCGCGCCGCCGCTGGTGGCCGTCCAGCTGCCGGTGATCGCCACGTTCACCGTCGCGCCCGCCGCGACGGGACCGGTGGTGGTGTCCAGCGTGCTGCCGCCCGCGACGACCCGGGTCACGGACGTGCCGGACGCCGTGGTGCCGCGGTTGTTCACCTGCGCGGTGAACGTGACCTGCGCGCCGACGGACGGGTTCGGCGGGGTGGACGTGAACCCGACGACCCGGAGGTCGGGTCCGGGAGCCTGGCCCACGACCACCTGCGCGGACGTCGCGTTGTTGCTGTCGTCCTGCTCGACCACGGTGTTCGTCGGGTCGACGGTGGCCGTCGCCCGGTGGGTGCCCTGAGGACGCCGGCCCGCGTCGAACGAGACGGTCGCGGACGCGCCGGCGGCCAGGGCCGCGACGGGCGCGGTGCCGGACGTGCCGCCGAGGTCGAACGCCACGCTCGACGCGGGCGCCGGGGCCGTGCCGGTGTTGCGGACGGTCGCGGACAGCCTGATGGCGTCCGTCTCCACCGGGTTCGCGGGCGACGAGGTCAGCGAGCCGATCGTCAGGTCCGGGTTCGGCGCGGGGGTGCCGAAGACCTGGAGCTCGGCGACCTGGCCGCCGGGCGCGCCGGTGTTGGTGGAGAACTGGAGCCGCAGGTCCGCCACCCGGCCTCCCACCGGGATCGTGACGGTGTTCTGCGCGGACGGGCTGAACACGTAGTCGCCGCGGTTCACCAGCGACGTGAACGTCGTGCCGGACTGGTCGCGGCCGAGGACCTGGATCGCCTGGGTGCGCGTGCCCCACGCGCTATCGGGGTTCAGCTTCACCACGACCGAGCCGAGGTCGGCGTTCGAGCCGAGCTTCACGGTCAGCGTGGACGGGAAGCCGTTGGACTCCCAGTAGGTGCCGATGTTCCCGTCGGTGGCGTTGGTCGGGACGAAGGAGAAGATGGACGACGACGCCTCGACCGGTTTGCCTGCGGCGAGGTTCGTGCCGCCGTTCTGGCCCGCGCGCGTCACGCGGTTGCTCTCCGGCGACAGGTTGCCCGCCGCGTCACGCGCCCGCACGTAGTACTGCACTGTGGCCGACGCGGGCTGGGTGTCCGTGTGGGTCAGGACGTTCCCGGCGACGGTCGCGCGCTCGGCGCCGTTGGCGTAGACGACGTAGCCGGTGACGCCGGTGTCGTCGCTCGACGCCGTCCACGTCAGTCGGACCTGGCCGGAACCCGGCTCGGTGTAGGCGAGGTCGCCGGGCGCGGTGGGCGGTCGGGTGTCGCCCGAGCTCGGGCCGTGCACCGCGAACCCCGAGACCTGACCCGCGGGCCAGCCCGTGTTCGCGGTGATGTCCAGGCGCACGTACCTCGTGGTGGTCGCGGCGAAGTCGATGGTCACGGTGTTGCCCGAGGTGGGGGCGAACACCCGGCCGGCCGACGCCGAGAGGTCGGTGAACGACGTGCCGGTGGTGCTGCCCCGCACCGCGAGGGTCTGGGTGCGCGCGCCCCAGGAGGACGGCAGCTCCAGCACGACCCGGTTCACCGCGACGGCCGAGCCGAGGTCGACCTGGAGCCACTGCGGGAAGGCGTTGTTGCCGCTCTCCCAGTAGCTGTCCGGGTTGCCGTCGGTGGCGTTGGACGCCGGGTACCCGGGTTGCGAGCTGCTCGCGGTGACGGTGCGGCCGGTGGCGAGGTCGGTGTCGGCGGTGGCGACCGGGTTCAGTCCGAGGAGTGGTAGGCCGAGCACGAGCAGGCCGACGGCGATCCGTCGACCTGGCTGCTTCCACGTCATTGGGGGTCCTCTGTTCAGCAGGGGGACAGAGTCGGCTTCTTTCACGTTTCAGGCCCGAATGTTTCAGATGGGTGAACCCCTGTCAACGAGTGCTGTCAATAATTTGCGGTCTGATGTGCATCTCTTGCGTTGCCGGTACCCGTGCAGATTGACCCCGGTCACCTACCCGGTCATTCGACGGAGGCCGGTCGTCACGGCGCGTTCGTAGGGTCGGAGCACCTCAGCAGAAAGGCAGACTCCGATGCCGAACACCGAGTTCCTGACCGCCGACAACGCGGCCGTCCTCCTGGTGGACCACCAGATCGGGCTGTTCACGGGCGTCCGCGACATCACCGTGGCGGAGCTCAAGCACAACGTCACCGCCCTGGCGAAGGCCGCGACGCGCCTCGGTCTCCCGCTGGTCGTCACGACCACGGCGGCCGACGGCATGTGGGGGCCGCTCATCCCCGAACTGGTCGACGTGCTGCCCGCAGACCTGACCGTGATCGACCGCAGCACCGTCAACGCCTGGCACGACGAGCGGGTCCGGGCGGCGGTCGACGCGACCGGGCGGCGCAAGCTCATCGTCGCCGGCGTCTCGCTGGAGGTCTGCGCGGCGTTCCCGTCCATCGCGGCGCTCGCCGAGGGCTACGACGTGTACGTGCCGGTCGACGCGTGCGGCACGTTCTCCGACACGAAGCGCGAGGCCGGCTTGCTTCGCCTGCAACAGGCGGGTGTGGTCGTGTCCGACTACGCGTCACTCGTGGTCGAAGTCCTGGCAGACAACGCGTCCCCGCTCGCGGGCGCGGTCTACGGCGACCTCGACATGCCGTTCGCCACGCTGGTCGGCCAGCTGTCCGCCGCCTTCGCCAAGAACGGCTAGCGGCGGCAAGTCCGTGAGCGGGCGGACCGTACAGTCGGGACATGCTGTACGGCAGGGCCGAGGAACTGGCCGTCGTGGACCGGTTGCTCGCCGACGCCCGCCACGGGCGCAGTGCCGCCGTGGTCGTGCGCGGCGAGGCCGGCATCGGCAAGTCCACCCTGCTGGACGCCGCCGCCGACCGAGCGGTCGGCATGCGGGTGTTGCGCGCCACGGGCGTCGAGGCGGAGAGCGAACTGCCGTTCGCGGGCCTGCACCTGTTGCTGGGACCGGTGATCGGCGGCGTCGACGCCCTGCCGGACCGGCAGGCGGCGGCACTGCGCGGCGCGCTCGGGCTGGACGACGGCGGCGACGGGCGGACCGACCGGTTCCTGGTCGGACTCGCCCTGCTCACGCTGCTGGCCGACCTCGCCGCCGAACGACCGCTGCTGTGCCTGGTCGACGACGCGCACTGGCTCGACAGCGCCTCCACCGACGCGATCCTGTTCGCCGCACGCCGCCTCGACGCGGACGGGGTCGTGCTGCTGCTCGCGGCCCGTGACCGGCACGCGCCCGACCTGCCCGCGCACGGGCTCGCCGAATTGCCACTGGGCCGTCTCGACGACGCGGCGTCCGCAGCCCTGCTCGCCGCGGCGTCCGCCGTCCTGACCGGCCTGGGGTCCGCCGATCTGACCGGCCTGGGGTCCGCCGATCTGACCGGCCTGGGGTCCGCCGATCTGACCGGCCTGGGGTCCGCCGATCTGACCGGCCCGGGGTCCGCCGTCCTGACCGGCCCGGCGTCCGCCGACCTGACCGGCCCGGGGTCCGCCGTCCTGACCGGCCCGGCCCGCGACCGGATCGTCGCGGACGCGGAGGGCAACCCGCTCGCCTTGCGCGTGTACCTGGCCGCCCATCGCGACGGCCACCAGCCGGGTGGCGTCGGCGACGGGCAGACCCGCATCCGCCGGACGTTCTCGGACCGGATCGCGGACCTGCCCGCGGCGACCCGCGCGGTGCTGCTGCTCGTCGCCGCGGAAGCGACCGACGACCTCGCGGTCGTGCTGACCGCGACCGCGGAGGTCGGCGCGGCACTCGCCGACCTCGACCCGGCCGAGCGCGCGGACCTGGTGCGGGTCACCGGCGGACGGGTCGTGTTCGGGCACCCCCTGATCCGGTCGGCCGTGTACGGCGGGGCGCTGTCGGGCGAGCGGGTCGCCGCGCACCGGGCGCTGGCGGCGGCGCACGCCCGCGTCGACCACCAGGACCGCCGGGCCTGGCACCTCGCGGCGGCCACTCTCGAACCCGACGACGGGGTGGCGGACCTGCTCGAACGGACCGCGCGTCAGGCGAGGGCCCGCGGTGGCTGCGCGGCGGTCGCCGCTGCCTACGAACGTGCCGCCGAGCTGAGCACCAGGTCCGCCGACCGGGTCCGACGCCACGCGCTCGCCGCCGCTGCCGCCGCCGACGCCGGGCGCAACGAACGGGCGGCGGAACTGGCGGCCCTGGCCGCGCCGCACGTGTCGGACCCGGCGGTGCTGGCCCGGCTGGCGCAGGTCCGCGCCGCGGTGGCCCGTGAGCACGGTCTGCTCACCACGTCCCACACGCTGCTCGCTGACACGGCGGTGGCGATCAGCGCCGAGGCACCGGACGCCGCCGCGTCGATGCTGTTCGAGGCGGCCACCGCCGCGTGGATCGCCGACGACCGGCCGGCGCTGGACGACCTGGCCGCCCGGCTGCCCGCGCTCGGGGTGTCGCCCGGCGCGGCCGGCCCGCCCTACCTCGCCGCGACGACGGGCCTGGCCCACCTGGCGGCCGGTGAACTGGACCGGGGCCTGCCCCCGTTGCGCGCGCTGCTCGCCTCGTTGCGCGGTCACGGCGCCCGGCTGGGGCTGCGTGAACGTGCCTCGATCGCGTCGTGGGACCTGCTGGCCACCGACCCCGGGACGGGACACGAGATCGCGGCCGGTCTCGTCGGGGACTGCCGGGAGGAAGGCGCGATCGGCCTGCTGCCGCTCGCGCTGATGACGCTCACCCGGTCCCGGATCATCACGGGCGGGTTCCGGGACGCCCTGGCCGACGGCACCGAGGGCGTCCGGATCGCCCAGGACACGGGTCAGCACCACTACGTCGACCGGATTCGTGGTCTGCTGGCCTACCTCGCCGCCGTGCGCGGCGACGAGGAGCACTGCCACTCGCTCGCCAAGTCGATCACGCGGCCGAACATCGTGTGGAGCGAGTACGCGCTGGGCTTGCTGGATCTCGCCCACGGCAGGCACGAGAGCGCGCTCGGCAGGTTGCAGGCGGTGCTGGGCCGGGGGTCCGGTCACACGATGGCCGCGCTGCACAGCCTGCCCGACCACGTCGAGGCCGCCGTCGGCTCCGGCGACGCGGAACAGGCGAAGGAGTCCTTGGCACGACTGGAAGTCTGGGCCGACCAGGACGGCCCGGCGTGGGTGCGTGCCGTCGTCCTGCGCTGCCGCGCCCTCCTTGCCACCGACGACACGGCCGAGGCGTTGTTCGCCGAGGCAGCCGCCGTGCACGCCGCGGACGGTCGGCCGTTCGAGCAGGCCCGCACCGACCTGCTGCGCGGGGAGTGGCTGCGGCGCGCGGGACGCCGTTCGGCTGCCAGGGGGCCTCTGCGCGCCGCGACCGACGCGTTCGAACGGCTCGGCGCGACGCCGTGGGCCGCGCGGGCGCACGCCGAACTCCGCGCGACCGGCGAGACCCGGCCGCGCCCGGCGTGCGACGACCTGCTCGGCAAGCTCACCCCGCAGGAACGCCAGGTGGTCGGGTTCGCCGCCGGTGGGCTGACCAACCGCGACATCGGGGCGCGGCTGTTCCTCAGCCCGAGAACGGTCGGCTACCACCTGTCGAACGCCTACGGCAAGCTCGGGGTGACGTCCAGGGGTGAACTCGCGGGCCTCGGCATCACCGGCTGACTACCCGGTCCGGGCGGCGTCCAGCAACCCGGTGAGCCGTTCGACCGCGAACTCCACGAACGGCCGTGCGGGGAGCAGCGCGCAGGCCGCCCGACCCACCGAAGTCCGCTCGACGCCCGCCCGCCGTTCGAACTCGTCGCCGACCGCCGGGAAGTGGGTGCCGTTGTCGTCGCCCACGTCCAACGCCTCCAGCCACACCCGTTCACCGTCGAGCCGGACCGGGAACCGGCGCAGCTTGAGCCTCGGCCGCGGGGTGAGGGTTTCGGCGTGGTGCAGGAAGCTGTTGCGGTTGTGCCGCACGCCGATCAGCAGGATGCGCGCGTCGAGGTCGTGCAGGCGGCCGAACGGCGAGTCGGCACCCAGTGCGAAGTTCACCGGCTGGCGGGCCACGACGTCCGCCGCGTGCCGGCCGACCGCGGCGACGGACGCCTGCGGGTGGGTGCTGCGCACGCTGTCCGTTCGGGTGCGCAGGGCCTCCGCAATCGCGCCCATAGGGCTGGGCAGGTCCGGGTGGAACAGCGGCACGGCGTCGCGCCGAGCCCTCAAGTCCGGGTCGGGCACGCCACCGAGGTCGGGCTCCGGGTCGGAGACCTGCGGTGTGAACGCCGGGACGACCACCGTGCCACTGGTCCCGACCGCTGCGAGCAGGCTGTCGACGACCGTGGACGCGCCGCCGTCCACCGGGCCGAGGGCGGACAGCGACGAGTGCACGATCAGCGTCATGCCTTCCGCCACGCCCGCCCGACGCCAGCCGTCGATCAGCGTGCGGGTGCCTGCCGAGCTCACCGGTTCCCCCTGTGATCACGTGGATTCGGGGCACGACCGTACCTGCCGCCGTGACCTGATCACCTCAACCCGGCCACAGGCGGATGGTGCCGTCGGCGCCGGCGGACACCAGGGTTCGGCCATCGGCGCTGTAGGTCACGTCGGAGACGCGGGCGGTGTGGCCGGTGAGCCTGCCCTTGGTGCCGCCGGTCGCGGGGTCGATCAGGAGAACGGAGTTGTCGGGTGCGCCGATGGCCACGGTCCGGTGGTCGGGGCTGATCGTCCACGGGCCGTCCGGGGTGCCGGTGTTGAGGAGCTTGCCGGTGGCGACGTCCCACAGCTGTGCCACTTTCCGGTCGAACCCGGTGGTGGCCAGGGTTTTGCCGTCCGTGCTGAACGACACGGGTTCGCCCGCGGCGTCGAGGAGGCGGACGCGTTGGCCCGTGGCGGTGTCCCACAGGCTGACCTTCTCGGTGTAGTGGCTGCTGGCGGCGATCAGGGTGGCGTCCGGGCTGAACGCGGCGATGTGACCGGCGTCGAGGGTCACGGTGTTCTTGCCGGTCGCGACGTCCCACACGCGGACCGTCCGGTCGACCGCGCCGGTGAGGAGCAGACGGCCGTCTCGGCTGAAGGTCATGTGCTGGACGCCGTTGGTGTGCCCGGGTAGTGCGGCCTTCTGCCCGCCGTCGGCCGTGTTCCACAGGAGGACCGGGTTGTCGAACGGGGCCGGGCACGCGCAGGTGGCGGCGGTGGCGACGGTCCTGCCGTCCGGGCTGAACGCCAGTGCCGGTCCGGACTCGGTGCCCCGGAGGTTCGCCTTGGTGAGGTGCCTGGTCCGGTCCCACAGCACCGCCGCGCCGCCTTCCACGCCGAAGGCGAGGGTGTTCGGGTCGCTGCTGAAGGCGAAGGAGGAGGCGTCGGCGCCGACGTTGTCGATCTCGCGTCGGGTGGGGACGTCCCAGAGGTGCACGCGTTCGACGCCGCCGGCGGTGGTGAAACCGGCGAGGGTCTTGGCGTCGGGGCTGAGCATGATCCGTTCGACTGCGCCGGCGATGACCGGCGTTGTCTCCACGGACGAGCCGCCCTCGGTGGATTCGGTCCGGTCCCAAGTCAGCCACACGACGGCTGTTGCGAGGACGGCTGTGGCGAGCAGTGCGAGCAGCCGGACACGGCGGGAGGCGAGGGCGTGGCGGAATCCGATCCGGGTCGGGCGGAACGAGAACCCGGTCCGGTGTCGCTCCAACCGGGTTGGTTGCGGCGCGGACCCGGTGAGGCGCGACGCGGCATCGGCCGGCTGTGGCGCGGGTTTGATCGGCTCGGGCGGGGGTTCGCTGGGGTTTGACTTGGGGTGCGACGCGGGTCCGGTGGGGCTCATCGCAGGTTCGGTTGGCTGCGGCGGGGGTTGGGCGGGGTGGGGTGCGGGCTCGATGGGGTGAGTGCGCAGGGTGGTCGGTTGCGAGGCAGGGGGAGCGGTGGACGGTGCAGGCGGCGGGGCGGGTGGCTCTGCGGTCGGTGGGGTGGTTGCCGACGGAGGCGGTTCGACCGGGCTGAGCGGGTGGGGCGTTGTCGCGGGTGGTGGTTCGGCGGTGGTGTCGACCGATCCGGTGGTGGGAATCGGGTGATCGGTGAGGAGGGCGGTGGCGGCGGTGGAGACTTGGCGGCTGTCGTCGTCGGCCAGGCGGCGGATTTCCTGTTCCGCTCGCGCCCGGACGACGTCGTTCCCCACCCGGTGCAAGCGGCTCAGGGCTTCGAGGGCGTTGAGGCGGTCGGTCGCGATGGGACTGGCGAGGGCGTTGGACAGGTAGGTGGGCAGGCTCCAGTTGACGTTGCGCGCGATCACCGTGCGCCCTTGTACGTCCTCCTGCTTCTTCGGCCGTTGCTGCGGCATCTCCTCGACCACGCGGTCGTGGGCGTAGCTGTACAGCTCGTCCACCGTGATGTCGCCGTCGCCGTCCAAGTCGGCGCTGCCGTCTCGCAGCCCCTCCACCAGGTACCGCGTGAACACCGACTGCGCCGCCCGCCCGTGCGGTCGGTCGCCCTCGAAGGAGTACTGGGTGGCGTCCGACGCGGTGAGCACGGTGCGGCCCCGGCCCTGGAACCGTTCGAGCGTGTGGACGGCCGTGTCCGCCTTGGTGATGCGCCCCGCCGGGAAGGCGCCGCTGTAGCAGCAGTCGAGCACCAAGATCTTGTGCCGCGACGCGCAGCCTTCCATCGCCTTGTCGACGTGTTCGGCGGGCAGCCCGGTGAACAGCAGGTCATCCCGCAGGGTGTTGGTCATGGCGAGGTACAGCCGGCCTTCGTCGTCCTTGAGACCGTGTCCGGTGAAGTAGAGCAGCGTCACGTCGTCGCGGCGGCAGCCGCGGTAGAAGGTGCCGATCGCCCGGCCCACTTGGTGCAGCGGCTCGTTGACCAGCGTGGTGACCTCGAACCCGGCGATCGACGGGTCACCGAGCACTTCCGCGAACGCCTCCGCGTCGTGGGCGGGCGTGATCAGCCGGCGCAACCCCGCGTCCTCGTACTCGTATGTCGCGATCAACAGCGCCAGCCACCGGCCCACGGTTCACCCCGAGTGCCGCAGCACGTAAGCGTCGACCAACGCCCGCCGCTCGTCCGCGGACGCCTTCTCCAACGCGATGGTGTCCCCGTCGATCGTGACCGACACCCGGTGTCGCGCGGCCTGCCGTGAGAGCCAGTCCCGCACCGTCTCGACGACCAGCGGGAACACGCTGCCGGACGCGCTCAACGCCACTACCACCGCGCCCAGCGTGACGGCGTCGACCCCTTTGGCACCCTCGGGCAGCGGCCCGTCCACGGCCAGCCGGGCGTCGACGTCCAACTGGGCGACCTCGGTCCGCAGCCGGCGCGCGAGGCGGTCGGCGATGTCGGGGTCGACGTCCGGGTCCGGCTCGACCACCAGCAGCACGACGCGTTCGTCCTCCGTGCCCATCAGCCCTCCCGTCAGCAGGGGGAACAGGCTTGCACTGAGGATGTCGTCGGCGACCGTTCACCGTTACACGCAGGGACAGGGTGCCGAAAAGTTTTCGGCTACTTCACCGTCCGACACGGCGTTGACATGGCTACGACACCTTGCCAGGATGCCCGAAAAGGATTTCGACGGCCTCGCCCGACCTGAGACCGGAGGAGTCCTCCCCTCGGGAAGGGACGCCCCGCCGTGGCCGACTCCAGCAACGTTCCGTTCAACCGCCGCCTGTTCCTCCAGGCGTCCGCGCTCGGCACCGCCACCTTCGCCGCCGGAGGGTTGTTCGGCCCGCACGCGGCGGTCGCTGCGGCTTCAAGCACGGCGGCGCCCCAGGCCGGTCCGGGTGGAACGGCGCCGGTGCGGCCGTTCCCGCTGCGCGACGTGCGGCTGGGAACCGGTCTGCTCCAGGAGAACCGGGACCGCGTCAAGGCGTTCCTGCGCGCCTACGACGAGCGGCGCTTCCTCGTGCTGTTCAACGACCAGGCCGGTCGGCCGAACCCGCCCGGTGTCGCCGTGCCGGGTGGCTGGGAGGACGGCGGGCTGCTCAGCGGCCACTGGGCCGGGCACTACATGACCGCCCTCGCCCAGGCGTACGCCGACGGGGGAGAAGCGGTCTACAAGGACAAGCTGGACTGGATGGTGGGCGAGCTGGCCGCGTGCCAGGCGGCGATCACCGCACGTCTGGGCTCCGCGCCCGGTGGCGGCGGGGAGCAGCCCGTTCCCCGGATCGGCCGGGTGCCGGGCCGGTTCGGCAACGCGCTGAGGCTGAACGGGCCGAGCGAGGCGCAGTACTGCACCCTGCCGCAAGAAGCGATCAACCAGCTCACCGACTTCACCATCGCCACCTGGGTCAACCTCGCCTCCACCGGCAGTTGGAGCAGGCTGTTCGACTTCGGCCAGAGCACCACCGTCAACATGTTCCTGACCCCGCGGGCGGGGGTGGCCGGCAACGTGCCGCGCTTCGCCATCACCACCGGCGGCTCGGGCCGGGAACAGCGGATCGACGGCACGTCGGCGCTGCCCACCGGCCAGTGGGTGCACGTCGCGGTGACGCTGGCGGGCTCGACCGGCACCCTCTACGTCGACGGCAGGCCGGCCGGCGTCAACACGGCCATGACGCTGAACCCGTCCGACCTGGGCAACCCGGGTAACCGGTGGATCGGTCGGTCGCAGTACGGCGACCCCTACCTCGACGCGACGATCGACGAGTTCCACATCTTCGACCGGGCGCTGACGCAGGACGAGCTGCGGTCCGTGGTGGACTCGCCGGCCGGCACCACCGGTGGCGGCAGCATCGCGTGGTACCGGTTCGACGAGGCCGACGGCACGACCCTGGAGGACGCCTCGCCCAACAACCGCGACGCCGGTGTCGTGGCCGCTTCCCCGGACGGACCCGCCGACTGGGTCCCGACGTTCCCCGGTTACCTCGGGGCGATCCCGGAGGACGCTGTGCTGCGACTGGGCCCGCCGCGCTGGGCGGTCTACGGCGGGAACGCCCAGACGAACACGTGGGCGCCCTGGTACACCCAGCACAAGATCATGCGCGGCCTCCTCGACGCGCACTACAACACCGGCAGCGCCCAAGCCCTGGAAGTCGTCACGAAGATGGCGGACTGGGCGCACCTCGCGCTGACCATCGGGGACAAGAACCACCCCGACTACACGGGTCCGCTGACCCGCGACGACCTCAACTACATGTGGGACCTCTACATCGGTGGCGAGTTCGGCGGTGCGAACGAGGTCTTCCCGGAGATCCACCACCTCACCGGCGACGCGAAGCACCTCCAGACCGCCAAGTGCTTCGACAACCGCGAGTCGCTGTTCGGAGCCTGCGTGGAGAACCGGGACATCCTCGTCGTCACCCCGCAGGACCGCCCCGGCCGCCGCCGACCCGAGCGGCTGCACGCCAACACCCACGTGCCGCAGTTCATCGGCTACCTCAGCGTCTACGAGCGTGGCGGCGGCGAGGAGTACTTCACCGCGGCGAAGAACCTCTTCGGCATGGTCGTCCCGCACCGGATGTTCGCCCACGGCGGCGTGGGCGGCAACTACCCGGGCTCCAACAACAACCTCGAGCTGTTCCAGAACCGCGGCAACGTCGCGAACACCGTCGCCACGAGCGGCGCGGAGACCTGCACGACGTACAACCTCCTCAAGCTGTCCCGCAACCTGTTCCTGCACGAGCACGACCCGGCGTACATGGACTACTACGAGCGCGGCCTGGTCAACATAATCACCGGGTCGCGGGCCGACACCGACGTCACCACCGACCCGCAGGTGACCTACTTCCAGCCGGTGGGGCCGGGCACCGTTCGCGGCTTCGGCAACACCGGGACGTGCTGCGGCGGCACCGGCCTGGAGAACCACACGAAGTACCAGGAGACGGTCTACTTCCGCTCCGCCGACGACAGCACGTTGTGGGTCAACCTCTACGCGCCCGCGACGCTCACGTGGGCCGAGAAGGGCTTCACCGTCACCCAGGAGACCGCTTTCCCGCGCGAAGACCACGCGAAGCTCACCATCGACGGCACGGGCAGGCTGGACCTCAAGCTGCGGGTACCCGCCTGGGTGCAACGCGGGTTCGTCGTCACCGTCAACGGCCGACCGCAGGACCTCGACGCGCGGCCGGGCACGTACGTGACGCTGAGCCGCGACTGGAGCCCCGGTGACGTGGTGGAGATCCGGATGCCGTTCAGCGTCCGGATCGAGCGGGCCGTCGACCGCCCGGACACCCAGGCGATCTTCTGGGGGCCGGTGCTGCTCCAGATCATGGGCAACCCCGGCAGCGGGGCGTTGCCGGAACTGTCGCTGTACCGGCACCTCAAGCGGGACGGCGACTACACCCGTGCCGCGATCACGGCCGGCGCGCGCACGGCGGCCGGTGACCCGACGTTCTCGGTGGGCGGTCTTGCGCTGCGGCCTTACTACATCAGCGACACCCGGGCCGCGTCCTCGTACTTCCGCCGGGTCGAACCGACGGTCGTCTTCGGCTCGATCGACACCGGTGTGCCCAACCGCAAGCGCGACGACGGCCTGCCGAACTACGACGTCCCGGTCGACGGCGTCACCTCGCCCGGCGACGACGGCCCGACGTTCCTCGACCTGCTGTGGGATCGCGCGCCGTTCGTCAACCACGGGCAGTTCGTCGCGACGGCCAGGTCACTCGCCGACGCGTTCGTCGTGGCCGGCACGTTCACGGCGGCGGAACGGGACGCGGTGGTGGCCAAGGCGGCGTCCGCCGAGCGGGAGCTGTCGGTCACGCGGCTCGGCGTCCGCGTCGAGCCGGGCACCACCCCCGCGTGAGTCCTACGTTCAGAACCCGTGAGTCCTACGTTCAGAACGACCGTGTCCTACGTTCGGAACCCCTGAGTTCAACGCTCAGTACAAGGCCCTGTTCTGAGCGTTGAACTCGGGGGGCACGAACGTAGGACTCACGCGTTCCGAACGTAGGACTCACGCGTTCTGAACGTAGGACTCACGCGAGGGTGGGGGTGGGGTGGGGGCTGCTGGGGGC
>NZ_JNXC01000041.1 GCF_000716595.1 Saccharothrix sp. NRRL B-16314
GCGCCCTGGACTTCGACCGCCTTGTTGCTGTTGCGGTTGATCAGGCGGACGTGGCCGTTGTCGGAGTCGGCCAACCGGAACTGCTGGTTGGTGCCGTTGCCGTCGGCCCACTGCACGATGTTGGCGCCGTCGGAGGTGGAGAAGTTGTAGACGTCGAGCACCTTGCCCGACAGCCGGGACTTCACGCGGTAGTAGCCGCCGCCGGAGTCGACGAACTGCCACTGCTGCTGGTTGCCGTCGTTGCGGGTCCACTGGGTGATCCGCGCGCCGTCGTTCATGGCGAGGTTGTAGACGTCCAACGCCTTGCCGCTGTTGCGGTTCACCAGCACGTACCACGCGTTGGTGTCGACACGGGCAACGCTCGAACGACCGCTTGCGCCGAGTGGTCCATCGCGCGCCCTCTGAACGAACAATGCTTACCTCAGCGAGGGCATTCCGAGGAGGGCGCACCAACTGGGGCGCCACTGCTGCGGGATGCCGGTCGCTTCCACCCAAACTGTGGAGGATGATCTCCGTGCGGTCAAGATGCAACGAAAAAGTTTCGCACGGGTATTCGGGTGGACCGCCGAGGCATTGTGGACTGCTAAAACTGACGCGAATTCTTTTAGCTCTTCCGGCCGTCGGGCGAGGCGTGGCCGACCGTCCACCCAGCAGGTCCGGTCGGCGTGGTCCGGTGGGCGTGGTCAGCACCGGCCGCCGAACTTCCCGGTCTTGAAGAAATCGCCGACCCAGGGCCGGGCGCATTCATTGATGTTCACCAGTGTGAATCGGTCGGCACCCCGGTTTGGTCGTCCGCCTGGATGTCCGGTCGAATCTCCGGTGTGGGTGCGCCTTTCTTGTTGTACCAGATGTGCGTCGCGCTGTCGGCGCAGTACGTGCCGAGGTGGCCGTTCGGAAGTTCTCCGTCACCGGCCCGGTCGTCGCCGATGGGACCGGTCCCCGGAGGCGTTGGCACACTGTCGGCGGACCCAGGGAGGCCGATGAACCGCGAAAGCCTGGCCCGTGGCGTGCCGCAGGCCGCCCCGGGCGCGATCGTCGCCCGTGCGCTGGCCGGGCGTCTCCACGTCGACCCGGTGGAAGGGCGCACCGTCCGGTTCGGGCGCAACCGCCCGAACGTCGACCTGTGCGTCGGCGAGACCGACCTGCGGGTCAGCCGCCGGCACGGCCTGCTCACCCGCCGCGACGGCCACTGGTGGGTCACCAACACCGGGCAGTTGCCGATCCGGATGCCCGGCACCCGGTGGTTGTTCCGCGACGAGGAATCGGTGCCGCTGCCCGACGGCTACACGCCGCTGTTCGTCCGCGGCTCCCGCGACCGCGAGCACCTGCTGGAGCTGTACGTCGCCGACGGCACGGCGCGGCAGTTGGTCCCCCAGCACGACTCGGTGACCCAGCCGCCGACGCGGTGGCGGTTCACGCCCGACGAGCACCTGCTGCTCGTCGTGCTGGGCCAGCGCTACCTGCTGCACGAGGCCAATCCCCAGCCCGTGTCGCGCCAGCACGCCGCGCAGGTCCTGGCGGAGCTGCAACCGGATGCCAACTGGAGCGCCAAGCGGGTCGAGCACATGGTCGCCGACGTCCGTGCCCGGTTGTCCGCCGCCGGCGTGCACGGCCTGCTCCGCGAGGAGGTCGGCGAACCGGTCGGCAACACGCTCAACGACAACCTGCTGCGCGAGCTGGTGCTGTCCACCAGCCTCGTGCCACCGGACCTGGCCCTGCTGGACGACAGGCACGTTTGACCTGCTCGGGGGTAATCCCGTTGAAGGCGGTGACCACACCTGGCGCGGTCCCTACACTGCTCCGCGTGCGCACGGGGGATGTGATCGACGGGCGGTACGAACTGGAGGACGCGCGAGGCTCCGGGTCCGGCGGCGTCGTGTGGACCGCGTTCGACCGGAAGCTCAAGCGGCGGGTGGCGCTCAAGCGCCCGCACGCGGCGGCGGACGACGCCGTCCTGACCCGGTTCCGCCGCGAAGCCGAGACCGCCGCGCAGGTGCACCACCCCAACGCGATCTCCGTCTTCGACACCGTCGACACCGACGGCTGCTGGCTCGTGATGGAGTACCTGCCGGCGGAAAGCCTGGACAAGACGCTCGCGGAGAAGGGGGCGCTGCCACCGGAGCGGGTGGCCAGGATCGGTGTGCAGATCGCGGGCGCGCTGGCCGCCGTGCACGCCCGGAACATCGTGCACCGCGACGTGAAACCGGGCAACATCCTCGTCACCGACGACGACCTGGCCAAGCTGACCGACTTCGGCATCTCCCTCTGGCGCGAGGTGACCCTGACCGACGACGGCAGGATCAGCGGCACGCCCGCGTACACCTCGCCCGAGGTGGCCCGGGGCTATCCGGCGAGCCAGGCCTCGGACGTCTTCTCCCTCGGCGCGACGCTGTTCGCCGCCGTGGAGGGCACGCCGCCGTTCGGCACCGGCGAGCCGTACGAGGTGCTGGAACGCGTTCGGCGCGGCGAGATCCTGCCGATCCGCCAAGCGGGTCCGCTCGCGCCGCTGCTGGCGGAGATGCTGCGGTCGCACCCCGCCCGGAGGCCGACCGCCGACGAGGTCCGGGCACGTCTCAAGGACGTCGTCGCGGACTGGGAGCCGCCACCGCCACCGGTCGAGCACGTCGCCCGCCGTCCGTTCCGGCGCCGTCCTCCGCTCAAGGCCGCCGCGGTGGTCCTGGTCGTCGTGGCCGTCGGCACGACCGTGTTCGCCAGGCAGCACGCGGCTCCCGCGGCGCAGCACGGCCTCGTCGGCGACGAGCGCACCGCCGACCCCTGCGCGTTGATCGACAAGGCCGGGTTGCGCCGGTTCGGCCCGACCCGGGTGCTCACCACCTACGGCAACTTCAACCGGTGCGACGCCCTGATCGACGTCCGGGCCCAGGAGCCGGTCGACGTGGAGGTCCAGCTGATCACCCGGGTGTCGCGCGCCGTGCAGGGACGACCGCTGGAGGTCGTCGAGGAGGCCCGGTACAGCGGTGAGTGCGACCGCACCGTGGTGGTGGACGACAGGCACGCGGTGCGGGTGACGGCGAAGCTGCCGAACCCGCCGCTGGACCTCTGCGCGGTGGCCGACGTCGCGACGGGCGCCGTGCTGGAAGTGCTTCGCAGCGGCCCGATCCCGCGGCGCGCCATCCCGTTCCCCGAGGGCTCGCTCGCCCACGTCGACGCCTGCGCCCTGCTGGACGACAAGTCGCTCGCCACGCTGGCCGGGGTCGACGGCGACTCGGCCGTGAACGTGTTCGGGAACTGGGCGTGCAAGTGGTTCAGCACGGTCGGCGGGCGCGGCATCAACCTGCGCTACGACCAGCACCCGGCGCACGAGGTGCTCGACGGCGAGCTGGTGGAGCTGGGCGGTCACGCCGGGTACCTCCAGCTGGAACCGGGGTCGAGCACGAGCTGCACCGTCAGCGTTCCGCACCTGTCGCAGCACCTGGCGCAGCGGAGCTACCTCGACGTGATGATGCTGACGGTGACGGGCGATCGGCCGGGCACCGAGTACTGCCCCGAGGCCAAGAGCCTCGCGGCCGTGGCCGCCGGGAAGCTGCCTTCCTGACCCGGGCGGCCGTCGACCGGACAAGCGATCACGTTCGGTCCCAGCAGGTCTTGGTGCGCGCCCGTTCGGGGAGGGGTCCCGGTCGGCTACCGGTTCACTGGTCCCGTGGTGCCCGATGTCGCCTACCCCGAGCCGGATTCGCCGACCCGCGCCGCGACCACGTGGAGTTCTCCACCCGACCGGGGAGTTCACGCACTCCCGTTGAGGACGACAGTGACCGGGGATCGGCTGGAGTTCGGGGTTCTGGGGCCGGTGGTGGTGCGGCACGGGCACGGGGAGACCCGGATCGCGAAGGCCCAGCAGCGCTGCGTGCTGGCGATGCTGCTGCTGGACGTCGGCCGGGTGGTGCCGCTCGACCGGATCACCGGTGCGCTGTGGGAGGGCGACGGTGCACCCAGGACCGCGCGCAACGGGGTGCAGCGGGCCGTGTCGGACCTGCGGCGGGTGCTGGCGGTCGACCCGGACGTCCGCCTCCGCTACCAGACCCTGGGCTACCTCCTGGAGGTGGACCCGGCGCGGATCGACCTCCACCGGTTCCGCGCGCTGGTCGTGCGGGCGCGCGAGGCGGTCGACGGCGAGGGGCGGGCGGCGGCGTTGCGGCAGGCGTTGGGCCTGTGGCGGGGTGAGCCGCTGGCCGACGTAACCGCGCCGGAGCTGGCCGTGGTCAAGCAGGCGTTGGTCGACGAGCACCTGTCCGTGCTGGAGGAGTGCCTGGACTGGGAGGTGCGGACCGGGAGGCACGCGGCGGTGGTCCCGGAGTTGCGCCTGCTGGTCGCGGCGCACCCCTGGCGGGAGCGGTTGCACGGCCTGCTGATGCTGGCGCTGTACCGGGAGGGACGCCCGGCGGAGGCGTTGCAGGCCTTCCACGACGTCCGGCAGGCGTTCAGCGCCGAAACGGGCACCGACCCGGGGCCCGAGCTGCGGCGGCTGTTCCACCTGGTGCTGCGCAACGACCCGGAGCTGGACGCACCCGTCGTGACGGCGCCGATCGTGGTGGCTCCCGGTGCGGGCCCCGCGGTGGTGCCGAGGCAGCTCCCCGCGCCCCCGAAGGGGTTCACCGGCCGCGATCGCGAACTGGCCGCGCTGGACCGCGACACCGGTCCGGACGGGACGCTGGTGCTCTCGGCCATCGGCGGACCGGGCGGCATCGGCAAGACCTGGCTGGCGTTGCAGTGGGCGCACCGGCACGCGGACCGGTTCCCCGACGGGCAGCTGTTCGTGGACCTGCGCGGGTTCAGCCGCGGCGGCCCCCCGATGACGCCCGCCGCGGCGGTGCGCGGCTTCCTCGAAGCCCTGGGCGTCGCACCCCGGTCGGTCCCGGCCGACCTGGACGCGCGGGTGCGGTTGTTCCGCAGCCTGGTGGCGGACCGCCGGCTGCTCGTCGTCGCCGACAACGCCCGCAGCGCGGACCAGGTGGTGCCGCTGTTGCCGGGCAGCCCCCGGTGCGCGGTGGTGGTGACCAGCCGCAACCGCCTCGCCGACCTGGTCACCCGGCACGGCGCCCAGCCGGTGCGGCTCGACGCGGTGACCGAGCAGGAGTCGCGGCAGGTGCTGGTCGGCCGGTTGGGGGAGGACCGGGTGGCGGCCGAGCCGGCGGCGGTGCGGGAGTTGCTGGCGTGCTGCGGCGGATTCCCGTTGGCGCTGGCCATCGTGGCCGGCCGGGCGGCGGCACACCCCGACTTCCCCCTGTCGGCGCCGGCGGCCGAGCTGCGCGACGCCGCCACCCGCCTGTCGGTGCTCGACGACGACGACCCGTCGAGCAGCCTGCCGGCGGTGCTGTCCTGGTCGCACGCCGCCCTGACCGACGAACAGGCACGGGCCTACGCGCTGCTCGGCGTGGCCGCCGGGGCCGACCTCGACCTGCCCGCCGCCGCGTCCCTCGTCGGCCGCACCACGTCGGCGACCCGGTCGGTGCTGCACGCCTTGGAGGACAACCACCTGGTGCGGCAGCAAGCGCCGGGCCGGTGGCGCATGCACCCCCTGATCAAGCTGCACGCCGCCGAACTCGCCCACCGGGACCTCACCGAGGCGGACCGCGACGCGGCGCACGGGCGACTGGTCGACTTCCACCTGAACACCGCCCACGCCTCCGGGATGCTCCCCGGTCCGCGCACCCCGCGGCCGACGTTCAGCCTCCCGCCCTCCGCCGCCGCCCACGACCGTTGAGCGGCCGGACCGCTCGCCTGGCGGACGTCACCTGCCGCCCACCAGGCGAGCGCCCGGTCACGCGCTGTTCGGGCCGACGTCGGCCGAGCCGAGCGGGCGGCGGGTGACCGCCGCCGCCGAATGCTCGTCCGCGCCGACGTCCACGGCGCCCGCGCGGGCCTGACCGTCCATGTCGTCGGTCACGAAGGCGTAGCCGGTGGTCGCGGTGTCGATCGCCGGGCCGGCCACGCCGAGCCGGTGCACCGCCCCGTCGGAGGTGAGCAGCGGGTCGACCACCCGGATGGAGCCGGAGGGCTTGGCGACGCCGGTGGTCGCCGTACCGGTCGGCAGCCGATGTTCCCGGCGTAGGTCGCGTTCACCGGCGTCTTGACCTCGTTGAAGAGCTTGCCCCGGCTGCCGACGACCACGTTGTTCGCGATGACGGAGTCGACCGGCGGGAGGGTGTAGTTGGCGCCGATCTCGATGTTCGACGCGTTGCCGACGAACGTGTTGTTCACGGCCGTCGCCCGGTAGACGCGCCAGTGCGCGTTCAACGCGCCCGAGGTGTCCACGTCGCCGCCGTCGATCTGGAGAGCGGCGTCGTAGCCGGTGCCGGTCAGGCCCTCGATGTGGTTGTTGTAGACCTTGTGGTCCTGGCCGTAGATCCGGATGCCCCCGGTGCCCGCCTTGCCCTCACCGAGGAAGAAGTTGCCGTAGAACGCGCCGCGGTTGCCGTGGCGGTGCGACAACGTGCCCTGTGACGTGCGGAAGGTGTTGTAGCGCACGGTGTTGTCGTTGCTCTTGACGGAGATGATCTCGGGGTCGCCGTCGCAGTTCTCGAACAGGTTGGACTCGACGGTGGTGAACCCGCTCGACTGCGAGATCCCGCTCCAGCCGACCCGGACGGCCTCCATCTCGTTCTGCGCGCGGGGCCCGATGGTGCGGAAGTGGTTGTGGTCGATCAGGTCGTGCTGTGACTGCCGGGTCGCCGAGCCGTCGATCGTGATGAAGTTGCCGAGCTGGTGCTTCTCCTCGAACAGGTTGTGGTCGACGCGGTTGTGGTGGCTGTTCGCGCCCTGGACGAGCACCCACTTCAACGACGACTCCTCGGTCAGCCGGAAGTGGTTGCGGGTCAGCCGCACGTTGTTCGAACTCGTGACCTTCAGCGTGTCCCTGGTGGTCCACTTCAGGCCGTCGACCGTGACGTGCGAGGAGTTCGCCACTTCGAGCTGCCCGCCGGTGATCACCGCTTGGCCGCGGTTCGCCGCGACGACGGTGATCGGCTTCGCCGCGGTCCCGTTCTTCCCGCTGATCTTGCCGATCGTGTAGTCGCCGTTCGCGAGCACGATGCGGTCACCGGCCTGGGCGTTGGCGAACGCGCTCTGGAGCTGGGCCGAGGTCGCCACGTCGACGGTGCGGTCGGCACCGGGGTCGCCGGTGCTGCCGTGGGTCACGGTGAGGCCGTAGATCTCCACCTGGCCGTAGTTGTCGGCGCCGCACGGTGACGAGTTGCCGCAGTTGGCCTGGGTGTACGCACCGGCCTTGAAGTAGCCGCCGGAGAAGCTCTTCGAGATCGTCGTCTGCAGCACGCCGTTGTAGTACGCCTTGATCTGGCCGCCGCCGACCACGAACTTCGCCTGGAACCTGGTGCCCAGGACGTAGTTGCCGGTCACGAGCTTGTGGTGGGACGTGTCGCCGTTGGTGACGTAGAGGTCGTCGCCTTCGAGCCGGAAGACCGAGACGTCGTCGCTGCCGTCGTGGATCTGCCCGGCGACGACGTGCGGCTTGTCCTCGGGCAGCGCGGTGATGGCCTGCTCGACCACCATCGTGTGCGTGCCGGACGTGGACGACCAACTCGCCTTGGTGGACCCCGAGTTCGTCATCTCGCGCAGCTCGGAGCGGGGGTAGCTGGACCCGCTGGTGGTGACCCCGTCGACGGCGGCCCGGAACTGGACCGCGTCGCACCCGGGGGTCGGGGTGAACCACGGGTCGATCGCGTAGGTGTCGAGTTCCGGCTGCTCGACGTTGGTCGGGCTCTCCTCCTCGCCGATCGGCAGCCCGATGTACCAGTTCGTCAGGTCCAGCACGTCGGCCGGGTACCGGCAGGTGCCGCCGCCACCGCCGTCGGCGCCGTTGACCGCCGTTTCGGTGATGCTGGTCCAGTCGTTGTACGTGTTGCCGTAACCGACGACGCGCAGGTACCGCGCGGCGCTGTCGGTGAAGTCGTGGACCTCGGGTTGGGTCGTGGTGCCGCTGCTGACCTGGCGGGCCACGACGGTCCGCCAGGACGACCCGTCGTCGGACAGCTGGACGTCGAAGGTCTGCTTCCTGGTGTCGCCCTGGTGCCAGGCCAGGGACACCGAGCCGACGGTCTTGGACGAGCCGAGGTCGTACCTGATCCACACACCGTCGCCCTCGGCCGACCAGCGGGTGCCCAGGTCGCCGTCGAGGGTGTTGGCCGGGACGTTGCCGTCGTCGGCGCTCGCCACCACACCGGTCACCGGCAGCGGCGGACCGGCTGCCGCCAGCGCCTCGGGCGCGCTCATCGCGCCGAGCGCGAGAGTGCTGACCAGTAACGCACGACAAGTTCGTTTCATCGAACCTCATCTCGGTCTGACGGTGCTCGGTCCCGGATCCCGGGACGCGCCGATTCTCGGCACCACCGCTGACCACGCGTTGAGCGTGCGCTGATTCGCCTGGTCCGGCGCGGCCGTCGACGACCGCGCGGAGCGCCGCGGTGCGGTCCGGGGTGGCGGTTCCACCGCCCCGGACCGCGTCCGCTCGGCCGGTTCCCCGCTAGGAGGACACGTCCTCGCTCCGCTGCGCGGCGGGCACGGCGGTCTCGCCGCCCGCACGTGCCAGGGCGGCCTTCTCCTCCGGGGTGAACGGCGGTTCGGTCAGGGCGGGGGCGGGCTTGGCACGCCGTGCGTCCAGGAGGATTCCCGGCTTCACCAGCTCCGTCGCCGGCGCCGACAGGGTGATCACCGCCATCTGCGCGTCCGCGACCTTGCGGCGGGTCGCCCCGGCGCGGCCCAGCCAGTCCTGGAGGCGGTAGGTGAGCTTCGCCGCGGCGCCGCCCCGCTTGCCGGTGGTCTGCGGGTAGCGCAGGTCCTCGCCGGTGGCGATCATCCAGGCGTCCTCGGCGGTCTTGCCGATGGCGCGCTGGATGGCGCGGGTTCCCGCGGTGCCGGACTCGATCAGGCCGTCGCGCAGGACGACCGCGGACTTGGCCGCGACCGCCATGCCGTGCCCGAAGATCGGGTTCAGCGTGGTCTGGGCGTCGCCCAGCACGACGAGCCCCCGGGGCCACGACGGCAGCCGCTCGAAGTGGCGCCTGCGGTTGGCGTGCGCGGCGAAGCCCAGGACCGGGCCGACGGGCTCGGCGTGCGCGATGGCCTCGGCGATCACCGGGTGCGGCAGGCCGGCGGCGAACTCGCGGAAGCCCTCGTCGTCCACCGGGGGGTGCCCGCCGGGCGCACCGGACAGGGTGACGCTCCAGAGGCCGTCCTCGATCGGGAGGAGCATGCCGGTGGCGCGCACCCGCTGCGCCGACGGGTTGCCCTGGATGTTGACGGCGGGGAAGTCCTTCCCGACGCCCTCCACGGCGCGGAACACGCGGGTCGCGTAGAAGATCCCCGGGTCCACCGTGACCTCGGGCGTCTCCGGCAGGCCGAACGCCGTGAGCCAGTCGGTGATCGAGGAGCCCCGGCCGGTGGCGTCCACCACGAGATCGGCCTCGACCGTCGAGACCTCCTTGGTGGCCCGGTCGCGCAGCTTCGCCCCGGTGACCCGCTCCGCGTCGCCGGTGAGGCCGAGGACGTCGGTGCCCTCCAGGTACGTCACGTTCGTCGCGGCGGCGAGCCGCGCGCGCAGCGTCCAGTCGAGCAGGGCGCGGCTGCACCCGACGACGTAGTGCCCGCTGTCGTAACGCGGGAACCAGCCGTTCGGGCCGAGCGCCAGGTAGCGGCCGGGGATGTCCAGGTGCTGGGCGCCCGCCTCGTGCAGCTCGGCGGCGACGCCCGGCATCAGCTCCTCCAGGGCGAGGATGCCGCCGGACACCATGGCGTGGGTGTGACGGGCCTGCGGCACGCCCTTGCGGACGCCCGGCTCGTCCGGGAAGTGGTCGCGGTCGACGACGGTGACGGTGTCGGCGAGCCTGCTCGCGACCGAGGCGGCCAGCGTGCCGGCCAGTCCGCCGCCGAGGATCAGCGCGTGCCGCACCGGTCCGGAGTTGGTCATGGTCGAGGTGTCCTTTTCGGAGGTCAGGGGTGGTCGTCCGGTGCGGTTCACGAGATCCCGTACCGCTTGTCGAGCAGGTCGAACATCTCCTCGTCGGAGACGCCCGTGAGGTCGGAGGAACCGTGGGCGCTGCCGGAGCCGGTGGTCGCGCCCGGCGTCTGCTGCCAGGTGGCGAGCAGCGCCTGGAGCCGTGCGGTGATCTCGTCGCCGCCGGTCCCGTCCAGCTGCGCCCGGTGCAGGCCCGCCTCCAGCCGGTCGATCTCGGCGAGCAGCGGCGAGACCGGCGGTGCGGCCGGCTCGCTCAGCCCGTCGTGCAGGAACCGGGCCATCGCCGCCGGGGTGGGGTAGTCGAACAGCAGGGTGACGGGCAGCCGGGCGCCGGTCAGCGCGCTCAGCCGGTTGCGGAGCTCGACCGCGGTCAGCGAGTCGAACCCGACTTCGAGGAACCCGCGGTCGGTGCTGACCGCCTGCGTCTCCCGGTGGCCGAGCACGGTGGCCGCCTCCGACAGGACGAGGTCGAGCAGCACCCGGTACCGGTCGGCCGCGCCGAGCGCCGCCAACCGGTTCCGCAGCGCCGCGGCGGCGTCCTGCTCGCCGCCGTCGGCCGCCGCGGCCCGCCGGTTCTGGCCCTGCACCAGGTCGCGGAACAGCGCCCGCACCCCGGTCGGCTGCGACCGCAGCGCCGCGAAGTCCAGCCGGGTCGGCAGGACGACGGCCTCGCCGAGCGCGCACCCGACGTCGAACAGCTCCAGCGCTTCCGGCGTGGACAGCGGCACGACGCCCTCGCGGGCCATCCGCCGCAGCAGCGCGCCGTCGAGCTTGCCGGTCATGCCGCTGGGGTCGGACCACAGGCCCCACGCCAGCGACACCACCGGCAGGCCGAGCGACCGCCGGTGCTGGGCCAGCGCGTCGAGCGCCGCGTTGGCCGCCGCGTAGTTGGCCTGCCCCGCGCTGCCGAACGTCCCGGAGAACGAGGAGAACAGCACGAACGCCGACAGGTCCAGCCCGCGGGTCAGCTCGTCCAGGTGCACCGCCGAGTCCACTTTGGACCGCAGCACGCGGTCGAGCCGTTCCGGGGTCATCTCGGCCAGCATCCCGTCGTCCAGCAGCCCGGTGGCGTGCACGACGGCGGTCAGCGGGTGCCCGGCGGGCACGCGTCCCAGCAGGCCCGCCACCGCGTCCCGGTCCGCGACGTCGCAGGACTCGACCACGACGTCCGCACCGCCCGCGACCAGTTCGGCGCGCAGCTCGTCGGCGCCCTCGGCGTCGAGTCCGCTGCGACTGGCCAGCACCAGGTGCCGCACACCGCGCTCGGCGACCAGGTGCCGGGCGAGCGAGGCGCCCAGCCTGCCGGTGCCGCCGGTGATCAGCACGGTGCCCTCGGGGTCCCACACCGGCCCGCTGTCGGCGGCCTGCGCGGACGCCACCCTGGCCAGCCGGGCCTGGAACGCGCCACCGGCCCGGAAGGCCAGTTGCGGTTCACCGGTGGCCAGCGCTCCCGGCAGGTGGCGGAAGAACCGGGCCTCGTCGTCCAGGTCGAGCAGCGCGAACCGCTCGGGGTGCTCGGCCTGCGCGGACCGCACCAGACCCCACACGGACGCCAGGGCGGCGTCCGGTGCGCGGTCCCCGTCCCGCACCGACACGGCGCCCCTGGTCGTGAACACCAGCAGCGACCCGGCGAACCGGTCGTCGGCCAGCCACTCCCGCACCAGCGCCAGCGCCCGCCGGGAAGCCGACCGGACCCGGCCGGGCAGGTCGCCCGTCCCGGCGTCGACCAGCGCCAGCACCACGTCCGGCACGTCCGCGCCGTCGTCCACGGCCTCGACCAGCGACCGCAGGTCGAGGAATTCGGCGGGCTTGATGCCCGCGGCGCCCACCCCGGCGCCGAGGTCGCCGGTGTCGGTGCCGAGCACCGCCCACGAACCGGACCCGGCGCCGACGGCGTCGACCGGCTGCCACCGGACCTGGAACAGCGAATCGCGCTGCCCGACGCGGGCCCGGCCGAGCGCGTCCGCCGAGAGCGGGCGCAGGAACAGCGAGTCCACCGTGGCCACCGGTTGCCCGTGCCCGTCGGCGACGGCCAGCTCGATGCTGTCCGGCCCGGTGGGTCGGACCCGGACCCGCAGCCGGGTCGCGCCCGTGCGGTGCAGCCGCGCCCCGGTCCAGGAGAACGGCAGCAGGCCCTTGTCCACGTCGCGCAGCCCGGTGAACGGGAACGCGTGCAGCGCGGCGTCCATCAGCGCCGGGTGCACCCCGAACAGGCCCGCGTCGGACTGGAAGTCCGCGGGCAGCACCACCTCGGCGAAGGTCTCCTCACCGCGCCGCCACAGCGACCGCAGGCCCTGGAACGCCGGCCCGTAGGCGAACCCGTTGCGTGCGAACAACTCGTAGACGTCGCCGACTTCCACCTGCGCCGCGTTCGCGGGCGGCCACACGCCGAGGTCCGGCGAGGGTCCGGTGGCCACAGTCGACAGCAGGCCGTCGGCGTGCCTGGTCCACTCCCGGTCGGCCGGTCCGCCGTCGAGCCGGGAGTTGACCGTGACCCGCCGCCGGTCGGACGCGTCGGGCGCGCCGACCCACACCTGGACGGACACCGATCCCTTCGCCGGCAGCAGGAGCGGCGCCTCGATGGTCAGCTCCTCCACCACCTGGTGGTCGGTGTGACCGCCGGCGTGCAGCGCCAGTTCCAGGTGGGCGGTGCCCGGCAGGATGACCGTGCCGTTCACGGCGTGGTCGGCCAGCCACGGGTGGGTGGCCAGGGACAGCCTGCCGGTGAGCAGCAGACCGTCGGCGTCGACCAGGTCGACCACCGCGCCGAGCAACGGGTGCTCGGCCGTGCGCAGACCCGCCGAGGCCACGTCCGCGCCCTCGGTCCGGTTCTCCAGCCAGTACCGCTCCCGCTGGAAGGCGTACGTCGGCAGGTCGACCGGCCGGGTGGAGTGGGCGAACATCCCCGCCCAGTCGACCTCGACGCCGGCGGCGAACAGCTCGCCCGCCGACGTGAGCAGCCGGGTGAGACCGCCCTCGTCGCGGCGCAGGCTCCCCACCACGGTCAGGTCGGCGTCCTCACCGGTCTGCTCGACGCCCATGGTCAGCACCGGGTGCGGGCTGATCTCGACGAAGGCGGTGTGGCCCTGCTCGACCAGCGCCGAGGTGGCCTCCGCGAACCGCACGGTCTGCCGCAGGTTCCGGTACCAGTAGTCGGCGTCCATGCCGGTGGTGTCCAGCCAGGACGCGGTGACCGTGGAGAAGAACGGCACCCGCGCCGCGACCGGCGAGATGCCCTCGGCCGCGGCGAGCACGTGCTCGCGGATACCCTCGACGGCGGGGGAGTGCGACGCGTAGTCGACCGCGATCCGCTGCACGCGGACCCCGTCCCCGGAGAGCCGCTGCGCCCACGCGTCCAGGACGGCGCCGTCGCCCGCGACGACCACCGAGCCCGAGCTGTTCAGGGCGGCCACGGACAGGTCGACGCCGTCGCGGCGCATCCACTCCGCGACCTGGTCGGCGGACGCGACGACGGACATCATCCCGCCGGGCCCGGCCAGGTGCTCCGCGATGGCCTGCGACCGGCGGGCCACGACCTGGGCACCATCGGCCAGCGACAGCGCACCGGCCACGACGGCGGCGGCGATCTCACCCTGAGAGTGGCCCACCACGGCGTCGGGCTCGACACCCCAGGAACGCCACACGGCGGCCAGCGACACCATCACCGCGAACAGCGCGGGCTGCACCACGTCCACCCGGCTCAGCGCCTCCGGGTCGGACGACGTCACGACGTCGCGCAGCGACCAGGGCACCCACCGCCCCAACGCCTGCTCGCACTCGGCGAACCGCGCGGCGAAGGCGGGTGAGGTCTCCAGCAGCTCGCGGGCCATGCCGGTCCACTGCGAGCCCTGGCCGGGGAACACCCACACCACCCGCGGCTGCCCGGCGCTGCCGGTGACCGAGGCGGTGGTGAGCGCGTCGAGCCCGTCCAGCAGCCCTTCGCGGGTGCTGCCGACGACCACGGCGCGGTGGTCGTGCACCGCGCGGGTCGCGACCAGCGCCGCGCCCACGTCCGCGGGTCCGGCCTCGGGCCTGCGCCCCAGGAAGTCCCGCAGCCGCGACGCCTGCTCGCGCAACGCGGACTCGCTGCGCGCCGAGAGCACCCACGGCACCACCGGCGACGCGCTCGACGCGGGCGGTGCGGCCGGCTCGTCCGGCGCCTGCTCCAGGATCACGTGGGCGTTGGTGCCGCTCACGCCGAACGACGACACACCGGCACGCCGCGGCCGTCCGGTCTCCGGCCACGTCACCGCGTCCGTCAGCAGCGACACCGCGCCCGCGTCCCAGTCGATGTGCGAGCTGGGCGCGTCCACGTGCAGCGTCGCGGGCAGCACACCGTGCCGCATCGCCATCACCATCTTGATCAGGCCCGCCACGCCGGACGCGCCCTGGGCGTGCCCGATGTTCGACTTCACCGACCCCAGCCACAGCGGGTCGCCGCCGTCGCCGCGGTCCTGGCCGTAGGTGGCCAGCAGCGCACCCGCCTCGATCGGGTCGCCCAGCTTGGTGCCGGTGCCGTGCGCCTCGACCGCGTCCACCTCGCTCGGCGCGAGCCGGGCGTTGGCCAGCGCGGCCCGGATGACCCGTTGCTGCGACGGCCCGTTCGGCGCGGAGATGCCGTTGGACGCGCCGTCCTGGTTGATCGCCGAGCCGCGGACCACGCCGAGCACCTGGTGCCCGTTGCGCTTCGCGTCCGACAGCCGCTCCAGCAGCAGCACGCCGACGCCCTCGGACCAGCCGGTGCCGTCCGCGCCCTCGGCGAACGGCTTGCACCGCGCGTCGGGCGCCAGCACGCCCTGGCGGCTGAACTGGCTGAACGCGTTCATGGTCGACATCACGACCACACCGCCGGTCACCGCGAGGGAGCACTCCCCGCTGCGCAGCGACTGCACCGCGAGGTGCGTGGCCACCAGTGACGACGAGCACGCCGTGTCCACCGTGACCGCGGGGCCTTCCAGGCCGAAGACGTAGGACACCCGGCCGGAGACGACGCTCGCCGCGCGGCTGGTCAGCAGGTAGATCTCCAGGTCCTCGGGCACCGGGTAGGCCGAGTAGTCCTGCCCGTTCGAGCCGATGAACACGCCGGTCTTGCTGCCGTGCAGGGTGGCCGGGTCGATGCCCGCCCGTTCGAACACCTCCCACGAGGTCTCCAGCAGCACCCGCTGCTGCGGGTCCATCGCCAGCGCCTCGCGCGGTGAGATCCCGAAGAACGCGGCGTCGAACTCGTCGGAGTCGTGCACGAACCCGCCCTCGCGGACGTAGGTCCGGCCGGAGGCGCCCGTGTCGGCGGCGAACAGGCTGTCGGGGTCCCAGCCGCGGTTGGTCGGGAACGGCGACATCGCGTCGCCCCCGTTCGACACCAGTTCCCAGAAGTCCTCCGGCGACCGGATGCCGCCGGCGAAGCGGCACGCCATCGCCACGATCGCGATGGGCTCGTCGTCGGTGACGGACGCGACCGCCGCGTCGGGCTGAGCGGTGTCGGCCTTGCCGAGCAGCTCCTCGCGGAGGAACCCGGCCAGGACGGTCGGCGTCGGGTAGTCGAAGACCGCGGTGGTGGCGAGCTTGAGCCCGGTGGCGCGGTTGAGCCGGTTGCGCAGCTCCACGGCGGTCAGCGAGTCGAACCCGACGTCGCGGAACGCGCGGGTGGGGGCGATCCCGCCCGCCGAGTCGTGCCCGAGCACGGCGGCGGCCTCGGTGCGGACCACGTCGACGAGGGCGCGCAGCTGCTCGCCCTCGGTCATCCCCAGAAGCCGCGCGACCAGGGCCGCGTCACCGCTCCGGGCGTCCGACGCCGCGGCCCGCCGGGTGGGCACCCGGACGAGGCCGTGCAGCATCGGCGGGACGAGCCCGGCTTGGGCCTGTGCCCGCAGGCCGGGCAGGTCCAGCCGGACCGCCGCGACCACGGCGGGCTCGTCGCGCACCGCCGCGTCGAACAGCGCGAGGCCGTCCTCCGAGGTGAGCGCGCCGACACCGGCGCGGGAGATGCGCTGGATGTCGACCGCGTCGAGGGCGCCGGTCATGCCGCTGCGCTCGGCCCACAGGCCCCACGCCAGGGAGTGCCCGGGACGGCCTTCGGCGCGCCGGTACTCGGTGAGCGCGTTGAGGAACGTGTTCGCCGCCGCGTAGCTGCCCTGGCCGGGGTTGCCCAGGGTGCCGGAGTAGGACGAGAACACGACGAACGCGGTCAGGTCCGCGTCGGCGGTGAGCCGGTGCAGGTTCCAGGCCGCGTCGACCTTCGGGTGAAGCACCGGGTCGACCCGCTCCGGGGTCAGCGACTCGATCACGCCGTCGTCCACCACGCCCGCCGTGTGCACGACCGCCGTGAGCGGGTGCTCGGCCGGGATCGCCGCCAGCAGCGCGGCCAGGGAGTCCCGGTCGGCCGCGTCGCAGGCCACGACGGACACGTCGGCGCCAAGGGCGGTGAGCTCGGCCTTGAGCTCGGCCGCGCCGGGGGCCGCGGGGCCGCTGCGGCTGGTGAGCAGCAGGTGCCGGACGCCGTGCCCGGTGACGAGGTGCCGGGCGAGCAGCGAGCCGAGGCCGCCGGTCGCGCCGGTGACCAGGACGGTGCCGCCCGGGGTGAAGACCGGCCCGTCGGTGATTTGCGGGTCGCGGCGCACCAGGCGCGGCACGCGGAGCCCGCCGTCGCGGACGGCGACCTGGGGCTCACCGCAGGCGGCGGCGTCGGCCACCGCGGCGCCGGACTCGCGGTCCAGCGCGGCACCCGATTCGCCGTCCACGTCGACCAGCACGAACCGGCCGGGGTTCTCCGACTGCGCGGACCGCAGCAGACCCCACACCGGCGCAGCGGCCAGGCCGACGGTGTCGGTCGGGTCGACCGCGCCGCGGGTGACCACGACCAGTCGCGAGTCGGCGAACCGCTCGTCGCCAAGCCACCGCTGGACCAGGTCCAACGCCTCGTGCACGACGGTGTGCGCGGCACCCGGGACCTCGTCCGGGAAGTCCACGCGCGGTAGGAAGGCCGCCACGACCACGTCGGGCACGTGCTGAGCGTCGGCGAGATCGGTCCACGTCTCGACCTCACCACCGGCCGCGCGGATCGAGGACGTCACGTCGAGGTCGTCGGCGCCCAGCACCGCCCACGTCGCCGGCAGCGTGGTGACGGTCTTGGGCAGGGCGGGCCAGTTCAGCGTGAACAGCGAACCCTGTGTGCCGGTGGCCGCGGTGTCGCCCGCCTCGGTCGCCCGCAGGTGGACGCCGTCGATCGAGACGACCGGCTGACCGGTGCCGTCGGCGGCGGCCACCGCCACCTCGGACCCGGTCACCACCAAGCGCACGCGCAGCTCCGTGCTCGCGGTCGCGTGGAGCGCGAGGCCCTTCCACACCGAGGGGACCACCCGGTCGCCGGTGTCGAGGACGGCAGCGTGCAGCGCGGCGTCGAGCAGGGCCGGGTGCAGGCCGTAGGCCTCGGCGTCGCCGCGCAAGTCCTCCGGCAGCGCCACTTCGGCGAAGATCTCGCCGTCGCGCCGCCAGACGGCGGTCAGGCCCAGGAACGCGGGCCCGTGCTGCACGTCGTGGTCGGCGTACCGGCGGTGGACGTCCTCGACGTCAACGGCCCGCGCGCCCGGCGGCGGCCACTCGGCGAAGTCGAACGACGGCGGTGGCAGCACTGCGGTCACCACGCCGGTCGCGTGCCGGGTCCACGGTTGTTCGGACTCGGCGTCCCTGGCGTAGACGTGCACCTGGCGACGTCCGGACCCGTCGGTCGACTCGGCCACCACCTGCACCTGCACGGCGCCGTGCTCCGGCAGCACCAGCGGAGCCTCGACGGTCAGCTGCTCGACGTACTGGTGGTCGGTCCGCGACGCGAGCTCGACGAAGGCGCTGCCGGGCACGACGACGGCGCCCGCCACGGCGTTGTCCGCCAGCCACGGGTGGGTGGCCAGGGACAGCCTGCCGGTGAACAGCACACCATCGCCGTCCGCGAGCCCGACGGTCGCGCCGAGCAGCGGGTGGTCGATCGACCCCATGCCCGCCGACGTGACGTCGGCGACCGCTGCCCCCGGCTCCAACCAGTAGCGCTGCCGCTGGAACGGGTACGTCGGCAGGTCCAGCGCCCTGGCGGTCCCGATGAACAGGCTCGCCCAGTCGACGGGCACGCCCGCGGTGAAGAGCTCCCCGGCTGAGGTGAGCAGTCTGTGGAGGCCGCCCTCGTCGCGCCGGAGGGTGCCGACGACGGTGAGGTCGGTGTCCCCGGTTTCGCCGGTCTGCTCGATGCTCATGGTGAGCACCGGGTGCGGGCTGATCTCGACGAACGTGGTGTGGCCTTGTTCGATCAGTGCTTCGGTGGCTTCGGCGAAGCGGACGGTTTCGCGGAGGTTCTGGTACCAGTAGTCGGCGTCCAGGCCGGTGGTGTCGGCCCAGGAATTGGTCACGGTGGAGTAGAACGCGATCGTCGCCAGCTGTGGGGTGATGCCTTCGGCGGCGGCGAGGACGTGCTGGCGGATGCCTTCGACGGCGGGGGAGTGCGAGGCGTAGTCGACGGCGACGCGTCGGACTCTGATGTCCTGTGTGGACAGGTATGCGCCCCAGGAGTCGAGCACGGCGCCGTCGCCGGAGACGACGACGGTGGCAGGTCCGTTGACGGCGGCGAGGGAGACTTCGACCCCGTCCCGCGTGATCCACTGCGTGACCTGCTCGGGAGAGGCGGCGACGGACATCATGCCGCCGGGTCCGGCCAGGTGCTCCGCGATGGCCTGCGACCGCCGGGCGACGACCTGCGCACCGTCGGCCAGGGACAGCGCTCCGGCGACGACGGCGGCGGCGATCTCGCCCTGGGAGTGGCCCACGACGGCGGCGGGTTCCACACCGAGGGAACGCCAGGCGGCGGCCAGTGACACCATGACCGAGAACAGCACCGGCTGGATGACGTCGACCTTGTCCCAGACCGCAGGATCGCCTGTGGTGACCACCTCGTGCAGCGACCACGACACCCACGGCTCCAAGGCCAGCTCGCACTCGGTGAACCGCTCGGCGAACGCGGGTGAGGTCGCCAGCAGCTCACGGGCCATCCCGATCCACTGCGAACCCTGACCCGGGAACACCCACACCACCCGCGGCACGCCGCCCGCGACACCGCCGGTCACCTCGGACAGCCCGGCCAGCAACTCGTCCCGGCTACCGCCGACGACAACGGCCCGGTGGTCGAGCACGGCCCGGCGCGTCACCAGGGCAGCACCGACATCGGCCACCCCGACCTCGGGCGACTGCTCCACGAACGCCCGCAGCCGGGCCGCCTGCTCCGCCAACGCGGCCTCGCTGCGTGCGGACAGCACCCACGGCACCACGCCACCGGTGTCCTCCGACACCACCGTGTCCACTTCGGACGGTGCCTGCTCCACGATGACGTGCGCGTTGGTGCCGCTGACGCCGAAGGACGACACCGCTGCCCGGCGCGGTCGCCCGGTTTCGGGCCAGTCCCGGTTGTCGGTCAGCAGTTCGACCGCGCCCTCGGTCCAGTCGACGTGTGGTGTGGGCTGGTCGACGTGCAGCGTGCGGGGCAGTACGCCGTGGCGCATGGCCATGACCATCTTGATGACACCGGCGACGCCCGCGGCGGCTTGGGTGTGCCCGATGTTGGACTTGACCGAGCCCAGCCACAGGGGTTCGTCGCGGTCTTGGCCGTAGGTGGCCAGCAGGGCCTGCGCCTCGATGGGGTCGCCGAGCCTGGTGCCCGTCCCGTGCGCCTCGACGGCGTCCACGTCCTGCGCCCGCAACCGCGCGTTGGCCAGGGCCGACCGGATCACCCGCTGCTGCGACGGCCCGTTCGGGGCCGAGAGGCCGTTGGACGCACCGTCCTGGTTCACCGCCGAACCGCGGATCACGCCGAGCACCCGGTGCCCGTTGCGCCGCGCGTCCGACAGCTTCTCCAGCAGCACAACGCCGACGCCCTCGCTGAACCCGGCGCCGTCGGCGGCACCCGCGAACGACTTGCACCGGCCGTCCGGGGACAGCCCGCGCTGCCGCGAGAAGTCCACGAACAGGCCCGGCGTCGCCATCACGGTCACGCCACCGGCCAGCGCCAGCGAGCACTCGCCCGAGCGCAGCGCCTGCGCCGCCAGGTGCATCCCGACCAGCGACGACGAGCACGCCGTGTCGACGGTGACCGCGGGGCCTTCCAGCCCGAACACGTAGGACACCCGGCCGGACAGGACGCTGGCCGAGTTCCCCATCCCGACGAAGCTCTCGACCTCCTCCGACACCGAACCCGGCTGGGCGGCGTAGTCGCGGTACATCACCCCCGCGAACACGCCGGTCTGGCTGCCGCGCAGCGAGGTCGGGTCGATGCCGGCCCGCTCGAACGCCTCCCAGGAGACTTCCAGCATCAGCCGCTGCTGCGGGTCCATCGCCAGCGCCTCGCGCGGCGAGATGCCGAAGAACGCCGGGTCGAAGTCGGCGGCGTCGTGCAGGAAGCCGCCGTGCCGGGTGTAGGAGGTGCCGCGGCCGGTCATCTCGGGGTCGTAGAGGGCGTCGGTGTCCCAGCCGCGGTCGGCGGGGAAGTCCGAGATCGCGTCGCCGCCTTCCGTGACGATCCGCCACAGGTCCTCGGGGGTGCGCACACCGCCCGGGTAGCGGCAGCTCATGGCGACGATCGCGATGGGCTCGTCCGCCGCGGCCTTGGCCACCGGGGTCCGGGCGAGCGGGTCCTGGACCACGGCCCGCGCCGAGTCCAGCAGCTCTTCCCGCAGCAGCCTGGCCAGTGCCAGGGTGTCCGGGTAGTCGAAGACCAGGGTCGGGGGCAGCCGCAGCCCGGTCGCGGCGTTGAGCCGGTTGCGCAGCTCGACGGCGGTGAGCGAGTCGAAACCGAGGTCCTTGAACGAACGCCGCTCCTGCACCGCCTCGGTCGAACCGTGCCCGAGGACGGTGGCGACCTGGGCGCGGATCAGCCCCAGCAGCGCGCGGTCCTGTTCGTCCGACGACAGCCCGGCCAGCCGGGAGACCAGCGCCGAGACCTCCTGCCCGCGTGCCGCGGACCGGGCCGTCGGGCGCACCAACGCGCGGAACAGCGACGGCACCGTTGCCTGGCCGAGGGTGGCGCGCAGGGCGGCGAGGTCCAGCCCGATGGGCAGGACGACCGCACCCGCGGTCGCGGCGGCGTCGAACAGGGCCAAGGCATCCGCCGACGCCAGCGGGGTGATGCCGCTGCGCGCCATGCGCCGCAGGTCGGCTTCGTCCAGGTGGCCGGTCATGCCGCTGCGCTCGGCCCAGAAGCCCCAGGCCATCGACACGGCGGGCAGGCCCTCACCGCGCCGACGCTGGGCGAGGGCGTCCAGGAACGCGTTGGCGGCGGCGTAGTTGCCCTGGCCCGATCCGCCCAGCGTGGCGGAGGCGGAGGAGAACAGGACGAACGCCGAGAGCCCAAGGTCGCGGGTGAGCTCGTGCAGGGCGAGCGCGGCGGCGGCCTTGGGCCGGAACACCCGCTCCACCTGCTCCGGCGTCAGCGACTCGACCACACCGTCGTCCAGCACGCCCGCCGAGTGCACGACGGCGGTCAGCGGGTGCTCGGCCGGGACGGTCGCGAGCACGGCGGCCAGGGCGTCGCGGTCGGCGGCGTCACAGGCCACCGCGGTCGCCGTTGCGCCGAGGCCTGCCAGCTCGTCCACGAATTCCGCCGTGCCGGGCGCGTCCGGGCCGCTGCGGCTGACCAGCAGCAGGTGCCGGACACCGTGCCCGGTGACCAGGTGCCGGGCGATGGCCCGGCCGACCGTGCCGGTGCCACCGGTGACGAGGACCGTGCCCCCGGGGTCGACGGTGAAGTCCGGTCCCGCCGGGGCGGTGGTCCTGACCAGCCGGGGCGCGAGGACCGTGCCGTCGCGCACCGCCAGCTGGTCCTCGGTGGAGAGGGTGGCGACGTCGGTGAGGTCGCCCCGGCCGTCCCAGTCGAGCAGGGTGAACCGGCCGGGGTGCTCCGACTGCGCGGACCGGAGCAGGCCCCACAGTGATGCCTGCACGAGGTCGACCCGGTCCTCGGGCGCGGCCACGACGGCGTCCCGCGTCACGAGGACCAGCCGGGAGTCGGCGAACCGCTCGTCGGCCAGCCACTCCTGGAGCAGGCCGAGCACCCGCGTCACGGCGGCGGTCGCGTCGTCCCCGGAGGGAGCGGCGACCAGGACCACGGGCGGCACGGTGTCGAGCGACGCGAGGTCGGGGTGGTGAATCGCGCCGAGGGCGGTCCCACCGACGGACGCCCAGTCCGAGGTCGGGGCGGTGGCCTCCGCGCCGGTGATCTCCGGGCAGGGGACCCACTCCACGGCGAACAGCCCGCCCCGGGTCGGCGCCGCGGTGCGGATCTCCTTGTCGTCCACCGGTCGGACCGCGAGCGCACCGACCGAGACCACCGGCTGCCCGGACCCGTCGGCCGCGCTGATCTCGACGGACTCGCCGAGCACGAGCCGCACCCGCAGGTCGGTCGCGCCGGCGGCGTGCAGGCTGACCCGGCCCCACGAGAACGGCAGGCTCCTCGGCGCGTCCGCGTCGAGCATGCCGAGCGCGGCGGCGTGCAGGGCGGCGTCGAACAGCGCCGGGTGCAGCCCGTAGGACCCGGCGTCGGCGCGCTGGTCCTCGGGCAGCCGGACGTCGGCGAACACCTCGTCGCCGCGCCGCCACACCGCGCGCACGCCCTGGAACGCCGGGCCGTAGGCGAAACCGATCTCCGCGAACCGCTCGTACAGCCGGTCGGTGTCGACCGGGTCGGCGTCGGCGGGCGGCCACCGGGTGAGGTCGAACGGCGCCACCGGCGTCTCGGGGGCGAGCGACCCGGTGGCGTGCCGCGTCCACGGCGCGTCGAGCGCGGTGTCCTCGGGCTGCGAGAAGATCCCGACCGTGCGGCGTCCGCCGTGGTCGGCCGCGCCGACGGCGAGCTGCACCACGACCGCGCCCCGCTCGGGCAGGACCAGCGGTGCTTCCAGGGTCAGGTCTTCGACCTGGTGGAAGCCGATGTGGTGGTTGGTCTGCAGGGCGAGTTCGAGGAAGGCGGTGCCCGGCAGGATGACGGTGCCGTTCACGGCGTGGTCGGCCAGCCACGGGTGCGTGCTCAGCGAGAGCCTGCCGGTGAAGAGGACGCCGTCGCCGTCGGCCAGGCCGACCGTGGCGCCGAGCAGGGGGTGGTTCGCGGTGACCAGGCCCGCGGACGACACGTCGCCGGTCTCGGCGGGCAGGTCCAGCCAGTAGTGCTGCCGCTGGAACGGGTAGGTCGGGAGGTCGAGCGGGCGCGTCGGCGCGGTGAACACGGTCGCCCAGTCGACGCGCACACCGGAGGCGAACAGCTCGGCGGCGGACGTGAGCAGCCTGGGTAAGCCGCCCTCGTCGCGGCGGAGGCTGCCGACGACGGTCAGCTCCGCACCGGTCGTGCCACCGGTCTCCTCGACGCCCATGGTGAGCACGGGGTGCGGGCTGATCTCGACGAACGTGGTGTGGCCCTGGGAGATCAGCGCTTCGGTGGCTTCGGCGAAGCGGACGGTCTCGCGCAGGTTGCGGTACCAGTACTCGGCGTCCAGGCCGGTGGTGTCGGCCCAGGAGTTGGTCACGGTGGAGTAGAACGCGATCGCCGAAGGGCGTGGCGTGATGCCTTCGGCGGCGGCGAGGACGTGCTCGCGGATGCCTTCGACGGCGGGGGAGTGCGAGGCGTAGTCCACCGCGATCCGGCGCACGCGGACGTCGTCGGCGGTCAGCCGCTCCGCCCAGGCGTCCAGCACGGCGCCGTCCCCGGCGACCGCCACGCTGCCCGGACCGTTGACCGCGGCGATGGACACCGCGACCCCGTCGCGCGTGATCCACTCGCGGACGGTGTCGACCGGCGCGGCGACGGACATCATGCCGCCGGGCCCGGCTAAGTGCTCCGCGATGGCCTGCGACCGTCGGGCGACGACCTGCGCGCCGTCGGCCAGGGACAGCGCACCGGCGACGACGGCGGCGGCGATCTCGCCCTGCGAGTGGCCCACGACGGCGGCGGGTTCCACACCGAGGGAACGCCAGGCGGCGGCCAGTGACACCATGACCGAGAACAACACGGGCTGGATGACGTCGACCTTGTCCCAGACCTCGGGGTCGCCGGTGGTGACCACCTCGCGCAGCGACCACGACACCCACGGCCGCAACGCCTGCTCGCACTCGGCGAAGCGCTCGGCGAAGACCGGGGAAGTCTCCAGCAGCTCCCGCGCCATGCCCGCCCACTGCGAACCCTGACCGGGGAACACCCACACCACCCGCGACGGTGAGGCGACGCCCGTGACCGCCACCGTGCCCTCGGTGACCGCGCCTCCGGCTACCGTGCCGTCGACGACCGCGCCGAGCCCTTCGAGCAGTGCCTCCCGGTTGCCGCCGAGCACCACGGCCCGGTGGTCGAGCACGGCGCGGGACCGCACCAGCGAGGCGCCCACCTCCGCCGCCGACACCTCGGGTCGGGCCCGGAGGAAGTCCCGCAGCCGGTCGGCCTGTTCTGCCAACGCGGCCTCGCTGCGCGCGGACAGCACCCACGGCACCACGCCACCGGTGTCCTCCGACACCGGACTGTCCTCTTCGGACGGTGCCTGCTCCACGATCACGTGCGCGTTGGTCCCGCTGACGCCGAACGACGACACCGCCGCCCGACGCGGACGCCCGGTCTCGGGCCAGTCCCGCCTGTCGGTCAGCAGCTCGACCGCGCCCTCGGTCCAGTCCACGTGCGGGGTGGGCTGGTCGACGTGCAAGGTCTTGGGCAGCACGCCGTGGCGCATCGCCATGACCATCTTGATCACGCCCGCCACACCCGCGGCGGCCTGGGTGTGCCCGATGTTGGACTTGATCGACCCGAGCCACAGCGGAGCGCTCTCGGGCCGGTCCTGCCCGTAGGTGGCCAGGAGCGCCTGCGCCTCGATGGGGTCGCCCAGCTTGGTGCCGGTGCCGTGCGCCTCGACGGCGTCCACGTCCTGGCTCTTGAGGCGCGCGTTGGCCAGGGCGGCGCGGATGACCCGCTGCTGCGACGGCCCGTTCGGCGCGGTCAGCCCGCTGCTCGCACCGTCCTGGTTCACCGCGGAACCGCGCACCAGGCCCAGCACCCGGTGCCCGTTGCGGCGCGCGTCGGACAGCTTCTCCAGCAGCAGCACACCGACGCCCTCGGACCAGCCGGTGCCGTCGGCCGCACCGGCGAACGACTTGCAGCGCCCGTCCGCCGCCAAGCCGCGCTGGCGGGAGAACTCGACGAACAGGCCCGGTGTCGCCATCACGGTCACGCCACCGGCCAGCGCCAGCGAGCACTCGCCCGCGCGCAGCGCCTGCGCGGCCAGGTGCAGCCCCACCAGGGAGGACGAGCAGGCGGTATCGACGGTGACCGCGGGTCCTTCCAGCCCGAACACGTAGGACACCCGGCCCGAGGCGATGCTCGCGGCCGACCCGTTGACGATGCTGCCCTCGAACGTCTCCGGCACCTTGTGGAACCGCGAGCCGTAGTCGTTGTACATCACGCCGATGAACACGCCGGTCTTGCTGCCCCGCAACGACGACGGGTCGACCCCGGCCCGTTCGAACACCTCCCAGGAGACTTCCAGCAGGAGCCGTTGCTGCGGGTCCATGGCCAGCGCCTCGCGCGGGGAGATCCCGAAGAACGCCGGGTCGAACTCCGCGGCCTGGTGCAGGAACCCGCCCTCACGGGTGTAGGACGTGCCGTACCGCTCCGGGTCCGGGTCGTAGAGCCCGTCGAGGTCCCAGCCGCGGTTCACCGGGAAGCCGGTGACCTCGTCCCGCTCGTCCGCCACGACGTCCCACAGGTCCTCGGGGCTGCGCACGCCACCCGGGTAGCGGCAGCCCATCGCGACGATCGCGATCGGCTCCTGCTCGGCCTCCTCGATCCTGCGGATCTTGTCGTGGGCCGCGTCCAGGTCGGCGGTCACGCGCTTGAGGAAATACCGAAGCTTCTCTTCGTTTGACATCCGAAGCTCTCCAGACCGGAAGGGAAGGTGGGGACGATGGCGTGTTAGGAGATGCCGAACCGCTTGCCGAGGAGGTCGAACATCTCTTCGTCGCTCGCTGAATCGAGGTCACCGGCCGCGACCGCTCCGTCGCCCGCCGCGTCCCTCCACCCGCGAAGCAGTTCTTCCAGGCGCTCGGTCACCTCGGCGCCGACGGGGCTCGACGGGCTCAGCGCCGCGAGGCTCGACCGCAGGCCGGCGATCCCGGACAGCACCGCGCCCGCCGCCGCGCCGTCGGCGTCTTGAACCAGGCCGGTGCGCAGGTGGCCCGCGATGGCGGCAGGGGTCGGGTAGTCGAACAGCAGCGTGGCGGGCAACCGCAGGCCGGTGCCGGAGCCCAGCCGGTTGCGCAGCTCGACCGCGGTGAGCGAGTCGAAGCCCGAGTCGAGCAGGCCCCGGTCGGGCGCGACGGCCCGCGCGTCGGTGTGGCCGAGCACGGCCGCGGCCTCGGCGCTGACGTACTCGAGCAGGATCTTGTGCTGCTCGGTGTCCGACCTGCCCGCCAGTCGCCGCGCCCAGCCCTCGTCCTCGACGCGGGCCGCGGCGCGCGGGGTGCCCGCCACCGAGCGCAGCAGCGGCGACTGCCCGCCCGCGGCGTCGAGCTTCACCGGGACCAGCAGGGGCTCGTCACCGGCCGTCGCGGCGTCGAACAGCGCCAGGTTGTCCTCTGTGGACAGTGGGACGACACCACTGCGGGCGATCCGCCGCAGGTCGGCGGCGTCCAGCTTCGAGGTCATGCCGCTGTCCTCGGCCCACAGGCCCCACGCGAGCGAGACGGCGGGCAGGCCCAGCAGCCGCCGTTGCGCGGCCAGGGCGTCCAGGAACGTGTTGGCCGCCGCGTAGTTGCCCTGCCCGGCGGAGCCGATCACCCCGGCGACCGAGGAGAACAGCACGAACGCGGAGAGGTCCGCGTCCCTGGTCAGCTCGTGCAGGTTGAGCGCGCCGTCGACCTTCGGGCGGAACACGCGCTCGACCCGTTCCGCGTCGAGGGACGCCACGACACCGTCGTCGATCACCCCGGCGGTGTGCACCACCGCCGCCAGCGGGTGGTCCCCGGACACCCCGGACAGCACGGCCGCCAGCGCGGCGCGGTCGGCGACGTCGCAGGACTCCGCCCGCACCTCGGCGCCCAGCGCGGTCAGGCCGTCCACGAGGTCGGTGTCCGCTCCGCGCCTGCTCACCAGCAGCAGCCGTCGCACGCCGTGCGCGGTCACCAGGTGCCGGGCGACCGCCCGGCCCAGGGTGCCGGTCGCGCCGGTGACCAGGACCGTCCCGTCCGGCCCGAACACCGGCCGCGCCTGCTCCGCGACCCGCCGGCGGACGAGGCGCGGCACCAGCACCTCGCCGTCGCGCACCGCCGCCTGCGGCTCGTCGGCGGCGATCGCGTGGTCGCCGTGCTCGTCCAGGTCCACCAGGGCGAACCGGTCCGGGTGCTCCGACTGCGCCGAGCGCAGCAGGCCCCACACCGGCGCGTGCGCCAGGTCCACACCGTGCTCGCGCCCGGTGGCGACCGCGTTCCTGGTCACCACGACCAGCCGGGACGCGGCGAAGCGCTCGTCGGCCAGCCACTCCCGCACGGTGGTGAGCACCTGCCCGGTCACCTCGGCGGGGCCGCCGTCCCCGGAAGGGCACTCGAAGACCACCGACGCCGGGACGGGTGCCCCCGCCTCGACGGCCTCGTCCAGTGCCGCCAGGTCGACGTAGTCCGCTCGGGCGCCCCCGATGGTGACCTGGTCCGCGCCCGTGGTCGCGCGCGGCGCGGGCACCCAGTCCACCCCGTACACCGAGCCCTGCCCCGCACCGCCCGCGAGGCGCGCGGGCACCGGCCGCATCACCAACGACGACACGGACAGGACCGGCCGGCCCAGCTCGTCGGACGCGGTCAGCGCGACGGTGTCGGCCGCCGTGCGCACCAACCGCACCCGCAGCCGTTGCGCCCCGGTGCGGTGCAGCGACACCCCGGCCCAGGTGAAGGGCATGATCCCGCTGTCGACGCCGTCCAAGCCCGCGTAGACCATCGTGTGCAGCGCCGCGTCGAGCAGGGCCGGGTGCACGCCGAAGCGGTCGGCCTCCTGCCCGGCGGGCAGCGTCACCTCGCCGAAGACTTCGCCGTCGCGCCGCCACGCCGCCCGCAGCCCCTGGAACACCGGCCCGTACTCGAACCCGCTCTCGGTGAACCGCTCGTACAGCCCGTCCACGTCGATCGCCTCGCCCGGGGGCGGCCACTCGCCGAGGTCGTCCTCGGCGGCCGGACCGGTGGGGGCGAGGGCGCCGCTCGCGTGCCGGGTCCACGTGTCGGACCCCGACTCCCGCGAGTACACCTCGAACGTCCGCCGGCCGTCGGGCTCCGCGTCCGCCACCGCGACCTGGAGCACGACGTCGCCGTCCTCGGCCACGATCAGCGGCGCCTCCACGACCAGCTCCTCGACCTGACCGCACCCGAGGCTCCCGCCGACGTGCGTGGCCAGCTCCAGGAACGCGGTCGCCGGGAACAGCGCCCGGTCGCGCACCACGTGGTCGGCGAGCCAGGGGTGGCTCCGCCGCGACAGCCGCCCGGTGAACACCCGCCCGTCGCCCGAGGCCAACCCGAGCGCCGCACCGAGCAGCGGGTGGTCTGCCGTGCTCAGCCCGGCCGCGGTGACGTCGCCGGGTCCTTCGGACCGCGTCAGCCAGTACCGCTCCCGCTGGAACGGGTACGTCGGCAGCTCGACCGGCCGCGTCGTCCGCCCACCCTGGACGGCGGCCCAGTCGACCCGTGCGCCGCGCACGAACGCCGTCGCCAGTGCGGTGGACAGCGTCTCCACCTCGGGGTGCTCCCGGCGCGTGACGGGAACGGCCGTCGCACCGTCCAGGCCGTTGCGCACGGCGGCGGTCAACGCGCCACCGGGTCCGACCTCGATGAAAGTGGTCACCCCGCGTCCGGCCAGGTCCGCGAGGCCGTCGAAGAACCGGACCCGCGCCCGGACGTGCTCGACCCAGTACCCCGGGTCGCACAGCCGCTCCGGCTCGACGACCGCGCCGCTGACGTTCGACACGACCGGTATCCGGGGCGGCTGGTAGGAGATCCCGGCGGCGACCCGGTGCAACTCGTCCAGCACGCCGTCCATGTGCGCGGAGTGGAAGGCGTGGCTCACCCTCAGCCCGCTGGTCTTGCGACCCCGCTGCGCCCAGTGCGCGGCGACCTCCGCGACGGCGTCGGCGTCACCGGACACCACCACCGACGTCGGCCCGTTGACCGCGGCGATCTCCACACCGTCCACAAGGGACTCTGCGACCTCGTCGGCGGTGGCGGTGACCGACACCATCGCGCCGCCGGCCGGCGCGGCCTGCATCAACCGGCCCCGCGCCGCCACGAGGACGCAGGCGTCACGCAGGGAGAACACCCCGGCGACGTGCGCGGCGGCGATCTCTCCGACCGAGTGCCCGATGAGGAAGTCCGGCCGCACGCCCCACTCCCGCAGCACCCGGGACGCCGCCACCTCGAAGGCGAACAGCGCGGGCTGGGTGAACTCCGTGCGCTCCAGGACTTCGGCGTCGGACCCGAACACCACGTCGCGCAGCGGCCGGTCCAGCAGCCCGTCGAACGCCTCGACAACCTCGTCCAGCGCCCGCGCGAACGCGGGCACGCCTTCGTGCAGCCCGGCGCCCATGCCGGGGTACTGGCTGCCCTGCCCGCTGAACAGCAGCGCGACCTTGGGCCGTGCCGACGCCTCGCCGACCACCACCCCGGGCAGCGCCCGGCCCGCGGCCAGCGCGTCCAGCCCGGCCACCAGGTCCGCACCCGTGCCGCCGTGCACCACCGCCCGGTGGTCGTGCACCGCGCGGGTCGTCACCAGGGACGACCCGATGTCGGACCACGAGACGTCGGGGGACTCGCGGACCAGGGCCAGCAGCCTGCTCGCCTGCTCCCGCAGCGCGGACCCGCTGCGCGCCGAGAGCACCAGCGGCACCACACCCGCGTCCGGTTCACCGTGCTGTCGGGGTTCACCGTCTTCCGGCAGCTCCAGGACGACGTGCGCGTTCGTCCCGCTGATCCCGAACGACGACACCCCGGCCCGGCGCGGTCGACCGGTGCGCGGCCAGTCCACTGCCGCCGTCGCCAGCGACACCGCGCCCGCGTCCCAGTCGACGTGCGGGGTGGGTTCGTCCACGTGCAGCGTCGCGGGCACGACCCCGTGCCGCATCGCCAGGACCACCTTGATCACGCCCGCCACGCCGGCGGCGGCCTGGGTGTGGCCGATGTTCGACTTGACCGAGCCCAGCCACAGGGGCTCGTCGCGGTCCTGGCCGTAGGTCGCCAGCAGCGCCTGCGCCTCGATCGGGTCGCCCAGCCTGGTGCCGGTGCCGTGCGCCTCCACCACGTCGACTTCCTGCGGCGTCAACCGGGCGTTGGCGAGTGCAGCCCGGATGACCCGTTGCTGCGACGGCCCGTTCGGGGCCGAGAGGCCGTTGGACGCGCCGTCCTGGTTGACCGCCGAGCCGCGGATCACGCCGAGCACCCGGTGCCCGTTGCGGCGCGCGTCGGAGAGCTTCTCCAGCAGCAGCAGGCCGACGCCCTCGGACCAGCCGGTCCCGTCGGCGGCACCGGCGAAGGACTTGCACCGGGCGTCCGGCGCCAGGCCGCGCTGCCGCGAGAACTCCACGAACGTGCTCGGCGTGGCCATCACGGTCACACCGCCCGCCAGCGCCAGCGAGCACTCGCCCGCCCGGAGCGCCTGCGCGGCCAGGTGCATCCCGACCAGCGACGACGAGCACGCCGTGTCCACGGTGACCGCGGGCCCTTCCAGGCCGAACACGTAGGACACCCGGCCGGACAGGACGCTGCCCGCGCCACCGGTCAGCAGGTAGCCCTCCGCGCCGTCCGGCACCTTCCCGGACCCGCTGGCGTAGTCCTGCCCGTTGGTGCCGACGAACACCCCGGTCGCGCTGCCCCGCAGGCCGGTCGGGTCGATCCCGGCCCGCTCGAACACCTCCCAGGAGACTTCCAGCAGGAGCCGTTGCTGCGGGTCCATGGCCAGCGCCTCGCGCGGGGAGATGCCGAAGAACCCGGCGTCGAACCGGCCCGCGTCGTGGACGAACCCGCCTTCGCGCACGTAGGACTTGCCGACCCGGTCGGGATCGGGGTCGAACAGGGCTTCGGTGTCCCAGCCGCGGTCGTCGGGGAACCCGGAGACCGCGTGCCGGCCGTCGCGCAGCAGCTCCCAGAACCGCTCCGGTGTGTCCGCGCCGCCGGGGAAGCGGCAGCCCATCGCCACGATCGCGATCGCGTCGTCGTCCGAGGCGACCCCGATCGCGGGACCGGTGGCCACGGCGGTCGCGGTGTCCAGCAGCTCGGCGCGCAGGTGCTCGGCGAGGGCGCCCGGCGTGGGGTGGTCGAACACCACCGTGGCGGGCAGCCGGATGCCGGTGGTGTCGGCGAGCCGGTTGCGCAGCTCGACCGCGGTCAGCGAGTCGAAGCCGAACTCGCGGAACGCCCGGGAGTCGACGATGCCGTCCGCCGAGTCGTGCCCGAGCACCGCGGCGGCCTGCGCGCACACCAGGTCGAGCACGATCCGGCCCTGCTCCTCCGCGTCCGCCTCGCGGAGCCGGTCCAGCAGCGGCGAGGCCGCGGCCTTGCGCTCCGGCGCCCGGACCAGGCCGCGCAGCACGTGGGGGACCGCACCGGCTCGGATGGCGGGCAGGTCCAGCCGTACCGGCGCGAGCACGGCCCGCCCGTCGCGCAGGGCGGCGTCGAACAGGGCGAGCCCTTCCGCCGACGACAGCGCCGCGATGCCGGACCGACCGAGGCGGCGCAGGTCGACCTCGCCCAGGTCGGCGGTCAGGCTGCTCTCCCCGGCCCACAGGCCCCAGGCCAGCGACTGGGCGGGCAGGCCGGTGGCGCGTCGGTGCTCGGCCAGCGCGTCGAGGAACGCGTTCGCCGCCGCGTAGTTGGCCTGGCCCGCGCCGCCGACCGTGCCCGCCACCGACGAGAACAGCACGAAGGCCGCCAGGTCGAGGCCACCGGTCAGCTCGTGCAGGTGCCAGGCCGCGTCGACCTTGGGCAGCATGACCCGGTCCACCCGTTCCGGGGTGAGCGCTTGGACGACACCGTCGTCGAGGACACCCGCGGTGTGCACGACGGCGGTCAGGGGGTGCCGCGCGGGGACGCCGCCGAGCAGGTCGGCGACCGCGTCCCGGTCGGCCATGTCGCAGGCCGCCAGCGTCACCTCCGCGCCCAGCGAGGTCAGCTCCGCGACCAGGTCGTCGGCACCGGGGGCAGCGGCGCCCCGGCGGCTGGTCAGCAGCAGGTGCCGGACACCGTGCTCGACCACGAGGTGCCGGGCGACCAGGGAACCGAGGCTGCCGGTCGCGCCGGTGACCAGCACCGTGCCGTCGGCGTCGAGGGCGGGCGGGACCTGGTCCGCCGGGCCGCGGCGGACCAGCCTGGGCACCCGCAGCGCCCCGCCGCGCAGCACGACCTGGGGTTCGCCGCCCGCCACCGCCTCCGGCAGCGCCGAGGCGTCGTCGGCGTCCACCAGCACCAGCCGGTCGGGGTGCTCGGCCTGCGCGGCCCGCACCAGGCCCCACACCGGGGCGGTGGCCACCCCGCGCACGTCGGCCACGTCGACCGCGCCGCTGGTGAGCACCACCAGTCGCGATCCCGTGAAGCGCTCGTCCGCCAGCCAGTCCCGCACCAGGGCCAACACCCGGTTGACGACCTCGCGGGTCACCGCCACCGGGTCGCCGTCGGGCGCGACGACCGGCACGACCACGACGTCGACCGGGTCGTCGGACAGCTCCGACCAGGTCACGACCGGTTCGCCGCGCGCGTCCAGCGCGGCGGCCACACCGAGGCGGTCCTCGCCCAGCACGGCCCAGCGTCGCGGGGTCGACGCGGGAGCGCGCACCGCCGTCCAGTCCACCGCGTACAGCGAGTCCTGCGTGCCGGGCTCGACCCGCGTCGACCGCAGCCCGACCGCCTCGACCTCCAGGACCGGCCGACCGGACACGTCGGAGGCGTGCAGGGAGAACGTGTCGTCCCCGACCGGGCGCATCCGCACCCGCAACTGCTCCACCCCGGACGCGCCGAGCGTCACGCCCCGCCACGACCACGGCGACAGCCCTGCGCCCGTGCCCTCGACGGCGTGCGCGGCGACCGCGAGCAACGCCGGGTGCAGGGCGAAGTCCGACGCCCCCGGCGCGGCCACCTCGGCGAAGGTCTCGTCACCGCGCCGCCACACCGCACCGAGGCCCTGGAGGGCAGGCCCGTAGTCGACACCCCCGAGCCGCCGGTAGACCTCGGCCACGTCCACGGGCACCGCGCCGGCGGGCGGCCACTCGCGGAGGTCGTGCTGCAACACGGTTTCCTCGTCGGACAGCACACCGGTGGCGTGCCGCGTCCACGGGCCGTCCTCCACCCGCGTGTACACCCCGACTTCCCGCCGTCCGCCCCCGCTCCCCGCCACTGCGACGCAGAGGTGCACGGCAGCCCGCTCGGGGATCACCAGCGGGGTGTGGACGGTGAGGTCTTCCACCCGGTCGTGGCCGGTGCCCGTGCGGACGTGCAGGACCAGGTCAAGGAACGCCGTGCCGGGCAGGACGACGGTGCCGTCGACCGTGTGGTCCGCCAACCACGGGTGGGTGGCCAGTGACAGCCTGCCGGTGAACAGGAGGCCGTCGCTGTCGACCAGGTCGACCACGGCCCCCAGCAGCGGATGTCCCGCGTCCCGGAGCCCGGCGGAGGCAACGTCCACTGTGGATGTCCCCGAGGGGAGCCAGAAGTCCTGCCGCTGGAACGGGTACGTCGGCAGGTCCAGTGCCTTAGCGGTCCCGGTGAACAGGCTCGCCCAGTCGACGGGCACGCCGGCAGTGAAGAGTTCGCCGGCCGAGGTGAGGAGTCTGCGGAGGCTGCCCTCGTCACGCCGGAGGCTGCCGACGACGGTCAGATCGGTCTCGCCGGCTTCGATGCTCGTGGTGAGCACCGGGTGCGGGCTGATTTCGAGGAAGGCGGTGTGGCCTTGTTCGATCAGTGCTTCGGTGGCTTCGGCGAAGCGGACGGTTTCGCGGAGGTTCTGGTACCAGTAGTCGGCGTCCAGGCTGGTGGTGTCGGCCCAGGAGTTGGTCACGGTGGAGTAGAAGGGCGTCTCCGCGTTGAGCGGGGTGATGCCTTCGGTGGCGGCGAGGACGTGCTCGCGGATGCCTTCGACGGCGGGGGAGTGCGAGGCGTAGTCGACGGCGACGCGTCGGACTCTGATGTCCTGTGTGGACAGTTGTTCGCCCCAGGAGTCGAGCACGGTGCCGTCGCCGGAGACCACGACGGTGGCAGGTCCGTTGACGGCGGCGATGGACACCGCGACCCCGTCCCGCGTGATCCACTCGCGGACGGTGTCGACCGGCGCGGCGACGGACATCATGCCGCCGGGCCCGGCTAAGTGCTCCGCGATGGCCTGCGACCGGCGGGCCACGACCTGGGCACCGTCGGCCAGGGACAGCGCGCCGGCCACGACGGCGGCGGCGATCTCACCCTGCGAATGCCCCACCACGGCAGCCGGTTCCACACCGAGCGAACGCCACACGGCGGCCAGCGACACCATCACCGCGAACAGCGCGGGCTGCACCACGTCCACCCGGTCCAACGCCTCCGGCGCCGGTGAAGTGACCGCCTCGCGCAGCGACCACGACACCCACGGCCGCAACGCCTGCTCGCACTCGGCGAACCGCTCGGCGAAGACCGGGGAAGTCTCCAGCAGCTCCCGCGCCATGCCCGCCCACTGCGAACCCTGCCCCGGGAACACCCACACCACATCCGGCTGTCCGGCGCTCGCCGAGACCACGCCGGTGGCCAGCGCGTCGAGCCCTTCCGACAGCTCGTCGGCGGTCCCACCCAGGACGACAGCGCGGTGATCGTGCAGGGCGCGGGTCGTGACCAGCGCACGCCCGATGTCCGCCGGCTCCACCTCGGGGTGCCGGCGCACGAACGACCGCAGCCGGATCGCCTGCTCCCGCAGCGCGGCCCCGTCGCGCGCCGAGACGACCCACGGCACCACACCGCCCTGGGCGGCCGAGCCCGGCGCGTCGGTGATCGGCTCCGCGTCGGGTTGTTCGAGGATGACGTGCGCGTTGGTGCCGCTGATCCCGAACGACGACACCGCCGCCCGACGCGGACGTCCGGTCTCGGGCCAGTCCCGGTTGTCGGTCAGCAGTTCGACCGCGCCCATGGACCAGTCGACGTGCGGGGTGGGCTGGTCGACGTGCAGCGTGCGGGGCAGTACGCCGTGGCGCATCGCCATGACCATCTTGATGACACCGGCGACACCCGCGGCGGCTTGGGTGTGCCCGATGTTGGACTTGACCGAACCCAGCCACAGGGGCTCGTCGCGGTCTTGGCCGTAGGTGGCCAGCAGGGCCTGCGCCTCGATCGGATCGCCGAGCCTGGTGCCCGTCCCGTGTGCCTCGACCACGTCCACGTCACGCGGTGTCAGCTTGGCGTTGGCGAGTGCCGCGCGGATGACCCGTTGCTGCGACGGCCCGTTCGGCGCCGTCAAGCCGTTGGACGCGCCGTCCTGGTTCACCGCCGAACCGCGGATCACGCCCAGCACCCGGTGCCCGTTGCGCCGCGCATCGGACAGCTTCTCCAGCAGCAGCACCCCCGCACCCTCGGACCAGCCGGTGCCGTCGGCCGCATGGGCGAAGGACTTGCACCGACCGTCCGGGGACAGCCCGCGCTGGCGGGAGAACTCCACGAACGTGCCGGGAGTCGACATCACCGTCACGCCGCCGGCCACCGCCAGCGAGCACTCACCCGAGCGCAGCGCCTGCGCCGCCAGGTGCAGGGTCACCAGCGAAGACGAACAGGCGGTGTCGACGGTGACGGCCGGACCCTCCAGGCCGAACACGTACGACACCCGGCCGGAGAGCACGCTGCCGGTGCCGCCGGTCAGCAGGTGGCCGTCGACCAGGCCGTTCGGCACGTGCAGGGGCGGGCCGTAGTCGTGGTACATCAGGCCGGCGAACACGCCGGTCCTGCTGCCGCGCAACGACAGCGCGTCGATGCCCGCGCGCTCGAACACCTCCCAGGAGACTTCCAGCAGCAGCCGCTGCTGCGGGTCCATCGCCAGCGCCTCGCGCGGCGAGATCCCGAAGAACGCCGGGTCGAACGCGGGCGCGTCGTGCAGGAACCCGCCTTCACGGGTGGTGGACGTGCCGGTCCGCGCGTCGTCGGCGTCGAACAGGGAGTCGAGGTCCCAGCCCCGGTTCTCCGGGAAGCCGGACACCGCGTCCCGCCCGGACACGGCCAGGTCCCACAGCTGCTCCGGCGAGGTCACCCCGCCCGGGTAGCGGCAGGCCATCCCGACGACGGCGATCGGCTCGCCCGCCGACTCGACCAGGTCCCGGTTCTGCTTGCGGAGGCGGACGACCTCCTTGAGGGTGTCGCGCAGGACGCCGACGACGTCATCGGAGGAATTGTCAGGCATGTGTTCCCGGGTCCCTATCAGCCGAGGCTCTCGCGAGCCAGCCGGACGAGGTCAGCGACATCCAGTTCGTCGATCGAGTCGACGTCATCCAGCCCCACCGGGTCCGTCCGCACCGGGGGTTCCGGGTCTTCCCGCACCGCGGGCTCCGGCGGGAACAGCTCGGCGACCACCTGGCGCGCCAGCAGTTCCGGGGTGGGGAAGTCGAACACCGCGGTCGGCGACAGCAGCAGCCCGGTCGCCTTGTTGAGCCGGTTGCGCAGTTCGACACCGGTCAGCGAGTCGACCCCGAGCTGCTTGAACCCCGCCCGGACGTCGACCCGACCCGCCTGCCCGTAGTCGAGCACACCGGCGACCTCGGCGCGCAGCAGGTCGAGCGCGGCGCGGTCGCGCTCGGTGCCGGACATGCCCGCCAGCACCGACCGGAACGACGCCGACGGCTCACGTTCCACCTTGGCCCTGGGTGCGCGCACCACACCGCGCAGCAACGGGGGCGGAAGCTCGCCGGGCGCGATCCGCAGTGCGGGCACGTCGATCCGCAGCGGCACGACCAGCGGCTCGGCCACCCCCAGCGCGGCGTCGAACAGGGCGAGACCGTCCTCATCGGACAGTGCGGCCATGCCGATGCCGGCGAGCCGGGCCCGGCTGAACGCATCCAGCTCGCCCGCCATGCCCGCGGACGCCCACGGTGCCCACGCCAACGACGTCGCGGGCAGGCCGTTCGCGTTGCGGTGCAACGCCAACGCGTCGAGGAAGCTGTTCGCCGCCGCGTAGTTCGCCTGGCCCGCCGCGCCGAACACACCGGAGGCCGACGAGAACAGCACGAACGCGGCCAGGTTGTCGGTGAGGTCGTGCAGGTGCCATGCCCCGTCCACCTTCGGCCGCAGGACGGTGTCGACCCGTTCGGGCGTCAGCGACCCGACCACGCCGTCGTCCAGCACGCCCGCGACGTGCACGACCGCGGTCACCGGGTGCTCGGCGGGGACGGCGGCCAGCATCGCCGCCACGTCGTCCCGCTCGGCCGTGTCGCACGCCGCCCAGGCGACTTCGGCGCCGTGCCCGGCCAGGTCCGCGGCCAGCTCGGCGGCCCCTGGTGCTCGCGCACCGCGCCTGCTCGCCAGGAGCAGGTGCCGGACGCCGTGCCGGGTGACCAGGCGGCGGGCCACCAGCCCGCCGAGCGCACCGGACGCACCGGTGACCACCACGGTGCCGTCCGGGTCGAGCCCGGCGACGTCGTCCGCGGCCCGCTCGATGCCCGCCAGGCGCGGTACCAGCGCCTCGCCCTCCCGGATGGCCCACTGCGGCTCGTCCAGCACGGCCGTTCGCACGACTGCCGCCGAGGACCGCTCGTCGTCGTCCACATCGACCAGCACGATCCGGTCGGGGTGCTCGCGCTGCGCGGAGCGGACCAGGCCCCACACCGCGGCCTGCGCCAGGTCGACCCGGTCACCGGCCACCGCGCCGCGGGTCAGGACGACCAGCCGCGACGAGGCGAACCGCTCGTCGCCCACCCACTCCTGCACCAGTGCCAGCGCCCGGTGGCAGGCCGCGGCGACCGCCTCGGGCACCGTCCCCCCGCCACCGGCCACCGGCGCGAGCACCAGGTCCGGAACGGAGTCCAGGTCGGCCAGGCCGGTCGCGGTCGGGGCGGTGCCGAAGTGGTCGCTGCCGAAGTGGTCGGTGCCGAGCAGCACCCAGGTCGGTTCGGGCTGCGGCGGGGTGTCGGCGATCGGCACCGGAACCCAGGAGAGCTTCCACAGCGAATCGTGCGTACGGCCGCCGTCCAGGCCTCCCGCGGGGAGCGCCCGCACGGTGAGCGAGGCGACCTCCGCGAGCGGCCTGCCCGCCTGGTCGGCGATCCGCACCGAGACGGAGTCCGTGCCGACCGGGGAGAGGCGGACCCGTGCCGCCGCGGCACCGCGCGAGTGCACTCGCACACCGGACCAGGCGAAGGGGAGCCGCACCCGCTGACCGTCGTCGGTGGCGAAGAACCCGGTCTCGCCGCCGCCGTGCAGCGCGCTGTCGAACAGCGCCGGGTGCACGGAGTGCTCACCGGCCTGGCCCGCGAGGGTGTCCGGGAGCGCGATCTCGGTGCAGACGTCCTGGTCGACCCGCCACGCCCGTTGTACGCCCCGGAACAGCGGCCCGTACGCCAGGCCCGCTGCGTCCAGGTCCGCGTACAGCGCTTCGACGTCGATCTCCTGCGCGCCGGCGGGAGGCCAGGCGGCCAGGTCGAACGGTTCGGCGGGTCCGGTGTTCCCGACCTGCCCGGCTGCGTGCTCCACCCACACCGCGTCCTCGCCGTCGTACCGCGAGTGCACGCTCACCTGCCGCCGGTCCGCCTCGTCCGGCGGCTGCACCGTGACCCGCAGCTGAGCGCTGCCACCGGGGTGCAGCACCAGCGGGGCGGTGATCACCAGGTCGGCGATGGCCGAGTCCGCGACGTGCGCGACCAGCTCGACGAACACGGTGGCGGGCACCACGACCCGTCCGCCCACCACGTGGTCGGCCAGCCACGGCTGAGCCGCCGACGACAGCGAGGCCGTGCCGACGACGGAACCGTCCGGGAGGTCGACGGTCGCGCCCAGCACGCCGTGCCCGGACTCGCGCAGGCCCAGCGCGGTCGCGGCGCCACGGGGGCGCGGCGGGGCGAGCCAGTACTCGCGGTCCTGGAACGGGTAGGTCGGCAGCTCCACCCGCCGCGCGGGCACGCCGTCGACCACGCGGGCGAGGTCCACCGGCACACCCAGGACGTGCAGGCGGGACACCGCCGTCAGCAAGGTCGTGACCTGCGGGCGTCCTTGGCGCTGGCAGGCGGCCACCGCCACGGCGTCCCCGGCGGACTCCTGCGCCATGGCCGACAACGCGCTGTCCGGGCCCACTTCGAGCAGCGCCGTCACGCCGTGGTCGACCAGGCACCGCACGCCGTCGTGGAAGCGGACCGCCTCCCGGACGTGCCGAGTCCAGTAGTCCGGGTCGGCCAGCTCGGCGCGGGTCGCCACCCGGCCGGTCAGCGTCGACACGAGCGGCACCACCGGCTCCCGGACGGTCACGCCGGCGGCCACCGCGCGGAACCCGTCGAGCATCCCGTCCATGTGCGGCGAGTGGAACGCGTGGCTGACCCTCAGCCGCCGCGTCCGGTGCCCGCGGCCGGCCCAGTCGTCGGCTACCGCCAGCACCGCGTCCGCGTCACCGGAGACGACGACGGAGCGCGGTCCGTTCACCGCCGCGATCGACACCCCGTCGGGGAGCGACCCCGTCACTTCCGCCTCGGACGCCTCGACCGCCGCCATCGCACCGAGGGCGGGCAGGGCCTGCATCAACCGGCCGCGTGCCGCCACGAGCGCGCAGGCGTCCGCCAGGGACAGCACCCCGGCCACGTGGGCCGCCGCGAGTTCGCCGACGGAGTGCCCGACGACGAAGTCCGGCCGCAGGCCCCAGTGCTCCAGGAGCCGGTACAGCGCGACCTCGACGGCGAACAACGCGGGCTGCGTGTACCCGGTCTGGTCCAGCTCGCCCCCTGCGGAGGAGATCACCGTCCGCAGTGGACGGTCGAGGTGCCGGTCCAGCGTGTCGCACACCTCGTCGAAAGCCCTGGCATACACCGGGAACCGCTCGTGCAGGTCGTCGCCCATGCCGGTGAACTGGCTGCCCTGACCGGTGAACAGGAACGCGAGCCCACCTCGTGGCCCGGCGGTTCCCCGCACGGTGCCCGGTGCCGAACCGCCCGCGACGAGCGCGCGCAGCCCTTCGGTGAAGTCCTCGCGGTCGGCGCCGACGACCACCGCGCGGTGGTCGAACACCGGGGTCCGGACGGCCGCGCTGACCGCCAGGTCGGCAGGGTCGTGCTCGGTCACGGCGGACAGCAGCTGTTGCGCGGCTGCGCGCAACGCCGCGTCGGTCTTGGCCGACAGCGCCAGCGGGACCGGCTGCCGGTGCCGCTCGACCGGGTCGGGTTCGGGGCTGTCGCCGCCCTCCAGGATCACGTGCGCGTTCGTGCCGCTGATGCCGAACGACGACACCGCCGCGCGGCGCGGACTTCCGGTCTCCGGCCACGGCCGGGCGTCGGTCAGCAGCGCCATGCCGTTGTCGGCCCAGTCGACCCGCGTGGACGGCTCGTCGGCGTGCAGGGTCCGGGGCGCGACGCCGTGCCGCATGGCCAGCACCATCTTGATCACGCCCGCGACACCGGCCGCCGCCTGCGCGTGCCCGATGTTGGACTTCAGCGAGCCGACCAGCAGCGGTGCGCCCGGTGTCCGGTGCCTGCCGTAGGTGTCGGCCAGCGCCTGCGCCTCGATCGCGTCGCCGAGCGTCGTGCCGGTCCCGTGCGCCTCGACCACGTCGATGTCGGCGGGTGTCAGCCGGGCGTCGGCCAGGGCTCGCCCGATGACCCGCTGCTGGGCCAGGCCGCTCGGCGCGGTCAGGCCGTTGGAGCGCCCGTCGTTGTTGATCGCCGTCGCCCGGAGCACGGCGAGCACCGGGTGCCCGTTGCGGCGCGCGTCGGACAGCTTCTCCAAGAGCACCAGGCCGACGCCCTCGGCCCAGCCGGTGCCGTCGGCGGCAGCGGAGAACGCCTTGCAGCGCCCGTCCCGCGCCAGCCCGCCCTGCTTGGCAAACTCCACGAACATCCCAGGCGACGCCATCACCGACGCACCGCCCGCCACCGCCAACGAGCAGTCGCCCTGCCGCAGTGATCGGGCCGCGAGGTGCACCGCGACCAGCGACGACGAGCACGCCGTGTCGACCGTCACCGCCGGACCGGAGAACCCGAACGCGTAGGCGATCCGCCCCGAGGCGATGCTCGGCGAGGTCCCGGTGAGCAGGTGCCCCTCGACCTCGGAGGCGGACTCGTGCAGGCGGGGGCCGTACTCCTGCGCGGTGGCACCGACGAACACGCCGACCTCACCGCCGGCGTGCTCGGGGTCGATCCCGGCCCGCTCGAACGACTCCCACGCGGTCTCCAGCAGCAGCCGTTGCTGCGGGTCCATCGCCAGGGCCTCGCGCGGGGAGACCCCGAAGAACTCGGCGTCGAACCGGCCCGCGTCGGCGAGGAACCCGCCCCGGGTGGCGTAGGTCGTGCCCGGCCGGTCGGGATCCTGGTCGAACAACCGGTCAAGGTCCCAGCCGCGGTCCTCGGGGAACGGGGAGACGGCGTCGCGCTCGTCGGCGACCAGGTCCCACAGCTGCGCCGGTGTCCGCACGCCGCCGGGGAAGCGGCACGCCATGCCCACGATCGCGATCGGCTCGTCGGCCGTGGCGTGAGGCGACCCGTCCGGTGCGGGTGGGAGGGTGCCGTCGATGAGGGAACGAAGGTGCTCGGCCAGCGCGGAGGCCGTGGTGTGGTCGTACAGCGCGGTGGCGGGGACCTCCGTGCCCAGCGCCCGGTTGACCCGGTCACACAGCTCTACCGTGTCCAACGAGCCCAGCCCCAGGTCACGGAAGCCGCGACTGGGGTCGACGGAGTCGGGGCCGGCATGACCGAGCACCAGGGCGATCTGCGCCCGAACCACCCGCTCCAGGTCCACCGGGTGGTTTCCCTCCGGCCCACCGCGCTCCGGCCCACCGCGCTCCGGCCCACGGTGCTCCCGCCCACGGTGCTCCGGCCCACGGTGCTCCGGCCCACCGTGCCCTGGCCCACCGCGCTCGGGCTGGGTCTGTCCGGGTCTACCGTGTTCGGGCTGGCGGTCTTCGGGTCTGCTGTTCTCAGGCCCACCGTGTTGGGGCCGGCGGTCTTCAGGCCCGCTGTGCCCAGGTCCGCCGCTCTCCGGATTGCCGTGTTCCAGCCCGCCACGCTCCGGCTCGACCGGTGCGCCCGGCGGGGGAAGGGGCGTGGTGCTGTCGTCGATCCAGTGTCGCTCTCGCTGGAACGCATAGGTGGGCAGTGGGACGCGTCGGACCGGTAGGTCGGCGAAGAACCCGCCCCAGTCGACGTCGTACCCGTTCACGTGCAATTCCGCCGCGGCCGATGTGACCGCACGGGCCTCGTCCTGGCCGGCGCGCACCGCGGGCACCAGGAGCACGTCCTTCCCCGCCAGGCATTCCCGCCCAGCCGCGGTCAGGACGCTGTCCGGTCCCAGTTCCAGGAACGCGCGCACGCCGCCTTCGTCGTGCAGCCACCGCACCCCGTCGAGGAACCGCACCGTCCCCCGCACCTGCCGCACCCAGTAGTCCGCGTCCGGCGCCACCGGCCCGCCGTCCAGGGTGGACACGATCGGGATGCGCGGCGGGTGGAAGTCGACCGTCTCCGCGACCCGGCGGAAGTCGGCGAGCATCCCGTCCATCCGCGGCGAGTGGAAGGCGTGGCTCACCGCGAGCCGCTTGGTCCGGTGCCCGGCCGACGACAGGAGTTCCGCGACCGCCAGGACCGCCTCCTCGTCCCCGGACACGACGGTGGCCGCAGGCCCGTTCACCGCCGCGATGTCCAGCTGTCCCGGCACCCCGTCGAACGCCCGCCGCACCTCGGCGACCGGTGCCCCGACCGCGACCATGGCCCCACCGGCGGGCAACGCCTGCATGAGCCGACCCCGCGCGGCCACCAACCGGCACGCGTCGGGCAGTGACAGCACGTCCGCGACGTGCGCGGCGGCGATCTCGCCGACGGAGTGCCCGAGCAGGAAGTCCGGTACCGCGCCCCAGCTCTCCACGAGCCGGAACAGCGCCACCTCCAGCGCGAACACCGCGCACTGCGTGTAGACCGTCTGGTGGACGAGGTCCGCGTCGGCCGATCCGGGGTCCGCCGCGAGGACGTCGCCGATCGGGCGGTCGAGTTCACCGTCGAGGTGCCCGCACACCTCGTCCCACGCCGACGCGCAGACCGGGAAGGTCGCCCGGAGGCCGCTGCCCATCGCCAACCGCTGGCTGCCCTGCCCGGTGAACAGGAACGCCAAGCCGCCCGCCCGCCGCCCGTCACCCACCACGACCGGGGACGGGAGCTGCCGCGCCAGGTCCTCCAAGCCGCCGGCCACCACCACCGCCCGGTGCGGGAACGAAGCCCGCGCCGTGGCCAGCGTGTGCGCCACGTCGGCCCGGTCCTGCGCGGCGTCGGCCGCGAGGTGGTCGGCCAACGCCGCGGCCTGGGCGCGCAACGCCTGCTCGGACTTGCCGGACAGCACGTAGGGGAGCGCGTCCGGTACCCGGCCCCCAGGGCGGGGCGGCCGGGCGGGGAACCGGTCCGAGAGCACGAGGTGGCAGTTCGTCCCGCCCATGCCGAACGAGCTGACCCCCGCGACCAGCGGGCGGTCGTCGTCGGCCCACGGCCCGGTCTCGGCCTGCACCCGCAGGTTGAGCGCGTCCAGCGCGATGTCCGGGTTCGGCGTGCGGAAGTGCAGGCTGCGCGGCACCCGCCGGTGCCGGATCGCCAACGCCGCCTTGATCAGCCCGGCGATTCCCGCCGCACCTTCCAGGTGTCCGATGTTGGTCTTCACCGACCCCACCCGCACCGGGCGCCCGGCCTCGCGCGCATTCCCGAGCACGGCACCGAGGGCGGCGGCTTCCACCGGGTCACCGACCCGCGTCCCGGTCCCGTGCAGCTCGACGTACTGGACCTCGCCCGGGTCGACGCCGGAGTCGAGGTAGGCGGCGCGCAGCAGCCGCGCCTGGGCGCGCACGTCCGGTGTCGTCAGGTGGAGGCCGCCGCCGTCGTTGTTGACCGCGCCGCCGTGGATGACGCAGTACACCTCGTCCCCGTCGGCGAGGGCGTTCTCCAGGGGTTTCAGCACCACCAGGCCGCCGCCCTCGCCCCGCACGTACCCGTTGGCGCGCGCGTCGAAGGTGTGGCAACGCCCGTCGGGCGACAGCGCGCCGAACTCCGCGGCTGCGAGAGCGCTCTCCACCGCGAGGTTGAGCGAGATCCCGCCCGCCACGGCCACCCCGACCTCGCCGCGCCGCAGGCTCTCGCAGGCCATCCGCACCGCGACCAGCGACGACGACTGCCCGGTGTCCACGATCAGGCTCGGCCCGCCGAACCCCAGCGCGTACGACAGCCGGTTCGCGACCATGGCCCGGTTCAGGCCGGTGAGGGAGAACCGGTCGACCACCCCGGCCCGCTGCCGCAGCACCGCGTAGTCGCCCGCGCCGACCCCGACGAACACCCCGCCGTCGACGCGGCCGGGCACGATCCCCGCGTCCTCGGCCGCTTCCCACGCCAGTTCCAGCGCCAGGCGCTGCTGCGGATCGGTCGCCGCGGCTTCTCGCGGCGACATCGCGAAGAAATCCGCGTCGAACCGGTCCACCTCGTCGAGGAAGCCGCCCCGGCCGGCCGCGTCGCGCGCGGCCCAGCGACCCTCCGGCACGTCCTTGACCAGGTCGGACCCGTCGTGGAGCAGCCGCCAGAATCGCGCGGGATCGGCAGCACCGGGAAACCGGCAGGACATTCCCACAACAGCGATCAAGTCGTCCACGTCAGACTGTTTCTCCCAGCGCAAATGAACCCAGTTAATACGGGAGTCCACAATGAATCAGGTGATCGTTCCGACGTGCATGGCCAGACCGTAACTCACGATCGCCTCGCCGGGGGGAGATTTGGCACACTCCTGCCATCGTCTGCCCACTCGGGCAGACCTCCACCCGCTCCGGCCAGGGGGTCAAGTGAAATGAAGGGTTTTCCTCCGCGAAACAACGAAGCGTGTCAATAGCCCATCCGGACTCCGGCTGTGCGCCGATTCGGGAATCGCGCTTCACCGTTCGTCCAACTGCCGCGACCTCGGCGGACCATCCCTGTTGACCTGTGCTCCACCTACGTCCGCGGGTGGGGAGGTGGACAGGGTCCGTCGGCCCCTGAGGCGTCGCGGTCGGCCACCGGGGCGTAGGGCGGGCGGTCGGGAGGTTGTCGACGATCCGGTTGCGACGGCTTTCTTCGCGCCTCTCACCACCATCTCCGGAAATGATTTCCCACGGTCGGTGATCTCGAGAGGCTTGATTGCGGAACAGCATTTCCGGTCCGGACGACTCCGGTGGTCCGGGTGAATCGTCAATCCTCGGCCGCGCGTACTCCCGTGGCGGAGTCGTAAATGGGTGGGAACAGCGCTATCGGTCCGCCGGCGGTGGCCGCCGACCGCGTGCCTCCCGCGCCGACCCCCGGTTGGCGCTGGCAGCACCCCTGGTCTCCCACGCGCCGCGCGGCGCCACGACCTGTCGCGCGCGCCGCGCCCACCGGAACGTGACGACCCCTAATAAGCCCATTGAGACGCCGAAAAATCCCGCCCCTGCCCGTCAATCCGCAGCAGGGGAGATGCCCCCGCGCGTGGAATTTTCCGATCGTCAGGACAGTCGTGGGCGCTACCGCCGAACCGTCACCCGGACGTCGCCGCTCGTGCTCGTGCCCGCCGCGTTCAGGAACTCGACGCGGTAGAGGTATGAGCCCGATGCCTTGCCGGAAACCACCAGTTCGGCCCGCTGCGCCCCCGGCGTCGCGGCCGGCAGCGGACCCTCCGACACGGGCAGGCCGTCCTCGAAGAACCGGTACGACGTCGCGTTCGTGCCCCACCACAGGTTCGCGGTGACCTTGTACTCGCCGTCGCGGTCGGTGTTGTCGTGGCTGATCGAGGGCGCCGCAGGGGTCGCCTGCGTCACCTCGACCGTCACCGGCCGCACGGCGGTGCGGCCCTGCGAGTTGACCAGCTCACCGGTGTACGCGTAGGTGCCGTTGGGCTTGCCCGTCACGGCAACGCTCGCGGCCTGGGCGTCGCCGCCGCCGTACGTCAGCGGCACCCGCGCGATGAGCACGCCGTTCTCGTAGAGCCGGAACGCGGTGGCGTTCTCGCCCCGCCACAGGTTCAGCCGCACGGTGTACGCGCCGTCCTGCAGCCCGGTGTCCCAGCCGTTGTCGTGCGAGAGGACGCCCTCTCCGGGCGCCTGGCGGGCAACGTCACGGACGACCAGGTCGGCCACGGCGTCGTCGAGGGCACGGCCCGCACCGTCCACCGCGTCCTGGGACGGCCGGTCGGCGTCGAGCACGATGTGCGCCCGCTCGATCGCGGCGACGAGCGTCGCGCCCGACTCGGGGGTGTGACCGTCGCGGTCGACCCTCTCGGCCTCGACGACGTCGGCAGCGAGCCCGCTGGTGTCGACGTCGGCACCTCCGGCGCGCACCAGGCGCAGGTCGTCGATCGAACCCCACGCGCCGGCGCTCAAGGCGAACGAGGCCGACAGGGTCAACCCACCGTCCGCCCCCACCGACACCGGCGCGGTGGTCGCGGTGCGGAACACCTTCCACCCCGCGAGTTCGAGCGGCACGTCGGCCGAACCGGTGGCGGAACGCGCCGACAGCGTGAGCCTGTCGGACGCGCCGGCGCCCCCGCCCTGCGTCACGGCCGACAGCACGTAGTCGCCCGCCGGGAGACCGGACAGCCGTTGCGCCAGGGTGAACGAGTACGCGGAGTCGAGCCAGAACGACAGCGCGCGCGATCCCTCGGCGGCGGCGTCGGTGTCCTCGATGCGCGTGCCCGGTCCGTCGGTGGTCCACATCGACGTGTCGGCGTTCTCGAAACCGCCGTTGCGGAGCCAGTTGCGCTCGGTGACCGTCACCCGCGCGGTCGCCGCGAAGCCGGCACCGGTGGTGCCGCGAATCGTGTACGCACCGGTCCCCGCGATCCACTCCACCGCCCGGGACCAGGTCACCGGCTGCGCGGCGACGATGCCGTCGTAGGTGGTCACCTCGACCTCGGCGGGCAACCGGACCGGCTCGCCGTCGACGACGGTGACGGCCACCGGTGCGACGGAGGGCGCCGGGGCCTCACCGGCGAGCGAGAGCCCGTCGAAGGCGAGGTCGAGCCGCTGAACGGCACCGGCGACCTGGTCGGCGGAAGGGGCGATAGCGCCGAGCACGACCCGGGCGACCTCGACGGCGCGGTCGAGGGCCGTGAGCGAGGCGTCGGTGAACGCGCCGCGGTCGATCCGCCCGGCGCGGTCGACGAGCGCGTCGAGCGCACCCGTGTCGGCGCCCGGAGGGAGGTGCCGGACGAGTTCGACATCGTCGACGGTGCCCCACGCCGCACCCGGCAGGGTCGCGGCGATCGTCACGGTGGCGGAGCCGCCGGCGGGGACCTCCACGGCCTCCGTCGTGGGCGTCGACCAGTTGCGCCAGCCGGACAGCGCGAACGGGGCGGACCGGGACGCGCCGGTGGAGTTCGCCAGCGTGAGGCGGACGTCGCTCGCCGAGTCTTCGCCGTCGCCTTGGAGTGCGGCGCGTGCCACGTACGAGCCCGCCGTCAGGCCGTCCACGCGTTGCGACACAGTGAAGGCGTATGGCTCGCCGGAGTGGAAGTGCGTGGAGTGCTCTCCGCTGTGCGGGTCGCTGGTCGCACGCACCGTCACGCCCGTTCCGGTGCGGTTCCACATGCCGGTGTCCTCGGCTTCGAAGCCGGGGTTGAGCAGGAAGTTCCGCTGGGCGACGACGACGGCGGCCGACGTCGCGCGCCCGGACGCCGTCACGCCGCCCACCCGGTAGGAGCCCGGACCGGTGATCCACTCCCACGCGTCCGACCAGGTGACGGGCTGCTCCTCCGCGGAGCCGTCGTTGTAGGTGACGGTGACGGTCCCCGGCAGGACGACGGGCGACCCCTCCGGCACGGTCAGCGCCACGGTCTCGACCTCGGTCACCTCGCGCGGCGCCACGGCACCGGTGCGCGCGTACGCGAACACGCGCAGGGACTCCAAGGGCTTGCCGTCCGCGGCGAACAGGGCCTGGTTGTCCCACGCGGAGCCGCCGAACCACTGGCCCGCGTCGTGCGGGTCGTACTCGCCCGCGTAGCTCGACGCCCACCCGGACCCGTGCTGCTCCCACAGCACCTTGTTCGACTCCAGCGCCGACGGCGGCCCGACGGGCAGCCACGCCGGTTCCCAGTAGTAGACGCCGATGCCCGCCGCGCCGACGTCGACGACCGACTGGATCACGTCGCGCACCGCGGTGGCCTGGCCCTGCACGCTCACCGGGTACTGCGTCGCCTCGGACGGCAGGTCGATGACGTTGCCGTGCCCGTCGCCGTCGGCCAGCGTGTGCGCCCAGGACGTCTCCGCGACCACGACCTTCTTGCCGTGGGTGTCGGCGACGTGCTTCAGCGCCGACGTCAGGTTCGCGAGCGTCCCGTGCCAGTACGGGTAGTAGCTGGACGCGAAGACGTCGTAGTCGACGCCGCGCGCCGCGAGTTCCCGCGCGTACCCGGCGTACCGACCGCTCGACTCCGGGTTGGTGAAGTGGACCGCGACGAGGGCGTCCGGCAGCACCGCGCGCACGGCCGCGGAGCCGGCGGAGAAGATCCGCGCCATGCCGTCCCACCCGCTCACGCCCGCGATCGCGTTGTTGGTCTCGTTGCCGACCTGCACCATGCGCACGTCGACGCCCGCGGCCTTGAAGCGCTGGAGCGCGTCGGTGGTGAACCCCTCGACCGCGTCGGCCAGCTCCTCGACCGCCAGGCCCGCCCACGCCTTCGGCGCCTGCTGCTTCGCGGGGTCGGCCCAGAAGTCCGAGTAGTGGAAGTCCACGAGCACCCGCAGTCCCGCGCCGGTCGCCCGCGCACCGATCTCGACCGCGCGCGCGACGTCCGTGGTCCCGCCCCCGTAACCGTTGCCGTCGGCGTCGTACGGGTCGTTCCACACGCGGACGCGCACATCGGTGACGCCGGCTTGGGCCAGCACGGCGAACAGGTCGGCGGGTCGGCCGGCGGTGTCCCGGAACACCACGCCGGAGTCCTCCAGGGCGAGCACCGACGACACGTCGACGCCGTTGATGAAGTCCTCGGGCAGGTTCTCGACCTTGCGGACGACGATCCCCGCCTCGACCGGGCCGTCGTCGGCCGCGGCGGGCGGCGTCGCCAGGACGCACGTGAGCAGCAGCAACACCGCCGACGCCGTTCGCAGCCGGTGAGAGGTGGCGACTCGCATGGCGTTCTCCGAATCGACGGTGATCGGGACCAAGGGCTGTGAACGTACACAACAGTCAAAGATGGTGCTAGAGGCAGTCCTGAAGACCCAGTGTTGGGTTACTTACTGGGAACGTGCACACCCGGTGCCGGGTGGCCGACCGACGCGGCGCGGCGTCGACGGCTGGTCCGTACGGGTCCAATCGCCCTGGCTCCGTCGCCCGGAACCCCATCGGCCAGTTATTTTCTGACTCACCTGCTGCTGCGTTCATAGATCACCGGCGAGGGGTTCGGCATGATCAGGTTCATCTCGGCCGTCGTCGCCGCGTGTGCGGTCGCCGCGACGGTGGTGGCCGGCACCGCGACGGCGGACGACTTCTCGGTCGCCGCCAACGAGTCGACCTTCCCCTTGGCGGACCCGGACACGGTGCTCGCAGAGGACGGCCGCTACGTCACCTACGGCACGACCGTCGGCGCCGGTGTGGGCGACCGCTGCGGTGTCACCGGGAAGCTGTTCGTGCCCGTCCTCGTGCACGGTTCGGGCAGCACGGTCGGAATGTCCGGTTGCGCCGCCGCCGACGCGATGCCTGGCGGGCCGGGATCGTGGGCCGAGGGCAACATCTGGGCGCCGGGCGTGGTGCGCTTCGGTGACCGCTTCTTCATGTACTACACGGCTTCCAAGCGCGGCACGGGGCAGAAGTGCATCGGCCGGGCCGTGTCGGGCAGTGCCCGCGGCCCGTTCACGAGCGCGGGCGGCTGGGCCTGCCCACCGGACGGCCGGTGGGCGATCGACGCCAACCCGTTCGTCGCGGGCGGGCAGCTGCACGTCGCCTACCGGGACGACGCGATCGCCGCGGGCGCGGAGACCGGCATCTCCGTGGTGGCGACCGACGCGAACGGGTGGGCGGTCTGGTCGACCCGCAGGGACGCGTTGAAGAGCACCGACATCACCTGGGACACGAGGGGCACCAGCGGCGGCACGCACGTCGTGGAGAACCCGTCGATGTTCCGCGCCGCCGACGGCGTCTGGTACCTCGCGTACTCGGGCAACAACTGGGACAGCGCCAGGTACTCGACCGGCATCGCCCGGTGCGCCGGCCCGCTACCCGGCTCGCGCTGCACGCCACTCCAGAACGGCGTCGAGCGACCCTACTTCGGGTTCACCGGCGACGGCGGGCTCGACCCGTACCGCGGCCTGCCGGGAAACCACCGCGGCCCGGGCGGCATGGACGTCTTCACCGCGGCGGACGGCACCCACCGCGTCGTCTACCACTGGTGGAACGGCAGCAGCCGCTTCCCGATCACCGGTGTGCTCGCCCGGGACGCCGGAGGTTTCCTCGTCAGGTAGTTCCCGCTTCGGCGTGGTGCGCTTCGGCGGTTTGGTCTCCCGTGGCCGTGCCGATCAAGGGCTCGTGCAGCTGAGCGTGGTCGTCGATGGGGAACCGGTGGCCAGGTAGCCGAACTTCGTCGTGCCGTTGGGGGCCAGCCTCCCGTTCCAGTTCACGTTCTTCACCGACACCGCCGATCCGCTGACGCTGAGGGAGCCGTTCCAGACCTGCGTGACCGACTGCCCGGCGGGGGACGTCCAGCGGGTCGTCCAACCGCTGGTCCCCGCCGCACCGGCGACGATGGTGACCTCGGCCTCGAACCCGCCGGACCAGGAGTTGACCGTCCGGTAGGTCGCGGAGCAGGCGCCGATCGGCGCAGTGGTCGTCGTCGTAGTAGTAGTCGTGGTGGTCGTCGTCGTGGGGCTCGTTCCCTTGTACTGCCCGGCGACCTTCGCCAAGTCGGTACCCCGGCCCTTCATGTAGGACTGGTTGACCCACGCGGTGAACGCCGTCTTGGTGCCCGCCGACGAAGTGCCCGACCACAACTCCTCCTTGTCCTGGTCGAAGTAGTTGACCAGTTTCAGGTCGGGGTAGCGGCCCGAGCCCAGAGCGGCGGACATGTCGTCGACCCACCGCGCCTTGTCGCCGCCGTCTTCGCTCGACCCGACTTCGGCGAGCATCACCGGGCGTTTAGGTGCGATGGCGCGGGCCTTGCCGTAGGCGCTGGAGAACACGGACTCGAAGCTCGTCCAGTAGTTGCCGCCGGGGTCCCACGACGGGGCCAAACCCCAGTTGTAGCCGTCGATCGCGACCCAGTCGACGTAGCCATCACCGGGGTAGGACCGGGCGGGATCGTTGAAGGCGCTGTCGGGGGTGGAGTTGTGGTTGAAGCACCACACCCACTGCACGTTGGTCGCACCCGCCGCGACGACGAGGTCGTGGACGCGGCGGTACGCGCTCACGTACAGCGCGGGGTCGCTGTCGTTGTTGACGATGCCCCAGGGGTACCAGTTGCCGTTGAACTCGTGCCCCCAGCGGACCATGATCGGGGCGCCGACCGAGGCGAACTCCGCGCCGCGAGCCCGGATGTAGCCGTCCCACCTGCCTTCGACGATGTCGCGGAGGTGGATCTGGTTCGGGTCGGCCACGCCGAGAGCGGTGTTCCACGGCTCCCAGGTGTAGTGGGTCATGATCCCCTGGTCCCAGAGGGTCCGCGCGGCGGCGGCGTTGAACGGGTTGCCGGTGGCCCAGCTGTCGAACCACTGGACGCTCGCCGGGGTGACGCCGTAGCGGCTGACCGTGCCCGAGGGGACCTCGGTCGGGCTGGTCTCGCGGAACACGCCGAGGTGCACGGTCGACGGGTCCGCGGCGGCGCTGCCCGAAACGACGGCCAAGGCCGTCCCCAGGAGTAACCCGGCTGCGGCGAGGGCCGAGGCCGTTCGGAAGCGCCCTGACAGGAATCTGCGCGACATGCGTCCTCCGTAGTACGTAGCTGGGAGCGCTCCCAGGCCTTCGCCGGGGAGTGATGTCCGACACGGGGTCGCGACCACCATGGCAAACGAGGGACCGCTACGTCAACGTTCTCTCCACGGAGAGAAATTTTCTCTCGGTGGGCGTCGGCACCGGGTCGCCGCCCACAGGGCACGGCATAGGCTGTCGCCGTGGACGACGCGGGTGTTCGCAAGCGGCGTGAGGTCGGGGTGGTGCACATCGCCGAGCTCGCCGGTGTGTCGGCGTCGACGGTGTCGAAGGTGATCCACGGGCGGACCGGGGTCTCCACCGGGACGCGGCGGCGCGTCGAGGCGCTGATCCGCGAGCACGGGTACCGCAAGGCCGAGAAGTCCGAGGCCGTGCCCATCGTCGAGGTGGTGTTCCAGGCGCTGGACAGTCCGTGGGCGCTGGAGATCGTGCGCGGCATCGAGCACGCCGTGCGGCCCCACGGGCTGGCCGTGACCCTGACCGAGATGGACGGCGCGCACACCCCCGAGAGCACCTGGGCGCGCCAGATGCTGGCCCGCCGGCCGGTCGGGGTGATCGCCGTGTCGACGATGTTCACCGCGCACCAGCTCGCCCAACTCGACAGCCGGGCCATCCCGCTGGTGGCGCTGGACCCGACCGGGGAACCCAGCCACCCGATCGTCTCCGTCGGCGCGGCGAACTGGAACGGCGGCCTGCTCGCCACCCGTCACCTGATCCAGCTGGGCCACCGGCGGATCGGCATGCTGCGCGGGCCCGACGAATTGCTGTGCTGCCGCGCGCGGCTGGACGGCTACCGGGCGGCGCTGGACGAGTTCGGCATCGGCTACGACCCGGACCTCGTCCGCCCGGCGCCGCTGTACTTCGACGGAGGCCGGGACACGGCCGCCGAACTGCTGGCCCTGCCGGACCGGCCGACCGCGATCTTCGCCTCGAACGACCTGCAAGCCCTGGGCGTCTACCACGCCGCCGGCGCGCTCGGCCTGGGCGTACCGCACGACGTGAGCGTGGTCGGGTTCGACGACCTCCCGTTCACCCAGTGGTCCGACCCGCCTCTCACCACGGTCCGCCAACCACTGGCGCAGATGGGTGCCACCGCCGCGGAATTCGTCCTGGCCCTCGCGGGTGGGCAGACCGTCGAGCACGATCGGCTGGAACTGCCGACGAAGCTGATCGTCCGGGGGAGCACCACCGCGCCGCCGACCTCGACCCGCCGACCTCGACCCGCTGACCCGCTGACCCGCTGACCCGCTGACCCGCAAGGCGAACCACCCCCGAACGCGCGGAAGGGCCAGACCCGGTGGTGCCGGGCCTGGCCCCTCACGCTCAGGTTCAGCCGACCTGGCAGGAAACGCTGGGCCAGCTCCAGTTGCCGCCGTGCTGGATGGTGAAGCCGAACGTGTTGCCGTTGCCGTTCGGGCGAGCGACCATCACGTTGCTCGACGGCCACGTGGCGCTGGTGTTCCACGTGGCGATGATCTTCTGGGGCGAGCTGACGGTGACCGTGACGACCCAGTTGTCGGTACCGGAGACGGTGACCTGGCCGTTGAAGCGGTCACTCCACTTCTGACCCTCGGAGTAGGTCGCGGTGCAGCCGCCGGGGTTCGGGTTGCTGGACGTGGTGGTGGTCGGGCCGGTCGGGTCCGTGGTTGGCGTGGTCGTGCCCGTGCCGCTGTTCAGCGCGTTGAGGACCGAGGTGTAGGCGGCCTTCTTGTTGCCCGAGCCGTCGAACAGCAGCGGGGTGCCGGAGGCGCGCCAGGAGTCGGTGTCGCGGATGCCCCAGACGGTGATGCCG
>NZ_JNXC01000042.1 GCF_000716595.1 Saccharothrix sp. NRRL B-16314
GGGCCAGGGCCAGGGCCAGGGCCAGGGCGGGGGCGGGGCGCGGGCAGGACTTGGGGAAGGGCGGGGGCGGGACTTGGGCAGGGCGGGGGTCAGGACGCGGGCGTGGCGCCTTCCGGCGGCTCGCTGTCGGGCAGCGGGTCCGGGGTGGTCTTGGCGAGGTCGGCCGCGACCACCTTCGCCTCGTCGATCTTCCGCTGCGTGTCGGCCAGCCGCTCCTCCTGCTCGGAGGTGTCCACCTCGGGCACGTGGGTCCCGCGCTCGTCATCGGCCATGTGACCAGGGTTTCCGCGCGCCGGACCGGCAAACTTGGACACCGCCTCGGCGGCGGGCTACCTTCGATAAGAGCCCACTGGTTCGTAACACCGAGGAGAACCGATGTCGAGCACGACGACCGCGCCACCCCGCCCAACCGCACGGCGGCGGGTCGTGTTCACGGCGGTGCTGCTGACCGTGACGGCACTGCTGTTCTGGGTGCCGTGGACGGTGCTGCTCACGCCGGGAGCGCAGTGGCCGTGGCCGGTGCAGGCGGTCGGCACGGCGTTCTTCGTGGTCACGTCGGTGGCGTTCCCGCTGCTCTTGATCCGCGCGCACGGCCGCGAGCACTCCGACCGGGCCGCCCGCACCGCGCACCTGATGCTCGGCGTGGCATGGGTGTTCTTCGCCTGGTCGGTGATCGCGCACGTGCTGCGACTCGTGCTGGCGGCAGCGGACGTCGCCGACCCGTTCCGGTCTCGTTTGGTGGCGGTGTCGCTGCTCGTGGTCGGCCTCGCCCTCGTCGCCTACGGCATCGGCGAGGCACGCCGCGTGCCGCGCGTGAAGCGGACCGACGTGGTGCTCCCCCGCCTCGACAAGGCGTTCGACGGCCTCACCATCGCCGTCCTCGCCGACACGCACTACGGCGCGATCGACCGCACGAAGTGGTCCGAGGGCACGGTGGCGGCCGTCAACCAGCTCGACGCCGACGTCGTCGTCCACGTCGGCGACATCGCGGACGGCACGGTGGCGCAGCGCCGAGGCCAGGCCGCCGCGCTGGGCGACGTCCAGGCGCGGCACCGGTTCTACGTGTCCGGCAACCACGAGTACGGCAGCAACGCCCAGGCCTGGCTGGACCACATGGCCGAGCTGGGCTGGACGAGCCTGCACAACCAGCACCGCGTGCTCGAACGCGATGACGCGCGTCTGGTGTTCGCGGGCGTGGACGACGTCACCGGCGCGCACTCCGGCGAAGCGGGCCACGGCTCCGACCTCGCCGCCGCGCTGAGCGGCACCCGCGACGACGACGCGGTGGTGCTGCTGGCGCACCAGCCGAGCGAGATCCCGAAGGCGGTGGCCGCCGGTGTGGACCTCCAGCTGTCCGGTCACACGCACGGCGGCCAGATCTGGCCGTTCCACCTGCTCGTGCGGCTCCAGCAGCCGGTGCTGGCCGGGCTGAGCCGGCACGGCGAGCGCACCAGGCTCTACACGAGTCGGGGCGCCGGGTTCTGGGGACCGCCGCTGCGGGTCTTCGCGCCGAGCGAGATCTCACTGCTCACGCTGCGCACCGCCGAGGGGATTCAGTAGGAGCGCCGTCCCGGTCCGGGCGGCGGCTCGTAGTCGTAGTCCTCGTCCGGCACGGTGAACGGCAGCGGCCGGTTCGTCCAGGAGTCGATCAGGATCACGATCGCCGCGCACACGATGACGACGGCACCGACCCAGCCCAGGCCACCCCAGACCAGGATGCCCGCGATCAGCACCAGCGGCAGGACTATGAACAGGCAGAACGGGTCGACCCGCCCAAAATGCCGCCGTCCTCCGGAACTCGCCATCAACGTCCTCCCAGTCAAGCGCCTCCCTGGGTGAACTTACGCGACGGGTACCGCCGACCGATCAACCGGGCGTCACCGACCGCGCCGCTCCCGACCGGGATACTGCCCGTGGGTCCGTTCGGCGACCGTGCCGAGCACCGCCAGCAGCACCATGCCGGCACCCAGCGCGAGGTGCAGCAGGTTGTCGGCCGGGTTGAAGGGGGCGAAGTTCGCCCCGCCGCCGCCGTGGCCCATCGAGTGCACGACCGACCCGTAGGCCCAGAGCAGCAGGTAGAGGAACCCACCAGTGGCCAGGTACACGCGGGACGCACCCCACGTCCAAGCCGACAGGACCCCGGCCACGCCGAACAGCAGGTGCAGCGCGTTGTGCAGCACGGACACCTGGAACACGCCGAACAGCATCGAGTCGGAGTGCGGCCCGGCGAGTTCGAGCAGGTAGAGGTCCTCGGTCACGCCCGGCACGAAGCCCAGCACGCCGACCAGCAGGAACACCGCGCCGACGAACAGGGCGAGGGACTGGACGGGACGACGGCGGAGGCCGACGCGTTCCGCTGAGCTCGTCATGGCTGTCACCTCCGGTGCACCGGCTGTGTGCGGCGTACCCGGAGCCGAATGGGTGAAACGAAGATCACGTAGTGCCGCAGGTTCGGAGTTATACTCGTCACTGTGCCGAATCTGCGGATCAGTGAGGCTGCCGTCCTTCTCGGGGTCAGCGACGACACCGTGCGCCGGTGGATCGAGCAGGGCCGGTTGGCCGAGGTGCAGCTCGACAGCGGGCGCAAGGGTGTGGACGGCCGGGAGTTGGCGGAGTTCGCCCAGCGGCTGGCCGAGGCGCCCGAGCCGGGGGTGACGGTGGCCGCGTCGGCGCGCAACCGGATGCGGGGGATCGTCACCCGGGTCCTCAAGGACGGCGTGATGGCGCAGGTCGAGATGCAGGCCGGGCCGTTCCGGGTGGTGTCGCTGATGAGCCGCGAGTCGGCCGACGAGCTGGGCCTGGAGGTCGGCAGCGTGGCGGTCGCCTCGATCAAGTCCACCCACGTCGTGGTCGAGATCCCGGAGTCCTGATGCGCGCTCTCGCCCTGGTGGCGCTGCTCGTCCTGGCGGGCTGCGGCGAGCGGGCGCCCGACGGTGCGGTGACCGGGCGGATCACCGTGTTCGCGGCGGCGTCGTTGACCGGGACCTTCACCCGGCTCGGCGAGGACTTCGAGGCCGCCAACCCCGGCGTGGACGTCGTGTTCAACTTCGGCGGCAGCTCCGGCCTGGCGCGGCAGATCGGCCAGGGCGCGCCGGCGGACGTGTTCGCCTCGGCCGCGCCCTCGACCATGGCGCAGGTCGTCGACGCGGGCGGGACGGCTGCCGCGCCCGTCACGTTCGCGCGCAACCGGCTGGAGATCGCGGTGCCACGGGGCAACCCGGCGGGAATCTCCGGGCTGGCCGACTTCGGGGACGCCGACGCCAAGATCGCGCTGTGCGCCGAGCAGGTGCCGTGCGGGGCAGCGGCGAAGCGGGCGTTCGACGCCGCCGGGATCACCGCCCGGCCGGACACGCTGGAGCAGGACGTGAAGGCCGTGCTGACCAAGGTGCGGCTCGGCGAGGTGGACGCGGCGCTCGTGTACCGGACGGACGTGCGGTCCGCGGCCGGCGAGGTCGAGGGCATCGCGTTCCCCGGAGCCGACGGGACGGTCAACGACTACGTGATCGCGCCCCTGGCGGCGGCACCCGACGACGCGGGCGCTCGGGCGTTCGTCGAGCACGTCCGGTCCGACCGGGGCCGGGCGGTGCTCGCCGAGGCCGGGTTCGACGCGCCGTGACGTCGACCCGTCGCCGCGCCCGCGGCCGGCTGCCGGTGGTCCTGGTGCTGCCGGCCGTGATCGGGCTCGCGTTCCTGCTCGTACCGCTGGTCGGGCTCCTCGTCCGCGCGCCCTGGAGCACCCTGCCGGAGCGGCTGGCCGGCGAGTCGGTCGGCCAGGCGCTGCGGCTGTCGCTGGTGTGCGCGAGCCTCGCGACGGTCGTCTGCCTGGTGCTCGGGGTGCCGTTGGCGTGGCTGCTCGCGCGCGGCGACGTGCCGGGGCGCGGGCTGCTGCGGGCGCTGGTGACGGTGCCGCTCGTGCTGCCGCCCGTGGTGGGCGGGGTGGCGTTGCTGTTCGTGCTGGGCAGACGAGGGTTGCTCGGGCAGCACCTCGACGCGTGGTTCGGCATCTCGCTGCCGTTCACCACGGCCGGGGTGGTGCTGGCGGAGGCGTTCGTGGCCATGCCGTTCCTGGTCATCTCGGTGGAGGGCGCGTTGCGCGCCGCCGATCCGCGGTACGAGGAGGCCGCCGCGACCTTGGGCGCGTCGCGCTGGCTGGCGTTCCGGCGGGTGACGCTGCCGTCGATCCTGCCGGGCGTGGTGGCCGGGACGGTGCTGTGCTGGGCGCGTGCGTTGGGCGAGTTCGGCGCCACCATCACGTTCGCGGGCAACTTCCCCGGTGAGACGACCACCATGCCGCTGGCCGTGTACCTGGCCCTGGAATCCGATCCGGAGTCCGCGATCGTGCTCAGCGTCGTGCTGCTGCTGGTGTCCGTCGGTGTGCTGGCCGCGTTGCGCGACCGGTGGATCAGCGGGCCGTCGTGACGTTGCACGCGAACCTCGAAGTCGTCCGGGACGGGTTCCGGCTCGGCGCGGAGCTGGCCGTCGAACCGGGTGAGGTGGTCGCGCTCCTCGGCCCGAACGGCGCGGGCAAGACCACCGCCCTGCGCGCGCTCGCCGGGCTGCTTCCGTTGAGCGGCGGGCACATCCGGTTGGGCGGGCAGACCTGGGACGCGCCACCGGACGTGTTCCGGCCCGCCGAACGGCGTCCGATCGGCGTGGTCTTCCAGGACTACCTGCTGTTCGCGCACCTGTCCGCGTTGGAAAACGTCGCCTTCGGTCTGCGGGCGCGGGGTGTCGGCCGTGCGGTGGCCCGTGCGGAGGCGGCCCGCTGGCTCGACCTGGTCGGGCTGGCGGAGCACGCGAAAGCCAAGCCGCGCACGCTGTCCGGCGGCCAAGCCCAACGCGTCGCCCTGGCCCGCGCCCTGGCCACCGGCCCGGAGCTCCTGCTGCTCGACGAGCCGTTGGCCGCGCTCGACGCCGCCACCCGGCTGCACGTGCGCGCCGAACTCGGCCGCCACCTGCACGACTACCCCGGCCACACGCTCCTCGTCACGCACGACCCGTTGGACGCGATGGTGCTGGCCGACCGGCTGGTGGTGCTGGAGCACGGCGCGATCGTGCAGCAAGGCACGCCGACCGAAGTCGCCCGCCGACCGCGCACCGACTACGTCGCCGACCTGGTCGGCCTCAACCTCTACCGCGGCACGGCGCACGGCACGGCCGTCGCCCTGGACTCCGGCGGCACGCTCACCGTCGCGCTGCCGGTGACCGGGCCGGTGCACGTCGTGTTCCCGCCCACCGCCGTCAGCCTCCACCCCGAGAACCCGGCCGGCAGCCCGCGCAACGCGTGGCGCGTCACCGTGGCGGGGATCGAGCAGCACGCCCACACCACCCGCGTGCGGTTGGACGGCGTGCCGCCCGTGCTGGCCGACATCACCACCGCTACCGTCGCCGACCTGCGCCTCCAGCCCGGTGATGAGCTGTGGGCGGCGGTCAAGGCCACCGAGGTGCACGCCTACCCGTCCTGACTGTGATTCACCAATCACTGTCGAAAACCAGCTTGGCTTGACACTTCCACTCGCACGGCGGTTAACTCGGCCTTGAATGAGTGACTGACCACTCATACTCTTGGAGGAAGCGATGGGCCGGCAGTCCACCGAGCAGATCCTGGAAGTCGTCCTCCCCGGCGTGGTCGAGCCCGACGGTCTCGAACTGCGCCACCGCGACCGGCCCTCCCCCGCCGCCGGGCAGGCCCTCGTGCGGGTCGAGGCGTCCGGGGTGTCCTTCGCGGAGCAGCAGATGCGCCGCGCCAAGTACTACGACCAGCCGGCGTTCCCGTTCGTGCCCGGCTACGACGTGGTCGGCACGGTCGTGGAGGCCGGCACCGGGGTCGACCCCGCCCTGATCGGCGGCCGGTTCGCCGCGCTGACCAAGATCGGCGGCTGGGCGAGCCACGCGCTGGTGGACGCGGCCGACCTGGTGCCGGTGCCCGAGGGCGTCGACCCCGCCGAAGCGGAGACGGTCGTGGTCAACGGCCTCACCGCGTGGCAGATGCTGCACGGCGTCGCGAAGGTCGCCGCCGGCCAGACCGTGCTGGTGCACGGCGCGAACGGCGGCGTCGGCTCGACGCTGGTGCAACTGGCCCGCCTGGCCGGCGCGCGGGTCGTCGGCACCGCGTCGCCCCGGCACCACGACGCGGTCCGCGCGCTGGGCGCGGCCCCCGTCGACTACCGGGACACGGACCTGCCCGCCAGGGTGCGCGAGCTGGCACCGGACGGCGTCGACGCCGTGTTCGACCACGTCGGCGGCCCCGGCATCGTCGACTCCTACCGGTTGCTCGCGCCGCGCGGCACGCTCGTCGCTTACGGCACGGCGTCCACCCGTGACCAGGAGGGCTCCTCGCGCCTGCCCGTGCTGAAGCTGTTCGTCCGCCTGCTGTGGTGGAACGCGCTGCCCAACGGCCGCACCACCACGTTCTTCAACATCTGGGCGGGCCGGCGCGACGCGACGAAGTTCCGCGCCCGCGTGACGCGCGATCTCGGCGCGGTCTTCGCGCTGCTGGCCCAAGGCTCCCTGCGCGCGCAGGTCGCCGCCCGCGTGCCGCTGGAGCAGGTCGCGGACGCGATGCGGCTGGCCGAGTCGGGCACGGTCAGCGGCAAGGTCGTGCTGGTCCCCTGATCCGCCGGAATTGTCGGATGCCGCTGCTACGTTCCCCCGTGAGCCGGACGGATCAACGTGAGGAGAACTCCAGTGGCAGAGGTGGCATTGCGGTCGATCGAGGATTCCGACCTCGACGCGTTGTTCGACCAGATGCGCGACCCCGAGTCGGTTCGGATGGCCGCCTTCACCGCCGAAGACCCCGATGACCGCAAAGCATTCGACAGCCACATGTCGAAGGTGAGAACCTCGCCCGGGAACACGCTTCGCGCGGTGACCCGCGATGGGCACCTCGTCGGCAGCATCGGCAGCTTCGTGATGGACGGTGACACCGAGATCACCTACTGGATCGACCGTGTGACCTGGGGCCAAGGGGTCGCCGGCCGAGCCTTGGCGCTGTTCCTCGACACGGTGCGGGTCCGGCCCTTGTACGCCCGCGCGGCGAGCGACAACGTCGGATCGCTCCGCGTCCTGCACAAGGCGGGCTTCACGACCGTCGGCACCGAGATCTCCTACGCACCGGCCCGGAACGCCGAAATCGAGGAAACCATCCTGCGCCTCGACTAGTGCACGACAGGCGCCTTTGTGGTGGCGGCGCACTCAGCGCCCCTGTGCGTCCGCCGCGAATGGCGCCTGGAACAATTGTTCTTTCCGACCAAGGAGGATGTGTCAGGTGAGTGCCCACCACCAAGAGGTGCCGTCGCTGCTGGAACGGATCGCCACGACGATGTCGCAGGCGATCGGCCGGGTCCGTGCGGACCTGACCGGCGCGGACCCGGTGGTGCGACGATCCGACCGCGCCGACTTCCAGTGCAACGCGCCTCTCGCGCTGGCCAAGCGCGTCGGCGTCAAGCCGGTCGAGCTGGCCGCGTCGGTGGTGGCCGGGCTCGACGTGGACGGTGACGCGGTGATCGCGTCGGTGGAGCCGTCCGGGCCGGGCTTCCTCAACGTCACCGTGACGGGTGAAGCGGTCTGGGAGCAGGTCGCCGCCCGCCTGGCCGACGCGCGCCTGGGCCTGGGCCTGCCCGAGCTCGGTCGCCGGGTGGTGGTCGACTACTCCGCGCCCAACATCGCCAAGGAGATGCACGTCGGGCACCTGCGCACGACGATCATCGGTGACAGCCTCGCGCGGGTGACGGGGTTCCTCGGCGCGGACGTGCTGCGGCAGAACCACCTGGGCGACTTCGGCACGCAGTTCGGGATGCTGATCCAGTACCTCGACGAGCACCCCGACGCGGCGTGGCACCAGGACGAGCTGGGCGACGGCACCTCGGCGGTGTCGGCACTGGACGGCTTGTACCGGTCGGCTCGGGCGAAGTTCGACGCGGACCCGGGCTTCGCCGACCGGTCCCGGTCGCGGGTCGTCGCCCTCCAGTCGGGCGATCCGGGGACGGTCGCGGTCTGGCAGGACATCGTCGCCGAGTCCGAGCGGTCGTTCCGCGCGATCTACGACCGGTTGACCGTGCTGCTCACGCCCGAGGACTCGGTCGGGGAATCGTTCTACAACCCGATGTTGGGTGACACCGTCGAAGAGTTGACCGAGGCCGGTCTGGCGGTGGCGAGCGACGGGGCGCTCGTCTTCTACTCGCAGGAGGTGTCCGGCCCGGACGGCAGGCCCGTCACGCTGATGATCCGCAAGCGCGACGGCGGGTACGGCTACGACGCCACCGACCTGGCCACCATCCGCTACCGCCTGCGCGACCTCAAGGCCAACCGGCTGATCTACGTCACCGACTCGCGCCAGGCGCTGCACTTCCAACTGGTCTTCGAGGCGGCCCGGAGCGCCGGTTGGCTCACCGACAGCGTCACCGCCGAACACGCCGCCTACGGCACGATCCTGGGGCCCGACGGGACACCGTTCAAGACCAGGGCGGGTGGCACGGTCCGCCTGATGGACCTGCTCGACGACGCGGTGTCGCGGGCGCGGGCGGTCGTCGCGGAGAAGAACCCCGGTCTCGACGCGGCCGAACTCGACCGGATCGCCGAGTCGGCGGGCATCGCCGCGGTGAAGTACGCCGACCTGTCGACCTCACGGGTGAAGGACTACTCCTTCGACGTCGACCGGATGGTGTCCTTCACCGGCAACACCGGGGTCTACCTCCAGTACGCCCACGCCCGGATCAGCTCGATCCTGCGCAACGCCGGCGATCTCGGCACGACGGTCGACAGCACCATCCCGCTGGAGCCCGCCGAACGGGACCTCGGCTTGGCGCTCGACGCCTACGGTGCGGTCGTCACGGAGGTCGCCGCGACCCTCGAACCGCACCGGCTCTGCGGCTACCTCTACGAGCTGGCCCGCGTCTTCACCACCTTCTACGAAGCCTGCCCCGTCCTGAAGGCCGACGAGCCCGTGCGCGGCAACCGGCTGGCGCTGTGCACGCTCGCCGCACGGACCCTCGGCCACGGGCTCGACCTGCTGGGGATCGCCGCGCCGCAACGGATGTAGTCGCCCCTCCGCGCGGAGGGCCGGGCTGTGGCAGCAGCCAACGGTCAGGCCATCCGCGCGGAGGCCGGTGATCAGAGGCCGACGGTCAGAGGCCGACGGTCAGGACACCCAGGAGCGTCAGCTGGGAAATCCCGGTGGTCGCGCAGCTGATCGGGTCGGGGTTGAGCGCGGTGAGTTGCATCTTCGCCGGTTCGGTGGCGAACGTGCCGCTGGTGATCGAACCGAGCAGCAGGATGACGATGTTCGCGCCGACCCGGCTGGAAGTCCTGTTGTAGGAGTACGTGCTGGGCGCGACGGTGGGGTCGGTCCAGGTGAAGACCCGGGTGCCGCTGCCCTGGTAGAAGACCTGCGTGCAGCTGTAGTCCGGCAGCGTGGCGGTCTCGGTGTACGAGCCGGTGGCGGCGGAGCCGTTGGTGCAGTTGAACAACTGCCCCTGGACGGTGACCGTGACCGTCTGCGGGGTGTTGGTCACCGGCTGGCTGAAGGACACCACTTCGTTGACCGCGCACGTCTGCCCGGCGTCCGCGTGCGCTGCCGGCGCCACGCCGGACAACGCCGCTGAAGCCACCAGGCACGCGGTCGCGATGCGCACGACGGCTTTGATCCCGTTCATCCGCGAACCCCTTCAGGTGTTCGGATCGACATGGACTACATCGCCGGGTTTCACCACCGCGTTACAGGGCGATCACTCTCCGTGGGAGACCGCGTCAGGGCGGTGGCCAGTGGCTCAGCAGGACGTGAAGGGCTTCGAGGGTCCTGGACCAGGAAGCGTCGGTGTCGCGGGGCGTGTGGCTGAAACCGCCTGCCGCCTCCAGGCTGGTGTACCCGTGGAACGTGCTGTGCAGGAGCCTCACCGCGTCGGTCTGGGCCGGCTCGGGGAGGTCGTAGCCGCGCAGGATCGCCCGTGTCATCTCCGAGTGCCTGCCCGCCGCGCTGGTGGCCGCGACCTCCGGGGGCAGCGGGACCTGCATCGCGGCGTACCTGCCCGGGTGGTCCTTCGCGTAGTCGCGGTAGGCGTTGGCGAACGCGACCAGGGCGTCCTTGCCCGCACGGCCCGCCAGGGCGGCGGCGACCCGGTCGGCGAGTTCCGCCAGGGCCAGCACCGCCACACGTTGCCGCAACTCCTGCGCGTTGCCGACGTGCGAGTACAGGCTCGCGTCCCGGACGCCGAACCCGCGTGCGAGCGCCGAGACGGTCACGTTCGCGAAGCCGACTTCGTCGGCCAGGTCGGCAGCCGCCTGGACCAGACGTTCGGAGGTCACCCCGGCGCGTGGCATGTCACCCTTTCCCAAACCTAGAACCTCTAGGCTAACACCTAACAGTTTGCCCTGTCTGTCTAGGGGGCGTAGTTTTTGGTTCATGAGGCCGCTGAGTGAGCGCGAGATCCGCGCGTCGTTCGTGAACTGCACCAAGGGCGAGGCGAAGCGCCTTGCACTGCCCACGGACCTGTCCACGCGACCGTGGGACGACCTGGACTTCCTCGGGTGGCGCGATCCCTCGGCGCCGCAGCGGGCCCACTTGGTCGTCGAGTCCGGTGACGGTCTCGTCGGCGTGGCGCTGCGCTCGGCGTCGTCGTACGCCGGTCGGCCGCGGCGCGGCATGTGCTCGCTGTGCCTGACCACGCACCCGGGAGACGGCGTCTCGCTGATGACCGCGCGCAAAGCGGGGCGGAGCGGTCAGCAGGGCGACTCCGTGGGGGTCTACATCTGCGCCGATCTGGGCTGTTCGCTGTACGTGCGCGGGAAGAAGGACGCCGGCCCCGGCGGGCGGCTCCACGAGTCGCTCACGCTGGAGGAGAAGATCGACCGGACCACGGCCAAGCTCACCGGCTTCCTCGACCGGGTGATCGGGTGACCCGCGGGCGTCAACAAGCGTCGCCGGGCGGGGTGGCCGCGGCGGTGAACTCCAGTCGGACCTGGTCGGAGCGGGGCAGGACGATCGCCGTGCCGTCCGACGACGTCCACCCGGCCGGCAGCAGGACGTACTGGTTCCCTGACTGGAGCAGCAGCTTGAGGCCGTCGTAGCGGTACTTGTAGGCGGACTCGGGACGTGCGCACTCGACTTCCTCCACGCCGTTCGCGGCGAAGTTGAGGCTCTTCGCGCTGAACAGGAGCACGTGCGGCCTCGCCGGAATGGCGGCCTCCGTCTCGGACGCCCGGCGGACGCCGACCGCGCTGGAGTAGTCGCTGACCGCCCAGAACAGGCCGACGCTCACCAGCACGAAGATGATCACCCATTCCGCGACGGCCGTCCCGGACGCCCCGTCCACCGCACCTGCCATCACCCGGCGCCAGGTGAAGACGAGCAGCAGAACACCGGCGGCGAAACTCATCCCCGGCAGGCCGGCGTCGTCCTCGAACGGTCGCGGGTCGATCGCGACGATCACGGCGGCGCCGACCAGGACCACCCCGACGACCCCCGCGAGCGGGGTGCAGACGCGCAGAATCTCCTGCCAGGTGCGCTCGGCCAGTCGGGCGCGCAGGTAGCGGATCGCGCACATCACGACGAGCACCGACGCCGAGAGCACCGCGAGCGGGATGTAGATGCCGTCGACACCGCGGACCAGGATGATGTCCGTGCTCTCGCCGAGCACCGTGTAGTGCACTCCGAAATGCGCGAAGAACACCTGGGTGTAGAGGAACCCGAAGTGGAACACCAGGGCGGTCAGCAGAGTCGCGTTGGCGAGCACCGAACCGACGACTTTCAGCGCGCGTGCCGGTCCCGATGTCTCGCCGTCGTCCGCGGACTCCGGACCGGACACGTGCGGGTGGTCGAGCAGGCTGGACATGTCAACCGCCGTCAGGGCTCGTCGCGGGCACGGTGGTCGGCTCGGCGGTCTGCGCGGTAGTCGGCTCAGCGGTCGGCTCGGTGCCGCGCGCAGTGGCACGCGCGGTCTCCTGCGTCGTCGTGGTCGAGCGCTCGGCTGACGTGGTGACCGACGGCGCGGTGACCTCAGGCCGGTTCTTGTTCTCCGAGCACGGGTTCCTCACCACGATGGTGATGACCATGCCGCGATGGGGAGGCTTGGGCCAGTCCGTGCTGGACACCGAGCAGTCCTCGCCGACGAAACCGGGCTCGTCGAGGAAGACCACGTCGATGGTGACGTCGCAGAGGTCGGGCCCGCACTCCTTGGCGAGCTCGGTGCGGAAGTACTCGCGCCGAGGACCGAGCGTGGGGTTCTGCTGGGACGGGTCGAACTTGATCGGACTGCCCAGCGCGCCCGGCTGTTTGCCCTTGCTGGTCGTTCCGGCGGTCCCGCCCCGGGTGGGCTGACCGCCCGGGGGCGGATCAGTCGCGGATTCTCGACCAGGAGGCTCGACGCCAGGGGTTTCGACGCCAGGGGTTTCGACACCGGGTTCCGCGCCCGTGGGTTCGGTGCCCGTCGGGTCGGTGCCCGCTTCCGCACCCGGCTGACCCGTGCCGTTGTCCGCCGAGGACTGCACCGAATCCCGAGCGACCTCATCGCCGGGAGCGGGACGACTTCCGCACCCGGCGGTGAGCGCCGCGACCATGACCAACGAACCGACTGTCGTGCACCAACGCATCGTTCCCACCTCCGAAGGGGCGATGACAACCCCTACGGTGGAAGAGGCCTTCGCGGCCGAGCGGGATACACGACGTCCTGGTTCAGCGCTTGAACACCAGCGCCTGCCACGGCGGCAGTTCCACCCGGCCGGTCGAGAGCCGGAGGTCTTCCGTGTTCGCCAGGACCACGTCGTCGACCGACCACTCGGGGTCGAGCTCGGCCACCTGCGTGGTGCCGCTGAGGTTGGCCACGACCAGCAGCCGCGCGTCGTCCAACGTGCGTTCGAAGGCGTAGACGTGCGGGTGCTCGGGCAGGAGCATGCGGAAGTCGCCCAACGCCACGACCGGGAACTTGTGCCGCAGTTCGATCAGCTGCCGGTAGTGGTGGAACACCGAGCGCGGGTCGTCGTACTGGGCCTCGGCGTTGAGCCAGGTGTGGTTCGGGTTGACCGCGATCCACGGCTCGCCGGTGGTGAACCCGGAGTTGGGCGTCGAGTCCCACTGCACCGGGGTGCGGGCGTTGTCGCGACCCATCGCCCGCAGACCGCGCAACACCGACTCGGGGTCACCGCCCGCCGCCAGCGAGTGCCGGTAGTGGTTGAGCGACTCCACGTCGCGCAGCTCGCCCACGCCGGCGAACGGCGCGTTCGTCATCCCCAGCTCTTCGCCCTGGTAGACGTACGGCGTGCCGCGATGCAGGTGCAGCACCGTCGCCAGCGCGGTCGCCGACTCACGCCGGAAGTCGCCGTCGTCGCCGAACCGGGACACCACCCGGGGCTGGTCGTGGTTGTTCCAGTACAGGCTGTTCCAGCCCGTGTCGCCCAACGCCGTCTGCCACCGGTTCAGCGACGCCTTCAGGTCACGGAGGTCCAGCGGCTTCGGGTCGAACTTGCCGCCGGGACCGTGGTCGAGCGACACGTGCTCGAACTGGAACACCATGTCCAGCTCACGCCGCGCCGGATCGGTGAACCGCTTCGCCTGCTCCACCGTGACGCCGGGCATCTCCCCCACCGTCAGCAGCTCACCCGGCCGTCCCTCGAACACCTCGCGGTGCATCTCGTGCAGGAATTCGTGGATGCGCGGTCCGTTGCCGTAGTGCGGGAAGCCGTCACCCAGGCCACCGGCGGCGGTCGACGCGCCGTCCGACAACGCCGGGTCCTTCGAGATCAGGTTGATGACGTCCATCCGGAACCCGTTCACGCCCCGGTCCAGCCACCACCGCATCATCGCGTAGACCGCCTGCCGGACCTCCGGGTTCTCCCAGTTCAGGTCCGGCTGCTTGCGGTCGAACAGGTGCAGGTAGTACTCCCCTGTCGTCTCGTCCAACGTCCACGACGGACCGGAGAAGAACGACGCCCAGTTCGTCGGCTCCGCGCCCGGCTGCCCCGCCTCGAAGCCGTCCCTCGGTGGGCGCCACCAGTACCAGTCCCGCTTCGGGTTGTCCGTGGACGAGCGGGACTCCACGAACCACGGGTGCTCGTCGGAGGTGTGGTTGACCACCAGGTCCATCACCAGCTTCATGCCCCGCGCGTGCACCTCGGCCAGCAGCCGGTCGAAGTCCTCCAACGTCCCGAACACCGGGTCGATCGCCTGGTAGTCCGAGATGTCGTACCCGTTGTCCGCGTGCGGCGAGGCGTAGACGGGCGACAACCAGATCACGTCGACACCGAGCCGTTCCAGGTGGTCCAGCCGTGACGTCAGCCCGACCAGGTCGCCGACGCCGTCGCCGTCCGAGTCGGCGAAGCTGCGCGGGTACACCTGGTACACCACGGCCGAGGTCCACCACGCGGGGGCGGTTCCGGTCGTGCCGGTCTGGTCGAGACTCATCGGCGTCCTCTTCCCGGGGTCGGTCGCACGTCAGCCCCAGTCCACCACTCCGCGCACGGGCGTGCACCCACGGCGCCGTCGGTGGAGGTCAGGCTTGCCGGTTGCCGGGCAGCGCCGCCCTCGGACCCGCCTCGACCGGTGACCCGCCCGGCACGGGGTTGGCCAGGATCGGCAGGTCGGTCCGCCGGTTGATCTTGAGCTTCCGGTACGTCCGGGTCAGGTGCTGCTCGACGGTGCTCACGGTGATGTAAAGCCGGCGGCTGATCTCGCGGTTGGTGTAGCCGAGCGCGGCGAGACCCGCCACCCGGCGTTCCGCGGCGCTCAGCGGTGTCGCCGACGCGCTGTACTCCGCGCTGTCGTTGAAGTCGAGACCGCCGGTGGCGGTGCGGTGGTGTTGCAGGTGCTCGTGCAGCGGCTTCGCCTTACAGCTCTTGGCCAACCGCAACGCGCGGCGGGCAGCGATACGGGCCTGGTCGAACTCGGCCGACGCCTGGTGCGCGGCGCTGAGGTCGGCGAACGCCAACGCCAGCTCGTACCAGTCGCCGAGGCCGCCGAGCAGGTCGACGGACTCCCGCAGCAGCGGCAGCCGCCGTCCCGGCGCACTGGCCGAGGCCAGGATCCTCAGCGACACACCGCGCACGCGGGCGCCGTCCGCTCCCGGCAGGGTCAGCTGCTGGTCCACCAGCTCTCGGGCGCGTTCCGGCTCGCCCATCCGGACGTGGACCTGCGCGGCCTCCTGCCGCCACGGCAGCAGCACGGGCAGGTCCAGCCGCCACTCGGCGGCCAGTTCGCCCACGGCCAGGAAGTCGGCGAGCGCGGCGCGGAGCCGGTCGGTCGCCAGGTGGTGCTGACCGCGGGCGAGCAGGTACTGGGCCCAGTGCCTGGTCTGCTGCACGGCCTGCGGCACGCCTTGGCGCAGCTGCGCGTCGGCCTCCTGGAACTTGCCCAGCCGGGTTGTCGCCTGCACCAGCGTGGCCAGCGGTGAGCCGATGCCGACGCCCCAGCTCGGTGCGGGCAGCGCGCCCAGGGCGGCACGGGCGAGGCGTTCGGCGGACACCAGGTCGCCCCGGCGGAGCGCGACGGCGGCGGCGACGTCCGACAGAGCGGCCCGCCAGGTGACCGCGCGGTGGGCGCGGGCTTCTTCGAGGAATTCGTCGCACCAGTAGCCGGCCCGGTCGCCGCGGTCGCCGTGGTTGAGCGCCTGCAACGCGCAGATCAGCTCTTCCAGCGGCGTCTCGCCGATGCGGGCGCTCCGCAACACCCGTTCCGCGCTCTCGACGGCGGCGGGGGTGTCGAGCTGTCGGCCGTCCAGGTCCGCCGCGAGGTCGCCCAGCAGTTGCGGCTGGACGGTGGCCAGCCAGTGGCGGGTGACGTGCCGCCCGGTGCCGCAGTCGTTCGGTTCGCCCTCGACCGGGCTGGCGCTGTCCGGGCCGGCGCTGTCGGGTGCCGTGCCGTCGAGTTCGGCGAGCACCGCCGCCGCCTCGGCAGACCGGCCGAACCACACCAGCGCCCGCACCAAACCCCACGCCTCGCGCTCGGGGAGCAGACCGCGGTGGAAGGCCGCGCCGAGCCGGGTCAGGTGCTGGGCGGCGGCTGCCGGGTCGACCAGCCACTGCGCCTCGGCGAGGGTCGCCGTGACGGCGATGGTCTCGCGCTCGTCCCCGCACGCCGTCCGGGCGAGGTCCAGGCAGTCCACCGCGCGGTGGACGTCGTTGCGCGCCAACGCTTCGGCCGCCGCGTCGCGCAGCACGGGCACCGCCCACGCGCCCGGTTCGCACTCGGCGGCGGTGATGTACTCCGCGACGGTCACGGCCGGCACGCCGTCGTCGTGGAGCAACCGCGCGGCCCTGAGCCGCAACGCCGACAGCTCGTCCGGGTCCAGCTCGCGCAGCACGGCGGTCCGCGCCACGGGGTGCCGGAAGCGGTCGGCGTCCATCAGCCCGGCTTCGTTCATGGTCTTGAACAGGTCCCGCACGGTGCGGGAGTCCAGCTCCAGCAGGCGTGCGAGCAGCTCGGTCTTCGCCAGCTCGCCGAGCACCGCCACGCCTTGCGCGACGCGGAGCAGCAGCTCCTCACCCCGGCGCAGGCAGGTGTACACGGCCTGCGCGAACGCGTCACCGGTGACCGGTTCGGACACGCCGAGCTCGGTGGCGGGACGGTCGGCCGCGACGAAGTCCTCGATCAGCGCGTGCACCAGCAGCGGGTTGCCGCCGCTGAGCACGTGGCACGGCTCCTCCAGGTCGGCCGCGGCCTGCGGGCCGAGGTGGTGCGCCAGCAGGTCGCGGACGCCCTCCGGGGACAGCGGTCTGAGTCGCAGGTGCCGTGCCTGCGGTTGCCGGACGATCTCGTCGCGCAACGCGGTGTGCGCGGGCCGGGTGCTCGTGCCGGCGGCTTCACCGAGCACCAGCAGGACGGCGGCGGACCTGATCTTCCGCTGCAGGTGCAGCAGCACGCGCAGGGACGTCCGGTCGGCGAACTGCACGTCGTCCACGGCGATCACGAGCGGCTGCTCGCGGGACAGGTCCAGCAGCAGGGCGCAGATGTCGTGGATCGACCGGGCGTCCTCGCCGCCCGTCGAGTCCTCGGCCATGGCGGACACCAGCAGGGCACGCGCGTGCGTCGCGACGTCGGCGGGCATGGCCGCCGAGTAGAACAGCTGCTCCACCACGCCGAGCTCGAACTGCTGCTCGCCGCGCGCACCGGTGGCCGTGAGCACCAGTGCGTCGCGGACGGACTCGGTGAAGCCGTAGATCAGCTCCGTCTTGCCGGTGGCGATACCGCCGGAGACCAGCGCGACCCGTCCACGACCGGCCAGGCCGTCCGCGAGCATACCGACGAGTAATTTCGCATGACTTTCTCTTTCGACCAGATTCATTTGCTGCCATCCCCCAGGCTGGCCCGCCGTTGTCGGCGGCACGTCACCGGCTCGACCGCTTCCGCCGAATGAGCCTGCCGCTACAACAGAGTACCTAAGCACTGATTCGAGGTGTCCGCAGTGGGCGTTGTGCGATTTGCTGTGTACGGCCCAGTCGCGTTCGCCCGCACGAAGTAACGACCGTCGCGCGCGCCGGTCTGCGAGCCGGGCGCCGAACGGACGTATCCACAGGTAAATCCGCACTTAGGGGTAACGATAGGGGTGGTCGGCCGACGCGGACGACGGTCGTGGCCGGACCGGACCGCAAACCGGTGTTCACATCGCGCCGACAGGGCGGTTCAGGCGGTATTCATCCGCCGTGAAGTTGCCATCGGGGCTGCCTATCGAGCCCATTGCGGAGCAGATCAACCGTGATATGGTGTTCGCGCGCTGCGTGATCAGCACACCACTTTCGGTCACGACCGGCGGATATCGTGAGCGATGTTCGGGTACCGAACAATTGCGTGAATGCGCGCCAGAACGCACGCGTGCCCCGTCCGGGCGGGATCGCTAACGTCTACACCATGGCGCCCAGGCTCGGACGTGATTTCGGCAAGTTGTGGCTCGCGTCCGCGGTGTCGAACATCGGTGACGGCATGACGTTGGCCGCAGGACCGATGCTGCTGGCCTCGCTCACCGACGACCCGGCGCTGGTCGCGGGCGCGGTGTTCGCCCAGCAACTGCCCTGGCTGCTGTTCTCACTGCTCAGCGGCGCGATCGTGGACCGACTGGACCGCCGCAAGCTGGCCGTCGCGGCGAACCTGTTCCGGGGCGGCGTCGTCGCGATCCTCACCGTCGCGATCGTGGCGGATCAGGCCTCGGTGCCGGTCGTCTACGCGTGCCTGTTCCTCCTCGGCACCGGCGAGACGATCGCGGACAACGCGTCCTCCGCGATCCTCCCGGCGGTGGTGTCGAAGGATCACCTGCCACGGGCCAACTCGCGCTTGATGGCCACGCACATCCTGGGCAACCAGTTCGCCGCGCCACCGGTCGGCGCCGCGCTGTTCGTGGTCGCCGCCGCGCTGCCGTTCGGGCTGGACGCGGTCACGTTCGTGATCGCCGCGCTGCTGATCGCGTCGCTGCGCGGCGTGCCGAAGCAGGCGCCGGTCGAACGACGCCCCCTGAGGGTGGAGATCGGCGAAGGGCTGAAGTGGCTGTGGCGGCACGAGGTGCTGCGGACGCTCGCCCTCTGCCTCTGCCTGATGAACCTCACGCTCACCGGCGCGATGTCCATCCTCGTGCTCTACGCCGGCGAACGGCTCGGCCTGGACGGGAAGTGGTTCGGGCTGCTCCTCAGCACCATCGCGATCGGCGGCATCCTCGGCACCGTCCTCGCGAACCGCCTGATCGACCGCTTCGGACCGACCACGCTGCTGCGGATCGGACTGGTGATCGAGACGGCGACCCACCTGGCGCTGGCCCTGGCCCGGAACGCGTGGGTCGCGGGCGCCACGCTCGCCGTGTTCGGCTTCCACGCGGTGGTGTGGAACGTGATCACCCACACCGTCCGGCAGCGCGAGGTGCCCGACGAACTGCGCGGACGGGTCGGCAGCGCCTATCTACTGCTCAGCATCGGCGGCTCGGCCCTGGGTGCGGTGGTCGGCGGCGTGCTGGCCCGGCAGTTCGACATCACCACGCCGTTCTGGTTCGCGGTCGTGGTGATGACGGGCGTGACCGCGGTCGCGTGGCGGCCGTTCGCTGCGGCGACGGGCCTGCACCGCCGGCCGGCCGACCCCGCCCGGCCGATCACCAGCGGCTGACTCCACAGCGACCGACTCCGCCGCAGCCGACTCGGCGGCAGCCGACTGCACAGCGGTCGACGTGACCGGCGACACACCGATATTCCATCCCGCCGCAGGTTTGAGTCGTCTAGACTCAAACTATGTTCACCAGGGACGAAGCGCTCGAACGAGTCGAGCGGGCAGGCTCACCGGCCGACCTGTTCGGCCCGTTCGACCCGATCCGGAAGAAGGACGCCCAGCGGCTGTTCCGGGCGTTGGCGGCCGTGCTGCACCCCGACCGGGTCGGCGCGGGTGACACCCGGGCGCACGCCGCGTCGGCGGAACTGACCCGGCTGCACCACGAGTGGCAGCACGGGACGCCGGTCGAACTGCGCACCGCCCGCGGCGCGTACCGGATCACCGACCGGCACGCGGTCGGCAGCGTCGCCAACGTCTACCGGACCGACGGCCCGCACGTGGTCAAGGTGGTGCGCAACCCGGCGCTCAACCCGCTGCTGCACGCCGAGTGGGACGCGCTGCGCCGCCTCGACCGGCTCACCGACGAGCACCGCTGGCTCCGCCCCTACTACCCGCGCCTGGTCGACGAGTCCGGTGACGTGTCCCGCGGCGAGCGCGCGTTCACCGTGCTCGAACCGCTGGTGGACGGGTTCGTGACGCTGGCGGACGTGCGCCGGGCGTTCCCCATGGGGCTGGACGGGCGTGACTACGCGTGGATGCACCGCAGGCTGCTGCGGGCGATCGCGGGCGCGCACCGGATCGGCCTGGTGCACGGCGCGATCGTCGCGGACAACGTGCTGGTGCACCCGGAGCAGCACGGGATCGTGCTCGCCGGCTGGACGTTCGCCGTGACGACCGGCGAACGGCTGCTGGCCACCGGCAAGAGCATCGCCTACCCGCCGGAAGTCCGCGACGGACGACCGGTGACCCCCGCCACGGACGTCCACATGGCACACACGCTGATGCTGGACCTCCTGGCGGACAACGAAACCAGACAGCGCACGTTCGCGCGGTGGTGCACGCAGGACAACCCGGACCGACGGCCCGACGCCGCCGACCTGCTCACCGAGTACGACGAACTGCTCGAAGAACTCCACGGCGAACGGACCTTCCGCCCGTTCGCGCTACCCAGGACAGGAGCTTGACATGGGACACGGCAAGTGGGACGACAACGCCTACGCCGCAGGCCGGACCTTCCGCGCCGCCAAGGGCATCGACGACTTCGGCTACACCGCCGCGCTGCGGTCGCGGCCGAGCCGCGAGTGGAAGGCCGACCCGTCGCTCGACCCGAAGGGCGTGGTGGCGCGCGAGTGCCGCGACTCACCCGACCACGCCGACTCGACCCCGATCGCGGTGCTCTTCGACGTCACCGGCTCGATGGGCCGGGTGCCGCAGATCATGCAGCGCAAGCTGGGCAAGCTGCACGGCCTGTTGCAGCGCAAGGGCTACCTGACCGACCCGCAGCTGATGTTCGGCGGCATCGGCGACGCGGACAGCGACCGCGTGCCGCTCCAGGTCGGGCAGTTCGAGTCGGACAACCGGATGGACGAGCAGCTGCGCACCATCTTCCTGGAGGGCAACGGCGGCGGGCAGAAGAGCGAGTCGTACGAGCTCGCGGCCTACTTCGTGGCCCGACACGTGGTGACCGACGCGTGGCAGAAGCGCGGGCGCAAGGGCTACCTGTTCCTGATCGGCGACGAGCTGAACAAGCCGAAGCTGGAGGCGAAGCACATCCGCCGGCTCATCGGCGACGACGTCCGGGAGGACATCGACCCGGCCTCGGTGTACCGGGAGCTCAGCCGCAAGTGGCACGTGTACTTCGTGCTGCCCAAGCAGTCGTCGTACTACGACGACCCGCAGATCGCCGACCACTGGCGCGACCTGCTCGGCCAGAACTTCCTCAAGCTGGACGACCCGGGCGCGGTGTGCGAGCTGATCGCCGCCACCATCGGGATGGAGGAGCAGGTGGTCGACCTGGACCAGGCGATGGTGGACCTGGCCGAGATCGGGTCGGTGGCGGAGAGCGAGTCGGTCGGCAAGGCGCTCGTCCACGCGGGCGGGAAGACGCCGGCCAAGTCGGTCGCTCCCCCGCTGCTCGACGGTCCCGACGACGTCACGCTGACCTGATGGAAGGGCACATCATCGTCGTGGGCCTGGGGTTCGGCGACGAGGGCAAGGGTGCGGTCGTCGACGCGCTGTGCCACGACGGCGCGGTGACGGCGGTGGTGCGGTTCAACGGCGGCGCCCAGGCCGCGCACAACGTGGTCGTCGGCGACCGGCACCACACGTTCAGCCAGTTCGGGGCCGGCACGCTCGCGGGCGTGCCGACCCACCTCTCCCGGCACGTGCTGGTCGAGCCGATCGCCCTGGCCGGCGAGTCGGAGGACTTGGCGGCGCTGGGCGTCGCGGACCCGCTCCGGCTGCTGTCGATCGACGCCGACGCCCTGCTCACCACTCCGCTCCACGTGGCCGCGAACCGGGCGAGGGAGGACGCCCGGGGTCACTCCCGGCACGGGTCGTGCGGCAAGGGCATCGGCGAAACGGCCTGGTACGCCTTGCTCGCGGAACGGGGCGCGGTCCCGGGTGACACGGTGGAGCACCAGCGGGTGCTCGGTGTCCCGGGGCCGCCCCCGACGGTCGGCGACTGCGCCCGGCCCTCGGTGCTGCGGTCGAAGCTCGACGCCCTGGCCCGCTTCTACGAGCCGCTGATCGGCGCCGGCACGTCGGTGGACGACCTGGTGGCGCTGTACCGGGACTTCGCCGGGGCGGTCCGCGTCACGACCGGTGACGAGGTCGGCCGGCTGGCCGATCGGGGACGGCTGGTGTTCGAGGGCGCCCAGGGCGTGCTGCTCGACCAGTGGCGCGGATTCCACCCGCACACCACGTGGTCGACGGTCACGCCGGACAACGCCCGGGACCTGCTCGGGCACCGCCGTGCCACGGTGATCGGCGTGACGCGGACCTACCAGACCCGCCACGGCGCGGGGCCGTTCCCGACCGAGGACCGCACCGTGCCGGAGCGGTTCCCGGAACGCCACAACGGCACCGGCGAGTACCAGGGTTCGTGGCGGGCGGGGCACCTCGACGCCGTGCTGCTGAGGTACGCGGTGGCCGCGTGCGGTGGCGTGGACGCGCTGGCGGTGACGCACCTGGACGTCGGCGGCCTCAAGGTGGCCACCTCGTACGACGCCCCCCTGCCGTCCGCCCGGCTCACCGAATTCCTCTTCGACCGCACGCCGACGTTGGTCGACATGCCCGATCCCGTGGCGTGGCTGGAAGAGGACCTCGGCGTGCCGGTCCTGATCACCGGCGCCGGCCCCGACCGGGCCGACTACGCGGTGCGGACGCCGGTCCGCCGGTGAGGTGCGGGAGGATTGGGGCATGATCGAGTCGACCCTCGTGTCGGTGGACGTGCTGGCGCTGCGCTTCGACCCGAACGCGCGCGCCGTGCTGCTCGGTGTCGCTCCGCGCGCGCTCGAACCGTTCGCGGGTGCCCTCGCCCTGCCCGGCGTGCTGCTGGGCCGGGGCGAGCGGCTGCGTGACGCGGCACGGCGTGCGGTGACCGGCAAGCTGGGTGTGCCGGAGGGGGCGATCTCGGCGTCGGGTCAGCTGGCGACGTTCGACGAGCCGTCCCGCGACCCGCGCGGGCCGACGTTGTCGATCGCGCTCTGGTCGACGGTCGACGCCACCCGGCTGGCTGGCGCGGGCCCGACGTGGACCCCGCTGGACGACGTGCCGCCGCTGGCGTTCGACCACGACCGCATCGTCCGGGACTGCCGCCCGATGCTCGCCGACCGGCTCTGGCGGGACACCGCGTTCACCGCCGGTCTGCTGGGCCGCGAGTTCACCACCGCGCAGGCGCTGGACCTGACCGAATCGCTCACCGGCGACCGGCCGTACCCGGCCAACCTGGGGCGGACCATGGAACGGGTGCCCGGCCTGGAACGGACCGCCCAGCACGCGTCCGCGTTGCCGAAGGGCGGTCGGCCGCCGTCGGTCTGGCGCTGGGTCTCGTGAAGCGCGCGAACGGGTACCCCTCGGTCGTCCACCGCGAAGAAGGAGGCCGAGATGCAGCCGTTCCCCATCCCGTTCGCACCGTGGGTCTGGCGCAACGTGTCGGAACTGCTCGACCGGCGTGACACCGATTCCCCGGAGGCCGCGGAGGCGACCGAGGCCGCCGACCGGCGGGAACGTCCCGACATCGGCCTGCTCGGGTACGAGGTCGAAGCGCTCGACGGGTCGATCGGCGAGGTCGACCAGTCCAACGCGCGGGTGCCGGCGGACTGCCTGCTGGTCGACACGGGCACGCGGCTGTCCCACCACAAAGTGGTGCTGCCGGTCGGCGCCGTCGCACGGGTCGAGCACGAGGCGAGGAAGGTCCACGTCGACCGCACCAAGGACCAGGTGCAGCACGCGCCGGAGTACGACCCGGACACGTTCGACGCCACCGCCTACCGCGAGCGCCTGGGCGAGTACTACACCGAGAGCTACCGCACCACGCCCCCGGCATAGCGGGTCCGCGGTGCCGAAGTGGCCCGCAGGGTGGAGGCCCCGCGGTGGAGCGGCGAGCTAGAGCGGGATGAGGCCCCGGCGGATCTGCCAGTGCCGTCCCGCCTTCAGGTGGTCGACGATCGCGCGTTCGAGCGCGGTGCGGCGCGGCAGCTGGTCCAGCGGCGTGGTCAGGGTGCGGAACACGAACCGCAGCACCTCGACGTCGGCGTCCTGCCCTTCCGGCTCCTCGTAGGGCTCCAGCTCGAACAGCCGCTGGAACCGGACGATGTTGGAGTCCGCGGGCAGGTACTCCAGCAGCTGCGGGTCGAGCAGCCACGAGCCGCAGGAGAACGCCGTGTAGCGCTCGTCGGGGAAGTGGCGCGGGAAGAACGCGCGGCCCTCGTCGAGCGACGCCGCGACCGCCTCCGGGGTCATCGGCCCGGACTCGGGGATGTGCAGGGCGATGGAGGTGCCGCCGCGCTGGTGCTGCAACCGGCCCAGCTCGTAGAGGCCGCCGCGCGCGTGCAGCGTCAGCCAGCTCTGCATGACCGGCCAGCCCTCGCCGCGCATCCGCCGGTCGACCGCGAGGTTGCGGCCCAGGTCGGCGAGGGTCGCCCACGACACGGCTTCGGCGATGCCGTGGTCGCGGTGGTAGGCCGTGACGACGTCGACCAGGGCCAGGTACGCGTACACGTAGAGGTGCCGCCAGGCAGGACCCCGGTCGCGCGGCAGCTCCGGACCGGGCGGCAGCCAGCCGTGACCCCCGAGGTCGGCGCGGACCAGCGCGATCGAGCGGTCGAGCAGCCAGCGCAGCTCCGGAGTCCACTGTGGAGAGTCGGGGTCCGGCCAGCCCGCCATGATCTCCGCGACGTCGTCCGGCGGCACCGCGAGCCGGTCGAGGATGGCGGGGGCGTCGGCCTTGGCGGGCAGCGGAGCCGACGGACGGTCGCCGGCGAGTCGGTGCACGCGGTCCACGTCCTCGACGGGGACCCCGAGCCGGGCGGCGGTGTCGTCCAGATCCACGTCGGCGATCCTACCGGCCGGTGGGGTCACCCGTCCCCGCCTTCGGTTCCCGCGCACGGGTTCCGGGTCAGGCGCCCAGTTCCGCGATCCGGGCGGCCACCTCGGAGGGCGCCTCCAGCGGCAGCATGTGGCCCGCGTCCTCGACCACGACGGACTCACCGCCGACCGCCGCCGCCAGCGACTTGGCGTCGGACTCGGGCACCAGCCGGTCCTCGTCGCCCACCATCGCGATCACCGGCCGTTCGCCGGCGACGGTGAGCGCCGCCTCGCGGTCGTACCGGTCCACCGCCGGCCGGAACAGCGCGACCGTCTCCGGCCAGTGCGACCACACCATGTCCGCGGTCAGGTCCACGTCCTCCTGGCGCGGCTCGTCACCGAACAGCCACCAGCGCAGCCCGGCCGTCTTCGCCGGCTCGATCTTCTCCCGCACCGCCCGCACCAGCGGGCCGAACGCGCGTTCCAGCTCGCGGACCAGCTTGCCCAACGCCTTGGGCCACGCCAGCGAGCTCTCCGCCAGCCCGGTCGTGGCGGTCGACACGAACACCACGCCCGCCACCCGCTGCCGGTAGAGCCGGGGACGGCGTTCGGCCATCGCCATCACGGCCATCCCACCCATCGCGTGACCGGCGAGGACCACCCGGCCCTCGGGCACGAGCCGTTCGACGAGCTCGCCCAGGTCGTCGCCCAGCTGCTCGATCGTCGCGGACTCCTTGTCCGCCGGCGACGACGCGCCGTGCCCCCGGTGGTCGTAGGCGATCACCCGCAGGGACCCGGGCAGCGCCGCCACGACCCGGTGCCAGCTGCGGTGGTCCAACGCGTAGCCGTGGGCGAGCACCACGGTCACCTCGGCGTCGGACGGTCCACTGTGCGCCACGTTCAGCTCCGTGCCGTCCTCAAGCCGCAACCGCTCGGTCGCCATGGCCGCTGCCCCTTCCGTCGTCGGACGTGTTCCCTGACCAACGAGTAACAACGGCCGACGTCACGCGACGTGGATCACCCCGACCTCAGGACCAGCCCGCCTGCCCCAGCAGGCGCACCCGGCGGTCGAGGACGGCGGCGAAGTCGTGCGGGTGCCCGACGACCAGTTCGACGTTCCGCTCGTGCGTGTGGACCACGACCACCGGTCCGCCCGGCTCGCCACCTGCCTCGGCCACCCACACGTCGGTGATCTCGGCCAGCGGCAGCTCACCGCCGAACGTGTCCGGGTGGGACGGAGCGGTGGACACGTGCCAGCGCAGCCACTCGCCGTCGAAGGCGGCGTGCGCCGGCACCAGGTGGCCGGTGGCACTGCGGACCTGCCGGGACGCGCTCCGCACGCCGAGCGTCGTCCCGGCGATCGCGCAGCCGACCTCGTCCAGCAGCACGGTCTTCGCCCTGACCACCAGCAGCGCGCCGACCGCCGCCGCCACGACCGTCGGCACGACGAGCAGCGGGCTCGCGGTGAGCAACCCGACCCCGATCGCCTGCACCACCCCGCCGTACACGACGACGCCGGCCCACCAGCCGGTCCGGTGCAGGTAGGTCCGCCGGACCAGGAACCACACCGGCACCGCGACGCCGATCACCAGGACCGCCCAGCCGAGCGGCGCGGCTCCCGACCACGGGGCCACCAGGGCGACCACCAGGCTCACCGCCGGCGGTGCGAGGAACCCGAGCATGAACGGCCGTGCCCGCGACCAGCGGCGCTCGAACTCCACGCGCACCTCGTCGTGCACGCCGAACGGCAACCGCAGCACCCGCACCACCTCCAGCCCCAAGCTTCCCCCGTATCGGGGAGGGCCGCCTGCGGCGTGGTGGGACGTCAGGCCACCGAGTCGACCGCGGCGAGGATGAGGTCCGCGACCTCGTCCGGCCGGGACACGGCGACCGCGTGCGACGCGTCGACCTCGACCGCGGTGGCACCGAGCCGCTTGGCGGCGGCGCGCTGCGAGTCGGGGTGGATGGCGTTGTCGGCGGTCGCGACCACGAACCAGGACGGCAGGGACTTCCAGGCCGGCTCGACGGACAGCGGCTCACCGAGCGCGCGGGCCGCGATCGGGCGCTGGCTGAGGGCGGCGGTCGCCGTGAAGTCGGCGGGCAGGTCGGCGGCGAACACGCTCGCGAACGCGTCCCGGCGGATGGTGAACTCGACCTCGGCGCCCTCGCCGTCGGGGAACGTCCGCTGCACCAGCGACGTGCCCAGGTCCACCGGCGGGAAGCTCTCGACCGAGCCGAGCGCGCTCTCACCCTGGTCGATGCCGAACGCGGCCACGTAGACGAGCGCCTTCGCGTTGGGCGTCTTGGCGCCGGCGTGCGTGATCACCGGGCCGCCGTAGGAGTGCCCGACCAGGACGACCGGCCCGTCGATCTGGCCCGCGACGCTCGCCACGTAGTCACCGTCGTGCGCCAGGCCGCGCAGCGGGTTGCCCACAGCCACCGCCTCGACGCCGCGCGCCCGCAGCCGGTCGATCACGCCGGCCCAGCTGGAGCCGTCCGCGAAGGCGCCGTGCACCAGGACGACGGTGGGGGTGTTGTTGCTGCTCATCGTGCTTCTCCTCGTTCGCCGTGCGGGTTGGTGCCGCTAAAGCTAGTGCACGAGTAACTTGTGCACAAGTTACTTTGGGTGTGACCAATGGCACGCGTGGCATCATGGGGAGCGAGGAACAGGCGGGCGGCGAGGAGAGGTTGTGGTGGGGATGGACCCCGACGAGGCGGTGTCGACCATCGACGACATGGTGTGCTTCGCCCTCTACGCCGCGTCCCGCGCGGTCACGTCCGCCTACCGGCCCTTGTTGCAGGCGCTGAACCTCACGTACCCGCAGTACCTGGTGATGGTGGTGCTCTGGCAGCGCGGGTCGATCACGGTGAAGGACCTGGGCGACCACCTCCAGCTGGACTACGGCACCCTGACGCCGTTGCTCAAGCGGTTGGAAGCGGCGGGCCTGGTCACGCGTCGCCGCCGGGCGGACGACGAGCGGTCCGTCGAGGTCGGCCTGACCGACGAGGGGCGGGAGTTGCGCGAGTCGACCCGCCACATCCCGATCGCGATCGGCGACGCCATGGGCATGCCGGAGGCGGAACTGTCCCGGCTGCGCGACTCGTTGCGCCGGCTGACGAACAACGTGTCGACGCACGGCTCCGGAGCTTGAGCATCAGGTAAAGGCGGCCTGGTCGCAGGGCAACGTGGCGACGGCACAGGAGGCGACGGTGGTGGTCGACTCCGTGACGGGCGGGCCGCCTGAAGCGGACCGGGATTCGTCGCACTTGGTGGTCCGGAGCTCGTCGCCCCAGGTCGACGCGAACATCAGGTACTCGATGCCGGCCTGCATGGTGTAGCGCAGGACCAGCTCCGCGCGTACCGCTGTGGCTCCGTCTGATCGGGCAGGCACTGGCGGGCACTGGCCGAGCCGACGACAAAGCGGAGCAAACCTCCGTGGGCGGTGCGCCTCCACCGCAACGGCCCGGACACCGGCCGGACCAGACAACCGCTCGCACGCCGGGACACCGGCGAACAGCGCAACGCGCCCCTCCCCCCGGCCACCGAAGCGGGGCCGTGACGCGGAGCCGGGCACCCGGATTCGCAGGTCCTCCGGCTCGCACCGGGAGGAGGAGTGCGGTGCGAGCCGGAGAACCGCCATGCGCAGGCCGACCTGGGACCGGGCGACCCGGGTTCTGCGACCCGGGTCAGGCGACCCGGGTCAGCGGACGTCGACCCGGTAGGCGTCCGTGTCGAGCCGCCCGGAGCCGGTGAACACCTCGGTGCCGGCCTGCACGCTGGTGAGGTACTTCGACGACGACACCCACCCGCGGTTGACCAGGTTGTCGAGGAAGTCGCGGACGTTGAACGTCACCGACTGCGTGTTCGACGTGCGCACGAACGAGTACACGTTCCAGCCGATGTTGCCGCGGTACAGGTCCCAGTTCGTGCCCGCGACGGTCACCGTCGCCTGCCGGGTGCCGACCGGACCGGCGCCGCCCGCGCGGTAGGTCCAGATCATCACCTCGTCGCTCGGCTGGTGCTCCCACGTGGGGTTGGCGATCGTGTGCAGCCACAGGTCGTAGGCCACGTTCATGGTGTTCGGGGTCGACTGGGTGACGCGGTACTGCCAGCTCGTGTCGATGGTGCGGCGGTCCGAGATCCGCACCGGCAGCCCGGTGCCCTGCTTCTTCCAGCCCCAGTGCCAGCCCAGCACCGCGCTGCTGTAGGACTTCACCGAGTTCGACTGGCCAGTCCAGTCCCAGTTCGTGCCCCAGCCGAGGGTCGAACCGGACGCGTAACCGTCCCAGACGCACTGCCACCCGCTGCCCGAGTCCCGGCCCCACAGGTTGTTGTTGATCCAGTACTTGCTCGTGGTGGAGACCTCGCCGAACGCCTCGCAGGTGCCTGCGGCGTTGGCGGTGCCCGTCGGCACGAGGACGGCGACGGCCGCCAGCAGGCTGACGGTAAGCGCTTTCCACTTCAGCCGGACAGAACGCTTCATCGAGTTCTTCCCTTCTGGCCCCAGCGGCGGCCTTCGATGTTAGCGTTATCATCCGAGCTTCCAGTACCGGCCGACCGAGTGGTCGACCCGGCGCTCCCCCTGACCACGAGTGGTCTGGTCCACTATGGACGTCGCGACCGGGACGCCGGGCCGGGCGTATTAGGATCGTCCGATGGTCACCATCGCCGACGTCGCGCGGGCGGCGGGAGTCTCGCCCAGCACCGTCTCGTACGTGCTGTCCGGGAAGCGCTCCATCTCGGAGGCGACCAGGCGGCGGGTGCACCACAGCATCCGCAAGCTCGGCTACCACCCCAACGCGGGCGCGCGGGCCCTGGCGAGCAACCGCTCCAACGTGCTCGCCCTCGTCGTGCCGCTGCGCACCGACCTGAACGTCCCGGTGGTCATGCAGTTCGTCACCGCCACCGTCACCGAGGCCCGCACCTACGACCACGACGTGCTCCTGCTGACGGCGGACGAAGGCGCGGAGGGCCTGCACCGGGTGGTGGCCTCCTCCCTCGCCGACGCGATCATCGTGATGGACGTCGAAGCGGCCGAACCGCGGGTGCCGGTGCTGCGCGCCCTGGCCCGGCCCGCGGTGCTGATCGGCGTGCCGGCCGACCCGCAGGGGTTGGCCTGCGTCGACCTGGACTTCACCGCCGCCGGTGCGGAGTGCGTCGCGCACCTGGCCGACCTCGGCCACCGGGACATCGCCCTCATCGGCCCGTCACCCGCCGTCTACGAGCGCGGCACGAGCTACGCGGGCCGGTTCCTGCGCGGGTTCGAGGAAACGGCCGCGCAGCGCGGTGTCGACACCGTCACGCTGGCCTGCGCGCCCAGCTACGACGGCGTCCGCGAGGTCCTCGACGACCTGCTCGCCCGACCTCGTGCGCTCACCGGTCTGGTGGTGCACAACGAGGCCATCCTCGGCCCGCTGCTGTCCGAACTGGCCCGGCGGGGCAGGCACGTGCCGGACGACATCTCCGTGCTGGCGGTCTGCCCGCCGGACCTCGCCGTGGCGCAGTCCGTGCCGCTGTCCTCCGTGGACATCCCGGCCGCCGAGCTGGGCGGGCTGGCCGTCGAGCTGGCGATGCGCCGGCTCGACGGCCTGGCCGAGCCCGAGGTCCGGTTGCTCCCGCCCCGGCTAAAGGTCCGGAGCAGCACCGGTCCGGTGGTTGCCTAGGGTCACCAGGCGCACCGGTCCCGGACCATCCTGCGCCGCCTCGGTCGCGATCACGGCGAAGGTGAGCGTGTTGTGGTCGCGCAGCACGCCGGCGGGGAGCACGAACTCCCGCTGCGGTCCGACGCCGTTCAGGTACTGGCCCATGTTCCAGCCGTTGACGAAGATCAGCACCCGGTAGCCGCGGGCGGTGGTGTCGTCGAACCGCAGGCCGAGCGAGACGTCGTGCCCGCGCGGCAGGTCCAGCCGGAAGTTCGTTCGGTACCAGGACACACCCGGCGACATGACGCCCGGCGGGCGCTGCCAGCGGTCCGAGCCCTCGGCACCGAGGACGGGCAGGTGCCACCCTTCCCGTTCGCCCTGGAGGCCGCCGGTGTTCATCGGGCCGCGTTCGCCGTCGGTCGGGCGCGAACCCCGGATCTGCCACGAGATCGGCGAGGTGGCACCCTCCACCGCCACCCCGAACAGGCCGCGCGGCTGCTTGTGGCGGATGTCGTCGGCGGTCCAGTCGTCGTTGTGGCCCATGTTCTCGACCAGCACGGTCACCGTCGCCTGCTGCCCGTCGACCAGCAGTCCTGCCGGCACCGCGAAGTCGCCCCGACCGGGATCGGGGTTCACCGGCTCCGAGTCCGCCTGGACACCGCCCGCGGCCGAGCCGAGGTAACGCCCGTTGAGCCACACCAGGTAGATGCCGCGCCGCCCGGTGATCGCGTTGACCGACACCGTCTTCTCCGCACCGTTCGCGGTGAACCCGCCGCGGTACCAGACGTTGCCGTTGTGGTGGCCGTACTCGTCGGTGTAGAGCACCGGCAGCGACTTCGGCTTGATCGGACTGGCCGTGGTGGTCTTGTCCGCCGTCGTCCACCCGGACTCGCCGGCACCGGGCGACTCGGCGCGGTGCCGCCAGTTCACGAGTTCGGGCAGGCGCACCTCCTCGGGGCCGGGCAGCGCGCCCAGCAGCGAGCCGCTGGACGTGCGGCGCACGGGCACCGACCGGCCGCCCACGGTCAGGTGACGGGCCGGGGCGAACACCTCGACCTCCGTCGCCCGGTCCGTGTCCGCGCGCAGCGTCACCCGGTTGCCCTTGACCTCCGCGGACCGGACCAGCGACGTGCCGCGGACCAGGACCGGACCGGCCGACGTGTCCTGCCGCCAGAACCCGGCGGCCGTCTCGTCGGTGCCGAGCAGGAGGAGCACCGGCGGACGTCCGCCACCGGAGACCTCCACCCGGGACAGGCCTGCGTGCACGTAGTCCAGTCGCAGGTCGCCGTCCTGGTAGGAGCTGCGCACCTCACCGTCGAGCACCTTGACGGTCGGGGCCGAGTCGTACCGCAGCACGGTCGAGCCCTGTTCCCCGTCACGCCCGTAGAGCACCGCCACGTCGCGGCCGGACACGGTGACGTGGGTGAGGATCTCCGAGTTCGACCACACCAGGCGCTGGCCGCCCAGGTCGTAGCCGGCCACGAGGATCTTCGCGTCCCGGCCGTTCACCCGCACGGGCACCTGGTACTCGCCGTCCGGGGTGGACCACTCCAGCGTGGTCGCCAGGTCCGCCGTGCCGGCGCGGTCGGCCTGCCGCACGAGCACGAACTGCGTGCGGCTGTCCGGGTTCGCCCGCGCCAGCGTGAACACGGCCGCGTCCGCGGGCACCGGCGCGGTCGCCGCGTCGGTCTTGGTCAGCGGCGCCACCGTGGTCATGAAGTAGCCCTGCCGCTTGAACTCGTCGTACTTCGCGGTGAGCTGCCGCGACTCGGTGATCGCCGAGCCGTAGTCGTAGGAGGTGTAGACGTCGTTCGGCTGCGGGAGCCAGCCCCACGACGTGCCGCCGTACGTCATGTAGTAGCCGTACATGGTGGCGCCACTGGCGATGGCGTTGTTCTTGTAGAACGCCTTCATGTAGCTCGGGCCGGTCAGCTCACGGCACTTGTCGTACCCGGCGTTGTCCAGGTCGATCGCGCCCGCCTGGTACTCGGCGGCGTAGACGGGCGCGTCGTCGCGCAGCCGACGGGTGACGCCGTGGCCCCACGGACCCCACGTGTCGGGGTTCCGGCAGTCGAACGACTGCGGGTAGTCGTCCACGCCCGGGATCTGCACCGCGCCCCGGCCGGAGGACCAGTTGGCCAGGTCACCGCCGCAGCAGTTGTTGTGCACGATCGGCACGTCGATGCCCGCGTCACGGGCGAGCCGCTGGAGGTTCTCCATGTAGGCCGGGTCGACGTTGACCGCGTACTCGTTCTCGACGTTGTAGGCGATCACCGAGCCGCCCCGGCCGACCTGGTGCCGGGCAATGATCGGGTTGATGTGGCCGAGCCAGTCCGTGTACGCCGCGGTGTAGCCGGGGTCGCTGGACCTCGCCCGGCCGACCACCGTCTTGAGCCACGCCGGGAAACCGCCGCCGCTGGTCTCGGCGTTGATGTACGGACCGGGCCTGGCCACCACGTACAGGCCGAGTTCGTCGGCCAGCCGCAGCAACCGGTCGACGTCACGCACGCCGGTGAAGTCGTACACGCCGGGCGAGGGCGAGTGGTAGCCCCAGTGGAAGTACAGCGACACGCCGCTGAACCCGGCGGCCCGGACCTTCTCCAGGACGTCGCGCCACAGCTCCGGGCTGGGCAGCCGGAAGTAGTGGAACTCCCCCGACCACAACATGACCCGCTTGCCGTCCACGGTCAGCGAGTACTTGTCGTAGGACACCTCGTGCTGCCCGGAGTCCACCGCGACCGGCGCCGCGACCACCGGTGTGGTCGCGGTCAGGGAGCCGAGCAGCACGAGCACGACGGCTAACAGCCTCACCGGATCCCCCGCAGGGCCAGGGCTGCGCCGTCGGCGGTGACGAGCACCCCGTTGTCGTGCGGGCTCGCCGAACCACCGTCCACCGCGTCCACCTCCCGGGAGCCGACGATGAGCAGCCGCCACTGCGACGGCGCGGCGTCGGCCTCGACCCGGATCACGTCACCGTCGCGGTGGATGCGGAACGTCGTGCCGCCGACCACCGTCACGTGCTCGCCGTCCGCCAGTTCGTACACGTGCAGCGTGACGCCCTCGGCGTAGTCGTAGTCGGGCCGGTCGTCCACCGCTCCCACGGGCAGGACGGTGTTCGGGCGCACGAGGACGGGTGCGGTGAGGAAGTCGCACCGGTCGTTCACCCACCGCGGGCCTTCGACGGTCCCGCCGGTGAGCAGGTGCGTCCACGTGCCTTCCGGGACGTAGTACGAGACGTCGCCGCCGTCCGAGAACACCGGGGCGACCAGCAGGTCGTCGCCGAGCATGTACTGGCGTTCGAGCTGGGCGCAGCCGGGGTCGTCCGGGAACTCCACCACCATCGCCCGCATCATCGGCACGCCCTCCGCCGCCGCCTGCCGGGACGCCCGGTCCAGGTACGGCATCAGGCTGAGCTTCAGCTTGACGAACCGGCGCAGGACGTCGACCGACTCCTCGTCGAACAACCACGGCACCCGGTACGACGAGCTGCCGTGCAGGCGGCTGTGCGAGGACAGCAGGCCGAACGCGATCCACCGCTTGAACAACGCGGCCGACGGCGTGCCCTCGAACCCGCCGATGTCGTGGCTCCAGTACCCGAACCCGGACAGGCCGAGGGACAGCCCGCCCCGCAGGCTCTCCGCCATGGACTCGTAGCTAGCCTCGCAGTCGCCGCCCCAGTGCACCGGGAACTGCTGCGACCCGGCGGTGGCCGACCGGGCGAACACCACCGCGTCACCCTCACCGCGCCGCTCGCGCAGCAGGTCGAACACCGTCCGGTTGTAGAGGTGCGTGTAGTAGTTGTGCATCCGCTCGGGGTCGGAGCCGTCGTGGTAGACCACGTCGGTCGGGACGCGCTCGCCGAAGTCCGTCTTGAAGCAGTCGACGCCCTGCTCCAGCAGCGCGTCCAACTTGGACGAGTACCAGGCGCGGGCGGCGGGGTTGGTGAAGTCCACCAGCGCCATGCCCGGCTGCCACTGGTCCCACTGCCACACGTCGCCGTTCGGGCGGCGCAGCAGGTAGCCGTTCGCCCTGCCCTCCTCGAACAGCGGCGACCGCTGCGCGATGTACGGGTTGATCCACAACGAGATGCGCAGGCCGCGGGCGCGCAGCCGGTCGAGCATGGCGGCCGGGTCCGGGAACGTGCGCGGGTCCCACTCGAAGTCGCACCAGTGGAACTCGCGCATCCAGAAGCAGTCGAAGTGGAACACGCTCAGCGGCAGGTCGCGCTCCAGCATCCCGTCGATGAACCCCGACACCGTCTCCTCGTCGTACGAGGTGGTGAACGAGGTGGACAGCCACAGGCCGAACGACCACGCGGGCGGCAGCGCGGGACGTCCGGTCAGCGCCGTGTACTTGCGCAGGATGTCCCTCGGCGTGGGGCCGTAGATCAGGAAGTACTCCAGCGACTGGCCCTCGACGCTGAACTGGACCTTCGACACCGCTTCCGAACCCACCTCGAACGAGACGTGCCCGGGGTGGTTGACGAAGACGCCGTACCCGGCGTTGGTCAGGAAGAACGGGACGTTCTTGTACGCCTGCTCGCTGCTCGTGCCGCCGTCGGCGTTCCAGATGTCCACCGTCTGGCCGTTCTTGACCAGCGGACCGAACCGCTCGCCCAGCCCGTAGACCGCGTGGCCGACGCCGAGGACGAGCTGTTCGCGGACGTGGTGCGCGCCGTCGACCGTCATCAGGCCGATGCCCTTGGCGCCGCTGCTGGTCAACGAACGACCGTCTGCGGTGAAGTCGACCTTCCACTCGTCACCCCGGTGCACGCGGACCGACAACGCGCCCGCGGTCATCACCGCACCGGCGTCGTCCTCCACCACCTTGGCCTCGTGCGCGCTGTCGGTGTGCAGGGTGAACGCCGGCTCCTTGGCGACCTCACCGCTGAAGTGCGTGATCTTCACGCCGATCACGTCGGCCATCGGGGAGGTGAGGCCCAAGGCGACCACCGGTCCCTTGAGGGTGTCGCCGCGGTGCCGGATGGGGCGGGTCGACGCGTGCACGACGACCTCCCCGTTCCCCGTGGCGACGTCGTGCACCTCGACCGGGTGAGCGGCCTCCACCCCGGGTCGCAGCAGCCAGTACCCGTCGCTGAACTTCACTTGACCGCTCCTGCCGTGATGCCGCGGGTCAACGCCCGCTGGAAGATGAGGAAGAAGACGATGGCCGGGATGATCCCCAGCAGCGCCGACGCGCTGGTCATGGTGGCGTCCATCATCCGTTGGCCCTGCAACACGCCCAGCGCCACCGGCACCGTCTGGTTCTCGTTGGAGATCAGCAGCACCAGCGGCAGGAAGAACTCGTTCCACGTCCAGATGAAGAAGAACACGAACAGCACGCCCAGCGTGGGTTTGCTGATCGGCACCACGATCCGCACCAGCGTCTGCCACTTGTTCGCGCCGTCGATCCGCGCGGCCTCCAGCAGCTCGCGCGGGAAGCCGCCGAGCGTCGAGGTGAGCAGGTAGGTGCCGAACGCGGCCTGGATGACCGTGAAGATGATGATCACGGCCAGTTTCGTGTCGTACAGGCCGACCTGGTTGGCCAGGAAGTACAGCGGGTAGACCAGCGCCTCCTGCGGCAGCGTGTTCGCGATGAGGAACACGACCAGGATCCACAGCCGGCCCTTCACCCGGCCGATGCCCAGCGCGTAGGCGTTGAACACCGACACCACCACCGCGAGGACCGCCACCGAGCCGCTGATCACCACGCTGTTGAGCAGCTTCTCGCCGAAGTCGACGCGTTCCCAGAAGGCGATGACGCCGTCCAGGGACACCCCGCCGGGCAGGTCGAGCGGACCGCCGGTGGAGTACTCCTCCGGCGTCTTCACCGCGTTGAGCGCGACGAGGAAGAACGGCACCAGCATCACCACGGCCAGCACGATCATCGACCACAGCACCGCGTGCCGCTTCACCGGTGGTCACCCCGATTCTGCATGCGCAGGAACACGGTCGTCAGGACCAGGATCAGCACGGTGAGCACGGTGGCGATCGCCGCGCCGTAACCGACCTGGGTCTTCTCGAAGAAGTTCTGGAACGAGTAGTACGACGGGACGTTCGTCGACCCGCCCGGACCGCCCCGGGTCAGCACGTAGATCGGCGCGAACACCTTCAACGCGGCGATCGTGCACGTCAGCAGCACCACGAAGACCTCCGGCCGGATCTGCGGCACGGTGACGTGCCAGAACCGGCCCCACCACGACGCGCCGTCCAGCTCCGCGGCCTCGTGCAGCGCCGGGTCGACCCGCTGCATCCCGGCCATGAAGATGACCACCGGGTAGCCGACCTGGATCCACAGCATCACCCCCATCACCGACCACAGGGCCAGGTCCGGGTCGCCCAGCCAGTTCTGCGCCAGCGAGTCGAGCCCGACGGCGCGCAGCACCTCGTTCAGCGCGCCGTCCTGCGGCGCCAGGATCCAGCTCCACACGATCCCGGCCACCGCGATGGGCAGCACCTGCGGCAGGTAGACGCACGCCCGCAGCACGGCGGCGTGCCGCGACCCGAAGTGCTTGCCCACGAAGTCGAACAGGGTTGCGGCGATGACAAGCCCCGCCAGGGTCGGCAGGACCGCCATCGCCACCACCAAGCCGACGTTGTGCCGGAACGACGCCCAGAACGTCGAGTCCGACATCAGCCGGACGTAGTTGTCCGGCCCGACCCACTCCGGCTCACCCGCGCCGGACCACTCGGTGAAGCTGATGCCGATGTTCATCCCGAACGGCACCAGGATCACCGCGAGCAGCAGCAGTCCGCCGGGGACCAGGAACCACAGGTACGACCCGCGGTCGCGGATCGAGGTCGGGACCACGCTCATTTGCCGACGCCCGCCAGGTTTTCCCTGTAGTAGTCGGACAACTCGGTCAGCACCTCGTGCGGACCGGCCTGCCCGGTGATCAGCTTCTGCACGGCCGACACCTGCACGTCGTAGAAGCCGGGCGCGGGCCAGTCCGGGTAGAACGCCAGCCGGTCGTCGTCGCTCAGCTGCTTGAAGTCCTCGTTCAGGCGCTGGGTCGCCGGATCGGGGGCGGGCGCGTCACCGGAGGCGACGGCCACCCCGCCCGCGTCGCGCAGCTTGTCCTGGATCGGCTGCGACATGGTGATCTCGATGAAGTCGTAGGCGAGCTGCTTGTTCTTCGACCCCTTCGGCACCACCCACAGGTTGCCGCTCGACCCGGCCGTCATGCCGGGCCACGGCACGGAACCCCACTGGAAGTCCTTGACCTGGGACTGCACCCGGCCGTACCACCAGCTGCCGCTGATCATGATCGGGTGCTTGCCCTGCATGAACGCGACGCCCATGTCCTCGGCCTTGACCCCGGCCGAGTCCTTCGAGATGTAGCCCTCGCGCAGCCACTCGGCGAACGTCTCCGCGCCGTACACCCACGCCTTGTCGTGGAAGTCCACGTCACCCGTGTACCGCTGGTACTTGTCCACCCAGTCGCGGTCGGCCTTCGTGAGCGCCAGCTGGTACAGCACCTGCTGCGCCGGGTACTCCGCACCGCCCAACGCCAACGGGGTGACCCCGGCGGCGACGAACTTCTTCATCGCGGCCGTCAGCTCGTCGAGCGTCCTGGGCTCGGCCAGGCCCTGCTGCTCGAACATCGTCTTGTTGTAGTAGACCATCACGTACTCGGCGTAGTTGGGGATGCCGTACCACTTCCCCGAACCCATGACGCCGCGCTCGTCGTACTTGGCCGTGGTGTCGATGCCCGGACCGAGCTTCTTGTCCCAGCCGCGCTTCGCCACCTCGTCGCTGATGTCCGTCAGCAGGCCCTGCTTGGACAGCAGGCCGGCGGTCGCGTTGCCCTTGTTGTACTCCAGGATGTCCGGCGCGTCGTTGGAGTTGAGCACCATCGGCGCCGTCTTCTGGATCTGCTCGAAGCCCTTCTCCTCGAACTCCACCTTCACACCGGGGTGGGAGGCCTCGAACTGCTTGATCGCCTCCGCCCACGCCACGCCCATGGCGCTGTCCGGGCCTTCGTAGTGCCACAGCTTGAGCGTCTTGCCGTCGGACGCGGCGTCCGATCCGCCGCCGCACCCGGCCACGGCCAGCAGGGCCGCGACGGCGGCCACCAGGAGTCGCTTGGACATCAGGATCCCTCCACGGTGAGGTTGTCGATCCGGGCCTTCCCCGTGAAGACCAGGTGAACGTCCTGCCGACCGGCCGCGTCGCGCAACGGCGCCGAGACGGAGGTCCAGGAGTACTTGTCGGCGGTGGTCGGCACGGCCACCGTGCCCACCAGCCGGCCGGTCGGGCCGCCGAGGCGGACCTCGACGGTCGTTGGCGCGTCCGGGTTCGCCACGCGGACCGTCAGCGACCGGGCGGACCGGCCGAGGTTGACGTCCGCGAAGGCGATCCACTGGCCGGCGGCCGTCGCGGCGACGGCGGTGCCGCGCTCCTTGGTGGTGTCCACCAGGGTGACGCCGGAGTAGTCGTCGAAGTTCTGCGCCTGGGTGGTCCGGCGCAGGTCACGCGGCGGGATCCGCTCGCCCCGCACGCTGATCGCGCGGGTCAGCGAGCCGACGATCAGGTCGTGCGGCGCGGTCTCCACCACCCGCTTCTCCCGCGTCACGTCCCAGAAGGACAGGTCGGCGGCGGCCACGGTGAACTCGACCGCCTTGCTCTCACCGGGTGCCAGCTCCACCCGCTCGAACGCGCGCAGCTGCTTGACGGGCTGCCGCACCCGCGACTTCTTCTGGTGCGAGAACAGCTGGACCACCTCGGCGCCCGCCCGGTCACCGGTGTTCGTCACGGTCACGCGTGCCTTGACCTGACCGTCGGCGTCCACGGTGGTCCGGTCGACCTGCAACCTGTCGTAGCGGAACGACGTGTAGCTCAGCCCGTACCCGAACGGGTACAGCGGCTTGCCCTGGAAGTACTGGTAGGTGTGCCCGGACTTGGAGATGTCGTACCGGAGGATGTCCGGCAGGTCCGCGTCGGACCGGTACCACGTCTGGGTCAGCCTGCCGCTCGGGTTGGTGTCGCCGAACAGCACGTCCGCCAGCGCGCGCCCGGTCTCCTGACCCGCGTGCGTGGTCCACAGGATCGCCGGGAGGTCCGCGGTGTCCCAGTCCCCCGAGTACGGGTAGCTGCTCTCCAGCACCACGATCGTCCGCGGGTTCGCCTTGCGCACCGCGTCGATGACCGCGCGCTGGCCGGCGGGCAGGACGGTGGTCTTGCGGTCGTCGTCCTCACGGCCGTTGATGAACGGCATGCTGCCGACCACCACGACGGCCGCGTCGGCGTCCTTCGCCGCCGCCACGGCGCTTTCCACACCGCTGTGCACGACCTCACGGCCGAACTTCGCCGCGGACTCGGGCGTCTCGGCGCCGACGGTGAGCTTGCCGTCCGCGCCGACGACCACGTACCTGTTCCGGCCGAACCACGACTGCGTGACCTCGTTGCCCGCGTACTCCAGCACGTACGAGCCGTCGGGCTGCGCCAGGAGCTCGAACTGCTGCTGGACGAACCAGCCGTTGGGCTGCGCCGCGTTGTTGACCAGGGTGCGCCCGTCACCGAGGGACAGCGTCTTGCCGTTGGCCGCGGCCCGGAGCGTGACGGTGCCCTCGCCCCAGTCGAAGACGTCCAGCCCGCTCGCGTCGGTCGGCGTCGTCTCGGTGGCGGTGAGCGCCGCACCGGCCGGCGCGGTGGACGCGGTGACGTAGTTGCCGGTGGCCAGGTCCTTCAACCTGATCCGGTCCACGCCCTCGCTCGACGTCACCGCCGCGCGTTCCGCCAGGCCCTTCACCGGCGTCATGCGGTAGGGCATGGTGCCCGAGTACCAGTCCTCGTACAGCGTGTCCGCCAGCTGACCGACGACCGCCACCTCCTTGGTGTCCGCAGTGGACAGCGGCAGCGCCTTGTTGTCGTTGCGCAGCAGCACCATCTGCTCGGCGGCGGCCTTGCGGGCCAGCTCACGGTGCTCGGGCGCGTCGATGACGTCCGGGGTGATGGCCGCGTACGGGTTGCGGCCCGCCGGGTCGAACTCGCCGAGCCGGAAGCGGACCGACAGCACGTGCCGGACGGCGTCCTCGACGTCGGCCGTGGTCAGCAGGCCCTGGTCGAGCGCGGTCTTGATCGCCGCGGTGGTGGGCGCCGGGTTCTGGTTGTCCTCGGTGAAGCTGTCCAGCCCCGCCCGGACCGCCGCCGCGTTGCCCTCCGCCTTGGTCGCGTAGTAGCGCTGCGAGCCGGTGACGTTCGAGGCGCCCGCCGCGTCACCGACGATCAGCAGGTCCTCGTCGGTCCACGAGCGCACCACGTCGTCCAGGTCGTGCATGACGTGCGTGGGACGGCCGTTGACCAGGTTGTACGAGGCCATCACGCCGGTCGCGGCGTTCGCCGAGACGGCCGGCTTGAACGCGGCCTCGTCGTAGTCCTTCATGATCCGCGGCGGCACGATCGCGTCGACCGTCGTGCGGTCGTCCTCGACGTTGTACGCCAGGTAGTGCTTCAGCGTCGGCGCGGCCTGGAGGTAGTCCGGGTGGTCGCCCTGGATGCCGTGGCCGTAGGCGGTCGAGATCGCGCCGGTCAGGTGCGGGTCCTCCGAGTAGCCCTCCTCGTTGCGCCCCCACCTCGGGTCGCGCAGCAGGTTCACCACCGGCGCCCACAGGTTCAGGCCGTGGTGCGCCGGGTTCCGGGCGTGGAAGCCGCGGGCCTCCCGGCCGGTCACCGCGCCGACCTGCTCGACCAGGTCGGGGTTCCACGTGGTCGCCAGGCCGAGCGCCTGCGGGAAGACGGTCGACTCGCCGAGCCAGGCGACGCCGTGCAGGGCTTCCGTGCCGGTCTTGAACGCGCCGATCCCGAGCCTCGGGATGGCCGGCTGGTACTGGTGCAGCAGCGACACCTTCTCGTCGACCGTCAACCTGCCGAGCAGGTCGTCGATCCGGGCGGCGCGGGGCAGGTCGGGGTCGCGGAAGGGCAGTTCTTCGGCGTGCGCGGGCAAGGGTGCAAGCACCAGCGACGCGACCAGCGCCATCAGCACCGGCCGGCGGAGTCTCGACACGGGTCGTCCCCTTCGTCTTCAGGGGGAGCCGAGGCCCCCACTTCATCGAAGCGCTTCGACTGGCAACCGTAGAGGCCGCCCGTGACGGATGCAACAGTGTTGGGAGCACCGAACCGGGGTGACGGACCGTGATGTGGCGGGGTGTCGCGGTGCGCGGTGATCGTCCGGTGAACGCCCGACGGTCCGAGCGGACCCGCCCGCGGGCTGCGCGGGCGGGTCCGGTCGCGGTCAGGCGGTGAGCAGTGCCAGGCCGTAGGTGGACAGGATCTCGTTGATCGGCTGGAACCAGGTCCGGCCGCCGGACGAGCAGTTGCCGTACCCGCCGGACGTGACGCCCTGCGCCTGGTCACCGGTGATGAACGAGCCGCCCGAGTCGCCGCCCTCGGCGCACACGTTGGTGCCCGCCATCTGGTGCACGTCGCCCTGGGCGTAGTGGATGGTCTCGTTGCGGGACTGGATCACGCCGCAGTGCCAGTGCGTCGTGGAGCCGGAACGGCAGACCGACGTGCCGACCGGGGCTTCCCACGAGCCGCGCACGAGCGCGTCGGACACCGTGCCCCAGCCGAGGACGACCGGCACGTTCCACCAGCCGCCGCCGGTACGGACCCACGCGTAGTCGTTGCCGGGGAAGGAGGAGCCGGCGAACTGGCCCTGCCAGGACCGGTCCCACCCGTAGACCTGCGCGCCGGTGCCGCCGCAGTGCCCGGCGGTGACGTACCCGCCGTGCACCGAGAAGCCGATGGAGCAGCGGACGTTGCCGGTGTAGTACGGGTCGCCGCCGACGGTGCCGGCCGCGTACGGGACGGGCGCGGTGACGCCCTTCGTGTTCACCTCGACCGGGCCGGCTTCCCGTGCGGCGGCGAGGAACTCCGCGACCGCCGCAGTCTGCACGCCGGGTTGGACGTCGACCACGACCGCGCCGCTGCGCGGGTCCGGGTGCCAGCTGGTGACCGCCGACGGGACCTTGCCCGCCGCGGACAGCGCGTCGACGCGGTCCTTGAGCCGGTCCAGTTCGGCGGCGGTCCGGCCGACCAGGCGGGCTTCGGCGCCCGTGGCCCGGACCCGTTCGGCCGCTGCCGGGTCGGTCACGCCGACCACCAGCACGCCCTTGTCCTGGTCGAACCAGCTCCCGCCGAACGACGAGCCGGCCGCGGCGCGCGCGGACGGCGCCTGCCAGGTGGCCTTGGCCTCCTGGTCGATCCTGACCAGGGCCTGCTGCTCGGTGAGCCCGAACGCGGCCCGCATCGAGGACACCAGCCCCGGCGACAGCTGTGCCGACGGGGGTGCGGCCGGCGCGGCCTGGGCGGCCGGTGCGACCACCAGTCCGCTCATCGCCAGCGCGGCGGCCACACTCATCTTTGTCAACGTTGTCATGCGCACGCAGTCCTCCTTGTCCACAGGGAGGCGCGGGGCCGCGCAGGAGTGGCCACGCGCCCAGGCAAGTCGTTGAGAGCGCTCTCACACTGGTACAGACCATGCCAACCCTGCGGCCCGGCGTCAATCCCCGGGGTCAGCAGTCCGAAGTGCCCCGCGGCGGTTCCACCGACTCGCCCGCCGGCATGGTGATCTCGTACGTGCACGTCGGCACTTGGTCGAGGTCGTAGATGTCGGCGATGGTCAGGATCGCCAGCGGCCGGGTCCGGCCGGTGCGTGACTCGGCGAAGTCGATCGGGCCGGTGGCGCCCCTGAACGTGTTCGGCTCGCGCAGCTCCTGGGCGACAGCGGCCCGGTGCACGCGGTGTTCCGGTGCGGTGGACGGCGCCGACCCGTCCGGGTTGCGCACCCGGTTCCGGTCCAGGTTCTCCCGCACCGCCTGCACGAAGAGGCTGGCCGCGTCGTAGGCGAGCCCGATCCGCTCCCCCGGCCACGGCATCCGGTCCTCGGGCTCGTCGAGCAAGCGGGCGAGTTCCGCGACCCGGCCGGGTCCGGTGACCCTCTTGCGCACCGTGTGGTGCCCGGTGCAGAACGCGACGAGGGAACGCTCGGCGTCACGGGAGGCGTCCGGCACGTCGGGATTGCCCTTCTTCAGGCAGTCCGGTCCGGCCAGCACGACGCGCGAGCCCATCGACACGAACGACACGGCGATGTCGTTGAACTCGTTCTTGAGCCGCAGGCTGCTCTGCGCGACGAACCGCGAGACGGTGTCGTCGCCGATGACCATCGGGCGTCGGTCGTCGCACTGGTGGACGACCGCGCTCAGGAACGCGGCGAAATCCCCTTCCCGGCCCGCGTAGAACGCGATCTCGTCCTCACCGCAGGAGATGGCGACCGCGCCGACGTTGTTCTCCCACGGCTGTGCGGCGTGCTCACCGCCGAGCGCCGTGGCCAGTTTCCCGACCAGGCTCCTGAGGTAGTTGTCGGTCAGCGGCGGGTGGTAGACGGTGACCGATTTGCGCTCGGCCCTGGCGTAGGCGGCGACCAGTTCGGCCTGCACCTGGTTGCCCGGCACGAGTTGGAAGTAGAGCGGGGACAGGTCGCCCAGGCCCTCACCGGTCAGCGAGGTCGCCAGCACCGGCGTGCCGAGGTCGCCCAGCGCGCCGATGGCGCTCTCGGTGGCCGGCACCGTCAGTCCCATGCCGACGACGCCCAGGACCGTGGGGTCGGCGGCAAGCAGGGGTTCGAGGAATTCGTCGACGACGGTGCGGGCGGCCTCCATCTCGTCGCCGCCGTTGGCCACGATCACCCGGAGCAGCGGCTCGGACGTGCTGGTCTTGTTCTGGGCTTCCTGGCGGATCAGCAGCCCTTCCAGCTCTTCGGAGACGGAGTCGTCGGCGCCGGGATCGGACTTCGGGTGGGTCACGTCGGCGAAGTAGACCAGGCTCGCCAGGACCCGGTCGGGGTTCTCCTCGTGCAGCCGCTCGGCTTCCGCGTTGAGGTCGAAGATCGCGAGCTGCACCGCCTTCAGCCGTTCGTCGCGGCCGAAGACGTGCGCCTCGTCGTCGCTGTAGCCGATGCAGGTCTCGATGTCGGCGACCCAGCGGACGGCGACGCCCGCCCTCGGGTCGGGCAGGCAGTCCTTCTCCACCCGCACGTACCCCCAGCGGCCACCGGTCAGCAACCCGGCGACGAGCACCGCGCCCAGCACCGCGGCGACGACCGGTTTCCGGGCGGGCAGCGGTGGTTTGCGCGGCTGGATGTCACCCAGGTCGGGCCAGGCCGAGTCGTCGTCCTGGCTGAGCGCGGCGTCGGCGCCGACCTGCGCGGGCAGCCGGGCGAAGACGAACCTCGCGTCCGGGCGCAGCGACTGCCGGTGTCCGGGCAGCCCGTCCCACCAGAAGTCCAGCTCGCCCTTGATCCGGCTGACCGGCACCAGTGGCCGGTCGGCCTGGAGGTCGTGCGGCTTCTCCGCCGCGGTGGCGATCACCAGCAGCGGGTCGTGCTCGGTCGACTCGTTGCGGACGTCGTTGACGAGCCGCAGGAATTCCCAGCCGCCGTTCTCCTCGGTGACGCCGTCCAGCAGGACGACCGTGTACGCCGTGCGCTGCCACCGCCGCAGTCGCAGGCCGCGTGGCCGGTACGCCGACCGGAGGTCTTGCAGGAACGCGTGCACCAGCAGCTTCTTCAGGTGCTCCGGGTTCTCCTCGCCCCGCCTGCCCGCGGTGAGCCGTTCGGCGAACCCGGTGAAGGCGGTGGAGTGCCTGGGGACCATGAACGGTTGGCGCATCAGCCAGCGCGGTTCGCGGCCGATCAGCGGCACGCCGTGCACCCAGAGCCAGAAGCGCAGCGGGCGGTTCCAGACGGTGAGGGCCAGCACCAGCACCCGCAGCCACAGGGACTGGGCGGCCTGCCCGACCGCCGTGCGCTGCTCCGCTTCGGCGGGGCTGTCCGCCGCCGCGTACCAGTCGCGGAGCAACTCGGTGACCGCCCGGTCGTCGCGCCGGCTGCCGGGCCGCAGGGAGTGGCCGGTGAGCCAGTCGACCAGCCGGTAGTGCCGGAACGACCGGAGCCGGTCGTGGCCGAACCGGTCGATCAGCAGCCGGCGGTGCAGCACGTCGAGCAGCGGCAGGAGGGGCACCTCACGGCCGACCCCCGACCAGCAGTCCCGGGCGTCCGCCTCGGCCTGGTCGGCCTGCACGAGGACGGACAGCACCTTCCGCTTCCGCGGCGTGCCGGCCTGTCCGAGGCGGGTCGACAACGCGTCCAGCACGTCGTTCCGCCCGGAATCGCGGATCAGGCACAGCAGCGGGAGCGGGCGGTCGCCGCGCAGCCCGTCCCGGCCGCGGCGCGGACGCCACCTCGGCCGGCTCACGAGGTCCCTGATCACGGACAGCAGCACGTGGACACCGCGAAAGAGAGGATCGTTCACCTTCGCCTCTTCCTGTCGGAATCGATCCGAGCAGTATCGAGGCGGCGGGTTCCGGGCGTCCGCGCAAAACGCCCGTCGTGCATTCGATCGGACGAATGTGAACCGACGATTCGCACGATTAGTGCGGTCGCCACGACCGGGTGCCGCCCACCCGCGCGGGCGGCACCCGATCGGTCACGAGTTGCGCAGGAACCGGTCGAGCACGCGGACGCCGAACTGCAACGCGTCCACCGGCACGCGCTCGTCCACGCCGTGGAACAGGGCGGAGAAGTCCAGGTCGGCGGGCAGCTTCAACGGGGCGAAGCCGAAGTTGCGGATGCCGAGCTGCTGGAAGGACTTGGCGTCCGTGCCACCGGACAGCATGTACGGCAGCACCTTCGCGCCGGGGTCCTCGGCCGTGATCGACGCCGTCATCGCGTCGACCAGCGCGCCGTCGAACGTGGTCTCCACCGGTGGCAGCCCGAGCCACTCGCGTTCCACGTCCGGGCCGAGCAGTTCGGCCAGCTCGCGGTCGAACGCCTCCTCGCGGCCCGGCAGGATCCGGCAGTCCACCGTGGCCTCGGCGAGCGACGGGATGACGTTCGCCTTGTACCCGGCGGAGAGCATGGTCGGGTTGGCCGTGTCGCGCAGCGTCGCGCCGATCATCCGGGACAGCGCGCCGAGCTTGCCGATGGAGCCCTCGATGTCGTCGTCGGGGAACTCCAGCCCGGTGATCTCCGAGACGCCGTCCAGGAACTCCCGCACGGACGGCCGCACGACGAGCGGGAACCGGTGCTCGCCCAGCTTCGTGACGGCCGCCGCCAGCTTGGCCACCGCGTTGTCGTTGTGGATCATCGAGCCGTGGCCGGCCGTGCCGCGGACCCGGAGCTTGAGCCACCGGATGCCCTTCTCGGCGGTTTCCACCAGGTAGGCGCGGACGTCGTCCTTCATCGTGATGGAGAAGCCGCCGACCTCGCTGATGGCCTCGGTGACGCCCTCGAACAGCTCCGGCCGGTTGTCCACCAGCCACTTGGCCCCGAACAGGCCGCCGGCCTCCTCGTCCGCCAGGAACGCGAAGACGATGTCCCGGGGCGGCACCACGCCCTCCCGCTTGAAGCGCCGCGCGACGGCCAGGGTCATCGCGACCATGTCCTTCATGTCGACGGCGCCGCGGCCCCACACGTACCCGTCCTGGACCGCGCCCGAGAACGGGTGCACGGACCACTCGGAGGCGTCGGCGGGCACCACGTCGAGGTGCCCGTGCACCAGCAGCGCGCCCCGTGAGGGGTCGGCGCCGGCCAACCGGGCGACCACGTTCCCGCGGCCCTTGGCGCCCGACTCGACGTAGGTCGTCTCGTAGCCGACCTCGCCCAGCTTCTCCGCCACCCACTCGGCGGCGGCGCGCTCCCCGACGACCGTGGCCGGATCCCCCGTGTTGGTCGTGTCGATCCGGATCAGCTCGCTGGCCAGCGACACGACCTCGTCCTGCGCGAGCCGCAGCCCGGCCTCGTCATCCAAGTTGCTCACCCAGCCTTCCTACCACCACGCGCCCTACGCGGGGCCGACTGCGGTGAACCGGGCGGTGGTTCGAGCGGTGGTTCGGGCGAGGCCGACGCACCTCGATGACACCGGGTGGTGATCCCGATCCGCCTCCCTTGACACACCCGCGCCCTGGCGACTGCCGCCACCTGCTCCGGCAACCGCTACCCCACGGGTCGGGATGAACCGCTCCACCCGCGCGGAGTTTCACTAGAACGCCGATGTCTCCGCAGGTCTCGATCGTCTCCCCATCGGCAGTAGGTCCGCAGCTGTTAGTCGCCTGTTCGCCTCGAACCGACCATCGGCGGGTTGACGGGGTCGAGCCCGTGCCGGGACCCTTCGGTGCCGGTCGATGATCTCCGCGTCAGCGGCCGGTTCCGCCGCCGTCCAGTCGACACCGGATGGAGTGCCGTCGTGACCGCCCAGTTGACCGCCCAGTTGACGGACCAGCCCCGTAGCACTCCCCGCACCAGTGCGAGGCGGACCGCCGTGAGACTGCTGGGCGCGCTGGTGGGCGCGACTCTGCTCACGGCGCTCGTTCCCGCGGTCGCGTGGGCAGAACCCCCGCGCGCGCTGCCGGCGTCCTCGGCCGCCGCGGACGCCAAGTGGCAGCCCGCGTTCGACTACGACACCGACGGCTGCTACCCGACCCCGGCGATCTCGCCGACCGGGGCGTTGGCCACCGGCCTGAAGAACTCGGGCGCCCTCAACGGCCAGTGCCGCGACCAGTCCGACCTGGACAACACGAACTCGTACTCGCGTTCCAAGTGCAACAACGGCTGGTGCGCGTACCTCTACGACCTGTACTTCGAGAAGGACCAGGCCGTGCCGCTGATCGACTGCTGCGGTCACCGGCACGACATCGAGCACGTGATCGTGTGGGTCAGCGGCGACCAGGCGCAGTACGTCTCGACGTCCGCGCACGGCCGATACTCGACCTACCCGCGTTCCCAGGTCGCATGGGACGGCACGCACCCCAAGATCGTCTACCACAAGGACGGCGCGAGCACGCACTGCTTCCGCCTCGCGGGCGCGACCGAGCAGCCGGAGAACCACTACCGCGCCTGGCAGTACCCGGACCTGGTGAGCTGGGACCACTTCCCCTCCGGCGTCCGGGACGTCCTGGTGAACGCGGACTTCGGCAGCGCGAGCCTGGCGATCAAGGACAGCGCGTTCCACTACAACCTCGGCCTGGCCAAGCCGAGCGGCATCCCGTTCGACCCGAACGCCTGACTGACACGGCGCTACCGACGAGGCGCTTCCCGCCAGGGGCGGCGAGCAGGGAGCGTCAGGCGTGCAGTGCGGCGGAGAAGACCCACTGCGGGCGGCCTCGTAGCGGTCTACGACGTCTCGCCGATGCCGAGCAGCAGCACGAACACCTGCGGTAACGCCGGCGCCGAGATCACCGCCGGTACCCGACGGGAGTCGGGCGAAGCCGTGTGATCGACCGGGTGTGGGTTCAGTGCGGCTGTCGGGCGCCGTGCACCAGCGCGAGCGGGCAGTGGGCGTGGTGGAGCATGGCGTGGCTGACGGAGCCGAGCAGCGCGCGGCGCACCGCTCCGTGGCCGTGGCTGCCCACCACCAGCAGCGCGGCGCCTTCCGCCGCCTCCACCAGGGCTTGGGCGGGCCGCGCGAACGACACCAGCCGTTCCGCCCGCACCTCCGGGTGGCGTGCCAGCGGTCCGTCGAGGGACTTGACGATCAGGGCGTCCGCCGAGGTCCGGAGCTGTTCGGCGTCGAGCCCGAGGCCCAGGCCCTGACCCCACGCCCCACCAGGGGCCATCGCGTCGACCGGGAGGCCGGTGGTGGCGTGCACGGCGACCACCGGGCGGTCGTGGCGGGCGGCGAAGTCCACGGCGAAGTCGGCCGCGAGGTAGCTCGGGTCGGACCCGTCCACGCCGACGACCACGTGGCCGCCCTCCGCACCGGTCTCCCGGACCACCACGAGCGTTCCGGTGGCGTGGTGCGCCAGGTCCGCCGTGACCGAGCCGGCGAACAGCCTGGCCAGGCCGGTGGCGCCGGACGAGCCCACGACCAGCAGCGCCGCGTTCCGGGCGACCTCGCCCAGCACGGCGGCGGGATGTCCGTCGAACGCGCGGGTGTCCACGTCCAGGCCGGGTGCGATCCGGACGCACTCGTCGGCGAGTTCGGCCAGGTGCTCGTCCGTGTAGGCGCGCACCGCGGCCTCGTCGACCAACTGCGGCAGGGGCATGGACAAGGAGGTCACCAGCACCTCGGGGAACGGCCCGCGGAGTGCGTTCACGACGACCAGGCGCAGCCCTCGGCTCACCGCCTCGCGTGCCGCCCAGTGCGCGGCCTGCCGCGACCGCTCCGAGCCGTCGAACCCCACGACCACCGCGTCGCGCCCCAGCTCGCCTTCCAGGCTTTCCGGGCTGGACATGGTCCACCTCCCGTGCTCGGCGAGAACCGATGCCACGGGGGTAGCCGGGTCGGCCTTCCCCGACACATGGCCGGCCACCCGCCAAGCCGTAATGCGTATTGCGAACCACGCGGAGATTTCATTCGGACCGCCTTGTTCAAGTATGCGAACAAGGCGCGCCGACCTCCCGGCAAAACAGGAAAGATTCACGTCCATGAATTTTCTTGCCTGATTCGAAACCGTTGCGTTAACCTCCCTGGGAGCGCTCCCAGAACATCTTGGGGAATTCTGCCCGCAAGTAGGATGAAGGACGCATGAGATCAACGATTGCTCTCACGACGGCCGCCGCACTGCTCGCCCTGGCCCCCGCGCCGGCGCAAGCCGCCGACCCCACCTTCGTGGTGGCGGGCACTGGCAGCGACTCGAACCCCGGCACGGTCGAGAGACCGCTCAAGTCCATCCAGAAGGCCGTCGACCTCACCACTCCCGGCGCCACGATCCTGGTCCGGGGCGGCACGTACGCGGTCATGACGAACATCCAGATCCGCAAGAGCGGCGAACCCGGCCGGCCGATCCGGCTGGCCAACTACCCCGGTGAACGGGTCGTGGTGGACGGTGAGGCCCTGCCCGCGAGCCACACCCCGGTCGGCGGCAGCATCCCGCGTGACGAGCGCGGCGTGTTCCACCAGGAGGCGTCCTGGTGGCACGTCTCGGGTTTGGAGATCATCCGCGGCCCGTACGCGTACTACTGCGCCGGGTGCAACGACAACGTGTTCGAGCGGCTGGTCACCCGGGACAACTACGAGAGCGGGTTCCAGCTCCAGGGCGCGTCCGCGAACAACCTGATCCTGAACCTCGACAGCCACGGCAACCGCGACCCGCGCAAGAACGGCGAAAGCGCGGACGGCCTGGCCATCAAGGAAGGCTCGGGCACCGGCAACGTGGTGCGCGGCGCACGGCTGTGGAACAACGTCGACGACGGCTTCGACGCCTGGCTGTTCGCCTCGCCGATCCGCATCGAGAACAGCATCGCCCACGGCAACGGCTACAACCGGTGGAACCTGCCCGACTTCTCCGGTGACGGCAACGGGTTCAAGCTCGGCGGCGGCAACCCCGCACCGGCGGTCGCGCACGCGTTGACCAACAACATGTCGTTCAAGAACGCCGCCGGCGGGTTCGTGGACAACGGCAACCCCGGCGCGACCTCGTTGACCCGCAACACCGCGTGGCGCAACGCCAAGAACGGCTTCACGGTCGACCGCTCGCAGTCGAGGCTGACCGCGAACCTGGCCGTCGGCAACGCCAAGCCGGTCTCGCTGGGCAGCTCCACCGGTTCGGGCAACTCCTGGGACATCAAGTCGTCCTGGTCCGACTCGGACCTGGCGAGCACCAGCGCGTCCACCATCACCGGCTCCCGCGACTCCGCCGGCAACATCCGACCGTCGACGTTCCTCCAGCCGAGGAACCACGCCCAGCTGGGCGCCCGGATCTGAACCTGTCCACCCCGATCCAGAGCATGAGGAGACTTGGATGAGCACGCGCAAGAGCAGATCCGCCCGATGGGCCGCCACGGTGTCCGCCGTGGCGTCGGTGACGGCGATGTCCGCGGCGCTGGTGGTGGCCGGTGGCCCGACGGCCAGTGCGGCGGTCGGGTGCCGGGTGGACTACGTGGTCGCCGGCCAGTGGAACGGCGGTTTCGGCGCCAACGTCACCGTGACCAACCTGGGTGACGCGGTGTCCGGCTGGACCCTGGAGTGGGCGTTCAGCGCGGGACAGCGCGTCGACCAGGGCTGGTCCGGCGAGTTCAGCCAGTCCGGCAGCACGGTGACCGTGCGGAACACGAGCTGGAACGGCTCCCTCGGCACGGGCGCGTCGGTGACACCGGGGTTCAACGGCTCGTGGTCGGGCTCCAACCCGGCGCCGACCTCGTTCAAGCTGAACGGCGTGACGTGCACCGGGTCGCCCACGTCCACCTCCACCAGTTCGTCCACCTCGTCGTCGACCACCACGTCCACCACGACCCCGACGACGAGCAGCACCACGACCACGACTCCGGGTGGTGGCGGTGACGGCAGTGGTTCGTGGCCCAGCGACACCGGCAGCGTGCACCAGACCACCACCAAGAACACCGGCAC
>NZ_JNXC01000043.1 GCF_000716595.1 Saccharothrix sp. NRRL B-16314
GATGTGTTCGGTGCCGATGTAGTTGTGGTTGAGCATCCTGGCCTCTTCCTGGGCCAGGACAACCACCCGCCTCGCGCGGTCGGTGAACCTTTCGAACATTCGCACTCCCTGACTGCTGCGCCGGCGGTCCTCGGGCTCACCCCTGGCCGACCGTCTGGCTGACCGTGGAGAGCGCGGCACCGTGGGACCACTGTAGTCGTCAGCCCCGACACTCTCAGTTCCCGATCGCAGGCAGTCGTCTTCGGGGATCTCTGACATCGGTATCAACGCGTGATCTAGCTGGCAGATTCCACGGATCGGGTGTTGTCCGCTCAACGCGAACATTCAGCCGTTCGGCGTCATCGGGGGTGACCGGGGTCACCACAGCGGTGCAAGTTAGGCCTACCTTGCTAAGGTAAGGCAAACCTCAACCCGAGCGACCCGACGAGGACCTTCTGGTGACGACCGTACCTGTGTGGGAGACGGAGTGCGACGCGGCGACGCCGCTCGCCGAGTCCCTTGCGCGGGTGTCGCTGTACGAGGGTTTCGAGGCCAGGTTCGGGCTTCCCGCCGACCGCGGCGACTGGGTCGTGTGCTCGGAGTTCGTCAGCGAGCCGGAGCGGTTCGACGTGTGGCGCGAGCAGCTGGCCGAGTGGCTGCGCGACCAGTACGGCGAGGCGCCGGAGCGGACCACCGCCGGGTACGTCATGACCTGGTACCTCAACGTGGTGGGCGTGCTCGGCGGACTGCTGTTCCACGGCGCGCGGCGGGTGCCGTCGCTGCGGCCCTCCGACATCGCGATCCGGCTGGCGCCCGAGGGTCGTCCGCACGTGGTCGGCGTGGCGCTGCTGTCGGACGAGTTCGCGTGCCTGCCGGACGACCCGGCGGCGCACCACCCCGGCGCGACCGCAGTGACCGACGAGACCGCGCTGGCGGCGTTGCTGAGGGCCCGCTTCGCGGCGCACAGCGCGCAGTTCGTCGGATCGTTCGGGTCGACCGTGCGGCTGGGCCGGCGGATGCTGTGGGCGGCGGCCACGGACGCGCTGGACAGCGCGGCGTGGACGGCGGGGCAGCTGTGCGGCGACGAGACGGGCGGCGTGGTGGACGCGGCGCTGCTGCTGCCGGCCAAGCTCGACCCGTTCACCTCGGCGTCCACGCTGAAGGCCACCGACACCGGTTGGACCAGGCGCCGCGAGAGCTGCTGCTTCCACTACGCCCTGCCGGACGCCGCCGCCTGCTCCACCTGCCCCCGCGTCTGCGAACCCCGAGAGTCCTACGTTCAGAACGCGTGAGTCGTACCTTCGGAACACCCGTGTCCTACGTTCCGAACCCCCGAGTTCAACGCTCGGAACGTGCCGGCGAACGGTGGCGGTGGCCGATCGGGATCACCAGCGGCGTGTCGGAGACCGGGTCGGGGACCACGCGGGCGTCCAGGCCGAAGACGTCCAGGAGGTTGGCCTCGGTCAGCACGTCCGCGGGCGGGCCCTCCACCACGATCCGGCCGTCCTTCATCGCCACCAGCCGGTCGGCGTACCGGGCCGCCAGGTTGAGGTCGTGCAGCACCATCACGACGGTCCGTCCGAACTCGCGGTGCAGCCGCTGCACGAGGTCCAGCACGTCGATCTGGTGGGCCAGGTCCAGGTAGGTCGTCGGCTCGTCCAGCAGCAGCAGGTCGGTCCCCTGCGCCAGCGCCATCGAGATCCACGCCCGCTGCCGCTGACCGCCGGACAGCTCGTCGACGGTCCGGTCCGCCAACCCGTCCATGCCGGTCATCTCCAGCGCCGACGCCACCGCCGCCTCGTCCTCCGGCGACCACTGCCGGTACCACGCCTGGTGCGGGTGCCGGCCGCGCGCGACCAGCTCCGCCACGGTCAGCCCTTCGGGAGCCTGCGGCGCCTGCGGCAGCATCGCCAGCACCTTCGCCACCTCACGGGTGGGCGTCCGGTCGATGCGCTTGCCGTCCAGCACCACCGCGCCGGACCGGGCCGGCAGCAGGCGCCCGAGGGCGCGCAGCAGCGTCGACTTGCCGCACCCGTTGGGCCCGATCACCGCCGCCACCGAACCGGACAGCACGTCCAGGTCGAGCCCGGACACGACCAGCCGCTCCCCGTACCCGACGGACAGCGACTGGGCCTGGAGCCGAACAGCGGTCATACCCGTGCCTCCCGGCGACTGCGGACGAGCAGGTACATCAGATAAGGAGCGCCCAGCACGGCCGTCACCACACCCACCGGCAGCTCGAACCCGCCGAACGCCAGCCGCGCGACCAGGTCCGACACCACCACCAGCAGCCCGCCGACCACGGCCGACCCGAGCAGCGGCGGCGTGGCGGTGCCGGCCAGCCGCAGCGCGATCTGCGGTGACGCCAGCGCCACGAACGCGACCGGACCGGCGGCGGCGGTCGCCACGGCGGCCAGCACGACCCCGAGCAGCAGCATCACGCTCCGCGCGCCGTTCAGCCGCACCCCGAGCCCGCGCGCGGTGTCGTCGTCGAACTGGAGGGCGCCCAGCAGCCGCGTCCCGACCAGGATCGCCGGGATCAGCAGCGCCAACGCCGCCCCGACCGGCACGACGTGCTCCCACCCGCGCCCGTTCAGGCTGCCGGTGATCCACACCATCACCCGCGACGCGTCCGTGACGTCGCCCACGGTCAGCAGGTAGTGGGTGAAGTTGCTCGCCACGGCCGAGACACCGATGCCCACCAGCACCAGCCGGAACCCCTCGATCCCCCGCCGCCACGCCAGCCCGTACACGAGCAGCCCGGCCAGCAGCCCGCCGGCGAGGCTCGCCAACGGCACGCCGACCTCCGCCATCGTCCCGCCGACCACGCCCAGCGACCCGCCGAACGTGATCACGCCGACCGCACCGGCACCCGCACCCCACGTCACGCCGAGGATGTCCGGGCTCGCCAGCGGATTCCGCGCGATCGACTGGAACACGGCCCCCGCGACCCCGAGCGCCGCGCCGACGAACACCCCCGTCAACGCCCTCGGCAGCCGCAGGTCGAGCACGATGAACCGCTGCCCGCGCTGCCCGCCGCCCGTGAGCACGTCGAACACCTGCGCCAGCGGGATCGGGAAGTCACCGCGCGCCACGCTCACCGCCGCCGCGAGCACCAGCAGCCCCAGCCCGACTACCACCACCGCGAACGGCCGCCACCGCAGCGCGCCGGACACCGGTCCGAGCCGGAACCCCGTCACAGCTTCACCAGCTTCCGCCGCCGCACCAGGGCGACGAAGAACGGCGCGCCGACCAGCGCCATCACGACGCCGACCTCCAGTTCGCCCGGCCTCGCCACCACCCGTCCGACGATGTCCGCGACCAGCAGCACGATCGCGCCGATCACCGCCGAGAACGGCAGCAGCCACCGGTAGTCCGGCCCGGTCAACGCGCGCGCCGCGTGCGGCACGACCAGCCCGAGGAACCCGATCGGCCCGCACACCGCCACCGCTCCGCCCACCAGCAGGGTGATCGCGACGACCCCCACGACCCTGGTCCACGCCACCCGCTGCCCGAGCGACCGGGCCACGTCGTCACCGAGCGCCAGCGCGTTCAGCCCGACCGCGTTGACCGCCGCCAGCACCAGCCCGACGACCAGGAACGGCAGCACCTGCCACAGCACCGCGACGTCACGCCCGGCGATCCCGCCGACCTGCCAGAACCGGAACGCGTCCAGGCTCTGCCGGTCGAGCAGCACCAGCGCGGACACCAGCCCGTGCATGAGCGCGCTCACCGCCGCACCCGCCAGGGCCAACGTCACCGGCGTCGGCCCGGATCGGCCCGATCCCAGCAGGAACACCACGACGCTGGCCACCAGCGCACCGGCGAACGCGAACCACACGTACCCGTAGAGGCTGGTCACGCCCAGCGTGTAGATGGAGAGGACGACGGCGAAAGCGGCGCCCTGGGTGACGCCGAGGATGCCCGGGTCGGCCAGCGGGTTGCGGGTGTGGCCCTGCATCAGCGCGCCGCCGAGACCGAGTGCGATGCCCACGGCGACGCCGAGCAACGTGCGGGGCACCCGCAACTCGCGGACGACGAGGTCGTTCTCCAGCCCGGTCGGTGCGGTCAGCGCGTGCCAGACGTCACCGAGCGGAATGGGTTTCGCGCCGATGGCCACGCTGGCGAGCGAGACGAGGATGAGGAGCCCTACGAGCAGCAGCAGGCGGGTGGTGCGGAGGGCCAAGGTGCTGCTCCTCCCACGGCGACCCGACTTGGTGAGGCAAGCCTAACCGAACACTGTCAGGTCACCGCTCGGCACACTCCGTGCCGACGACCGCGTCCGAGCGAAACTCATGAACACCCGTAGTACTCTGTGAAAAGGATCTTCATTTCAGGGGTTGCCCTCGGGGCACCCCGTCTGAAAAACAACCAAGGGGCACCGGAGAATCCCGGCGCCCCTTCGTCGATTGACGTAATTGCCGTGGCCTGGACCACGGCAATGACTCCCGTCAGCCCTGCTGGTGGTAAGCCTCCAGCACCTCGGCCGGGATGCGACCGCGATCGGACACCTTCATGCCCTGCTTGCGCGCCCACTCCCGAATGGCCTGGTTCTGCTCACGATCCGCCGAAGCGGGACGCGCTGCCTTCACACCGGCCGGACGACCCGGGCCGCGCTTGCGGCCACCCGCCTTGCGGGCACTGGCGACGAAGTCGGCGAGAGCGTCGCGGAGCCTGCCCGCATTGCCCGCGGAAAGGTCGATCTCGTAGGACACACCGTCCAATCCGAAGCCGACCGTCTCCTCTGCCTTCCCACCGTCCAGGTCATCGACCAGGGTCACGGTGACCTTCTGCGCCATGCGTATCCTCCTGGACTCGAATGCGCGGTGTTCCCCGACCGCGACCTAAAGCATTGGCGAGTGCAGGTTAGCGCACAACTCCCGGAATGCGCCGCCTGGAGTCCGAGAAGTTACTCATTCAGGGCGAACGGACGTGAACGGGGGTGAAGGGGATCCACTCCCCGATACCGAGACCCGCGCGCGCCATCAGCGCCCGGCCGATGACCATTCACACCACAGCGGTGGCATTCCGTACCGCGACGATCGCGGAAAGTCTTCATCGACCGGCCACCGCGCGAGGGTGAACTGCGAGGTCGACACCGTGGTTTCGCACGTGACTTCTTCACCGACCGGGTCCGACAACGAGTCGCGTTGCCCGATCGCGCATGTCCGGGCTGCGCAACTTCTTCGCCGCCATCGTCCGCCGTCCGCCTCCGATCCCGATGCGCCGCACCCGCACGGGGAGACCGTCCCCGGTCGCGGAACCCGAGACGGAACCCGTGACGGGAACCGGACAGGGCTGTGCGCGCACAAGCGGAAGAGTACGGAAAGACCACTCGGGAAAACGAACCGGATCTCACTAGGCTCTGGGTGGTGACCGGAGATGACTTGCGGACCCGGCGGGCGAACTCCTTCGGAGCGCACGCCTCGGCTTACGCGGAACACCGACCGGACTACCCGCTCGCGGCCGTCCGCTGGGCGTTGGAACCACTGGGAGAAGGGCCGCGCGACGTGCTGGACCTCGGCGCGGGCACCGGCAAGCTGACCGGCGGCCTGGTCGCCGAGGGCCACCACGTGACGGCCGTCGAACCGAACGAGTCGATGCTCTCGGAACTGGTGCGCCACCACGGTTCGGTGCGCGCCCTGCCCGGCACCGCGGAGCGGATCCCGTTGCCGGACGGCACGCTGGACGCGGTGGTGGTCGGGCAGGCGTTCCACTGGTTCGACCCGGAACGGGCGCTGCCGGAGATCGCGCGGGTGCTGCGGCCGGGCGGTGTGCTCGCGGCGCTGTGGAACGACTACGACACCTCGGTGCCGTGGGTCGCGGACTTCGTCCGGACCGCCCGCTCCAGCGTCAGCGCGCAGGACGAGCTCGCCTTCGACCCGCTGACGGAGCACGAGCTGTTCACCGACCCGGCGCCGGCCGCGTTCGAGCACGTGCACCGGCGCACCGCCGAGACCCTGCTCGCGATGGTCAACACCCACTCGCACGCGCTGGTGATCGCGGCGGACGAACGGGCCGAGCTGAACGCGCGGATGCTCGCGTTCCTCAAGTCCCGCCCCGAAACCGCCGACGGCGAGTTCGACCTGCCCCTCACCACCTACGTGAAACGCCTGCGCCGCGTCTGACCGCCGTCGGACCGCCGTCGGGCGCCGATTACTTCATGTTCCGCTCGAACACCAGGCGCAAGCCCAGCAGGGTCAGGTCCGGCACGTGCGAGTGGATGGTGGCCGACTCGGTCACCACCAGGGGCGCGAGACCGCCGGTCGCGATCACCGTGACCGGACCCGGCTCGCTGAGCTGGAGCTCGTCCACGATCCGGCGCACCAGGCCGTCCACCTGGCCGACGAACCCGTAGACGATGCCGGACTGGAGGCATTCCACGGTGTTCTTGCCGATCACCGACCGGGGCCGGACGAGTTCGACCTTCCGCAGCTGCGCGGCGCGCGCGGCCAGCGCGTCCACCGAGATCTCGATGCCGGGCGCCAGCGCGCCGCCCAGGAACTCGCCCTTGGCCGAGATCACGTCGAGGTTCGTGGACGTGCCGAAGTCGACCACGACGCACGCCGTGCTGTGCAGGTGGTGCGCGGCCAACGTGTTGATCACGCGGTCCGAGCCCACCTCCTTCGGGTTGTCCACCAGCAGCGGGACGCCGGTCCGCACGCCCGGTTCGACCAGCACCTTGGGCACGGTGGAGTAGTAGCGGCCGAGCATCACGCGCAGCTCGCGCAGCACCGCGGGCACGGTGGACAGCGCCGAGATGCCGGTGATCTTGTCGGCGTACTCGCCGAGCAGACCGCGCATCGTCAGCGCCAGCTCGTCGGCGGTCATCCGGGCGTCGGTCCGCATCCGCCAGTCGCGGACCAGCGCCGCGGCGGCTCCCGTGCCGTCGTACAGGCCCAGCACGATGTTGGTGTTGCCGACGTCGATGGCGAGCAGCACTGCGGGTCTCCCCTTGTTCTCGGCCTACTGGTCCTCGGCCTGGATCAACGCGTCCAGCGCCGCCGCGTCCTCGGTCTCCGCCGCCACCGCCTCCGGCTGCGCGGTCGTGGACCCGTTCACCAGCCCCGAACCCTCGGGCGCGTGCGCCGGGTCCGCGCCGAGCTCGACGACCTTGTTGTCGGCGTCGACGAAGACCACCTTCGGCTCGTACTCTCGCGCCTCGGCGTCGTCCATCTGCCCGTACGCGATGAGGATCACCAGGTCGCCCGGCTTGACGAGGTGCGCCGCCGCGCCGTTGATGCCGATCACGCCGGTGCCGCGGTCGCCGGGGATGACGTAGGTCTCCAGCCGCGCGCCGTTCGTGACGTCCACGATCGCGACCTGCTCGCCGGCCAGCAGGTCGGCGGCCTCCATCAGGTCCTCGTCCACCGTGACCGAGCCGACGTAGTGCAGGTCGGCCTGGGTGACGGTGGCCCGGTGGATCTTCGACTTGAGCATGGTGCGGAACATCGCGGTCCCCTTACTCGTCACCGGTGCCGAGCAGCACGGCGGTGTTGTCGATCAGTCGGGTGGAGCCGACGCGGGCGGCCACCAGCAGGCGGGCGTCGCCGTTCTCCGGCGCCGGACCGAGGTCGGGCGCGCGCAGCTCCAGGTAGTCGAGGTCGACGCCGGGCACCGCGGCGAGGGTGTCGCGCGCGGCCTTCAGCACGGCGTCCGCACCCTGGCCGCTGACGTACGCGCCCGCCACCAGGGCGGCGGACAACGCGGTCGCGGCGGAACGCTCCTCTTCGGACAGGTAGCGGTTGCGGGAGGACAGCGCCAGGCCGTCCGGCTCGCGCACCGTCGGCACGCCGACCACGTCCAGCGGGAAGTTCAGGTCGCGGGCCATCCGGTGGATCAGCGTGAGCTGCTGGTAGTCCTTCTCGCCGAACACCGCGTAGGTCGGCTGCACGATGTTGAAGAGCTTGGCCACCACGGACAGCACGCCGGTGAAGTGGCCGGGCCGCGACTGGCCCTCAAGCTCGTCGCCGAGCGGGCCGGGGTCGACCGTGACGGTGCCGCCGGGCGGGTACATGTCGTCCACCGACGGCGCGAACACGATGCCGGCGCGTTCCGCCCGGCAGATGTCCACATCGGACTCGAAGCTGCGCGGGTAGCGACCGAAGTCCTCGTTCGGCCCGAATTGTTTCGGGTTCACGAAGACGGACACGACGACCACGGTGTTCTGCATGACGTGTGCTTCGCGGATCAGCTGCCGGTGGCCCTCGTGCAGCGCACCCATGGTCGGCACCAGGGCGATGTTGCGACCCGCCGCCTTCAACGCCCTCGTGACGCGGCGCAGCCGGTCCGGGTCGCGGTGCACCGTCACGTCGTTCGGCGCGTAGTCGTCCTTGGTGAGCGGCTTGGTCATGCCTGTTCCTCGTCGAGAGTGGTGCGGACGTCGGACGCCAGTTCGGGCTTGAGCAGTCCGGCGGCCTGTGCGCGCGCCGCGGTGCGGAGCGCGAGGACCCGGTACGCGGGCAGGGTGTCCTGGCCGGCGAGCACCGCCAGGTGCTTGGCCACGGTGCCGACGTCGCCGCGCGCCACGGGGCCGGTGAGCGCCCGGTCGCCGTGCCGCAGGGCGTTGTCCAGCGCGGCGGACAGCAGCGGGCCGAGCATCCGTTCGGCGTCCGCGATGCCCGCGCCGCGCAGCAGGTCCGCGCAGTCGGCGACCAGGGTGATCAGGTGGTTCGCGCCGTGCGCGAGGGCGGCGTGGTAGAGCGGGCGGGCGGCTTCGGGGATGCGCACCGGTTCGGCGGACATCTCCACCACCAGCGCCTCGCCCACGTTCCAGGCGACCTCGTCGCCGTCGGCCGCGGTGACGCCGACCGAGCAGGCGTTCATCCGCTGCACGTCCTCGGCGCGGCCGGTGAACGTCATGACGGGGTGCAGCGCCACGCACAGGGCGCCCAGTTCAGCGGCAGGCCGCAGCACGGCGACGCCCTGCGCGCCGCTCGTGTGCACGACGATCTGCCCCGCGCGCAGCGAACCGGTGGCGACGAGGCCGCGGACCAGGCCGGGCAGCTCGTCGTCGGGAACGGCCAGCAGCACGAGGTCGGCCGCCGCGGCGACCTCGGGCGGCGGCAGCACGGGGACGTCCGGCAGGAGGTCTTCGGCGCGGCGCAGCGAGTCGCGGGAGACGGCGGCGACGGCGCTCACGGCGTGTCCGGCGCGGGCCAGCGCGGCACCCAGCACCGAACCGACCCGGCCGGCCGAGATCACTCCGACGGCCAGCCGCGCGGGGCGGGGGGTCGCGTCCATGCGACGTACTCCTTCAGGCGGCGTTCCAGTCCCTTGGGCTGGGTACCGGACGACGGGCGCGAGCGTAATCCGGTGGGTTGCGGTGGACCTTCAACTGCGACGAACGCCACCCGCGGCCTTCAGCGCCCCGGGCGCTTCGACGGCCGCCTGACGTGCGACGACGAGTGCTTCGAGCAGCTTCGAGTGACGTTCGTCGGCGTCGTGGCCCGCGGTGCCGCTGGCCATGCGGTGCCGCAGGAACGCCAGTTCGGTGGCCGCGATCTGGTAGCCCGCGACCGCCTTGGCCGCCTCGTCGCCGACCTTGCGCCGGACCGTGCGCCGCCAGCGGCTGCGGCCCTGGAGGCTGGCCAGGAGGGTGACCTCGCTGGACGCGATCCACTTCCGCGCGGCCATGTCCGGCAGCTGGCCCGCGACGATCCGCTGCTCGCGGCGGCGCTGCCAGACCACCATCAGGACCATGCCGGCGAAGATCGGCACCATGATCAGGAAGTACAGGTTGATGAAGGTGGAGCCGGTGCCGACGGTGGTGGAGAAGTTCCACAGCGAGTGCAGGCCGGCCGCCGCGAGGTAGCCGAGGACGGGTGCGGCGATCCGCAGCTTCCGGTTCCTGGTGATGGTGGCGATGCCGATCCCGACACCGGTCATCGACGTGAACAGCGGGTGCGCGAACGGCGAGAGCACGCCGCGCAGGATGAACAGCGCGATCACGCCGCTGCTCAGGTCGCCGAACCCGCTGTCGGAGAAGACGCGGGCGAAGTACCAGATGTTCTCGGTGAACGCGAAGCCGGCGGCCGTCACGCCCGCGTAGACCACGCCGTCCACGACGCCGTCGAACTCCTGCCGGCGGCGCAGGAACAGCACCACGATGAACGCCGCCTTCGCGGCCTCCTCGGTGATCGGGGCGCCGACCACGGCGGCGAACATGCTGCCGTCACCGCCGTTGATCAGCTGGCCGAGCACGTGCGCGGTCTGGTTGAACACCAGCGAGGTGATCGTCGCGCCGCACGCGCCCCACAGGAAGGCCAGCAGCAGGATCTTCGCCGGTTCCGGCTCCCAGCGGTCGACCCACAGGTAGGCGCTGATCACGCCGACGACGGGCACCAGCGCGGCGAGCGCGCCGACCAGGATGGGCAGCAGGCCGACGCTGCTCGTGCCGAGGCCCAGGAGCACCAGCCCGCACACGCCCAGCGCGATCAGGCCCACCACCGGGAGCAGCACGGTCCAGCGGTGCTGGTCGGCGCGCTTGCGGGCGGGAGTGGTCACGGGGAGCAACCTTAAAGGGACACTTGACTGATGGTGGACTCGGAAGCCCTGTGGCGGGAGGCGTTGTACGGGCCGTCGGGGTTCTTCACCCGCGGCGCGGTGCCCGCCGACCACTTCCGCACCGCGCCCCTCGTAGGCCCTGAGCTGGCGGAAGCGCTGCTCGTGCTGCTCGATCGGGTGGACTTCGGCCTCGGCCGTCCCGCGCGGCTGGACTTCGTGGACGTGGGTGCGGGCGGCGGGGAGCTCTCGGCGACGGTGCGGTCCATGGCTTCGGGGTCGCTCGCGGAGCGGTTGGTGGTGACGGCGGTCGACGTGGGGCCCTCGCGGTCGGTGCCGGGTGTGGAGTGGACGTCGTCGCTGCCATCTTCGGTGTGCGGGTTGCTCGTGGGGCACGAATGGCTGGACGCGGTGCCCTGTCCGTTGGTCACCGGCCCCGTGTCCGATCCCTGGCTGGACCGGTGGTGGCCGGTGGGCGAGGGCGGGCAGGCCGAGATCGGCGCTCCCCGGGACGTGGCGTGGGCGGACGCGGTCGCGCGGGTGCGCGGTGCGGCGCTGGCCGTGGACTACGGGCACGTGCTGGCCGACCGGGCGGCGGGGCGGTACGCGGCCGGCACGTTCGCGGCGTACCGGGACGGGCGGCGGGTGGAGCCGGTGTTCGACGGGAGCTGCGACCTGACCGCCCACGTCGCGCTGGACGCGTGCGCGGCGGCGGCCGGTGGTGACTGGGTGCTGGTGTCGCAACGGGACGCTTTGGCGGCCCTGGGATTGGTCGGCACGGTGGACGCCGGTGTCGGCGCGGATTGGCTGACGGCGGCCGAAAGGGCGTCGCGGATCGCGGAACTGCGCGCGGAAGGCGGGCTGGGATCGTTCGGCTGGCTCCTGCACGGACGGGGTGTGCCGGTGTCGTCCCTGCTCCCGCCTTTGCCACCGTGGCAGCCCTGACCGCCATTCAAAGGGCCGAAGACCGCCGGCGGCGCGGGACGTCGCGGACAACGGTCGAGGGCATGAGAATCCACGCGCTACCGACCGATGTGCTGGACCGCGCGCGCGAGCGGGCGGCCGTCGACGGGCACCACGAGTCGCACCGGGAATCCGCCGGCGCGCCACTGCGGTGTTGCCTGCGCAAAGCCGAAGCCGGCGAACCGCTGATCCTTTTCCGGTACACCCCGACCGCCGGGGTCGGACCGTACGAGGAAGTGGGCCCGGTGTTCGCGCACGCCGAACCGTGCGAAGGCCCGAAGAGCACCGCGGAGTTCCCGGAAGCGTTCCGCCACGCCGCGCGAACCCTCCGCGCCTACACCGCCGAAGGCCGCATCCACGACGGCGAAATCGCCCAGCCCGGAACCCTGGACGACCGCGTCACCGCATTGCTCGACAATCCGGAGGTGGCCGAAATCCAGGTCCGCAGCGTTTCCCACGGGTGCTTTCTGTTCGCCATCACCCGCGAATAGCCCTCACCTCCGGCGACGGCGCGGCCGTGCGAGCATGAACGGGTGGAGATCACCGTTGGCGTTGGCGCCGGTGCGCGGCACCTGGGGGTCGACCGGGTGGTCGACCTCGGCCCGCTGCACCCGTCGGCGCACGGCGCGTACCGGCTGCGGCTGACGGTCCGGGACGACGAGGTCATCACGGCCGCCGAACCGCTGGTCGGGCACCTGCACCGCGGCGCGGAGAAGCTGTTCGAGGTGCGCGACTACCGGCAGGTGCTGACGCTGGCCAACCGGCACGACTGGCTCGCCGCGTTCTGCAACGAGCTGGCCGTCGCGCTGGCCGTCGAGCGGATGACCGGCATGGACGTGCCGCCGCGCGCCCATGCCCTGCGGGTCCTGCTGTGCGAGCTCAACCGGATCATGGCGCACCTGGTGTTCCTCGCGCCGATCACCGGCGCCCGCGACCGCGACGCGGTGCAGGCCGTGCTGGAGGAAGCGTCCGGCGGCCGGATCCACTTCATGTTCAACCGGATCGGCGGCCTGCGCGAGGACGTGCCGGCCGGCTGGACCGACCGGGTGCGCGAAGTGCTGTCCACTGTGGACCCCGGTGGGGCGCCGGGAGGACTGGCCGGGCTCGGGGTGCTGACGCGGGACGCCGCGCTCGCGTTCGGCGTCACCGGTCCGATCGGCCGGGCGTCCGGGGTCGACTTCGACCTGCGCCGCGACGACCCGCTGCCCGGCTACCGGGACCTCGACGTGCGCCCGGTGGTCCGGACCGAGGGCGACGCGCTCGCCCGCGTGCGGGGCATGGTGGACGAGGTCCACCAGTCCGTCGCACTCGCCCGCCGGTGCCTGGACGCGCTGCCGACCGGGCCGGTGAACCTGCGCCTGCCCAAGGCCGTGAAGGCGCCGGAGGGGTCGGTCTACACGTGGGTCGAAGCGCCGCTGGGCACGTCCGGCGTCCACCTGGCGTCACGGGGTGAGAAGACGCCGTGGCGGCTGAAGCTGCGGACGCCGTCGTTCAACAACGTCCAGGCCCTGTCCGCGCTGCTGCCGGGCACGAAGGTGGCCGACCTGCCCGCGGTGCTCGGGTCGTTCGCCGTGGTCGTCGGGGACATCGACAAGTAGCCGTCCGGCCTTCCGGCTGTCAGTCCTCGCGGCGGCGACGGCGGCGCGGCGAATCCGCACCGCCGAGCGCGGCGAGGAGTTCGCTGACCGACTTGCCGTCCGCGTGGGCGCCGGCGGGCTCGACCGGCTCGGGCGCGCTGCGCCGACCGGCCGGCTTCGGGCTGTCCTCCCACGAGTCCCACGTGTCGTCGGCCCGACGCCGCCCGCCCGCGTCGCCGGCGGTGGGCTCGGGTGCCCGGCGGCGGCCCTCGGACGAGGTCGCGGAGGCCGACGGCGGGTCCGCCGGGGCCGGCCGACCCGTCACCGGAACGTGCTCGCCGGTCAACTCGGCCCGCACGGCAGGCCGACGCGCCGGCTCACCGGCGGGCACCGGGCGGTGCTCACCGGTCAGCTCGGCCCGGACGACCGGCCGACGCACCTGCTCGCTGATCGGGTCAGGGCGACCCACCGGCCGGTGCTCGCCCGTCAGGTCGGCCGGTCGACGCGCGGGCTCGGCCACCGCGTCGGGACGGCCGACCGGCCGGTGCTCGCCGGTCAGGCCCGCCTGGGGCACCGGTCGACGTGCCGGCTCGGCCACCGCGTCCGGACGTCCGACCGGCCGGTGCTCGCCCGTCAGGTCGGCCCGCCCGGCGCTCGGCCGCCGCACCTCCACCGGCCGGTGCTCACCGGTCAGCTCGGCCCGCGCGGTCGACGGCCGGCGCACGTCGCCCGGCGTCGCACGCTGGTCGCCGGTCGAGTCGGCACGGGGCACGACCCGCTGCTCACCCGTCGACTGCGGACGAGCGACGACGCGCTGCTCACCGGTGGACTGGACCACACGCTGCTCGCCGGTCCCCTCCGGCCGCACGGGTCCCGGCCGCCGCGCCGGCGCCTCGGTCAACGCCTCCCGGCTGATCATCTCGGTCCGGTCGGCCACCCGGCTCCGCCGCTGCACCGCGTGCTCGGTGCCCGAGGTCTCGGCCGGCCGCGACCGCTCCGCGGGTTCCGCCGGACGAGCGGGAGGCGGCACCGGCGCACCCAGCCGCGCCGCCACGTCCCGGTTCACCCGTTCCGTCGGATCAGGCTTCGTCGCCTCCCGCCGCACCACCACCGGCGGCGTCGGGCGGGCCTGGGCGTTGGCACGGGCCGGCTCGCGGCGCGCCGGCTGGGACTGCTCACGCCGGGCGGGCTCGGGGCGGGTCGGTTCGGGGCGCCGAACCTGGTCCTTGCGCGCGGTGTCGACGTTCGAGCGTTCGACGCTGACCCGGTCGACGGTGACCCGCTCGATCAACTCGGTGCGGTCGTTCTGCGGCTTGTCCGCGGCCTTCGGCGTGGCCGGCGCGGCGGGACCGGCGGTGATCACCCGCTTGTCACCCACCGCCATCAGCCGGGAGTGGTCGGACAGGGCGCGCATCCGGGTCGACTCGGCGCGCAGCGCCACCCGTTCGACCAGCACCTCGCCACCGAGCAGGGCTTCCAGGTTCTCCCGCAACGTGCGCAGCTCGCCGCGCAGCGCGTCCAGGTCGTCCCTGGCCTCCTCCTGCACCCGCTTGCGGGTCTCGGCCTCGACCTCCAGCTCGTACTCGCGGCGGGCGGCGACCTCGCGCTCCAGCTCCAGCTCGTACACCGACTGGAGGTCCGCGACCTCGTGCACGCGCTCGGCGACCTGCCGGCGGTAGCGGGCCGCGAGGAACGCGCCGACGAGCGCGGCCCACAGCGCGGCGACCACGGCCAACCGCAGCCAGCGGGCGTTGTCGCTCAGCACCAGCACCGCCGCGGCACCCATCGCGAGCGCCAAAGCCGCTACCAGCAGTAGTCGCCCGGTGCCACGACCGCGATCCTGCTGCTCGTCATCTTCCGACGCGCCTCGCCCGGTCATGGCGCCTACCGTACCGGTCAGTTATCCGATTGAGACCTCGGTGTCGGTATTCATTGATCCAGATGCGGGTCGTCCGGCGTCTTGCAGCAGCGTTCCAGCCACAACGCGGCGGCGATCAGCAGCGCGGCGCAGACGATCCCGACGACACCGGTGACGATGTCGTTGTCGGCCGCCTGGAACTGCCCGCGCGCCGGCAGCACGTAGATGAGCACGCCGGCCCACCCTCCTAGCATGATCGCTCCGAGTAGTGACGACGCCTTGGCGAACGCCACCGCCCGTGCCGCGGTCAACGGCTCCACCGGACGCGCGCCGCGCTTGCGCAGGATCCTCGCGCGCAGCGAGAAAGCCAGCCACAGGTTGACCACGGCGATCACGAGCAGGGTGAACCCGGCGAACGTCGGCAGCGGTGGGAGCGTGTCGTAGGCGAGCCGGATCAGCAGGTGCGCGAGCAGGCCCGCGACGAGTCCGGCGGCGAGCAGGTCACGGGGTTTGGTGAACCTCACCCCACCATCGTCCCCGAACTACTCGACCAGGGCGGTGTCGCGCCTGCCGAGCACCGGCAGCACACCGAGCCACGGCCCCGGATCGCCGTCCCAGTCCATCGCCCGGATCTGGTCTTCGTTGCGCCGTCCGCCCAGGACCCGCAGCATCTCGAACGACGACGCCCGCAGCGCACCCGCCGGTTCGCCCTCGCCCAGCACCCGGTCGCCGTGCTCCAGCGTGATCCGCAACGCGGGCAGGTGCTTGGCCCGCAGCCGCTTGTCGACTTCCTGCAACGGCCGCGTCAACGCCGCGCGCACCGCCACGTTGTCCCGTTCGCCGGGTCGCCCCAGGGCCGTCCGGACGTCGTGCTCGTGCGAGACGATCTCCGCGATCAGCACCGCGCCCATCGGCGAGTCGAACAGCCCTTCGGCGACCTGGAAGTTCCGCTCCCACTCGACCAGCAGGTCGCCCATGCTCCGGTTGCGCCGGTCGTGGACCTGCCGCTCGCCCCACGAGCCGTCCTCGACCCCGTCGAACCGGCCCTCGGTGAAGTCGCCGAGGCCTCCGGCGAGGTGCGCGACCACGTCCTTGACCGTCCACCCGGGACAGGCCTCGACCGGCGCGTCGGGATCGCCACCGGTGACCAGGCTGATGATCCGCCGCCGCGCGGCGTCGTAAGTGATCGCGTTGCTCATCGCGCCACCTCCGCGCCCACGCTAACCCCGCCGTGCACGCGCCGCAGTGCCGGTGCGCACCGCTCCTCACCCCAGCGGTAGATCGACCCTCCGGGTGACCCCGCCGAGGTCGAGCCCGGCCACCAGGTCGCGCACCGGACCGTGCCCCGGCAGGACGGCGTCCGGCTCCACGTCCAGCCACGGCACCAGCACCGACGCGCGCTCGTGCGCCCCGGGGTGAGGCAGGAGCAAGTCGGGATCGGAGGAGAGGACCCCGTCGACCGCGACCACGTCCACGTCCAACGTGCGCGGCCCCCAACGGCGTTCGCGCACCCGCCCCGCGGCCTGCTCCAGGGCCTGGCCACGCCGCAGCCAGCCCCACTCGTCCACGTCACCGGAGACGATCAGCACCGCGTTGAGGAAGTCGTCCTGGTCGGTCACGCCCCACGGCGCCGTCTCGTACACCGGCGACACCGCCACCAGCACGTCGGCGAACCCGTCCACCGCCAGCCGCAGGTACCCCAGCCGGTCGCCCAGGTTCGAGCCGAGCGACAGCACCGCCCTAGTCACGGGTCCGCCTGATCGTCACGGACACGTCGCCGAACGCGAGCGCGATCGGCGCGGACGGCTTGTGCACCGTCACCTCGGTCGCCCGCACCCGCAGGTCGGTCATCACCTCGTCGGCGACCTTGCCCGCCACCGTCTCGATCAGGTCGTACGGCCCGCCCGCCACGATCGCCGCCGCGCGCTCGGCCAACTCGCCGTAGTGCAGCGTCTCGCGCAGGTCGTCCGTCGCCGCCGCCCTCGACAGGTCCAGCCAGGCGGTGACGTCCACCAGGAAGTCCTGGCCGTCCCGCTTCTCGTGCTCGAACACGCCGTGGAACCCGCGGACCCGAAGGCCCGTCAGCGAAATCCGGTCAGTCATGGCCCTGCCCCCGCCTCCACGCCCGCGCGACGGCCACCGCGTCCAGGGACCGGTCCACGTCGTGCACCCGAACACCCCACGCGCCGGCGAACGCCGCCAACGCGGACACCGCCGCGGTCGCGTTCTCGCGGCCGTCCGGATTGCGATCACCCAGCAGGGTGCCGAGGAACCGTTTGCGGGACGCTCCGACCAGCACCGGGAAACCCAGGTCCAGCAGGACGTCCAGCCCGTTGAGCAACTGCCAGTTGTGCGTGGCGTCCTTGGCGAACCCCAGCCCCGGGTCGAGGATGATGTCGTCCGACGACACACCGGCGGCCAACGCGGCGTCCACCTGGCGGCTCAGCTCGTCCCGCACGTCGCGCACCACGTCGTCGTACACGGCCAGCCGGTCCATCTGCCGGCTGTGCCCGCGCCAGTGCATCAGCACGTACGGCACACCCGCCGACGCCACGACCGACGCCATCGCCGGGTCGGCCAGACCGCCCGACACGTCGTTCACGATCGACGCGCCCGCCTCCAGCGCGGCCGACGCCACCTCGGCCCGCGTGGTGTCCACGCTGACCGGCACGTCCTGCGCGACCAGCGCCCGGATCACCGGCGCCACCCGCGCGGCCTCCACCGGGGCCGACACCCGCGACGCGCCGGGACGGGTGGACTCGCCGCCGACGTCGACCAGGTCGGCGCCGCGCCGGAACATGGCCACGCCGTGCGCCACCGCGTCGGCCACGTCGAGGTACCGGCCGCCGTCCGAGAACGAGTCCGGGGTGACGTTCAGGACGCCCATCACCACGCAGTGCCCCGGCCTGGGCACGCTCACCGCAGACGTCCTCTGATCAGCTCGATGGCCTCCGCCCGCGACGACGCCGAGCTGCGCAGCAGCCCGCGCACCGCGGACGTCGTGGTCCGCGAGCCGGGCTTGCGCACGCCGCGCATGCCCATGCACAGGTGTTCCGCCTCGACCACGACGATCACGCCGCGCGGTTCGAGCCGCCGCACCAGCGCGTCCGCCACCTGCGACGTCAGCCGCTCCTGCACCTGTGGCCGCTTGGCGTACAGGTCGACCAGCCGCGCGAGCTTGGACAGGCCGGTCACCCGGCCGTGCTCGTTCGGGATGTACCCGACGTGCGCGACGCCGTGGAACGGCAGCAGGTGGTGCTCGCAGAACGAGAACATCGGGATGTCGGTGACCAGCACCAACTCCTCGTGGCTCTCGTCGAACGTCTTCGCCAGCACGCTGTCCGGGTCGGTGTAGAGGCCGGCGAACAGCTCCCGGTACGCCCGCGCCACCCGTGCCGGCGTGTCCCGCAGGCCTTCCCGGTCCGGGTCCTCACCGCACGCGAGCAGCAGCTCACGCACCGCGTCCTCGGCGCGCTTCTGGTCGAAGGGTCGGCGCGCGAGACCGGCCCCCCCGTTTCCGGAGAGGCCGGCCTGGTCGATCGAGGTGCGGTCGATCTCGGTCACTTGCGGTTGTCCGGGTCCGTGTCGAAGGACCGCTTGCCCGCTTCCGCGTCCGTCGGCTCCGGCTGCCACGGTGGTGGCTGCGGTGCGCCGCCGGGCACCGTGGCCGGGGTCCAGCCGGGAGGCGCTCCGTAGTTCGGCGGACCGGACGACGGGTGCTGCGGCTGGTACGGCTGTTGCTGGTGCGGCTGCGGCTGGTACGGCTGCTGTTGCTGGTGCGGCTGCGCCTGCTGCTGGTACGGCTGCGGCTGGTACTGGCCCGGCTGCGGCTGACCCGGCTGGTGGGGCTGGGCGCCGTTGCCGTTCGGCGGCGTCGGCACCGCGTCCTGGACGCGCGTGTCGTCCAGGGTGTCCTCGATCGCGGGCGGCCACGGCTCGCCGCGCTCCCGGGCCAGTTCCGCCGGGGTCTTGACCGGCGGCTTGTCCGACGGGGTGCGGGTGCCGAACTCGTTGAACTTGGTGATCCGCGGGCGCTTCTCGACCGCGGCGAAGATCCGCTCCAGTTCCTTCTGGTGCAGGGTCTCCTTCTCGATCAGCTCCAACGTCAGCGCGTCGAGCACGTCGCGGTACGTGTTCAGCACCTCGTACGCCTCGGTGTGCGCGGCCTCGATCAGCTCGCGGACTTCCTCGTCGATCTCGTGCGCGACTTCCAGCGAGTAGTCGGCCTGCCGGCCCGCCGTGCGGCCGAGGAACGGCTCGCCCTGCTCCTGGCCGTACTTGACCGCGCCGAGCCGGGCGGACATGCCGTACTCGGTGACCATCGCGCGGGCGATCTTGGTCGCCTGCTCGATGTCGTTGGACGCGCCCGTGGTCGGCTCGTGGAAGACCAGTTCCTCGGCGGAACGGCCGCCCAGCGCGAACACCAGCCGGGCGATCATCTCCGACCTGGTCATCAGGTCCTTGTCCTCCTCGGGCACGGACAGGGTGTGACCACCCGTCCGGCCGCGGGCCAGGATCGTGACCTTGTAGACCGGGTCGATGTCCGGCATCGCCCACGCGGCCAGGGCGTGCCCGGCCTCGTGGTACGCGGTGATCTTCTTCTCCTTCTCGGAGATGATCCGGCTCTTGCGGGCCGGACCGCCGATCACCCGGTCGACGGACTCCTCCAGCTCGACGCTGGTGATGGTCGTGCCGTTCTTGCGGGCGGTGAGCAGCGCCGCCTCGTTGATCACGTTGGCCAGGTCGGCGCCGGAGAAGCCGACGGTGCGCTTGGCCAGCCCGTCCAGGTCGGCCTCGGGGGCCAGCGGCTTGCCCTTGGCGTGCACGTGGAGGATCTGCTTGCGGCCCTTCAGGTCCGGTGCGGACACCGGGATCTGCCGGTCGAAGCGGCCGGGGCGCAGCAGGGCCGGGTCGAGGATGTCGGGCCGGTTCGTCGCCGCGATCAGGATGATCCCGCCGCGCGAGTCGAAGCCGTCCATCTCGACGAGCAGCTGGTTGAGCGTCTGCTCGCGCTCGTCGTGCCCGCCGCCGAGGCCCGCACCGCGGTGCCGGCCGACCGCGTCGATCTCGTCGACGAAGATGATGCACGGCGCGTTCTGCTTGGCCTGCTCGAACAGGTCGCGGACGCGCGAGGCGCCGACGCCGACGAACATCTCGACGAAGTCCGAGCCGGAGATCGAGTAGAACGGCACGCCGGCCTCACCGGCCACGGCGCGCGCCAGCAGCGTCTTGCCGGTGCCGGGCGGGCCGTACAGCAGCACGCCCTTCGGGATCTTCGCGCCGAGCGCCTGGTAGCGGCCGGGGTTCTGCAGGAAGTCCTTGATCTCGTACAGCTCTTCGACGGCCTCTTCGGCGCCCGCGACGTCGGCGAACGTCGTCTTGGGCATGTCCTTGGACAACTGCTTGGCCTTGGACTTGCCGAAGTTGAGCACCCGGTTGCCGCCGCCCTGCGAGTTGTTCATCATCCACATGAGCAGGATGAGGAGCAGGCCCAGCGGGACCAGGTACAGCAGCATCTGCATCAGGAACGAGTCCTGCGTGACCTTCGTCTCGAGCACGGGCTTGTTGCCGGCCTGGTCGAGGAAGGTGAAGATCTCGTCCGTCGAGCTCGCCGGGAACTGGGCGCGCACGCGGTTGCCGCCCTCGACGGTCACCCCGTCCTTGAGGGTGAGCTTGAGGAGCTGCTCCTTGTCCTCGATCGTGGCTTCCTTGACGTTGCCGTCCCGGATCTGTTGCAGTGCCTGGGACGTCTTGATCGGGGTGTAACCCCGGTTCTCGTCGAAGAGCACGCTGAAGGCGTAAAAGAGCACCAACACCGCCACGATCCACAGCAGCGGGTTGCGAAGCAGGCGCTTGCGGTCCATGCACTTACGGCCGGCGGGCGGCCTCGACCCTCCCTGACTTGTCGACGGGCGCAGACGGGCACACCCGTCCGACCAGCCTACCGCCCATGGTCTGGGCGGAGCGCTCCGCGTGCGGGCCCTGTCGCGTCTTGCCGGACCAACGGGCGGGAGCCGTCCGGTGTTCCCGCGGTGACGCCGGACACGGCTCCCAGGTCAACCGGGTTCGACCGGATCGGCTCGACAACTGTGAACCGGACGGGCCGCCGGCCCGTAACACTCACCAGGCGTAGCTCGTTAAGCGCAGGTAGCGACGATGCGAGGGCCACTGGGGTGACTTGGAACACGAGAGTTTGTCATGAGAGTGGTCCGTGTCATCCTCGGCAACCACCCGTGTGTTCTTCGCCCACCCGGAAGGGTGAACACCCGACCAAAGGTACGAAGCATGTCAGCTGGCAACCCGAACCGGCCCGGTCGCTTCCGCCGCGTCATCCTGCCCCTCGGCGCGCTGCTCGGCGTCGTCGCCGCCGCCGGCGTCACGGTGGTCGCGCTGCGGGCCACCAGCGGCCCGGAGTGCAAGGGCACCCTACCGCTCAAGATCGCGGTCACCCCCGCGGTCGAGGAAGTGGTGCGCGGCGCCGCCGACGACTACCAGACCACCCAGCCGGTGGTGGACGGCAAGTGCGTGCAGGTGCTGGTCGAGGCGCGCGGCGCGGCCGACGTCTCCCACGACCTGCCCACCGCGCAGATCAACCCGCCCGCGCTGTGGATCCCGGACTCGTCGATGTGGGCCGCGGAGAGCCGGCGGCAGGCCGGTGACCAGGGCGAGGAGGCGCCGAGGCTGGACATCCTCGACCCGCTGGCCTCCTCACCCGTGGTGATCGCGGGCTCGGAGCAGGCGCTGGCCGCGCTCGGCTGGCCGATCGCACCGGTGAGCTGGGCGAAGCTGCTCGACCCGAAGGTGACCGTGGCGTTGAGCGACCCGACCACGTCCACGGAGGGCCTGGCCACGCTGGCGGTCATCCGCGCGCAGCTGGGCAACCCGGACGGCTCGCCGAAGCCCGAGCTGATCGGCGCGCTGCTGCGGGTCGGCCGGGACGCGCTGCCGTCCGTGCGGGACGCGTTCGGCAAGGTCGTGCAGGGTGCGGAGAACGCGCCGGTGTTCACCGCTTCGGAGCAGTCCGTGTTGGCCGCGAACCGGGCCGCCGGGTCGCGCCGGGTCGTCGCCTCCTACCCCAAGGAGGGCACGGTCGCGTTCGACTACCCGGTCGTCCGAGTCACCCGCACGGGTGAGCAGGCGGGTATCGCGGAGGCCGCCGTGGGCTTCGAGAAGGCGTTGCGGACCGCGCGGACCGCCGAGCGGTTCGCCGAGGCGGGCTTCCGCACGCCGGACGGCAACGCGCCGGACGGCTGGACGAACGAGCAGGACGGCCTGCGCGGCGACGACGTGGCCGTGCTGAAGACGCCGGACCCGGACCAGGTCTCCGAGCTGCTGCGCACGTGGGGCGCGGTCAGCCTGGACACCCGGATGCTGGCCGTGCTGGACGTGTCCGGCTCGATGGCCGAGAAGATGAGCAACGGGCAGACCAGGGTCGACGCGGCCAAGGAGGCGGCGCTGACCGCGTTGGCCATGCTGCCCGACACGTCGGAGATCGGCCTGTGGGCGTTCTCCACGGACAAGAAGCCGCCGAACGACTGGATCGAACTGGTGCCGGTCGGGCCGCTGGGCGAGCCGATCGCCGGCGCGACCCGCCGGTCGCAGCTGCAGAAGGGCGCGGGGAACCTGCCCGCGCTGGTCGGCGGCGGCACGGCGTTGAACGACACCGCGCTGGCCGCGTTCCGGCACATGCAGAAGACGTACGAGCCGTCGATGATCAACTCGGTCACGCTGTTCACCGACGGCAGCAACGACGACATCTCCAGCATCGACCTGGCCGAGCTGCTGGCCACGTTGAAGAAGGAGGTCGACCCGGCGCGGCCGGTGCCACTGATCATGGTCGGGCTGGGTCGCGACGCCGACATGGACGCGCTCCGGCAGCTGGCCGACGTCACCGGCGGCAAGGCCTACCAGGCGCTGGAGCCGGAGGACATCCGCGGCGTGCTGCTGGACGCCATCTCGCAGCGGCGCTGCCGGCCCAGCTGCTAGTACCGGCGGAACGGGGGCGGCCCTGTCACGGGCCGCCCCCGTCCGTCGTCAGCTGGAGTAGACCTTCGGGTCCAGCGCGCCGATGTACGGCAGGTCGCGGTAGCGCTCGGCGTAGTCGAGGCCGTAGCCGACCACGAACTCGTTCGGGATCTCGAACCCGACGTACCGCACCGGCACCTCGACCTTGACCGCGTCCGGCTTGCGCAGCAGCGTGCAGACCTCCAGCGACCGCGGCTTGCGCGACGCCAGGTTCTTGAGCAGCCACGACAGCGTCAGGCCGGAGTCGATGATGTCCTCGACGATGATCACGTCGCGGTCCGCGATGTCGCGGTCGAGGTCCTTCAGGATGCGCACCACGCCGGAGGACGAGGTCGACGAGCCGTAGGAGCTCACCGCCATGAACTCCAACTGGACCGGCACCGGCAACGCCCTGGCCAGGTCGGTCATGAACATCACCGCACCCTTGAGCACGGTGATCAGCACCAGGTCGTTCGTTCCGTCGGCCGGGTAGTCAGCCGCGACCTTGTTGGCCAGTTCGGTGACCTTGTCGCTGATCTCCTGCTCGGTGATGAGCACGGAACTGATGTCGCCGTCGTACACGGACGGTTCCCCTTTTGTCATGACTGCACTGGTTCCACTCGCAGCCTGCCATGCGCGCGCCGTGCCACAAAGCCGCCGGGCAACCACACACCGCCTTGACCTCGCCACTCGTGCACCAGGGCGTCCACCCGACGAAGGTGCGAGTCGGACAACTCGGGCACGTTCTCACGGAGCAGCCAGCGGCGCAGGACGCGGCGCCTGAGCGCGGTGGGCAGGCGGCCGATGTCCTCCACCGAGCGGCAGTCGCCGTCGAACGCCTCGGCCAGCTCGTCCAGCGCGTCGTTGTCCTCGCGCAGGTGGGCGGCGGTGCGGGCGAGGGCGTCGGCGACCCCGCCCTGGAGGACCTCCTCGAGCAGCGGCAGGACTTCCCGGCGCAGCCGGACCCTGGTGTAGCGGGGGTCTTCGTTGTGCGGGTCGCTCCACGGCGTCAGGCCGAGCTCGTCGCACGCGGCGGTGGTCGTGGTCCTGGACACGCGTAGGAGCGGACGGCCCCACGGCGGGTCGTGCGGGCGCATACCGGCGATGCTCCGCGGGCCTGAGCCGCGGCCGAGGCCGAGCAGGACCGTCTCGGCCTGGTCGTCCCTGGTGTGGCCGAGCAGGACCAGGCCGCGTTCCGGCCTCAGGGCGGCGTACCTGGCCCGCCTGGCGGCGGCTTCGGGTCCACCCGGTCCGGTGACGTGGACGCGGCGCACCTCGGCGGGCAGGCCCAGGTCGCGGCACGTCCGGGCGGCGCGTTCGGCGACGTCGGCGGACCCGGGTTGCAGGCCGTGGTCCACCACGACGGCGGACGCCTCGGTCAGGCCGGCCGTGACGGCGGCCAGGGCGAGCGAGTCCGCGCCGCCGCTGACGGCCACGGCGACCCGCTCCGGCCGGTGTTCGGCCAGGAACCGCTTGACCGCCGTGCGCACCTCGGCGAGCGGGCCGTTCACAGCTCTGCGCTCACGACTCTGCACTCACGACTCTGCGCTCATTGCTCTGCGCTCACGACTCTGCGCTCATTGCTCTGCGCTCACGGCTGGACCCGGCGGAGCCACGCGGCCGGGTCCGCGATCTCGGCCCGCGTGGGGAGGGTGTCGGGACTGGTCCAGATGGTGTTGAAGCGGTCCATGCCGACCGCGTCGACCACGTGCCCGGTGAACGCCGCGCCCTCCGCGTACTGCCGGACCTTGGCCTCGACGCCGAGCAGGGTGCGCAGCATCCGGTCCAGCACGCCACCGCCCTGGCGACGTGCGGTGAAGCGTTCGCGGATGACGCGGACGGACGGCACGACGTCCGGGCCGACACCGTCCATCACGTGGTCGGCGTGGCCTTCGAGCAGGGTCGACAGCGCGATGAGCCGGTCGAGCAGCTCGCGCTGGGCGGGGCTCTGGAGCAGTTCGATCAGGCCACCCGCCTCGCGGAGCCGCTTCGGCAGGTCGCGCAGGCGTGGCGCGGAGCTCTCGTCCATGCTGCCGAGCAGGTCGGCGACCAGGCCGGCGAAGTGCCCGGCCAGCCACGGCACGGCGGTGAACTGCAGGCGGTGGGTGCCTTCGTGCAGGCAGACCCACATGCTGAAGTCCTCACCGGAGACGTCGAGGGAGCGCTGGGCGCCGACGATGTTCGGTGCGACGAGGAGCAGCCGGCCGCCGTCCGAGAACGGGTCGTACTGGCCGAGCACCCGGCCGCTGAGGAAGGCGATGACGACGCCCGCCTGGACGCCCGCCGTGCCCGCCAGCACACCGCTGAACGCGCCGGACTGCTTCGGCATGGCGTCGCCGGTCAGCGCGGAGAGCCCCTGCACGGCGGCGCGCACCCACCCCGGCCGGTCGACCACCTCGCCGGGTTTGAGCGGCAGGCCGTGGCCGAGGCCGGTGTGCTCGCGGACGTGCACCTCGGCGTCCACGGCCTGCTCCCGGAGCCGGTGCACGGCGATGTCCGCCTCGGCTCTGGGCACGATCGGGCCGGGGCGGACGAGCCTGGTCGCCGTGGTGACGGCCAGGGCCCAATCGACCGGGGCACTGCGGTCCTGCGTCGCCGGGTTCACCCTCCTGACGCTACCTGCGAGGACCGTGCGGACAACACTCCCGCAGCCCGTCCCGAACGTTCAACTCACGGGTTCCGAACGTAGGACACGGGTGTTCCGAACGTAGGACTCACGGGTTCTGAACGTAGGACTCACGCGGGTGGGTCAGCAGCCGCAGGTGCGTAGGGCGGCGGCCATCTCGTCCAGGGCGCCCCGGACGCCGGGCGTCGAGTCCGGGCTGAGCGACATGAACGCGAACACCAGCAGCCGGTCGTCGGCGTCCAGGACCACGCCGGCCAGGGAGTTGACGGCGGTCAGCGTGCCGGTCTTGGCCCGGACCCAACCGCGCCCGGCCGCGCCCTGCTCCGCGTAACGACCCGCCAGCGTGCCGCTGCCACCGGCCACCGGCAGCGCCGTCAGGAGCGGGCGCAGCTTCGCCGTCCTCGGGTCGGACGCGTCCGGCTTGGCCGCCGCCACCAGGACGTCGGCCAGCAGCTTCGCGGGCACCTTGTCGTTCGGCGACAGCCCGCTGCCGTCCACCACGGTGGACGTCGACACGTCGAACCCGTGCTCGGTCAGCACCTCGCGCACCGCCTTCGCCCCACCCGCGAACGACGGCTCGGCGCCCCTCTTCTTCGCCACCTCGCGCGCGATCGTCTCGGCCAGCACGTTGTCCGAGATCTGCATCATGTTCTCGACCAGCCGGGCGATCGGCGCGGACTTCACCTCGCCGAGCACCTTCGCGCCGGTCGGTGCGGTACCGGCGGCCACCGACGCGACGCCGAGCCGCTGCGCCAACGCCTGCGCGGCCGTCGCGGCGGGGGTGGACGTGCGCGGCGTGTCGTACTTCGTCGGGTCGCCCCGACCGCCGTCCAGCATCACCGGCTCGATCGGCGACACGTACCCGTTCTGCACGTCGGCGGGGTCCCAGCCGGGCGCCATCCCCTGGCCCGCGTACCGCGACACGTCGTACAGGACCTGCGTCACCGGTCCGGCGGCGCTCACCTGCGCGGCGAGGTCGTCGATCGTCGCCGCGCCGGGGTACACCGTGGTCCGACCGGCGGGCAGCGACGACAGCGTCGGGTCACCGCCGCCGACCAGCACCACCGTCCCCGGCTGCGGCCCCTGCACGACGGTCGTCGACAGCGTGTCCGTGTGGTCGAGCGCGAGCAGCGCCGCCGCCGCGGTCAGCACCTTGATGGTGGACGCGGGCGTCTGCGGCGTCGTCTCGCCCTGGTTCCACAGCTCCGTGCCGGTCACCGGGTCCACCACGACGCCGGCCACCGGGTCCAGCAGCCCGTTCGCCGCCGGACCGGCCAGCACGGCCCGGACGCCGGCGGCCGTCGGCACCTTGCCGTCCGCGCCGACGCCCTTCATCGCCAGCACCACGGGAGCGGGCGGCAGCGGGGCGGCCGTCGTGGGCACGGGCGTGCCCTCGAACCACCCCATCTGGGTACCGGCGACCGCGGTGCACGCGAGGGCGACCACCAGGACCGCCGCCGCGCCGAGCACGAACGGCTTCCTGCTCCGGCGGGCGGGCGGGGCTTCACTTTCCGTGATCGGTTCAGGGACCGGTTCAGGTTCCGACTTGATCTCGGTCACCGGGTCCGGCCGAGGTGCCGGAGGAGGTGTGAAGGGCCTCGGCGCGATCCTCGCGGGCTTCGGCAAGGGGATTCGCATGGTGGCCGGGTCAGGCTGTCTGACCTGCACCGTCGGCGGCTCGCGGTCGACGTCGTCGTCGTCGACGGTCGGCCACGATGGCTCGTCGGGCACGCAGTCCTCCGCGGTCGAGTACGGGCAACGTCACACCCTCGGCAAGGGGTTGACGAGACGTCGTAGTCCACACTAGTGGCGTAACGAACGGCGAAGACGAGCGAGGACCGCGCAGTGGAGTTCGACGTCACCATCGAGATCCCCAAGGGGGTCCGCAACAAGTACGAGATGGACCACAAGACGGGACGCATCCGGCTCGACCGGACCCTCTTCACGGCCACTCAGTACCCGGCGGACTACGGCTTCGTCGACGACACGCTCGGTGAGGACGGCGATCCGCTCGACGCGCTCGTGATCGTCCAGGAGCCGACGTTCCCGGGCTGCCTGATCAAGTCGCGCGCGATCGGCATGTTCCGGATGACGGACGAGAAGGGCGGCGACGACAAGCTGCTCTGCGTCCCGGCCGAGGACCCGCGGTCCGAGCACCTGCGCGACATCCACCACCTGAACGAGTTCTACCGGCTGGAGATCCAGCACTTCTTCGAGGTCTACAAGGACCTGGAGCCGGGCAAGAGCGTCGAGGGCGCGACCTGGGTCGGCCGCACCGAGGCCGAGGCCGAGATCGTCCGCTCGTACCAGCGCCTGAAGGACGCCGTGGCTCGCGGCGAAGAGCACTGACCTGAACTGCCGAAGAGGCCCGCTCCCCGATCGGGGAGCGGGCCTCTTCTCGTCGGGCCGGTGCGGCTCAGTGCGTCGGCATCGGCGCGGACTCGGCCGCCTCGTCCTTGGCCGCGTTGGCGTCCTGCACCCGCTCCAGGCCGGAACGGCGGGACAGCGGGGCCTCGCGCAGGAACCAGATCGCCACGAAGCCGATCAGGGTCACCATCCCGCCGACCAGGAACACGAGGTCGATCGAACCGGAGAAGCCGTCCAGGAACGGCCGGGCCAGCACCGGGTCGAGCTGGGCCAGGAACTCGGTGTTGTTCAGGTCGAAGCCGGTGCCGCTCTGCAGGCCGGTGGCGAACTCGCGGTTCTCCGGCCGGGCCAGCGCCGCCTGGAAGTCCGGGTTGCCGGCCGCCGCGCGCAGCCCTTCGCCGATCTTGTCGCCGACCGTGCTGAACAGGATCGACAGGAACACCGCGGTGCCGACCGTGCCGCCGATCTGGCGGAAGAACGTGACCGACGAGGTCGCCACGCCCATGTCCCGCGGCTCGGAGTCGTTCTGGATGGCCACCTGGAGGGTCTGCATGCACAGGCCCAGCCCCATGCCCATGAACAACATCAGCACCAGCGGCTGGTAGATCGGCGTGTCGGTGCCGACCGTGCTGAACAGCCACAGCACCACGGTCATCAACCCGAACCCGACGACCGGGAACACCTTGTAGCGGCCGGTCTTCGCGGTCAGGATGCCGCTCGTCGCCGCCGCCGTCATGATCCCCAGCGTCAGCGGCAGCATCATCAGGCCGGACTCGGTCGCCGAGTAGCCCTTGACGATCTGGAGGTACAGCGGCAGCGAGACCATGCCGCCGAACATCCCGGCGCCGAGCACGAAGTTGACCAGGTTGCCGAGCGAGAACGTGTGCCGCTTGAACAGCCTCAGCGGCAGCAGCGCCTCGTCACCCATCCGCTGCTGGACGAGCACGAACCCGATCAGGCCGAGCACGCCGACGACGTACAGGGCGATCGAGGTGCCGGACGTCCAGCCCCACTCGCGGCCCTGTTCGGCCACGACCAGCAGCGGCACGAGGCCGAGGGTGAGCAGGGCCGCGCCGGCGAAGTCGATCCGGTGGTTCACCCGCTGGTGCGGGATGTTCAGCACCTTCGCCACGACGACCAGCGCGATCAGCGCGATCGGCACGTTGATCAGGAACACCCAGCGCCAGCCGGCCGCGCCCAGGAACGACTCCATGCCGGCGAACAGGCCGCCGACGACGGGGCCGGCCACGCTGGAGATGCCGAACACGGCCATGAAGTAGCCGGCGTACCGGCTGCGCTCACGCGGCGACGTGATGTCCGCCATGATCGCCATGGCCAGCGACATCAGGCCACCGGCGCCGAGGCCCTGCACCGCGCGGAACGCGGCGAGTTCGTACATCGAGTCCGCGATGCCGCAGAGCAGCGAGCCCGCCAGGAACAGCGAGATCGCGGTCAGGTACATCGGCTTGCGGCCGAAGATGTCGGACAGCTTGCCGTACAGCGGCGTCGAGATCGTCGCGGTGATCAGGTAGGCGGTGGTCGCCCACGCCTGCAGCGTCTGGCCGTGCAGCTCGTCCGCGATGGTCTTCATGGCGGTGGCCACGATCATCTGGTCGAGCGCGGCCAGGAACAGGCCCAGCAGCAGGCCCGACAGGATGGTCAGGATCTGCCGGTGGGTGAGCAGTGCGGCGCCGGGTGGCGGCGTGTCCGCTCGGGTTGTCGTCTCCGACATCACTTCTCCCCTTCGGAGCGCGGCCCAAGTCCGCTCTGGGTGATGAATTCCGGTAGCGCCTTCTCGTAGTCCCCCACGAAGCGCTCGAAGTAGTCGATGAACCGGCCGCGGTCCTCCGCGGGCCAGTCAGTGAAGAGGCGGGCCAGCGTCTCGTTGCGCTGCGCCCGGCGTTCGTGCAGCAGGCGGGCGCCTTCCCCGGTCACGGCCAGCACGCTCGCGCGGCCGTCCTCCGGGTCGGCCCGGCGTTCCACCAGGCCGTCCTTGACCAGCGTCGCCACCTGGCGGCTGACCGTGGACGGGTCGGAGAAGACGGCCTCGGCCAGCGCACCGGCCCGCGAGGGGCCCAGCTGGTTGAGGTTGGCCAGCAGGACGAAAGAGGCCTTGTCCATGCCCGACTTGCTCATGTGGGCGGAGACGCAGGCGTGCATCTTGTGCATGCGGACCAGCGCCATGCCCAGCCGATCGGCTAACACGATGTCGTCGGCCGTCAGCCGGTCACTCGGCGGGGTCGCCATCGCACACTCCATTGCTTGCATCAACCAACTAGTTGCTGAGTACAAGCATGCACCTGCGGGGAGGGTGGTCGCAAACCGGTTGGCGGTGACTCGCGTCTCGTGGTTACCGGCCGGTAGCATCGGTCCATGAGCGCTGACTACTCGTTCGTCGCGGATGCCATGAAGCAGACCGTGCCCTGGGTGAAGACCGTGGGCGTCGAGTTCCCCGAGGTCGCGGCCGATCGGGTGGTCGCCGAACTGCCCGACCGGGAGGACCTGCGCAACCACGTCGGCGGGCCGCACGCGGCGATGATGTTCGGCGTCGCGGAGACCGCGTCCGGCGCCGTGGTGATCGCCGCGTTCGGCCCGCACATGGACAAGGCGACGCCCTTGGTCGTGCGGTCGGAGATCGCTTACAAGAAGGTGGCACGCGGCACCCTGCGCGCCGAGGCCGTGCTGGGGCGGCCCGCGGCGGACGTGGTGGCCGAGTTGGCGGCGGGCACGCGGCCCGAGTTCCCGGTGAGCGTGACCATCACCAACGCGGAGGGCGTGACGACCGGGGAGATGACCGTCGTGTGGACCCTCCGTCCGAATCGCTGACCGAGCTCCTGATCAGCCTTCTACCGCCACCCCCATCGAACGGGCGGTGCCGGCCACGATCCGCATCGCCGTCGTGATGTCGGCGGTGTTCAGGTCCGGGAGCTTGCGCTCGGCGATGGCGCGCAACTGCGCCGCGCCGAGCGTGCCCGCCGAGTCGTGCCCCGGCCTGCCGGAGCCCTTGCCGCCCAGGCCCTGAGCGGCCAGCGCCTTCCGGATGAGGAACGCGGTCGGTGGGGTCTTCAGGCGCAGCCCGAACGACTTGTCGTCGCGGACCGTCACCACGACGGGGACGACGTCGCCGCGTTGACCCGCGGTGGCCTCGTCGTAGGCGCGCTTGACGCCGACCAGGTTCACGCCGGTCTGGCCGAGCACCTTGCCCAGGTCCATCATCGACGCGGCGCCGGCCTCCAGGTTGATGGTGATCTCGTGGATCTTCTTCGCGGGTGCCATGCGGACGAACGTAGGAATTGACGTAACGGCAGACTCAAGCCGATTTCCGCGGTGACGTGGGTAACACCCGGCCGGTGCGCGAGCGATGAGGCGTGCATGGCAGATTCCCCCGCAGGGCCGTTAGATTCCTGGCGCCGGCTCGCCGCCGAGCGCCGGATCGTCGTCACCGCTGCCGCCGTGCTGACATTCCTGCTTTTCGTCGCCGTCGCCTGTTCGGGTGAAGATCCCGCCGAGCCGGCCGCCGCAGGGATCACGAGCACCACCACCACGACCACCACGTCGCTGACCACCACCACCGCCCCGACCACGACCACTCCCCCGGCCGTGCGGGTCGCGGAGGTCGTGGACGCGCGCACGATCACCGTGGCCGGTGGCGGACGGGTGCAGCTGGCCGGTCTGACGAAGCCCGGCGAGTGCTGGGCCGCCGCCGCGGTCGACTTCCTCAAGAACACGGTGGCGGGCAAGGACTTGCGGGTCGTCGGCGGCACCGTGCTGCTGCCCGACGGCGTCGACGTGGCCGTGCACCTGCTGAGCCGGGGCATGGCGCGGGCCGAACAGGGCGCCGCCGCCGCCCTCACCACGGCCCAGGCTGCGGCGACGTCCGCCGGGCTCGGGCTCTGGGGCGCACCGTGTTCCGGGGCGGACACCGTCGCGCCGGCCCCGCCACCACCACCCGTGTACACGCCGCCCGCGCCGCAACCCGTGCAGCCCCAACCCCAACCTCAGCCTCAACCGCAGCCCCAGCCCGAACAGCCGGCCGCCGTGTACTACGCGAACTGCGACGCCGTCCGCGCCGCGGGCAAAGCGCCGCTGTACGCCGGTCAGCCCGGCTACCGTTCCGGACTCGACCGGGACGGCGACGGGACGGCCTGCGAGAAGTAGCCGCCGACGAGTAGTAGAACCATCCCCATGAAGGTGGACCGGCTGGAGATCGCGTACGACCCGACGACCGTGCTCGACGCCGCCCGCGCGGCGGAGTCCGAGGGGTGCGACGGCTTCTGGCTGGCGGAGACCCGGCACGACCCGTTCCTGGCGCTCGGCCTGGTGGCCGCGCAGGTGGAACGGGTCGAGCTGGGCACGGCGATCGCGGTGGCGTTCGCGCGCAACCCGATGAGCACCGCCGTGCAGGCGAACGACCTCCAGCTGCTGTCCGGCGGCCGGTTCCACCTCGGCCTCGGCTCGCAGGTGGAAGCGCACATCACCAAGCGCTTCGGCATGCCGTGGTCGCACCCGGCCGCCCGGATGCGCGAGTTCGTGCTGGCGTTGCGGGCCATCTGGCACAGCTGGGCCACCGGCGAGCGGCTGAGGTTCCGCGGCGAGTTCTACACGCACACGGTGATGACGCCGTTCTTCTCGCCGGGACCGAACCCGCACGGCACGCCCAAGGTGTGGCTGGCGGGCGTCGGCGAGTTGATGACCGAGGTCGCGGGCGAGGTCGCGGACGGGTTCCTGTGCCACAACTTCACCACCGAGCGCTACCTGCGCGAGGTGACGCTGCCGGCGTTGGCGCGTGGCCGGGCGAAGGCCGGGAAGCCGTTGGCGGGTTTGGAGATCAGCGGCCCGTCGCTGGTGGCGTGCGACGAGGCGGGTGTGGCCGACGTCCGGCGCCAGATCGCGTTCTACGGCTCGACGCCCGCCTACCGCAAGGTGCTCGACCTGCACGGCTGGGGCGAGCTGCACGAGGAGCTGCACCGGATGTCCCGGCGGCAGCTGTGGGACGACATGGCCGCCGCCGTCAGCGACGAGGTCCTGGCCGCCTTCGCCGTCGTGGGCACGCCCGCGGCGGCGAAGGCCGAGCTGATCCGCCGGTACGGCGACGTGATCACCAGGATCGCGGCGCCGGTCGTCAGGACCGGATGAGGTACCGCCCGCTCGGCTCGTCCCGCACCCAGTGCCGGAACAACTCCGCCCGGACCCGCGCCACGGTCCGCCGACGCACCCACCGCCGACGTCCCACCCGCGCCGCGAGCACTGCCAACGGCAACGCCAGCACCGTCGACACGATCATCGTGATCATCGCCCTCACCTCCAGGGTGGCAACGACACCGTCGCCCACGACTGACGCCAACGGTGAAAAGGTCACTCCGATGGAGCAGTCGTTCGACGCCGTTCGACTACGCACGGCGCAACATTGCGGTGAGCGGTAGTCCCGGTGGGCGCCGGAGAAGAAGAAAGGGACCAGGCCGGAAGACCGACCTGATCCCTGTCCCGCGGAGCCGCCTATCGGAATCGAACCGATGACCTGCTCATTACGAGTGAGCTGCTCTGGCCGACTGAGCTAAGGCGGCGAGACGCGACAACTATAGCCCAAGCTCCGGCCGTCACCGCGCGGGGGCCGGCTCGTTGGACCAGGAGTGACGGGGCTCACGCGGGCGCCGCACGGATCACGTCGCTGTCCTGGAGGTCCGACCACATGCGCCTGATGGCCCTGCCCGCCGCCGCCGTGCTGGTCGCGCTCTGCACCGCCCCCGCGCACGCCCAGCCGTCGACGACGCCGGTGCCCGGACCGCGTGAGCCGAACCAGCCGCCGGTGTCCGCGGCACCGGCCACCCGGGCGCACGCGATCGGGGACGCCGGCACCGGGCTGGCCGTGGTCAGGGTCGCGCCGGACTCGACGCCGACCGGCACGATCCTGCCCGGCTTCGGCGAGCAGCTGCCCAAGCAGTCGGCCGCGGAGATCGGGGTCGGGCTGGCGTCGGCACAAGCGAACACGGAGGCGTTCCTGACGTACGAGCGGGCGGTGGCGCAGGCGTCGCCGATGGGTTTCGCCGTGCAGGGCAGGGCTCCTCAGACACCCGGCACGCTGGTGCAGACCGCGTCACCGGACAACGCGGCCCCGATCACCGGTGGCCTCACGCCGCCGACGACACCGCTCGACGCCCTGCTCAAGGTCGGTCTCCTCGACGGCAGCGTGCACGCCCGCTGGGACGACGAGCTGGGCCCGTGCGTGCAGCCGCTCGCGGACGCCAAGACCTCCGTCACGACCCTGAGCGTGCTCAACGCCATCCCGACCCTGCCCAGCTCCCCCGACCTGACCGGCATGCTCACCGGTGACACGCCGAAGCTCGACGCCGCCGCCAAGCAGTCCCTGATCGACAGCGTCAAGCAGCTGAGCGCCCCGCTGAGCCGACTGGGCGGTCTGCTCTCCGGCACGCCCGACAGCGGCGCGAACGGCTCGCTGCTCAGCCTCCCGGACACGCTCAGCGCCCGCTCGACCGTCGAACTGGTCGACCTGCCCGGCAGCGCGAACAAGGCCATCCGCTCCACGTCCACGCTCCAGGCGGCGAGCGTCCGCCTCCTCGCGGGCACGTCCGCGGAGATCCGCGTGGACGTGGTGAGCCCGCCGACGCTCGTCGCGCTCTCCACCGGCGACAAGGCCACGTCCGGGATCACGTACACCGCTCCCGTCCTGCGCGTCAGCCAGGGCGGCAAGGAGCTGGGCACGCTCGACGCGGCCAACCCGAAGCTGGACGTCCCGATCGGCGTCGCCCCCGGCCGGGAGCTGCCGCTCGTCGGCGACCTGGCCCGGGGCCTGCCCGTGCTCGACATCGGCGTGCTGCGGCTCCAGGTCGCGCAGCTCAACCAGAAGGACGTGGTGATCGACGGCCCGCTCCAGCAGGGCGGTCCCACCATCAAGGGGTACATGCTCGGGGCGACCGCGCGCCTGCTCGACCTCCAGCTGCTGCCGACCGATGCCCTCGGTCTGCCGAACCTGCCGTCGGCGCTGGCACAGGTGTCCCTGGGCGAGCAGATCGTGCGCGCGGCCGCCCCGAACGGAGGCGTGGTCTGCGCTCCGGCGCAGGCACCGCCCGGTGGTGGTGGCCAACCCGCGCCGCCGCGCGCGGACCAGCCGCTGGCGTACACGAACGCGGCGTACAAGACGGTCCCGATCTTCTGGACCGGGACGGCCCTGCTGCTGATCGGCGTCGTCGTGGTGGCCGCCCTGCCGACCCGCCGTCGTCCGGCGAAGACCGTCCGACCGACCGGGCCGTCCGCCGGGTAGGGGTCAGCCGCGCTGGAGCGTGGTGAGCATGGCCTCGACGGCGATCCGCGGCTTCACGTTCAGCTCCAGCGCGGTCCGGCAGTTCAGCACGGCCTCCAGCCGGCGCAACGTCGACTCGGGCGTCCACGACGACGCGGCCGACCGGGCGTCCTCGGCCCGGTCCGGGTGGTTCGGCACGGCCCGCGCGCCGGACGCCGCCACCAGCACGTCCCGGTAGAACGCGGCCAGGTCGACCAACGCCTGGTCCAGCGAGTCGCGCTGGGTCCGCGTCGCCCGCGACTTCTGCCGCTTCTCCAGGTCCTTCAACGCGCCCTTGGCGCCGCGGGTCGCGGCGGCGGTGCCCTTACCCGTGCCGCCGGCGCCCATGGCCATCTCCATCGCCTCGCGTTCGGCGAGGTCACGGCCCTCGTTGGCGGTCAGCGCGTCACCCTCGGCCGCCGACACGAGCTGGTCGGCGCACGTGAAGATGTCCGCCGGGCGCCGCAGCGCCAGCGGAATCCGCAACACGGACTCACGCCGTGCCCGCGCCTGCTCGTCCGTGGCCAACCGCCGCGCCCGCCCCACGTGCCCACCGCACACCGAAGCCGCCCACGACGCCATCTCCGGCGCCACGCCCTCGTACTCCAGCGCCGACGCGATCGACGCCGCCCGGGGCGTGGCCAACGAGATGATCCGGCACCGCGACCGGATGGTCACCGACACGTCCTCCGGGTGGTCCGACGGCGCGCACAGCAGGAACACGGTCCGGTCCGGCGGCTCCTCCACCGCCTTGAGCAGCGCGTTCGCCGCGCCCTCGGTGAGCCGGTCGGCGTCGGTGATGATCACGACCTGCCACCGCCCGGACGTCGGCCGGCGCGCGGACACCTGCACCAGCGCGCGCATCTCGCCGACGGAGATCGACAGCCCTTCGGGGGACACCACCCGCACGTCGGCGTGCGTGCCCGCCAAGGCCGTGTGGCACCCGGGGCACTCGCCGCAGCCGGGCCGGTCGTCGAGGGCGACGCACTGCAACGCGGCGGCGAACGCCCGTGCTGCCACCGAACGCCCCGAACCGGGCGGCCCGGTGAACAGCCACGCGTGCGTCATCGCGCCCGGCGCCGGCGACCCGCCCGCCACGATCGACGCGGCGGCCTCCGACGCCGCCGACAGCACCGCGACCGCCTCGGGCTGACCGACGACGTCGCCCCACACACCACGGTTCACGACGCGACCGTACCGATCCGTCAGGACGTCTCGGCCACCGGCTTCGGCGGCATGCCGGCCCGCCGCGCGAGCAGCGGCACCACCGCCGCGCGCACCCGTTCGGCCACCTCGTCCTCGGGTCCGTCCGCGTCGACCACGACGTACCGCTCCGGGTCGGCCGACGCCATGTCGGTCAGCAGCTTCTGCACCCGCCAGTGGTGCTCGACCGTGTCCAGCGTGCCCCCGGCCGCCCGCACCTCGGACGGCATCCGGTCCAGCAGCACGGTGACGTCGGGGCGCAGCCGTCCGGTGGCCCAGTCGACCAGGCCTTCCAGCTCGCGGGGCTCGACCGTGCCGGCGGCGCTGAAGTGCGCCAGCGGGCTGTCCACGTACCGCTCCATGACGACCAGCGCGCCCTCGGCGAGCGCCGGCCGCACCTCGCGCTCCACCACGTCCGCCCGGACCGCGGCGGCGACCAGCGCGTGCGCCCGGACCCCGGCCAGGTCGGCGGTGGACAGCAGGTTGCGCAGCCGCTGCTCGTCCAGGTCCGGGTCGGACGCCAGCACCACCTGACGCCCGCTCTCGCGCAGCACCTCGGCCAGCTTCCTGGCCTGCACGGACGTGTCCAGCCGGGTGTCACCCTCGACCGCGATCAGCACGCCGGTGGTCCGCCGCCCCCGTCCGCGCAACGCCGAGAGCAGGTCCGAGAACAGCGGCTCGGTGCGCCGGTTGTCCATCTGCCGGTAGGCGATCAGCCCGAGCAGCGCGGCGATCACGGCCGCGCCGAGCAGCACCGGCCGGGTGCCGTCCACCTGCATGGGGTGGTTGAAGACGGTGACCGTGCGCTTCTGCACCAGCGACACCAGCAGCGGCGTGGCGGCCGACGTGGCGAACAGCACGATCTTGAGCAGCGACTGGAGCAGCGCGACGGTCCGGCCGCGCATCGCGTCCTCGACCTGCGCGCCCACGATGGTCAGGCCGGTGAGGAACGCCATGCCCGCCGACGCGCCGACGAACGCCACCGCGATCAGCGCCACCCACAGGTGCGGCGCCACCGCGACCAGCACCAGGCTCAGGCCGGCGACCACGATCGTGACGCCGAACAGCCGGTCGTAGGGCAGCCGCCGGGCCAACCGCGGCGCGGTCGCCATGCCGACCGCCAGACCCGTGAACACGGCGACGAACAGCAGCCCGAACGCCGACTCGCCGCCGAGCAGCGAGTCCGCGTAGAGCGGTGCCGTGCCGATGACCGCGCCCGCCGCCGCGAACGCGCCGATCATGCCGATGACCAGGCCGCGGACCAGCGGTGTCCGGGCCGCGAACCGCATCCCGTCGCGCAGCATGGCGAAGAAGCCGGGCGCTTCGCCGTCGGCGGACGCCCGGTGGACGGGCGCCATCCGGCCGGACAGCTCGGGGATGCGGGTGGCGACCAGGAGCGCCGCGGTCAGGTACAGCGCGCCGTTGACCATGACCGCGATGGTCGCGATCCGGAACTCCAGGTCCGAGCTCTGCAGGTGCAGGTAGCCGGGGATGCCGGAGATGATCGAGTAGAGGCCCGCGCCGGAGATGACCGCGATGCCGTAGGTCATCACCAGGCCGAGCTGGTTGGCCGTCTCCACCTGGTCGGGCCGGCGCAGCAGGTTCGGCACCGCCGAGTCCTTGGCCGGGATCCAGAGCATGGCGCAGCAGCCGACCAGGAAGTTCGCCACGAACAGCCACCACGCGGTGCCGACGAGGGCGATCGAGATGAACAGGCCGCCACGCAGCACGTCGCAGACGACCATGATCTTGCGGCGGTCGAACCGGTCCGCCAGCACGCCGCCCAGCGGGGCGAACAGGATGCCGGGGAGGAGCTGCGTGAGCACCACCAGGCTGAGCGAGAAGCTCTGCCACTGGTAGCTCTCGTTCAGCATCTGCCGGACCAGGCCGGTCAACGCCAGGAGTGACAGCCAGTCACCGACGCTGCACAGGTAGGTGACGCCCCAGAGCCTGCGGAACGGCCGGATCGCCAACACGCTGCGAATCCGGTGGCTGGTCGAAGCCGCTGTGCCGCCGTCTTGGATGGTGCTCACCCCCGCCGATCGTGCAGGACGTAAGGGTAGCCGGGGCTATTCACCCCCCATGACACAGCCGCCATTCGGGTGACCAAAGTGAGATCATCGCAGCAGGTCGGCCACTGCCTGGACGATCTCGCGCACCACGTTGAACAGGAGTCCGCTCAACGCGGCCAGCAGCACCAGGCACCCGATCAGACCGCCTCGGCTCTTCTTCTGCTCCGGCGGGACGGGCGCCGGCGCGGGCCGGCGGGCCAACCCGGGGTGGGGCAGGTGAGCCGTCGGCTGACCTGACGGCTGCAGGTGGGGCGTCGCGGGCCGCTGCGCACGAGCCGGGCGGCGGGCGGACTGGACGTACGGCGCGCTCGGCGGTGGGGGAGACGCCAACGGCGGCACCACGACCTGCGGCACCACGACCGGTGCCACGGCCTCAGGCCGGTAGGGCCGCTCGCCCGTCACCAACCCCGCGAGCGGGTCGGGGAACACGCGCGGGGGCGGTGGGGCCTGCGTTCCGTCCTGACCGGACGGGCGGGCACTGCCCGCGCCGACGTCGTCCACCGCCCACCTCCGCTAGCTCTTGGTCTTGGCCGGGGCCTTCTTCCGCGCCGCCGGCTTCTTCGCCGCCGGAGCCTTCTTCTTCGTCGTCGGCCCCTTGGCCCGCTTCTCGGCCAGCAGCTCGGCCGCCCGTTCGTCGGACAGGCCCTCGACGCTGTCCGACTTGCGCAGCGACGCGTTCGTCTCGCCGTCGGTCACGTACGGGCCGAACCGGCCCTCCTTGACCACCATCGGCTTGCCCGAGACAGGGTCCGCGCCCAGCTCCTTCAACGGCGGGGCGGCGGCGGCCCGGCCCCGCTTCTTCGGCTCGGCGTAGATCTTCAGCGCCTCGTCGAGGGTGACCGTGAACAGCTGGTCCTCGCTGGTCAGCGACCGCGAGTCGGTGCCCTTCTTCAGGTAGGGCCCGTAACGGCCGTTCTGCGCGGTGATCTCCGCGCCGGTCTCCGGGTCCTTGCCGACCACGCGCGGCAGCGAGAGCAGCTTCAGCGCGTCGTCCAGCGTGACCGAGTCCAGCGCCATCGACTTGAACAGCGAGCCGGTGCGCGGCTTCGGCGGCTTCTTCGCGCCCTCCGGCGCCTCCGGCAGCACCTCGGTCACGTACGGCCCGAACCGGCCTTCCTTGGCCACGATCTCGTGCCCGGTGACCGGGTCGTTGCCCAGCGAACGGCCTTCCTGCGGCGTCGCGAACAGCTTCTCGGCGATCTCGCGGTCCAGCTCGTCCGGCGGCATGTCGTCGGGCAGGTTCGCGCGCTGCGCGGCGACCTCGCCGTCCGGACCCTGCACCTCGCGCTCCAGGTACGGCCCGTACCGGCCGACCCGGACGAAGACCGTGCGGCCGTCGACGTCGGCGAACAGCGGGATCGAGTTGACCTCGCGGGCGTCGATCGCCTCGACGCTGGAGCCGACCAGCTTCTTCAGCCCGCCGGACCGGCCCACCGACGACTCCGGGCCGACGTTGCCGCCGAAGTAGAACCCGGACAGCCACGTGGTCCGCTCCTGGCGGCCCGCGGCAATGCCGTCGAGCTCGTCCTCCAGGGCGGCGGTGAAGTCGTAGTCCACCAGCCGGCCGAAGTGCTGCTCCAGCAGCCCGACCACGGCGAACGCCACCCAGGACGGGACCAGGGCGGAGCCCTTCTTCCACACGTAGCCGCGGTCCTGGACGGTGCTGATGATCGAGGCGTAGGTGGAGGGCCGGCCGATGCCCAGCTCTTCCATCGTCTTGATCAGGCTGGCCTCGGTGAAGCGCGGCGGCGGTGACGTCGAGTGGCCGTCCGCGGACAGCTCCGCCGCCAGCAGCGCCTGGTCCTTGACCAGCTGCGGCAGGCGGGACTCGGCGTCGTCGGACTCCCCGCCCGCCTCCGAGTCGACCGTCTCCACGTACGCCTTGAGGAAGCCGGCGAACGTGATCGTGCGGCCGGAAGCGGCGAAGGTGACCTCCTCGCCACCGCCACCGCCCGAGCCGGCGGCCTGGGTCGTGCCGGAGATGCGGATGGACGTGGTGTTGCCGCGGGCGTCGGCCATCTGGGAGGCGATCGTGCGCTGCCAGATCAGCTCGTACAGCTTGAACTCGTCCGACTCCAGCTCACGGGCCACCTGGCCGGGGGTGCGGAACACCTCGCCGGCCGGGCGGATGGCCTCGTGCGCCTCCTGCGCGTTCTTGACCTTGCGGGTGTACTGGCGGGGCTCCTTGGCCACGAACTGGGAGCCGTACAGCTCGGTGGCCTGCGCGCGGGCCGCCGTGATCGCCGTCTCCGACAGCGTCGTGCTGTCGGTGCGCATGTAGGTGATGTAGCCGTTCTCGTACAGCTTCTGCGCGGTGCGCATGGTCCGGTCCGCGGAGAAGCGCAGCTTGCGGCCCGCCTCCTGCTGGAGCGTGGACGTCATGAACGGCGCGTACGGCTTGCGGGTGTACGGCTTCTCCTCGACCGAGGAGACCTTCATCGTGGCGTTGACCAGGCCGTCGGCGATGGCCCTCGCCTGGGCCTCGTCCAGCACCCGGACCTCGGAACCGGCCTTGAGCCTGCCGTCCGAGCCGAAGTCGCGGCCCGCCGCGAGGCGGGTGCCGTCGACCGCGATCAGGCGGGCGCCGAACGTGCTCGGGGAGGCGTCCTCGCCCGCGTCCATGGTCGCCGAGACGTCCCAGTACGAGGCGGTGACGAACTTCATCCGCTCGCGCTCGCGTTCCACCACGATCCGGGTCGCCACGGACTGCACCCGGCCCGCCGAGAGCTTCGGCATGACCTTCTTCCACAGCACCGGGCTGACCTCGTAGCCGTAGAGGCGGTCGAGGATGCGGCGGGTCTCCTGCGCGTCGACCAGGTCCTGGTCCAGGTCGCGCGGGTTCGCGGCGGCGGCGAGGATCGCGGGCTCGGTGATCTCGTGGAACACCATCCGCCGGACCGGGACCTTCGGCTTCAGCGTGTCCAGCAGGTGCCAGGCGATGGCCTCGCCCTCGCGGTCGCCGTCTGTCGCGAGGTAGAGCTCGTCGACGTCCTTGAGCAGCTCTTTCAGCTCCGAGACGGTCGCCTTCTTGTCGGGCGTGACGACGTACAGGGGCTCGAAGTCGTGGTCGACGTCGACACCGAGGCGCGCCCACGGCATGCCCTTGTACTTCGCGGGCACGTCGGCGGCGCCCCGGGGGAGGTCCCGGATGTGCCCCTTGGATGACTCCACGACGAAGTCGCTGCCGAGGTACGACGCGATCTTCCGCGCCTTCGCGGGCGACTCGACGATCACCAACCGTCGATTTCCGCTCGCTGATCCCCCGTTTGTCTTCCTCGCCCGTGTCGATCCAGCCACGCCGTCCCGCTCTCTTCGAACACTGTGTCCCGACCCGCCAGTGTGCACTGTCCTTTGTCGCCGCTGGGCAGCCCTGGTCGGGACAGGGTGACACAACTGTGCCTGATCTTCCGTCAGGAGGACGCGCTACGCAGCCGGCCAGGTGCGCTCGGCGACGCCCCGCGGCGCCCGTCCGACCAGCTCCGCGAGCCGTTCGAGCCGCCGCCGGCCGACGACGCGCAGCGCCGGTCCCCCTTCTTTCCCCGTCCAGAGTGTCGAGGGGAGGCCCGACGTGGCCAACGCTTTTCGCAATGCTTCGTGGGTGTCCGGCGCGTCCGGGTCGAGGCCGAGGAAGTACCCGGTCTCCACCCAGCGCCCGGAGGCCAGCGCCCAGAGCCGCAGCGCGCCGCCGTCGAGCGCGAGATCGGTGGGGACGATCTTGCGGCAGCCGTCCAGCCACTGCCCGGCCAGGCCGGTGAGGTCGGTCCGGAACGGGGTCGTGACCTGCACCGACCCGGCCTCGTCCGGATCGGTCTTCGCCTGCACCCCGCGCTCGGCCAACGCGGCTGCGACGGCCGCGGCGCGAGCACGGGTGTCGACGGTCACCGACACCCTGGCCGCCCGACCCCGGGCGAAGCCCAGCGCCTGGCCGGGCCCGCACAGCAGGCCCGCCAGGTCACCGACGCAAGGCTGTCGCGCCTCGGCCGAGAAGAAGGACAGTTGCCCCACGGACAGGCAGCGTAGAACACACGTTCGACCACGGCCAGTCTCCGAAGGGCTGAACCACCCACCCCAACGGCCTCAGGTGTCTCACCAGCACCCGACCGCAGGTCAGCCGCCGAGGCCCTTCAGCGTCTCCGCCATCGCCACGCACTCCGGCGCCTGCTTGAACGCCGCGGCGAGCTCCGGGTCCTCCTGGAGCTTCTTGATCTGCTCCTGGAGCTTGGACGGGTCGGCCTGGTCGCCGCCCAGCTTCTCCAGCTTGGCGGAGAACTCCGGGTCGGCCGGGTCGAGCTTCGCCAGCTCGGTGTTGACCTCGGTCGCCGTCTTGCCCGATTCGGTGAAGAACTTGACCAGCTCGTCGTGCAGCTCCTGCGCGTTCGCCGACGGCGCGCCGAGCGCGTCCAGCTTCTCGCCCGCCTCGGACATCGACTTGCCGGCCTTGCCGCTGTAGTCGAGCAGCGCCGCCTTCTGCACGGCCGGGTCCTCCGCGCCGCCCTCGAACATGGTCTTGAGCAGGGCCATCACGCCCTCGATGGTCGGGCCGATGCCCTCGCAGAACGTGCCGGTCCACTTGACCGGGTCGGCCGCCGCCGCAGCCGTCGTCGTGGTGGTGGCGGCCGTCGTCGACGCGCCGGAGGACGACGTCCCCCCACCTCCGCACGCGGCGGTGACGAGGACCGCGGCGAACACGCCCGCCAGCCCGGCCCGAGACTTGAAGTTGCGCTGCACTAAATCCCCCCGGAGGAAGTCCGAAAACCGAAGGGGGCACAACCTACTACGACGTGGGTGCCGCGGGCTCCGACGGCGTGGCCGTCCGCAGGTCCTGGCAGCTCGGCGCCTTCCGGGCCGCGTCGGACAGCTCCGGGGACGCCTCCAGCTGCTTCAAGGGCGCCACGAAGTCATCCAACCGGGTGATGGCCTCGCCGGCCGCCTGGAGCCCGCCGACGGGGTCGTTCGCGTCCGCCGCCTCGATGGCCACCTTCGCGTCGGTGAAGTTCTTCGCGATGCCGGTGAACGTCACCGCCATCTTCTCCACCTGCTCGTCACCGCCGGCCACCGGCGACGGCCCGATGCCGCGCAGCTTGGTCGCGGTCTGGGTGAACGCGTCGGCCATCTGGCCCATGTAGGTGCCCATCTCGGCCTTCAGCTTCGCCGGGTCGTTCGCGTCCAGCTTCGGCGGCGTCTTCTGCACCGTGGCGAACGACGCGGCGGCCGTGCACACCTTGTCCATGTACTCCACGGCCGCGGCGTCGGACGGCGAGGTGGACGATGTCGTGGGCGCGGTGGAGTCACCCCCGGACCCGCACCCGGTCACCGTCACGACCAGCGCGGTCGCGGCGATCAGCGGCAGAAGTCTCATGAGGTCGCTCCCGGTAGTTCCCAATCGTCACCGACCAGTGTGCACCCACTCGGCCTACCCCGACCAAGCGAAGGCGGGACGCCCCCCGACCGGGGACGCCCCGCCTTCACACCGGTGTCACGCGGAAGTGGTCGCCTCCGCCGGGGCGTCCGCGATGGCCGTGCCGCGCCGCTTGGACACGACCACGGCCGCCACGATGACCGCCACCGCCACGAACGCGATGGCGTACCGGACGCCGGCCGACGCGTCGGCGCCGACCGAGAAGCCGACGATCGCGGGCGCGATCAGCACCGAGACCAGGTTCATCACCTTGATCAGCGGGTTGATGGCCGGACCGGCGGTGTCCTTGAACGGGTCGCCGACCGTGTCGCCGATGACGGTGGCGGCGTGGGCGTCGGAGCCCTTGCCGCCGTGGTTGCCGTCCTCGACCAGCTTCTTCGCGTTGTCCCAGGCGCCACCGGAGTTGGCCAGGAACACCGCCATCAGCGTGCCGGTGGCGATCGCGCCGGCCAGGTAGCCGGCCAGCGGGCCGACGCCGAGGCCGAAGCCCACCGCGATGGGCGCCATCACCGCGAGGAGGCCGGGGGTGGCCAGCTCGCGCAGCGAGTCCCTGGTGCAGATGTCGACCACGCGGCCGTACTCGGGCTTGACGGTGCCGTCCATGATGCCGGGGTTGTCGCGGAACTGGCGGCGCACCTCGAACACGATCGCGCCCGCCGCACGGGTCACCGCGTTGACCGCGAGGCCGGAGAACATGAACACCACGGCCGCGCCGATGATCAGGCCGACCAGCACGTTCGGGCTGAACACCACGTTGGTGAACGACACCGGCACTTCGCCGAGGCCCACCTGAACCTCCCGCAGCGCCTGTTCGATGGCGTCCTTGTAGGAGCCGAACAGCGCGGTCGCGGCCAGCACCGCGGTCGCGATCGCGATGCCCTTGGTGATCGCCTTGGTGGTGTTGCCCACCGCGTCCAGCTCGGTGAGGATCTGCGCGCCCTCGCCGTCGACGTCGCCGGACATCTCGGCGATGCCCTGCGCGTTGTCGGAGACCGGGCCGAACGTGTCCATGGCCACGATGACGCCGACCGTGGTCAGGAGGCCGCAGCCGGCCAGCGCGACCGCGAACAGCGAGACGACGACCGAGCCGGACAGCAGGAACGCGCCGTAGACGGCGCCGCCGATGACCAGCGCGGTGTAGACCGCCGACTCGAAGCCGACCGAGATGCCGGACAGGATGACGGTCGCCGCGCCGGTGAGCGAGGTGCGGCCGACCTCCTTGACCGGCTTGTGCTCGGTGCCGGTGTAGTAGCCGGTCAGCCACAGGATGACGCCCGCCAGCACGATGCCGATGATCACCGCGACGGCCGCGATGAGGGCCGGGTTGCCCGGCGTCGCCGCCACGTCCTCGGACACGCCCTGGAGGCTCCCGAAGGAGCTGGGCAGGAAGACGAACGCCGCCACCGTGCACAGCACCGCCGAGATGACCGCCGAGATGTAGAACGAGCGGTTGATCGCGGCCAGGCCGCTCTCGCCGGTCCTGGCGCTGGTGATGTACACGCCGATGACCGCGGTGAGCACGCCGATCGCCGGGACGATCAGCGGGAACAGCAGGCCCTTCGCGCCGAACGCGGCGGTGCCGAGGATCAGCGACGCCACCAGCGTGACCGCGTAGGACTCGAACAGGTCCGCGGCCATGCCGGCGCAGTCGCCGACGTTGTCGCCCACGTTGTCCGCGATGGTCGCGGCGTTGCGCGGGTCGTCCTCCGGGATGCCCTGCTCCACCTTGCCGACCAGGTCCGCGCCGACGTCGGCGGCCTTGGTGAAGATGCCGCCGCCGACCCGCATGAACATGGCGAGCAGGGCGGCGCCGAAGCCGAAGCCCTCCAGCACCCGCGGTGCCTGGCCGACGTAGACGAACACGACCAGCGCCGCGCCGAACAGGCCGAGCCCGACGGTGAACATGCCGACCACGCCGCCGGTGCGGAACGCGATCCGCATGGCCTTCTCCCGGCCGCCGGTCTCCTTCGCCGCGGCGGCGACGCGCACGTTCGCGCGGGTCGACAGCCACATGCCCAGGTAACCGATGATCGCGGAGAACACCGCGCCGACGATGAAGAACAGCGACCTGCCGATGCGCTCCCCCATGTCCTCGGCGGGGAGCAGGAACAGCAGCACGAACACGATGACGACGAAGATGCCGAGCGTTCGGAACTGCCGGTTGAGGTAGGCCGCTGCGCCCTCTTGGACCGCCTTGGCGATGTCCTGCATCTTGGAGGTGCCCTGGCCCGCGGCCAGCACCTCCCGGAGCAGCACATAGCCCACGGCCAGGGCAGCCAGGGCGACCACGGCGACCACGGCCACGAGGCCGCGATCACCTCCGGAGAGCTCTAGGCCCTCCGCGAGGAAATGCCGGGACATCCGTCCTCCTGGTGAGTTTTCCAAGCCCAATGGCAGGGCCACCCCGCGGTGTGGGGCGGGTCACTCACGCGACTGTCTACCCCGACACAACGTGATGCACCCCTCATTGGATGCGATAGCGGCGGAGTCTATTCATAGACCGCAAGTAGGCAACAACGCGTCCCGATCCGTGCACACACCGTTATCCACACAGGCAGTTTTAACTGACCACGGTCGGGGGTGCCCGCCGTGGAGCGGTGCTGTCGGTGGGGTGTGCGAAGCTGCGCCCCGTGGCGAACCAGGGACGTCGTTTGCTGGACCGGGTCCTCGCCGGAGTTCCGGCGGGCGAATCGCCGTTGACGCACACCGAAGACCAGCCGGCGCGCCCGGCGCAGCCCGTTCCGTGGCCCTCGTGGGCGCCGCCCGAAGTGGTGTCCGCGCTGGTCGAACGGGGTGTGACGACGCCGTGGCGGCACCAGGCCGAAGCCGCTTCGCTGGCGTGGTCCGGATCACACGTCGTGGTGGCGACGGGCACCGCCTCGGGCAAATCGCTGGCGTACCAAATGCCGGTGCTGAGCGCGTTGACCGTTGATCCGAAGGCAACGGCCCTGTACCTGTCGCCGACGAAGGCGTTGGGTGCGGACCAGTTGAGATCGGTGGACTCGTTGGGCGTGCCGGGTGTTCGGGCGGCGTCGTTCGACGGTGACACCCCGATGGCGGAACGCGATTGGGTGCGGGCGCACGCCAACTGGGTGTTCAGCAACCCCGACATGCTGCACCGAGGCGTGCTGCCGAACCACGCCCGGTGGATCAGGTTCCTGCGCCGGCTGTCGTACGTCGTGGTCGACGAATGCCACGCGTACCGGGGTGTTTTCGGTTCGCACGTGGCGTTGTTGTTGCGGCGGTTGCGGCGGGTCGCCCAGCGGTACGGCGCGGACCCCGTGTTCGTGCTGGCGTCGGCGACGGTGGCCGATCCGGGGGCTTCGGCCTCGGCGCTGCTCGGGGTGCCGTGCGCGGCGGTGACGGAGGACGGGTCGCCGCGGGCCGGGCGGACGGTGGCGCTGTGGGAGCCGCCGCTGCTGGCGGAGCTGGAAGGCGAGAACGGCGCCCCGGTGCGGCGGTCGGCCGGTGCGGAGACGGCGCGGATCCTGGCCGAGCTGGTGGTGGAGGGAGCGCGGTCGCTGGCGTTCGTGCGGTCGCGGGTGGGTGCCGAGCTGACCGCGTTGGGCGCTCGGAGGCTGCTGTCGGAGGTCGACCCGTCGCTGGGTGCGCGGGTCGCGGCCTATCGCGGCGGGTACCTGCCGGAGGAGCGGAGGGCGTTGGAGCGCGCGCTGTCGTCGGGTGAGCTGCTCGGTGTCGCCACGACGAACGCGCTGGAGCTGGGCGTCGACATCGTCGGGCTCGACGCGGTGGTGGTGGCCGGGTTCCCCGGCACGCTGGCGTCGTTCTGGCAGCAGGCCGGGCGGGCGGGGCGGACGGAGGCGACGGACGCGCTGGTGGTGTTCGTGGCGCGGGACGACCCGTTGGACACGTACCTGGTGCACAACCCGTCGGCGGTGCTGGACAAGCCGGTCGAGGCGACGGTGCTGGACCCGACGAACCCGTACGTGCTGGAGCCGCACTTGGCGTGCGCGGCGGCCGAGCTGCCGTTGACACCCGAGTCGCTGGCCGCGTTCGGCGGTGACGCGGCGCTCGCCGTGGTGGAGGACATGGTCGCGCGGCGAGTGCTGCGCCGCCGCCCGAACGGCTGGTACTGGACCGCGCACGACCGTCCGCACGGCGAGGTGGACATCCGCGGGTCCGGTGGCGAGCAGGTCGTGGTGGTGGAGGCCGACTCGGGGCGGATGCTCGGCACGGTCGACCACGGCTCGGCGTGCTGGCAGGTGCACTCCGGGGCCGTCTACCTGCACCAGGGCGAGTCGTACGTGGTGGACGAGCTGGACCTGGACAGCGGTATCGCGCTGGTGCACGCGGAGAAGCCGGAGTGGACGACGACGGCCCGTGACACCAAGGACATCGCGGTGGTGCGGGTGCTGGAGCAGCGGTCGTTCGACGGGGTGACGGTGTGCCTGGGCGAGGTGGAGGTGACGTCACAGGTCGTCGGCTACCTGCGGAAGCTGCCGTCCGGCCAGGTGATCGACTCCGTGCCGTTGGCGCTGCCCGCGCAGACGCTGGTGACGCGGGCTGTCTGGTACACGGTGTCCGCCGACTTGCTGGTCAAGGCATTGTCGGACACCGGCTCGCCCAGCACCCACCCGCCCGACACCCACTCGCCCAACACCGGCTCACCCGGCCCAAACTCGCTCGGCACCCACTCGCCCGGCACACACTCGCCGGACGCTGAATCCGGCTTCGAACCGGGCTCGGACTCACCGGACACAGGGCCATTCGGCTCGGGGTCGGCCGCAGAATCCGGCCCGGATTCAGTGCCGGAGCCGGTGCCGGTGCCGGTGCCGAACAGGGGGTTGTCCGGCGGTGGGTTGTCCGGCGGTGGGTTGCCCGACAGTGGGTTGTCAGGCAGTGCGCCGGGGGGCGCCGGTCTGGCTCCGGCGCGCATCCCCGGCGCACTGCACGCCGCCGAACACGCGGCGATCGGCCTGCTACCGCTCTTCGCGACCTGTGACCGTTGGGACATCGGCGGAGTCTCGACCGCGCTGCACGAGGACACCGGGGAGGCGACGGTGTTCGTGCACGACGGTCATCCCGGAGGAGCCGGGTTCGCCGACCGCGGATTCGACGCGGTAGTCCCGTGGTTGGTCGCTACTAGGGAGGCCATCGCTGCTTGCGCGTGTCCGGCCGGGTGCCCGTCCTGCGTGCAGTCGCCGAAGTGCGGGAACGGCAACGATCCGCTGGACAAGGCGGGCGGGGTGGCCGTGCTGGACGTCGTGCTCGGGGTGGTCGGGGAGGAATTCCACGACGTCCGGCACGGCCATGTCGATCACGACCGGTCGGCGGCGACCAAGCCGTAGTCGGCGGTCGGGTTGACGGCCTGGACGAGGGCTTCCCGGACCACGCTCGCGTGCGGCAGCTGCCACGCGCAGATCTGCGGCTTGACCCGCCAGTGCACGACGCCGACGTCGCACGGGCTCGGCGGCAGCGGGACGTACTCGCCCTTGCCGTAGTGCCTGACGTCCGCGTCGGCGTCCGTGCCCGCGGCGCTCCCGCCCGAGGCGACGAGGAACATCCAGCGGCCCGCCGGGGTCGCCACGATCGGCACCGGGATGCCGGTGGCGCGCAGCTCGACCGCGGCCCGGCGGCCGAGGTCGGCGGGCACCTCGATGGCGTCGACGCCATGGCCGGTGGCCAGCAGGATGCTGTAGGAGTGACCCGTCCACCAGGTGGCGACCTGCTCCGCCTTGGTGCCGATGCGCTCCTGCCAGTCGTGGTGCACCGGCGTCGGGCCGTCGTCCTCGACCCCGTCGCGCCCGGCCCACTGCTCGCCCGCCGGATAGGTGCCCGGCAGCACAGGCCACCCGTGCCACGCGAGGTTGACCGCCTCTGCGCGCAGCTCGATGCGGAAGGCCCCGCGCCAGCTATCCGACCACTCCATCTTTCGTCGCCTCCTGCTTGCTATCAACGACACCGTGTCGCGTGTTGTTCGACACCGTGTCGGTGCCTCCACTTGAACTAACGACATGGCCGGGAGGTTTGGTAGTCGCCTGTCGATAACTGGTCGATGTGGCCAGGTGAGCGCGGAGGGTGGGGGCGGGGAGCAGAACGCCGTGGGGGCCGTTCATCCGCCGCTAAGCCGCGGAACTGCGGTCATGTGAGTCCGCTCACCGCCGGCGGACAACCGTTCGTCGCGGCGGAACGGGTCATTCTTCGGCCGGACCTGCCCGTGCCCGTGCAGTCGGCGCGCCGAACACCGACGGCTCACCGGACACGGTGACGGTCACCTCCCACCCGCTGACCTGGCACGCAGCCAGCCGACCGCCCATCCGCCCGACCACCCACGCGGCCCGCCCGCAGGCGTGATCGGCCCCGGAGACCAACTGCCCGGCCGCCGCCAACGCCCCAAGATCAGCCGCCGCAGCCACCCGATGCCTGCTCACGACCGCCTGTCCCAACTGCACTCCAACCACCACCAAGGCGAACCACACCCCCGCAACAGCCACCGCCACCACAGACGCCGACCCCCGATCACCCCCCAACCGCCCTCGCCGCCCCACCC
>NZ_JNXC01000044.1 GCF_000716595.1 Saccharothrix sp. NRRL B-16314
AACGACGCCACCTACCGGTTGGTCAGCGGGTACATCACGTTCGCCGACACCTCCGTCACCAACGCCACCAACGGACAACCGGTGCAGTCCAGCGTGAGCCCAGGGGTGCACAGCCTCAACGCCGGCACCCCTGTGGTGCGACTGCCCGCGCTCGACCACTTCGACCTCCCCTCGACCGTGCAAGGCCTCAACGTGGTCGGCGACGTCGAACTGATGATCTGCTGGCCCAGCACGCCATGTGACAAGTACGGGACGGCGCTGGTGAAGTTCACGCTCTTCGTCAACCAGTGGAAGTCGGACGGCACACTCTGCAAGACCGACAGCAGCGTCGAGGTCACGCACGACGTGCCGTACTGGGTGCACCACAAGTACGTACCACTCAACAAGGTGGACTTCACCGTGAGCAAGGCGCCGGGCTGCATCCCCCGGTTCAACGCCTACGTCAAGGCCGAGTGGCTCAGCGGTGAGACCGCCGGTACCCAGGGAACGGCCGTCGGACTCACCGACTCGCGCGGCTCGACAACCAAGCACGACTCCGACATGAGCCACGCGTACGTCCTGCCGTATTGAGCCCTTTGCATCGTGATGGTGCAGGTCACGGCGCAAGGGCTGCGGGACGGGCAAGGCACCCGGTAACACAGCAGGCGACCAAAATCCGATGCCACAACCGGGAGCCTCGCCGTGCTTTCTTACCTGCCTCGATCGACTGTCCAACCTGTGGGGTTCCAGAACTCTGCGTTGGGACGCTGAGCTGTGAGCTGCGGCGATCCTGCCCTCTGGGCCTCAGAGCAGGGTCGTGAGGTATGGCGTTACGACTGCTGTACCTGATCTTTGTCCGGCTTGTCGGCTGGCTGGCCCTGCTCGGCCGATCGTCGGCGACCAGAGATGTGCAGTTGCCGCCGCTGCGGCACAAGGTCGCCGTAGCGCGCCCGGACCAACCCGCACCCGCGGACCGCACCGATCACACAGCGATCGCCGCACCGGTGCATCAATCCCCGGCTGCTGCCCGACCACCGGGCACCCTCCCGTAACGGCACCAGCCCAGGACGTAAGGAAGCGGACCAGCACACGGTGGCAGCCGATCCGACCTGGCAAGACGTCGCACAACTCGCCCAACCGACCCGATCGGCAATCAACCGCACCCTGCGATCTCTTCGGCGCGTACGAAGTGTTCACCACGACACTTCGAATGTTGATCAAGACCATAGATGCGCGACCAGCAGTTTTATCACCGGAGACGAACGAATCCGACCACAAATGCGATCGTCACTAAAGGAGGTCTGCTCCCAGACTGCTCCCCAGAACGATCACCGGCCCGCAGACGATGATCCGCCTGCGGGCCGGTGACCTGCACAAACACACTGTGGGCGATACTGGGATCGAACCAGTGACCTCTTCGGTGTGAACGAAGCGCTCTCCCGCTGAGCTAAACGCCCGTATTCGGTTGTCACACCCGCTCTCGCGGTGTGGCCATAGCTTACAACATCATCCCCGCGAACCAAAAATCGGGCTCTGCAACCAGGCCCAGTCGAGCCCGAACCAGCCGCCGACCAGCGCGAACGCACCGAGCAGCCAACACGTCACGGCCACCACCAGGCCGGTGGCCGCCAGCACCAGCGCCTTCACCACCAGGTTCTGCCGCTTCAGCCACGCGACCCACGCGTCGTAGTAGCGCTTGGCGAACCTCAGCACCTTGCCCGCCCACTCGAACTCGGTGGCCAGGATCGCCAGACCCGCGAAGACGACCAGCCATCCCGGTCCGGGGTACGGGATCATCAGCACGCCGGCCAGCAGCACCAGGCCGCCGACCACTCCCACCCCGATGCGGTAAGTCATGTTCATCGCGGGGTTGCGACGGAACCAGTGGCGCTGCTCCTTGCGCTCGCCGGTGTCCTCGCGCTGCTCTGCGGTCATGGACACATCATCGCTCATAAGCCCCGCCCCCTCTGGGTCGAGCTCGGAAGACTTTCGCGGTGCCATGCGGGCACCTCGGTGACCGGATCGTCCGAACCGGCCCACCGGCCTGACTTGTGGCTGACACCACACCACTCGACGCGGCAGCGGTCGCCTGGCACAGGCCCGCACACCCGCTCCCTTGCACACCGCACCTACGCGCTACGGCACCACGCACCCTTTCAGTGATCGCGATGTGTGCGACCTCACCATGTTCACAGGTATATCGATCAGCACTCCACCTCCTACCTGCACAGACGCGCCGACTTTCGGCCGGGCGACGACTTCGTCCCGCTTCTCGGCCAGCCGTACCGACCCCGCACACCCTTTCGGAGACCTGGCCTGACAACGGGGCACTTCGTCTACGGTGGGTGTTCTCCCGGCGCACCGCGTCGACCGCGCGGTGGTGCACGACGGCCATCGATCACGCGCCGAAGCCGCCACGCGATCAGCCGTAGCGCGCCGGGTTGCCCAAGGTTCGGGAAGACCTCCCGGGCCGGGTCCTCGGTCAGGTCGCCGACCACGTCCGAGGTCGACGCGGATGCGCGGGCGAGTGAATACACCGGTTTTACTTGCCGGTCGTACAGTTCACCGAATGCCGCGCGGTCACCGACCGTCAGCCGTCCGACGAGCTTCACACGTCGGCGGGACGCCGGTCGGAGCGGACGGGCGGTAGGCCGTGCGGGGCAGCCACCAGAGACCCCCTCACGTCCAACATTCGCGCAACAGCCGGTACCGGGTACGGGCCAAACCCAGCAAGATGGGAGCGAGCCGGACGCAGTGGACACGGAACGCATCGAGCTGGTCGCCTAGTGGAGTGATATGGCACCAATCGGGTGATAAACCACCTGATCTCGAGCGTTCCACGCCACATATCCGTCACAAGTGGAGAACTCGGTCGTTCCATTGGCCGGGAAGGGAGAAGAGGGTAACGACGATGCGCAACGACCACGTGACACTCCGCTCAACAGCGGTGTTCGACCTGCTGGCCCCGAGGACCCCGGCCGTCCCGGTGCAGGTGGAGCTCCGTTATGACACGAAGGACCCGTACGCGGTAGTCGCCGCGTTCCGAACCGGTCGTGCCGGCTGGGTGGAGTGGGTGTTCGCCCGCGACCTGCTCGCCGACGGCCTGATCGCCGACGCGGGCGACGGCGACGTCCGAATCCGCCCCGCCGCCGACGACCCCGAGGTCGTGGTGATCGAACTGAGCTCCCCCTCCGGCCACGCCATGTTCGAGGCGTCCGCGCAGGAACTGGCCGACTTCCTCGACCGGACGTACGACGTCGTGGTGCCCGGCAACGAGCACCTGTGGGTCGACGTCGACGAGGCCCTGACCCACCTCATCTCCACCGATCTCACGTAAAAGCGCAGGTGGCGGGCCTGTCGAGAGATCAAGGGACCCCCGATTTGATCCCGCCGCGGTCCATGTAATAAAGTTCCTCTCGCACCGGGGAAGACCGGAACGACAGCCCCAAAAGGGAAAAGTTCCAAGAAATCCACGGAGCATGCGGATGTAGCGCAGTTGGTAGCGCATCACCTTGCCAAGGTGAGGGTCGCGAGTTCGAGTCTCGTCATCCGCTCGGCAGAGGGCCCTTGGGCTCAGGCCAAGACTCCTGAGTGCTAGCCTTCGGGAATCATGGCGGAGTGGCCGAGTGGCTTAGGCAAGGGCCTGCAAAGCCCTGTACACGGGTTCGATTCCCGTCTCCGCCTCGGACGATTAGCTCAGCGGGAGAGCACTACCTTGACACGGTAGGGGTCACTGGTTCAATCCCAGTATCGTCCACCAGCGATATACGCAGGTCAGAAGCCCGGCCCTCGATCTTGAGGCCGGGCTTCTTGCATGTTGTGCAAGATCAAAGGAGACGAATCGGAGACGATCTTCTCGCAAGGTAGTGCTCGTAGGTCTGCGACGGTGGTCCGCAGGTACGGGAACCATCCGATGATTGTGGCCAACTCGTCCTCCCGGAGCGCCAGCAGCGATCCGAGCCATCGCGCTTCCAGGCCGTTGATCAGCTGAGCCTTCATGACGCTCGTCACGGTCATAGACCCTGGCGATGCCCTTCATCTTCTGTCCGAGCCTGGCTCGACGGGCGACCTGCGGCACGCCGTCCTCGACCATCCAGGTCGCGTGCGTGTGCCGGCCTTCTTGGAAGGTGATCCAGGGCAGGATCGCCGGTGTGTGGTCACGTGCATTCGGCTGTTCCGGCTTGCGCCCGTCCCAAGCCGGTCGCCAGAACCGCTGTCGGAAGTTCGCCCGTCGCAGGAGCGCGCCGTCGGGCGAGGTGAAGGCGAACGATCCGCGGTGGCTGTCGAGCAGCGTTTCGTAGAACACAGCGATGCTAGGCGGCAACGCGATCGGCCTGGTCCCCGCCGGGGTCTTCGTCCTACCCCGCTTGCCCTTCGTGCGGCGCGGAGTGATGTGTCCCACATCCGGCCGGGCCGTCGGCCGGTCGTGCGATACCTCGACTCCCGCCTTCAACAGCTTCCCGTTGACCTCTTTGAGGGGATACCGGATGGTGATCGCCCGCTCGGACTCGTCGTACTCGTGCCGCTCCTGCCCGACAAGTTCGCTCCAGCGACCTCCTGTGTAGAAGTCGAGAAGGCACAGCGTGAACCCGGACAGGCCCATCTCGGACTCGTACAACCTCATCGCCGCGCGCAGCACCTGCACCGGCGTGGCGAGCAGCCGCTCGTTCTCGAATTCACCGCCGGTGACCCTGATGCCGTAGCACGGGTTGGCCGGGATGATCTTCGCCCGGACACCGGCGTTGAGGATCGTGGAGAACGTGGCGAAGATCGAGGCGATGCTCGACTCGGCGTACTCCTCGTCGTGCAGCCCTGTCAGCCACCGCTCGATCTCGACGTAGCCGTTGAAGATGCCGATCATCGGCCACAGCCGCCGCCACTGCGGCAGCAGGTGATTGTCCAGGTACGAGCGGTACTTGACCCTGGTGTTGGGTTCCAGACGCGGCACAACCGCCTCGTACCACTCTTCGGCGAACTCACCGAACGGCGTCTCCGTGTCACGCGGGTCGATCCACATGTTCCGACGGATCAACGCCTCTTGCTCCGCACCCCATTCCTTCGCTGCCTTCTCCGAGGGAAACCCTGCCTTGCTCCCCCACGTCCCATCGGGCCGTTTGTATCGGCATCGCCACCCGTTGGGGCCGTTCGACTCTTGTTCTCCGTATGCCACGTAGTGCTCCCGTTCGTCGGTTCCCGTGGGACGGCACCCGATCAGGCGATGTTCAGGCGCTTGCGCCGCGGCTTCGCCGACTGTTCGGAGAGCCGCAGGATCGCGCTGATGTCGCTGCGGGAGAACCGGTAGTGCCTGCCGAACCGGTGATGCGGCAGCACCCCGGCGGCGGCCTGGTCCTGCAACGTCCGAGGCGAGAGCTGGAGCAACTCCCCCAGCTGCTCGGCCGTCAGCAACGCGTCGGGATCGGCCGGAGCCCGCTCGGCCCAGACGCGTGCGAGCGTCGTCAACGCGGCGAGGCACTCGACGACCTCGTCCGGCAGGACGACACGCACGAACCGACCGGAATCAGCGGACTCCATGCCTCCTCACACCCCCCGAGTGATCAGCGCGACGCCCACGGCATGGCCGCGGGCCGCCGACGAAAAGTAGCGCCCTCCGCCCCGAACGGCCGATACCTCGATCGTGGCCGGCACCACCGTCACGCAGCCGCTTCGGTGTCGACCGACGCACCAGATCGGCAGGACCACGGCGAGCACCCGTCAGGATCGGCTTCTTCTGCCGGGTCGACGGCGAGCAATTGGAGGTGTCGTCTGCGCTTCGCCGGAGCGTCGAGGTCGACCCGATCCAGGGGGAGGCAGGAGCGGTGGAGGAAGTACTGTCCGCGCAGAGGCTGGCCTTGGGCTGTGGCGCGCGGGTGACCGTGGCGGATGGCCCTGTCGAACTCGACCGCCTCGGTCCAGCCGTCGGGGTCGTTGTCGCGGATCCATCGCCAGCCGGCGTTGCCGTGGAACGGGCAGCCGACGCATGCCGACTTCACCGTGTCGGCGAACCCTCGTTCGGCGAGGTAGTCGAGGCACGCCGTTCGATCGAGACCGAGTTCGATCAGCGGGAACACGTTGCGCAGGAATCGCAGGCCTGAGTCCTTGGCGCGCGTGAACTCGTCGGTGCTGATGCCGATCGCTTGCTCGGCGTACACGCCGCGAGGCACGCGGTGGGGATGCGGGTACCCCAGGAGTTCGCGAGCTGTCTTCTTCAGTGGCGTGATCTTGTACTCGTTCGTGCACTGCCTTCGTGCGAGACCACGTGACCCGTCGGGATTGAGCGTGTGCAGAGGCATGGAGACGAACCGGTGCCTGGGGTCGAGTGCGTCGGTTCGGATGTTGCCTGCGGTAATCGTGCGTACGGGTATGCCCTTCGATCCGGCGAAGGTGCGGAGTCGGTCCAGGTTGGCGTAGACGGCGCGTGGTTCCCAGCCCGTGTCTGCGAACAGCGCGTAGTCGAACCTGGGGATGGTGCCTTCACAGGCGAGCAGTAGGACCGCGGTGCTCTGCACTCCCGCCCCGAGCGACAGCAGACGGAGTGATGACGTTGTGACCGGCAGTCGAGTTGGAGGTGTCATGCCGCTTTTCCCTCGTCTTCGCTCATGGTTTCGAAGGTGACGAGGTCGGCCAGCATGAGATGCACGGCGTACGCCGCCTGCTGGGGGACGACGCCATTGCCAAGTGCACGAAGCTGTGCCACCCGCTTGAGCGCGAGGTCGGTTACCCAGCCTTCGGGTAGACCCATGAGCCACTCCACCAGGCGTGGCGCCAGCATGGGGCGTCCCTGTTCTCCCTGTTCGGTCGGCGCGGGAACGGCTCTGCCTAGGCTCGATTCCCATTGCTCGATGGCAGGTGCGTAGTCACCCCAGGTATCACCGGCAGTTGGAGGATGGTCGACGACAAGGTCAGATCGCCCTTCGAACCGCGTTGTCTTGGCGACCCGCTGACCCCTTCGGTGGCACGTGGTGTCGGCAGTAGACGGAGCACTTGCTGGCTCAACAGTGGGCGGAATCCGGGGCTTGACTTCTGGGTTGTGCCGCGGTCGGTCGCTCTTGGGGTTGGCAGGAGCCGGACCGCGATGGAGAGCGGCATACCCATGCCGTTGCCGTTGATTCCTCTGGTCTTGTGTGTCGTCTGACGGGCGAGCCAGGTCGAGGGTGATTCGCCGTCGTTGGGTTGCTGCCTGCCGGTGTGGGGAGCAGTCGCACGGCGTCGGTCAGCGAGGCGTCCGATGGCCGTCGGCTGGGGTTGGGTTTTCAATGGGTCAGCCGCGCGGAGGCTCGCGAGTCGCTGGCGGTCGGTGTGGGCAGCAGTCGGACGACGACCTCGATCGGTCGCGGCGCCGGTGTCGTGATCGGCGATGAATCGCGTGCCTTGCGGGAAGGCGAGGATGAAGACGCGTTCGCGGCGGTGAGGGGCGCCGACGTCGGAGGCGCGAACGCTTGTCCAGTTCGCGTCATACCCGATGTCGGCCAGGTCGCCGAGTACGGCGCCGAGCCCGCCGTTGCGCCAGCGCAACGCCGCAACGTTCTCCACGATGACGATCGGCGGTCGTAGACGACGAACGGCTTCGACGACGTGTCGCCAGATGCCACTGCGGGCCCCCTTCCGGATGCCGAGGCCTTTGCCGGCTGCGCTGATGTCCTGGCACGGGAAGCCGGCGGTGATGATGTCGACCTCTTCGACGTGGTCCCAGTCGACGGTGCTGATGTCGCCGAGGTTGGGCACGCCTGGTGCTCGGGTGGCGAGGATGGTGCGGACGTGCGGGTCGGGGTCGGCGACCCAGGCGACGCGGCCTCCGCCGAGGGCGGCGAGCACGCCGAGGTCCAAGCCTCCGTAGCCGGTGCACAGCGAGCCGAGGACGAGGTCCTGTTCGGCTGTAGGGCGCGAGGAGACGTCATGCGGAACGGTCATGTGCTGCTCGCCTGGGCGAGTTGGGTCGTCGTGTCGGCAGGTGGCGAGATGTCGAGACCGTTCGACGGCACGCAGAGCGGGCAGGTGTTCATGCGACTCGCCTCCGGGCCTGGTCTTCGAGACCGGAGAGGTTGTGACGTGTGGTCTGCATGGGTGAGGTCTGCCGGTGGGTTGCGGCGGAGACCAGCTCGGTGTCGGCGGCGCGTTGGAAGACGAGGACTTCGTGGTGAGCGGTGAGTGCGAAGGGTGTGCCGGTTGCGCACGAGCGGGCTGCGCGGCGTTCGGCGAATGTGGCGCGGGTGATCAGGCGGTTGCCTCGTAGTTCGGCGGTCAGGGCGACGCACCGGTCGACCGCGATCAGGCGTGCGGTGACGCCGGCGGTGATCAGCCGGGTGGTGACGTCAGCGAGGGATCCGTCGGGATGTCGCACAGGGCGGGCGATGACGATCAGGTGTCCGCCGGGGCGCAGCAGCGGTTCGCAGTGGTTCAGCGTCGTGGCGACGTTGTTGAAGGCGGAGTCGAGGTCGCGTTCCGGGCCTGCCGGGTCGGCGGTGGTTGTGCGCAGGGCGGTCAGGACGAGCCCGACTCGGCCCACCAAGCCGGCGGCGCGGGCGGTGGCAAGTGTCTTGGGTTCGGCGTCGAGTACCGAGCCGTCGTGGCAGGCGCCGTCGCGTCTGGCCGCGGTGACGTTGGCGCGGGCGATGGCCCACCAGCGCGCGTCGGAGGTCAGGCCGAGGGTGTGCCGACCGGCGCGCAAGGCTTCGGTGAGGACGGTTCCGGTGCCGCAGTCCGGGTCGAGGACGAGTTCGCCGGGGTGGGTGTAGGCGGTGATCGCGTGGCCGGCGATGGCGGGTGGAACGCGGTCCGTGTCGGCTTCGGTGCCGGGCACGTAGCCGCTGTCGTGAAGCTGGGTGACGTGGTCACGTTGGCCGGTCAACCAGACCGACAACCGGCGAGTCGCCGGACCTGGCGAGCGGTCACGCATCGGAGGTCTCCTCCCCACGGTTGCCGTTGAGGAGGTTGGTGCGGCGGGTGAAGAGGAAGAGTTCGGCGTGTGCCTGGATGTGCCGGGCAGGTGCTGTTGTCTGCTGGGGTGGTACGTCCGGACAGCCGCGCGACCCGGTACTCGAAGGGTCGGGAAGGCGGGTATGGAGCAAGGCGATCCGGTCGAAGTAGGACAAGCCGGCGTGGTGCGCGGCGCGTACGAGTGGGCCTGCCGGATCTATGAGCCTGCCGGTGGATCGATCACAATGTGTGACGACGGCGAGGGTTCCGTTCGGGTTGAGGAATCCGGCCCAGTTGGTCGGACGAAGCCCGTCGAGGGCGAACGGTTCGGCGGCGGCGATGATCAGGTCGAAGCGGTCCGGTCGCGGCGCGGTGGCAATGACGGGCGGATCGGGTCGGCGGTCGGGAGACTCTTCGGGACCGTCGTCCTGGACCAGGTGGACGGTTCGCGGTCCGGATCCGGTCTGTGGGTCAGCGGTGCGTGTATGGACGTCGCGGTCGAGTCGGGCGACGGTTCGGGCCGCGTCGAGCAGTCCGTCGTAGTCGTTCCGCGCGAGGCGGGTCCGGAGTTCGGTTGAGGCGGGTGCGGGCGGCCGGGCCGTGTCGGGGGGCGAAGCGAGCAGTAGGACGCGTTGGCCGGGTCGGGTGTAGGTGTTGACGATCTTGGCGACTGCGGCGAGAAGCCATGGGGTGCTAGCGGCGTCCGCGCGCGCATGCCTGACCAGCCTCACCCGCAGCACCCAGTTGCTCGACGGCAAGAGCCTGACCGGGACCGAACCCGACCCCGTGGTGGTGCTCAACCGCGACCTGCTGCGCAGCCCGTCGCTGCGCATGGACGGCAGGCTCGCGCCCTTGGACGACATCACGGTTGACCACATCGCCGCTGCCGCCGCCACCAGTTGGATGGACGCATTCGAGAACCGCCTCGCGCACGAGGACTACGTCGCCGCCCGCACAGTTGTGGACGTCATCGCCGACGACGAAGCCGACGCCGACCCGGTGAAGGTTGAAGAGATGTCCAACCGGCTGGAGCAGGGCATCACCCGCTCCCGCCAAAAACTCCGCGCGTTTCGCCAGGACATCTCCTCTCGCGTGAACAAGGCAGCGCGGCTGGGGCAGCTCGGCACGACAAAGTACGCGCAGGTGATCGCGGCCCTGGAAGCCGCACAAGTCGAGCGGCACGATCTCGGAACGGTGCGCCACCAGCTCATCGGTATCGCCGAGGACCTGCCCAGGTTCGCCGAAGAAGCGAAGGCTGCCCTGTGGTCGCGGGTGCAACAGGAGCTCAACGCCGCCGCCGGTCGGGTTGCGGACAACGCGGCGGAGACCATCAAGGCGTGCATCGACGCCGGTGACCTGGCCACGGCGGAGGAGTACCTGCTCAACGCGTTGGCAGGCGGAGAACCGCCAACTGCGGAGGTGTCCGAGCACCGGGCGGCGTTCCTGGCCGTGGCCCGGTCGTTCGGCACCGGTGTGGACAGCGACATCGTCCAGGTGGCAGAGCGTGGCGGATCCGTACACGGCTTGGAGTTCGGCCATCTGTCGGACGCCGCTCGGACTGCCGCCGAGGAAGGTCTGCGCCAGTGGGTGGGCATGAAGACCGTCCGGGAGCGGCGCGGTGCTCGGATGAAGTCGGTTTTCGCCGTGCCGTCGTCCCCAACCGCAAGTGGTTTGAGTTGACCGGGTTCAAGCGGATGCCCCAAGCGTTGATGCCGGCGTTCGGGTCCCGGACCGACGACAAGCTGAAGATCATGATGTGTTGGGGAGTACAGGACGCGCAGACCCTCCTCACATGGGTCGCGCAGGACGTGACCACGGACCCCATCCTGATCACGTTGTTCGGCACCATGACCATCGACCAGCGCAACCTGCTGGCGAAAGCCTGCGCCGACCAGCCTGACCGACCGATCATGGTGCTCGACGATGCCGCGATCGCCTACCTGGCCACGACCGGCGGAGGCCAGTTCCCGACGACCGAACGCATCCTGTTGCCGTTTGCGGCGACGAACCCCTATCACCCCCATGCGATCGGCAACGTCCCGCAGGAGATGTTCTTCGGACGCAGGCACGAGCTGCACCAGGTCATCGACGACTACGGAACCAGCCTCCTGTACGGCGGTCGGCAATTGGGCAAGTCGGCTCTGCTTCAAGCAGCGGCTCGTCAATTCGAGCTCGTGCCGGAACGTGTAGCCGTATACCTGTCACTCCCCGTCGGGTTCGGTTCCACCGACCAGGTGGACGACCTGTGGAGCATGATCGCCGACAAACTCGACCAACGCGGCATAGTCCCGTTGCAGCGCCGCCGGCGTGACAGCGCCCAGTTCGTCGAGGCGGCCGTCACCGCATGGCTGGAGGCGAACCCGAGCCGGCGACTGCTGTATTTGCTCGACGAGTGCGACATGTTCTTCGACGCGGACGCCAAGACCGGCTTCCGGCACACGACTCGGTTGCGCGAGTTGATGAACACGACCAAGCGGCGTTTCAAGCCGCCGGTTTTCGCGGGCCTGCACCAGGTGCAGAGGTTCGCTCACCTGCCCAACCAGCCCTTGGCCGGCGCCCACTTCGGTGACCCCATCGTGATCGGTCCGCTGTCGCCGGATCCCGCGTACCGGCTGATGTTCACCCCGATGGAGACCCTCGGCATCACGTTCGAATCCGACGAGCTCGTCCACCGAGTACTCGCCTACTGCAACTACCAACCCAAGTTGTTGCAGCTCGTCGGGGACGCCCTCGTGCGGGAGTCGTTGAGCCGCCCCGGCACCGAAGGGCCGGATTACCTCATCCGCGACGAGGATCTTGAACGGGTCATCGGTTCGGACACCGTTCAGCGCAAGGTTCGGGAGACGGTCCAGCTCACCCTCGAACTCGATTCGCGGTACAAGCTGATCGCCTTAATCGTGGCACTCGACGCGTTGGACAACGGTGCCGACCACACCGTCGACACCAACACGTTGCGCGACACGTGCCACGAGTGGTGGCCCGACGGGTTCCCGCATCGGGGCCCGGACGAGTTCCGCTCGTTACTCTCTGAGATGAGCGGACTGGGTGTGCTGTCGGAGCGGAACGGTCGGTGGCGGTTGCGCTCCAGCAACGTTCTGCGGCTCCTGGGAACCAAGGAGACGATCGAGGACGAGCTGTGCGGGGAGAACTGGAAGGACAAGGTCACCCGCCTGTCGGCCGAACACGTGCGTCGCACCTTGAAGGACGGATCGATCTCGCCGCTGACCGAGCGGCAGCTCGCCACGGTGATCGAGCGGGCCAACCGGTTGCTGCTCGTTGTCGGTACCCCGGCCGCCGGCATCAACCGGATCCAGCTGCTCCTGAACGAGGAGGCCGATCGGATCGGCGCGCGGTTCACCATCCACAAGGCTGGAAGCCCCGCAAGGTTCCGGAGGGAACTGACCGGTGGCACTGCGGGAGACCGGCATCGGGTGGTGGTGTCGGACCTGTCCGGAACCCGCCTGGAGAACGCCATCGGTTCTCTCCAGCAGGCTCTCGACATGATGCCGAATGCCGGAGTGACGAGGACGGTGGTGGCGCTGGTGGACGTCAGTACCAGCGATCTTCTCACCCACCCGGACGCGCCGCACCTGGCCGGCTTCACCGACCAGGTGATCGCCATGCGCCGACTGTCCGCTGATGGCTTGCGGTCCTGGGCGGTGTCGGAGAACGAGAAGGTCTCCCGGTTCAGCGACGCCGCCAGCCAGAAGTTGCTGATGGACGCGACCGGGGGCTGGCCGACGCTGCTCGACGAGGCCGCCCAGCTCGTTGCAGTCGGTCGCAGCGCCCGACGGGTGTGTGAACTTCTGACCGGCGGCGTGGCCACCGGCAGGTAACTTCCAAGATCACCAACAGCATCCGGAAACCGTGCCAGATCCAGCATTCACCCGTCGGCGACAGCCTCCTGCACACCGAGCAAGTTCATGACCGCGGGCACCGCGCAGACGTAACGATTTTCGACCTCGACGTAGTCGCGCAGAGTCAGTTCCCGGCCGTCGAAGACCTCCCCGATCTCATCGAACAACGTCAAGCCCCACTCACGTTCGGAACGAACTCGCGCGCGCTCCGAAGGTGAGTGCTTCGAGATGTTGAGGTAAACATCACCTCCTGACCTGCACGGACGAAATTTTCGGCAAGCACAACGGCACCGGGCCGAGCCGGACGTCGATCAGCCCCCTTGCTGGTGAAGGTGGGCGAAGAAGTTCAGCCATGCGCCAGGCCTCTGACTGACGGCCGCGATTCAAGCAGGCAGTTGTCGCGGCGCAGGCCACCGCCCGCACAGTCACGGCTGCACCTACGGGAACGCCGATCTTGGAACAGTGCCCCGTCCAGGCGCTGCTGTCTACAGGTCGCCGTGCTCGGCGAGGTACGCGGTGACAGTGTCGATTATCCGCTTGACGCGGTTATCCCCCGCTTCGACACCCGCCACCGATTCCGGCCACCAAGGCGGAGCGGATTTGTCCATGACGTGGTCGAACAGGTGGCAGTGCGCGCACCATTCCACGCCGTCCGCGGGGTTGACATTACGCCGGGCCTTGTCCTGCAGCCACTGGGGAGCAGCCGCCAGCTCCGCGGGGTCGGCTCTGCGGTGGCGGACGTAGAACTGGCGCAGCGCCGTAACCCCGCAGTTGGGGCAAGGGGAGTCGACTCGGATCGAAGGCTGCTCCCAAGCACGGTGAAACGCCTGGGACCACGACTCGCCGAACCGGCGTGGAACCACCTGCCAACGGCTGTCGCGGGCACCGTCGTCTGCGGTCGTCATCGCCTTCCCTCGATCCACTCCTGGAGCGCGTTGCCCGAACCGAAGGGCGTGCCGTCCGCTACCGACTGCTCGGAACCGTGCACTTCGTGCTCGAACGTTCCGTGGCGCAGGTAGTAACGGGCGTGGCTGAGTTCGTGGGCGATTGTATTGGCAGCCTCTGCGTCACCGCCCGCCAGGCCCAGTCTGCCGACTCTGATCAGCAGACCGCCGTCGCGACCGCGGGTCGCACCAGCCGACGGGATCCCTGGATCGAACATGACCTTGATCGTTGCACCCGCGCCTCGTAGGTTGATGCCGTAGCGCTTCGCGATCGCCTCCAGGTAGGCATCCGGGTCGTAGCCGGGCGACGTTTCGTAGGTCCGTTCGAACGGACGCGTCGTTCCTGGACGGTAGGCAACTTCATCGGACGATCCGCAGCCCCACAGTCCTGCGGATCGTCCCACCGCGCCGAAAACGTCGGCTCGCAGGAGGCCTCCGGTGTAACAGGCGTTCTCCAGGTATGCCTGGGCCAGGGTCGGTTGTGTGAAACCGGATCCGTACGACGCGGATTCAGGCTGGAACGGCTGCTGGCCGGCGGAATTCTCGACATGGATGACGCCGAGGTCGAGCGCGCTCATGGTGTTGGCGGCGTCGATGGCGGCTTGGACGCCGGCGGCGATGGTTGTGGTGAGAGCTTGGCGGGTGGCGGGGGTGAGTGCGTTGGCGAGCACTTGTTCGGCGTGGTAGTCCGGTACCGGGACTGGTTGCGGCACGGTGGAGCCGCCCGTGTAGTAGCCCGATCCGGGTTTGTGGCCGGATAGGGACGGGCCGGGTGGGGTGGTGGGCGGAGGGGTGTAGCCGGAGCCGGGTTTGACGCCGTCGGGGTAGTTGGCCCGACTGTTCGAAGGCGACGGCTTGGGCTTGGGTTTGAGGTTGATCTTCGGGTGGTGGAAGGTGGCGGTGGTGCCGCCCAGCGGAATGGCGAATCCGGCGCTGCTGGCCGCGCCTGCCAGGGCAAGGAAAGCGAACGATCCGGCCAGGCAGCCGCCCACCGCCACCGGTGCACCTGGGCCGGCCGCCAGTCCGGCCGCGCAGTGCGCGTAGTGGCCGGTGGGGTCGGTGTGGGTGAGGGGGTTGGCGGCGGCGTAGGCGTGGCGGTTGGCGTTGAGCAGGTCGGTGGGGTGGAGGGCGGCGGTGTCGCGGCTGGCGAAGGTGCCTGTGCCGGGTTGGTACCAGCGGGCGCCCATGTTGACGTTGCCCGTGGCGGGGTCGGTCCACTGGTGTTGGTAGCCGAGACCGGGCTGGGTGCCCGCGGATGCCTGGACTGCGCCGAAGGGACCGTAGGTGCGGGATCCGGTGACCTCGCCGGTGGCGGGATCGACGACGGCTACGAGGTCGGTGTGCAGGTCGGTGACGGCGGTCGCGGTGGTGGTGCCCTGCTTGACGCCGAGCGGGGTGCCTCCGGGTGTATGGGTGTAGAGGTCGGTGCCCGCGGAGATGATCGTCTGGCCGGCGCCTTGGTAGGCCAGGGTGTCGTTGCCGGTGCCGACGAGGCGGCCGAAGGCGTCGTAGGTGTTGGTGGTGGCGCCGTCGGTGACGAGTTCGTCGTAGGCGTTGAACGCCAGGTTCACCGTGGTGCCGTCGGTGGTGCGCGAGGCCAGGGTGCCGCGGGCGGTGTACGTGTTGGTCAGGCCGCCGCGGGTGAGCAGGTGGTTGCGCTGGTCGTACGTGGCGGTGGTCGGGCCGTCACGGGTCAGGTTGCCCGCGCCGTCCCAGCCGTAGTCGGTCGTGGTCGAGCCGTTGTTCCAGCTGACCAACCGTCCTGCGTCGTCGTAGCCGTAGGTGTTGGTGCCGGCTCCGGCGAGCCCGGTGGTGGTCTTGCCGGTCAGGCGGTCCTCGGTGTCGAACGTGTAGCCGGTCGAGGCGGTCACCGTGCCGCCGGGCGCTATCAGAACGTCGGTTGCCGGGTGGCCCAAGGCGTCGTAGGTGAACGTGCGGTTGGACGCGCCGGTGCCGTAGTCGATCGCGGTGGCGCGACCAAGTGCGTCCACTGTGTAGGTGGCGGTGCTGCCGGTGATCGGATCCTGTGCCGAGGCCAACCGCCCTGCGGCGTCGTAGCCGTATGTCGTGTCACCTGCCGAGGTGGAGACCGTGGACAGCCGGTTCTGGTTGTCGTAGGCGAACGTCGACGCACCGGATGGCCCGGCGGCGTTGACGAGGTTGCCCCGGTCGTCGTAGGCGTAGGTGTTCATCCCGTCGGATGCGCTTGCGGAGGTCATCCGGCCGGTCCGGTCGTAGCCGAACACCCGGTCCGGTGTGGCCGCCGACGCGCCCGAGCCGGTCTGCTTCAGCAGGTTGCCCAGCGGATCATAGGTGTTGGTGATGCTCACACCGCCCGGCTTGGTCAACACCGAGATCCGGCCGGTCGCGTCGTAGGCCGCGGTGAACGTGCGGTCGACGGCGTTGGGGGTCTGCGCGGTCGCGGGCTCGATGGTCGACTCCGGAAGCCCCCACGCGTTGGTGGTGAACGTCGTGGAATCGCCGTTGCCGTTCGTGACACGGGTGACGTTGCCACCCGCGTCGTAGCCGTAACCGGTCGTGATTCCGCCGGGGCGGGTGATGGACCGCATCCGGTTGAGGGCGTCGTAGGCCCAGGTCGTCGTCTTGCCGAGGCTGTCGGTGGCGCTGACCCGGTTGCCTGCGTCGTCGTAGGCGAACGTGCGGGAGCGCAGGGTGGTGCCGGCTGGGTCCACGTCGGCCGTGGTGATGAGTCGACCGGCCGGATCGTATGTCGCTGTGGTCTTGCCACCGAGGGGGTCGGTAGCCGTGACGAGTCGTCCGAAGGCGTCGTAGGCGGCGGTGCTGACGTTGCCCAGCGCGTCGGACGTCCAGACCAGGTTCCCGAGGTCGTCGTAGAGGTGCTTCGTCTCGTGGCCGTCGGGGGTGACGACTTCGCTGAGCCGGTTCACGCGGTCGTAGTCGAAGCGTGTCGTCAGGTTGCGGGTGGGGGCCGGAATGCGCTCGACGACCGTGGAGGTGATCCGGCTGCCCAGCATGTCGTAGGTCGCGAAGGTTTGAGCGCCGGTCGGGTCGGTCGTGGACAGCTGTTGACCGGTCGGGTCGAACGTGGCGGTCCACACGCCGCGCTGGTCCTGTCCGGGCAGGAGCGGGTCGGTTCGCCGCACCTGGTTGCCCAGTTGGTCGTAGCCGAAGTCGGTGGTGTTGCCTGCCGGGTCTGTCGTGCCGCTGACCCGGCCGAGGCTGTCGTAGGCGGTGGCAGTGGTGGCCGTGATCGGTTGCGCCGTGGACGGTGGCGCGTAGGTCGGTAGCGTTGTTCTGGTCGGCCTGCCTGCGGCGTCGCGCTCGGTGCGGGTTCTCTGCCCCAGGGCGTCAAGTGAATCGACGACCTCGCCGTAGGTGTTGTAACCGATCTTCTCCGTGGGGAAGGTCGTAGTCGGCGCGGCACCGTTGGTCTCGGTCTGCACGGCCGGACTCGTACGGGTGACCAACCTGCCGGCGTTGTCGTAGCCGAAGGTCCTCGTGTGGCCGTTGCCGCGTGGATCGGTGATGGTCAGCGGCAAGCCCTGCTCGTCACGCGTGGTGGTGGTTACCAGCGTGGACGGTCCCGCGTGGACGGTTCGGGTGAGTTCGCGGCCGAGGGCGTCATGGGTGTAGTCAGTCCGGGCGACCTCGGAGCCGACGGGGTTTTTGGTTACTTCTGTGGTGATGTTGTCGTTGGAGTCGTAGGTGTAGACCTTCGAACGGACGTGGCCGGTGTGGTAGCACGGCCAGCAGTCGTTGTCGTTGTCGCGTCTTTCCACCACCCGACCGCCCGGGTCACGGACGTATTTCGTGTGCTGGATGCCGCCCCACGTGTCCAGCCCGGTGAGCTGGCCGGCTCCGTTAAAGCGGTAGATGTGGAGGTTGACGTCCTTGACCGCACCGGTCACCGGGTCCTTGTACCCGAGGAGCGTCTCCGTCTGGAGCATGCCGGTGAACGCGTACTGGTATCCCGTCGTGCGCCCCATGGCGTCGGTGCGGCTGGCCAGTTGGCCGACCGGGTCGTAGGCCCGGGACTCCAGCACGACGTCGCGCGGTTCACCGCCGTCACCGGTAAAGCCCTTCACCGTGGTGGTGGCGGGCTGGTGCAGCGTCTGCGTGTAGGTGTAGGTGAACTCGGTGCCGGCGGCGTCCACGAGGCGGGTGCGTTGGCCCATCACGTCGTACTCGGTGCGGGTCACCGCACCGAGTGGATCGGTCGTGGTGGCGACGCGGCCGAAGGCGTCGTAGGTGAAGCTCGTACTGCGGCCGGGGTCGTTGAGGGCGGCGTCGTCGATCTTGGTGGAGGCCGTTGTGCCGTCCGGGTTGTAGGTGTTCGTGGTGCGCTTGCGGTGTGCCACACCGGTGACCGCGTTCGTCACGGCCGCCTCGGTGCGGGTGACGAGGCGGGACAGACCGTCGTAGGTGTAGGTGGTCGTCGCCCCGTTCGGGACGGTGGACGACACGACCTTCTCGTTGATCAGTCGACCGAGCCCGTCGTACAGCCTGACGGTCTTCCTCCCTGCCGGATCGGTGATCTCCCGCAGGTTGCCGCGGCTGGTGTAGGCGTAGGTGGTGACGCCGCCGCCCGCGTTGGTCTCGGTGAGCACGAGGCCGGCGGGCATGGTGCCGCCTTCGACGGCCGGTTCGGCGCCCGTCGTGTAGGTGATGGACGTCGAACGGCGTGACGTCGCGTCCGCCCCGGGCAATGTGGTTCCCGCGAGGTCACCTGAAGGGGTGTAGGAGTAAGTCTTGAGGAAGGCGTCGTTGGTGGCGCTTCCCGACCTGGCGTCGCGGTGTTCGATGACGCGGTCGTTGCGCGGGTCCAGTGGGTCCGCGGCGTTGAGGTAGTACTTGGTGTATCTGGTGTACTTGCCGCTGGTCGTGCTGTTCCAGCCGACGGTCTCGGAGAGCCTGTTGCCCCTGGCGTCGTTGACGAACGTCTCCAACACGTTGTTGGCGTTGACGGTCTTGTTGAGGAAGCCGCCGGTGTCGTAGCCGAACGTCTTGGTCGCGTTGCCGGGTCGCGTGATGCTGGTGAGACGGCCGCCGCGGCTCGGGTCGAACGTCTGGGTGGTGGCCTGGCCGACCGGGTTGGTCATGGTCGCCACGGTCTGTGTCTTCGACACGAGGGTGAGCGGGGCCAGGGTCCACGTCCCGCCGTTGGCGTCGACATGCATGCGCGCCCGGTCGGTGGCGTTGTCGTAGGCGATCTGGGCAGCGACGCGTCCTCCGGGCAGCGTGATCTTCGCCAGCACCTGGGAGGCGGCGGTGGCGTTCCAGTGCTCGGTGACCGTGCCGGCGCTGAGCGGCCGGTCGTAGATCGCGACGTCGGAGATGGTGCCGTTGAAGTGACCCCAGTCGTCCGCCGGGCGGGCGGGCCAGCCGCGGCTCGTCATCAGGCCAGCGCCGATGTGGGTATAGGCGTCCACGTGCGCGATGCGGCCGCTCTGGCTGCCCACCGCCTGCCCGTCGAGGTACAGCGTCTGGGTGTCCAACGCCCCGGACAGCACCACGTGGTGCCACTTGCCGTCGTTGACCGGCGCGGCGGTCGAGATGCCGGCGACGACGTCGTTCCAGAAGTGCCCGTAGAGCTTGCCGTCCGTGCCGACGTAGAGGATTGGCGCGGAGCCACCGGTCGGGGTTGTGTTGGGCTGGGCCTGGCCGGTGGTGCCCAGGAGCACACCGCCTGCGGTCGAGCTCGTCTTGAACCACAGTTCGGCAGCCAGGTGGCGCTTCGTGCCGATGACGCGGTCAGGCAGGCGCAGGAAGGAGGTGGTGCCATCGAACGCACCGGAGCCGATGGCCGAGCCTGGCATCGCGCCGGGCGCGCCCAGGGTCACGCTGGTGTATGTGCCGTTGGCCCTGTGGCCCGCCGATCGGGGCGCGATTCTCCGCGGTGGTGCCGGTGGCCTCGTCGAACCGCCAGTACGCTGCCGGGTTGGCGTCGAGCACGACATTGCGGTAGTGGACGACACCGCTGTAGTCGTAGGTGGTGCACCCGCCGGTGGGGTCGCAGACCTTGGTCAGCTTGTCGCCGTCGTAGGTGTAGCTCCACGTCAACGTGACGGTCGAGCTGGTGGTGACCTGGGTGACGTGCCCGCCGGTCCAGGTGAACCGCAGACTCCGGGTGGAGACCGTGTCAGTCGCCGAGCTGAGTCGGCCGCCGGTGTCGTAGGCCAGTGTCTGGCTGCGGCCGAAGTCGTCGGTGATCGAGGTGAGTTTGCCCGCCGCGTCAAAGGTATAGTTGACGTAGCCCTTGGTTACCAACTTCCAACCGCCGCCGGTGATCTGCACCAGGGTGGCGAACCTTCCCGGCGGCGGCGCGTAGCTGCCGTCGGTGTTGCGACCGAAGCGGGCCTGCTGCCCCTCGGGGTAGGTGACCACGACGTTGCCCGAACCGTCGGTGTCGGGCCTGATCGTGGTGTCCCAGCGAGTGGACCAGCCGGCTCCGAACGCCAGGTTCCGGCGCGGGTCGAGGCTGTTATAGTTGCGCACCACCGACAGCGCGGGCCCGACCGCACTGGCGACCGCGTCGGTCGCCGACGTCGTGTAGTTGCCCACACCCGGATCCACGGCCCCGCCGGGATCGGTGGACGAGGCGCCGAGGTGGCTGGTGATCGCGGGCTGCGGGACCTGCGCCGTCAGGTAGGAGCCCTGGCTCAACGGACTGTTGCTGCCCCAGTCCCCCACCGAGCCGTACCAGACGTAGGACTTGCCCCAGGTCATCTTGCCCGCGGGCACCGTCCAGGTGGACGACGAGATCCACCCGGACTCGGTGCAATTCTGCTGTCCGTCACCGCCTGCGTCGCACATCTTGAACAGGTACGCCAGCCCGTGGCCGGGGTGGTTGTCCGGATCCCGGCCACTGATCGCCAGCGTGGGTGTCAGCACCTCGGCGACGTAGTTGCTGGGCGGTGACATCGACTCCAGCACCGGGATCTGGTTGGCGACGGTGAACGTCACCGCCTGCGACATCGGCACGCCGGTCGAGCTGAATTTGGTGGTGCCGTAGTGATCCATGTCGAAGTGCAGCTTGTAGGCGCCCGGCTTGAGCTTGCCGATCGTCGCCGACACCGTCGCGGTCTGTCCCGGCGCGACGTCGTGCGGCACCGAGGTCTGCGCGACACCGCCCAGCTCCGTTCCGGCGCTGTCCCACAACCGGTAGCTGAGCTTGTAGTTGCTGCCCGGCGTCCAGGTGTCCCGACCGTGGTTGGTGACGGTAACCTGCATCCTGCCGTCCTGGGTAGACGTCAGCGGGGTGGTCATCGCCCCGACGTCGTAGGTCGCCCAATACGGGTTGTAGGTGATCTCCAGGTATGGAGGGTTCGCGCTGTTGCGGCTCGCGAACTTCTTCCAACCGTAGCTGTCGGACTCCGACGCCCGTACAGTCAAGCCGTTGTTGGCGGCACCGTGCGTCCACCCGTGCACCACGTTGCGCCCGTAGTCGCCCAACTCGATCTTCTGCCACGCGCCGCCCGGGCTGCACCCGCTGTAGCCGCTGTAGCCGCTGGCGAAGCTCGCGCTGCCCAACACGCCGCCGAAGGACGGCCCCGGCCACGACTTGTTGCCCGACACGGTCCAGCCCTGCGTCACCTCGTGCGCCCACACGGTGCGCGCCTGGCACGAGTAGGACCACGTGTTGTACAACCACAGGTTGGCGCCCAGGACGTACTGTCCGGTCAGAGCCGAGCCGACCGAGTCGAACTTGAGGAACCCGTTCGCCTTGTTCGTGCCGCCGTCGAACGTGCCCACGCTGAAGTTCGGGTCACCGGAGTAGTCGTTGGTCCACGGCGCCTGTACGAACGTCGTGCCGTCCGCCGTCTGCGCCATCACGCTCGGGTCCGCCTTCACCGGGAACACCCGCGCCGGATCCGCCAACCACGCCCGGTCCAAGCTCACGTGCAGCACGTCGCCGTCCAGGCGATACGCCACGCCCCACGACCGGGCACCCTCGCCCGAACGCGGGTCGATCGCCGAGTCCTCCATGAACCCCGGCGGGATCACCGCCTGCACCACGCCCGAGGAATCCTCCAGCCGCACGGAACCCGCGTCCAACGATGCGGTCAACCCGTTGAGCCGCATCGGGAAGTCCCACTCGGTCGGCGCATCAGCCGACTCCAGGACCAACGTCTCCTTGATCCCGCCCGGTGACGCCACCAACTCCAGGTCGACACCACCACGCACGTCGGAGTACGTGATCGTCCCGCCGTCGACCCGTCCGCGCGCATTCGCCGCACCGGCCACGCCGTAACCGAACGACACCCCCGGCGCCAACTCCAACGACACCACCGTCGACGCGTCGGCCGACTCGGCGAACCGCTTGCCCATCGAGTCCGACCTGCTCCGCCAGGTGGTGTCGTCCCACACCAGAGACAAGTCGATCGGAACCCACAAACCGTTGCGCGAAAAGAACTTGCGCCCTTGGAACATCCGACGCGTCTGCGTGCCGTCCGGGTTGACGAACACCTGCGTGTCGCGCGACCGCTTGTTCAACAGCTCACGACTGGCACCCTGTTCGAACCCGCGGACACTCCCCGCCGTCGCAGGCTCGCCACCGACCCCCACCACCGTTTCCGGCGCCAGCGCCACGTCGCCCAACTCCGGATCCGGGTACCGGACGTCGTTCGGAAAGACCACCCGTCGCGGGTGGCGCGTCGGGTACCTCGCCCGGCTTCTCCTCCGCCGCGGTCTGCTCGCTCGTCGCCTCGTGACTGCGCCCGGCCGCCGATCCCCACTCCTGCTGCGGAATCTCACCGACCACCCGAGGCTGCCCGGCACTAGCGGCAGCACCGCCGACCGAACCCGGCACCACCAACGAAAGCACGACGGACAACGCCACAACACGGACAGCACGACGCACCGGGCCCACCGTCACTCCTCAGCACAAGCGAGGCGACACGACGAAGCCTCAACGAGCCAGAAGGAATCCTCACCTACCGGGAGCCCTGATGACGATCGGCTGAAAAGTGATTGTCGCCATCCGCTGCCATGTAACGCTCACTCTCGGTGGACGACAACGGCCATAAAATCACACTTTGGTCACGCAGCGCACCGACACCGTTTGACCAACAAGATCTCTTCGCCGTAGCTAGCTGACCACGAGAATCTCGATCCTCGATCGCGCTCCGCGCAGAAGCGCGAATACTTCCTGAGCAACTCCGGGTCTAGGGCGCGCAGCACCCGGACCGGGACGCCCAGTTCCGCTATATCAACGAGCGGGTCAAGTGGCACCAGGCCGAGGGCGAGCCAGCAATCAGCGTGGACACCAAGAAGAAGGAGATGCTCGGCCGACTGCCCAACGCCTGGCGACAATGGCGTTCCGAGGGAGACCCGGTCGAGGTGGAGGACCACAGCTTCTTCACCGCACCGAAAGGCGAGGTGGCGATTCCCTACGGGATCTACGACATGGCGGCCGACACCGGCTGGGTGAACGTGGGCGTCGACCATGACACCTCGACCTTCGCCGTCGCGTCGATCCGCCGTCGGTGGCAGGCCCGCGGCCGGATCGACTACCCCGATGCGACCCGGCTGCTGATCACGGCGGATGCCGGCGGCTCCAACAACCACCGCTACCGCGTCTGGAAGTCCGAGCCGGCCAACCTGGCCGTCGAGACCGGCTGCACATCACGGTCTGCCACTTCCCGCCCGGCACCTCGAAGTGGAACAAGATCGAGCACCGGCTGTTCTCCCACATCACCTCGAACTGGCGCGGCAGGCCGCTGACCAGTCATGAAGTCGTCGTCCGGTCCATCGCCGCCACCCGGACCCGTGCCGGACTGCGAGTGGAGGCCGAACTCGATTCCCGCGCCTACCCGTTGGGGATCGCCGTGAGCAAGGAACACCTGACGCGGTTGGCGGTCGACCATCATGCCGAACGTGGTGCGTGGAACTACACCATCAGCCCTCGCGGCCCCTTCACCACAGCGACGCCGATGGCTTCGGTCCCGGACCGGACCCGCCGGGAAGCCCTCGCGATCCTCTCCGATCCGGAGCTCACCGGCATGCGTCCCGAAGCGCTGAAAGCCCTGACAGAGCAACTGATCCCGCACCTCGAGGCATCACGCGAAGAACACCTTCACCGGCAGCGAGGAGCCGCCTGCGGCAGGTCGGAAGTCATGGCCGCCCCATGCTCACCGGTGCCGACAAGGTCCTGGTGACCGTGCTCTACCTGCGCCACGTGTGCTCGCAGAACGTATTGGCGGACATGCTGGGCATCACCCAGCGCACCCTCGGCCCAGCGATCAAGGAGGTCCGCCGGGCACTTGCGGCGCAAAGGGTCACGATCACGCCCACCACCCTGTGCTTGCCCACCCGCCACGATGTCATCGCCTTCGTCCGGTACGGCACACCCGACGCCGGCCGATTCCACCTCTCCCAAGCCCTGTCCGATCCCGTATTGACCCGAATGAGCAGACAGGATCTCACCGTGCTGACCGAACGTCTCTCGGCGCGGCAGGCGGCCTTGATCGAGAAGCGCCGACACCGACAGGGCGGCGGCCCCCGCCAACCAGGAAGCCGAGGCGGCGTGTTCCGCCAGAAGATCACCGACACGGAGCGGATCCTGGCCGCAGTCCTCTACGGGCGCGAAATCGGAACGCGACCCGTTCTCGCCCATGCCTTCGGCGTCAGCCTCAGCACCCTCAACAACGCGCTCGCCGACGCCCTACCCGTTCTCCACGAAGCAGGAATCACACTGCCCCTGGCCACCATCCGCTTCCGCACCGGAGCCGAACTGCTCGCCAGTGTCGGCAACCCACCCGACGAGCACCCCATCGGCAGCGACACACCGACAAGTTGATTCTTTACGGCTCCACCTGCTGCGCAACAGATTCCGCTATGCTGGCCGCCGGCACCGGGACATGATCGTCAGTGGCCTCAAGCCGGTCTGCACCGCACCGACCGAGGCCGCGACGAAGTGCGGTTCACGGCCGCCGGACGCAAGTATTCACCGCGCGAGCGGGATGGTCCCCCAAGCCCGCCGCCAGCGTGCGTCGACGTTCGTCTTCCCCGCGCGAGCGGGGATGGTCCGCAGGTCGGACGCGGCGAGTTCCAGGCGGAGCGGCGACCGGTAGCTAATGTATCGGAAACCTTCGAGCCCCGAACGGCCCAGCCTTGCTGCCGGCCACGTTCCTAGTCGAGTGCAAGAACTGGAGCAGCCCAGTCGACAACGGAACGCTTGGATACTTCATCAACACCCTCGCCAACCGCAGTGTCGAGGTGGGGCTGATGATCGCGGCCTGCGGTATCACCGGCGACCCCCAGAACGCGTCCTACGCTCATTCCCTTCTACTCCAGGCGTCAGCACGCGGCATCAGGGTCTTAGTGATCACGACGGAGGAACTCACCGCCCTCAGCCGGACGTCAGACTTCGTCGAGTTGCTGAACAGGCGCTACCTCCGTGCCATGGCAAGTGGGATGGGATTCCCCAATTGGACAACCTCACCATCGCCGAACTGGTCGTCCCGCCCCGATCGACCCACTCGCACCCCACAGGAGATCCGCGACGCCGCGCGAGCGCATCGTGATCGGCAACCAACCCGAACCCGCCCAGCGCGCTACGAGGACGGTCGACCCGACGCTGGTCCGGGCGTGGGCGCGCCGAACCGGCAGGCAGGTGGCCGATCGCGGCCGGATCTCGCAGGACGTCGTCGACGCCTACGAAGCCGCTCACGGCTGATCACGCGCGCCAGCGGGTGCAGTGGATCACTCCGTGCACAGCACTGAATTCGGTGACCTCACGGCAGTCGACCTCCGAGCGGACCCATCTGCACAACCGGTTTCCCGGTTGCACGACCGTCCGCGCTGTCCCGTCTCCGGACATGGTCAAGACCAGCGGACACCGCCTCGTCTCGAGTGAAGAGGCAGTCCGCGTCACGCGGTCAGCGGCGACCGCACGACACCCGTTCAGCCCAGCAGGCACCACCCGTTCAGCGCTACGGCGAGGACGACCAATCGCCGTATGTACCACAAGACGATTAATCGGAACTCATTTGATGCACAAGCACCACTCAAGCCGAGTCGAGACATCCAAAACCAGCACATCACCGCACAAAAGGAGCACAAATATGACGGACGGCACTGCATACGACAAGCTCACCAAGGACCAACTGTCGGGCGTCAGTTGCATCCACTGCGGACGCGTTCCAGTCAATCTGAAGGTAGTCCAAGAAAGTCGCGACACGATGCTGGTTGCCTGCTCAGACGAAGATCGCGTGATGTGCGAGCGCAAGGTTTTCTGGCTGGATTCACCTTGCCCGCCGTGGTGTAATGGGCTACACGCGGATAATGACCACCCCGATGATCGCAATCACTATTCTTCTTGGCAGGGCAGGGGTGCCGTTGATCAACGATAAGGCGGAAACCTGCGGCGACCTGTCGGAGGGGCCGTTTCAACCGGAGTACGTCGCGCTCCACATTCGCCAGATGGTCCGTGAGCATGGTGCCGCGATCTGGTGCGGCCTGGGCGAGACCGCGAAAGGCTGGCACCTCACTCCCACGGAAGCTCGCACCTTGGCCAAGGTGTTGATGGAGGCCGCCGATTTGACCTCTATTGCTCCGAAGATGGCGCCGACCATCAAGGCTGCGTGACCGGCCGCCTCCACCTGGGCGACAGCAGGAGCACCTTGGCAGACGTCCGTACCGGTTCGGGCCAACTCCGTGCTTGCCCGGCCCGCTGGGAGGAGCGTCGTGCGAGCGGTGGCGGAGCTTCAGCAGTGAGAGGACCGATTGCGACCGCATCGAGTCATCGGAGGTGGCAGCCAGCCGACCCACGCGGAGGTCCGATGAGCTACTCGCCGATCGACCAACCGCAAGCAAGATCAAACGGCGATTTGGCGGCGACGGGAACGCGGCGGAAGTTGCTGGAACCCGACTTGACCGTCGGGAACGACCGGCTCTGACCTGCGCGAGGCGAGAAAGCGCAGGTCAGGGCCGGACCCCCATATCTTGACCCGGTTTGTCTCCGACCACGTCGAGGCGGCGCGGGTGGCCCGCGACCGCACGACCCGCCGACACGCTTTGCGCGTTCACGCCACCCGTCGCACCGCACCGTGGCGGGAGGACGCCGGGCCAACCAACTCCGGACCCGGCGGCATTGCTCCTGTCGTGCCCGCCTTGAGCGACGTGCTGCGCGCGGCGGTGGCGGGACGGCTCGCCGTCCGCGATGACCCAGCCGACATCATGCACAACCTGCTCCGCCCGCTCTTGGCCGTGACCACCGACGAGGAGGGCGCCGCGCGGATGCCGGTAGCCGCAGTACCCCTCGAACCCGCCGACACCACTGCGGGGCCAGCGACCACAACCGAGTTGCTGCGAATGGCTGGGATCAGAGCTCTGGAAACCCGGTCGAGGGCGACCTTCGTCGATGCCGTTGACCACTTGGTCCGCATGGCGAGCCGTTCCGCCACGACCCACCACGCGGAACTCATGCTCAGCGTGCTGGGTGCCGTGGCGTGCCGGTTCGACCCCCGCAGTGCCCACTACGTCCTCGACCGGCTGCGCGACAGCTCACCGGAAGGGCGGGCTGCGGGCATGTGGCGGATCGGTGCCGCCGCGCTGGTCTGCGGAACGTTGTCCGTGGCGGTGTCAGCCGCACGGCACCTGGCCTCGACATCGGACAGTACGACCCTGTTCTCGATCAGCGATCATGACGAGGCGATAACCGACGAACGGTTCCGGGCTGCCGTCTATGGCGAGTACCTGGGCGACGCACCCGAGACCACCTTGAGAGGATTCCTCGCGTTCATTCAGCGCGTGCAAGCCCTTCCTGGGTATTCGCCAACCACCGGACCGTGATGACGTCGACCTCGACTCCGGTCATCCTGAACGGCTGATCGAGGTCAGCCGACCCGCGCGGCGAAGGCTTCGCTACGTTCGCCGCCTTGGGCCAGTACCACGACGCGGAGACCGGCCTGCACTACAACCACTTCCGGTTCTACGACCCCAGGACCGCGAGGTACGTCTCCGCCGACCCGCTGGGGCTCGGCGGCGGCTACGCTCCGCACAGTTACGTCCGCAACCCCGGCACGTGGTTCGACCCGCTGGGTCTGACCGAGGACAGCCCCGTCGGGACGGTCGTCAACGACAGGGGCGTGCGAGTGCAGGCTTACTCCAACGACCACGCTCCCCCGCACGCCCATGTCAAGGGCGGTGGCGCGGAAACCCGGACCGGCCAGAACGGCAAACCGCTGGAGGGCGACCCCGAGTTGTCACGCAGGCAGCAGCAGGTCGTAGACGACCACATCCGGGAGATCCGCAACGCCATCCGCCGGGACATGCGCCGCTACCGACCCTGCGGGGGCTCGGGAGGAGGGTCGTCGTGACCGAGCACGATCGGTTCCCGGAGTTCGTCGCGGCGACCGGCTTGCAGGACGTGGACGTGAACGCGGGCGTGCACGACGAACACGTGCGGCACGAGGTGTACCTGCGTGCGTTGGCGGACGCCACACCACCCGACGGCCTCCCGGTCATCACGCGCGTGCTCGGAGATCCGGACCAGGTGATGGCGGTGGCCGCCGTCGTATGGCACCTGGATCGGATGGGCGAGTCACACCCGGACTTCGACACCTGGGCGGAAGCGGTGCTGCCAGTGCTCGGCGGTCGCGAGTTCCCGACGCGCCGAGTCGCCGAGTGGCGCTTGTACCGGGATCTGGTGGCGGGCGGTGAACCGGATCGCGATCGACTGCGAGAGGCGTCGGACTGGTTGCAGCGCAAGGTGGCCAACAACCTGACCAGGCCTGCGGTGCTGGAGGTGTTGGCCGAAGTCGGCCGGACCAAGCGAGTGCGCAACATCGCCAAGTCGAAGATCCGATGACCGCCTGGTTCGACGGAGGTGTCTGGCGTCCACGATGTGCTCCGTGTGCAGCAGCTCGCGGCGATCAAGCTCGGCATGGGTTCTCCGAGGACTTGCACGTCGGTGACGGTCGCGTCGGGTGGTGAGCACCTTCACGACCAAGTGCGGCGATCCCACAACGATGGTGTGCCTGCCGACAACCTCATCCATGCAGATAGAAGACGCACGCAGCCCGATACTTCGAAGCGCTCACGGACATGGTTGTCATCTGCCGTGGCATCGATCAGCGGACTCCATGCCTCCTCACACCCCCCGAGTGATCAGCGCGATGCCCACGGGGTCGGGCGCCGACGAGTCTTCCCCGCGTGAGCGGAGGTGGTCCGGCGGTCACACCCCGTTCGGCCTGGCCGTCAAGCCTGTTCGGTGAGGAAGGTCAGCACGGCGTCCAGGAACTCCGTCGGCCGTTCGACGTTCGCCATGTGCACCGTGGGCAGGACGGTGAAGCGCGCGCCGGGGACGACGGCGGCGAGCTCTTCCCCGTGGCGGGCGGACGTGACGGTGTCGTGCTCGCCCGCGATGACCAGTGTCGGGTTGGGAATGAGCGTGGCTGTGCGGCGCAGGTCGTAATCGCGCACCGCGGCCCAGCTGCCGGCCACGCCCTCGCGCCGCGTGGCGAGCAGTGTGCGGCGGAAGCTCTCGACGACCTCGTCGTCCCCTTGCCGCATGCGGGACGGGAACCAGTTCCCCAGGAACATCTCCGCGGTGGCCTCCATGTCAGGGGCCTCCAGCAGCTCGGCGATCGGCCGGTCCCACTGCCGGGGCGGGCCGAGGTACGCGGCGGTGTTGGAGAGCACGAGACGGTCGACGCGCTCGGGCACGTGGTCACCCAGCCACTGCGCGACGATTCCGCCGAGGGACAGGCCCAGCACGTGCACCCGCCGCAGGTCCAGCGCGTCCAGCAGCTCCACCACGTCACGTCCCAGCCGGTCCAGTGAGTACGGGCCGCTCGGGACGTCGGAGGCGCCGTGGCCGCGTGCGTCGTAGCGCAGCACGCGGAAGTGTTCGGTGAGCGCCGGCACCTGACCGTCCCACATGGAGAGGTCGGTGCCGATGGAGTTCGAGAGCAGCAGCACCGGCTTGTCCTGCCCGCCGTCGAAGCGGTAGGCGATGCGGACGCCATCACCGGTGGTGATGGAGGTGAGGGTCTGAGCGTGCATGTCAGCTCCAGGATCTGGTGGCGATGTCCTCAGCCTACGAATGCCGCCGGAGATTGCTATTACAAAGATCAGACCTGCTCTGTAGTCTGCTTCGACAATGTCGAGCTTCACGTTCCACGAGTTGCAGTGCTTCGACGCCGTCGTGAGCGACGGCGGCTTCCAGGCCGCCGCCGAGCGGCTGCACCGCTCGCATCCCTCGGTGTTCGCCGCGGTGGCCAAACTGGAGCGCCAGTTGGGCCTGACCCTGCTGGACCGCTCGGGCTATCGGGTGGGGCTCACCGAGGCAGGGCGGGCCTTCCACCGCAAGGTCCGCCTGCTGCTGCACGAGGCCGAGGAACTGCAGACGTACGCCACGCAGCTGGCGATGGGCGAGGAGGCCGAGCTGCGCGTGGTGCTCGGGGACCTGTGCCCGCTGCCGCCGGTGCTGGAACTGCTCAGCCGATTCTTCGGACAATGCCCGCAGACGCGACTGCACCTGCAGTTCGACACGGTGACCGGCCCCTGGGAGCGGCTGCTGGAGGACGAGGCCGACCTCATCGTGCACCGTGTCCCCAAAAGCGACGTGCGGATGGAGTGGATCGACCTCGGCCGCGTCGCGCTGGTGCCGGTCGTGGCACCCGGTTTCCTACCCTTCCCCCCGACGAGCGACATCACACCGCAGCGGATGCGGGCCTTCACCCAGTGCGTGATCCGCGATTCGGCGCGGAACCCGTCCGAACAAGGCCACTTCCTGCTCGAAGGCGCGCCCCGGTGTTCCGTGCCGGACCACCTCATGAAGAAGGAGCTGATCCTGCACGGCATGGCGTGGGGACACCTGCCGCGGTTCATGATCGAGGCGGAGCTGCGCGACGGACGCCTGCTGTCCGTCGCCGGACAACACTTTCCCGGTGTGGTCGAGGAACTCGCGGCGGCCCGCCGGCGCGACCGGCCGCACGGGCCCGTCGCCGACCAACTGTGGGACTACCTGGCCGGCCATGCGCCGGTGCTACGGCCGACGGTGGGCCGTATACCCGGAGTGAAGAGAGCACCGGCCGGCTAGCCCGCTGCTGCCTAGAAACCGACGTGTTCTGAGCCGTGTCACACGGCCTTGACCAGACACTCGAACGGGTGAGGTGGCAGCCACTGCAACCATGGTCAAGACCTCGGCGACCGGGCGAAAACCTTTGTTCCCGATTCAGCGACCGGGCAGGCCGGTTCACCACCTCGTTCGACACGGTCCTCGCCGAGGCCGTTGTTGACGTCGTGAAGACTTCACCAGGTGCGAACGGCTTCGCCGAGCCGTTTGTCGTCATCGTCAGCCACGACCGCGCCCTCATCTTGATCCCTGGCATCGTTCCCGATCCGGTAACGCGTTCATGTCCTCGCTGCGAGATCCGATGGGCCGGAGGCCGGTTCGAGATGCGATTCGCCGTAGAGCGGTCCCACACCAAACCGATGCTGAAACGGCGACTCGTCGCGTAACGTAGCTGGTCGAGAAGTGTCTTCCCCGCGCGAGCGGGGGTGGTCCCGGCTTCAAGGGGCCTACGAGGTGCTGTGCTCGGACGCGGTGACGAGGTTTCGCACATCCTGGGGCGTGTGCGTCAGGTAGTGCCGCAGCAGGTCGGCGGTGGCCCTGGCATCGGCGAGGGCTCGGTGGGCCGTGCCCTGACTGGTGCATATGCCGATCGCGGCGATGCAGTCCTCCAATTTACGGCGACCCGTCTGGTGGACGTGGTCGTCGAGCTTCATCGTGCACAGCGTCCCGCTCAACGCAAGCGGCGTGCTGGTGCGGGCGAACTCCGCGTTCAGGAAGTTCAAGTCGAACGAGGCATTGTGAGCCACGACCACGGCGTCGCCCAGGTGAGCAGCGAGGGTGGGTGCTATGTCGGCGAATGCAGGAGCGTCCGCCACGTCGTGCTCGGTGATGCCGTGAATCTTGGAGGCGGCGAGTGGACGTTGAGGATTGACCAGTGCGCTCCACTCACCCAGGACGGTGCCATCGTGGGCGACGCGGATGACCGCTACCTCGATGACCCGGTCCTTGCCCCAGGCGGCGAAGCCGGTGGTTTCGACATCCACGACCGCGTAGGCGGTCGGGATGGCGACGACTGGTGGCGGAATGGAAGGGATTCCGGTGATGACGTCGACGTCGTGCTCGGGCAGCCTGCCGACAAGGTCTGCCAGCGTGGAACGGGCCCCTGCCATGTCGAGGCACCCAGCGGCGTAGCCGCGGGTGCGCAACGGCTTGCCAAGGTGGACGTCGTGCTTCGCCACGACGGTGTCGGGCAGTGCGGAGGCGATGTCCTCGGCGGTGGTGTCGTCCTCCAGGGACAGTTGCTGGAGAACCGCACGCAGTTGGGCCGGTGTGCAGTTGGGCACTGTGAAGGCGACGCCGTCCCGGACGGCAGGCACACCCGCACGGGTCAGCCAGGCTGTCAGGGTGTTGAGGATGCGATCGCCGCGCCAGGGGAAGACGATGGTGTCGCTGCCCTTGGCCAGCGCCGGGTTGCCGGTGAGATCGAAACGGCGGTAGGCCGCGCGGCCTTGGTCGAGGAGCCGTTGCGCAGTGGCGTCGAGGTAGGCGGGGACGTCGTCGGACTCGTACCAGACGCGCATGCGGCGGCGGACTTCGTCGTGGATCTCGGCACGACCGCCGGCGAACTTGGGTGCCCGTCCGCCGTGCGAGGGCTCCACCTGGATCAGTGCCGCCTGGTCGTCCACGGAGACGATCTTCCAACGCCGGCCCGCGAAGATGACGAGGGAACCGACTTCGGTGGGTGTGGTCACGTGCAACACGCCGAGGGTCCGGGAGCCGTGGATCAGCCGGTACTCCTGCTTCTCCGCGAAGACCGCGTAGAACGAGTAGTGGTTGACGATCCGCTCCCCGGCCCTGCCGAGCAGCAGCAGGCCGTCGGGCTCCTGCTGGACGAGTTCGGCTTGACCGAGGTCGCGGAGCAGGGTGGCGAAGGTGGCCTTGTCGATGTGCGCGAACGGTCCGGAAAGGCACAGCGCTTGGAACAGCTCTGCCGGGTGGGCGCCCTGGTGCTGGGCGATGATGGACATGATCTGCTGGATGAGCGTGGACAGGTGCAACGAACATGTGTCCGCGGGCTCGTACCAGCGCTCGGACAGCAGGCTCATCATCGCCACGGCCTGGAACAGCTCAGCGCGCAGCTCGTCCTGGGGCGCGATGTCGGCGTTGATCTCCTGGGCGGTCACGTACATGCGCAGCACGGCGGGCTCGCCACGACGTCCGGACCGACCGATGCGCTGACGCAGGCTCGCCACGGAAGGCGGCGCTCCGATCTGGGCGACCGAGGTGAGTGTGCCGATGTCGATGCCCATCTCCAACGTCGAGGTGCACAGCACGGTGACCGGCCGATTGCTCCTGAGCAGGCTTTCGACGTGCTCCCGCACGTCTTTGGCGAGGCTTCCGTGGTGCGGGAAGAACTCGTTGGGCACGCTGCGTTCCTCGCTGCGGCGGCGCAAGCGGTCGGAGTACAGCTCGACGTCGCCACGCCGGTCTAAGAACACGAGGTTGTTGCCACCGCGCAGGGTGGTGAACACGTGGTCGCTGATCTGCTCGACGGAGGTCCCCTCGTCGGATTCCTCATCCTGGGTGGCGGGTGCCTCATTGAGGTACCCGCGGATTATGGCGCTGATGTTCCCGCTCTGGTGCGTAGCCGCCAGGAGGTGGACGTCGTCGCCGTTGCCCGGGCGCAGGTAGTCCCGCGCCGATTCCATGTCGCCCAGGGTGGCCGACAGGCCGATGCGGGGCACGCGACGGCGTGTCGCCAGCTCGACGCGGTGCAGCAGGGACTGGAGCTGCGCGCCGCGCTCGGTGCCCATGAACGAGTGCATCTCGTCGATCACGACCCACCTCAGGGCGCGCAGCAGCCAGCCGATCTCCATGCCGCGCAGGACGAACATCGCCTCCAGTGACTCCGGCGTGATGAGCAGGATGCCGTCGGGCTTCTTGAGGACCTTGGCCTTGGCCGAACCGGGCACGTCGCCGTGCCAGCGGTGCACCGGCAGGTCGAGTTCGTCGCACAGCTCGTCGAGGCGGCGGTGCTGGTCGTTGATCAGCGCCTTGAGCGGCGACACGTAGAGCACCCGGATGCCGCCGTCGTCCACCTCGTCGAGCAGGGCGGAGCAGATTGGCAGGAATGCCGCCTCCGTCTTGCCCGACGCGGTGGCCGCCGAGACGATCACGTCCTCAATACCCTTGAGCACCAAGGGGATGGCCTGTTCCTGCGCGTCGTTGAGCTTCGGCCACCCCTGCCGGTGGATCCAGCGCTGGACCTTCTGGTGGAGGCGGAAGAACTGCGAGGATTGCGGCGGGGTGTCAGAGGCGGAAGGTGGCCAGCTCATCGTCCACTCTCGACTCGTCCTGCGCGACCGGCTCCAGTGGTTCGAGGTCGGGGTTCAGCTCTGCCTCGAACCGCACGCCGCCGACGAGCGCTTCCCACGGTTGGCCGGGGTTGTGCTCCAGTACCGACAGCAGGTTCAGGAACTCCCGGATCGTGGTGCGCGGCGTGCGGAAGTAGGCGTCGCCGATGTTCTGCGAGCAGTGGTGCATGAACGCGTGCAGCGCCTCGTCGGGCACGAGGTACCGCTGCGGGTCACCCGAGGCGTGCACGTGGCGCAGCTTGGTGAGCAGGATGTAGAAGTCCTCTTGCGTCAAGTTGGTCAGCCTCAGCACCGGGCCGGAGTGGTCCACCAGGCCGTTGGCGGCGAAGGCGTTCTCGGCCAGGCGGGACTGCAACGCCTCGTAGGAGTACAGGCCGCGACGGGTGTCCATGAGGAACTCCGGTGTGCCGCCGAACAAGAAGCCCACGTGGGTGCTGATGCCCTGGAGGCTGTCGTTGACGATGCGCAGGATCTGTTCGTAGTTGGCGGAACGGGCCTGCGAGGAGGTCAGCTTGTAGAGGTTGACCATCTCATCCAGGCACACCAGCAGGCCGCTGTAGCCGGCCATGCGCACAAAGCGGGACAGCAGCTTGAGCTGGTCGTAGAAGCTCGCGTCGTCCACGATCGTGCGCACGCCGAGCGCCGCGCGAGCCTCCGTCTTGGTGGTGAACTCACCGCGCAGCCAGCGCACCGAGTCGATCTTGAGCTGTTCGTTGCCGGTGTCGTGGCCACGCCAGTACGCCTCGATGACGGTGCCGAAGTCGTAGCCGCCGACCAGCTCGGACAGCTCGGCCATGCGCTGCCGGATGACGTTCTCCGGTGACGTGCCCTGCTCACGAGCGGTGGTGAGTGCCTGGGAGACGAACCGCTCGACGATGCCCGCCAGCGCGCCGCCGTCCGGCTTGGCCGAGGTAGAGGTGTTGCGGGCCAGTTCGGCGTAGAGGCTGCGGGCCTGGCCGCCGGTGGCGTGCAGGCGACGGTCGGGCGCGAGGTCGGCGTGCACGGTGACCAGGCGCTTCTTCAGCGCGGCGGCGCGGATGAGGTTCAGGAAAAAGGTCTTGCCCGAGCCGTACTCCCCGATGACGAAGCGTGCTGTGGAGCCGCCGTCGGCGACGCTGTCGAGGTCGCGCAGCAGCGACTCGACCTCGCGCGCACGCCCGACCTGCACGTGCTGCTGCCCCGAGCGGGGTACGACGCCGGCCCGCAGCGACTGGATGATCGCGTCGCGGTCGCGGGGCCGGATGCGCGTGTCGTTCATGCGAGCAGTTCTCCCATTGCGTAGTCGTTGATCACGAGCTGGTCGCCGTCGTCCTCGACGACCGGTTCGTCGGCGGCCTCGACCGCCGCTTCGTTGAGCACGTCCAGCGCGCCTTCCGGTAGCAGGCGTACCCCGGCGCAGAGGGCATCGAAGTCGGCACGGCTCCAGGACGGTCGTGTGGCCAGTTCACGCAACAGAGTCGAGTGGGAGGCGTCGAGGGACCCGACGAGGTCCACCGCGACAACCGGTGCGAGTGGCGGTGGTGCGGCCTCTTCAGGGTCGTCGTCGAAGACGTCAGCGAGCAGCGCGGCCACGGCGGCGCTCTCCCGCATCTTGGCCTCCACCAGCGCGGGGTCAAGGCGCACGGCGCCGACCGGTGGCTCGGGCTTCGGTGGTGGCGGGATGAGGTAGCCGGTCGGGCCGGTGTCCGCGGGCACGACGACCACGGGTTCGGTGGCCGGTGCGGGGCGGGTGGACGCGGCGGTGAGGGCGTGCAGTTGGGTGTACACCGAGTCCGGTTCCTGCCCCAGCAGTTTGTAGATCTTGCGCAGCGTGTCGACCTCGCCGGGCGAGACGACGCCGTCCACTGCCGCGATCGCGGTGGCGAACTCGGCGACGTGGGCACGTTGCGCGTCGGTGAGGCCACCCAGGCGCTTGGTGAGCCCGGTCAGCTTCAGCTTCGAGGCCAGCAGCCAGTCCAAGTGGGCGGTCAGCCTGACCCGCTCCCCCGGCGTCAGGTGCAGGCTCGACTCCAGGTGGGAGATCAGGTGGTCCCGTTCAGCGGCGGACACGTCGTCATCGGCCGCGGAAACCACGGCTGCGAGGTGCAGCAGCGTCGTGGCGGCCGTGTACTCGGGCGTCGTGGTCGCCGGCTGCGCGGCGGTGACCCGGAACAGCACGGCCGGTCCCATGCTCTGCACGGGTGCGCCCATGCGCACGTCGGGCTCGATGCCGATGCCGAACTTGTCCAGCAGTTGCGCCAGTCCGACCGCCTCGGCCTTCGCGAACTTCCCGGGCGTGCGGGACGGCCACAGCGAGGTTAGGTCGGCCAGCTCGAACCGGGCCTGCGATGCATCGTCCGGGAGGGTCCGGTCGACCAGGTCGCGCACCGGGTGCAGACCGTCGAGGTCACCGGTGAACAGCTCGTCCGGCAACAGGGCCAGCGCGGGCAGTGTCCCCGCCGCCTCGGGTTGCCGGCCGATCAGGCGGCTGTAGGCGTCCAGGTCATCGGTACACGACTCGATCAGCGCCTTGAGCGCCTTCGTCGGCGCGGCGGCGGTGAGCACGTCAGGCACGTCCAGGTGCCAACTCGTCGTCCGGAGCCCGCCACTGGCAGGGCGGTAGGAGAGGTCCACCCGGCTCTTCAGGGTGCGGACCTTGATGCCGTCGGTGTAGCGGGCCCGGTAGCGAGTGGCGAACAGCGCACGGAACTCGTTCGGGCACCGCGTCGCGGGCGTGCGGGCGTAGATCTCGGGGTGGAGCATGGCCCACGACCACGCCCAGTCCACCGGGACGGGACGCCCCTCGGCGGCGAAGCGGCCGATGCCGACGCGCAGCGTGAGTGGCGGGGGCCACTTGTCGTGCTCGACCGGGTCGGGCGCAGGCCCCTCTCCCCTGGTGACGAGGGCTCGCAGGACCTGTTGGAACTCGGTCGCGTACTGCCGGAACGACGAGTTGTCGCCGTAGACCGTCAGCAGTCGAACCACCTCGCCCAGGATGCGCGGCAGGTCGGCCCGCGCGGCCGGGTCCCGCTGCGCATCGACCAGCGCCCGGCGTTCCAGGCCGTAGAAGTAGAGGAACACGAAGCCGATGTAGGTGTCGGGTGCCCACCGACCGCTCTCCAGCCACAGCAGGTACGCGGCCCTGCTCCGCGGCGTGATCGAGTGGTAGGCGGGCCAGTAGTCCATGTCCTGGCCGGTGAAGTCGGGCTTGCGCCAGTCGATCGGCAACGTCGGGTCGATGATCTCGACGTTGCGGCCCGGCACGGCCTCTCCGCGGGAGAGCTTGCCGAAGTAGATCATCCCGCCGGGCAGGGACCGCCCCGCCACCGACGTCGTCGTGCCGACCGGCACCCAGGCCGGAGCGGACACTGCGGGTCGGCGTGGTGAAGCTGGTTGCGCCGGCTGGGAAGGCGGCGCCAGAACAGGCTGCGGCGGGTGGGGCGCGAAGACCGGCGGGCGGGCGGACGGTGCGTATGGCGGTGCGGGTGGCGGTGGCGCGGCCACGGCGGCTCCGCCTCCGAACCTCTGTCGCAGCCGGTCGAACAGCCCCACTCGGTCTCCTCGGATCTTGCGCCGTCCGAGCAAGGACGGTCTGTCGAAAACAGTGACAGCGGCTACGTCGTGTCAGTTCCATTCGGCGTTAGCGTCCGAACAGGTGAATCACGCCAGTGACACTTTCGTCTTGTCGCAGTAACGAGCCAATAGGCGAGGATTACTCATCGAATCGTGTGAATGGTCGATGTAGCGCTACGGCGTACGGCTGCGATGTGCGGGCCATGAGGCTCTTGCATGATCACCATTTGGTTCCACTGCCCGCGGTTCGCCCGCACCACCGAAGCGCGCAGCGGTGACCGGGGTGCGGATCGTGCACGCGGCCGACATCCACCTCGACAGCCCTCTGCGCGGGCTCAGCAGATTCGCCGACGAAGACCTCGCCCAGCAACTGCGGTTGGCGTCGCGGCGCGCGATGGAGAACCTGGTGAGACTGGTCGTGGACAAGGGCGCCCACGCGCTCGTGCTGGCCGGGGACATCTACGACGGTGACTGGAAGGACTACGCGACAGGTCAGTTCTTCGCCCGGCAGATGGACGTCTTGGACCAGCACGGGGTGCGCGTCTTCATGGTCGCCGGCAACCACGACGCCGCCAGCGTCGTCACGAGAGCCGTGCCCCTTCCCGACAACGTCACGGTGATGAGCACCGACGAGGCGCAGCGGGTCACCGTGGACGACCTGGGTCTGGCGGTCCACGGTCAAGGCTTCGCGTCGAAGGCCGTCGACGACAACCTGGTGCTGTCGTACCCCGATCGGGTCGACGGCCTGGTGAACGTCGGCATCCTCCACACTGCGGTCTCGGGGGCGGAGGGGCACGCGAAGTACGCCCCGTGCTCGCCGGCGGACCTGGAGCGGAAGGCCTACGAGTACTTCGCCTTGGGCCACGTCCACACCCGACGAGTCGTGAACCAAAACCACTGGGTGGCCGCGTTCTCGGGCAACCTCCAGGGCAGGCACGTGAACGAAACCGGCCCGAAGGGCGCCTTGGTCGTGGACCTCGCCGTCGAGCAGAAGGCGGTCCTGTCCTTCGAGCCGCTGGACGTAGCTCGGTGGGGGAAGGTCGAGGTGGACGCCACCGGCCTGCGATCGGTCGACGACGTCTTCGACTCGGTGGCGCGTCGCCTGGCCGAGGAACGGGCGACGACGGGTGACCGCCCGCTGCTGGCCCGCGTCACGATCACCGGCGAGACCGCGGCGGCGGGGGCGTTGAGCGACCGGGTCCGGTTGACCGAGACGGTGCGGTCACTCGCGGAACGCACCGGGGTCACGGTCGAAAGAGCCGTCTCGCAGGCGCGCGCGCCGCAGACCGGGAGCAGGGTTGAGGACCGGTTGCTCGACGCGATCCGGCGTCGGGGCCTGGAGTTGACCGAGGACCTCGGTCTCGTCCACGAGGTGGCGAAGTTGCCCAACCGCGACTTCGGCCTCGAACTGCGCAGGAGCGGCCTGCTCGACCTGCGCGACGAAGACGTCCTGCGCAGGATCACCGCCACGGCGCTGGACGACCTGGTGGCCAAAATGTCTTTCGAGGTGAACTGATGCGCGTCAGCACGCTCGAACTCGCCCGCTACGGGGCATTCGAGAACAGGTCCGTCGACTTCGGCACCGGTCTCAGCCTCGTCCTCGGCGGCAACGAGACCGGCAAGAGCACGACCCTCGACGCCTTGGCCGACCTGCTGTGGTCGATCCCCTTCCACTCTTCGCGCAGCTTCCGCTTCAGCAGGCAGGCACTCGTCCTGCGCGCCACCCTCCTCCTACCGGACGAGGCGGAACTGCGCGTCGAGCGTGTCGCGAGCGGCTTGAGCGACATCGCGACGGGCGCCGGGATCACGGCGGTATGGCAGGGCGACGGGGACGACCGCACCCTGTGGAAGACCTCGTTCGGGTTGTCGCACGAAGCCCTGCGTGCCGGCGGACGTGACCTGTGCCGGGCGAAGGGCGACCTCGCCTCGTTGATCTTCCAGGCCCGCAGCGGGCACTCGGTCGACGACATCCTCGAAGACCTGTCGGCACGGGCCGACGCGCTGTACAAGAGCCACCGCAACAACAGGAACGTCGAGGCGCGTCGGGCACTCGCCGAGTACCAGGACGCCGTGGCCGAAACAGAACAGGCGATGGCCCGCGCCCATCACGTGATGGACGTGCGGGCCGCCATGGAACGGGCCGCGGGTGACCTCGCCCTGCGGCGTGCCGAGTCCGAAAGGGCCAGAACCGACCACGACACGTGGAGCGCGAAGCTCAGGGTCGCCGGGGAGGTCCGGGATCTGGCACAGGTGCGAGCTCACGCAGCCGAACTGCGCGCCGCCGGTCCTTGCCTCTCGGGTGAGGACCTCGTGGCCTGGGACGAAGTGACCGACCGGCTCCAGATTCTTGACGACGACATGGCGGACATCGAGCGGCAGCGGGAGGAGGTCTTCGAGCAGTCGGCGGCCGTCACCGTCGAGCATGACGTCCTGACCGAGCAGTCCGCGATCACCCTGCTGGCCCATGAGTGCACGGCACGGGTCGAGGGCATGGCCACCGCCGAGAACGCCCAGTCCGGTGCCGACCTGCTGGACGGTGAGGCTCGGGCGCTGATTTCCGGTCTCACCGGTGACGACGACCTGCTGGTCGAGGACGGGCTGTCCCGGCTGTGGCTCGGTGAGGACCGGATCGCCGAGTTGGACGCCGTCGCGGCGGAACTCCACGACGCGGACAAGGCGTTGGTCATGGCCGAGGAAAAGCTGTCCGCCGCCCGCGACCAGGAGGCCGCCGACAGTTCCGACCCGGCCTCGACGCCTCCGGCATCCATCGCGGCTCTGCGCGAGGCCCTCGGCTCGCTGAAGGCGACGGGTTCGGCATTAACGGCGTTCGACGAAGCGCTGGGCGCAGCGCACGAGGCGACCTCCGAGCGCGCCGAGCTGCTCACCCGAGCAGGTCTCCCTGTCCACACGACGCTGGGCGCCGTCCCGTCACCGGGCACGGTCAAGACCAGTGGCGACCGGCTCGTCGCGTGCGAGGAGGCAGTACGCGCCGCGCGTTCCGCATCGGCGATCGCGGCACAACGGGTCGACGAGCTCGAACAGCGCTTGCGCGCGAGCGGTGATCACGATGTCCCCGCCCTCACCGCGTTGGTGGACGCGCGTGCCGAGCGGGACAGGCTCATCGACGACGTCGTACGGGCATGGGTGACGGGAGCTCTCGCGTCAGACACACCTGGCCTCCCGGTGGCGGCGGAGCGCGCCGTCCGACAGGCCGATCGCGTAGCCGACCTGCTGTCCGAGCACCGGGAAGCAGCCGCGGCACGAGCGGGTCTGGCCACGCAGGCCACGGCGGCCCGGGTCGAGGCCGCCGACGCGGCGATGGCGATCGATGCGGCGGTGTCCGCGCTGGCCGCGGCGTGGCAGGAATGGACGGCCGTCTGGCAACCGGCGGGTGTGGTCGCTCCCCCACCCCCGGAGGCGATCGCACATCGTGCGCTGCTGGTCGACGCGCTGGCGGCCGAGGGCAGGGCCGGGGCGGCGCGGGACCTCGTGGAGAACCTGCGCCCCCAGGTCGAGCAGCTGCGCACCTACCTGACCGAGGTGCTCGCGCGAGCCGGACGTCCCCGTCCCGGTGCCGATATGGACAGCCTGCTGACGGCTGCCGAGGAGGTGCTCGTCGAGGACGCCGACGCGCGAGGGTCGCGAGCCGTGGCGGAGCGGATGCGGAAGCTGAGGGAGGCCGCGCAGCTTGGCCGTGACCGGGCGTCGACAATTCGCGACTCGATCGACGCGAGGTGGAAGAGCGCCCTCACCGCAGTCGGGCTGCCCATGTTGAGTCCGACGGGGTGGTACCGACGACGAGATGTCGCGGCGCAGGCCCGTGAACTCCACACCGACGCGAACCGTCACCGCGACGAAGCTCGTGCGCTCCGCGAGCGCTACCAGTCCTTCACCGGGGAACTCACCCGAGTGACCGCTCTGCTGGGCATCGACGTGGCCGCTGATCCCGCCGGGACCACCGCTCTGCTGGCCGACCGCCTGCAAGCCGCGCAGCAGGCCAAGACGAGATCGGACGACTTCGAAGCCCGACTGGCCGCTCTGGAGAAGGGAATCGAGCACACCGCGCAACAGCGGCAATCCACTCTCGACGAGTTGGCGGACCTCGAACACCGTGCGGGCACCGGAGACCTGGATCAGGCGGCGGGGCGAGGGCGACGCCTCGCCGACCTCGAAGAACGGGTCGCGAAGCACACCGAGGTGATCGGGGCGGCACTGCCGGACCTCGATGTCGAGCAGTTGGTGTCCGAACTGGCGGATGTCGACGCCGAGTCCCTGCACTTCGCAGCGGAGTCCGCCGAACGACTCGCCCACGCCGCCGGCGAAGCTCATGAGCGGGCGTTCGCCGACCACGTCAGGTTGAAGCAGCAGTACCGCGAGCTGACCACGCGTCCCGGAGCGGCGGAACTGCACGCCAGGGCCGAGGAGAAGCTGGCCGCGCTCGCCGAGCACGTCGAGGAGTACCTGGTCGTCGAGATCCAGCGGACCGTCCTGCGGGCCGAACTGGACGCGTACGAGCGCAAGCACGCCTCCCCACTGCTCGACGCGGCGGGCCGCATCCTCGAGCAGCTGACAGGGGGACGGTACGTCGGGCTGCGCCCCCTTCACGGCAAGGACGGGCGATCGCTCCGGATCGTGGGAGCGGACGAACAAGCGCACGCACCCGACGAGTTGTCCGAGGGGACCGCAGACCAGGCGTTCCTCGCCCTGCGGCTCGCGGGCATCGCGTCGTTGCAGGAAAGCCGCGTCGCCCGCGGCCTGCCCACCCTGCCGGTCGTCCTCGACGACGTGCTGATGACGTTCGACGACGCACGCGCTGCGGCGGCCATCCGGGTGATGGCCGGGTTGGCGGAGCGGTGGCAGATCATCGTGCTCAGCCACCACACGCACATCCGCCAGGTGGCGGTGGGCCTGGGCCTGGCCAACGTGACCGTGTCGGAACTGGTGACACCGGCGGTGCTGGAGCCGACGCGTGCCGCCGAAGACGTGCGTGCCGCGATCCGCGAGGGCACGGCGCTGGAGCAGGTCGCACCGGTTCACACCAGCCGCGCCGGCCTGGCGCAGGACTTGACAGCTGTGCGGGTGTGGGCACGGCAGAACGGGTTCCAGGTCAAAGAACGGGGCCGCGTGCCCAACGACGTGATCAAGGCGTACGAAGCGGCGAACGCGTGAACAGGTCGGACGAGTGTGCGGACGACACCGTGCCCTCAGCGCGGAGCGAGGCGGTGTGGCCGCGGTTGGTCGGAAGTCTGGCGGCCTACCGGCAACACGTGTCCCACGCCTACGACGAAGTCCTCGACGAGGTCGCGGGACGAATCGCTGTCGTCGGCAGCATCGGCAAGGCCGATATCGGCGCGCTGCTGATGTGGAAACGGCTGCGAGCGGACACGCGGTGGGCACGCGAGCTTTCCGACATGCACGACGCCGACGTTCGAGCGGTCACCGCCCCTGCGGTCGCTGTCGTCCGCGACGCCGATGTTCGGGTCGTCGACGCGGCGTGCGCCGGGCGAGGATTGCTCAGCCCACTGCCCGGGTTCCGGTTCGGCGACGCCCTGGCCTCCGCGATCCTGGTCGCCGCTGCACCCCACCGCATGGCCGTCTACGACCGGCATGCGCACTCGGGTCTGACCTCGCTCGGCTACGACCTGTCCTCCGAGCGAGGGCGTTACGGCCGCTACATGGGCATCGTCGAGGAGCTGAGGGAGATCGGTCTGGAGCACGACTCCGAGTGGACGGCCCGGGATGTCGACCTCGCTCTTTACCAGCTCGGTCGAAGCGGGCCCGGATGAGCTAGATCCTCCTGATCCGGGTCTCACGCGGCTACGAGGTGGCGCAGAGTCCGTGCTCGCGTTCTGCCGTTCCAGTGAATGTTCGGCGGCTTGAGCCGTCCATCCGGGGTGTTTCGGCCGTCCGGCCATGGACGCTGCGTCCGCAGCAGGTCAACCTGGCTTGGGTGTGGAGGGGGTGTCCGTGAGCTTCTTCGATGCACGAAGAGCACCTGCGGTGGTCAAGCACGGGCTGTTGCGGAGGTACTGCCAGCCTTTCGCGTACAAAGCAGGCTCTCGGACCGGCGGCCGAGTCACCTTTCTCGACGGCTACGCGGGGGCAGGTTGCTACGAGGACGACACTCCCGGATCACCTCTGGTCCTCCTCGAAGCGGCGAAACGGGTATCACCGAGTCGGGACGTCGAGGCGGTCTTCATCGAAGAGGACCCTGCGACGTTCAGCCGATTGCAGGAGGTGCTCGACACTCGCTGCGGAGGGCAGAAGTACCTCCCTTTGGCGGGTGACGTCGACGAGCACCTCGACTTCGTGCTGCGGATGTGCCACGACCGAGCGTTGTTCGCCTTCCTGGATCCGTTCGGTCCCGCGCTGAGCCGACATCGTCTTCAAGATCTCTTGCGGCGGAGGGCTCACGAAAACCTGCCGACAGACGTCCTGCTGCATGTCTCGGTACGCAGCGTGTGGAACTTCGGCTCGCGATTGACCAAGGCGAAGCGCGAGCGGCGACCGCTCAGCCGACAGGACGAGGCGTTCGCCGGCCGCTTGGACGACTTCCTGGGCGCGGGGTGGTGGCGGAGCAGCTTCGAAGAGGCCGCCGCGGCCGGACCGGAGGAGGGGAAACCTGCTGCTATCGCGCTGCGTTTGGCCGAGCAGTACGCGGAAGAGGTCGCCCGCCAGACCGGCTATCTGGCCATCAGCATGCCGGTGCGGCGACGCCCGCAGCACGCTCCGATCTTCGTGCTGACCCTGTTCACCCGACACCCCGACGGTGCCTGGCTGTTCGCCGACTGCGTTGGTCATGCGGGGCTCGACTGGGAAGAGGCTTGGCGAGACGCCGAGGCTTCCAAGGAGGGCGCGAACGGGCAACTCGGCTTGTTCGCGCCTGGGAACGCGTCGATCTTCGATCGTGAGGACTACGAGCGCAACCACAGCGAGAAGTGGATCGGGATCATCCGCGACAACATCGACGGCTTGCTCGAACGCTTCCAGCCGTTGATCCTCCAACGGCACGTGGTGGAGGTGTACGGGGCGACGCTGGGCACCGGAGCGAGGGAAACCCATGTCCGCAAAGCGGTGAAGCGACTACACGAAGACGGCTTGGTCGACCACGACGGCAAGGGGAGGAGCATGGAACGTGCCGAGATGTTCAGACCCGCGCGGTACGACTCGTCGACGTTGGCCGGGTAGGCATCTCGTCCCAGGTGCGCCCGTCCAACAACCGGCCACCGGCTTTGGGAGTTCGCCCTCCCCACTGCTTGAAGAAGAACGGAACCCCAACTCGTTCGCACTGGTCACGGACGCCGACCACCCACTCCTCGTCCATCGGACGGCAGTTGGCTCCGGACTCACCGCCGACGATGACCCAGTCGATGTGGTCGAGGTCCATGTCCGGAAGGGGGCCCAAGAGCGGCTCGCACGACAAGAATTTGACTGCGGCCGGCACCCGGCTGAGTTCGGCGATGCGTGACGTGGCGGCCTGGTCTTCCACCGACGTACCGATCCACACGTTCTCCGGCCAAGGAAGCTTGTCGGCAATGCGGCGCAACCGCAGTGCCCGCTTGGTGAGCACCTGGTAGGTGTGCCGCGGGGTCGCGGCCATCACGTCGAAGACCTGACGGATGAAGTCGAGTGGAATCTTGGCGTGGAAGAGGTCACTCATCGAGTTGACGAACACGAGTCGCGGTTCACGCCAGCGGAACGGTTCGGCGAGCGACGCGAGGTGGGCGGCCACCCCAAACCCCGGCCCGCTGGTGCGTGGATCGCCGTCCAGCTGGTACTTCGCCGACCCCATCGCTTTCAACCTCTTCGCGAGGGTGAGTGCGTAACAGTGGTCGCAACCAGCGGACACCTTGTCGCACCCGGTACTGGGGTTCCACGTCGTCTCGGTCCACTCGATGCTGGATCTGGCGCTCATCACCCTCCCTATGACCAGTCGCCACCGTAGGCCATCACATAGCTCCTCGAACGAGCACTATCTGGCAACATGCCTCGAACACGGGTTCGAGTCAATGGTCATGACCAAGGTGCGTCGGGGCGGTCAGCTCACGGTGAAGTCGGTAGAGGCGCTGCCCGTTTGCCCGGCGTCTGTGACGACGTCGACTTGGAGCCGGGAACGGCCTGGCGTGTCAAGCGAGTCGCTGAAGTCGAACATGGTGATGCCGCCGGACGTGCACCTGCCATTTCGTGTCTTCTGCACCTCGGCACCCTCGCGCGTCAGCACCCACGAGGGGTAGCAGCCGGAGCTGAGTCGATCAACATCGTCATAGACGCTCTCGCCCAGTCCTCGCAGATCAGGTTCACCCATCACGAACACCGCATCTTCCACGCGCGGGCGGTGAGCTGGCCGAGGCAGAAATCTCGATCCCCGCTCCGACTGTCGCGGACCGGGGGTCGGGAGGCCGTTCCCGGGAAGTCACCGCAGTGCGGTGAAGAACGTCCGGATGTCGTCCACCACGATCTCCGGGACCTCTAGCGCGGCGAAGTGGCCGCCCTTCTCGAAACGGCTCCAGTGCACGATGTTGGAGTTGTCCCGTTCCGCGAACACCTTGATGGTCTGGAAGTCATCGGCGAACACGGCCACGCCGGTCGGGGCGGCGTTCACCGGGGCGGGCTCGTCGGCGGGAGCGGCCGCGTTGTCGAAGTAGGACCGGGCCATGCCGGCTGCGGCGTTCGCGAACCAGTTGACGGACACCTCGGTGAGGATGGTTTCCATTGACACCAGGGATGTGCCGTTGCCGAAGGAGTTGAACAGCTCGCTGTAGGCGAGCATCCCGACCGGCGAGTCGCTGAGCCCGGCCGCGACCGTCTGCGGCCTGCTGGCGTTCATGGTGTTGTAGCCGCCGACCTTCTGGAACCACTGCATGTGCTCCAGACCGGCGTAGTCCTGCGGTTCGAGTCGTTCGAACTCCGCGGGGTCGCCCGACGGGAAGGAGAACAGCTGCAGCACGTGCAACCCCAGGAAGCCCTCCGGGGCGAGGATGCCGAGTTCACGGGCGACCATCGCGCCGTGGTCGGAGCCGTGGACGCCGTAGCGCTGGTAGCCGAGCCTCCGCATGAGGGTGTCGTAGGCACGGGCCACGCGGGCGGTGGTCCAGCCCGATTCGGTGACCGGGTTGGAGAAGCCGAAGCCGGGTGCGTCCGGCACGACGACGTGGAACGCGTCCTCGGCGCGCCCGCCGTGGGCGACGGGGTCGGTGAGCCTGCCGATCATGTCGAGGTAGTCGACCGACGAGCCGGGGTAGGTGTGCGCGAGCAGCAACGGCGTCGCGCCCTCGTGCGGCGACTCGACGTGGATGAAGTGGATCGGCTGGTTCTCGATCTCGGTGATGAAGTGCGCGTGGGCGTTGATGCGCTCCTCGGCGGCGCGCCAGTCGAACGCGCGCCACGCCGTCACGGCCTCACGCAAGTAGTGGTTGGGAGTGCCGTGCTCCCACGTGTCGCCCGGCGCCGGCTGCGGCAGGCGGGTGCGGTCGAGGCGACCGGTCAGGTCGTCCAGCTCGGCCTGCGTGACCTCGATGCGGAAGGGGCGGATCTCCGTGTTCGTCATGACACAGACGCTAGAGTGCTTATAGGAAAGGTTCGTTCCTATAAGCTGGAGGTGGTCGCAGTGACCGCGGACACATCGGCGCGGCTCCTCGCACTTCTGGGGCTGTTCCAGTCGCGTCCGTCGTGGAGCGGCACCGAACTCGCCGCCCGGCTGGGCGTCACGACCCGCACCATCCGCAACGACGTGGAGCGCCTCCGCACGCTCGACTACCCCGTCGAGGCCACTCGCGGCGCGACGGGCGGCTACCGGCTCGGAGCCGGCGGCAAGCTCCCCCCGTTGCTCCTGGACGACGAGGAGGCGGTGGCCGTGGCGATCGGGTTGCGCGCCGGCCGCGGCATCGCCGGGCTCGAGACCTCCAGCGCCCGCGCGCTGGCCAAGCTCGAACAGGTCCTGCCGCCACGCCTGCGGCCGACGGTGGAGGCACTGGCCTCGGTCGTCGACCACGCGCCGGAGAACACCGACACCGACGCGCCGGACCCCGAGGTGGACCCCGCCGTGCTGCGCACCATCGCGACCGCGATCCACGACGTCGAGTGGTTCCGCTTCGACTACCGCGACACCTCGCTTCTCGTCGAGCCCTACCGCCTGCTCGCCTGGAAGCGACGCTGGTACCTCGTGGCCCGCGACCCGTCCAGTGGCGAGTGGGACGTCTACCGGGCGGACTGGATCACGCCACGCATGCGCACCCACCGCCGGTTCGCCCCAACCGCCCTCCCCGACGACGACTACACGAGCTTCACCATGCGCCGTGTCGCGTTCAGCGGCTGGCAGGTGCACGCACGCCTGCGGGTCGACGCGCCGGCCCAGGCCGTCCTCGACCGGATCCACCCGGCCGTCGGTGTGGTCGAGACGGTCACCGACACCACCTCGGTCCTCGTCACCGGCGCCGACTCGCTGGACACGATCGCCGCCTACATCGGCATGCTGAACATGGACTTCACCGTCGAGTCGCCCAGCGAGCTCAGGCCACTGCTGCGCACCCTCGCGGAGCGCTACGCCCGCGCATGACCACGAGGCCCGCCGTTGTGAGGAAGAGACACTGACTGAATGCCCGATCAGGGTGAGGAATTCCGTGCCACGCGGTTCAACTTGAGTTCCAGTAGTGCTTACCTGGCACGACACCCCCGACGGCTTGGCGGGCTCGTCGGCGGGTCGCGTCGCCTTGGACGGTGTTCATGGAGAGGTTCCGATCGCGGCAAGGGACTGCACCGGCGCGCGTCGTGTTGCAGCGCGCCGGTGACAGCCGTTCACAGCTGACCGCGACCCCGACCCCTACCCCGCAGTCGAGCGCGGAGCGCGGCGTACCGGGCCCCGGCGCCCAGGTGCCGCTCCCGGCGGGCCCGAACGCGGCCTTGCCGGGCGGCGTGGCGGCTGCGGCCGGATGACGGACCGTGGACGTGCTCGTCGCCCTCGAACATCCGCCGCCGATCGCGGTCGAGCAGTGGGACGTGGATGCGTTCACGGCTGGGCACCCTCGGTGTGCGGACGGCGGGCAGGCCGAGGCCGTCGAGCACCCACAGCGCTTCGCGGTCGATGCCGGACCCGGGACGTTCGGCGGGCAGGACGGTACGGCGGAGTTCGCTCATGGTTTCCGTGGACTCCAGTGCTCGTGCAGGAGGCGTGGTGCGGTGCATCGCCTCGGGACCAGTGGTGTGCGGCCGGCACCGATCACGCGGTGCGGGCTTCGAGCGGCACGCCGGAGGGCGGCGGGGAGTTGCTCGAACCCGCCGTTGGCCTCTCCGGTCGTCACTGGTCACTGCTGCATGTCGGCCATGATGTTCATCCTGCCGACCGCCGGTCAACGGATTTTCGGGATGCTCCCGGCTCGACCTGGGCCGGCGCAGCACGCGACGACGGGGTTATTGGTCGTGCCGCGACGGCGGACACGCAGAGCGGTGCGGTCCGTGACGTCGTGCAGGCGCGGGACATCCACGGGGGCGTCTGCCTGGACACGCCTTCGCGGCTGCGTTCGTGGGCACCCGCCGCAGACCCCCGTACTCCGGGTCCTGAGGATGCACGCGGTACTCGGCGACCGGGCGCGCATGGCCACCGTCGACTTCGGTGGACACGACACCATCTGCCGGTGAACAGGCCGTCATCGGCATGAGCGCGTGGTCCCACCGGCGCTATTCGGGCCTCCCGCGTCGGACCACCAGCCCGGCCATCTCCCGCAAGCGCTCGAAGTACTCGGACGCGCGCTCGTCGTCACCGATCAACGGCAGGACCTTCTCGACGGCCCCAAGACACCTGACGAGGATGCGGTCGCGTCGCTCGTCCAGATGCTGCGACAAGGCCGAAGTGACACAGCCCGCGATGTCCGAGTCCAACACCACCATGTCCTCGCCGTCGATGTCTCGACCGCGAAGGTGCGGCGGGAACGGCGTGCGCAAGTGTTCCTCCCACAGCAGAGGCAGGAGGTCCGGTCCGCTCATAGCTCGGATCGTGCCTTCTCACCGGGCTCCGTGGAAGAGAATCCCTGGGCAACCGTCGGCTCACTTGCTTCCTCTGCGACCTCAGAGCCCCTGAGGTCACGCCACCAGCCCGCGTCGATCGCCAACGCGTACATCACGCCGTCAGTGCGCTCTGGAGGACGAGCCGCTCGACGAGGTCCGGGTGACGGGCGGCCGTCGTGATCGCGGTGGGTCCTCCGGCCGAGATGCCGACGACGGCAGCGACACGGGTGATGCCGAGGTGGTCGCACAGCGACGGGATGACGTCGGCGAATTCCGCGGTCGTGTGGCCGGTCGACAGGGGTGTGCGACCGTAGCCGGGCCGCGAGGGCACGAGCACCGAGTAGCCGGCGTCGGCGAACACGTCCTCGCCGAGCGCGAGGCCGGCATTCATGTGGCCGCCGTGCAACACGACCACCGTGGCGGCGTCGCGCCGGTCGAACCGGTACTCGACCACGCCGCGGTCCAGTTCGACGGTCGTGGTGGAACGAGCGACTCCGGTCAAGACGGACGTACTGGTCCATCGGTCGATCACTGCGTCCGGCGACGACTGCTCCCGGTGTGCTTCCGGCCTTTCGCTCAGAGCACCGACGACGGATCGCGGCCGTTGGGGTGGCCGCGATCCGTCGTCGGTGAGGGTGGTGCTGTGCGGGTCAGGCGGTGGGGATCATGACCTTGTCGATGACGAAGACGGTGGCGTTGGCGGTGGGGATGTTGCCGCACAGCACCTTGGCGCCGTTGACGGTG
>NZ_JNXC01000045.1 GCF_000716595.1 Saccharothrix sp. NRRL B-16314
GATGTGTTCGGTGCCGATGTAGTTGTGGTTGAGCATCCTGGCCTCTTCCTGGGCCAGGACAACCACCCGCCTCGCGCGGTCGGTGAACCTTTCGAACATGTGCCCACCCTCCCAAGACAGATCCCAAATAGATATTTTATCGTATAGTTATTTACCGGGGAGGTCGACCCTCAGGACGGTCACGACCTGGGGCGAATGGCCTGTGTTGAGCCGAACGGCTGCCGCCGCTACCCGCCGTCAGCGGCACGTAGTACGATCGGCACAGTTCAGCTCGCTATAGCGAACACCCCGCCGCGCACGGCATCGGCTCCGCTCGACCCAGGCAGCAACCGGACCACCGCTTCGGCCGCGACCGTCAGGGGGACCGTCCTTGCACACGACATGGGCGCACACGACACGAGCGCGCGCAACAGCAGTTCGTCGGCGGCGTCGGGGGAACACCCGTGTCCGCCCTCGTTGACGCGCTCCTCTCGGCAACGCTCCTCTCGGCCGGACCCGAGCACGGCCACGCCCCACCGGGGGGAGCCGTCGCCGGTCCGGCGACGGCCGTCCTCCTCGCGCTGCCCTTCGTCGCCGGGTTCGCCCTGCTGCGACCGTTCGTCCCGGCGCCAGGTCGCGGTTCGCGCGAACTGCTCGCGACGGCCACGGCCGGCGCGGTGTTGTGGGAGGTCTTCCGGCTCCCGGCCGACGCACCCCGTCCGCTCGTCGCCGCCCTGGTCGCCCTCGCCCTGCTCGTTCCCCTGGCAGTCACGCTCAGCCGGTCGACCAGCGCACGCACGGACGCGGTCCAGTCCTGGCTGTTCGCCGCTGCCGCTGCCACCGCCGCCGTGGCGTTCCAGCACGCACGTGGACCGGCGGGGGTGGCCGTCCTGTGCGGGATGACCGCCCTCGCGTGGTACCCGTTGTGCGCCACCCGGTCGCGCGGCGGCACCGTCGTCCTCCGGACCGCCGCCGCGGTGCTCGCACTGGCGCTGATCGGCGGCGTGGCCCAGGCGGTGATCGTCGGGACCGGCGGTCCGAAGCCGGGCGTCCCGGTCCTCGCCCGGATCACAACGGGCACGACCACGCTCGACGTGGTCGTCGTGCCGCACCTGCCCGGCCCCAACCTCGTCCACGTCACGCCGGCCCGCGGCCTGCTCATCACGTCGGCCGCGGACAGCGCCACGACCGCCACGCGACCGGGCACGACCGGCGAGTGGGCGGTGATCGACCTCCCGGAGGGGCAGTCCACGCTGCGTTTCGGTGCCGGCACCGTCCCCGTGGACACCGGCGACGCGGTGCCGGGCGCACCGGACCTCACCGGCGCGGACGGGCCGGAGTGCGCGAGCGCCCTGCTGGGCGGCCTGGTCGGGGAGCCCGCCGCGCGGCGTGGCACGTCCACGTGCCCGGCCGAAGCCCTGACCACCCCCGACGCGGAGGCCCTGCGCGTGGTGCCCGCGTTCCTCGCCGGTCGCGGGCAGCGGACCATCTCCCTCGTTGCCGACGACTCCCCCCGGTCGGCAGCCGCCGCGCGCACCGTCCGGGAATCAGCCGAAGCCCGTGGCATCCGGGTCGTCGACGACCCGACCGCGCCCGTCGTGGTGGTCTCCGGGTGGGAGGCCGCCGCCGCGACCGTGGCCGCCATCGCCGCCGGCGACCACCCCGCCCAGGGCAGCTACCTGGCGCCCTGGCTGCTGACTCCCCCGCTGCTCGAACCACCGGCGGGCCAGGTCGTGCCGCTGACGTTCACGCCGACCGACGAGTCCCCGATGCGCTACGTGGCCGCGCTGACCGACCGTGCGCCCGGCGCGGCGCCCAGCACCTCCGGCTACCGGGCCTGGCTGCGAGCACGCGGCGATCACCCGGCCGCGACCGTGCGGCTCCACGCCGCCGGCACCGCCGCCGTCCCGGGGACCGGCCACCACGACCACCGCCCGTCGTGGCTGCACGGCGGCATCGTCATCCCCGTCACCGGCCCGCTCGACCCGGGCTGACACCAAGAGGAGGAGCACCATGGCACCGGCGCACGACGAATCGTCCTATGTGGAGCACCTGGCCGGGGTGGAGTCCGTGCTGCACGGCGAAGGGCGGGAACCCGACGTGCCGCCGCCGGACCGGTCCGAGCCGGGCGCGGATCACACCAGGCCGAGCATCCGCGTGCACCGCTGGATCGCCTCGGGCTGACCCTCGATCGACACCCGCCCGGTGGCGATCGCGGCGAACGGCGTGATCAGGCGGGCGCCGATGCGGACGAACGTGTCCGGGTCACTGGTGATCACCAGGTCCGGCTGCTCCGCCTGACCGCGGCTGAACGCCACCTCGCCCGCCTTGACCGCGACCGTGAACGCCTGGTCGCCGACCCGGAACTCGTACACCTCGTCGATGTCCGGGATCTCGGTCTCGACCACCATGGCCTGGATCGCCAGGAAGCCCCACTCCGCGCGGACGACCCCGGTGCTCGCGGACTCGTCCAGGAACGACAGGCCCCACCTGGTGAGCGACAGCACGGGTCCGGACAGCTGCCGGCCCAGCTCGGTGAGCTGGTAGAACTTGCCGCGCCCGTCACCGGGGACCGGCACCTGCTCGATCACGCCGTGCTCGGTGAGCGTCTTGAGCCGTTCGGCCAGGAGGTTCGGGCCGATGCCCGGCAGGTTGTCGATCATCTCGTTGAACCGGGACGGGCCGATGAGCAGCTCCCTGATCACCAGCAGGGTCCAGCGCTCACCGATGACGTTCATCCCGGCGGCCAGTCCGCAGAACTGCCCGTAGTCCCGCTTGCCGACCACTGCCACCCCTAGCCTCACCGACGGACAGGTCGGCCAAGCCTAGCAACGGGGGTGGCGGACCAGCCGTATTCCACCCGGGTGCGCGCAGCCGGTCACCGGCCACCGCCGTCGATCAGGGCGCGCAGCCGCGCCTTCCACTCCAGGTACGCGTGCACGTGGCGGTACCCGAGCAGGTCCGCGGACGTCTCGTCGGTCCAGCGCGCCGCTTCCTCCACCGTCACGCCCACCAGCTGGGCGCACGCGTCGCGGGTGTGGTCCGGCACGACGCCCGAGCGTGCCCTGGCGCCGACCGCGAAGACGACGCCCTGGGCGAAGTGAGACCGGTGGGGCCGGGCCAGGTCCAGCAGCGCGGCACGACCGGCGTCGTCCACCGCACCGGCGTAGGCGCAGGCCAGCCCGACCCCGCTCCACAGGTGGGGCCTCGCGGCGACGGGTGCGCGTTCGATCACCTCGGCCACGCCGTCCGGGTCGGCGGACTGCACGAACCACAACGCCCGACCGCACCCCGCGAGACGTGCCTGCCACACCGGCCCCGGGGTCCGCCCGGCCCGGCGCAGCAACGCTTCCACCCCGCCGAAGTACACCTCGCCGAAACCGTTGCCGTCGAGCGCGAGCCAGCGCAGCAACGGGGCGGACGGCAGCCGCACCACGGCCGGCACCCGCGCCGCGGTGAACAGCCAACCGGCGCCGACGTGCACCAGGTGCGGGTACCCGGCGCCCGGCCCGGCGAGCAGGCGGTCGAGCGCACGCGCCCGACCGGCGGTGGCCAGGTCGAGCAACCCGGCGAACATCGCCGCGCCCTCGTACGCGAACCCGCGCTCTTCCTCCGCCACCTCGCTCAGCGGCTCGTGCGGCGCACGCCACGACCGCACGGCGAGGTTGAACCCGCCGAGGAAGTTGCCCGCGTGCCGTTCCAGCACCGCCCGCTGTGTCGGCCGGTCGAGCCGGAACCCGCGCCGGGCGAAATCGGCCATCGACAGCGGCAGCCGCGGTCGTAGTCGCGCGAGCGGGTTCGTCGTGCCGGGTGTGGACGGAACCGCGCGCGAACGCCCCACAACTCCTCCAGGCCAGGAATAGTCCGTCAAACTATAGTGAATTCCTTTCCTACCAGGTCGACCGGTGGCAGACCAGAGGGCGGGGCCCGCTGACCCCGCCCTCGGCGGCCCTTGCGGCGCGGTCAGCGCCTCGGGGCCTCGGACACGGCGAACAAAACGCCGTGAGGCCTGGCGAAGCCGGTGGCGCCGTGCGGCCACCGGGTCCGGTTCATCTGGACGCACGGGGTGCCGGTGTGCTCGTCGCGGAACGAGACGTCCTCCGACAGCGTCCCGTCGGACGCCTGGTTGATCATGCACACGCGGTGGTCGCCGTCCAGGCCGACCGCGGCCACGAAGTAGTTCGACACGGCCAGCCTGGTCACCCGGTCGGTCTCCCGGACCTTGCCGTTCGGCAGCCGCTCGAAGGTGTCCAGCGTGCCCCAGTGCGGGCCGACGCCGACGTCGGGCGACACGGCGTCCCGGATCGGCACCGCGTCGACCAGCTTCGGGCAGTCCGGTTCGAAGCCGCCGCGCTCGACCTCGGCCAGCTCGTCCACGGAGCACGTGGTCCGGTCGCCCGACGCGACGAGGTCGCGGATGTCGAGCACGTACACCATGCCCGTCTGCTCCTGCCGCGGCAGGAAACCGTTGGTGCCCATGACGGTGTGGTAGAGGTACCGGTCGTCCGGGCTGACCTGCAGCCAGCTCGCGCCGTCGTACGCGCCGCTGAGCCGGCTCTCGTGCTGGAACGAGGCGTAGGCCGCGGTGTCGTCGAAGACCTCGCGCCACTGCGGTGACGGGCTGGTGATGTCCGGCGTGTAGAAGACGGCGCCGCCGAGCATGGTGGAGGCGAACGCGCCGCGGTGGCCGGGTCTGTTGGTCACCGCCACTTCCATCACCATGCGCTGCTCGTCGGAGTAGCCGTCCGGGTCCGGTGGGCGCGGCCCCTTGGGCAGGGACGCCTTCGACACGACCCTGGCGTCGTCCCGGTCGCTGATGTCCCAGATCCGGACCGTGTCCCGGTAGAGGTACGGGCTGCCGGGGCCGGTCTGCTCGCCGACGAGGTTGCGGATCTCCACGTAGTCGCTGGTGATCATCCGGTCCAGGTCCTCGCGGACCTGGATGCCGTGCGGGTTCGCGCAGGACGGCACGGGCAGCGCGGGCACCGACGGGCACGTCACGGCGTCCTCCGGCGCGAGTGAGGCGGCCGGCAGCTCGGCGAGCGTCCGCCCCTTCTCGTCCAGTCGGACGACTTCGCCCGGCGTGCCCGCGAAACCGTTGCCCTGGCGCACTTCGCCGTTGGTGTAGGTGCACGGGCCCGGCACGTTCGGGCCGCCCATGTAGGTGCCGTACGCCGTGCCGTCCCGGAGCACCGCGAAGGCGTCCGGCGCGGTGCCGCACGGCGTGTCCATCGGCAGGTTGACGCCGGTGATCCGGACGAGCGGCAGGTCGTCGACGTCGAGGACGAACACCGTGTCGCTGAGGATGCCGCCGGCGTAGAGCCGCTGCCCCTGGTGCCAGGTGTACTGGAGGTGGTGCGGCTCGTTGCCGGACTGCGGGCCGACCGTGGCGGTGTTGACGACCTTGCCGTACGTGGGCGAGTCCGGCGACGCGTCGACCACCGCCAGGAAGTCCGGCTCGGCGCCGTCGGCGGTCGGCGCGCCGCCCGCCCAGACGAGCAGCCATTCGTGCGACTTCCACCGGTCGCCGTAGCCGACGAGGTGGTTCGTCACCGTGTAGGTCCCGCCGTCCGTGCCCACCACGCTGGTGGGCACCACGCGGACCGGGTCGGCGGACGCTGAAGGGGTGAGGAAAGCGGACGGGAGCAGGATGGCGGCGGCCACCCGGCCCCAAGCGGTTCTGATCATGGGGTTACCCCAATCGGGCGCGACCGATCGCGGTGGCACGTGTCGCCCGCGGCGGTTCGGCGGCGCGTCATGGGCCCCAAGGTCGGCGGCAGTGGGCTTGCTACGACGGGCGTCGACCGCAATCGACGCCGACCGGCGTACCGGGGTGACCGGTGTCCGCGACGGCGGGGGCGGGTCAGCCCCCGGCCTTCGCCATCCGCTCCGCGGAGAGCAGCAGGTAGCCGGGTTCTCCGACTTCCAGGCACTCCTCGAACACCGAGATGAAGGCGTCCAGCATCCCGGGGCCGTACACGGGTTCCAGTTCGGCGCGCTGCCGCTGCACGGCGAGCACCATCTCGCGGTGGTGGCGATCGGTCTGGCGGGTGATGTCGAGGTACTCGGTCAGGTGGAACCCGGCCGAGCGCAGCAGCGGCGGGTAGTCCTCGACCACCAGCAGCTCGCTGTTGAGGGCGAGCCTGCGATAGGCCTCCACGGCCGCGAGCCGCCGGCCTTCCGGCGGCTCCTTCACGAAGAAGTCGGTCAGCACGAAGCGCCCGCCGTCCCGCAGCACGCGCCCGAGTTGGCCGAACACCCTTGGCAGGTCGGGCATGTGCACGATCGACTCGATGGCCAGCACCGCGTCGAACGAGTCGTCGGGGAACGGCAGGTCGAGCGCGTCGGCGACCTCGAAGCTCACCAGATCCGTGAGCCCTTCCCCCGCCGCGCGGGCCCGTGCCTCCGCCACGAGGGACGGGCTGGTCGCCACGCCGACCACGGTGGCGCCCGTGGTGCGGGCGAGCCGGACGGCGGGCATGCCGAGCCCGCACCCGAGGTCGAGGACCCGGCTGCCGGGGCCGACGCGCAGCCGTTCGACCATCATGTCGGTCAGCCGGTCGGTGGCCTCCTGCACGGTGCTCGTGTCGTCCGCCGAGTCCCAGTAGCCCAGGTGGACGTTGACCCCGACCAGCCGGGTGATCAGCGGGATCGCGTTCTCGTAGAACTCCACGACCTCTTCCTTGGTCGGTGTGTACGACGAGACCATGCGGATCCTCCCGAGGGGCTGTCCGGTCGCTGCGGCGCATTCCACGCCACTCGCTTGAGTAAGCTATACCTTACTCGGGTAAGCGGACAAGACTGCCCAGGTGAACTGCGCACACGTCCGTTCATCGGCGGTTTTCGCTTAACTAACGGAGTGCTAGCGTCACGCGGTGACCACCGTGTACCGCGACGGCTACGCCGAGGTCTACGACCGGGTCATGCGGGCCAGGGGCCGCGACCACGCCGCCCAGTCGCGTGCGATCGCCCGGCTGGCGCGCGACCACGACTCCGGCGCGACCCGCCTGCTGGACGTGGCCTGCGGCACCGGGCTGCACCTGCGGTTCCTGCGGGAGGAGTTCGACGTGACGGGCGTGGACGCCTCGGCCGCCATGCTGGCCGTCGCCGAGGCCAGGGTGCCGGGACTGCGGACGCACCGCGCCGACATGCGCGAGGTCGAGCTGGCGGCCCGCTTCGACGTGATCACGTGCCTGTTCGCCGTGCCGCACCTGGCATCGACCGCGGAGTTGGAGCAGGTGGTCGCGCGGTTCGTCCGGCACCTGGCGCCGGGCGGCGTGCTGCTGGTCGAACCGTGGTACGAGCCCGGTGAGTTCATCGAGGGGCACGTGTCGCGGGACGTGGTCGAGGAGCCGGAGCGCACGACGGTCCGGCTCTCGCACTCCACCCGGCTCGACGGCTCCCGCGTCCGGATGGTGGTGCACCACGCCGAGGCGCACTCGGTGACCGGCATCCGGCACGCCACCGACACGTTCGACATGACCCTGTTCACCGCACCGGAGTTCGAGGCCGCCTTCGCGGCGGCGGGGTGCGACGCGGAGCACGTCCCGGCCACGCCGTTCCGGTGGGGGCTCTGGGTCGCCCGACCGCGGGGCTGACCCGGTGGCCGCCGGCAGGAGGGTGCTCGTGCTCGGCGGCACCGGGTTCGTCGGCACGCACGTCGCCACGGCGTTCGCCTCGGCGGGCTGCCGCGTCTCGGTCGTCGCGCGGCACCGCCCCGACGACGTCGCCCACCACTTCATCCCGGTGGACCTCACCACCGCGCGGGACGCCGTGCTGGCCGACCTCCTCGCCGCCGAGCGCCCGGACGTCGTGGTGGACGCCACCGGCAGCAGCTGGGGCCTGTCCGCCGCCGAGATCACGGCCCGCTGCGCCGGCGTGCCGCGGCGGCTGACGGACGCCCTGGCCCGCACCCGCCGCCGGCCGCGCCTGGTCCACCTGGGCTCCGTGCTGGAGCACGGCCGTCCGCCACCCACCCACTACGGGCGCGCCAAGCTGGCCGGCACCGCCGCCGTGCTGTCCGCGACCGCGGCGGGCGACGTGGCCGGCGTGGTCCTGCGGCTGGCGAACGTGATCGGCCCCGGACTGCCCCGCGGCAGCCTGCTCGGCCGAGTGGCCGACTCCCTGCTGACCGCGACCCGGTCCCCCGCCGTGGTGCGACTCTTCCCGTTGATCGCCGAACGGGACTACGTCGACGTGCGCGACGCGGCGGAAGCGGCGGTCGCGGCGGCGGACGCCCAGGCCGTCGGGCGCGTGGTCGACATCGGCCGCGGCGAGGCCGTGCCGGTCCGGTCCTTGGTGCGGTTGCTGGTGGACGTGAGCGGCGTACCGGCCACGGTGGTGGAGCAGGAGGACGCGGTGCGGGACTGGCGGTCGCAGGTGGGCTGCACGCGGGTAGACCCTGGCCCCGCCCGGGAAGCGCTGGGGTGGCGGGCGCACCGGGAGCTGGACGAGGCCGTGCGCGCGTTCTGGCGCCACGTGGCCGGCGGCTCGGAGCGTGGTCGCCGGCCACCCCCTCCTGTTACTGTCGATTAGTGTAGTTATCTGGCGCGCAGAGCCCGACGGGAGTGGGAGCTCATGGCCGGAGGCTCCTTGGCCGCACGGACCCGGCGCGACCGGGCGCTGGCGATAGCCCGGTCCGCGTCCGCGATCCGGGCACCCGAATCGGACGCGGTGCGGCGGTGGCTCACCACACCCGGACCGGCGTCCCGGATGACCGCGGACGTCGTGCCGCTCACCGCGTTGCAGGGGTGGCGCCGCGACCCGGCGACCGGCGACCTCCACCACGAGAGCGGCCGGTTCTTCACCGTCCAGGGCCTCACCGCCGAGATACCCGGCGCGCCCGTGGACCGCTGGAGCCAGCCCATCATCAGCCAGCCGGAGATCGGCATCCTCGGCCTGCTGGCCCGGGAGTCGGACGGTGTGCTGGAGTTCCTGATGCAGCTCAAGCGCGAACCGGGCAACCACAACGGTGTCCAGCTCGCGCCCACCGTTCAGGCCACCCGCAGCAACTACACCAGGGTGCACGGCGGTCGGAGCGTGCCGTTCCTGGAGTTCTTCCGCGATCCACCACCGCACGGGTTGGTCGCGGACGTGCGGCAGTCCGAGCAGGGCGCCTGGTTCTTCCGCAAGCGCAACCGCAACATGATCGTGCTGACCGACGGGCACGTCGACCCGCCGGAGGAGTTCCGCTGGCTCACGCTCGGCCAGGTGCACCGGGCGCTGGCCGAGGACGACCTGGTGAACATGGACGCCCGGACCGTGTTGTCCTGCCTGCCTTTCGCGGACGCCGGCCTGGCCCGCGAACTCGGCGGCGGATCGGGGTTCCGGGCCGCGCTGGTCCGATCGTGCGACGAGGACGAGCCGTCGAGGCACACCACCGACGACCTGCTCATGTGGATCACCGACGCGCGCAGCCGGCACGAGATCCGCACCAGTCGCGCGCCGCTGGACGGCCTGCCGCACTGGCGGCGCACCGACGAGAAGATCAGCCACGAGAGCGGGTTGTTCTTCGACGTGGTCGGCGTCGACGTGCGGGCGGGCAAGCGCGAGGTGCTGCGCTGGGCACAGCCGATGATCAGGCCGCACGGCGAGGGCGTGGTCGCGTTCCTGGCCAAGCCCATCGACGGCGTGCTGCACGTGTTGGCGCACGCCCGCGTCGAACCGGGCTACGTCGACGTCATCGAACTGGCGCCGACCGTGCAGTGCACCCCGGCGAACCTGGCCTGCCTGCCCGCCGACGCGCGGCCACCGTTCCTGGACGAGGTGCTGGGCGCCGGGCCGGAGCGCATCCGGTACGCGGCCACGCTGTCGGAGGAGGGAGGCCGCTTCCACCACGCGCGCAACCGCTACCTCGTGGTCGAGACGGACGTCGAGGACGCCGAATCGGGTGATTACCGCTGGGTCGCCCTGCACCAGCTCGCCGCGCTCGTGCGGCACAGCCACTACGTCAACGTGCAGGCCCGGAGTCTGCTCGCCTGCCTGCACAGCCTGTTCGGCGGCTCGGGTCGTGGCGGCGCGGCATTGCCCACGTGATCCCTCTTCGCTATATTCGCCGATAGTATTCGCGGTCCCGGGGCCCACCGCCCGCAGCTGATCCCGCCCACACCTCGACCCCCGACTGGGGTGGACCATGCGCGTGCTCTTCCTGCCCGCACCTGCCATCGGCCACACCTTCCCGCTCGTGCCGCTCGCGTGGGCCTTCCAGTCCGCCGGGCACGAGGCGGTGTTCGTCACCGGCGGGGACGGGCTGGCCGTGGCGAACGCGGGCCTGCCGGTGCTGGACGCGCTGCCGGGCCGCACCACCGGCGAGATGCTGGTCGGCTTCGCCGCGGCGCTGCCGCACCTGTTCGCACCGCTGGACGGTCCGCCGCTGGCGACGATGAACAGCCGCAAGCCGCACATCGTTGCCGCGTGGGACCCCTACGTGGACGCGCACGTGGCCGTGGCCGCGCGGGTCCGGCCCGACCTGGTGGTCTACGACCCGATCTTCGCCGTCGGCGCGGTGGTGGCCGCGGTGCTGGGTGTGCCCGCCGTCGCGCACGCCGTCTCCATCTCCCGCTACGACGCCGACCTGGTCCGCGACCTGCCCGGCGCGGTGTCGCTGCGGCGGTACGGGCTGGCCGCGCCGGCGGTGATCCGGAGCGTGGACGTGGCGCCGCCGAGCCTGGCCGAGGGCGTCGCACCGGACCTGCTCATGGGCCACGTGCCCTACAACGGCTCGGGCGTGCTGCCCGCCTGGCTGCTGGACTCGCCGCGTAGGCCGCGGGTCGCGGTCACGTGCGGTGCCACGTACGGGACGCGGGCGTTCATCGGGCGCGCGGCGCAGGTCGCGGCGGCGGACCCGGAGGTGGAGTTCGTCGTCACCCTCGGCGCGGACGTGCCGGGTGACGTGCCAGGTGACGTGCCGGACGACCTGCCGGACGACCTGCCGCCCAACCTCCGGCTGACCGGCTGGGTTCCGCTGAACGCGCTGCTGCGGACGTGCGACGCGGCGATCCACCACGGCGGGGACGGCACCCTGCTGACCTGTTGCGCGCTGGGAGTTCCGCAGCTCGTGCTGCCGAACGCGCCGGACGAGTTCGTGAGCGCCGAGCTGCTGCGGGCGCGCGGCGCGGCGCACGTGCTGGACGAGGCCGAGCTGGACGCCGCCGCCGTGCGCGAGCTGCGGTCGGACGAGAAGCTGCGCCGGGTGGCCGAGGAGCTGCGCGCCGAGATCGCCGCGATGCCGTCGCCCTCGCAGGTGGTGGCGCAACTGACCCGCAACGGTAGTTGACCTGGAGCAGGAACGACGAGCGGAAGGGTGGCCGATGTCCGCGAGCGACACGTCACGGACCGACGAGATCGGCGAGGTCTACGACCAGATGGCCGAGCTGATCGAGGTGCTGGGCGGGAACATCCACGTCGGCTTCTGGCTGGGCGACGACGATCCGACGCCGTTCCTGGAGGCCATCAACCGGACCACCGACGTGGTGGGCGAGAAGCTGGGGCTGAGGCCCGGTCAGACGCTGCTCGACGTCGGCTGCGGCGCGGGTGTGCCCGCGATCCGGCTGGGCCAGCGCACGGACGCCGTCATCACCGGCATCACCAACAGCACGTGGCAGGTGACCGAGGCGACCAGGCGGGTGAAGGCGGCCGGCCTGAAGGCGCAGGTCCGGATCGAGTTCGGCGACGCCGCCGCGCTGCCGTACCCGGACGCCGCGTTCGACGCGGTGCTGGCGTTCCAGTCGCTGCAGCACGTCGAGGACAGCGCCGTGTGGATCCGCGAGATGGTGCGCGTGGTCCGCCCCGGCGGCCGGGTGGTGCTGACCGAGTTCACCGAGGAGGAGCCGCTGACGGAGGAGGAGCTGGAGATCGCGCGGGCCGGCGGGATGGAGCGACCGCGCCCCGCCGACGAGGTGGTCGCCGTGGCGCGGGACAGCGGTCTGGAGATCGACGAGGTGGTGTCGTGCGGCGACAACATCCGCCGGTCCTACCCCGAGTACTTCAAGCGGCTGGAGCGGCTGCGACCACACCTGGTGACGGCGCTGGGAGAGGACAAGGTGGACCAGCAGCGGGACGCGATGGGCAGGCTCCTGCCCATCTACCGGGACAAGATCGGCTACCTGATCATCACCGGGCACCGACCGGACTGACGCACGCCACCGCCCGTTCGGGCGACACGGCGCGATTGACATGCAGACAGATGGTTGCCTATATTGACCCGGGCATGGCTATAGCTTTACGAACGGTGACGACGCCCGTCGGCCCACTGCCGACCGCTGCCGTCACGCACCAGCGCCTTCCTCCCTCTCGCCCAGATCCGTGAGGACACCAGCGATGGACGAGCAGACACCCAGTGCCACCGGCTCCGCGGACCCGGGCTCACCGGCCGCCGCCCCCGACGAGAAGGTCCCTCCCAGGCTGTGGCTCGGCCTGACCGCCATGGCGCTCGCCGCGATGATGCTCGGCGTGGACGCCATGGTCGTCACGGTGGCGAACCCGACCATCAGCGCCGAGCTCGGCGCCACGCTCACCCAGCTGCAATGGGTCACCACCGGCTACATGCTCGCGTACGCGGCGCTCCTGGTCGCTGCGGGCAAGGTCGGCGACCGGTACGGGCACCGGAAGGTGTTCCTGGCGGGCATCGTCGGCTTCGTCGCGAGTTCCGTCCTGGTCGGGTTCTCGCACAACATCGAGGCGCTGGTCGCCTGGCGTGTCCTCCAGGGCATGTGCGGCGCGACGCTGATGCCGTCGGCGCTGGCCATCCTGCGGCTGACGTTCCCACCGAGCAAGATCAAGATCGCGATCGGCGTGTTCATCGGCACGTTCGCGCTGTCGTCGGCGGGCGGGCCGTTCTTCGGCGGGCTGGTCGTGGAGTACGCGGGCTGGCGCTGGGCGTTCTTCATCAACGTCATCGGCGGCGCGGTCACCCTGCTCCTGGCGAGCACCCTCATCCGCGCGGTGCCGCCGGCGGACGCGAAGCGCGGGCTCGACCTGCCCGGCATCGCCCTGGTGGCGGTGTCGCTGGCGACCCTCGTGTACGGCATCACCGAAGTGCCCGTGTCCGGCTGGACGGGGTTCGTGCCGCTCGCGTGCTTCGTCGTCTCCGCCGTGCTGATCGTGCTGCTGGTCCTGCGCGAACGCACCACCACCGAGCCCTTGCTGCCACCGAGGCTCTTCCGCTCCCGGACGTTCGTGGCGGGCAACCTGATCCTGCTGGTCAGCTCGGGCCTGATGTTCTCGGTGTGGTTCTACCTCTCGCTGTTCCTCCAGAACGTCCAGGGCGCGGGCCCGCTGGACACCGGCCTCCGGCTGCTGCCGATCCCGGCCGCGGGCATCGTCGTCGCACCGCTGAGCGGTCTGCTCAACCAGAAGTTCGGCCCGAGACTGCCGCTGGCGCTGGGCCTTCTGCTGTGCGTGGTGAGCCTGTTCGGCCTGTCCCGCGTCGGTGTGGACGACGGGTACGCCTCGATCTGGCCGTTCCTGGTCACGCTGGGCATGAGCATGAGCTTCGTGGTGCCCGTCGGCACCGAGGCCGTGGTCAGCAGCGCGCCCAAGCGGTTGGCCGGTGTCGCCTCCGGTGTCGGCGAGACGATGGACAGCCTCGGCCCGGCGCTAGGCGTGGCCTCACTGGGCACCGCGCTGACCGTGGTCGTCCAGGGCGACTGGGAGGAACGGCTCGAAGCCGCCGGTCTGCCCGCCGACACGGTGGCACAGGCCCGCGACGGCGTGCAGTCCGTCGCGCAGGGCGTCGCGCCGGAAGGCCTGGGCGGGACGGTCGCCCGGATCGCGCAGGAGACCTACACCAGCGGCCTGCACGCGATCCTGCTCGGCTCGGTGGTCGTCGTGCTCGTGTTCATCCCGCTCATCATGCTGATCAAGCCGACCGATCCCGAGGCCGAGGACGCCGCCGACGCGGCGGAAGCGTCCGAGGGAACCGCCGCAACCGCCGGGGAGGCCGCTCGATGACCACGGAACTCAGACGCCTCAAGCTGGAGAAGGCGTACTACTCCATCGACGTCGACCGGGACGGGGTGATCGACGAACTCGACGTCACCGCGCTGGCCCAGATCTGGTGCGACACCTACGACCTGGAACCGCGCTCGGAGGACTGGCGCCGCATCCACTTCCACGCGCACAAGCTCTTCCGGGGCATGCCGGGGAAGACCGACGGCGAGGGCGTCAAGCGGGTCACCGTGGAGGACTGGGTGGCCTGGGGCGACGACCCGGCGTTCCCCGCGTTCGTCGAGGACGCCGCGATCCCGTTCAGCATCGCCGTGTTCACCGCCGCGGACAAGGACCGCGACGGCAGGATCACGGCGCCGGAGATGATGGCCGCCCAGATCCGCGGCGGCATGTCCGAAGAGGAGACGACGCAGGCCTTCGGCATGCTCGACACCGACGGGGACGGCTACGTCACGACGCAGGAGTACGTCGAGGCGGCCCGTGCGTTCTACCTCAGCGACGATCCCGATGAGCCGGGCAACTCCATCGCCGGTGACCTGTAGCCGTGCCGTTCCGGGGCGACCGACCTGCTCAGTCGCCCCGGCGGTGCGCGGTCATCGGCAGCGAGTCCACCGGCATGGTGACGGCGGGCTTCGGCTTCGGCGAGTGGCCGGGCACCGGCACCAGCCGCCAGCGCGCGGCCACCGTCGCCAGGGCGACGATCATCTCGGCCCACGAGAACTGCTCGCCGACGCAACCGTGCACGCCGAGGCCGAACGGCGTGAAAGCGCCGCGTGGCACCGATTCGACGCGTTCGGGCAGCCAGCGGTCCGGGTCGTACCGCCCGGGATCGGCGTGGACGTCCGGGTTGTGGTTGAGCGCGTGGAAGCTGTAGAGCACGGTCGAGCCCGCCGGGATGTGGTAGCCGCCGAGGTCCCGGTCCGCCGTGGTCACCCGGCTCTGGAAGTACCCCTGCGTCCGGAACCGGAGGGTTTCGGTGAGCACCCGGCGGGTGTAGGGCAGCCGGGCGATGTCCTCGTACCCGGCGGGCCTGCCCGCCAGCACCTCGTCCACCTCGTCGTGCAGCCGCCGTTCCAGCTCGGGCCTGAGGGCGAGTTCGTGCCACGTCCAGGCGAGCGTGTTGCTGATGGTGTTGCTGCCGGCGATGAAGAACGTCATCACCTCGTCGTGCAGCTGGCCGTCGCTCATGGCGGGCGCGCCGTCCGCGCCGTGGGCGAGCATCATCATGGACAGCAGGTCGCCGTGGTCGGCACCGCCCTCTCGGTACGCGGCGATCACGTCGGCGATCGTGCGGCGCAGGTGCGCCATGGCCTGCCGGTAGCGGCGGTTCGCGGGCGTCGGCAGCTTCGTGAGCACGCCGGTGGCGTCGGTCATCCACCGGAACAGCCCGCCGAGGACCAGGGCGGTGGCGGCGGTGAAGCGCTCCCGGTCCAGCGCCACGTCACCGTCGAAGAGGACCCGGGTGATGTTGGCCAGGGCGAGCTGGTCCATCTCCTGCTCGACCGCGAGCCGCTGACCGTCCTGCCAGGACCGGGTCCGCTCTTCGACTTCCGCGCTCATCAACGCCGTGTAGTGGATGATCCGGTTGCGGTGGAACGCGGGTTGGACGAGGGCGCGCTGCCGGCGGTGGAACTCGCCGTCGGAGATGCCGAGGCCGTTGCCGAACATCAGCCGGAACCGCTCGGCGATCGGGCCGCCGCGGCCGAAGACCTCCGGGTCGCGCATGACCTCGCGCATCAGCCGGTGGTCGTTGACCACGTACATGGGCGCGCGGCCGAGCCGGATCACGGTGACCGGGTCGCCGGACTGGAGGGACAGGAAGAAGGCGCCGGTGTCCTTCTTCATCCGCAGCGCGTGGCCGAGCAGCGGGAGACCGCCGGGCGCGAGGCCGGGCGACTGGAGCGTGCCGGTCATCGGTTCGCCTCCGCCGGTCTAGTCGCCCGCGTGCCACACGCGGGAGGAGCCGATGGTCTGGCCGTGCGCCAGATCCTGGAGGGTCACCTGGACGCGCCATGGGTCCAGCCGCAGCACCTCGAACTTCGGATCCTCGGCGCCCTGCGCCCAGATGCCGAGCGGGTCGAAGCCCTGCCGGGTCGCCTCGGCGGCCACGATGCCCCACACGTGCCGCTTGTCACCGGGCTCCTCCACCCACGACGCCCGGCAGTCGGCGAAGACCGCGTCGTGCGCCGAAGTCCAGTAGCCGCACGAGACGTAGGGCGTGTGCGCGAGGTGGGCGACCTTGGTGGGCGAGCGGCGGGTGCTGACCCACCCGATCGGCGTGTCGCCGTCGATCTCCCACGTCACCCGCAGCACCCGCGTCCTCGGGCGGCCCTTGGTGTCGACGGTCGCGACCGTGCACCAACCGATGTCGCTCGTCAGCCGCACGAAGTCCTCGCGGAGTTCGGCGAACGGCGTTTCGACGCTGAACAGAGTGGAGGTCACCCGGGAAGAATAACGTCCACGATGGAATACTGCTACTGCTTTCTAAAGTGTTCACCGCAACGGCGGAGCCGCACCAGTGCGCATGACCGCAAGAGAATCGCCCGAAAGGGTTAAGAAAAGCGGCAGCACATGCCTCTGGGCACGCCGTTCACCGTGATAACTTCCGCCACACGAGAATGAATCGAACAGAAGGGTTCCACCACGATGTCCAGCGCAGTTCCCCAGCTTGAGAACATCCCGGTCATGGAGACCGGGATGCTGATCCGCAAGCCGGCGAACGAGGTTTTCGAGGCGATCGTGGATCCCGCGATCACCACGAAGTTCTGGTTCACCGACAGCACCGGCCGGCTCGAACCCGGCGCCGAAGTGCGCTGGACGTGGTCGATGTACGACATGTCGTCGCCGGTCAAGGTCAAGGAGTTCGAACAGGACCGCCGGCTCGTCGTCGAATGGGGTGACGAGCCCGCCACCACCACGGTCGAGTGGACGTTCGACGCGCGCGACGACGGCACGACGTTCGTCGAGGTGAAGGAGACCGGGTACGCGGGCGAGACGGGCGACGAGATCGTCGGCTGGGCGATCGGCTCGATGGGTGGGTTCACCCAGGCGCTCGCCGGGCTGAAGGCGTGGCTGGAGCACAAGGTCCAGCTGGGACTGACCGAGGACCGGTTCCCCGACGGCCACCCCGCCTGATCGGACGAGGGGTGCCGCCCAGGACGGCGCTCCGGGCGGCGCGGCACCGGGTCTGCCGCGTCGCCTTGGGCGGCATCCCTCATCCGGCCAGCGGCGCGCGGCACACCCGGCCGGCGGCGTTCGGGGCGGCACACCCGGTCGGCGGCGTTCGGGGCAGCGCACCCGGTCGGCGGCGCCCGGGGCGGCACACCCGGTCGGCGGCGCCCGGGGCGGCACCCCTCATGCCGCGTCGTCCCACGCGAACCCCCGTCCGGCCGGCGTTTCCACGGGGCGGCAGAGCTCGTCCGGCTGGAGTCGCCTTCGGGTGGCGCACCTCATCCCCTCGGCGTTGCCCTGTCGGCGTTGCGGGCTCAGCGCGCGATCACCACGACGGCGGCAGGGGGTCGCCGGTTTCCAGCAGCGTCTTCAGGTTCGCGATCAGCTCCGGCCAGCCGCCGCTGCCGGGCAGCTTGCCGCTGATCGCCGCGCACATCACGCTGTCCGGGTCGAAGTCGTCGTGCGTCACGGTGAGCCGGACGGCCTTGACCGCCGCGTCCTCCGGCGCCGGCTCGATCTCGAACGTCACCTTCGACCGCTTCTCCTTGAGCAGCTCGGCGAACTTCTCCTCGCTCCAGCCGAAGTGCTCGGCGTGCTCGGGCTGGAACAGGTGCCAGCTGTAGGACAGCCGCCGGTACGGCTCGGCCTCCAGGACCACCTGCTGGAGGTCCTTGGCCTCCTCGGTGGGCGCGTTCTGCCACAACACCGGCGACCCGACCTGCCAGTCCGACTCCAACGCGACACCGGACCAGTAGCGGCGGGTGAAAGCGGGGTCCGTCAACGCCTGCCACAGCCGTTCCGGCGTGGTGTTGATGTAGGTCGTGTAGACGAACTCGGTGTTGCCCATGGGGATGTGCTCCGATTCAAGCGCTCGTTTGAGGTCATCGAGGGTGCGCACCCGTTCCCGCGCGTACTGGTCGATCCAGCGGTCCGCGATGGCGTTGATCGGCGCCGCGTTCAGGTGGTGCAGCTTCTCCCGGCCGCGCCACATCGTCGTCACCAGGTTCGCCGCTTCCAGCACGGCCAGGTGCTTGCTCACCGACTGCCTGGTCATGTCCAGGCCCGCGCACAGCTCGCGCAGGCTCTGGCCGTTGCGGGCGTTCAGGCTGTCGAGCAACCTCCGCCGGCTGACGTCCGCCAGCGCCTTGAACACCTCGTCCATTCCACACCACCCGGACATGCAGTCTCTCGGCTGCCTGAACAGTAGGTAGACCGGCCGCTGCGTGTCAATTCGACGGCTCACCCCGAGCGTCGTCGGCGAGCCACAGGTTGGTCAGGTCGCCGTTGAGCACCGGGTAGGGCAGCCAGTTGCGGACGCGGGTCGAGTGGAACCAGTACTGGTGCGCGAACAGCACCGGCACGATCGCGGCGTCCCGCAGGACTTCCGCCTCCACCTCCCGGAACAGCTCGCCGGCTCGCTGCTCGTCGGCGGAGGTGAGGGCGGCGGTCAGGAGTTCGTTGACCCGCTCGTTGCGGTAGCGGCCGAAGTTCGCGCCCCAGTCGCCGTCCTCCGGCACGTCGCGGCTGTCGAACAGCGGCTGGAGGTAGGTCCGGGCGTTGTTGCCGTACCAGTCGGGTTCCCAGCCGGTGAGGGCCAGCTCCCAGTCGCCGGTCCGCGCGGATGCCGTGGAGGAGAAGAACTCCGAGAACAGCTCGGTGATCGACGCGGGCACGAGTTCCACCCGGATTCCCGCCCTGGCCAACGATTCCCGCACCGCCTCGGCCGTGGCGGGGTGGATGTCGCGGTCGCGGAAGACCAGCCGGAGGGTCAGCCCGTCCGGGTAGCCGGCCTCCGCCAGCAGTCGCCGCGCCCGCTCCGGGTCCCCCCGGCCGGCGTCCGTCCCGTGCGGCCGGGTCTCCCGGTGTGCCAGGCACAGCGGTGGCAGCACCTGGTCGGCGATGTCGTTCAGCCGGGGGCCGCCCCACACCTCCGACACGGCGGCCTTGTCCACCGCGTACTGCAGCGCGGTGCGGACGGCCCGCTTGCCGGTGGCACCGTCCTGCGCGGGGCTCGCGAAGTTGACCACGATGTAGGGGCTGAACAGTCCGGCCGGGTAGACCTCCAGCCTCGGGTCGTCGGTCGCCAGCAACGGCGGCAGTTCCTCGGTGAGGGGCTGGATGTCCCACAGCATGTCCGCCTCGCCGACCGCCACCAGGTCGTGCGCTTCCCGCTCGTCCAGTCCCTCACGGATCACGATGCCGTCGATGTGGGCGGCGCGGAGGTCGTCGGTCGCCGGGTCCCAGGCGGGGTTGCGGCGCAACTCGATCCGCTCGCGCGGCACGTACCCGGTGAGCCGGTACGGCCCGCTCGCGATGATCGCCTGGTCCAGCTCGGGGCTGCCGGGCACGAAGTCCAGGTACTCCACCGGCGCCGGCGTCGCGAACGGGAGCGCCAGCATGTTGAGGAAGTCCGACATGGGGTACCGGGTGGTGAAGACGACCTCGGTGTCGTTCAGCGCCACCACGCCGCTGATGGGGGTCTCCTCCAGGCGTTCCGCGACTTCCTGCGCGGTGCCCGGTGCGTCGGCCAGCGCGTCCCTGAACTCGGCCATTCCGTCGACGGCGTTGAGGTAGTAGGCCAGGCCGGGGCTGTTGGCCATCGGGTGCGCGAGCCGCTTGATCCCGCGCACGACGTCCCCCGCGGTGATCGGGCGCGGCCCGCCCGGGGCGTCCCAGCGGATGCCGTCGCGCAGGGTGAACGCGAACCGGGTGCCGTCACGCGTCACCAGGCCGTTCGCCGCGGTCGGCACCTCCACCGCGAGGTCCGCGACGAGCTTGCCCGCCTCTTCGCGGTTCCGACTGGCGACGTACCCGACGAGCTGACGGGTGTACGCACGCAGGATTCCCCTGGTCACCGTGTGGTAGGCCAGCGCCGGGTCGAGGTGGTCGACGTCCCCCGCGCCCACCATGGTCAGCGTGCCGCCGCGCCGGGGCGTCGTGCGCCCGTCCGCGCCGCGGGTCAGGTCGAGCGTCTCCGGTCGCGCCACGGACGCACTCCTCCCAGTTGCTAACATTTCTAGTAGCAACATACCGGGAGGGTGCGGCCGGGACCAGCCTGCGGGCGGCGGTCACCGACGAGCTTGTCACTGGCGAGCGGTCACTGGCGAGCGGGAGCACCCGTTTCCAGGCCGAGCAGCTCGCAGCACCGGACCACGGCGTCCATGTCGCCTTCCAGCACGAGCCGGCCCGTCACCATCGCCATGAGCGGGGTGAGGTGGCCGCCGCCGATCTGCACGAACGTGGCCGCGTCGGTCTTGGCGCGCATCACCGGCTCGGTCGCCGCGCCCTTGACGGCACGGGCCCGACCGTCGGCCACGGCGACGTGGAACACCTGGTCGTCCACCTGGAACTCGTAGCTCTCGGCCGCGTCGGACGCCCGCCCCTGGTCCAGCATGGCCTCGACGGCGAGGAAGCCCCACTGCGGGCGCACGGCGTCCTCCGCGCGCAGCTCGCCGACGAACTCCATGCCCCAGCGGGCCAGGCCCAGGATCACCGGGCGCAGCTCCTCGCCGACCGGCGTCAGCGCGTAGGCCAGCTGCGCGCCGGTGCCGCGCACGTCGACCTGCTCGATGACGCCCTTCGCGACCAGGAACTTCAACCGCTCGGCGAGCAGGTTCGTGCCGAGTCCGGGCAGGTTCGCCAGGAGGTCGCTGTACCGCGCGGGCCCCATCAGCAGCTCACGCACGATCAGCAGGGTCCACCGCTCGCCCACGACGTCGAGACCCGACGCGAGGCCGCAGAACTGCTGGTAGGTCCGCTTGGTCGTCATCGTTCACCTCCACCACACCCCGCTATTGTATCCGATAGCGGCCTTGCTGCGGTGCGATGCGGGATCTACGGGTTCACTCGGTGCCGTCGATGCCCGGCACCTCGATCGCCCGCAGTTGGAGGTTGGTGTGGTCGCAGTACCAGATCCGGCTTCCGTCCCAGGTCAGACCGGTCGGGTTGCCCGCGACGTGGTAGGACGCGACCTCCCGACGCCGGGCGATGTCGACCAGGTTGATGGTCCCGCCGCCGTAGTCGGCGTAGGCGAGGAAGTGGTCGGAGACGGTCAGGCCCGCGATCGGGTGGGAGACCGGGATGGAGTCGAGGAGCCTGCCGTCGTCCGCGTCGCGCAGGTCGAGCACCCGCAGGTCCTCGTAGCCGAACCAGATGCCGTCCCGGGCGGCCTCCAAGCCGCACAGCACGTTGCCGGGTCGGGGGTTGGGGATCTCCTCCACGACGTCGCCACCGGCGGGGTCGACCACCTGGAGCGCACGGCGTTCGCCGACGACCTGGACGAGGTTGCCCGACAGGGTGGTGAGGTCGGTGCGCACCTCGGGGCACGGGACGCGGTGCTCGACCTGCCCGGTGACCGGGTCCAGCGCCATGATCTCGTTGGACACCGACTCGGAGAACCACAGGAACTCCCCCGACCAGGTCAGGCCGCACAGCTTGAGGGCGCGGACCGGGATGTCGCGGACGGTGCCTACGGAGATGGGCATTCGGGCGCTCCTTCGTCGGGGAGGTCGCGCAGCGGGATCGCACAGTGTGAGCCGTGGAGCGGGGTCGCGCAGGAGGTCGCGCAGTCCAGGCGCAGCGAACACCCGATCGACTGCTAGCCGAATTTAAACCAGTGCCGGCGGCCCCGCAACCAGGCGCCCGAGGCGGTTAGTTCGACACCGGGAGATCCGACCGCGCCGCCTCGGACCAGCCCAGCATCCGCGTGCAGCGGTCGATCGCACCGGGATCGCCCTCGATCCGGACCCGGCCCGTCGCGATGGCGATGAACGGCGTGACCAGGTTCGCGCCGAGCCGCACGAACGTGCGGGGATCGCCCACCACCACGAGGTCCGGGTCCGCCGCGCCACCGGAGGCGAACGTCGCCTGGCCTCCCTTCACCTCGATCAGGAACGCCTCGTCGCCGATCCGGAACTCGTAGACCTCGTGCACGTCGGGGACCGCGTCCTCCCGCACCATCGCCTGCACCGCGAGGAACGCCCACTTCGGGTGGGCGACGCCTTCCGCGTCGCCCTCGCCCAGGAACGCCATGCCCCACCGGGCGAAAGCCAGCAGCGGCGCGCGCAACTCGCGCCCGCGCTCGGTGAGCTGGTAGAGCTTGCCCCGCCCGTCGCCCACGACCGGCAACTGCTCGACCACGCCCGTCTCGGCCAGCATGCGGAGGCGTTCGGCGAGCAGGTTGGGGCCGATGCCCGGCAGGTTGTCCATCATCTCGTTGAACCGGGCGGGGCTGACCAGCAGCTCGCGGACGATCAGCAGCGTCCAGCGCTCGCCGACGACGTTCAGCCCGGCGGCGAGGCCGCAGAACTGCCCGTAGTCCCGCTTTCCAGCGACCACCAGCGCCACCATCCTCGACCCGGTAGGGGAACGTCGAGCGTAGCAACGGCGCGGCGGGCGTTCTCCCCCCGATTCGGGAGGTCGAGCGGAAGCCGCGCCGGCCGGAGCGGTGGCGGAAGCGCTGGAGGGAACGGTGGTGTGGGCGGGCGGAGGCGCCCCTCACGAAGCCCGTGCGCCGGCGAGGTCGAGGGCGGTGCGGAGTGCGGCGATGTGGTCGGGTGTGCTGCCGCAGCAACCGCCCAGAACCCGCGCGCCGTGCTCGTCGTGCCAGCGGGCCAGGGTTTGGGCGAACTCGTCGGAGGTCACCGCCGTGGCCGGCGGCTCGTCGTGCTCGGCCGGACGTCGCTCCAGGTTCGGGTAGGCACCGATGACACCCGAACAGGCGGCGCGCAGGACTTCCAGGCACCGCTCGGTGCGGTCCAACGACGTGCAGTTGACCAGCACGGCCTCCGCTCCCCCGTCCTCGACCGCTCGGGCGGCCTCGGCCAGCGACTCACCGGACAGCAGCCGGGCGTCGTCACCGCAGACGAAGCCCACCCACGCGCGCAGACCGGCGTCACGGGCGGCGGCCAGCGCGATGCGTGCCTCCCGCACCGTGTTGACGGTCTCGACCAGCACGAGGTCCACCCCCGCACGCGACAGTTCGGTGGCTAGCCACCGATGCTCTTCGCGCAGCTCGTCGTCGGACGGCACGAGGTCGGGACGGTAGGCGTCCTCGACCGGCGCGACCGATGCCGCGACCAGCGCGTCCGGGCAGTCGGCGGCCCGACGTGCGGACTGCGCCACCCCGACGGCCGCGTGGACCATCCACGCGAGGCCCGCGGCGTCCAGGCCCATCCCGCGCAGCGCCCGCAGGTTGCAGCGGAACGTCGCGGCGGTCACCACCTCCGCGCCCGCCTCCAGGTAGCGCCGGTGCACGTCGCGCAGCCGGGTGCGGTTCGCCTCCGTGATCAGTGCCTTCGTCGTCCACCACGGTGGCCGCACCACCAGCCCGCCGCGTTGCAGCTCGGTGGCGACACCCCCGTCGAGCAACGTCGTCCCGTTCATCCCCGACTCCTCTCCGCGCGTGCGGCCACCGCGAGCGCGGCGGTCAGGTCTTCCACCAGGTCAACCGGGTCCTCGATACCGAGGGACAGCCGGACCAGGCCGTCCGTCACGCCCGCCGCCAGCCGCACGTCCCGCGGCACCGACCAGTGGCTCATGGACGCGGGGTGCTCGATCAGCGACCGGACACCGCCCAGGCTCACCGCCGCCGCGAACAGCCCGGTCCGGCGCATCAGCGCCTCCACGTCGCCCCGGTACTCGAACGCGACGATCGAGCCGGGCGCCGACATCTGCCGCGCGGCGAGCGCGAAGCCGGGGTGCTCGGGCAGCCCCGGGTAGTGCACGGCGCCGACGGCGGGCGACGCGGTGAGCACGTCGACCACCGCCCGCGCGTTCGACACCTGCCGCGCGACCCGCAGCGACAACGTCTTCAGCCCCCGGTGCACCAGGTAGCAGTCGAACGCCCCCGGCACACCGCCGAACGCGGTGCGGTGACCGACGAGCCGTTCACGCAGCCCCGGGTCGTCCAGCACGAGCGCGCCACCCAGCACGTCGGAGTGACCCGCGATGAACTTCGTGGTGCTGTGCAGGCTGATGTCGGCGCCCTCGGCCAGCGGCTGCTGGAGCGCGGGGCCGGTGAACGTGCCGTCCACGACCACCACCGCGCCGTGCCGGTGGGCCGCGTCGGAGACGGCCGCGATGTCCGCGATCTTCATCACCGGGTTGGTCGGCGTCTCCAGCCAGACCAGGTCCGCCGGCTCGGTCAACGCGCGGGCGGCGGCGACCGGATCGGCGAGGTCCGCCCGGTCGACCCGCACCCCGCGAGCGCGGAACAGGTCGAACAACGTGTGCGTGCCGCTGTAGACGTCGTCGGAGGCGACGACCCGCCCGCCCGACGGCACCAGCGACAGCACCGCCGCACCGGCCGCCTGCCCGGACGAGAACGCCACCGCGTACCTCGCGTCCTCCAACGCCGCCAGGCACGTCTCCAGGTTCTCGCGCGTCGGGTTCTCGCCGCGGCCGTAGTAGTACCGGGCCGGGTCCTGGGCGAAGCGGTCGTAGGTCACCGAGAGGTGGATCGGCGGCACCAGGTCGCCCGCGGCGCTGTCGGTGCGCATACCTCCGTGCACCAGCTTCGTGTCGAACCGCATCGCCCGCGCCCGGCCGTTCGCGTCACGTCGCTCCACAGCAGCACCTTTCGCCGTTCGCTAGTCCTGAGTCGTGCAGCCGCGGCCCCAGCGGGCCAGGACCGTGAGCGGGCCGTCCAGCCTGCGGCCGAGCCCGGTCAGCCGGTACTCCCCGTCCTCGTCCCCTTCGACGACCCCGTTGGCGCGCAACCAGTCCAGCCGGTCGCACAGCAGGGCGCGGTCCATGCCGGGGATGCCGTTCAGCAACGCGTCCTCGTCCGCCGGCGCCACGAGCAGTTCGCGGACCAGCAGCATCGACCACAGGTCGCCCACCACGTCGAGCCCGGCGGCCAACGCGCAGAACTGGCGGTCGTCATCGGTCATGGGCATCGCTCCTCGTCGTCTTGCGGATCACCCTCGTGCGGACCGTGCGGACGGCGGTCATGTCAACACCTCCGCCGCGTACGGCCTCAGCGCACCGGCCAGTTCCTCGGGGACGTGCACGGGCCGCACGCCGTCGTCGCCGCGCCGCAGGCACGACACGGTCTGGTTGCCCCGGGCCACCAGCCGTCCGGCCCGGCGGAACTCGTAGTCCATCTCGACCCGGTTGCCGTGCGTGCCGCGCAACGTCATGCCGACCTCGATCTCGTCCAGCGCGAAGGACTCCGCGAAGTACTCCATCGAGCACGACACCGTCACCAGCACCAGTTCGCCCCGGCGCAGTTCGGCCAGCACACCGGGAGCGTGATCGGCGAGGAACGACTCGCGGCAGTGGCCCTGCCAGTGCAGGTAGTGGGCGAAGTAGACGTTGCCCACCACGTTGGTCTCGTCGAACGTGACCCGGTGTCGGAAGATGTACTCGCGCACGTCAGACCCCTCCCACGGCGATCGCGATGACGGGATCGCCCAGACCGACGACCCGCGGCCTGGCCACCACCACCGCGGCGTCCGCGCCGGACAGCACGAGCAGGCCGTCGTCGGTGATCTCGTCCAGTTCCAGCGGCGCCGAGCGGTCTCCGCCGAGACCGGCCAGTGCCGCGCGACCGGCGGCCACCCGGCCGGCGGTCACGTCGACGGGTTCGTCCAGCTTGCCCGCGGCGCACACGACGACCTCGTCGTCGGCTTTGGTCACCGGTTCGTTCGCCGGCGCGCCCCACGCGATGCCGACGGGTCGGTCGGCGCGGGCGAGGAGCACGTGGTCGTCCCGGGTGGCGGTGGTCCAGTCGTCGCCGGGCGGCACGGGCCGGTCCGTTCCCGCGACGACCAGCTCCACGTGCTGCGCGACGTCGAGTTCGATCAGCCGGCGGCTGAGCAGCGGTCCGACGAGCGGCACGAGCAGCGGCTCGTCCCACCTGGTCGGGCCGATCGCACGGAGGCGGAGGGCGTCCCAGCGGGCCACGAGTGCGCCCGTCGAGTCCGAGACGTCGACGTCGAACACGTAGTCGTCGGCGGTGTGGGCGCGTTCGAGCGCGTGCACCCGCAGCACGCCGGTCGGTGCGCGCCACACCGTGAACCGGTCCGCGCCCACGGGTAACGCGCGTCGGTGCGGCACGCAGGCCAGCAGCACGTGCAGCGCGGCGTCGTGCGCTCCGGGGTCGCCGAGCAGCAGTCGTTGGTGGTGGAACTCGGAGAACCACGTGGTGTCCGGCTCGGCGCGGACGCGGGCCAGGACTTCGAACGCGGACAACAGGTCGTAGCCGAGCAGCCGGCGGAACCTGCCGCGGTGGAACAGCAGCGGACCGTAGAACGGGTGCGCGTCGTGCGTTCCGGCGCCGTCGACCGGCGGGAAGCTCCGGTCCTGCGCTGCCGCGTCGCGGACCGTGGCGGTGAACCGGTCGGTGCGGAAGCCGTCGGACTCGTCGCTCAGCGCCACGCGCACGCCGTCCTCGCCGTCGTGCAGCGCGAGGACGCGCACCAGGCGGGAGCCGCGGTCCTCCACGGTCACCGGGCTGCGCAGGTCCACGTCCTCAAACGCCCACCCGCGCCGTTCGCCGGTCACCGCGTCGACGGCCTGCGCCATCGCCTCAAGGCCGACCACGGCGGGCAGCACGGGCACGCCCTCGATGCGGTGCTCGTCCAGGTAGGGGTCGTCGCCGAGGGACAGCGACGCCTCCAGCACGGCCTCGACGCCGGCGAACCGGACCGGCAGGTCCTCGGTGAAGCGCAGCGGCTCCGGCGGCGGGCCCGCGGCGGTGAGCGTCGGCCCGGCCGGGAAGCGACCGGTGAGCAGGACGGTGACCGGCGCGTCCCGGTCGGCCAGCACGCGCATCATGGCGGGCGGCCCGTCCTGCGCCGCGATGGGCGTGATGCCGGTCGCGGCGAGGCCGGCCACGACGCCCATCCGCTCCCCCATGCCGATCCCGGACCACAGCGACCACTCCAGGAGGTGGAAGCGGCAGTCGGTCCGCGCCGCCGCGGCGTGCTCCACTTCGGCGCGCAGCCAGTCGTTGGCGACGCAGTACTCGGCTTCGCCCGGCAGGCCGCGGCGGCCGATGATCGAGCCGAACGCGATCACGAGCCGCAGTGCCGGTGCGGCGTCGAGCAGGGTCCGCAGGCCGACCACCTTGGGGGCGAGGGTCCGCTTCAAGGTCTCCGGTGTCACCGCGCCCATGCGCTGCGGCGAGTTGACGCCCGCGCCGTGCAGGAGCCCGCGCACGGTGCCGAGGACGCCGGCGGCGGTGACGGCGCGCGCGACGTCCGCCGGGTCGGTGACGTCAGCCTGCACGTAGTGCGCGCGGATGCCGTCGGGGAACGACGCGAGAGCGGCCCCGACGCGCGGCGAGTCCGGCGCCGAACGACCCAGCACGACCAGCGTGCACCCGGTGCTGCGGGCCAGCGCCGCGCCGCACGCGCCGGTGATGCCGTCCACGCCGCCGGTGACCAGGCAGACGTCGCCCCGGCCCAGCGGCAAGTCGCTTTCGGGGCCGTGGTGGCGTGCGTGCGTGGTGACGTGCTCCACCCCGTCCTGGGTGACGCGCAGCTCCCGGTAGCCGGTTCCGGCGACGAGGCGCGCGTCGAGCGTGTCGCCTCCCACGTCCACGACGGTGACCGCGCAGTCGTCCAGCTCGACGGCGGCACTGCGGCCGACCGCAGCCGCGGCCGGATGACCGCGGTGCGCCACCACGAGGCGGGACGGTCGGGCCTCCGCGATGAGTGCCAGCGCGCGGGCCACTGCCGCGGGTTCTTCGCCCTCCAGCCAGAGCGCGAGGCCGTTCCCCGGCAGGGTGACGTCGTGCAGCCAGTGGCCACGCGGTGCGTCCACGGTCCAGTCGCCGGGTGGTGTCGCGGCGCCGATGGGCTCGAAGGGGGTCCACCGGTGCTCGAAGGCACGCACCCACCGGGCGATCCCGTCGGGCGGTGCGCCGGTCTTCTCCTCGGTCGCGGACGGCTGCTCGGCCAGGAGGTCGGCGATGTCCGCGACGGTGCTGTCCACAATGGACAGCGCGGCGTTCGGCGGTGTGCGGCCCAGCAGGCCCGCCATGGCGGCGACGAGCTGGACCACCTGGAGCGAGTTCAGGTGCAGGTCCCCGAGCAGCGTGCTGTCGGGCCGGATGCTCCCGAGCGGCAACTCCAGGACCTGGCTGAGGTGCGCCCGGACGACGTCCAACGGTTCCCCACCCACGGACGGTTCGAGCACGGCCGCTTCGGATGGCATCTGTTGGCGCACAGGTGTTTCAGGGGCAAGATCGACCGGAACCCCCGACATGCCGGGGAGAACGGTCTCGCACGGGTTGGCGAGCAGTTCGATGCCGGTGTCCAGGTCGAGCGGGCGGTGCACCCGACCGGCGAACCAGGCGTCCAGGTCACCGGCGGCGCACGCGGCGAGCGCGGCCGTCGCCATCGCGTGGCGGTGCGGGTGCGTGCCGTCCAGCGAGATCGCGGGCACGTCCGGCACGGTGGTGCGCGCGATGTCTGCGAGCGTCGTGCCGGGTCCGGTCTCCACCAGCAGCTCGCAGCGCTCGGCGAGGCGCCGCACGGCCTCCGTGAACCGCACCGGCCGGGTCACCTGGCCGACCAGCAGCGCGGCGAGGTCGGTGTCGGACGTCAGCGGACGGCCCGTCACGGTGGAGAACACGGGCCGTCCTGGTCGTCCGAACGGGACACCGGCGAGTTCGGCTCGCAGCGGCTCGACCACGTCGTCCATCGCGGTGCTGTGGAAGCCGTGGGACACGGGCAGCGCGGTGGCGGCGATCCCCCGCGCCCGTGCCCGCGCCACCAGCCGTTCGACGTCCTCGACGGCGCCGGCGACCGTGGTCTGCTCCGGGCCGTTGAACCCGGCCACCTGGACGGCCGTCCCTTCGGTCAAGGCCTCGACGTCGGCGGGCGGTGCGCCGATGCCCGCCATCGTGGTGCCCTCACCGCCGTGCTCGGCCATCAGCCGACCGCGGGCGACGGCGAGCGCCAGGCCGGTGGCGGGGTCGAGCGCGCCGGCCCACACCAGGGCGCCGATCTCGCCGAGGCTGTGGCCGACGGCGGCGACGGGCCGGACGCCGCACGCGTCGAGCCACGCTAGCCCGGCGAGGGACTGGCGCAGGATCGCCGGTTGGGCGACCGCCGTGTCGCGTGCGCCGTCCACGAGCGTGACGCCGCACGGTGTCGGCACGTCCAGGTCGGCCGCCCACGGGCCGAGGTCGGCGCGCACGGGCGCGGCCTGGCCTGGCAGGAGCAGGCCGACGCGCGGTGCGGGACCGGAGGCGAGCACGACGCCCGCCGGCTCGTCCAGCAGAAGGCGTCCGTCCCAGCCGGGCAGGTGGTCGCCGGCGGCGGTGGCGGCGCGGTGCAGCCGGTCGGGCGTGTCGGCGACCAGCGCGCAGCGGACCGCGCCGGGACCGCGTCGACCGGCGTGCGTGGTGGCGGCGAGGTCGTGCACCTCGGCCGTGCTCAGCCGGGGTGCGAGGGCGGCGACGGCGTCCAGTCGCTCCCGCAGCCCGTCGGTGTCCGCGGCGTCGAGGAGCAGGATCGCGTCGCGGTGGGGGCGGCGGCTCAACGCGACGACGCGGGGCGGCAGCGACCCGACGGGCCGGGCGGGCAGACCGCGCAGCACCACGTGGGCGTTGACACCGCCGAAACCCATGGAGGACACCGAGGCCAGCGGTGTCGTCGTCGGCCAGGGCTCGGGTTCGGCGAGCAGGCGCAACGGCGTGCCGGTGCGGCGCAGCAGCGCGTGCGGCGACTCCACCCCCGTGGTGGGCGGCAGCACGCGGTGGTGCACGGCGAGCGTGGCTTTGATCAGTCCCGCCACGCCCGCCGCGGCCTTGGTGTGGCCGATGTTGGCCTTCACGGAGCCGAGGGCCGCGCGGTGCGCGCCGTCACCCCGGACCTCCGCCAACGCGGTCAGCTCCACCTCGTCGCCGACCTTCGTGCCCGTGCCGTGTCCCTCGACCAGCTCGACGTGGTGCGGCTCGATGCCCGCCATCCGGTAGGCGCGGGCCATCGCGAGCGCCTGGCCGTGCGATCGGGGCCGGGTGAGGCCGCCCGAGCCGTCGGTCGACGTGCCCCAGCCGGTGAGCACCGCGTAGATGCGCAGGCCCGCGCGTTCCGCGTCCTCGGCGCGCATCAGGGCGACGACGCCGCAGCCCTCGCCGGGCAGGAACCCGGTCGGCGACTCGTCGTAGACCCGCATCCGGTCCACCGCGAGCGCGCCCGTGCGGGCGAAACCGACCAGCTCGAACGGGTCCAGGCTGAGGTCGACGCCGCCCGCGAGCGCGAATTCGAGGTCGCCGTCGAGCAGCGCGCGGCTCGCCGTCATCACCGACAGGAGGCTGGACGCGCACGCGCCGTCCACGGTGAAGCCGGAGCCGTGGAAGTCGAAGTGGTTGCAGATCCGGCCCGCGATGGTGTTCGACAGCGCACCCGCGAGCGATTCGTCACCGGGGACCGGGAACGGCGTCCGCACGAGGTCGCCGAGCAGGCTGATCACGTGCTCGGCGCGCCCCGGGTCGACACCGGCACCCGCAAGCGCCACGGCGGCGGCACGGCGGACGAACGGCCACCTCAGGCGCAGCTGGGCGGCCCGGGAGAACTCGCCGGTCATCGTGTTGCCCAGCACCACGCCGACGCGGTCCCGGTCGAGCCCGCGCCCGTCCGGGAAACCGGCGTCCACCAGGGCGTCGGCCGCCGTCTCCAGGGCGAGCCAGTGCACGTGGTCCACCGCCCGGTGCAGCGGCCCCGGCACGCCGAACCGCTTCCGGTCGAACCGCCAGTCGCGCAGCAGCCCGGCGTGCGTCGAGTAGGTGCGGTCCGGGTCGTCGGCCGGACCGAGGTACGCGCTGGACAGCCGTTGCTCGGGGAATCTGCGGAAGCCCCGGCGGCGGCCGAGCACGGTCTCCCACAACCGGGTCGGCGAGTCGGCGTCGGGGTAGCGGCACGCCATGCCGACGATCGCCACCCCCTCCGACGGGCTCACGACCGCACCGCGTCGGGATCGGCGGGTGTCGGCGCCGGCCGCTTCGACGCGACGACCAGCACCACGGCGCGCAGGACGCACGTGGCCACCAGGGCGAAGAACAGCCCGAACGAGACCTCGGCGAGGACGAGGGTCGCGTAGACCGCCGCCGCGGTCACGCCGAACACCACCTGGTTGCGCGTGACGAACGGCGTGCTGCCCGGGTCGGTGATCATGTAGTTGGTGAACAGGATGAACGCCAGGCCCGTCATCGGTGCGAGCGCGCCGAGCAGCGAGTGGTCCAGCAGCAACCAGCGCAGCACGGCCTGGAGCGCGAACGCGCCGAGCCAGGCGAGGATCAGCGGCATCTTGCCGGTGAGCTTGGCGTTCAGCACGGTGCCCGCCATCAGCACGCCCAGCGGCAGCAGCCAGTCCAGGGTGCCGGTGGTGAAGCTGGTGAAGTGGTAGGGCGGCGCGATGCCGACCCACGGGAACAGCAGCAGCGCCACGACGATGCCCGTGTTGGACGGGTTGAACACGTGCCGGACCTTGCCGTTGACCCGCAGCCGCACCAGGTACTTGCTGGCGTTGCCGACCGTCACGGCGAAGATGTAGGGCCACAAGGACTCGTTGCCCCACAACAGCATTCCGCACGCCAGGCCGGTGATGTGGGCGGGCAGCAGGAACACGACGAGGGCCTTGGCCCCGCCCGCGCAGGTCGGCGTGCGCCCGGTGACCCACGCGTCGAGGAGTTCGAACAGCAGCGCGGTGGCGTAGCTGACGAGGACGACGACGATCGGCGTGATCGGTGCCTGCTCGAAGCCGAGCAGGAGGTGCCCGAGGATGTTGAACACGGTGATGGACGTGGCGAACCGGGCGAGCGCCTTGACCCGCCGCTGCTCCGGCGTCAGGCCCGGCCGCGCGGGCGGGGCGGTCGACGCGGTCGGGCGCGCGTCGGCGGCCGGTGCGCCGCCGCGGTGCACGTCGGGTGGTGTCGAAGTCGTCGTCATCGAACTACCGCCGTTCCGTCGCTGTCGAGCAGGATGGTCGAGCGACCGGACCTCACCTCGACGTCCGCCTCGTGCGACCCGGCGGCGTCGCGCCAGGTCACCGTGGCGCGGACGGGGTCGCCACCGGGCAGGGCGAAGTGCAGCTCCGGGGCCGACACCCCGGTGTGCCCGTTGGCGGGGAAGAGCTGGGCCCGCTGCGGTCGCTCGGGGTGGTGCAGCCGTACCTGTGCGCCGATGGCGGGCGTGGTCGCGCCCTCCTGCCCGGCCCGCGCGGGCCGCACCAGGCGCAGACCGGCCGACGGTCCCGCGTCCGAGGTGTTGTGCAGCAGCACGGAGTCCTGCCACTGGTTGGCCACGACGGCGTCCAGCTTCCCGTCGCCGTCCACGTCGCCGAACGCGAGCGCGCGGGTGTTGTCGTCGGCCGCGACGCCGGTCCCGCCGGCCACGTCGGCGTACCGGCCGTCCGGTCCCCGCGCGTAGAACCGGTTGGGCTCGTGGCCGGACAGGTCGTCACCGGGCTCGAAGTCGGGCCAGAACGCGGGGTTGTGCAGCAGGTCGTCGTTGGCCATCGCGAGTTCCTGGAGCAGCGGCCACCGGTTCACGTCTCCCTTGAGGAACCCGTTGGCCTGCATGAGCTCGTCCGTGCCGTCGTTGTCGAAATCGCCCGCGCGGACGTCCCAGCACCAACCCGACCGTGCCAGGCCGAGCTGCTCGCTGCGGTCCCGGTACGGCAGCTCCCCCGCCGCGAAGTCCTCGGGCGAACCGGTCGGGGTGAACACGAAGTTGCTCTCGTGCAACGCGTAGGGGGTGGTGATGTTGCTGACCACGATCGTCGGCAGCTGCGCGTCGCCGTCGTAGCTGAAGGTGACGCCCATGCCCTTGAACGAGTCGTAGCCGAGCGCCATCGACTTGGGCGTGACCATGTCGCGGTCGCCGCGGATCTCGGTGAACTCGACCCGGCCGGGCGTCGACTCGTTGAGCATCAGCTGGTCCGGACCGAAGTCGTTGGCCTGGTACACCTCGGGCCTGCCGTCGCCGGTGAGGTCCTGCAAGCCGGTGGCCAGGGTCCACGACCCCGCCGCCTCCCGGCTGAGCGCGGTGCTCGCGTCGGTGATCCCCGGCAGCTCGTCGGGGCGGCCGGTGGGCGTGGTGAGCAGCAGTCGGTTGGTGCCGCCGTTGCGGGCGAAGGACATGGAGTGCTGCATCTCCATGCGGGTCTCGTCGTCGGCCGTCGGGTCGAGCACCCGCGCGCCGTCCGGGAAGTAGTTGCCGACCAGCAGGTCGAGGTTCCCGTCGCCGTCCACGTCACCGACGTTCAGCGTCTCGCTGTTCCACACCTCCATCGGCGTGACCAGCTCGACGGCGCGGTGCCCGGCCGCGGTGGGCACCCCGGCGCCGGCGGTGTTGAGGAACACCACCGGCGAACGCCCCCAGTAGTGCACGACGTGGTCGGTGTCGCCGTCGTCGTCGATGTCCACCGGGACGCAGCCCATCGGCGCCATGGTCGCGTCGTACGGCAGGTCGGCGGGCGCCAGCCGGACCGGGGCGTAACCGTCCTCTTCGGACGGTCGGGCCGGGCGCAGCGTGACGGAGTCGTCCCGCGGGTCGACCAGGCAGAGGTCGGCGGCGCGGCCCAGACCGCGCACGTCCGACAGGCCGGCCGCGGCGCCGACCGCGGAGATCCAGGACCGGATGTTCCGCAGGCCCGGCGCGACGGCGCGTTCGGTCCGGGCGTCCGCCGGCGCCGAGTTCACCGCCTCGGTGGCGAACCGGTAGCGGGCGGCGAGCGCACCGGCGTCCTGCTCGCTGAGCGCCGGCCGGACCACCATCAGGCCCGACGCCACGCAAAGCGCCAGGATGACCGCCGTGACGAGCAACTTCCGTGCTGATGTCTGCATGTGGTTTCGCACTCCCGGTCGGAAGCCAGGTACGTGGAAATAGCCGTCAACATTGACAGGCGGCGCGGCGAACAAATTCGTGATCCGCTGTGCACCACTCTGGCACCACCGGATTCACGCACTGCCACCCCCATGATCGACAGTCTTGCGCGAGAGTGGGAACCCGTGTTCGCGAAGATCTCCCAACCACGCTCAAGCAGTGTCTACCAGCAACTTTAGGACGATTCAACCCGTCCTACCAGTTTCACACGTTTGTCGTAGGCAATCATCCGGACCCCTCTCCGGGCGAAATTCAAACGCACGCGGAATACAGTCAGCCACAGGTGTCGCATTTGCCGGCGACTTAAGGTCGACAGTCTTGCCCGACGATCCGAACGGCCGTGCATTCGTGACAAATGCGCGGGCGAACCGATTGCTGAATTCGGTCGACACGTCGCCGGCGCACGGGTCAACCCGGTGCGCGTTGACCGCCGGAATGCGGTGCCGGGCCGACCGCTACCGCCCCTGCCCACCGCGCGACGTACGCGTCGTGCGCGGCGACCATGCGACTGCGTTCGCCGTCGTCGACGAGGCTCGCCAGCAACGACGTGCGCGCGGCGGCCACCAGGTCCGCGGGGAGGAAGCCGAGACCCGTCGCCGCGGTCCGGTACTCGCCGAGCGTGGACGAGCCGAACAACAACGGGTCGTCTGAGCCGAGCACCAGCGGCACGCCCGCGGTGCGGAGTCTTCGCGCCGGGTGGTCGGCCAGGTCGGCCACCACCCCGGTGCGCAGGTTGCTGGTAGGACAGATCTCGAGCACGGTGCCGCGGCGCGTCAGCTCCGCGACCAGTCCGCGCTCGTCGGCCGCGCGGAAGCCGTGCCCGAGCCGAACGGGGTCGAACGCCAGCGCGTCGCGGACGCCCTCGGCGCCCACCGCCTCACCGGCGTGCGGGACGAACGGCACGCCGCGGTCGCGCGCCCACCGGATCGCCCCGCTGAACAGCGAAGCGGGTCGTCCGGGCTCGAAACCACCGAGTCCCAGCGCCACCACGCCGCGGTCACGGCCGCGCACGCACCACTCCGCCGTCCGCTGACAGTCCTCTGTGGACAGATCACGCACGTGGTCGAGGACGAAGCGCACCACGACACCGCTGTCGCGCCGCGCCGCCTCCGCACCGGCCCACAGCCCGTCCACCACCTCGTCGAACGGGATGCCCCGGTCGCGGTGGTGGGTGATCGCGGAGCACGTGACCTCCGCGTGCACCACGCCCTGCGGCGCCAGGTCGGCGGCCAGCTCGATTACCGCACGGGCGAAGTCCTCCGGACCGCGGAACACGTCGGTGCACGTCGTGTAGAGGTCGGCGAAGTGCCGGAAGTCGCGGAACCGGAAGCGCTCGGCGAGCCACCGCTCGTCCAGGCCGGCGAACTCGCTCCCGTTGCGGTGGGCGAGGTCCAGCAACGTCGTCGGACGCAGCGCGCCCTCCAGGTGGACGTGCAGCTCGGCCTTGGGCAGTCCCGCGACGAACGCCTCCAGGTCGGGCGTCCACGGGTCGTCTCGACGTCCGCTCGCCGCGGGCGTGCCCCAGTCTTCGACGTCGGTCCACATCACGAACCCATCAGATCACTGGCTTGCGTCCTGTCTGCCGCCAGCCTCGCTACTACTTTCTCAACCCCCAATGTGCCGCAGACCACATGTCGGAGTCAACGGAGTCGGCCATGTCGACAGGGTCCACTTCCGCCGATTGCATACGCTTTAGTTTTAAGTAGTATCAATGCAGGTCTCCACGGCAGGCGAGGAGGGGGCACGCAGTGGACCACGCGTTCCTCGCCCTCCCCCTGCGCCGGCTCGCCGACGCCGCGCTGGACCGCGCGCGGCGGCTGGGGGCGCACCACGCCGCCGTGCAGGTCGTGCGCACCCGGAGCGGTCACCTGCTGCTCCGGAACGCGCGGACCGCCGCGTCGTCCGACACGGCGCGGACCGGGTTGTCCGTGCGGGTGTTCACCGCGCGTGGCCGCGGGTTCGCGTCCACCGTCGAGCTCACCGCCGAGGCCGCCGCCGACGCCGTGGACCGGGCGTGGGAGGTCGCCCGCTCCGGCTCCTCCCCCACCTCCTTCAGCGACGAGCCGGTGCACCACGACGCGGAGTGGGTGTCGGCGTACGACGTGAACCCGTTCGACGTGCCCGAGTCCGACCGCGCCGCGCTGCTGGCGGACTGGAGCACCGCGCTGCTCGCCGCGGCGCCGGTGTCCTCGGTGCTCGCCAAGTGCAACGCCACGCAGGAGAACCGCTTCTACGCCGACCTCGCCGGCACCACGACCACGCAGCAGAACGTCCGCGTGCACCCCCAGGTGCTGGTCGCCGGCGTGCACCCGCGCACCGGCGTGATGCGGACCCTGCGCTCCGTCGGCCCGCCGACCGCACGCGGTTGGGAGTACCTGGGCGGCGACGGGTGGGACTGGGCGGGTGAGCTGGCGGCGCTGCCGGACCAGCTGGCCGCCAAGGTCGGCGCGCGTCCCGTGGAGCCCGGTGTCCACGACCTCGTGATCGACGCCTCCAACCTGTGGCTGACGATCCACGAGTCGGTCGGGCACGCCACCGAACTGGACCGCGCGCTCGGGCACGAGATCAGCTACGCCGGCACGACGTTCGCCACCCCGGATTTGTTGGGCTCGCTGCGTTACGGCTCGGATTTGATGACCGTGACCGCCGACCGCACCGCGCCGCACGGTATGGCTACCACCGGCTTCGACGACGAAGGAGTCGCCGCGCAGTCGTGGCCGCTGGTGGAGCGGGGTGTGCTGACCGGCTTCCAGTCCGACCGGTCCACCGCGGCGGCGGTGGGTGCGGCCAGGTCGACGGGCTGCTCGTACGCCGAGTCCGCGTCACACGTGCCCCTGGCCCGGATGCCGAACGTCTCGCTCGCGCCGGCCGCGGGGCCGTGCTCGACGGACGACCTGATCAGCGGTGTCGAGGACGGCATCTACCTCGCCGGGTCGGACAGCTGGTCGATCGACGCCACCCGCTCGGACTTCCAGTTCACCGCCCAGCGCTGCCACCGCATCCGGGCGGGGCGGCTCGCCGAACCCCTGGCCGGGGTCGCCTACCGCTCGTCGACGACCGAGTTCTGGTCGTCCCTCGCCCGGCTCGGCGACGAGAGCACGGTGACGGCGTTCGGTGCGGACCTCTGCGGCAAGGGACGGCCCGCGCAGGCCGCGGCGGCGAGCCACAGCTGCCCGTCGGCGCTGTTCACCCGCGTGCCCGTGCACCACGTGGGTGACGCGACGTGATCGCGGCACACGAACTGGTGGAACAGGCGATCGCCGCCGGACGACCGGGTGACCAGGTCGTGGTGATCGTGGACGACACGGCGCACGCGCACCTGCGTCGGGCGGGCGAGGTGACGACCAGCGCGGCGCACGTGCTCGACCGGCAGGTCCACGTCGTGGTGACCACGCCGGGTGGCGCGGCGGGCGTGGTGTCTGCGGGCGTGGTGTCGGCTGGTGGGGCGCTCGACGCGGCGGCGGTGCGTGACCTGGTGGAGGCCGCGTCGATCCTCGCTCGGCGGTCCACTGCCGACGTCGACCCCCTCCCTCCCGCCGACCGGCCCCCGGCGTCGGACTGGCACGAACCGGCCGTCACCGCGCCGGCCGGTGTGCTCGCCGGTCTGGCGGCCGACCTTTCCGGAGCCGCACGTGGTTTCGCCTTGCACTGCTACGCCGAGCACGAGGTCCGCACCACGTGGCTCGGGACGTCCTCGGGTGTGCGGCGGCGGCACGTGCAGCCGTCCGGCGTGGTGGAGCTGACCGCGCGCACCGCGACGTCGTCCGCGTGGGTGGGGGTGGACCTGCCCGATCTGTCGGACTTCAACCCGCACCCGTTGCTGGACGAGCTTCAACAGCGCCTCGGCTGGGGCGCCACGCGGGTCGACGTGGCGTCCGGTCGGCACGAGGTGCTGCTCCCGCCTTCCTGCACCGCCGACTTGCTGAAGCACCTGTACCGGTCGGCCGGTGGTCGTGACGCGGCCGACGGGCGGACCGCGTTCTCGGTGCCCGACGGCGGCACCCGGCTCGGCGAGCGGGTCGCCGCCCTGCCCGTGACGTTGCGCAGCGACCCGGCGCACAAGGGCCTGGAATGCGATCCGTTCGTGGTGACACGGGTGTCGGGCGCGGACACGTCCGTGGCGGACAACGGTCTTGCGCTCGGCCCGACGAACTGGATCACCGACGGGGTGCTGACGGCGCTCGTGCACACCAGGGCTTCGGCGCGGCAGGCCGGGGACGCCTTCACGCCCCGCATCGGCAACCTCGTGCTGGAAGGCCCGCCCGGTGAGCGGTCCACGTTGCCGGAGATGATCGCGGCGACCCGGAACGGCCTGCTGCTGACCTCGCTGTGGTACCTGCGCGAGGTGGACACGCGGGCGTTGCGGCTGACCGGCCTGACCCGGGACGGCGTGTACGTGGTGCGCGACGGCGAGGTGATCGGCGCGACCGACGACTTCCGGTTCAACGAGAGCCCGTTGCGGCTGCTGGACCGGATCACGGAGATCGGTCCGACCTCGGTGACCCTGCCCCGGGAACCGGACGACGAGCGGCCCCGCACGGCGATGCCTCCCGTGCGGGTCGCGGACTTCTCCGCAGTTGCCGCTCGGGCATGACGTTGGTGGCCGGTCGTTGGAACAGCGTGTAGAGGTACGCGAGCGCGCCGATCGCGAGGGCGATGCCGAGGGCCATGAGGGGCTGGCGGCCTTGGGCTGCTTGTTCGACGGTGAGGCCGGGAAGCAGCACGTACGGGTACTGCCCGACGGCCCAGCCGACGAGGATCGCCGTGACCGCCAGTGCGGAGGCGATGCGCGCGAGTGCGTAGCGGCGGGTCAGCAGGACCCATGAACGCCGCCAGCCACATGTGCGTGAACTGCGGCCACGTCGACGGACCGAACATCGCCGCCCACGGCCGCGGGTCCACCACGTCACCCCACGCGTCGAGCCGGAACCCGGTCGGGTTGTTCACGAACTCCAGTGCGGCCACACGACCCCACGTAGCCAGGGCACAAGCCGTCCACCGTGTACCCGGCACGCCGAACGCGCCCCCGCCGCACGTCCCCCGACCGAGACCGCGCAGCCACGACTCGAACGGGTTAGAAGCACGCCGCGGCGGGTATGCGGCGGTGTGGGCAGCGGCCGACCCCGGTCGCGCCGGGGGTGGTGCGGATGGCCTCGGAGTTGCCGCCCGTCGACGCGTGGGTCGACGCGCCCCGGATCGAGCCGACCGACGAACCGGCCGACGAACTGGCCGCCGTGTTCGCCCGCGTTTCCGCTCCGCTGCTGCCGAGCGGCACCGTGGACACCTCGCTGAGGCTGATCACGTCGTCGGCGAAGGAGACCTTCCCCGGCGCCGCCGGGTCCGGCATCACCCTGTCGGGTTCGAACGGTGACCGGGTGACGGCGGCGGCGACCGATGTCGTGGTGGAGCGCGCCGACGCCCTCCAGTACGAGCTGGGCCAGGGACCGTGCCTGACCGCGTGGGAACAGCGGACCGTGGTGCGCGTCGACGACGAACGGGCCGCGTTCCTGATCCTGGCCTACATGGCCCGACGACGCGGCAAGCCCCTGCGACAGGCAGCGGACGACCTGGTCAGGTCGACGATCCGCCGTCCCCGGTGACCACCATGGCCGACCAACGCCCAGACCAACGCCCCGACCGGCACTCGGACCGGCAACGGCACAACATCGCCGTGGCCCTGCGGCACTCGGGGCTGACCACGAAGGAGCTGTGGGTCCGCTACGTCGCCCTTGGCGGCGACGCCGGGTTGACCGAAGTCGCCGCGTACGTGCACGGCGCGGGTGGGCTGCCTCCGTTGCAGCGGGACGTCCTCGCCCGAGCGGTCAACGAGCGCCTGGACGAGTCGGCACCACCGCACCGCGCCGACTACAGCCGCCTGACGCGCGAGACCAGGCCTCACGGCCAAGCGCTGTCCGCGCTGGTGGCGCTGCTCGAAGGCGCGGAACTGGCCCCGCCCGACCGGCTGACGACGCTGGTCGACACCGCTGCCCGGATGCTGGACCTGCGCATCACGATGTACCTGGTCGACTACGAGGAACGCCACCTGCACCGGTGGCCGGCCCACAGCGACCTCGACAACGACCCAGACGGCAATTCCGACGGCGACCACGGCAGGACGCGGCTGGGCGTGGACAGCACGCTGGCCGGGCGGGCGTTCCGGCAGGTGCGCGCCCTGCCCGCGCGGAACCCCGACCACCCCCGCCTGTGGGTGCCGCTGGTGGACGGTGTGGAGCGGTTGGGCGTGCTCGACGTCCGGGTGGACGAGGTGAGCGACCTCGACGACCCGGGGCTGCGCACCCAGTGCCGCTGGCTGTCCATGCTGGTGGGACACCTGGTGACCCTCCTCGACAAGTACGGTGACGCGGTCGACCTGGTGCGCCAGACCACCCGCCGGACGGTCGGCGGCGAGTTGATCTGGTCCTTGCTGCCGCCGCCGACCGCGGGCGTGGACAGCTTCGTGGTGACCGGCGTGGTCGAGCCGCGCCACGCCGTCAGCGGTGACGCCTTCGACTACTCGCTCTCCGAGACCACCGCGACGTTGATCGTCCTGGACGCGGTCGGGCACAACCTGCGCAGCGGCCTGATCGCCGCCACCGCCCTGGCCGCCCACCGGCACGCACGCCACGCGGGCCAGGACCTCGCCGCACAGGCCCGCACCGTCGACGAGACGATCAGCGCCCAGTTCGGCCGCAGCACGTTCGCGACCGCGGTCCTGGCCGAGGTCGACCTGGCCACCGGTCGGCTGCGCTACCTCAACGCCGGGCACCCCGAGCCGCTGATCATGCGCGGCGGCCGGGTCGTCAAGCCGCTGACCGCCGGCCACGCGCCACCGCTCGGCGTCGGGATCGGCGACCGGGCCGTCGCCGAGGAAGTCCTCCAGCCCTACGACTGGCTCGTCCTCTACACCGACGGCATCACCGAAGCCCGCAACGCGCGCGGCGAGTTCTTCGGCGAGGCGCGGTTGACCGACTTCCTGCACCGTGAAGCAGCCGCCGGCAACCCGCCGCCCGAGACCGCCCGGCGGCTCATCCAGGCGATCCTCACCCACCAGGGCGGTGTCTTCCAGGACGACGCCACCGTCGTGCTGGCCCGGTGGACCCACCCGCAGGCGCTGCTTCCTTAGCGGCCCGACCGGTCCGAGTGGACGACCGCGGGGACACGTCGACGGGCTAATCTGCACCGGTGACTCCCACACCGCCCGACGTGGCCGCGCACCCGGTTTCCGTGGTGACCGGCGCCGGTTCGGGGGTCGGGCGCGCGGTCGCCCGAGGGCTCCTCGAAGCCGGGCACCGGGTGGCGCTCGCAGGGCGGCGGGCCGAGGCGCTGGCCGAGACCGCCGCCGACGCACCGGCCGGGTCGGTCTTCGTCGTGCCGACGGACGTCACCGTCGAGGCGTCCGTGGACGCGCTGTTCGACGCGGTGCGCGAGCGGTGGGGCCGGGTCGACGTGCTTTTCAACAACGCCGGGACGAACGTGCCCGCCACGCCGCTGGAGGACTTCACCGTCGAGCAGTGGACGACGGTCGTCGACACGAACCTGACCGGCTCGTTCCTGTGCGCCCGCGCCGCTTTCCGCGTCATGCGCGACCAGACGCCGCAAGGGGGGCGGATCATCAACAACGGCTCGGTGTCCGCCCAGACCCCGAGGCCCGACGCGGTTGCCTACAACGCGAGCAAGCACGCGATCACCGGGTTGACGAAGTCGATCTCGCTGGAGGGCCGCCGGCACCGCATCGCCTGCGGGCAGATCGACATCGGCAACGCGGCGACGCCGATGACGGACCGGATGAGCCGCGGCGTGCTCCAGGCGGACGGGTCGGTCGCGGCCGAGCCCACGATGGACGTCGCGCACGTCGCCGACGCGGTCCGCTACATGGCCGGGCTGCCGTTGGACGCCAACGTGCAGTTCATGACCGTCATGGCGACCACGATGCCCCTCGTCGGTCGCGGCTGAGACAGGTCACCGCGACAAGGCCGCGGCCAGTTCCCCGATCAGCTCCGGGCCGACCTGGCAGCAGCCGCCGACGAGCCGCGCGCCCCCGTCGACCCACCCCGCCACCCGCACCGGGTCGAACGCCGGGACGCCCGTCCAGCTCCGGGTCACGGCGTCCCAGCGTTCACCGCTGTTCGGGTACACCACGACCGGTTTGCCGGTGACCCGCCGGGCGATCGCCACCGCCTCGTCCACGTCGGCCGGGTCGCAGCAGTTGACGCCGACCGCCACCACCTCGTCCACGCCCCGCGCCGCCTCGAACGCCTCGGTCAACGGCTGGCCGGCGCACGTCCGCGTGCCGCGCGCGCTGTAGGACAGCCAGACCGGCACGCCGGACCCGGCGACCACCCCGAGCACCGCCTCCGCTTCCGCGACGTCCGGGATGGTCTCGACCGCCAGCACGTCGGCTCCCGCTTCCGCCAGCACCTCGATCCTGGGGCGGTGGAACGACTCCAGCGCCTGCCGGGTCAGCCCGTACCGGCCCCGGTACTCCGAGCCGTCGGCGAGCATCGCCCCGTACGGGCCGACCGACGCCGCCACCCACCGCGATCCGTCCACTTCGGACGCGGCCTGTCGGGCGACGGTCACGCTGTCGCGCAGCAGGACGGCCGTCTCCGCACGGGTGAGCCCGCGATCCGCGAAGCCCTCGAACGTGGCCTGGTAACTGGACGTGATCACGACGTCGGCCCCGGCCCGGTAGTAGGCCAGGTGGGCGGACCTGATCGCGGCCTGGTCGGTCAGCAGGAGCCGGGCCGACCAGAGCGCGTCGGACAGGTCGTGCCCCGCGAGCTCGAGCGCGGTCGACAGGCCGCCGTCCAGCACGACCGTCCGACGGGCCAGCGCCTCGGGCAGGTTCATGTGGCCGACCGCGCCGCGGCGACGAACTCGCGCATCAGCCCGTGGTCCTTCACGCCCCGGCTCACCTCGATACCGCTCGACACGTCGACACCCCACGGGCGCGCCCGGGTGACGGCCTCGGCGACGTTGTCCACGCCGAGCCCACCCGCGAGCAGCCAGTGCCCCTCCGGCCGCGCGCCGTCCAGCGCCGCCAGGTCCCACCGGTGCCCGGAGCCCGCAACGGGCGAGTCGAGCAGCAGCATCTGCTCGCCGAAGGCCCCGACCCGCACATCGGTGTCGGCTTCGAGCGCGACCGCCCGGACCAGCGGCACGCCCACCGCCGCCACCTCGTCGAACGCGGCCCGCGGGTAGTCGCCGTGCAGCTGGACGGCACCGATGCCCGAGGCGTCGGCGAGCCGGCGCACCTCCGGTGCCGCGACCCCTCTGAACACCCCGATGGCGAGCACACCCGGCGGCACTTCGCGCACCAGCCGCCGCGCGGTGTCGACGTCGACCTGCCGGACGCTCGCGCTGAGGACGAACCCGACCGCGTCGGCGCCCGCGTCCACGGCGGCAGCCACGTCGGCTTCGGTGCGCAGCCCGCACAACTTCACGTACATGGGTCGAACAGTAGCGTCAAGGCGCGTCCAGCAGCGTTCGTGCCACACGGCCGAGCGGTCGCCGGCGAGCCCGGGCACGGCCGCGGTTCATCGGTGCACGACCGGGTTGCCGCGGAGGTTGCCCTCGCCGCACGGCCACACGCCGGTGTCGAGTGGACCGAGGCCGGTGTCGCTGAAGACGAGCAGTTCGTCCTTCAGGGCGAAGACGACCTTTCCCTGGTCGAGCAGCAGAATCCTGCTCATCACCGCCCGGTCGTCGTCCACGGCGGACAGCTCGTGCAGCTCGAAGTCGGCGTCGACGGCCAGCAACCGGCCGTCACGCCAGAAGATCGCGGTGCCGTCGTGGTCCAGCGCCGGGTAGGTGGTGTAGTAGCCCGAGAGGGCCGGACCGTCGCGCAACGTGCCGCCGGGGCCGAGGCCGCGGAAACGCGACCGGGATGGCATGACGTTCTCCGACTCCGGGCCGCGGATGTGGCCATCGCGGTCCACGAGCGCCATGGTGTGGCTCTGCCACTGGTCCGTCACCGCGCCGGACTGGTCGTACCGGGCGGTGCTGAAAGCGCCGTAGCCCTGCGATCCGACAAGGAACTCGCCCGGCCCGACGATCGCCTTGTGGGTGAGTGGACCGGGCCGGGTGGTGGCGACGACCTGCCCGGTCGCGGTGTCCAGGAAGGACGTGACGGCGATGCCGCTGCCGCCGTCGGCGAAGGTGGCGGCGATCCGGTTGCCGGAGACCAGCAGCGGCTGCCAGTGGGACGCCTCGATCGTCCGCGGTGTCCAGGGCTTCACCGGTCGTGCCCTCCCGTCGTCGTCCGCTCTCGTCGCCACGCCGCCCGGGTGGGCGAACTGGTCGAGCCCGGCCGGCGTCGACCAGTGGCAGGCGCCGTTCTCGTCGTAGCGGGCGACGCGGGGGCTTCGCCCCGGCGGAACGACCCGGCGGGGTGCCGCGGGCAGCCACGCGACGCAGATGCCGTCGGGGAGCAGCACGAACGCCCCGAGGTGTTCGTCCGGCGCGTGCTCGGGGGTGATCGAGCGCAGCACCGCTCCGGCGGCGTCCACCTCGCTCAAGGTGTGGCCTCCGGCTCCGGCGTGGGCGATCCACACCGTGCCTCCGACGCTGACGCGCGGCACTTCGGGGTGCCCGTCGAACGCACGGCGCCACAGCACCGTTCCGTCCGGGTCGACCGCCGTGAGCACGGTGGTCGACTGGTTGTGGCCGTCGTAGCCGGTCACGAACAGCGGTCCCGTCACCCCCGGTGCGGCCAGACCCCAGACCTGGCCGGGCATCGCCACCTTGCGCGGACCACTCATCGTTCAGTTCCCCCACCTGATTCCGACAACGCCGCATCGTTCCAGAGCGGAGTGGCGGGACATGGGGTCGCGCCGAGTCGGCCGCGTCGGAAGCAGTGAGGTCGACGGAGGGCACCGGGCTGCGTGGCGTCTCGAGCACTGCTCCGGCGGGGTGTGCGCTGGACGCGGCGCCGTCACCCCCGCCGGACGCGGCGCCGAGTGGGACGCCGCGGCCGGCGACAGGGGTTTCCGCCTCGTGGTGCCGCCGGCTCAGCGACGGGCGGGCAGGTCGAAGCGCCAGCCGTCCGCGCGCAGCCTCGGGATGACCTGGTCGACGGCGTCCACCGTCTGACCGCGGTCGTTCGGACCGTCGTGCATCAGCACCACGGCGCCCGGCGTGACACCCTCCATCACCCGGCGGACGAGCTCGTCGGTGCCCGGCGGCTCCCAGTCGGAGATGACCAGGCGCCAGCCGATCGACGTCATGCCCAGCTCGGCGGCCACCCGGGGCGTCTGGCCCCAACTGCCGTACGGGGCGCGGAAGTACTTGATCGGCACGCCCGGCACGGCGCGGTGGATCGCGGCGTTCGTCTCCTCCAGGTCGGCCTTGATCTGCTCCGGCGTCCACGTGCCCATGTCGTCGTGGTGCATCGTGTGGTTGCACAGCTTGTGGCCACCGGCGACGATCGCGCGCACCAGCTCCGGGTGGGCTTCGACGAAGTCGCCCCAGAGGCAGAACACGGCCTTGACGTGGTGCTTGTGCAGCACGTCGAGCAGACGCGGCGTGTCGACCGGGTTGGGACCGTCGTCGAACGTCAGCGCGAGCGAGCGCCCGGCGTGGCGGGTCGAGTCGACGACCACGGCCTCGCCCTCGTCCGGCTGACCGGCCTGGGCCGGCCCGGCGGCCAGCCCGAGCGCCAAGCCGGTCGTCAGCACCACGGCTCTCCACTTCATCGTGAAACCCCTTTCGTCGGACGGGACGCCCTCAGGGCGCGGCCAACTATCAGGTCATGATTCGGCCGGGTGCCAGCAGTTTCGCGGAAGTTTCGAGTCTTGACTGGCGTCTCGACTGGCACTTCTCCCCGGTCAGGGACGGGGTAGGCAGGCGGCGACTTCCGCCAACGCGTCAAGCGTCTCCCGGTCGACGTGGCCGGTCGCCGTTTCCGCTTCGGCGACCGTGATGGACGTGCCCGTGGTCTGCACCCCGTAGTTCAGGCCGGTGAACGCGATGTCGGCCAGGCCGAGCACCGGTGCGCCGAGCGGGTGGACGTCGCCGCTGCCCTGCCGGTCCTCGATCCGCTTGAACTCGCGCAGATCGCCCTTGTTCCGGAAACCGACCCAGACCAGCGACACGACGGCGCTGTTGCCGACGTCGTCCCCGACCGCGATCACCATCCGGTCGAGCGACGTGCACGGCGTTCGGGTGAAGAACTCCCTGATCTCGCCGTGCGACGCCGACAGGCACTCCCACTGCCGCTCCAGCTTCTCGTTGAGCCGACGCATCCCCATCCGCTGCCACGCGCCGTCGCGGTCGCCCCGTCTCGCCGCCTTCTGCCCTTCCGCCTTGCGCGCGGCCACGTTCGACGAACCGACCGAACCGGCCGAACCTCCCGGACTCGACCCGGACGAGCCGACCCCGCCGCCCAGGCCGGCCGAACCGGTCAGGCCCAGCACGACGACCACCGCCGCGACCGCCGCGCCGCCCTTGCCGTTGTCCAGCGGTATGCGGCGGCCGTTCTTGGTGATGAACCTGGTAGCCACGTGGCACTCCCCCTGATCGGCGTGGATCCCCGATCCGCAAGTTAGTGACGGGCACCGACAATTCCGGCCCCTTCGCCGGCCTGGTCACCCGATCGAGCGACGGCAGCGCGCCGCGCGTCGAGCACGGCGATCACCACCAGCAGGACGGTCGCGATGCCGAGCAGGACGGCCCACTTCTCGGTGTGCCTCCCCTCCGGCAGGGCGGTGCCGCTCGACCCGTGCAGGATGAACACCTGCATCAGGTCGCGGATCGAGAGCACGAAGCCGATCAACAGCGGACCCAGCACGACCGGGAGAGCCCGGTGGTGGGACGCGAGCGGCACCGCGGTCGTCACGGCAACGGTCGCGGTGGCGACGACCAGGGCGATCAGCGGCTCGGCGGGCATGATCAGCGGCCCGTCGGTGGCCATCTCCGCGTACGTCCCGGTCAGCCGTCCCATCGTCGCCATCACAAGGCCGAGCCCGGCGCAGCCCAGCGCGGCCAGGGCGGCTCGATGCCGACTGCGGCCCAACGCCACGCCGCCGACGAGTCCGGCGAAGGCCCACGGCCACACGACCGTCATCTGGCCGGCGGTGAAGTAGATCGCCAGGGTGACCGGCGCCGCCACGGCGTACAGCACGAGACCGGCTGCCGCCGCGCGCAGCACCATGCCCGAGCCCAGCGCCAAGGCCAGTCCGCAGGCGCACAGCAGGGTCAGCACCCCCGCGCCACTGGTCGGCACGCCTACCACCGGCAGCGCGAGGTTCAGCAGGTAGCCCGCCACGGTCAGCACGACCGGGAGCAACGCCGCCGCCGTGCCGACGATCGCGGTCCGCACGGTGAGCAGAGGGGCCTCGGGTCGGGCGATCCGGCCGGTGCGCACGGCGAGCACGGCCAGGGCACCGCCCAGCAGGCCGATCCCGGCGAAGCCGTAGTTCATCACTGCAGGGCGGTCCGGCTGGTCCAGCCAGCCCAGGCCGACGAGCACCGTGCCGAACAGCATCGTCCCGACCGCCATGCCCGACAGGGCGGCGGCATGTCCCGCCGATCCGTCGGAGGTCGGAGCGGAGGTCGAAGCGGCGGCAGCGCACAACACGCCGAGGACGATCAGCGCGGTCCCGGCCGCGCCGGCCGCCCAGATCAGGTAGTGCGCCCCGGGTCGGCCGCTCAGGAAGAAGACTTCGGACCTGACCACCTCGGGAACCTTGCACAACGCGCCCGCGACCAGGAGCCACGGCCAGTGCCACGGCCACCGCCGGATGGTCCAGAGCCCGACCGACGTGGCGACCAGGGTCAGCCCCAGCAGCGGGACGCTGTACTTCTCCAGGTGGATCGCAGTGCCGTGCGTCACCTTGAGGTCGGGGCTGTGGGCGCCGATGTTGAACAGCGCCACCACCGCCAGCGCGGTCACGCCCCAGGTCCAGCCGAGCTGACGACGTGCCGCCGTGTTCTCCATGGGCGACAACCTATCCGGGTGACCGGCGGGGCCGCGCCGGAACGCGGCGAATGAAACGGGGCCCCGCCGTGAAGGCGAGGCCCCGGTCCATTGTGGAGCGATCAGTGCGAATCTGTCAGTGCGAATCGGTCAGTGCGAAGAGGTCAGCTGGTCGGGAAGTTGTCCGGGGTGTTGATCCGGCTCTTGATGAACGCGCCGGACTCGGTGAGCACGCTGCTGCCGGTGTAGGTCCCACCGTTGCAGGTGCCCGACCGGAACGCGGCGCTGCTCTCGCCGGCGTCCGAGTACGTCCAGTTCACGTAGCTGATCTTCAACTGGTCGAGCAGGTCCAGCCACGCCGCGCTGCTCGTGCGGTCGTAGGTGCCACCGCCGGTGGCGAGGACCGTGCCGAACTCGCTGACGAACAGCGGCAGGCGGGACGCGGCCCGGCTGACCGTCGCCCGGTAGTTGTCCTTGTGCGAGGCGGCGTAGAAGTGGAACGTGTACATGATGTTCGTCGCGTTGACCGGGTTGTTGATGATCTCGGTCTCGTTCGAGCCCTCCGACACGCCCAGCGACGACCATGCGCGGGTGCCGACGAGGATGACCGCGTCGGGGTCGGCCGCGCGGATCACCGGGATGACCTGCTCGGCGTAGCTCTTGATGCCGGCCCAGCTCACGCCGTTCGGCTCGTTCGCGATCTCGTAGATCACGTTGTCCTTCGCCGAGTTGCGCGCGGCGACCGAGCGGAAGAACGTCTTGGCGCGCTCCAGGTTGTAGTTGGGGTCACCCGGCGTGAGGGTGTGGAAGTCGATGACCGCGTACATGCCGCGGGCCTCGGCCATGTCGACCAGGCTGTTCACCTGGTTGGTGAACCCGCTCGGGTTGGTCTCGTAACCCTGCTCCTGCACGTACATCGCGATCCGGAACAGGTCGGCGTTCCAGTCCGTGGCCAGCGCGTCGAGCGACGCGTTGTTGTAGCACTTGGCGAACCACTGGATGCCGTGGGTGCTCATGCCGCGCAGCTGGATCGGCCGGTTGTACTGGTTGCACAGGTTGACCCCGCAGACGCGGAGCCGGCCGTTGATCGCGACAGGGGTGCGACCGACCGGCGGGTTCGTGGTGGTCGTGGTGGTCGTCGTCGTGGACGTGGTCGACGTGCTCGTGGTGGAACCGGTGCAGGCGACGCCGTTCAGCGTGAACGACGTGGGCGCCGGGTTGCTGCCGGACCACGAGGCGACGAAGCCGAGGTCCGTCGACGCGCCGGTGCCGAGCGTCCGGTTCCAGTCGACGTTGGTGGCGGTCGCCGTGGAGCCGGACTGCGCCCACGTGGCGTTCCAGCCCTGGGTGACCCGCTGACCGGCGGTGAACACCACGCCGAGCGACCAGCCGCTGACGGTGTCACCGAGGTTGGTGACCTTCACCGCGGCCTGGAACCCGCCGTCCCACTGGCTCGCGACGGAGTAGTCGACCCGACAGCCCTGGGCGGCGGCCATGGCGTGCGGCAGGACTGTCGCCGCACCGCCCAGGACCATCGCGCAAGCCGCAATAGCGGCGGTGGAGCGCTTCACTGAGCCCCTCCTCATCTGGACAAACGTCTGGGAGCGCTCCCAGACAGGGCGGGACGGTACACCGGGAAACGTGCGCAAGTACAGGGTGTCGACCTGCGGTGGCGCGGCGTGGCTCCGCTGCCGAACGGCCACACCTGCGGACCTGGCCGCGGACGGATCACGGATCGACGTCCACGGGCTGAAACCCGGCTAACGCCCGTTCGCAGGGCGGAATCGGGAGGATTTCGTCGGCGATCACGCCGCGTCATCGGCACCGGAGAGCGTCACGGTGCCGGTAGTGCCCGGCGCGATGCCGGATGGTGCCCGGCGCGGGGGCTGGAAGATCCCCCGCGCCGGGCGGCCGATCAGCCCGCGGAACAGGTCGGCGTCATACCCGCGCCGGAACCCGTGCCCTGGAAGCCGAACTCGGTCGACATGCCGGCCTGGACGTTGCCGTTGTAGCTCACGTTCCTCCACTGGATGTTGCCGGTGTTACCACTGCGGTCGGCACTCCACGCGTTGGTCACCGTGGCGCCGGACGGCAGGTTCGTCGTGACCGTCCACCCGTTGAGGGGCGACGATCCGGCGGTGACCTTCACCGTGGCGACGAAGCCACCGTTCCAGGAGTTGAGCGACACCGAAGCGGTGCAGCCGCCCCCACCGGGGATGGTGGTCGTGGTCGTGGTGGTGGACGTCGTGGTCGACGTGCTGGTGGACGTCGTGGTGGACGTCGTCGACGTGCCGCCGCTGTTGAGGGCGTTGAGGGTGGAGGTGTAGGCGGCCTTCTTGTTGCCCGAGCCGTCGAACAGCAGCGGGGTGCCCGAGGCACGCCACGAGTCGGTGTCCCGGATGCCCCACACCGTGATGCCGGCGCAGCGCGCCACGGCCAGGCAGGCCTTCACCACGCGCTCGTAGTTCGACGCCTGC
>NZ_JNXC01000046.1 GCF_000716595.1 Saccharothrix sp. NRRL B-16314
CAGCAGGTCTCGGCGGCGGTCGGCGATGCGGGCGTGGACACGCGCGACCCGCAGTCGGGCCTTGGCCCGGTTGGCGGAGCCCTTCTGCTTGCGGGCCAGTGCCCGCTGCGCACGGGCGAGGCGTTCCCGGTCCCGTCGTTCGTGTCTGGGGTTGGTGATCTTCTCCCCGGTGGAGAGGGTGAGCAGGGAGGTGATCCCGGCGTCGACGCCCACCGCGCGGTCGGTGGGTGGGGCGTGGTCGACGGTGGTCTCGACCAGGATCGACACGTGCCACCGGCCGGCCGGGTCGCGCGAGACGGTCACCGTGGACGGCTCGGCGCCCTCGGGCAGCGGCCGGGACCACACGATGTCCAGCGGTTCGGCCATCTTCGCCAGGGTCAGCCGCCCGTCACGCCAGCGGAACGCCGACCGGGTGTACTCGGCGGAAGCCCTGCCCCGCTTGCGGGACTTGAAACGCGGGTAGCGGGATCGCTTCTCCCAGAACGCGGCGGCCCGGTTGTAGACCACCCGCACACACCCGAACGTGCGCAACAACTCCACTTCCTGCGCCGGAGTCGGATGGAAGCGGTACCGGAACGCCCGCTTCACCACCGACACCATGCCTCACAGCCAACACCACAGGCAATGAACCGTCGCCACGGGTTCAGGGCACCGCTCTCCTCCCGGCGTGAACGCCGGGGTATCCGCCGACAGGAACCCAGATGACCACCTCACCGAACACCTCCCTCAACGCCTCCCGCCGCCGCGCCGACCTCGACCACCTGGTCTCCTCCGAAGTGGACCTGCTGGTCATCGGCGGCGGGGTGACCGGTGCCGGCGTAGCCCTGGACGCCGCGTCGCGCGGCCTGTCCGTCTGCCTGGTGGAAGCGCACGACCTGGCGTTCGGCACGTCGCGCTGGTCCAGCAAGCTCATCCACGGCGGCCTCCGCTACCTCGCCCAGGCCGAGATCGGCCTGGCGTACGAGAGCGCGGTGGAGCGCGGCATCCTGATGACCCGCACCGCGCCGCACCTGGTCCGCGCGCTGCCGCAACTGGCGCCCCTGCACGGCAGGTCGCACGACCTCGTCGTCGCGGCGGGCCTCCGCGCCGGGGACGTGCTGCGCCGCCTGGCCGGCACCCCGTCCCGGGTCCTCCCCGGCCCTCGGCACGTGTCCGCCGTCGAGTCCCTGGCCCTGGCACCCGGCCTGCGCCGCGACGACCTGCGCGGCGGCCTGCTGAGCTTCGACGGCCAGGTCGTCGACGACGTCCGCCTGGTGGTCGCGCTGGCCCGCACCGCCGCCGGGCTCGGCGCACGCGTCATCACCCGCGCCCGCGCCACGTCGCTGACCGGCGACGGCGCCGACGTCGTGGACGGCCTGACCGGCGCATCGCTGCGCATCAAGGCTCGCGCGGTGGTGAACGCGACGGGTGTCTGGGCGGGCGACCTGGTGGACGTGAAACTCCGCCCGTCACGCGGCTCGCACCTGGTGGTGGCGGCGTCCACCGCCGGCCTGGCCAACGCCGCCCTGACCGTGCGCGTGCCCGGCACGTTCAGCCGCTTCGTCCTGCTGCTCCCGCAACAGGACGGTCGGGTCTACCTCGGACTGACGGACGAACCGGTCGACGGCCCGATCCCGGACGTCCCGGCGGTCCCCCAGTCCGATGTGGACTTCCTCCTGTCGGTCGCCTCCACCGTCCTGGAGCGCCCGTTGACCCAGGCCGACGTCCTGGGCTCGTTCGCGGGTCTGCGCCCCCTGCTCGACACCGGCGACGGCCCCAGCGCCGACCTCTCCCGCCGCCACGCCGTGCTCACCCGGGACCGCGTCACCACCGTCGTCGGCGGCAAGCTCACCACCTACCGCCGGATGGCCGCCGACGCGGTGGACGCCACCGCCCTCACCACCGTCCGCTCCGACACCGCGAACCTCCCGCTGATCGGCGCGGGCCCGGCCACCGGCCCGGAGCACCTGGTGGCCCGCTACGGCACCGAGGCGCACCGGGTCGCCGAGATCGGCGAAGTCGCCTGGGCCGTCCGCCACGAAGGCGCCCTGGACGCCGACGACGTCCTGGACCGCCGCACCCGCATCGGCCTCGTCCCGGCCGACCGCGCCGAAGCCGAAGCCGCCGTCACCCGCCAGGTCACCGAAGAACTGGCCGCCCTCACCTGACGCACCGGCACATGCGAAAGGGGACCTCCGGGCCGGAGGTCCCCTTTCGCCGTTCAGGTCACTCGCCGATGATCGGCTTCGCCGCCTTCGGCGGCTCGTCGATCAGGGGCTCGCCCTCGAGCCGCACCTTGCGCTGGTGGTCCTTGCCCTCGCCACCCTGGCCGGGTGCGCCCATCATCGGCGCGCCGCCCATCATGCCCATGCCGCCCGCGCCACCGGGACGGCCACCGGCGCCACCGGGCGCACCGGGGCCCGCGCCGCCGGCGGGGTTGCCCGCCGTGCCGAGCACACCGGACGCGCCGCCGGCCTGGAGGGTCGAACCGGCACCGCCGCCACCGGAGGCGCCGCCACCCGCGAAGCCACCGCCACCGCCACCACCGGCGAAACCGCCACCGCCACCGCCACCGGGCATCGCGGGCATGTCACCCATCGGACGCACCGGCGGGACGGTCGGCATCGTCGGCACACCCGGAACGGTCGGCGCGCCGCCACCCGTCGCGTAGGTCGTCCCGCCCACAGGGGGCGGCGACGGGACGCGGCCACCGGTCGAACCGCCTTCCGGCACCCAGCGACCCGGCTCCCAGTGGCCACCGCCACCGCTGCCGCCGGAACCACCGGAACCGCCACCGACCGTCGGCGGACGGCTGACCACCGGCCCGCCCGGACCGCCGGGGTAGTAGCGGGGTTCGTCCGTGCCGGGACCGTAGCCCCCGCCGACCGTCGGCGGACGGCTCACCACGGGCCCACCCGTGCCACCGCCGCCGCCCGAGCCGGACGGGTTCGTCGAGCCACCCGGAGGCGCCGTGTAGCGCCGGTCGGCGTCGCGGTGCATGTCGGCCAACTGCTCCTCGGTCAGCCCCACACCGCCCCGCGTCAACCGCGGGTCGGACCCGCCACCGCCGGACCCGCCCTTGTTGGACGACGTCATCGCGGTGATCGCCTGGAGGATCTGCTTGGCGGTCTGGGCGATCTGCGCGACCGACTTGATCAGGTCGATCAGCTTCTTGAGCGAGTTGCCGAGCTTCTGCAGGAAGTCGGCGAGCTTCTTGGCGTAGTTGCACGCCATCTGCACGATGTCCGCGATCGCGGCGCCGATGGCCGCGCCGAACGTCAGGAACGACGCCGAGAGCCACTGGATGATCTTCATGACCATGTCCGACACGGCCTTGCTGATCAGGTCCATGATGGTCTTGCGCACGGTCGCCACGAGCTCGCCCGCGCCCTTGGCCGCGCGCGAGATCCCCTGCGACGCCTTCGCCAGCGTCTCCAGCCCGGAGGCGTGCTTCGCGCTCGCCGCGCGGTAGCCGTCGGCCGAACGGCCGCGCCAGGTCCGGGTCTCCTCCACCGACGTGCGCCGGTAGTCCGCGACGATGCCCTCGATCTGCTTGGCCGAGGACGCCCAGCTGTCGGACATCTTCTGGATCGCCTGCGGGTTGCCGAGCAGCGCGTCGAACGGCTCGCGCAGGAAGTCGACGTGCTGCATGGCCCAGCTGAACCCGGCGGACAGGAGGCCCGACAACGGGTTGCTCGCCATCCCGACGATGCCCATGGCGGTGTTCGCCATGCCCAGCCCGGCCTGGACCCAGTCGCCGCGCTCGACCGCCGCGACGGTGCCCTGCACGTCGCCGATCAGGTGCGACGGGTCGCGGCCCTGCCCGGAGGAGTTGCCGGTGGTGGCTTGAGCGTTCATCCCCGTGCCTTTCCGGTGAAGCCGAACGCGTTGTCGAGGTCGACGTTCTCGTAGAGGTCGGCGACCTCGCGGAGGCCCTGGCACATGTCGGCGACGGTCTCAGTGGCCTGGCCGAGGATGTCCTGGGACGACCCGGCGGCCTTGAGCAGGAACTCGGCCAGGAACGAGCCGAACACGCCGAACGCGTCGGTCGACAGCGACGGGTCGGCGGTGTTCGTGGCCGCGAGCATCCGCTGCGTCAGCTGGTCGACCGTGCCTGCGTGCGCCCGGACCTCTGCCGGGTTCACGTTGAACGAGTCGAACATGGTCATCTACCCCCTGCTCAGGCCATGACATCGGGTGGGTTGGTGAAGTAGTCGTCGTCGGGCCTGGTGTCTCGACGTTGGAGCTCGGGCTCCGGTTCCACCGCGTCCGCGTCGTCACCCGAATAGCCGTTCGGCATCTTGGACTTCACGAACTCCAGCGCCGGGCTCTCGCCGACGAACTCCGTCATGATCTCGACGACCTTGCCCGCCGCGGCGCGCTGCGCCTGCGCCACCGCGGTCAGGATCGCACCGGAGATCCGCTCCGGGTCCTCACCTCGCAGCTGTGGCCGCAGGATCAGGTCGGTCAACGCACCCGCGGCGTTGACGCTGACCGTGATCAGGCCGTCCGGCGACGTGGCGCTGCCGCCGACGCCGCCCAGCTGCGACTCGGCCTGCGCGGCGTTCCGCTTGGCCTGCTCGATCTTCTCTCCGTACTGCGCGAGCCACTGGTCCGGCTCCATGTTCACCCCTCACGGCAACGGGGCTTGCGGCCCTACTGCGCATCCGACCCGTCGACAGTCGTTTCGGTTCCCGGCGACGTATCGTTTCACCGAAACGTGATTTCCGTGACCCCGACCAGCGGTTACGGCCATCCGGCCTATTCTGTGAATTGTTTACTTGCCGTTCTGTTGGGTTTTCGCAACACTTCGTAGCATGAGTCCGGTGCGCCGGGGGGCCGGGCAGCCCATCCACAACAGGATCGGGGTGCTCCGGGTCGAGCGGGGTATGACGAGGGCGGCACTGGCCGAGGCGGTGGAGGTCAACCCGCAGACGATCGGCGCGTTGGAGCGGGGCGACCACTACCCCAGCCTCGACCTCGCGCTGCGGATCTGCGGCGTGTTCGACCTGCCCGTCGAGGCGGTGTTCAGCCGTGCGCCGTTCGAACCGCTGTCCACGCAGGTCTACCGCTAGGCCCGGATCGGCAGTCGCGAACGCCGGGAACCGCTGGTCGTGACAGGAGGAGAGCACCGTGACAGAGGGCCGCACCGTTTCGGGCGTGCTGGAGATCGACCGGGTCTCCAAGCGCTACGGGGAGGTCGTCGCGCTGGACGGGATGACCTTCGACGTGCGGGCGGGTGAGCTGTTCGGGTTCGTCGGCAGCAACGGCGCGGGCAAGACGACCACGATGCGCATCGCGCTGGGCGTGCTCGCCGCCGACTCGGGCGAGGTCCGCTGGAACGGCGCGCCGATCACGTTCGAGACCCGCCGCCGGATCGGCTACATGCCCGAGGAGCGCGGCCTCTACCCGAAGATGAAGGTGCACGACCAGCTCGTCTACCTGGCGGAGCTGCACGGCCTGTCCACCAACGCCGCGCACCGCTCGGCGGACGACTGGGTCGCCCGCCTCGGCCTGCGCGACCGCCGCCACGACGAGGTGCAGAAGCTCAGCCTGGGCAACCAGCAGCGCGTGCAGCTGGCCGCGGCCCTCGTGCACGAGCCGGAGGTGCTGGTGCTGGACGAGCCGTTCTCCGGCCTGGACCCGGTGGCCGTCGACGTGATGAGCCAGGTGCTGCGCGAGAAGGCCGCGAGCGGCGTGCCCGTGGTGTTCTCCAGCCACCAGCTGGACCTGGTGGAGCGGTTGTGCGACCGGGTCGGCATCGTGCGCAGCGGCACGCTCGTCGCGTGCGGCTCGGTGGACGAGCTGCGCGCGGGCGGTCGGACGCAGCTGGTGGTCGACGCGCCCCAGGCGCACCCGGGCTGGGCCGACCGCCTGCCCGGTGTGCGGTCCGCGCACACGTCCGCCGGCCGCACGGTCGTCGACCTGGCACCGGGAGCCGACGACCAGGTGGTGTTGCGCGCCGCCCTGGAAACGGGGCCGGTGCACGAGTTCTCCCGGCAGCGGCCGTCGCTGACCGAGTTGTTCCGCAGCGTGGTGACCGAGGAGTCCGCGGCATGAGCAGCCTCACCCCCGGCCGGGCCGTGTTCCTGGTGGCGCGCCGGGAGTTCCTGGGCAAGGTGCGCACGAAGTCGTTCCTCTGGGGCACCCTGGTGATCGTCGCCGTGATGGCGGGGTACGTGCTGTTGCAGGCCGTGCTGTTCGACGACGCGGGTCGCGACCGGGTCGCGCTGAGCGGCCAGGCCACCGTGCTGGCGGAGCCGTTGAAGCAGACCGCCCGGTCGTTCGGCCGGGAGGTGGACACGGTCGACGCGACCGATCCGGCGGCGGCCGAGGAGCAGGTGCGGTCCGGCGAGCTGGACGCCCTGGTCACCGGTGCGCCGGACGCGTTGCGCGTGGTGGTGAAGGAGTCGCTGGGCGACGACCTGCGCAACTCCATCGACCTGATCGTCAAGCAGCAGGTGCTGAACGCGCAGCTGGCCGAGGCAGGCCTCGACCCCGCCGCGGTGGCGCGGAACGTCGAGCGCTCGGGCGTGGACGTGGTGGCGCTGGAGCCGGAGGACGACCGGAAGGGCCAGCGGCTCGCGATCGGCCTGGTGATCGCGGCGCTGCTGTACTACTCGCTGCTGGTCTACGGGACGATGGTCGCGCAGGGCGTGGTGGAGGAGAAGTCCAGCCGCGTCGTGGAGATCCTGCTGGCCACGTTGCGGCCGTGGCAGCTGCTGCTGGGCAAGGTCTTCGGGCTGGGCGCGGTGGGGCTGCTGCAACTCGTGCTGATCGGCGGCATCGGCCTGGGGCTGTCGTCGGTGTCCGGGGTGATCGACGTCGCGGGCGTCGCCGGCGGGGCGCTGGCCACCGGTCTGCTGTGGTACCTGCTCGGGTTCTTCCTGTACGCCACCATCTTCGCGGCGGCGGCGTCGCTGGTGTCGCGGCAGGAGGAGCTGCAGTCGGTGCTGACGCCGATCAGCATGTCGATCGTGGTGGCGTTCGTGGTCGGCATCAACCTGATGATCAGCGACCCGACGGGGACCACGGTGACGGTGCTGTCGCTGCTGCCGCCGTTCGCGCCGATCCTGATGCCGGGCCGGATGGCGATGGGCGCCGCGCCGACGTGGCAGGTGCTGCTGGCGATCGTGCTGGCCCTCGCCGCCGTCGCCGCGATCACGTGGCTGGCCGGCAAGGTGTACTCGAACGCCGTCCTCCGCACCGGCGCCCGCGTCCGCCTGCGCGACGTGCTCCGCTGACGGGTTCCCGACGCCGACAGGCTGGACGCCGACGCGTGCGCTAGTCCTTCACGGCGGCGTAGCGCGCGAGTGCTTCCTGGCGCTCGTGCGCGTGGTCGACTATCGGGTCGCGCGGCTGGTGCACGGCCTTGCCGGGGATGCCGCGCAGCTCGGGGACGTACTTGCGCACGTAGTCGCCGTTCGGGTCGAACTTCTCGCCCTGGGTCACTGGGTTGAAGACGCGGAAGAACGGCGCGGCGTCCGTTCCGGTGCCGGCGGCCCACTGCCAGCCGTGCTGGTTGGACGCGAGGTCGCCGTCGACCAAATGGCGCATGAAGTACCGCGCGCCCCACCACCACGGCAGGTGCAGGTCTTTGACCAGGAAGCTCGCCACGACCATCCGGACGCGGTTGTGCATCCAGCCCTCGCGCAGGAGCTGGCGCATCCCCGCGTCGACGAACGGGTAGCCGGTCCTGCCCTCGCACCACGCCTCGAAGCGCTCGCGGTCGGCGTCCAGCCGCATCCGGTCGAACGCGCGGTTGTAGTTGCGGCGCGCGGACTCCGGCTGGTGCCACAGGACGTCGGCGTAGAAGTCGCGCCACGCGAGTTCGGTGCGGAACGCCGCCGCGCCCGCGCCCCGGCCCAGGTCGGCGAGCAGCGTCCGGGGGTGCACCACGCCCCACTTCAGGAACGCGGAGAACCTGCTGGTGCCGTCGAGGTCCGGCCGGTCCCGGCGGGTGGCGTAGTCGGGCAGCTTCTCGTCCCGGAACACGTCCCACAGGGCGCGGACGTCGGGAAGTCCTTCCCCCTCGGGCAGATCACGGCCGAGGTCCGACCGCAGCCAGTCCACAGTGGACGCGTCGGTGTCGGCGGGCGGGCGCCAACCGTGGTCCAGCCAGGCTTTGGCGAACGGCGTGAACACCCGGTACGGCGTCCCGTCCGACTTGGTGACCCGGCCCGGCGTCACGGCGTACGGAGACCCGACCCGGACCAGCTCGACCCGCTCCTCCACCGCCGCGTCACGCGCCCGGCCGTACGGACCGGCGTCCGCGGAGACGTGCACGGACGACGCCCCGACCTCCGCGGCCACCCGCGGCACGACCTCCGCCGGGTCTCCCCCGACCACCACGAGCCGCCCGTCGAGCTCGGCGTCCAACGACCGCAGGCACCGGTGCAGGAACTCGACCCGGGGTGCGCCGGAGGCCTTCAGCAGCAAGGGGTCCAGCACGAACAGCGCCAGCGCGCGTGACGCCCGCTCGGCGGCGGCCCGGATCGCCGGGTGGTCGCGGGTCCGCAGGTCACGCCGGAACCACACGACGGTCGAGGAGTCCACGGACCGACCCTAGGAGCGCCCACGACACCCCGCACGGCAAGACCCGCTCGACAATAGTCGATTTCGACTGAACGATTTCGACTGGTAGCTTTCGACCATGCCACGACGCGCCCTCGACAACCCCTTGGTCCTGGCGGTGCTGGGTCTCCTGCTGGAACACCCCCGGCACCCGTACCAGATGCTCTCCGAGCTGCGGGCGCGTGACGCGAACCGCGCCGCCGCGATCAACCGGGGCACGCTGTACGACGTCGTCGAGGCCCTGGTCGCCGCCGGGTGGGTCGCGCCGCGGGCCACGGAACGCACCGGCAACCGCCCGGAGCGGACCGTCTACGCGCTCACCGACGCCGGGCGCGACGAGCTGGTGCGCCGCCTGGACAGCCAGATCCGCACACCTCGGCGCGAGTTCACGCAGTTCGTCGGCGCGGTCGCCTACCTCGGCGCACTGGGACCGGCCGGGGCCGCGGAAGCGCTGACCGAACGCGCGCAACGGCTCTCCGACCGCATCGCGGCCGACGAGACCCGGCTGGCCGAGGTGCTGGCGGGCGGCGTGCCACGGCTGCACGTCATCGAGGCCGAGTACGCGCTGGGCCAGGCCCGCGCCGAACTCGCCTGGATCGGCTCGGTCGCGGACGAGATCCGCGCAGGCTCCCTGCCCTTCCCCACGCGAGAGGACTGATCCGATGATCTTCGGCATCTACCCCGGCGGCGCGTCCGGTGACGACAACGGCGGCGTGACCACCGGCCCGCCCGACTCGCCCGACCGGATCTCCGACCTGCTGGACGAGTTGCAGGGCGCCGGCGGCCCGTTCCTGGTGCGCGCGTACACCGCGTTCAAGGACACCGGCAGCACCCCGACCACCCCTGCCGACGCCGCGCGGCACGCGGTGCGCGGTCGGCGGCTGGACCTGGTGGCGCAGTACCAGTCGGCGTCCGGCGACGTGGCCGGCTACTGCGACTTCGTGCGCTCGCTGGTCGAGCGGTACGGCGCGGTCACCTCGACGCTGCAGGTGACCGAGGAGCCGAACGTGACCGACAACCCGGTGCTGGACGGCTTCTACCCGGGCGTCCGGGACGCGATCACGGCCGGGGTCGTCGCGGCCAAGGCCCACGCCCGCGCCCTGGGCCACGACGTGGCGGTCGGCTTCAACACCACGCCGCTGTTCGGCCCGGCGACGTCGTTCCCCGCCGACCTGACCGCCCGCGACCCGGCCTTCGCGGACGCGCTCGACTACGTGGGCCTCGACTTCTTCCCGGACGTGTTCCGCCCGGTCGAGGGGGACTTGGCGGAAGGCGTGGCGGGACTCCTTGCGCACCACCGCGAAGCCGTCATGGCGCCGGCCGGCCTCGGGCACCTGCCGCTGCACATCACCGAGCACGGCTGGCCCACCGGCCCGGACCGGTCGCCGCGACGTCAGGCGGAAGTGGTGGAGGCGGTGGTCCGCGTCATCGCCGAGAACGCCGAGCGCCTGAACATCACCGGCTACACGCACTTCGCGCTGCGCGACGCGGACAGCGCGAACCCCGGCCCGTTCCACAACTTCGGCCTCACCACCGACGACTACACGCCGAAGCCCGCGTTCGAGACCTACCGCGCGTTGATCGCCGAGCTGGGCGGCTGACCCCTCCCCCACCGAACGGCGAAGGCCCGCACCGGAGGGGTGCGGGCCTTCGCGGAGGTGCGTCGAACGGGTGGATCGGCGTGGAACGGGTCAGCGCTGGTCGAGCGGCACGAAGTTGCGCTCCGGAGCGCCGACGTAGACCTGCCGCGGGCGGCCGATCTTGGTGGCCGGGTCCTGGATCATCTCGCGCCAGTGCGCGATCCAGCCGGGCAGCCGGCCCAGCGCGAACAGCACGGTGAAGAACTTCGTCGGGAAGCCCATCGCCCGGTAGATCAGACCGGTGTAGAAGTCGACGTTCGGGTACAGCTTCCGCTCGACGAAGTAGTCGTCGGCGAGCGCCGTCTCCTCCAGCTTCTTCGCGATGTCCAGCAGCTCGTCCGAGGCGCCGAGCTTGCCCAGGATCTCGTCCGCCGTCGTCTTGATGATCGCGGCACGCGGGTCGTAGTTCTTGTAGACCCGGTGGCCGAAGCCCATCAGGCGGACGCCGTCCTCCTTGTTCTTCACCTTGTTCACGAACGCGGCGACGTCACCGCCGTCGGCCCGGATCTTCTCCAGCATCTCCAGCACCGCGGAGTTCGCGCCGCCGTGCAGCGGGCCGAACAGCGCGTTGATGCCGGCGGAGATGGACGCGAACAGGTTCGCCTCGGACGACCCGACCAGCCGCACGGTCGACGTGGAGCAGTTCTGCTCGTGGTCGGCGTGCAGCACGAACAGCAGGTCGAGCGCCTTGACCAGGTCGGGGTCGACGTCGTACGGCTCGGCCGGGAAGCCGAACGTCATGCGCAGGAAGTTGTCCACCAGACCCAGGGAGTTGTCCGGGTACAGGAACGGCTGGCCCACCGACTTCTTGTAGGCGTAGGCCGCGATGGTGGGCACCTTGGCCAGCAGGCGGATCGTGGAGATCTCCACCTGGTTGGCGTCGAACGGGCTCAGGCTGTCCTGGTAGAACGTCGACAGCGCGGAGACCGCCGAGGACAGCACGGGCATGGGGTGGGCGTCGCGCGGGAAGCCGTCGAAGAACCGTTTCAGATCCTCGTGCAGCAGCGTGTGCCGGTTGATCTTGGAGGAGAACTCCTCCAGCTGGGCCTGGGTCGGCAGCTCGCCGTAGATCAGCAGGTAGCTGACCTCGATGAAGTTCGACTTCTGGGCGAGCTGCTCGATCGGGTAGCCGCGGTAGCGCAGGATGCCCGCGTCACCGTCGATGTAGGTGATCTCGGAGGAGCAGGAAGCGGTGTTGACGAACCCGCTGTCCAGGGTGACCAAGCCGGTGGTGGCCAGCAGCTTGCCGAGATCGATACCGGGCGCACCTTCGGTGGCCGGTACTACCTTCATCTCGTGCTCTCCGCCCGGATGGCGCAGCGCGACGGTGGTGTCGTTCGGCGCAGTCGTCGCGTCGGGCATGCAGAGTCCCTCTCACGCTAGAACGGGGCGGCCGGTGCGGGTCTCGCACGCCTGCGCGCGCGGGCGTAAGACCGCCTCACGTCGCAGCACCACCCCGTTGGGGTCCTGTCGGTTCTCCCACGCTAGTCAGCGGACGACCCTCCACACAGCCGCGGTGTGAACCGATTCTGCGAGATGGGACCGGCATCACATCCGGATGCATGGGTGGCTAGCGTGCGTCCGACCACCGTAGCCCTTTCGGGCTGTTCCTCCACCTCACACGGGGTGAGAGCTAGGTCATCTCCAGCTCGCGTTTGAAGGGGGGCTCCGCGCCCGCCCGGGAGCACGTGATGGCCGCCGCGGCGCCCGCGTAGGCCAGCGCTTCACGCCACTTCCCCGCGTCCAGACCCCGCACGGCCTCGACGGAGAGCGCGTCGTGGTCGTGCAGCCAGGCCAGCAGGGCGCCCTGCACGGTGTCGCCCGCGCCGATGGTGTCGACCACGTCGACCGGCGTCGGTGGGACGCGAATCACGTCGCCGGCGGCGGTCAGCACGCCCAGCCCGTCGCCGCCGCGGGTGAGCACCACAGCCGCCGGACCGGCGCCCTGCCAGTCCCGCACGACTTCCAGCACCTCGTCCTCGGGGGCGTCGTCGGGCAGCTCGGCCAGCCACCGGGCGTCGTCCACGGACACCTTCAGCAGGCCGACGTGCGGCAGCCACGAGTCGTACCGGTCCCGGTAGGCCATCGGGTCGTGGATGAGGCCCGCACGGATGTTCGGGTCGAGCACGGTCAGCGCGCCGCGCTCGGCCTCGCGCCACAGCACCCGCTCGTACGTGCTCGCGCCCGGCTCCAGCACCATCGACAGCGTTCCGAACGAGACGGCCTTCGTGCCGGCGGGCAGCGGGCCCGGGTCGGTGACCTGGCGGTCCGCCGTGCCCTCGACGTAGAACGAGTACCGCGCCGACCCGTCGTCCGTCAGCCCGACCACGGCGAGCGTCGTCGGCTGGTCGCCGCGTTGCACCAGGTCGGTGCCGACGCCGGACGCGTGCAGCCGCTCGATCAGCCGGTCGCCGAACAGGTCCGACGACACCCGGGACAGGAAGCCCACCGGCGCTTCCAGCCGTCCGGCGGCCACGGCCACGTTGTAGGGACCGCCACCGAGCCGGGGCGCCAAGTGCCCCTCGGGCGTGGGCACCAGGTCGACCAGCGCCTCACCTGCAACCACGATCACGACTGGCTCCGTTCTCTCCGCAACCCGTCCAGCAGCAGTTCGCCCAGCGCGGTGAACGCCTCGGCGTCCGACACACCCGCGCGCCGGGGCAGCACACCGGTCTGGATGCTCTCGATGAGCAGACCGGCCATCTCGGCGATCAGGGTCGCATGCACGTCCCGGAAGACGCCGTCGCGGACCCCTTCCTGGATGAACTCGCGGATCCGCTCGGCCGCCGCCCGCGCGTTGCGCTCGTAGGTGCGGCGCGTGGGCGTGAACGCGGACACATCGGTGATGAACTGCGCGGACGCCCGCCGCAGCTCCTCCGCCGCGCCAGCGAGGTACGTGCCGACCCGGACCCGCACGTCGTCCACACCGGCGATCCGGTGCTCGATCCGCTCGGCCGCGCCCTTGAAGTACCGGCCGACGACCCGCACCGCGAGCTGCTCCTTGCTGGGCGCGAGCACGTACAGCGTGGACTTCGAGCAGTGCAGGCGGGCGGCCAGGTCGTCCAGCGTGAAGTGGGCGAACCCCTCGGCGAGCACCAAGGCCTCAAGCCGGCCGAGCAGCTCCACCTGCCGTGGCGTCAGCGGCCGGCGCGCGATCGAGGTCATAGTCCTCAACTCTGTCACAGCGCCTGGCGACAGTACTCTGGTACGTCCTACAGTACTGGTGACAGTACTTCGAAGAAGCGGCCACAAGCCGCACCGGAGGTCGACGATGCCCGCCGAGCGCCTGCTGCCCACCACCGAGGCCGAGGACCTGCTCGCCCTCGTCCGCGAGATCGCCCGCGACGAGCTGGCGCCGCACGCCGCCCACGCCGAGGAGCACGAGGTCTTCCCGCGCGAGAAGTTCCGGCTGCTGGGCAAGGTGGGGCTGCTCGGCCTGCCGTACCCGGAGCGGTTCGGGGGCTCGGAGCAGCCGTACGAGGTGTACCTCCAGGCGTTGGAGGAGGTCGCGTCGGCGTGGATGTCGGTCGCCGTCGGGCTGTCGGTGCACGTCATGTCCAGCTACGCGCTGGCGACGTTCGGCACGGAGGAGCAGCGGACCCGTTGGCTGCCGGAGGTGGTGGCGGGCGACCAGCTCGGCGGGTACGCGCTGTCCGAGTCGCACGCCGGTTCGGACGCCGCCGCGCTGTCCACCCGTGCCACCCGCGAGGGCGACCACTACACCGTCAACGGCACCAAGGCGTGGATCACGCACGCGGGTGTGGCGGACTTCTACACGTTGATGGCCCGCACGTCCGACGACGGTGGCAAGGGCATCAGCTGCTTCCTCGCGCCCGGCCGCGTCGACGGTCTGACGGCGGCGAAGCCGGAGCGCAAGATGGGCCTCACCGGCTCGGTCACCGCGCAACTGCAGTTCGACGGCGTGCGCGTGGACGCCGACCGCCTGATCGGCGCGGAAGGCGACGGCCTGAAGATCGCACTGTCCGCTTTGGACTCCGGCCGCCTCGGCATCGCCGCGTGCGGCGTCGGGTTGGCGCAGGCGGCGCTGGACGAGGCCGTCGCGTACGCCAAGCAGCGCACCCAGTTCGGCCGCCCGATCATCGACTTCCAGGGCCTGGAGTTCCTGCTGGCCGACATGGCCGCCGCGGTCGACTCCGCCCGTGCCACCTACCTCGACGCCGCCCGCCGCCGCGACCGCGGCCTGCCGTTCGGCCGCCAGGCCGCGGTCGCCAAGCTGGTCTGCACCGACACGGCGATGAAGGTGACCACCGACGCCGTCCAGGTGCTCGGCGGCGCCGGCTACACGCGTGACTTCCCGGTGGAGCGCTACATGCGGGAGGCCAAGGTGCTCCAGATCTTCGAGGGCACGAACCAGATCCAGCGAGTCGTCATCGCCCGCCACCTCCGCCACTAACCCGTGAGTCCTACGTTCAGAACGCGCGAGTCCTACGTTCGGAATGCGTGAGTCCTACGTTCCGGACCCCCGAGTTCAACGCTCACGACGAACGGTCGGTGCGTGAGCGTTGAACTCGGGGGTTCCGAACGTAGGACTCACGAGGCCTGAACGTAGGACTCACGGGTTGGGTTCGGTGTAGAAGGGGTTGGTGACGACTTCCTCGCCGTGCTCGTAGCGGTAGACCTCGCGGCCCTCCACGAACACCTTCAACGCCCGGCTCATCACGTCCAGCGGGTCGCCCGACCAGATCACGACGTCGCCGTCGAGGCCCGGCCGCAGCGAACCGACGCGGTCGTCAAGGCCCATGATGGCGGCCGGGTTCACGGTGATCGACTCCAGACCCACGCGCGGGTCGAGGCCTTCCTTCACCGCCAGCGTCACCTGGTGCACGAGGAAGTGGATCGGCACGACCGGGTGGTCCGTGGTGATCGCGATCCGCACGCCCGCGCGCGACAGGATGCCGGGGTTGCGCAACGACCGCTGCCGCACCTCGACCTTGGACCGCGACGTGAACAGCGGCCCGATGATCACCGGGATGTCCCGCTCCGCCAACAGGTCCGCGATCAGATGACCTTCGGTGCCGTGGTTGACGATGAGCCGGTACCCGAACTCCTCCGCCAGCCGCAACGCCGTCGCGATGTCGTCCGCGCGGTGGCAGTGCTGGCACCACGGCAGCTCACCCGACAGCACCTTCGCCAGCACCTCGGACGTGGCGTTCCGCTCGAACGGCCCGTCCGCCGCGTCCCGCTTCGCCACGTAGTCCTGCGCCTTGACGAACGCGTCCCGGATCACCGCGGCCACGCCCTGACGGGTGGACGGCAGCTTCTTCTGCTCCCCGTACACCCGCTTCGGGTTCTCGCCGAGCGCGCTCTTCACGCTGACCGGGTTGCGCACCAGCATCTCGTCCGCCGTGCGACCCCAGCACTTCACGGCCACGGTCTGGCCGCCGATCACGTTGCCCGACCCCGGCTTGACCACCGCGGTCGTGACGCCGCCGGCCAGGGCGTCGGCGAAACCCTGGTCGGCGGCGTTGATCGCGTCCAACGCGCGCAGCCGGGCGCCGTTGGGGTCGGTCATCTCGTTGGTGTCCTGCCCGGCCCAGCCCTCGCCCTCCTCGTGCACGCCGAGGTGGCCGTGCGCCTCCACGAAGCCGGGCAGCACCCAGCCACCCGCCGCGTCCACGACCGGGACGCCGTCCGGCACCTCGACGTCGACGCCGACCGCGACGATCTTCCCGTCCTGGATCAGGACCGTGCCGCCCTCGATCGGCTCACCGGCCACCGGGACGACGTACCCACCCGTGATTGCGACGTTCATAGTTAGCGACGCTAACGGTCTACGACAGCGGGCGCAAACCCCAGCGGCCGGCCCACGAATCACCCGGCTCCAGCCACAGCAGGTCGACACCGCTGTTCAACGCGTCCGGCGGGCACGTCATCGGCTCGATCGCCACCGCACGCCCCCGACCGGGGAAGTTGTCCGGCGTGTAGACCTGCACCCACTTGAAGTCCGGGTCCGCCCACAGCTCGACGCCACCGCCCGGACCCTTCAGCACGTGCCGCACGAGCCCGTCCACCGGCACGCACCCGCCGAACGCGGTGTCCAGCTTCACGCCCTCCAGCAGCCGGGCCACGCGGAAGTCGTAGTCGCCCGACACCGGCTCGGCCGGGCCGTTCGGGATCATCGTGTCGGCGTCGACCGGCAGGACCGTCGTCGCGGCCAGGGACAGGGACGTCTCGTCGGTGGACGAAGCGCCCGCCCGCGGGTACGGGTGGGTGCCGACACCGAACGGCGTGCGCCCGTCACCGACGTTCGTGACGCCGTGCGAGACGCTGAGGCCGTTGTCGTCCAGCGCGTAGGTGACGGTCGTGCGCAGCGACACGGGCCAGCCGAACCCGGCGACCGACGCCTCCATCGACAGCAGGCCGCCGGTGTGCTCCACCACGTCCCACACCACGCGGCGCACGAGGCCGTGGATGGCGTTGCCCCGGGCGGGCTCGGTGACTTCGAGCTGCTGCTCGACACCGTCGAGCGTCCACCTGCCGCCCGCCGTCCGGTTGGGCCACGGCACGAGCACCGCGCCGCTGCCCATGGGCGGTTCGTCGTCGTACGTCTCCACGTACGGCACGCCGCCGACCTCGTAGGACTTCAGGACCGCACCCTCGGGTGCGATGACGGCGCGTGCCGCGCCGTGGGCGATCTCCAGCATGGAACAAGAGCGTATCCCCTTGACGTTCCCAGTAGACCGGTCTCTATAGTAAAACCATGCCGAAACGCACCGACACGCGGCAGCGCATGCTCCGGACCGCCGCCGAGCTCTTCCGGTCGCAGGGCTACCACGCGACCGGCCTGAACCAGGTCCTCACGGAGGGCGCCGCGCCCAAGGGATCGCTCTACTTCCACTTCCCGGGCGGCAAAGAGCAGCTGGCGGTCGAGGCGGTCGCGTTGGCGGGCAACGACCTCCGCGACGCGCTGGCCGCCGTGCTCGCCGCCGAACCCGATCCGGTGAAAGCCCTTTCCCAAGCCTTGGAACTGCTGGGCGCGGACCTGCTGGCTTCGGACTTCCGCAGGGGGTGCCCCATCGCCACGGTGGCGCTCGACGCAGCGGCGGACAGCGAGCCGATCCGCTCGGCGTGCGAGCAGGCCTACTCGTCCTGGCACACGGTCATCGCGGCGCACGTCGGCGACCAAGACCTCGCCACGGTCGTGCTGGCGGCCATCGAGGGTGCCCTGCTGCTCGCCCGCACCCGCCGTTCACTCACTCCACTGCACACCGTCGGCGCCCACCTGGGCGTCCTCCTGGGAAGGCCCGGCTCATGAAGGTGCACCACCTCAACTGCGGCACCATGCGCCCGTTCGGCGGCAAGCTGGTCACCGGCGAGGGCTCGTACTTCCGCGCCGCCGAACTCGTCTGCCACGTCCTGCTGCTGGAGACCGACGACGGCCTGGTGCTCGTCGACACGGGCCTCGGCGTGGACGACGTCCGCACGCCCGCCGAGACGCTGGCCAAGCACTGGCGGCTCCTGTGCCGTCCGGCGCTGGACGAGTCGGAAACCGCGCTGCGGCAGGTGGAAGCGCTCGGCTTCGCCGCGTCGGACGTGCGGGACGTCGTGCTGACCCACCTGGACCTCGACCACGGCGGCGGCCTGCGCGACTTCCCACAGGCGCGGGTGCACCTGTCGGCGGAGGAGCTGGCGGTGGCGACGCGACCGGGCAAGTCCGGCAACGACCGCGTCCGGTACCCCGACAACCAGTGGCGGCACGGGCCACGGTGGGTGGCGCACGAGACGACGGGCGAGTCGTGGTTCGGCTTCTCCGGCGTGCGCGAGGTGCGGCCGGACGTGCTGCTCGTGCCGTTGTTCGGCCACACGCACGGGCACACGGGCGTGGCGGTGCGGGACGGTGACCGCTGGCTGCTGCACGCGGGCGACTCGTACTTCTTCCACGGTGAGCTGGCGGCGTCCAGGCACTGCCCGCCGGGGTTGACGTTCATGCAGGACCGGATGGAGGTCGCGCGCGAGTTGCGCCTGGCCAACCAGGAACGGCTGCGGGAACTGGTGCGCGACCACGGCGACGAGGTGGACGTCTTCAGCGCGCACGACGCCGCGGAACTGCGCCGGCACCGGAACTCGACGGCGCCCCGGCACTGATCGGGGGCCCGTCGGCGCGACACTAGGCTGATCGCCCATGACGACGGTCTCGCTCGACGGCATCGACGACATCGACTGGGCTTCCCTCGATCACGCGTACGGCCCGGCGGGGGACGTGCCGCAGACGTTGCGCGAGGCGGTCGGCGCGGACGACGAACTGGCCGGCGAGGCGATCGAGCACCTGTTCGGCAGCATCTACCACCAGGGCACGCTGTACGCGGCGACGCCGTGGGCCGTCCCGTTCGTCGCCCGGCTCGCCGCCGAGCCGGGCACTCCCCGACGCGCCCACCTGGTGAACCTGCTCGCCGCGATCGCCGATTCCGACGACGCCGAGCCGGACGTGCTGGCGGACGTGCGGACGGCGTTGGCCGGTGAGACCACGCGGCTGCTGCCGCTGCTGGACGACCCGGACGTCGACGTCCGGCACCTCGCGACCCACCTGCTCGGCAACCTCCCGCCGTCTTCCGCCGCCGAGGTCGTGCCGGCACTGCGCGCACGACGCAAACGAGAGAGGTCGCCCCGCGTGCTGGCGGGCCTGCTCGCCGCGGCCGGTCGCCTCGCCCCGTCCGACAGCGCCGAGTGGCTGGCCGCCGAACTGGCGCCGGGCCGGCCGGCCGCCGCACGGGCCGGCGCGTTGTGGGCGATCGCCGACGCGGGGCACCCGTGGTCCGACGCCGCCACCGAGGCGGTGCGGCAGCTCTGGCTCGACGGCACCCCGTTGAAGAACTGGGTCTGGTCGGACGACCCGTTCGGCGACATCGTCTCGCGCGTCGACGGCGCGTCCTTCGCCGAGCTCTGCCGGACGATGTTCGACCAAGGCACGGCCGACGCCGCGCGCAACGCGATCGACGCGGTGTACGAGCGGTGCGTGCGGTCCCGTTCGGCCCGCGAGGGGTCGGCGCCGCTGCTGGCCGCCGGGATCGACCACCCCGACGTCGCGGTCCGCGTCGCCGCCGCCACCGCCGTGCGCGACGTGGCCGCCGCCGCTCCCCTGGCCGCCGACTCCCTCGCGTCCTTCGTCGCCGGCCCGTTCCCGGAGGACGCGAACTCCGGGGAGGCACGGCTGTTCCGGATCGGCCTGGAAGTCCTGCTCGCGCTGGGCGATCCGCGCTGGCGCGAGCCGTTCATCACCGCGCTGACGGCGGGCCGGCTGACCTTCGGCGTCCTGGGACTGCTGATCGACACCGACGTGGCCTGCGATCCCGTCCTGCTGACGGCGGTGCGGCAACGGCTGGCGGCGCTGCCGTCCAAGCGGTCGGCGAGCTCCGGCCCCCTGGTCGACTCGATCCAGTGGCACAACGAGGTCAACACCCTGACGAGGGTGCTGCACCACTGGGGTCCGGACGCGTCGGACGCCGTCCCCGAACTCGTCGCGCTCGTCCCGCTCGACCGGTGGTGGGCGGTCCGGGCGCTCGCGTCGTTCGGCCCGGCGGCGTCGGCGGCGGTGCCCGTGCTGACGGAGGTCCGCGACGACCCGGCGGCGTCGTGGCCGCACCGCTTGGACTGCGCCCAGGCCTTGGCGGCCATCACGGGGGACGTCGCCCAGTTGACCGCCTGCATCACCGACGCCGCCGCCGGCGGCCAAGCCGTGCCCGCGGCGCGAATGGCGTTGCACCACAACGTTCCGCTGGACGGCCTCGTTCCCGCGCTGCGCGACATCGCGACCACCGCCACCGGTGACGAGCCGGCCGCCATCCGGGTCCGGGTCGAGGCGGCCCGGCTGGTGCTGCGGGCCGGCGACACGTCCGCACCCCTCGCCGCCGCCGCGGACGCGCTGGACAGCGGTAGGTACACGGCGGACGCGGCCGAACTCGCGGGCCTGGTGGGACCGGCCGCCGCGGACCTCGTGCCCCGGTTGCGGAAGCTGCTGGACAGCCCCCACACCTCCCACGAGGCCGCGCTGGCAATTCGCCGCGTGACCGGCGAAGCCGAACCGCTGTTGGAAGCCGTGCGCCGGCGGTTGCCCACCTTCGGAGCCGGGCCGTGGCTCGAGGAGTCGCTGCGGGAACTGGCCGCCGACGCCGCACCGCTGCTGCCCGCGTTGCACGAACTGGCCCACGGCGACGCCGCCATCCCCGGCCTGGGCATCGACGGCCGGGAGGTCCACCGGGACGAGGAGCAGCGCCGCCGGCTCGTTGCCGTGCTGGCCGAACTCCAGGCCTGAACCACAGCGGTGGTGGGGCCGTCGCGCGGACGGACCCCACCACCGTTTCAGCGGGTCACTTGGACAGCTTGGCCGCGTCGAACTCGACCTTGCCGTGCACGAGCCGGTTGATGAGCCACAGCACCACGCCGGCGGCGAGCAGGTAGAGCGCGATCTCGTAGTCGGCGGCCGGGCGGCCCGACAGCGGGCTGGCCAGGTACGCGCAGGTGATCGCGCCCAGCACCGGCACCCACGTCGGCGCCTGGAAGTGCTTGTGGTCCGCTTTCTCCTTGCGCAGCACCAGCACCGCGATGTTGACGATGGTGAAGACGATCAGCAGCAGGAGCGCCGTCGTGCCGCCCAGCTTCGCGATGTCCGTGGTCGAGACGAGGATGATCGCGACGCCCGACGTGAAGACGATCGAGATCCACGGCGTGCGGCGGAACGGGTGCACGGTCCCGAAGACCTTCGGGATGATGCGCTCGTTCGACATGCCGTAGATCAGCCGGCTGGCCATCAGCATGTTGATCAGCGCCGAGTTGATGACCGCGAACAGGCCGATCAGCGAGAAGATCCACAGCGGGAAGCCCGGAGCGCCGACCGTGACGACCTTCAGCAGCGCCGACGACCCGGCCTTGGACAGCTCGTCGGCCGGGATGAGCAGCGACGACGTGATGGCGACGAGCACGTAGATGATCGCCGCGATCACCATGCCCCACAGCATCGCGCGCGGGAAGATGCGGACCGGGTCACGGCACTCCTCGGCCATGTTCACCGAGTCCTCGAAGCCCACCATGGCGAAGAACGCCAGCGCGGTGGCGGACGTGATCGCCACCAGCGCGTGCTGGTTGGGCGCCGGGTCGATCTGCGTCAGCCGGCTCGGGTCGCCGTCACCGGACAGCACCGCGTAGATGCCGATCGCGATGATGATGACGAGGCCGGACAGCTCGATGCAGGTCAGGACGACGTTCGCCTTGACCGACTCCGAGACGCCCCGGAAGTTGATCAGGGCGAGGCCGATGATGAACAGGATCGCCACCAGGGTCGCGGACACCGTGAACGTGTCCGAGAAGAACTCCTTGATGACGGACTGGAGGTAGGTGCGCCCGAACGCGAGCGCGGCGGAGGACGCCGAGGTGATGCCCGAGCTCATCACCGCGAACGCCACCATGAAGGTGAGGAACTGGATCTTGAACGCGCGGTTGGTGTAGAGGGCGGCGCCGGCCGCCCTCGGGTACTTGCCGACGAGTTCGAGGTAGCTGAACGCGGTCAGGAAGGCCACCGCGAACGCGACCAGGAAGGGCAGCCAGAGCGCGCCGCCGATCTTGCCCGCGACGTTGCCCGTGAGGGCGTAGATACCGGTGCCGAGGATGTCACCGATCACGAAGAACAGCAGCAACTTGGGGCCGATGGCCCGTTTGAGTTCCGGTTGCGCCGGTGCGCTCGTAGCGTCCGCCATGCCGCCTGAGTGTGCCGGATCACAGGGGGTCCGGATAGTCGAATTGCCGCACTTTGGGCAAGTCTTGATGTTGGGGGGACGGTCAGCCGCGGCCGGTGGCCCGAAGATCGGCTTCGGCCTGTTCGACGGCCTCGCCCAACGCGTCCTGGAACGCCGCGATCTGCGCCGCTTCGAGGCGGACCCCGTCGGACCCGGCGGGCAGGAACAGGTCGATGCCGCCGTCCTGCACTTCGAGGCTGAGCACGTCCTCGCGGTCCGAGTAGCACCGCAGCAACCACTCCCGCTTCGGCCGCTGCACCCTGATCACCGATTCCATGTCGCCAGGCTTGCAGCGCTACCTATCTCTCGGCAATGACACTTTGGAGTGAGCATCATTGCCGCTCTATTCGCGATAGCCCTACGTTGATCCACATGGCACGCCGCGCCGGGACGTCGGTCCGCTCTCGCCGACTCGCGTACATCCTGAAGAAGCTCCGCAGCGCCACCGGCGTCAGCACGGACGCCGTGGGCGAGGCGCTGGGCATGTCCGGGAGCAAGATCAGCCGCATCGAGACGTCCGGGATGGGCATCTACCTGGACGACCTGGAGAAGCTGCTCGACTTCTACCAGGTCGGCCGGCAGCAACGAGTGGAACTGCTGGACCTCGCCCGCCACGCCGAGCAGCGCGGCCTGCTGCGGATGACCAACCAGAAGTTGCACGAGGACTGGCAGACGTGGGCCGACTTCGAAGACGAAGCCGGTTCCCTGCTGCACTATCAGCCGCTGGTCATCCCCGGCCTCTTGCAGACTCCGGAGTACGCCCGGACCCTGATCCGAGCCACCGGGCACACCCTGTCCGACCACCAGGTCGACGCCTTGGTCGCGAGCCGGATGGCCCGCCAAGGCCTGCTCAGCCGCAGCACGCCACTCAAGTTGGACGCGATCATCGAGCAAAGCGTCCTGGAACGCCCGTTCGGCGGCCCCGGCGCTCACACCCGCCAGATCCGCCACCTCATCGACGCCTCGGAGCACCCCAACATCACCGTGCGGGTGATTCCCACTGACGCCGCACTGCACGGTGGTCTCAGCGGGCCGTTCGTGATCCTGGAGTACGACGACGATCCGAGCCTGGTCCTGGTGGAGAACAAGGTCGCCAGCCTGTTCATCGACGAGGACGAGCAGATCGCGGTGTTCGAGGCGACCTGGAAGGCGCTGTGCGGTCTCGCGCACAGCGCCGGGGAAACTGCCGCTTTTCTGAAGGGGCTCGCGTGAAACCATGGGGTCATGACCCTGTGGCGCAAGAGTTCTCGCAGTGCCGACACCGCCAACTGCGTCGAGGTCTCGTGGCGGAAGAGTTCGCGGAGCAACAGCACCGCCAACTGCGTCGAGGTGGCGTTGGCCGGGACGCGGGTGGCGGCGCGGGACTCGAAGAACCCCGCGCCGACCATCGCCGTTCCCGCTAGTTCCTGGTCGCGGTTCGTTCGTCGGCTTCGGGCTTGAAGCGGTAACGCCTGATCGCCGGGATGGCCAGCACGGCCAGACCCGTGGCCACGACCACCAGCGCACCGCCCAGAGCGGTGGCGGTGCCGGGGCCGATCAGGGCGCCGGTCGTGCCGTGGAGGAGGTCCGCCAGGCGTGGGCCGCCGGCCACCACGACGATGAACACGCCCTGCATCCGGCCGCGCATCTCGTCCGGCGCGGCCGTCTGGAGGATCGCGCTGCGGAACACCATGCTGATCATGTCCGCCGCGCCGCCGATGGCCATGAACACCACGGCCAACCACAGGGCGTGGGACAGGCCGAACCCGATCATCGCCACGCCCCACGCCACGATCGCGTAGACGACGCCCATGCCGTGCCGGTGCACGCGCGACGTCCAGCCCGACGTCAGGCCGAACAGCATCGCGCCCAACGGCATCGCCGCGTACAGGAGGCCGAGTGCCAGGCCGCCGCCCGGCGGGTCGCCGAACGTCGCCTCCGCCATCTCCGGGAACAGCGCCCGCGGCATCCCGAACACCATCGCGATGATGTCCAGCAGGAAGCTCGCCAGCACGATCTTCTGCAACGCCAGGTACTTGAACCCGTCGACGACGTCCCGCACCCCGGCACGCCTGGTCGTGCCGTTCAACGGCGGCAGCGGCGGGAGCTTCCAGACGGCCCAGATGGTGAGGGTCAGCGCGATGGCGTCGACCAGGTACAGCGTCGACAGGCCGACGACCGGCATCAGGACGCCGGCCAGCATGGGGCCGAACACCCCGCCGAACATCATCACGGTCGCGCCGAGCGCCACGGCGGCCGGGATCTGGTCCGCGGGCACGAGGCGGGCGATGGACGCGGTGCGGGCGGGCGCGTTCGCGGCGAAGAAGACCTGTTGCAGGCCGAGCAGGGCGATCACCAGCCACACCGAGTCGGCGTGCAGCGCCGCCTGGAGCCACAGCAGCACCGACGTGACCGCGACACCGCTGTTGGTGACGACCAGCAGCTTGCGGCGGTCGACCACGTCCGCGATCGCACCGCCGTACAGGCCGAAGACCAGCAACGGCACCAGCGCCACACCCGCCGACACGCCGACCCAGGCCGACGACCCGGTCAGGTCGTACACCTGCTTGGGCACGGCCACGGCGGTCATCTGGCTGCCGATGGCGGTCACCACGGTGGACATCCAGAGCCGCCGGAACGCCACGACCTTCAGCGGACGCGTGTCCATGGCGATCTTCCCCAGCACTTTCCGCACGGTCGTTAGCGTACGGCAACTAACAAGTTGCCTCGTGGGCCGACCGACGGAAAACGGCCCCCGCCGCGTGACGGGGGCCGTTCGACGAGAAGGACTAGGGCGCGATGCGCTGGATCTCCCAGCCGTCCCGCCCGAGGCGGAAGCGGAGGCGGTCGTGCATCCGGTCGCGCCGGCCCTGCCAGAACTCGACCTCCTCGGGCCGGATGCGCCAGCCACCCCAGTGCGGCGGCACGGGTACCCGCTCCGAGTCGGCGAACTGCCGCTCGATCTTGTGCAGCGCGCTGTCCAAAGTAGATCGTCCACCGACCACCCTGGACTGCGGCGACGCCCAGGCGCCGATCTGCGAGCCACGCGGCCGGCTCTCCCAGTACCGCGCGGTCTCGGCGGGGCCGACCTTCTCGACCGTGCCGCGCACGTGGGCCTGCCGCTGCATCGCGAACCACGGGAACGTGGCCGACGCGTACCGGGTGGCCATCAGGTCGTGGCTCTTCGCCGACGTGTAGTTGGTGAAGAACACCACGCCGCGCTCGTCCAGCACCTTCAACAGCACGGTGCGGGAGGACGGGCGGCCCTCGGGGTCGGCGGTCGCGAGGACCATCGCGTTCGGCTCGGGCAGACCCGCGCCCGACGCCTGGTCCAACCACAGCTGGAGCTGTTCGTGCCACGTGGCAGCCAGGTCGCTCTCTGTGAGCGAACCGTGTTCGTAGGACACCCGCATAGACGGCAACGCGATGTTCGTCGTCTCCGACATCCCGACCTCCCGGAGCGTACTTCGGCCTGGCCAAGGCACTTGTGGCGCCTAGCGATCCCGCGACCGTACGGGTTTCCCGTCCGCCGCGAAACCGCCCGCACGGTGATGACCGCCACCCGATCCGTGACTATCGGTGTGACCTGTCGCTCGGAATCGAGCACGAGATCGAGTCAGATGGGCGGGCCGAACCCGGATGGCGGGCGAGCGCGGCGTCGAGGGCGCGTTCGACGGTCACCGCGTCGTCGGCCAAGGCGGTCGTCAGGCTGCCTCCGCGCGCCAGCGGCACGAGCGACCACCAGTCCCCCGAGACCGCTTCCGGGAGGTCGTCGCCCCAGCACAGGAGCTCGGTGCCGAGCACCCGCCGCCCCGCCAGGCCGGCCGGGCTTTCGTCCACTTCGGGCGTTCCGATGCGGGTTGTCTGCTTCAGCACCGGGCCGTTCCGGCGGACGTCCACGGTGGTGTCGAGCGACCCCGACCGCTCGTTCACCCGTCCGAGGACGAGGATCTCGCGGGTGCGCAGTCGGGCGTCTTCGGCCATCCGGGCGCGGAACACCGCTTCGTGGCACGCGCGGGCGGTGACGACGGTCGGCTCCGGCAGGTAGGCCAGCGACGCGCCTTCGTCCAGGTCGACGTGGACGAGCGTCCGGCTGCGGCCGGGGTGCCGGCCGGGCAGCGCGAGCGTCGCGGCCACCCCGCGCAGTTCCAGTGCCGCCCCCGGCCCGACGCGGACGCGCAGTTCCAGGTCGTCACCGCCGAGCGGAGCGGTGACCGCGCTCACCAGGTGGACCAGGACCGGCCCCGGGCGGCGTGACCGGGCCGGCACGAGGCGCAGCGGGGCCATCGACCGCAGATCGCGCACGACCGTTCGCCCGTTCGGGTCACGTTCCACCGCGAGGTGGGCTCGTGCCCTCACCGGAGCTGGGCGCGGACCCAGTCGGCCACCGCGGGCGCGTCCGGTGTGTCCACAAGGGACTGGCTGATCACCGGCAGGTCGCCGCGCATCCGGTGGGCGTCGGCCGTCATGACGCCGAGGTCGGCGCCGACGTGCGGCGCGAGGTCGGTCTTGTTGATCACCAGCAGGTCGGCGGTGGTCACGCCGGGGCCGCCCTTGCGCGGCACCTTGTCGCCGCCCGCCACGTCCACCACGAACACCTGCCGGTCCACCAGGCCGCGGCTGAACACGGCGGTCAGGTTGTCGCCGCCGCTCTCGATGATCACCAGCTCCAGCCCGGGGAACCGGTGCTCCAGCAGCTCCACCGCGTCCAGGTTGGCGGTGATGTCGTCGCGGATCGCGGTGTGCGGGCACGCGCCGGTCCGCACGGCCTCGATCCGGTCGGTGGCGAGCACGCCCGCGGCGCGCAGGAAGTCGGCGTCCTCGGTGGTGTAGATGTCGTTGGTGACGACGGCGAGGTCGACGCTCCCGCCGAGCGCGCGGCACAGGGCGGCGGTCAACGCGGTCTTGCCGCTGCCGACCGGGCCGCCGATGCCGAGGCGTACCGCGCGGTGCTCGTGGTCGTGCGCGCGGTGCTCTTGCGCGTGGTGGGGGTCGCGGCCGGGGTCGGCCGGGTCGAAGTTCACCGGGTGCACGTGGTCAGCTGACAAAGAGACGCACCTCTTCCGAGTGGTGGCGGTCGTGGTGGTGGCGGTGGCGGTCGTGCGCCTCGGCCAGCAGGTCCAGGCCTGGTGCGCTCGGCGCGGGCAGGTCTTCGGGCGGGGTGTCGGCGTGGTCCGCCGCCATGCGGGCCACCTCGTCGATGTCCGGCGCGAGGCGGGCCAGGACCGCGTTCACCCCGAACGGGTCCAGGCCGAGCAGCCGGATCGCGCCCGTCGCCGGGCCGGTCACCGCGTGGTACGCCACCACCTGCGCGGCCTCGAACGGGTCGCCCACCAGCACGCCGACGATCACGGGGTGGTGCGGCCGTGGCGTGACGCCGAGCAGTTCGGCCAACGCGGGCGACGGCCACGCTTTCCGCGCCGCACGGGCGATCCCGCGCCCCTGCACGCGGGAGGCGTCGCGCTGCGCGGGCGACGGCGTGCGGGCGTCCAGCTCGGCGTCCAGTTCCGCGTACCGGCCGCGACACGCGGCGGACGCGAACACCGCGCTCAGCGCACCGGCCGTGCGCAGCCTGCCGACCAGGAACGACCGCAGCGACGGCTCGTCGGTGACCGCCCGCCGCGCGACGGCTTCCTCCAGCCCGCCCGAGTGGACGTGCCCGCCGCCGGGGAAGCGGGAGTCCGCCAGCATCAGCGCCGCGAGGTTCATCAGAACAGGAAGTAGCGTTGGGCCATCGGCAGTTCCGCCACCGGCCGGGGCTCGACCAGCTCGCCGTCGATGCGCACGGAGAAGCTGTCCGGGTCCACCTTCACCCGCGGCATCGCGTCGTTCAGCACCATGTCCGCCTTGGTCACGCCACGCGTGTCCCCGACCGGCGACAGCGGCCGGGCCAGCCGCAGCACGTCCGCCAGGTCCGCGTCGATCGCCTGCTGGGACACGAAGTGCAGGCTGCTGCGCGCCGCCGAGTGCGCGCCGAACATCGGCCGGGCGAAGACCGGCTGCGGCGTCGGGATCGACGCGTTCGCGTCACCCATCGCGGCGTGCGCGATGAACCCGCCCTTGAGCACGAGCGCCGGCCGCACGCCGAAGAACTTGGGCTCCCACAGCACCAGGTCGGCCAGCTTGCCGACCTCCACCGAGCCGACCTCGTGGTCGATGCCGTGCGCGATGGCCGGGTTGATCGTGTACTTGGCCACGTAACGCCGGGCGCGCAGGTTGTCCGGCATCGCGCCGCGCCGCCCCTGCATGACGTGCGCGGTCTGCCACGTCCGGATGATCACCTCGCCGATCCGGCCCATGGCCTGCGCGTCCGAGCTGATCATCGAGATGGCGCCCAGGTCGTGCAGGACGTCCTCGGCCGCGATGGTGGTCGGCCGGATGCGGCTCTCCGCGAACGCCAGGTCCTCGGGCACGGACGGGTTGAGGTGGTGGCAGACCATCAGCATGTCGAGGTGCTCTTCGAGCGTGTTGACGGTGTGCGGGCGGGTCGGGTTGGTCGAGGACGGCAGCACGTTCGGCTCGGACACCACCTGGATGATGTCCGGCGCGTGCCCGCCGCCCGCGCCCTCGGAGTGGTAGGCGTTGATCGACCGGCCGGCGATGGCGTCCAGGGTGGACTCGAGGAAACCGGCCTCGTTCAGCGTGTCGGTGTGGATGGCGACCTGCACGCCGGACTCGTCCGCGACGCGCAGGCAGGCGTCGATCGCGGCGGGCGTGGTGCCCCAGTCCTCGTGCAGCTTGAAGCCGCCCGCGCCGCCCCGGAGCTGTTCGCGCAGCGCGTCCTCGCGGGTGGTGTTGCCCTTGCCCAGCAGCAGGACGTTCACCGGCATGTGGTCCATCGACGCGAGCATCCGGCCCAGGTTCCACGCGCCGGGCGTGACCGTGGTGGCCTTCGTGCCCTCGGCCGGTCCGGTGCCGCCGCCGATCAGGGTGGTCAGGCCGGACGCGATCGCGGTGTCCACGATCTGCGGGCAGATGAAGTGGACGTGGCAGTCGATGCCGCCCGCGGTGAGGATCTTCCCGTTGCCGGAGACGATCTCGGTGCCGGGGCCGATGACGAGCTCCGGGTCCACGCCGTCCATGGTGTCGGGGTTGCCCGCCTTGCCGATGCCGACGATCCGGCCGTCGCGCACGCCGACGTCCGCCTTCACCACGCCCCAGTGGTCGAGCACGACCGCGCCCGTGATGACGAGGTCCGGCGCGCCCTCGGCCCTGGTGGCGACGCCTTGGCCCATCGACTCGCGGATGACCTTGCCGCCGCCGAAGATCACCTCGTCGCCCGCGCCCGCGCCGCGGCTGCGGTCCTCGGTGACCTCGATCAGGATGTCGGTGTCGGCGAGCCGGATCCTGTCGCCGGTGGTGGGGCCGAGCAGTTCGGCGTAGCGGTCGCGGCTGATGTGCGTCACCAGTCCAGCTCCCCGGCCAAGTCGGGCCGCAGACCGGGCACGCGCCGCGCGCCCGCCAGCGGGACCAGCGTCACCTCGCGTTCGACGCCCGGCTCGAACCGGACCGCCGTGCCCGCCGGGACGTCCAGCCGCTTGCCCCACGCCGCCTCGCGGTCGAACTCCAGCCCCGGGTTGACCGCGGCGAAGTGGTAGTGCGAGCCGACCTGCACCGGGCGGTCCGCGGCGTTGACCACGACGAGCGTGGTGCGCGGGCGGCCCGGGTTCAGCTCGACCGGCTCCGCACCGGTGACGATCTCCCCCGGCACGATGGCGCTCATCGGACCTCCTCCGCTCGGGTTCACACGATCGGGTCGTGCACGGTCACCAACTTGGTCCCGTCCGGGAAGGTCGCCTCGACCTGCACGGACTCGATCATCTCGGGCACCCCTGCGAGGACCTGGTCACGCGTGAGGACGTGGCGACCGCTGTCCATCAACTCGCTCACCGTGCGGCCGTCGCGGGCGCCTTCGAGCACGTGGTCGGTGATGAGGGCCACCGCTTCCGGGTAGTTCAGCGCGACGCCGCGCTCCAACCGCCTGCGCGCGACGTCGGCCGCGACGTGGACCAGCAACTTGTCCCGCTCGTGCGGCGTCAGGTGCATGGCGGTGGTCTACCACGGGAAACCCCCGGGACCGCCGAGCCGAAACAAGGCGTTAACGATCGACTCGACGACCGCCCCTGCTCTGAATCGGTTCCTTGATCGTGACCGACGACACGCGTACCCGCGATTGCCAGTGCGTCTTCCGGGGAGCAAGGTTTCTCCAACTCTTCACTTTCGCGGAGAAGGAGCGCACAGCGTGGTGCAGACCGAGGACGACGGTTTCCGGCCAGGTCTCGAAGGCGTGGTCGCCTTCCGCACCGAGATCGCCGAACCGGACCGCGACGGTGGCGCCCTGCGCTACCGGGGCGTGGACATCGAGGACCTCGCCGGCGAGGTCACGTTCGGCAACGTGTGGGCGCTGCTGGTGGACGGGCGGTTCGGCCCCGGCCTGCCGCCCGCCGAGCCGTTCCCCATCCCGGTGCACACCGGTGACGTCCGGGTCGACGTGCAGGCCGCGCTGGCCATGGTCGCGCCGATCTGGGGCTACCAGCCGCTGCTGGACATCACCGACGAGCAGGCGCGCGAACAGCTGGCGCGGGCGTCCGTGATGGCCCTGTCGTACGCGGCGCAGTCCGCGCGGGGCATCGGGCGGCCCGCCGTGCCGCAGCGCCGGATCGACGAGTGCACCACCGTCACCGAGCGGTTCCTCACCCGGTGGCGCGGCGAGCCCGACCCGGCGCACGTCAAGGCGCTGGACTCCTACTGGGTGTCGGCCGCCGAGCACGGGCTGAACGCCTCCACGTTCACCGCCCGGGTGATCGCCTCCACCGGCGCGGACGTCGCGGCGTCCATGTCGGGCGCGATCGGCGCCATGTCCGGCCCGCTGCACGGCGGCGCGCCCGCGCGGGTGCTGCCGATGATCGAGGAGGTCGAGCGGACCGGCGACGCGCGCGGGTTCGTGAAGGGCATCCTCGACCGGGGCGAGCGGCTGATGGGCTTCGGCCACCGGGTGTACCGGGCGGAGGACCCGCGGGCGCGGGTGCTGCGGCGGACGTGCCTGGAGCTGGGCGCGACCCGGTACGAGGCGGCGGACGCGCTGGAGCAGGCGGCGCTGGCCGAGCTGCGGGAGCGCCGGCCGGACCGGGCGATCGAGACGAACGTCGAGTTCTGGGCCGCGGTGATCCTGGACTTCGCCGAGGTGCCGCCGCACATGATGCCCGCGATGTTCACCTGCGCCCGCACCGCCGGGTGGTCGGCGCACATCCTGGAGCAGAAGCGCACCGGCCGGCTGGTCCGCCCGGCCGCGAAGTACGTCGGCCCCGGCCCGCGCAAGCCGTCCGAGGTGCAGGGGTGGGCCGAGATCGCGTGACGTGACCGGTCGGGTGACCGGGTCGGGCGGGTTCGGCGGGCGTGGCGCTCGCCGGGCCCGCCCGACCGCGTCGGGCACGTCACGGCGCCGGCCCGCCCGTGACCTCCGATCTGGGCGTTTCCACCCCGCTTGGCGTGACCCGGAACACCCGGATGTCACCGCCCGGCCACGCGGCTGCAACACTGGAGGCCCGGCAACGGCGCCGGTCGTGCCGTCCCCCTCCCCGGTAACCGGAGGCTTCGCGATGACCCAGACCGCCGACCCGACCACGTTGGTCCTGCCCTCCGACCTGCAGCCGTCCGACGGCAGGTTCGGGTGCGGGCCCTCCAAGGTCCGTCCCGAGGCCCTGGCGGCCCTCGCGGCCGACGGCGCCGCGCTGATGGGCACCTCCCACCGGCAGAAGCCGGTGAAGTCCCTGGTCGGCTCCGTGCGCGCCGGTCTGCGGGAGCTGTTCTCGCTGCCCGAGGGCTACGAGGTGGTCCTGGGCAACGGTGGCACGACCGCGTTCTGGGACGCCGCCGCGTTCGGCCTCGTCCGCGAGCGCGCCCAGCACTTCACCTACGGCGAGTTCTCGTCGAAGTTCGCGAAGGTCACCTCGGACGCGCCGTTCCTCGGTGACTCGATCGTGGTCAAGGCCGACCCGGGCAGCGCGCCCGAGATCGCCTACGCCGAGGGCGCCGACCTCGTCGGCTGGGCGCACAACGAGACGTCGACCGGTGTCTCGGTGCCCGTCTCCCGGCCCGCCGGCTCCGACGGCGCGCTCGTCGCCATCGACGCCACCTCCGGCGCGGGCGGCCTGGCCGTCGACGCGGCGGACTTCGACGTCTACTACTTCGCGCCGCAGAAGTGCTTCGCCTCCGACGGCGGGCTGTGGATCGCGCTCATGTCGCCGGCCGCGCTGGAGCGCGTCGCGGAGATCGGCGCGTCGGGCCGCTGGGTGCCGGAGTTCCTGTCGCTGACCACGGCGCTGGACAACTCCACCAAGGACCAGACGTACAACACGCCGTCGCTGGCCACCCTGTTCCTGATGGACAACCAGATCCAGTGGATGCTCGGCAACGGCGGCCTGCCGTGGACCGTGGAGCGCACCGCCGACTCGTCGTCGCGGCTGTACTCGTGGGCCGAGGCCACCTCGTACACGTCGCCGTACGTGGCCGACCCGGCGCACCGCTCGCAGGTCGTCGGCACCATCGACTTCGACGACACGGTCGACGCTTCCGTGGTGGCGAAGGTGTTGCGCGCCAACGGGATCGTGGACGTCGAGCCGTACCGCAAGCTGGGCCGCAACCAGCTGCGGGTGGCCATGTTCCCGGCGGTCGAGCCGACCGACGTGAGCACGCTGACCAAGGCCGTCGACTGGGTCGTGTCGAAGCTCTGAGCCGCGTTCCGCACCGTGTGCCGCACCGAGGGGCCCGCCGAGCCGGCGGGCCCTTCGGCGTTTCACCGACCCGTCGACCCGCCGACCGGGGACTTCGGGAACCCGCACTCGGCGCGGACCCGTGCCGCGCCCGGCTCGGCGCAGTGGCGCCAAGGCTGTTCGAGCCGCTCCGGCGGCTGCGCGGAGGATGAACTCTCCGTAACGGACGTGCGGTCGCCGACGACATACGGCAAGATCACACGAAGATATCGGTGAACACGGCGAGTCTCCCGCGTCAAGGCGGCGCGCCGCATTAACGTCAGTACCTGGCGAGGTGAGTCATCCGGGAGGCCATGATGCGAGCGTTGCGAGTCATCGGGCTCGAAGACGACGGCAAGACCGTCATCCTAGAGGACCCGGATCGCGGCGAGCGCTTCGCGCTCCCGGCCGACGAACGGCTGCGCGCGGCGGCGCGCGGCGACCTGACCCGACTCGGACAGATCGAGATCGAGGTGGAGAGCCAGATGCGGCCACGCGAGATCCAGGCGCGGATCCGCGCCGGCGAATCCGTCGCGCAGGTCGCGGCGGCGGCGGGCATCCCCGCCCACCGGGTCGAGAGGTACGCGTACCCGGTGCTGCTGGAGCGGTCCCGCACGGCGGAGCTGGCGCAGCGCGCGCACCCCGTCCGCGAGGACGGGCCGGACGTGCAGACGCTCGGCGAGGTCGTCGCGCACTCGTTCGGCCTGCGCGGCCAGGAGTACGCGGACGTGAGCTGGGACTCGTGGCGCGGTGAGGACGGCCGGTGGGTCGTCCAGCTGCACTGGACCGCGGGCAGGTCGGACAACCTGGCGCACTGGGCGTTCCACCCCGGTGCGCAGGGTGGCACGGTGACCGCGTTGGACGACGGCGCCATGGAGCTCATGGACCCGAACCCCAACCGGACGCTGCGCACGGTCCGGCCGGTGACCCAGCTGGCCCGCCAGGCGCTGGAGCTGGAGAAGCTGGAGGAGCCGGAGATCCTCGCGCAGGAGCCGGCGCCGCAGCCCCCTCCCGCACCGGAACCGCTGCCCGTGGTGGAGCCGGAGCCCGCACCCGCGGCCGAGGAGCCACCCGCGCCGACGGCGCCGCCCCAGCCCGCGGCGGGTGCGGGGGCCAAGCAGCCGGCGCGCAAGGAAGCACCGCCCAAGCGCGGCAAGAAGAACCACCCGATCGTGCCGTCGTGGGAAGACGTCCTGCTGGGCGTCCGCTCCAACCGCGGCTGATCGGTCGAACGGACCAGTCGGGCAGGGCCTCCGCCGAAGCGGGGGCCCTGTTCGCGTAGTCGTACTCAAGACACCGCCCCGGTCGTGCTCGACCATCACCCCCATGGGGGAACTGACGCGGCGGGTCGTCGGGGTCACCGGCACGGGCGCGGTCCTCGGCCTCGGCTGGTGGCTGCTCCACCTCGCCGTGACGGCCGACTGCGGGACGACCTTCCTGGGCTGCACGATCGTCACCGTGCTGCTCGCACCGGCGTGGGCGGTGGCGGGCTGGCTCGCGGCCTGGTTCGTGCTGGACCGGCGGCAGGTCGACCGGCCGGGCGTGACGGCGGCGGTGGGCGTCGTGGTGGCGTTGGTGCTCGGCGTGATCACGGCGCTGCGGGACATCCCGTTCTCACCCTGGGCGGTGCTGCTGGGCGCGGTCTCGTTCCTGTTGGCCGCACTGCTCGCGGCGTGATCGGTTTATCGGGAGTGATCACGCGGGTAACCGGTCGTCATGCTGGGACGAGTGGTCGTCGGTGCGGCGCTGGGTGCCGGGTTGGGTGCGGCCTGGTGGGGCCTGCGGGAGCTGATCGCGTCCGGTGCGATCTGCTCGAAGGACGACTGGGACTGCCTGGCGATGGGCCTGTTCGCGATGCCGATCAGCATGGTCGTCGGCGTCCTGCTCGGCTGGGTCGTGCTCAAGGCCGCGCGCCAGGAACGCCCGCTCGGGTTCGCGGCGGTCGGCGTGACGTTCACCGCCGTGCTCACCCTGCTGACCATCTGGGTGTCGGTGCCCGCCGGTTCGGTCCTGGCCGGTGTCATCGGGTTCGTGCTGGCGGCCCCGGTGACAGCACGGCACCCCGTCGGCCACACTTCCGCACGTGACTGACACCCCGCACCGCGCCCCGGGCGGCTTCGCGTTCAAGGTGCTCGTGCGCGTCCTGGTGTCGGCCGCCGTCGGGTCCGGGCTGCTCATCGCCTGGATCTGGGCCTACCGCGCCGGGCTCCTCGACCGGGTCGTCAACGAGACCAGCCTCGGCGCGTTCATCCTGCTGATCGTGGTCGGCCTGCCGATCGCGCTGCTGGTCAGCGCCCTGCTGGCCGGGCCGGTGCTGTGGCTGCTGAAGGTGCGCCCGGTGTGGCCGATCGTGCTGACCGGGCCGATCCTGCTGGGCCTCGCGCACTACTTCAAGCTGCCCGAGCAGTTCGCCGACGTCGGCGACAAGTGGACCGTGCTGACCTTGTTCGCCGGCGTCAGCTACGGCGTGGCCGGGCTGATCACCGCGCCGACCATGCTGCGCAAGAAGTAGCTATCCGGGTGACGGGACGGCGTCGAGCACCGCTTCGTCGAAACCCCCGAACCGGCACCACTCGGCTGCGTCCTCCCTGCTGATCGGCCTCGCGCCCTCGGGTCGAGCGCCGCCCAGCACGTCCCAGCCGTCCGGCGCGAGCACGTGCAGCCGCCCGCCGCGCACCGCCAGGAGCCGGCCGCGCGGGAACGCCATGGTCGGCTCGGCGCGCAGGAACCGCACCTCCATCTTGACCTCCACCTATGTCGAGCTTGCAGGGTCGGACGCGGGAAAACCGGATGCCGATTGTCGGTCCACCTTCGTACCGTCAGGGGTGGACCGGAGGGGGACTCGTGTCGGAAGAACGTACTTCCACAGCCGCGACACTGCGCAGGCTGTGGCCGTACCTCAAACCCGTGCGCACACCGGTGGCGCTCGCGATGGCCGCCACCATGCTCGCGATGATGTGCGGGCTGGGCATCCCGCTGATCACCCAACAGATCGTGGACGGCCCGATCGCCGGCCGCGACCTCGACGCGTTGCCGCTGCTCATCGGCGTCGTCGCCCTGCTCGGCTGCGCCGAGGCGGCGCTGTTCTACGCCCGACGGAAGCTGATCGCCGGACCGGCGTCGGACGTCGAGGCGCGGATGCGGGCCGAGCTGTACCACCACCTGCAGGACCTCCAGGTGGCCTTCCACGACCGCTACCAGTCGGGGCAGCTGCTGTCCCGCGCCACCACCGACCTGACCCAGGTGCGGCGGTTCGTCGGCTTCGCCGTCATCTTCCTGGTGGTCAACAGCCTGGTCGTGGTGGTCGGGCTCGGCGTGCTGTTCTGGCTCTCGCCGGTGCTCGGGCTGATCGTGCTGACCAGCACGCTGCCGCTGGTGGCGCTGTCGTACCTGTTCGAGTCGAAGTTCAAGGTCGTCGCCCGCCGGGCGCAGGACCAGTCCGGCGACCTGACCACCGTGGTCGAGGAGTCGGTGCTGGGCATCCGGGTGCTGAAGGCGTTCGGCCGCGGGCCTCACCTGTCCAAGCGGTTCCTCCGGCAGGCGCGGGAGCTGCGGGACACGGAACTGGCCAAGGTGCGGATCTTCGCCGGGCTGTGGGCGGTGCTGATCGTGCTGCCGGAGCTGGGCATCGCGGGCCAGCTCGCGTTCGGCTCGATCGGCATCGCGAACGGCACGGTCACCGTCGGCACGCTCGTCGCGGCCGTCACGGTCAGCGCCTACCTGCGCTGGCCGGTCGACTCGATCGGGTGGTTGTTGGCGGAGACGAACTCGACCGCGTCGGCGCTGGAGCGGTACTTCGAGGTGATCGACGCCGAGGTGACCGTGACCAGCCCGGCGGACCCGAAGCCCGTGGCCACGCCGGTGCTCGGGCACGTGCGGTTCGAGGGGGTGCGCTACCGGCACCCCGGCGCGGAGCACGAGGTGCTGCGCGGCGTCGACCTGGACATCCGGCCTGGCGAGACGGTGGCGCTGGTCGGCGCGACCGGCTCGGGCAAGACGACGGTCACCGCGCTGGTGCCGCGTCTGGCGGACGTCACGGACGGGCGCGTCACGCTCGACGGCGTGGACGTGCGCGAGCTGGACCTGGCCGAGCTGCGCCGGGTCGTCGGCACGGCGTTCGAGGAGCCGATCCTGTTCTCCGCGAGCGTCACCGAGAACGTGGCGCTCGGCGCGAAGGACGTGGGCGGGAAACGGGTCCGCGAGGCGTTGGAGGTGGCGCGGGCCGAGGAGTTCGTGGACGCCCTGCCGTGGGGCCTGGACACCCGGATCGGCGAGCAAGGGCTTTCCCTGTCCGGCGGCCAGCGGCAGCGGCTGGCGTTGGCGCGGGCGGTCGTCGGGCACCCGGCGGTGCTGGTGCTGGACGACCCGCTGTCCGCGTTGGACGTGCACACCGAGGCCGAGGTGGAGGCCGCGCTGCGCCGCGTGCTCAAGGGCGTGACGGCGCTGGTCGTCGCGCACCGGCCGAGCACCGTGCAGCTGGCCGACCGGGTGGCGATGCTCGTCGACGGCCGGATCGCGGCCACCGGCACCCACACGCAGCTGTTGGCGGACAACGAGGAGTACCGGAACCTGTTGTCCACTATGGAGGATGAGGAGGTGGCGGCGTGACGACCACCGAGCCGACGGCGCAAGGCGAGGAGGAGTGGCGGGGCGTCGCCGCCGAGGACGTCGACGTGGACCACGCGACCGGGGTGAAGTTGCAGGCCCGGTCGCGGCGGCTGCTGGGCGAGCTGGTCCGCCCGCACACCAGGGCGGCGATCCTCGCGCTGGTGATCGTGGTGGCGGAGAACCTGGTCAACCTGTCCGGGCCGCTGCTGATCGCGGCGGCCATCGACGCCGGGGTGCCCGCCGCGCTGGACGGCCGGCCGGACACCCTGGCGTGGTGCGTCGGCGGGTACGTGGTGGCGGCGATCACCGCGACGCTGCTGCGCTGGTCGTTCGTCCGGCTCACCGGCCGGATCGGCCAGGACATGCTGCTGGTGCTGCGGGAGCGCGTCTTCCGGCACGTGCAGCGGCTGTCCGTCTCGTTCCACGAGAAGTACACGTCCGGCAAGGTGATCTCCCGGCTGACCAGCGACGTCGACTCGTTGCAGGACCTCGTGGAGGAGGGCCTGGACGGGTTCTTCACGTCGATGCTGTCGCTGCTCGGCATCTCCGTGGTGCTGCTGTACCTGGACGTGCCGCTGGCGCTGGTGGTGCTGTCCGGGTTCCTGCCGCTGATCCTGCTCACCCGCTGGTTCAACCGCCGCTCCGGCCACGCCTACCGCGGCACCCGCGGCGCGATCGCGAAGATCATCGTCCAGTTCGTGGAGACCATGAACGGCATCCGCGCGGTGCAGGCGTTCCGCCGCGAGCGCCGCAACGAGAAGATCATGGGCGAGCTGAACGGGCGGTTCCGCGACGCCAACACCGACGCGATGGGCGTGATGGCGGCGTTCACGTCGCTGGTGCGGGTGATCGGCAACCTGTCGCTGGCGGTGATCCTCGCCTGGGGCGCGCTGCGGGTCGCGGGCGGGCAGCTGGAGCTGGGCGTGCTGGCCGCGTTCACGCTGTACGTGCGGCGGTTCTACGACCCGTTCGACCAGCTCGCGATGTTCGCCAACGCCTACGCGTCGGCGACGGCGGCGCTGGAGAAGATCTCCGGCCTGCTGGAGGAACGGCCCGAGGTGCCCGAGCCGGAGGAGCCGACGCCGCTCGGCGACGTGCACGGGTCGGTGCGGTTCGACCACGTCGGGTTCCGGTACTCGGACACGACACCGGTGGTGCTGCCGACGTTCGACCTGGCCGTGCCCGCCGGGCAGACGGTGGCGCTGGTCGGCGCGACCGGCGCGGGCAAGACCACGCTGGCCAAGCTGGTCGCCCGGTTCTACGACCCGACGTCCGGCGCGGTGCTGCTGGACGGGGTCGACCTGCGGTCCGTGGCCGACGTCGACCTGCGGCGCGCGGTCGTCATGGTGACGCAGGAGAACTTCCTGTTCGACGGGTCGGTGGCGGAGAACATCGCGCTGGGCCGCCCGTCGGCGACGCGGGACGAGATCGAGGCGGCGGCGCTGGCGGTCGGCGCGGACGGGTTCATCCGGGCGCTGCCCGAGGGCTACGACACCGACGTGCGCAAGCGCGGCGGGCGGCTCTCCGCCGGGCAGCGGCAGATGGTGGCGTTCGCGCGGGCGTTCCTGGCCGACCCGGCGGTGCTGGTGCTGGACGAGGCGACGTCCAGCCTGGACGTGCCGACCGAGCGCGCGGTGCAGAGCGCGCTGGAGACCGTGCTGGCCGACCGGACGGCGTTCATCATCGCCCACCGGCTGTCGACGGTGATGATCGCCGACCGGGTGCTGGTGCTGGACGACGGCCGGGTGGTGGAGGACGGCACGCCCGACGAGCTGATCGGCGGGCGCGGCCGGTTCGCCGCCCTGCACACCGCCTGGCGGGAGTCCCTGGCGTGACCGGTCGGGGCAGGAGTCGTCAGGGCAGGAGTCGTCAGGGCAGGAGTCGTCAGGGCAGGAGTCGTCAGAGCAGGGTGTTCAGCAGGAGGGAGAGCCAGGCGGCGAGGACACCCGCGACGACGCCGTAGGCGACCCACCGCCACACCGGCGTGTTGCGGGCCAGCCACACGGACGGTGCGATGCCGCCGACCACCAGGGCGTTCGCCAGCAGCGCGAGCCACTGGCTGGTCTCACCGAGGCCGACGGACAGGGTGAACACGGTGAACGTCACCACGGCGGCGGTGATCAGGGTGACGGTCAGGCCGGTGCCCCAGGGGGTTTCCTCCTCGGGCTCCGGCGCCTCCTGGCCGGCCTCCGCTTCCTCGACCGACTCCGGCCCGGTCCCGGCTTCGGCTCCGGCCTCGGCTTCGGACTCGGGGGGCGCGTCGACGACGACCAGCTCACCGGTCACGGGATCGGTGTACTCGACCGGCGTGCGCATGTCGGCGGCCAACCGGCCCGCCAACTGGCGCCCGCGCCTGGTCACGAGGGCGCTCGCGGCGCCGTCGGACGGCGTGTCGGTGCGCACCACCGCGTCCGCCACCTTCGCCCACTCGTGCAACGCGTCGGCGAGGCCTGCGCCGAGCGGGAGGGTGTGGGGGTCGACTTCCCGCTCGCCCGCGTCGTCGCGGCCCGCGAGCACGGCCTTGCCGTCCTGGACCCGCAGTTCCACCTACGTCCTCCTCTGCTCGGTCAGAACCTAGCGGCTCAAACGATCGCGTAGAAGGCGATCGCGGCGGCCGTCGCCACGTTCAGCGAGTCCACCCCGCCCGCCATGGGGATGCGGACGGCCACGTCGGCCGCCGCGATGGTCTCCTCGGTGAGCCCCGGACCCTCCGAACCGAGCAGCACGGCGACCTTCCGCCCGCGCAGCCCGGCGTCGGCCAAGCCGGTCGCGTCCGCGCGCGGCGTGAGGGCGGCGACCGTGAAACCGTTGTGGCGCAGCAGTTCGAAGCCCTCGGCTAGGTCCGGCACCGACGCGAACGGCACGCGCAGCACGTGACCCATCGAGACGCGGACGCTGCGCCGGTACAGCGGGTCGCTGCACCCCGGGCCCAGCAGCACGCCGTCGATGCCGAGCGCGGCGGCGTTGCGGAACAACGAGCCGAGGTTCTCGTGGTCACCGACGCCTTCCAGCACGGCCAGCCGGCGGGACGACGCGACGAGCCCGGCGAGGTCCGGTTGCGGTGCGCGGTCGGCGGCGGCCAGCACGCCCCGGTTGAGGTGGAACCCGACCACCTCGGCCATGACCTCGGCGGACGTGACGTACGCGGGGGCGGGGAGTTCGCCCAGCGCTTCCACGCGGCGGCGCACGCCGAGCAGCGCGCGCACCGGGAAGGGCGAGTCGAGGAGGCGTTCGACGACCACCACGCCCTCGGCGATCACCAGTCCCCGTCCGCCGGGGCGGTCCGGCCGGCGGTCTGCCGTCGACAGGTCCCGGAAGTCGTCCAGCCGGGGGTCGGCCGGATCGTCGATCTCGATCACAGGTGAAGTGTCCCACACGGCGATAACCAGCACGTTCTCGCTGATTGTTACCAGCACGTGACAGAGAGCACCGATTTGGACGCTGGCGGGCCGGTAATTGCTGTGTCACGGTTGGCCTCCGCTAAGCCCGCCGGAGCAGCCCTTACCGATTGGGAGGCGGCATGGGTACGGATGTGTCCAGTCGGACGTTCACCAGAGAGGACCGCCAGCGCTACCGCGAGCGCATGCAGCGGTGCATGGACGCCCTGGGAACCATGCTGGTGGAGGAGAGCTTCTCCTTCCCCCGACAGCAGATGGGGCTGGAGATAGAGCTGAACCTGGTCGACGGCGCCTGCCGGCCCGCGATGGCCAACTCCGAGGTGCTGGAGAAGATCGACGACCCGTCGTTCACGCTGGAACTGGGTCAGCACAACCTGGAGGTCAACGTCCCGCCGCGCGAGCTGGCCGGGAACGAGACGCTCGACCTGGAGCGGGAGCTGGTCTCCACGCTGGCGTCGGCCGACGACAAGGCGCACGACGCCGGGACGTCGATCGTGATGATCGGGGTGCTGCCGACGTTGCGGCAGGAGCACTTCGAGCGGCGGTGGCTGTCGCAGCAGGCGCGGTACACGACGTTGAACGACCAGATCCTCGCGGCGCGCGGTGAAGAGGTCGTGCTGTCCATGGAAGGCGCGCCGCTGCCGGGCCGGGCGGGCGAGAAGCTGTCCAGCTACGCGGAATCCATCATGCCGGAGGCGGCGTGCACGTCCGTGCAGCTGCACTTGCAGGTCGCGCCGGACGACTTCGCGGCGCACTGGAACGTGGCGCAGGCGTTGGCCGGGGTGCAGGTGGCGATCGCGGCGAACTCGCCGTTCCTGCTCGGGCGGGCGCTGTGGCACGAAACCCGGATACCGCTGTTCCTCCAGGCGACGGACACCCGCACGCAGGAGCTGAAGAACCAGGGCGTCCGGCCGCGGGTGTGGTTCGGCGAGCGGTGGATCACGTCGATCTTCGACCTGTTCGAGGAGAACGTGCGGTACTTCCCGGCGTTGCTGCCGGAGACCGGTGACGAGGACCCGTTGGACGTGCTCGGGTCGGGCGGCACACCGTCGTTGACCGAGTTGCGGCTGCACAACGGGACCGTGTGGCGGTGGAACCGGCCGGTGTACGACGTGGTCGACGGCGTGCCGCACCTGCGGGTGGAGAACCGGGTGCTGCCGGCCGGGCCGACGGTGCTCGACACGATGGCCAACGCCGCGTTCTTCTACGGCGCCCAGCGGGCCCTCACCACCCTGGAACGTCCTTTGTGGACACAAATGTCGTTCCACGCGGCGGAGGAGAACCTGTACGCCGGCTCACGGCACGGCATGGGCGCGCAGCTCTACTGGCCGGGCATCGGCTGGGTGCCACCGGACGAACTGGTCCTCCGCCGACTCCTGCCGCTCGCCCATGACGGGCTGCGCGCGTGCGGCGTGTCCGACGCGGCGCGCGAACGCTACCTCGGGGTGATCGAGGCGCGGTGCCTGGCGCGGCGCACGGGGTCGCAGTGGCAGCGCGACACGGTGGCGCTGCTGGAGGAGCGGGGGGCCGACCGGGACACCGCCCTGAGAGCCATGCTCGAGCAGTACGTCGAGCTGTCGCACGCCGGCGAACCCGTCCACACCTGGCCCGTGGGCTTGTAACCCGCTCGTCAGCCCGCCGCGCTGTCGAGGCGCGGCGGGCACGTCCGGGGTCGTGGTGGCGTGGCGTGCTGCCGTGGAGGGCGGGACGCCGGTCAGCGGCGGCGGCCGGCTTTCAGGGGCGCGACGTCGGCGCCGTCGTGCGAACTGCGGCACTCGTCCGGCGTGACCGCCTCCACCGCGAGGGTCAACATGCCCTTCACGCCGGTGTAGATGCTCTCGCCCGCGGACGCGAGGGAGGCGTGCACCCGGTTCGAGTCGGAGAAGTCCCGCTCGTCCTTGGCCCGCTTCTTCCCGGCCTCCTCGGGTTTCGTCGCGCTCCGCAGGTTGACCTCCAGCCACGCCGCGACCTCGGTCGGGGTGGTCAGGACCTCTTCCGGCGTCCGCTCCAGGCGCTCCTGGCGCGGGGAGGCGTGGTCGAGCGACGTGTGCTCCACATAGGCGTGCCAATGTGTGTTGCGCAGTGACCACGTCTGCTCGATCGGCCAGTCCTCCTCGGTGCCCATGCGCCTATCTTGCCAGGCTCCGCACGTCCAAGGTGTGGTCAACCCCCACGGCGGAGGCCAACCGCCGGTCGTGGGTCACCAGCAGCAGCGTGCCCCCGTAGTCCTCCAGCGCCTGTTCGAGTTGTTCGATCGCGGCCAGGTCGAGGTGGTTGGTCGGCTCGTCCAGCACCAGGCACGTCGTGCCCCTGGCCTGGAGCACGGCCAGCCCCGCCCTGGTCCGCTCGCCCGGCGACAGCGAACGCGCGGGCCGCAGCACGGCGTCCGCCCCGACGCGGAACTTCGCCAGCAACGTCCGCGCCTCCACCTCCGCGAGGCCGGTCTGGGCGGTCACGACTTCCAGCACGGACTCGGGCACGGCGAAGTCGGCGCGCACCTGGTCCACCTCGCCCACCACCACCGCCGGCCCCTGGGCGCGATCGCCCGCGTCGAGCGGCAGACGCCCCAGCAGGGCTCCGAGCAGCGTGGACTTGCCGGAACCGTTGGGCCCGGTGATCCGCCACCGCTCCCCCGCGCCGACGGTGAGGTCGATCGGCCCGAGCGTCACGTCACCGCGGCTCACCACCGCGCCGCGCAACGTGAACGCGACCTGGCTGCCCCGTCCCGCGCTCGGCAGCGTCAACCGCAGCTCCCACGGCTCGCGCGGCTCCTCGACCTCCTCCAGCCTGGCCAGCTGACGGTCCACAATGGACGCCTTGGCGGTCAGGTTCTCCGCGCCCTGCTTGCGGAAGAACTTGATGAACTTGTCGCTCTCGTCCGACTTCGCGTTGCGCCGCACGCCCTGCCGCGACCACTCCCGCGTCTGCCGGGCCCGCTGCGTCAACGTGTCGCGCTTCGCCGCGTACGCCTCGTAATCCTCCTGCGCCCGCCGCCGCGCGTTGGCCTGCTCCTGGAGGTAGGCCTCCCACCCGCCGCCGAACACGGTCACGCCGTGGCTGAACTCGTCCAGCTCGGCGATCGCGGTCGCGGTGCGGGCCAGGAACTCGCGGTCGTGGCTGACCAGGACCATGCCGGCGGTGCTGCGCAGGACGTGCGATTCGAGCAGGTCCAGCCCGTGCAGGTCGAGGTCGTTCGTCGGCTCGTCCAGCAGCAGCACGTCGGCCGTGGTCAGCAGCACGGCGGCGAGCCGGAGCCGCGCCGACTGGCCACCGGACAGCTCACCGGAGCCGCGTTCGTCCAGCAGGGTCGCGGGCAGGCCGAGCCGGTCGCACACCTCGTCGGCGCGTTCGGTGAAGTCGGCGGCGCCGGACGCGGTCCACAGGTCGAACGCCCGCGCGTAGGCGTCCTCGGCTCCCGGCGTGCCGTCGGTCAGGGCCTGCGTGGCGCGCTCGAACTCGTGGACGGCGGACGCGACGCCGGTCCGACGGGCCAGGTGGTCCCGCAACGATTCACCGGGCCGGATGTCGGTTTCCTGGGTCAGGTGGGCGACCACCCCGCGCGCGGTGACGGTGCCCGTTTCCGGTGTCAGCTCACCCGCCAGCACCCGCAGCAGGGTCGACTTGCCGACGCCGTTCGGCGCGACCAGGCCTACGCGTTCACCTGCGGGAACATCGAGATCCACCTCCGAGAGCACGATCCGGGGACCGAAGGACAGCGTCACGTTCCTGGCTGTCAACACGGTCCGATCGTGACAGGACCGCCCGCGGACGGCATCCCGTTTTCCGGTCTCGTCCCGGGCGCGACGAGGCCCCGCCTCCCGGTGGTACGGCCGGGAGGCGGGGCCTCGTCTGTTCCCGAACTGACTGCCGCTCCCACCACGAAGCGACGAGACTTAGGTTAGCCTAACTTCTGTCGTCGCACCAGTCCTGCGCACGAAACCGCGCGCGACCAGCTCGACCACCACCGCGATCGCCACCGCCTCGACCGCCAGCAGGCCCAGCAGCACCACGAGCTGCAACGCGCCCGCCTGCCACACCGGCGCACCACCGAGGAGCATCCCGACGAACGCGCCGGGCAACGTCACCAGGCCCACCGTCCGGGTCTGGTCCAGCGCCGGGATCAGGGCCTCCGCCGCCGGCTGCCGGATCAGCTCGCGCACCGCGACCGGTTCGCCGAACCCGAGCGCCAACGCCGCCTCGTACTCCCCGTGCCGGTCCCGCAGCGTGTCGAGCGACCGGCGGACGGACAGCGTGGTGGCGGTCATCGCGCCGCCGATGAGGATGCCGCCGACCGGCACCAGCGCGATACCCCGCAACGGCACCAGGCCGCTCGCCACCAGGGCCGCGATCGCCGGCACCGTACCGGCGAGGATCGCGGCGGCCACCCACGCGCCGCGCCGGCCCGTCTTGGTGCGCGCGGCGGACGTGCCCGTGGCCACGGCCGCCATCAGCACCAGGAAACCCGCCGTCAGCGGCAGCGACGCCAGCACCACGGTGATCACCGCCGACACCGCCGCCAGCTGCGCCGCCGCCCGCACGGCCGCCCGCACCACCGGCCGGGGCGACGCCAGCCCGGCCCACCGCACCACCGCGCCGGCGACCGCGGTGAAGATCAGACAGACGACGAGCAGCCGGACCCAGTCCGTTGCGATGACCACCCGGCCATTGTCGGACGCGCCGCCGCCTGCCGTGCGTTCAGCGGTGGTCCTGCGGTCAGCGCCGTCGTGCGGTCAGCGCCGTCCTGCGGTCAGCGCCGCCGTGCGGTCAACGCCGCCGTGCGGTCAACGGCGGGCGCGGCGGCGCAGGCGCAGGCGGTACGCCGGCAGGGTGATGCCACCCCGTCGGGCCAGCACGATCCCGCCCACCACGGCCACCACGATCGACACCGCGCCGCCGAAGACGATCGGCGCGCGGGCGGTGAAGTGCTCGGCGAGCCAGCCCATGACCGGTCCGCCGACCGGCGTGCCACCCAGGAAGACCAGCATGTAGAGGCCCATGACCCGGCCGCGCATCTCCGGCGACACGGCCAGCTGCACGGTCGCGTTCGCGGTGGTCGTGAACGTCATCATGGCGATCCCGACCGGGATCAGCATCGCCCCCGTCAGCCACATCGTCGGCATCAGGCCCGCCACGACCTCCAGCACGCCGAACGCCAGCGCGCCGATGATCAGCAACCGCAGCCTCGGCTTGCCCCGCGTGCTGCGCCGGGCGGCGAGCGTCGCACCCGCGAACGTGCCGATGGCCAGCATCGTGGACAGCAGCCCGTACGCGTCGGCGTCACCGCCGAAGGTGTTGCGGGCCAGGACGGCCAGCGTGACGAAGAAGTTCAGCCCGAACGTGCTGATGAAGAACACCAGGACCAGCAGGATCACCAGGTCCGACCGCTGCCGCACGTACCGCAGGCCCTCGCGCAGCTGGCCCTTCTCGCGCGGCACCGGGTCCAGCCGGTACAGCTTGGCGGCGTTCATCAGCAGGAGGCCGAGCAGCACAGCGGCGAACGTGACCGCGTTGATGATGGACACCCAGCCGGTGCCGATGACGACGATCAGCACACCGGCGACCGCCGGGCCGACCATCCGGGCCAGGTTGAACGTCATCGAGTTCAACGCGACGGCGTTGGTGAGCTGGTCGCGGCCGACCATCTCGACCACGAAGCTCTGCCGGACCGGCGTCTCCACCGCGCTGACCGCGCCCATCAGCAGGCACAGCGCGTAGACGTGCCACAGCTGCGCGACCCCGGTGACGTCGATCAGGCCGAGGGCGAGGGCGCACAGCGCGAGCGCGCTCTCCAGGAACAGCAGCAGCTTGCGCTTGTCCATCCGGTCGGCCAGCACACCGGCCCACAGCGAGAGGAACAGCGTGGGTGCGAACTGCAACGCGGCAGCGACGCCGAGCGCCACGGCCGAACCGTCGGACAGCTCCAGCACCAGCCAGTCCTGCGCGACGCGCTGCATCCACAGGCCGATGAGCGAGACGACCTGGCCGGACGCGTACAGGCGGTAGTTGCGGACGCGGAGCGAACCGAACATGCCGGAGCGCTGCGGTTTCGGACGTCGGGACGGGGGTGCGGCTGTGTTGCGATCGAGCTGATCGGTCTCTGCCCCACCCGCGTACGCCGGCACGTCGTTACTGCCCCGCCATCCTGTCGATTATCTCGGCGGCGCGCGACAGCACGCCCCGTTCCTCCGGTGTCAGCTCGGCCAACCGCTTGTCCAGCCAGGCTTCCCGGGCGGACACCTCTTCGTTGATGTAGTCGAGCCCCGTCGCGCTCAGCTCCACGATGGCCTGGCGGCCGTCGGTGGGGTGCGGGCGGCGCGTGGCGAACCCGTACTCCTCGAGAGCCGCTATCACCCTGGTCATCGACGGTGGCTGGACGCCTTCCTTGGCGGCCAGCTCGCCCGGCGTCAGCGGTCCGCACTTGTGCAGCGTGGACAGCGCGGACACCTGGGTGAGCGAGATCGCGGAGTTCACCCGCTGCGCGCGGAGTCGACGGGTCAGCCGGACCACGGCCAGCCGCAGTCGGCTTGCCAGTCCCGCTTCCGCCTCGGTCTCCGTCACGTAGTTAGCATACCTCACGATCTCGCCGCCCAGGATGTGAACTCCTCCATTCAGCCCGCGAGAAGGGCCTGGATCGGTCCGATGCCGAAGTAGACGACGAACGCCGCCGCGACGACCCACATCAGCGGGTGCACGCTGCGCGCCCGTCCGGTGAGCGCGCGCAGCACCACGTAGCTGACGAACCCCGCGCCGATGCCGTTCGCGATGGAGTACGTGAACGGCATGACCACGATGGTGAGGAACGCGGGCAGGCCGACGGAGAAGTCCGTGAAGTCGATCTCCCGGATCTGGATGATCATCAGCGCGCCGACGATGACCAGCGCGGGCGCCGCCGCCTCGATCGGCACGACCGCGTACAGCGGGGTGAGGAACATGGCGGCGAGGAACAGCAGGCCGGTGACGACGTTCGCCAGCCCGGTCCGCGCGCCCTCCGCGATGCCCGACGCCGACTCGATGTAGACGGTGTTGGACGACGACGACGCCGCCCCACCCGCGACCGCGCCGACACCGTCGACGAACAGGGCCTTCGAGACGCCCGGGAGCTGACCGTCCTTGCCGATGAGGCCGGCTTCCTTGCCCAGGCCGGTCATCGTGCCGACGGTGTCGAAGAAGTCGGTGAGCACCAGCGTGAAGACGAGCAGCGCGGCGGCGAGCGCCGGAATCCTGGTCCACGCGCCGAAGGAGACGTCACCGAGGAGGGAGAGGTCCGGCAGGCCGAACACCTGGTCGGGGAGGGCGGGGTAGCCGAGGTTCCAGCCGGAGGGGTTCACGCCCTTCGACGGGCCGACCTTGACGATGGCCTCGATCACGATGGACAGGACGGCGGCGGCGAGGACGCCGATGAGGATCGCACCCTTGACCTTGCGGGCGACCAGGATGCCGGTGAGGACGAGTCCGACGACGAAGACGAGCGTCGGCCACGAGGCGATCGAGCCGTTGATGCCGAGGCCGACCGGCACCGTCGTGCCCGCCGCGTCCGGCAGACGGCGCACGAAACCCGCGTCGACCAGGCCGATGAAGCAGATGAACAACCCGATCCCGACCGCGATGGCCGCTTTGAGCTCGGCGGGGACGGCGTTGAACACGGCGGTCCGGACGCCGGTGACGACCAGGAGGAGGACCACGAGCCCGTTGACCATGACCAGGCCCATCGCCTCGGGCCAGGACATCTGCGGGACGATCGTGACGGCGACGAACGAGTTGATGCCCAGGCCGGTGGCGAGGGCGAACGGGTAGTTGGCGACGAGGCCGAAGAGGATCGTCATGACACCGGCGACCAGCGCCGTGACCGCCGCGACCTGCGGGATGGTGAGGATGTTGCCGAGCACGTCGACCTTCGCGCCGGGGTCGTCGGCGGCGAAGCTGCCCAGGATCAGCGGGTTCAGCACGACGATGTAGGCCATGGTCACGAACGTGACCAGCCCACCGCGCACCTCCCGGCCGACCGACGAGCCGCGTTCGGAGATCTTGAAGAACCCGTCCAGCTTGGAACGGGCCGGGCCACCGGCGGGCGTGTCGGCGGCGGGTGTCTCGGCGGTGGCCATCGCGTCTCCTGGGTCTGTGCGGCTCGGGCTGGGCAATTGTGCGGCCAGGCGGGGGTGCCGTCGGCTGAGCAGGCAGAGCGTGCCCCACCCGTGTTTCAGCGAGGTAGCCTGCCGGACGTGGCCGAACAGGACGCAACACCCCTCCCGCCCCCACCCCCGCTACCGCCCAGGCTGGCGGATCCGGTGCCCGCGATCGTGGCGGGCACGGCGCTGTGGTTGCTGGCGCTGGTCGGCGTGCTGCTGTTCGGTCGGGACGACACGGTCCTGGTGTGGACGTGCCTCACCGGCGGACTGCTGGGGATCATCGGCTACGGCGTGTTCGCCTGGCAACGGTCCGCCGCCCGCCGAGGCAGCCGCACCGCCCAGCAGGGCCAGGGTCTGGACTGACGCGCGGGGCTCGACAATCGCATTCATCCCTCAGTGCGATCGATGACGGTGCGCATTTGTTTTCGACCGATTTTCTTACACGGTCGAGTGATGACCTGCGAATGCCTGTTCGACTATTGTTCGAGGTATGGATGTTTCGCCGGTGTTGTTGACCGAGGACGACGTGTTCGCCGCCATCGCGGAGGCGGAAGCGTCGATTCGGGCATCGCACCGGCGGCGGCTGGAATTGCTGGCACAGGTGTTGCGGTGTGGTTATGACCTGGATTCGTACCGGGCTTTGGTGCGGGCGAATCCGGCGGAGGTGAAGCAGTGGATCGCGCAGGTGGAGTTGTTCCTGCCGTCCACCACACCGACCGGGCAGCCGCTACCGCCGCTGTACCGGGCCGCCGGCGCGGCACTGGCCGAAGGGACGTTGTCGGAGGGCCATCTGCGGGAGTTGACGAGGGCCGTCACGACGTTGAAGTTGCCGGACTGGTCGGAGGAAATCCTGGTCGAGGCGGCCGGGTCCGTGGAGCCGAAGGTGGTCCGCCAGCTCGCCGACCGCATCCGGGACCGGGTCGAGCAGGACTCGGTGGACGAGCTGGACGAACCTGCGGCCGAACCGGCGGACGTGTTGTACGTGCGGGATCTGCCGGGTGGACGGGTGGAGTTCTGGGGTGAGGTGTCGGCGGAGACCGGTGCCCGGTTCACCGCGATGCTGGAACCACTCGCGACGCCGCGTCCGGAAGGGCCGAAGGACCGGGCGCACCGGTTCGGCGAGGCCTTCGCCGACATCGTGTCGCTCGCGTCGCGGTCGGGTGACCTGCCGTCGGAGGCGGGGGAACGTCCGCACATCAGCGTCACGGTCGACCTGGAGACGCTGCGGCGGGGTGTGGGGCACGCGGTGTTGGACGGCGACCGTTACCTGAGTGCCGCCCAAGCTCGGCGGATCGCGTGCGACGCGAAAGTTCTCCCCGTGGTGATGGGCAGCGATTCCGAGGTAATGGATTTGGGGCGGACGAAGCGGACGGTGAGTGTCGCGCAGCGCAAGGCGCTGCATGCCCGGGATCGGGGATGTGCTTTTCCGGGGGTGCGCCACGAGGCGCTGTCAACCAATGTGGAGGTGAAAGACCTGCACCGCTGTTATGTCGCACCATAA
>NZ_JNXC01000047.1 GCF_000716595.1 Saccharothrix sp. NRRL B-16314
CCACCATGCACAGCAACTCCTCGGCCGACGCGCCACCCACATCACCGGCGTCACCGGCCCCGGCAACCGACACGGACCGGAGCTTGCGCTCACGCCCTGTCATCGCGTCCCTTCCGATCAACCCGAGCACGTGTCCGCCTTCTCCGACGCCTCGTGCCCGATGGCGGCGCCACCGATCAAGCGATTGTGCTGTCACTCGTGCTTCGGCGCCGATCGTGCGCCGGATTGGTCACCGCGCTGGTCGGCGACGCCGGCGGCGCACGAGCCGGACCTGGTGTGATGCCGGTCGCCCCGTGCTCGGGTGCACGAGGTAGGCCGGGCGCGGGGTTCTCCACGTACGCCACGCCCAGGCCTGACGGGTCCAGCACCCTGCCGGTCCACCGGGCGACGTTGCGATCGGCGGTGAGGGTGTGCGGTTTGCCTCTGGCGGCACGGTCGGAGCCCGATCGCCGGTGCGTGCGCCTGCCACTCGTCACGCAACGTGACGGCACGCCACCAACGCTCGGCGTCGACCGGGTGTGCCCGCTCACAGGCCGAAGGCGACGTGGCCCCTTCGAGTCGACCTGGCGGGAATGATCCGCACCGCACCGGCCGATCGCGCAAGCCCGACTTCCCGGCACTGTCCGCTGTAGCGGAACCACCGAATACCGGAGATCGGCGTCCCGCAGTCGAACCTGTCCGTCCTCAAAGGACGGAACAATCCCACGCCGGCGACCGGCCGCACGGCGGTGACCGCCCATCGCCGACCACGTGCCGAAGCCCGGCGGGCACGACCCGACGCCCCCACGATCGGAACCTGATCGGACGATGACCTTTACCAGGCCTTTACTGAACGGCGGCGGTGCCCGATACTGGGCGCGAGGGGAGTACTTCCCAAGCGTCTACCCGGTCAGTACGGACATCTCGATCGATGTCCCCGGGAGGCCACCCGCAAGGGTGAAGGAGACCTCGAACAGCGATTGTTCGAGGAGGTTTCGTGCCCCTGTCAGCGGCAGTAGCGGCGAGTCCGGTCGGGTCGCCGGGCTTGTGGCTGGTCAGCATCGCCGTCCTGGTGGCGTTGCTGATCGCCGACTTCGTCGTCACCCACCGCCCGCACGAGGTGTCGATGCGGGAGGCCGTCGGGTGGTCGGTCTTCTACCTCGCCCTGCCCGTGGTGTTCGGGCTCTGGCTGTACAACGCCTTCGGCAGCACCCCGGCGCTGGAGTTCATGACCGGGTTCGTGGTCGAGAAGTCCCTGTCGGTGGACAACCTGTTCGTGTTCATGCTGCTGCTCGCCGCGTTCGCGGTGCCGTCCGAGGTGCAGCAACGCGTCCTGCTCTACGGCATCGTCGGTGCCCTCGTGCTGCGTGGCGTGTTCATCGCGGCCGGCGCGGCGATGCTGGCGGCCGGCACCTGGGCGTTCGTCGTCTTCGGCCTGGTCCTGTTCGCCTCGGCGGTGAAGATCCTCCACGAGGCGATGACCGGCGTCGCTGCCGAGCGCGACATCTCCCGGATGCGGTCGGTCCGGCTGCTGCGCCGGCTGATGCCGGTCGCCGACGAGTACCACGGCGCCCACCTGACCGTCCGCGAGCACGGCCGACGCGCGCTCACGCCGTTGGCGGTCGTGGTGGTGGCGGTCTTCGCGACCGACGTGGTGTTCGCCGTCGACTCGGTGCCGGCCGTCTACGGCATCACCGAGGACCCCTACCTGGTGTTCGCCACGAACGCCTTCGCCCTGCTCGGCCTGCGCGCCCTGTACTTCGTGCTGCACACCGCGCTCGCGAAGCTCGTCCACCTCAACCACGGACTGGCGATCATCCTCGCGTTCATCGGGGTGAAGCTGGTGCTGCACTGGGCGCACGGCATCTGGCCGGGCGTGCCCGAGATCCCCACACCGGTCTCCCTGGCCGTGATCATCGTCGTCCTCGCCGTCGTCACGCTGACCAGCTTGTCCAGCCTGCGACGGGCCGAGGCCCGCGCCCACCCGCCAGGCGACAGGGCCACCTCACCACTGGACTGACCATGCTCTTCGAATGGCTCGTCGACGTGCTGATCACCACCCTCATGACGGTGGCCGTCCTCGCCTCGCTGGTGATCACGTGCGCCGCCATGTACCCACCGCGCGGACCGCACGTCTGACGACCGCCGGCCGACCTCGCGGTCGGTCACCTGGGGACGCCCGCCATGGCGAAGAACTCCTGCCGGGTGCGGGCGTCCTCGCGGAGCACTCCCAGCATGGCGGAGGTGACGGTGCGGGAGCCGGTGGCCCGGACGCCGCGCAACGACATGCACAGGTGCTCGGCCTCGATGACGACGCCGACACCGCGGGGCGTCAGGTGCTCCAGCAGCCAGTCCCCCACCTGCTTGGTCAGCCGTTCCTGCACCTGGAGGTCACGGGCGAACAGCTCGACCACGCGGGCGAGCTTGGACAGGCCGAGGATGCGCTCCCCGGGCAGGTACCCCACGTGGGCGACACCGTGGAACGGGAGGAGGTGGTGTTCGCACAGCGATTGGACCGGGATGTCGCGGGCCAGCACGAGTTCGTCGTAGCCCTCGTCGTTGGGGAACGTGGTCAGGTCGAACTCGCGCGGGGTGAGCATCTCGGCGTAGGCGTGGGCGACCCGCTTGGGCGTGTCGGCCAGGTGCTCGGACGCAGGGTTCCGGCCGAGCGCGGTCAGCAGGTCGGCCACCGCCCGCTGCGCCGCTTCCAGGTCAACGCCGTCGTGCCCGTGGACCGACTGGAGCCGTCGGTGCGAACCCGCGGGTGGGGGGAGGATGGAGGACGTCCGCGCGAGCCCGTTCACGCCGCCCGCCCGCGAGCCGGTGCGTACTTCGCCGCCAGCCGGGCCAGTGCGACGGCGGCGACGAGCAGGCCGAAGTCGCGCAGCGCCACGTCGTAGAAGGCCGGGATGGTGAGCAGGTCGACGATGATCCCGGCCAGCCACGCCGCGACGAGCAGACCACCGAAGCGCGGTGCGACGGCGACCGCGACGCCCGCCACGATCTCCACCACCCCCACGCCGTACATGGCCTGCTGCGCGGTACCCGGCACGATCCCGTCGATCCACGGGGCCAGGTAGCGGGGCCAGTCCACGAGCAGGTTGGCGAACTTGTCGAGCCCGAACAGCACCGGCGCGACCGTGAACACGGTTCGCAGGAGCAGAAACGCCTGGTAAGCGGGGTCGGACCGGGACACCGGACCGGCCGACCGAACGCCGGACACCTCGGTAGCCATGACGCCTCCTTCTATCGACAACTTCGGCTAACCTTAGAACGCAGCGCGAGATTTCGTCAACAGAAGTGGGTTTTAGAAATGGGTGAGGCTGACCAGTCGCCGACGCACATCTCGGCCGTCGCGGCGCTCGACGAGCCGACCCGTCGCCGGCTGTACGACTTCGTGGTGCGCCATCCCGCGCCGGCGAGCCGTGACGAGGTGGCCGAGGCCATGGGAGTACCGCGCACCACGGTCGCGTTCCACCTCGACCGGCTGGTGGCGGAAGGACTGCTGGAGGTCGTGCACGAACGCCGCACCGGCCGCACCGGTCCCGGCGCGGGCAGGCCGGCGAAGCTGTACCGGCGGTCCGCCGAGCAGATCGCGGTCTCCCTGCCCGACCGGCGCTACGAGCTGGCCGGGCTCCTGCTGGCGGACGCCCTCGCCGAAGCCGAGACCTCCGGCGAACCGCCGAGCGTCGTCCTGCACCGACGCGCCCGCCATGTCGGCAAGGAGCTGGGTGAGGCGGCCCGAGCCGCCGCGCCGCCCGCCCGGGACGGCCGGTCCACCGTGATGGCGACGCTGGAGAGCCACGGGTTCGAGCCGCGCACCGACGAGCCCGACACCTCGATCGTCCTGGGCAACTGCCCGTTCCACAAACTGGCCCGACAGCACACTGAACTCGTGTGCGGCATGAACCTCTGCCTGCTCGACGGCCTGCTCGACGGTCTCGCCACCACCGGCCTGACCGCCCGCCTCGCCCCCGCCGCCGGCCACTGCTGCGTGCGCCTGGGCCCGGCCGAACCGGTGTGACACAAATCCTGGTAGTCGAACCCGACCACAGCAGGTCTGCGGGCGCACGGGCGGCGACTGGTCGCCCCCGATCCGGTCGAAGATCAGTTCCGCGGCCTTGCGGCCGAGCAGGGGCACGTCCTGGCGCACCACCGTGAGACCCGGTTCGGGCATGTCCGCCGAGGAGAAGTCGTCGAAGCTGATCAGCGCGACCCGGTGGTGCAGGGCCCGCGCCCGCAGCACGCGCATAGTGACGAGGTTCTGCGCGGCGAACAGGGCGGTCGGCGGTGCGGCCACGGCGAACAGGGCCTCGGTGTCGGCCTGCGCCGCGTCGGGGCCGCGCAGGTCCGTACGGATCAGTTCCTCGCGCAGCTTGAGCCCGGCGTGCGCGAGTCCCTCCAGGTAGCCGGTGTAGCGCTCCTGACTGGTCCACAACGTCCGCCGGTCGCCGAGGAAGGCGATCCGCCGGTGCCCGAGGTCGGCCAGGTGGAGCACGGCCTCGCGGGAACTGTCGAGGTTGGGTGGCGGCGTGGAGGTTCAAGCGTTCAACCACGTCTGACGGATCGACAAGAACGTCCGGTCCCGCGGCGAACAGTGCCGCGGGACCGGACGGTGTCGACTACCGGACGTCTACCGGACGTCTACCGGACGCCCACCGGTGCGGCCACGACCAGTTCGTCGGCGTTGGTGACGGAGATGCCGCCGCCGCTGAACGTGTCGGTGACGTGGTACGTCCCGGCGGTGCGCAGCAGCAACGACATCCGCCACGTCCGCTCCGCACCGGCGGCCACCGCCGCGTCGGCCACGACAGTGCCGACCAGCGCACCGCCGTCGTGGGTGAGCGCCACGCGCTGCCACTTGTCGGCCACCTTCAGCCGCAGGACCACGTCCTTCGGCGCCAGCGCGTGGTCGGCCGCGATCCGCACGGTCCACGCCATCGGCCCGGAGTCGGCGGTGCCGCTGTTGACCGCGCGCACGTCGTACTGGGTGTGCGTCTCCGGCACGAACGTCCCGCGCGTGTCCGTCACGGACACGTCGGCCACCGGCTCCGGGCCGACCCGCAGCCGCGCCTCGCCGGTGAGGTCACCGGAGTAGCCGCCGGTGTCCACGTCCAACGCCAACCGGTACGCCCCGTTCGGCGTGCCCGGTGCGACCGTGAACGTGTACGGCCGGGCGTTCCAGTTGATCGAACCGGCCCGCACCGGGCTGCCGTCCGGCGCGAACAGCCGCAGGACCGGCTTCAGCTCGTTCGGCGCCGCGGCCCGGACCAGACCCTCGACGTCCTCCAGCGCCGCCCGCTCCGGGAGGTTCAGGAACGGCCGCACGTCGGAGGCCATCACGGTCGCGAACGGCACGCCGTGCGCGTCGGTCACCGACCAGTCCACGGTGGCCTGGCCGTCCGCGCCGACCACCACGTCGCCGACCGAGACCTTGGCGGGACCGCCGAAGGCGAACGGGACGTCGTACGGGGTGGTCCAGTCGAGCCCGCCGACCTTCGTGCTCGGCAGGAACCAGTCCTGTTCGAGGTGCTGCACCGAGTGCACGGTGACCGCTTCGTACTTGTCCAGCGTCGCCACCAGCGTGCCCGGTTCGTAGCGGTACCCGTGTGGCGCGGTGCCCGCGGGCCGCAGGAACACCGAGCCGGTGTGCCGCTGGTCGGCGGCGTCAAGCGCGATGTTCGCCCGCACCGCGAAGTTCTCGCCGATGGACGCGGCCTGCGCGCCCGCCAGCACCCTCGGCGTGAACGAGATCGCGTCGTCGTCGATCACGGTGATCACCCGGTGCAGCAGGTAGGCGTCGCCGCCGCCTTCGGGCGTCGGCTTGCGCACCACGAGGGTGTACCGGCCGACCGTGTCCGGGATCTCGAACGACAGCTTGCCCGCGGCGTCGGTCTTGCCGAGCCCACGCGGCTGACCACCGCTGATCAGCTCGACGGTCGCACCGGCCAGCGGGCCGACCGCGGCGGCGCCCGGCGCGTCCACTGTGGACACGGCGAGGTCGACGCGTGGCGCGCGCACCCGGAACGAGCCGGTCAGGTGGCCGACCTCGACCGTGAAGGTGCCCAGCGCGTCGGGGTCGACCGTCCACGTGACGGTCTTCGACTGGCCGGCCGCCAGCTGCACCGGCGTGGTCGTGTGGACCGCGCCGCCGACCTTGAGCACCGCGTTGTAGGTGCCCGCCGACGAACCGACGTTCTTGACCTGGACCGTCACCGTGACGTTCTCGCTGGCCTTCACCAGACCCGGCGACACCTTCAGGTCGTGCAGGGCGTAGTAGGGCTGGTTCGGGTCCGGCGCGGGCGACGCCCAGTCGATCGCCTTCAGGAACAGGTCGGTCGCCTGCGCCGTCCAGTCGCCGGGGCCCCTGGTCGCCGACACACCGTGCAGCGACAGCAGCACGTGCCGGTTGGTGGCCCGCTGGTCGACGCCGATGCCGCCGCCCATCACGCCGTCGACCGTCCGGCCGAGGCCCGCGATGGTCTGCCTGCCGTCACCGGAGTAGCCGTCGAACCACGCCACCCACTTCGCCCGCGTGCTGTCGTCGAGCGGGATGCGGTCACCCACGGCGTACCCGTCGAAGATCGGGTGCGCGGTGGTCACCTCGTAGTACGACACGGCCGACGTGCTGCCGCCCGAGTTGTACCCGGTCGACACCGGCTGCCCGGTGTGCTTGGACAGCTGCCGGATGCCGTTGCCGGTCGTGTTGGCGTGGTCGGTGAAGATCACGCCGGAGCCGTTGGCGTCCGTCGCGTCCAGGAACGCCTGGAACCTGGCCGCGTTGTAGTTCGACGACAGGATGCCGTAGCCGAGCACGACGGTCGCGTGCTGCGCCGCCTTGTCCAGCTGGTCCCAGTTGTAGTACGTGGTGCCGATGCCGCGTGGCGCGAACACGACGTCGCGGTACTGGTTGGCCCGCGTCTCGGAGCTGTCCACGATCGCCACCGTGCGCGGCGGTGCGCCGAAGGCGAAGTCGGCCGTGGCCGCTTCACCCGCGACGACGGTCACCTCGACCTCGCCGGGCGCCCGGAACGCCGGGTACGACGCGCTGATCCGGTAGGTGCCCGCGGGCACGCCGTTGATCGTGTACGTGCCGTCGGCGCCGGTCACCGCGGACAGGTCGCTCGGCACGCCGAGCACCTTGACCGCGACACCGGGGATGCCGGCACCGGACACGTCGAGCTTCGCGACACCGGTCACCCGGCCGAAGGGCGCCGGTGTGAGCACGAAGTCGGCCGTGGCGAAGGAGTCGGGCGCGACCGTGACGTTCGTCGTGGCCTTCTCGAACCCGAACGCCTCGACCGCGACGGTGTAGTCACCCGGTTCGAGCCGGCTGGTGAACGTGCCGTCCGGGCCCGTGGTGACCGTGCGGCTGCCCGGCTCGATCCTGACGGTGCCGCCGGTCACCGGCGAGCCGGACGCGGCGTTGGTGACCTTGCCCTGCACGCCCGAGTTCAGCGCGACGAACCGCGTCGCCTCGTAGGCGTCGATCCGGCCCTTGCCGAACCGGGTGTCGGGCGGTGCGCCGGCGTACCGGTCGTCCCAGAAGGCGGTGTCCGCGAGCACGTCCAGCACGTCGGACACGGGCATGTCACCGGCGGCCGACAGCATCAGCGCGACGGCGCCGGCGGTGTGCGGGGTGGCCATCGAGGTGCCGGACAGGGTCCGGTAGCCGCCGCCGGGCGAGGCCGAGTACACGTCGACACCCGGTGCGGAGATGTCCGGCTTCACCCAGGTGGCGGGCCAGTCGGCAGGCGGGTCGGTCCACTGGTCCTTGCGCACGACGGCGCCGCAGGAGAAGGACGCGACGCTGTCGGAGGTGTCGGTGGCGCCGACGGCGACCGCTTCGTACACGTTGCCGGGGCTCGCCGTGCCGGCCGTGCCGCAGTTGTTGCCGATGGCGAAGGCGGGGAACGAGCCGAGCGCGCGGATGGCTCGCGTCGGCTGGATCATCGCGGTGTGGAAACCGTTGCCGCCCAACGACATGCTGACCACGTCGGCCGGTCGACCGGCGGGGTTGCCGGCCGCGTCGACCGGTGCGACGGCCCACTGCATGCCGGCGGCGACCTGGGCGAACGAGCCGCTGCCGCCGGGGATCACCAGGCCGTGCATCATCTCGGCGCCGGGCGCGACGCCGATCGCGGTGCCGGAGGTCGCGGCGCCGTGGATCGTGCCCGCCACGTGGGTGCCGTGGTAGGCGGAGTCGCGGGGTGCGGAGGCGACGAGGTTGCCCGTCGCGTCGAACTCCATCCAGCCACCGGGGTGCTTGGCGTCGCTCGGGTTGTCGGACACCATCTTGCCGGCCAGGTCCGGGTGCGTGATGTCCACGCCGGTGTCGAGGGTGGCGATGCGGACGCCACTGCCGTCGACGCCGAGTTCGTCCCAGACCCGCCCCGCGCCGATCTTCTGCAGGCCCCAGGTGAGCTCGGCGGCCGGGGTGACGGCGGCGGCGCTCGTGACCGGTTCCGGCGCGACCACCGCGAAGTTCGGGATCAGCTGCTCCACGCCCGGCACGGCGGCGAGCGAGTCGAGCGTGCCGGTGTCGGCGGGGAACTCGACCAGCAGCATGTTGGTGAGCCAGAAGCGGTTCACCACGGTCGCGGTCTCACCGATGGCCGCGGCGACGTCGGCCTGCGTTTCGGCCGCGTGGTCGTGGAGGGCGGCGAGGACTTCGTCGCGGTCGCCGGACAGCTCGGCGTTCGGGAGCATCAGCAGCGCCTGCACCGGCTCGCCCGCCGAGGTCGCCCGGACCTGGGCGACGAGCTCGGGCGCGATCGACGCGGGGGTGGGGTCGAGCGGCTGCTGGGTGGTGGGTGACAGCGCGGCGAACAGACCGAGGGCGGTGGCGATGGCGAGCGAAGGTCTCGCCATGCCTCTCAGGCGGTGTCGGTGCGTCGACAGGGGTGATCGGGGCATCCAACGTCTCCTAGGTTCGATGTTTTCGTACCTATGAGAATGGTTGAAATTAACTTACGGTCAAGGAGGCGACCAGCCGCACACCGGGGGCTGAATGCCGCACCTGACCACTCCTTTCGGCTGTGCACCGCGGAGCGGACCGGATCAGCGGGAAGCCGTGCTGTCGCCCCACGCCTTGCGGCCCATGGAGACGAGGACGCCCGCCAGGAGGAGAGGAACGATGTTCTGGATGCCGAACGCCTCCGGCGCGGTGATCAGCAGGATGAACAGCGCGAGCCCCTGGATCGCCAGGTAGGTCTGGGCGCCCCAGAGGCGCTTGAACCAGGCCGCGACCAGCGCACCGACCGCGGCGGCCTGTAAGACCGCGGCGAAGACCACGTAGTTCAGCTCCTTGTCACCCCAGTCCGCGCCGTGGTCGACCTCGTCCACCCAGGTGACCGCGAGGATCACCAGGACGAACGTGTTCACCAGGGTCAACAGCCCCAGCACGGTGATGATCTGCCAGGTGTGCCGGGGTCCCGCCTGCTTCGAATCGATCATGCGGCGACGGTATCGCCCGCCGGTCCCGGGATGAACCGGAAACTTCCGCCTTGTCCGGCGAACCCCGAACACGCGGTGGCCCGGCGCGGTTGACTTGGCGGGACAAGAGGAGGGGCATGGCGGAGCAGTTCGGGCCGTACCGGGTGGGCGAGCTGCTCGGCCGGGGCGGCATGGGTGTGGTGCACCGCGCCCATGACACCGCCAACGACCGGACGGTCGCGCTCAAGCGGCTGCTGACCGCCGACGCGGAGTACGAGGCGCGGTTCCGGCGGGAATCCCGGCTCGCCGCCGCGCTCACCCACCCGCACGTGGTGCCCGTGCACGCCTACGGCGAGATCGACGGCACGCTCTACCTGGACATGATGCTCGTCGACGGCGTCGACCTGCACCGCCTGCTGGCCGACGGCCTGACGCCGGACGACCTGCTCGTCCTGCTGGGCCAGGTCGCCGACGCGATCGACGCCGCGCACGCGGCCGGGCTCGTGCACCGGGACGTCAAGCCCTCCAACGTCATGGTCGACCGGGCGGGCCACGCCTACCTGGCCGACTTCGGCATCGCCCGCCCGGTGTCGGCGGCGGCCACCGCGATCACCCGGACCGGCCACTTCATCGGCTCGCTGGACTACATCGCCCCCGAGCGGCTCGGTGGCGAGGCGGACGGCCGCGCCGACGTCTACTCGCTGGCCTGCGTGCTGTACGAGGGTCTGACCGGTCGGCTGCCGTTCGGCGGCGCCGAACCCGCCGCGAAGCTGGCCGCGCACCTGCTGGAACCGCCGCCCGCGCCGTCGCGGCTGGACCCGCGGATCGGCCCCGCGCTGGACGCCGTGCTGGCCCGCGGCCTGGCCAAGGACCCCGGCCACCGCTACCCCACCGCGACCGCGCTGATCTCCGCCGCCGCCGACGCCATGCACGCGAACGGCAGCCCGACGATCGCCGCCGGCACCGCCGACCAGGAGCTGTTCGTCGAGGCGATCATCCGGTCGGCCACCGGCACGACCGCCATCGCGTCCGGGGAGGGTTGCCCGTACCCGGGGTTGCGCGGGTTCACCACCGACGAGGCGGGCTGGTTCCACGGACGCGCGCACGTGGTCACCGACCTGCTGGTGCGCCTGGCCGACCAACTCGTCCGCCCGGAGCCGACCGTCGTGGTGGGAGCGTCGGGATCGGGCAAGTCGTCGCTGCTGCGCGCGGGGCTGCTGCCCGCCGCGGGCGACTGGCCGTGGGTGACCGTGACCCCCGGCGGGGACCCGGTCGGCGCGCTGGCCGCGGCCGTCGCCAAGCGGACCGGTGACGACCCGGCCGTGCTCGCCCGGCGCATCCGCGCGGGCAGGCTCGACCTGACCGAGCGCTTGTTGATCGTGGTCGACCAGTTCGAGGAGCTGTTCACCCACGGCGCGGACGAGTCCGACCGCGCCGCCTACGCGGCGGCATTGGCCGACGCGGGCCTGGGCCTGGTGGTGTTGGCCGTGCGCGCGGACTTCGTCGAGCACTGCATCGGCCTGCCGCCGCTGCGCCGCGCGCTCGCCCGTTCGGTGATCCTGGGACCGCTCAGCGTCGACGAGCTCAGCCGGGCGATCACCGCCCCCGCCGCCGCGGTGGGCGCGGCCGTCGAACCGGGTCTACCCGCCCGGCTCATCGCCGACCTGGGCGGACCCGACTACGACCCCGGCGCGCTGCCCCGTCTCGCGCACGCGCTGCGCGAGACCTGGCACCACCGCCAGGGCGACACGCTCACCCTCGCGGCGTACCTCGCCACCGGCGGGATCGACGGCGCGGTCGCGCGGACCGCCGAGCAGGTCTACGCCAAGCTCTCCCCCGCGGACCAGGCGGTCCTGCGCACGACCGTGCTGAGCATGGTCTCCGTGCGCGAGAGCGGAACGGTCACCCGCCGCCGAGCGGTGGTGCCGCCGGGCCCGGTGCTCGACGAACTGGTCGCCGCCCGGCTCGTCACCGTCGACCACGACGGCGCCCAGCTCAGCCACGAGGCGCTGCTGACGGCGTGGCCCCGGCTGCGGGCCTGGGTGGACGAGGACCGCGACGCCCTGCTGGCCCGCCGCCGCCTCGCCGACGCCGCCCGGCGCTGGGCCGAGGCCGGCCGCGAGCCCGGCGACCTGCCGCGCGGACAGCGCCTGACCGCGACCTTGAGCCTGGCCGACGGGCGCACCGACCTGCCCCCGGTGGAACGTGACTACGTCGAAGCGGGCAGACGGGCGCGCAGGCGTTCGCTGGCCGGTCGTACGGCGACCGCGTTCGGGGCCGCGACGGTCGTGGTGGTCGTCGCCGTCGCGGCGACCGTGGCGGTGCTGGCCCGCGGCGAGTCGGCCCAGCGGCTGTCCCGGCAGCTGGCCACCGAATCGCTGACCACCGACGACCCGGTCCAGTCGGTGCGCGACGCGCTGCGCGCCTGGCACGCGGACACGACCCCGGAGGCGCGCTCGGCGCTGCTGTCCGCGGTGACCCGCGTGCCACCGGTGGTCTTCACCGAGCAGGACCACCCCGCCTTCGCCCACGCGCCCACGATCGACGTCGACCCGGCGGGCCGCCGCCTCGCCCTGGCCGGCCACGACGGCAAGCTGCTGGTCTGGGACATCGCCGAACGCCGTGCCGTGCTCACGGCCGAGCGCGATTCCGCCGAGCGCGCCAAGGCCGTCCGGTTCTCCCCCGACGGCCGCCGGATCGCCGTCTCCGGTGGCGGCACCGCCGTCTGGGACATCGAGTCGGCGTCGGTCGTGCAGACCGTCGCCGGCGGCAACACGGCCGCGTGGAGTCCTGACGGGACACTCGCGGTCGCGGTGTCGGGCCGGGTCGAGCTCTGGCGCGACGGCACCCTGGCACGGTCGTCCGCGCCCGGCGAGTGGATCACCGACCTGCGGTTCCGCCCCGATGGGCTGCGGCTCGCCGTCGGACGCCTGGACGGCGCCGTCGAACTGTGGGACCCGGCGGGCGAGCGCATCGCCCTGCGCACCGAGCACCGGGACGCGCTGCCCGCCTCGCAGAACCTCGTCCACCTCGGCTTCGCCGCGTCGTACCTGGTGTCCGCCCGAGAGGACGACGCGGTCCGGCTCTGGCACCCGGACACCGCCGAACCGCTGGGTGAACTCGCGCCCGCCCGTGGCCGGCTCGCCCTGCTCGGCGCGGGCGACCGCGTGCTGACCAACAACCTGGCCGGGCTGTCCGCCCGCTCCCCGGCCACCGGAGAGGTCACGGCCGAGTACGAGGGCAACCCGGACCCGGTCTGGTCGCTGGCGTCCGCCGGCGGCACCGTCGCGGCGAGCACGACCGGTGACACCGTGGTCGTGTGGCGGGCGAACCCGCACCGCTTCGACGGGGCGGTCGGCTCCACCGCAGGCATGGGCGTCGATCCCACCGACGGAACGGTCTGGGTCGCCGGCGACCTCGGTGTGGCGCGGGCGCCGGGCCACGAGCCCGTCGCCGGCGTCGACGTGCGGATCGGACCGCGCGGGCACCGCGCCGTGGTCCGCAAGCTGCCCAAGGGCGAGGAGATCACCGTCACCGCGCCCGACGGCACGCGGCGGCAGGTACCGCTGCCGGCCGGGAGCGACGTCCGCGTCTTCGCCGTGTCCGCGGACCTGATCGCCGTGTCCCTGCGGCCCGAGGGCAAGACCACCGGCAACGAGATGCGCGTGTGGGACCTGGGCACCTTCGCCGAGGTCAAGCAGTTCGAACTCCCCTACCAGCTGCGCGACCTGGTCTTCTCACCGGACGCCGAGTGGCTGGCCGGGGAGGTGCTCGGTGACGTGAGCGTGTGGTCGCGGGTCTGGGACACCACGTCGTTCACCCAGCAGGAAGGCCGGGTCGAGGACCGGTCGGACATCGCCATCGGCTTCCACGGCGACTCGCTGGTCGTCGCGGCGGCCGGGACCGCCCGGTTCACCGACCCGGCCACCGCGCGGGTGGAGCGGGAGATCACGGTGGGCGAGGTGACCGCGCTGGCGTTCGCACCGGACGGCGACACGCTGGCCACGATCTCCGCCGACCGACCCGACGTGCGCCTGTGGGACGTCGAGACCGGCGACTCGCTGGCCGCCGTCCAGGGCCACCGCTCGCCGCCGACCCACGTGGCCTTCACGCCCGGCGGGCTGGCCAGCGCCGGTGACGAGGTGCTGCGGCTGCCACTGGACCCGGCCGAGATCACGGCACGGCTGTGCGTGATCCTCGCCGAGCAACGCGGAACCGACATCACCGACACCGGATGCGGGTGAACTCATGCGCCACGTCGTCGTGCGCGGCCCGGACATGCCCACCACCGTGCTGCGCCCCGGCGAGCGGCTCGCTTTCGGCCGCGCGCCGCACCAGGTCGCCGGCGCGGGCGCCCCCGCGCTGTCGCTGCCGGGCTGCGCCCCACACGTGTCCCGCCTCGTCGGCGTCCTCGCGGTGACCGGCGAGACGGTGACGCTGCACTGGTCGGGCGCGAGCGAGGCCCAGCTGTCTAGCCTGTTCGACGCACCCGGTGGCGCGCGGCGGGTGGTCGTGTCCCAGGGCACGACCGTCACCCTCGACGCCGGGGAGAACCAGCTGCTCCTGTTGCGGGGGAAGCAGAGCGGGGCCGATCTGCGCATCGACGTCGAGATCGTGGTCGACCCGCTCGACCACACCACCCACACCGTCCACACAGGATGGTCAGGCGACCCGACCGCGGCGAGTCCCGCGCTCCCCCGGCACTCCCGCGAGTGGTACGTGGCACTGGCGCTGTGCGAGCCCTGGCTGACCGGCGCCGACGACTACCCCCGCCCGCCGTCCAACCGCGAGATCCACGACCGGGTGCTCGCCTGGCACGGCTACGCCTGGAACCTCGTCCGCCCCCAGCGGGTGGACGACGCGCTGCGCCTCATCGCCGCCGTCGCCTTCGGCCCCGACACCAACCCGTTCACCACCGAGGACGCCGCCCGCAAGCAGCACACGCGCTTCGCCGTCGCCCGCAGGGCCGCCGAGGTCCGCCTGGTCACCCCCGCCGACCTGGCGGAGGTCGAACGCGCCCGTCGATCACGGCGCTGAGCCGCCGACCCGGGACGGCGCGGCCGGGCTCAGACCGGGTGGCCCGCGTGCAGCCGGGCGTAGGGGCCGTCCCGACGCAGCAACTCGTCGTGCGGACCGATCTCCTGGATCGCGCCGTCCCGCATGACGACGATGCGGTCGGCGTTGTGGATGGTGGCCAGTCGGTGGGCGACCACGAACGTGGTCCGCCCGCGCACCAGCCTCGCCAACGCCTGTTGCACCAGCGCCTCGGACCGGGTGTCCAGGGCCGAGGTGGCCTCGTCGAGGATCAGCAGGCGGGGGTCCCGCAGCAGGGCGCGGGCGATGACCAGGCGCTGCCGCTGGCCTCCGGACAGGTGGGCGCCGCGGTCCGCCACCGGGGCTTCGAGCCCGCCCGGCAGGTGGTCGACGAAGTCCAGGGCGTTGGCGTCGCGCAGTGCCGCCCTGATCGCGGCGTCGTCGGCGTCAGGCATGCCGAAGGCGACGTTCTCCCGGACGGTGCCGTCGAACAGGATCGGCTCCTGCGGCACGACCGAGATGAAGCGCCGGTAGGTGCGCAGGTCGAGCCCGGCCATGTCCACGCCGTCCAGGAGGATTCGGCCCGACACGGGGCGGATGAAGCCGATGAGCAGGTTGAGCACCGTGGACTTGCCCGCCCCCGACGGTCCGACCAGGGCAATCGTCTCGCCCGGTGCGACGGAAAGGGTGAAGTCCCGCACCGCCAACCGGCGGGTCTCGTCGTAGGCGTGGCCGACGGCCTGGAACTCCACCGCGCCGCGGACCCCGGAAACCTCGGCCTTGCCCGTGTTGTCCTCCAAGGCGGGGGCGCGCAGCACCTCGCTCGCCGAGCGCACCGACTCCAGCCCTTTGGAGATCACCGGCGCCAGGCTCATCAGCATGGCCAGGGAGGTCGTGGAGGTCGTCAGGAAGGCGCTGAGCATGACGACGTCGCCCGCCGTGATGCCCCAGACGCCCCAGTACGCGATCAACGCGGACGCGGTCAGGAAGACCACGCCCAGGATGTTGAGGAACACCCACGACAGCGAGGCCACCCGGCCGTTCAGCAGGTCCAGCCGCAGCCCCGACGACAGCACCCTCCGCAGCGTGTCGTCCATCCGCCGCAGGGCGTGGCCCTCCAAGCCGTGCGCGCGCGTGACCGGGATGAGCTGCGTCATCTCGTTCACCCGGGCGGCCAGGTGCTCCACGTCCTGGCGGAACACCTCGTTGTGGTCGCGCAGGCTCGACCGCACGCGCAGCAACAACAGCGAGGCCAGCGGCACGATCACCGACAACAGCGGCAGGAACTGCGGTGCCCGGACACCCACGACCGCCAACCCGCCGACCAGGACGGTCACCGCGCCCAGCCCGCTGTCGGTCGTCTGCTGCACCATCTGCTCGACGGTCTCCACGTCGCGGACGACCTTCGCCTGGAGCACGCCCGCGCTGGTCCGGTTGTGGTAGCCGATCGACAGCTCCTGCAACCGGGTGCACAGCGCCGACCGCAGCTCGGTGCCCGCCCGCCGCACGCTCCCGTGCAGGAGGCGGACGTAGAACAGGTGCAGCGGGTAGTTGACGACCAGGATCAGCATGATCACACCGGTCGCGACCCACATCCCGGCGAGCGGCAGGCGCAGCACCACCGTGTCCACGATCGTGGCCGTGACCAGCGGCAGCAGCCAGACCGGGCTGTGCTTGACGACGAAGACGCCCACCGCACCGCACAGGCGCCACCGGTGCGGGCGGAACAGCCGGCCCAGCGCGCGCAACGCTCCTCCGCCCAGGTCGTGGTGTCCTCGCGGGGTGTCGGACGAGGCCACCGAGGGTGCTCCTCTCATCGCCGGGGAACGGGACACGGCGCACCGCACTACCTCGGAAAGCGCTTTCCATCATTCTCCGGAGAGGCGCGAACACTGTCAAGCCGTCCACCGACGAGGACCGGAGGGCGACCCGTGCCTTGTTAGCGATAACAGGGAAGGCGGATGCGCGAATAAACAATCCTTGAGACGTCGCGGCACATGCTGTTAGCGTTAACACCGCCCCGGCCAAAGAAGATCGGAGCTCTTCGTGCCTCGACGAACAGGCGCCCTCGCACTGTCGTTGCTCGTCCTAGCCTCCGCCCTCGGCTTACCGCCCTCTCCCGCGTCGGCCGCCACGATGCCGACCGGGGCGCGGTCGCTGGAGGCGGTGAACTACCCCGGCCGGTTCATCCGCCACTTCGACTACCTGGGCCGGCTCGATCCCGTGACGTCCGGCAGCACGGCGCAGACCAAGCAGGACGCGACGTTCACCGTGACCTCCGGGCTCGCGTCACCGTCGTGCTACTCGTTCCAGGCGGCCAACGGGATGTTCCTGCGGCACGAGGACTGGCGCGTGGGGGTGGAAGCGAACGCGGGCACGGCGCAGTTCCGCACGGACGCCACGTTCTGCGCCGTGGACGGGTCCGCGACCGGCACGGTGTCCCTGGCGCCGTTCAACTACCCCGACCGCCGGGTGCGGCACCGGGACTTCGGGTTGTGGATCGACACGTACCAGGACACCGCCGGGTTCCGGGCCGACAGCTCGTTCCGGCTCACCGCGCCGTGGACGCCGAAGTCCACCAAGGGCCCCGTGATCCCCGGTCTGTACGCCGATCCGCACATCACGAACTTCAACGGCCGCTACTACCTCTACCCCACCACCGACGGCTACGCGAGCTGGGCGTCGCCCTACTACAAGGCGTTCTCCTCCACCGACCTGGTCAACTGGACCGACCACGGCGTGATCCTCGACCACGGACCGGACGTGTCGTGGGCCGACAACTCGGCCTGGGCACCGGCCGTGGTGGCCAAGAACGGGCGCTACTACCTGTACTTCAGCGGCGGCGCGGCCTCCGGCGACACGGGCAAGCACCTGGGAGTCGCGGTGTCCGACTCCCCCACCGGGCCGTTCCGCGACGCCCTCGGCCGGCCGTTGGTCCGGGCCGGCGCCTACCCCGGGCAGGCCATCGACCCGATGGTGTTCACCGACGACGACGGCCAGTCCTACCTGTACTGGGGCAACGGAGCGGCGTACGTCGTCCCGCTCAACGCCGACATGACGTCGTTCGACCCGGCGAAGGTGCGCACCATCACGACCACCGGCTTCCGCGAGGCGGCGTTCGTGCTCAAGCGCAACGGCACCTACTACTTCATGTGGTCGGAGAACGACACCCGCGACGAGGACTACCAGGTCGCCTACGCGACCGGTCCGTCACCGCTCGGCCCGTGGACCAAGCGCGGCGTGGTCCTGCAGAAGCGGCTGGACGCGGGGATCAAGGGGCCCGGCCACCACTCCGTCGTCCGCGCGCCCGGCACGGACACCTGGTACGCGGCCTACCACCGCTTCGCCGTGCCCGGGGGCAACGGCACCAACCGGGAGGTCACCGTCGACCGCCTGACGTTCGGCTCCGACGGCACCATCAACCCGATCGTCCCCACCCCGTGATCAAGGGAGATCACCCATGCACCGAGCACTGACCAGGGCCGGCGCGCTGCTCGCCGCCGTCGCCCTGCTGTTCACGTCCTGGTCCGCGACGACCGAACGGCGGGCCGAGGCGCTGGAGCCGTTCACCGGCTACCTGATGGCGCACTTCACCGGCGAGCACTCGACCGGCGAGCAGATCTACCTCGCGCACAGCCGTGACGGCCTGCACTGGACCGATCTCAACAACGGCGCCCCGGTGCTGCTGTCGACCGTCGGCACGCGCGGCGTGCGCGACCCCGCGCTCGTCCGCTCCCCCGCCGGCGACCGGTACTGGATCATCGCCACCGACCTGCGCATCGCCAGCGGGACGTCGTGGTCCGACGCCGCCAACCGCGGCAGCACGTCGCTGGTCGTCTGGGAGTCGACCGACCTGGTGAACTGGTCGACGCCCAGGCTGGTGAACGTGGCGGGTGCGATCAGCGGCGCGGGCGACGCCTGGGCGCCGGAGGCGATCTACGACCCGTCCTCCGGCGACTACGTCGTCTACTGGGCGACGAACGCGACGCTCAACGGCGTGAAGAAGCACCGCATCTACTACGTGCGGACCAGCGACTTCCGGACCGTGACGGCGCCGCAGCTCTACATCGACCGCGGCGCGGGCCAGGGCATCATCGACACCCAGATCGTCGAGTCGCCGACCAGCGTCGGCGGCTACCGCTACTACCGCGCGTCCGCCGACGGCCAGATCACCGTCGAGGGCAGCAACTCCATCCGCGGGTCGTGGACCAGGATCGGCGACCTGTCGCACATGGGCATCTCCAACGGCGCCACCGGCGGCAACGTGGTCGAAGGCCCGATGTGGATGCAGTTCAACGGCCGCACCGAGTGGGCGCTGTGGCTGGACCAGTACGCCACCGGCCGCGGGTACATGCCGATCGCGTCCACCAACCTCGGCAGCACCCGCAACTTCCGCACCGTCACCGACTACGCGCTCGGCGGCACCCGCAAGCGGCACGGCTCGATCCTCAACCTCACCGCCGCCGAGGAGACCCGCGTCCTCGGCAAGTGGGGCACCAGCGCCCCGGTCAACCGGATCCAGTCCTACAACTTCCAGGACCGGTACGTGCGCCACGCCGACTACGACGTGCGCATCGACCCGAACGTGTCACCCGTGCAGGACTCCCAGTTCCGGGTCGTGCCCGGTCTCGCCGGCAGCGGGACCGTGTCCTTCCAGTCGGTCAACTACCCCGGCTACTACCTGCGGCACTACGGGTTCGACTTCCAGCTCGTGGCGGACGACGGCACCGCGACGTTCCGGGCCGACTCGAGCTTCCACCAGGTGGCGGGGTTGGCGTCGTCGTCGTGGTCGTCGTTCCGGTCCTACAACCACCCGGACCGGTACATCCGGCACTACGCCTACCAGTTGAGGCTCGACCCGATCACCGACTCGGCGGGTCGGGCGGACTCCACGTTCCGGCTGACGAGCTGACCGGCTGACGTGGAGCGGCGGACGTCGGATCAGGGCGTCGTGTCGGCGTTCCCGGACGGGGCCCGGTAGGGAGTTCACCTGACATCACAAGACCCGCGGTCCACCCAGCCTCATCGGCGACGGTGGCACCGCGGGTCTTGTGCCGACCGGCGGACGTCGAGCCGGCGCGGACCGATCAGGCGACGGGACGACCCATCCACCAGTTGCCCGGGGCGTCCGGGTCGGTGCTGGACCAGAACTCCACGCACGCACGCGTGAACTCCTCGCCGGTGAGGTAGCCGTCGCCGTCCGCGTCGAGGTGCTCGAACGCCTCGGCGGCCTCCACTTCGGTCAGGCCGGGGAAGTGCCCGCGCTGGAACGCCAGGTACTCGGTGGGGCTCACGTGACCGTCGGCGTCGGTGTCCGCGATGGCGAGGAACGCCTCGGCCAGCGCGCCGACGCTGGCCCGCGCGGCGTGCGGGTCGTCGGCGAGTGACCCCGTCGAGGCGACGAACTGCTCGCGCGAGATCACCGTGCCGCCACCGGGGATGTGCGGCAGGTGCAGCTCGTGCCAGATCCGCAGGTAGGCGTCGACGATGCGCTGCTCCTCCGGTGAACTCGGGGCGTGACCGAGGGAAGCGGCGGCCCTCCGGCCCATCAGGACGTGGTCCTGCTCGGTGAGCAACCCGTCCCCGTCGACGTCCAAGTGGGCGAAGCCGTGGTTGATCTTTGCCATCAGCAGGTCGTTGACCGGCACGAACCCTCCGTGTGCGTTCGGTTGACGCGGACGGCACAAAGAATGGAGCCCCGGGAACGGGCGGGACAACATCCGAACGGGTCTCCACCCGCCTCGATCGGGTGGTGTCACACCGTCATCCCGGCCGAAAACCGGGTGCGGGCGGCCCGCGCGGTGGTGTGTGATCAGGGGTATGGCGATCGTGCTGGACATGCCCGGGGTCGACGGGTTGGACGAGGCCGTCGCCGTGCTGCGGGACTGGCAGGACGACGGTGCTCCGCTGCAACTGCACCCCGGTGACCTGGGCTGGTTCTGGCGCTTCGGCGCGGAGGCGACGGCCGCCGCGGTCCGGACCTGGAGCCGGGACGGGCGGGTGCTCGCGGTCGGGCTGCTGGACGGTCCCGGTCTGGTGCGGCTGACGATCGCGTCCGACGCCCAGGGGGACGAAGAGCTGGCGGAGCAGCTGGCCGACGACGTTGCCGAACCGGAGCGCGGCGTTCTGCCGGAGGGCGGGGTGTCCGTCGAAGCACCGATGGGCGCGCTGGTCCAGGACCTCCTGTCCGAGAAGGGTTGGCGCACCGACGAGCCGTGGACACCACTGCGCCGCGACCTCGCGGAGCCGGTGGAAGATCCCGGCGTGCGGATCGAGGTCGTCGGACCGGACCAGGTGCCCGTGCGGACCGCCGTCCAGCGGGCGGCGTTCGAGGGGTCGACGTTCACGGACGAGGCGTGGCACGCGATGGCGGCCGGATCGCCGTACGCCGACGCCCGGTGCCTGGTCGCGTACGACGACCGGGGTGACGCGGTGGCGGCGGTGACGGTGTGGTCGGCCGGTCCGGGGAAACCCGGGTTGCTCGAACCGATGGGCGTGCACCGGGAACACCGCGGTCACGGTTACGGCAAGGCGATCACGGTCGCCGCGGCGGCGGCGCTCCGGGACCTGGGCTCGTCGAGCGCGATGGTCTGCACCCCCAGCTCGAACGTCGGCGCCGTCGCCACCTACAGGTCGGCCGGCTTCCGGGAACTCCCCGAGGTCCGGGACAAGAGCCGGGACGCCTGAGTCGCGTCCCGAAGCCGTCGACCGCGATCAGGACACCGAGCGCGAAGCGCGGGCTACCACGCGTCCCTGAGCAACGACGGCCCCTGCTCGTCGTCGTCATCGCCCCGCACCGGCCTGGACGGCGCAGGCGGAGGCCTCAGCTCGGCCTCGACGTCCACGCCGGCGAGCCCGGCGACGTACTCGTCGAGGAACGCGGGCCCCTCCGCGACCAGCATGGTGCGCTCGGTCTCCGGCAGCCGGTGGAACCTGTCGACCGCGGCAAGGGTCTCGTCCATCACCGACTCCACCGCCCAACCCCGGGCGAGCAGGTCGCGCGGCGAACGGCGGCCGGCGACGACCTCCTTCGCGAAGTCGGCCATCGCGCCGTCGTCCGCCGCGGCCAGCGCGCGGAACAGGTTCCGCTGCGCCTGCTCGCCCTCGGCGGTCGCGAACGGGTTCGTCATCACGCCCCCGGGTGGTCGAAGTGGGACCACGGCCAGATCGCGCGCACACCGTCGCCCTCCGCGCGTACCAGCTGCACGACGGCGGCGAAACCGTGGGCGATCGCCCAGAGCTGGTCGACCGCGGACTGGATCTGGTTGCCGATGCCGATGATCGAGCCGATGAACTTCGCGGCGCCACCGGTCGCGACGTCGGCGATGGTGCCGATGAACTTGAGCACCGGCTTGCCCTTCATCGCGGTGAGGAGCGCGACGATGGCGTCGATCAGCGTCTCCAGCAGGAAGCCGATCGTCTGGTACAGGTGGAACGCGGCCTCGGCGAGCAGCGACACCTTCTCGGCGACGTCGTGGCAGTACTTCGCGTGCTCCGCGCAACCGAGCGCGAACTGGTCGAGCCACCGCTCGGCCGCCGCCGCCGCGTTGCCGTCCCAGGCGTCCTGGATGGCGTAACGGCCGCGCTGGAGGTTCTGGGTGATGCCGTCGAACGCGGTGCCGGTGTCGGCGATGACGACGCTCTCCCGGTAGATGCCGTTCCAGTCGCCGCTGTACACCTCGGTGATGCGCCCCAGCGGGCTCCAGCCGAGGATCTTCTCCGCGATCTTGTCCGCCGTCGCGGCCACCGAGCCGAGGTCGCCGGGTTCGAGCCACTTGGCGAGCTTGTCCTCCAGCCCCATCGGCCACTTGTCCCGGATCACCTCGTTCTCGAGGCTCGTCTCACCGGGGCCGTTGTAGTACCTCGTCTCGACCACGTCGGTGAAGCTGCTCGACGCGACGCCCGCCGGCAGGGCGCCCGCCTCGACGTTCCTCGGGTACGTCGGGACCGTCGGGTACGCGTTGTCCAGCCGGTCGGCCTCACCGCGGTCCGTGGTGCGGTAGAACTCGGCCGCCCTGGTCAGCTCGACCGCCGACGACCCCGCGAGGCTGAGCGCACGCCGGGTGTTGTCCTGCGCGTAGGAGCGCAGGGTCGCCAGGTGGCCGGTGATCTCCTGGAACACACCCTGGCCGATGTCGTCGACCTGGTTGTGCTCCAGCGCCTTGAGGTGCGCGGCGATGCCGACGCCCTGGCGCTGCACGAGGCCGCCCAGCAGGGCCACGGCCTGCGGCTCGACCTTGAAGGAGTCCCCCACGGCCAGATCATGGCACAGCCGCGCCCTCCCGGCCCGGACCTGCGGCGGTCCTCCACGGCACGGGTTCCCGGGAGTCACCCGGGTCCGGCCGCACCCCCGCGAACGCGCGCGACGCCGGCGTAGACGCCCCGGACGAGGCCCGCACCGGTGATGCCGGGCTCGGGCCGCCAGCGCGGCGCGTCGACCAGGCCGGGTTCGACCAGGTCCATGCCGTCGAACAACTCGGCGACGCGGTCGAAGGTGCGGAAGTACATGGGGTCGGGGCCGTCGGCCATCGACCTGGTCACCGCGGCCATGCCGTCGGGGTCGTGGTCCGCGGTGAGGTGGGAGATCGCCACGTGGCTGCCCGGAGGAAGGGCGTCGCGGTAGCGGGCCACGAGAGCCGCCGGGTCCTTCTCGTCGGGCACGAAGTGGTGCACCGCGACCATTAACAACCCGATCGGCTCGCCGGTGTCGAACAGGTCGCGCACCGCGTCGGCGGACAGCACGCCGTCGGCGTCGGTGAGGTCGGCCCGCACGACCGCCGCGCGATCGTTGTCGCTCAGCAGCAGTTCGCTGTGGGCCACGGCAACGGGTTCGTAGTCGACGTACACCACGCGACTGTCGGGGTAGGCGCGTTGGGCGATCTCGTGCACGTTGCCGACGGTGGGGATGCCGGACCCTAGGTCGAGGTACCGGGTGATGCCCTGCTCCGCCATGAACAGCACCGCGCGGCGCAGGAACGCGCGGTTCGAACCGGCGATCTCCCGCGCCCACGGCAGCCTGGTGACGATGAAGTCGGCCACGTGCCGGTCGGCGGGGAAGTTGTGGCCGCCACCGAGCAAGCAGTCGTACACCCGCGCCGCGGACGGCTTCGTGATGTCGACTCCGGCGGGCACCCACGTTCCGGTCACTGCCGCTCCTCGCGCGTCGGCGGGTCAGGGCGACCAGCCTAGCGGCGCACCGGTCGGCCCCCGGTCCGGTGACCGGGAGCCGATCGGCCTCTCAGGTTGTCCGGGTCACCGCCAGGGCGGTCACGCCGGTTCGACGGGGAGCCACAGCTCGCAGGTCGCGGTGCTGAAGTCGTCCGCGCAGTCGAGGACCGCGACGATCGACGGTCCGGGGCGCAGTCGCCACGGGTTGGCGGGGAACCAGTCGGTGGCGGTGGCGGCCCAGGTCGTCTGCAAGGCCTCGGGGTGCGGTCCGGCGGTGTGGAAGACCGCCCACCGCCCGGCCGGAACCTCGATGGCGTCGAGGTCGTCCGGCGCCGGCGTGCCACCTCGCACGGCGACGCCGTGCAGGTAGGTCAACTCGCTGCCCTCGGTGCTGTCGGGGTCGAGGTCGTCGCAGACCTGCAGGAGACCTCCCGGTTCGGTGTCGCCGAGGGCCTTCAGCCGGACGTGCGCCTCCTGCGGTAGTGCGGTGATGTGCTGCTGGATGTGCGGGTTGACGCCCTGGTGGATGAGCGGGACCCGGGCCGCGTGTCCGACCAGCCGGAACGCGGGGCGGTCGACGATGCGGGTGTCCATGGGGATGTTCCCTTCGACGGTCAGGCGGAACCTGAGCTGTGGTTGTGTGCGAAGGGGACCTCCGTCTCGGCGGACCTCACCGGGGCCGGCGCCGTGGACGGCCCGGAACGCGCGTCCGAACGCCTCGGTCGAGCCGTAGCCGTGCCGGACGGCGATGCCGAGCAGGTCGTCCTCGCCCCGGACCACGTCGGCGGCGGCGACGGTCATGCGGCGCCGGCGCACGTACTCCGACAGCGGCATGCCCGCCAGCGACGAGAACATCCGGCGCAGGTGGTACTCGGTCGTGCCGAGTTCCCTGGCCAGGCCGCCGACGTCGAGTTCCTCGGTGAGGTGCTCGTCGACGAGGTCGACGAGCCGGTTGAGCGCCAGGATCACAGGTCCTCCTTCGACGTCGACTCTGGTCGACGGCACCCCCGTCCGGCCCGACCGTTCCGGTCCGATCCGGTCATTCGATCACGGCGGAAAAGACCGTGCGCGGCACGACGACACCTCGTAGCCTTCCCGTTCCGGGCGAAGGGACGACTGTTGTGACCGGCGATGACGTGCTGGAGATCCTGAACGTGCTGCGGAAGGCCGGCTGCGACGTCTGGATCGGTGGTGGCTGGGGCATCGACGCCCTGCTGGGGAGGCGGACCCGCCCGCACCGGGACCTGGACCTCATGCACCGCCACGAACAGGAACCGGCCGTCGTCGCGGCGCTCGGCGAAGCAGGCTTCGCCGAATCCCTCGACTGGCGACCCGTGCGTTTCGTCGTCACGGACGCGGGAGGGCGCGAGATCGACCTGCACCCCCTGGTCTTCGCTCCCGACGGGAGTGCCACCCAGGAGTCGCTGGAACCAGGACTCCCTTACGCCTACCCGGCAGCGTGCTTCGTCACCGGCACGATCCGGCACACGACCGTTCCGTGCCTGTCCGCCGCACAGCAGGTTCACTTCCACCAGGGCTACGAGCCCACCGACCGGGATCGCCACGACATGGCCCGGCTTCGCGAAGCGTTCGGCATCGCCACGCACTTCTGATCCGACCGCCCCGCACCTTCCCCAGGGGCCCAACCGACTATCGGAGTGCTGAGTGGACGAGCATGTCCGAGCCGTCCTGCGCGGCCTGGCGGCGAACCCGGCTTTGCCCGGCCACCTGCACGCGCGCCTGCCCGCCCCGCCGGCGGCACTGCCGCACGACGACACCGACTGCCACGACCAGCCGGACGTCAGGCAGGCAGCTGATTCGACCACACCGGTGGACGAGGTGATCGCCCTGATGGAACACGGCCACGCGCTGGTCCGGTGGGTGATCGCCGGTCGGCCGGACCTGCCTCGGGTGGTGCAGGAGCGGCTGGCGGCCGATCCGATCCCCGGTGTCCGTGCGGACCTGGCCGCGAACCCCGCCGTGGTGGCCGAGTCGATCCTGCGCGAACTGGCCGACGACGAGTCCGCGGACGTGCGGCGCAGCGTGGCGCACAACCCGTCCGTCCCGCTGGACCTGCTCACGCGCCTGGCCGAGTCGATCCGGATCGGGCCGACCCTGCTGCCCCGCGTCATGGGTGCGACCGACGGGGAACTGCGCCTTCTCGCGGCGTCACCTTCCGCACGGTTCCGCATGCTGGTCGCCCAGCGCACCGCGCTGCCCGCGGACGTCTTCGAACTGCTCGTGGAGGACGACGACATCCGCGTCGCCAAAGGGATCGCGCAGCACCCCGCCTTGTCGGCCGACCGGCTGCGGGCACTCGCCTCGCGGCACGGGCCGAGCCTGTTCCGCAGGATCGCGACGAATCCCCACTGCTCCCCCGAGCTGCTGCACCACATGGCGCGCAACGCCACCGCGCGCCGGACGTACCGCGCGATCGCCGAACACCCGAACACCCGCGCGGAGACCCTGTTGCTCTGCCTCGAAGACGACGACGCGCGACGCTCGGCCGCCGAGCACCCGAACCTGCCGACCGACGTCCTGGTCGGACTCCTGCAAGACCCGAGCCTGGCCGAACCCGCAGCCGCCAACCCGTCACTCCCCGTCGAGGTGATGGAGGGGTTGATCGCCGCCCACGCCGGAGAACAACCGCCGGCGTCCCGTCACGTACGGACGAGCTCCGCGACCGCGGCACGGGCGGTGGGGCCGACGCCGATCAGCGTGGCCGAGGCGGGACCGGTCCAGTCGCCGTAGCCGAGCAGGTGCAGGCCTTGTCCGGCGCTGACGTGGCCGTTGCGGTCGCGCAGGTTCAGGGGTGAGAGGTGGCCGAGGGCGGGGCGGAAACCCGTGCACCAGATGACCGTGTCGGCTTCGGCCACCAGCCGGCGGTCCATCGGTCGGGCTTCGAGCAGGCCCCGGTCACGGGCGTCGCGCACGGGTGGGACGGCGACGATGTCGCCCAGCGCGCCGACGCCGCCGGGCCGGTTGGTGGCGATGTCGAACAGGGCCTTGCCGTCGATCTCGTCGGGCAGGTAGCGGGGCGGGCGGCGGGTGATCCAGGTCAGGTCGACGTGCCCGACCAGGTCTGCGGCGATCTGGGCGCCGGAGTTGCCGCCGCCGACCACGACGACCCGTTGCCCGGCCAGTTCCCGCGGGTCGCGGTAGTGGACGGTGTGCAGTTGGCGGCCGGGCAGACCACGGGCGGCGGCGGGGATGAACGGCCGCCACCAGGTGCCGGTGGCGCTGATCACGGCGTCGGCGAACCGGCCGTCCACGTCGTAGCCGCCGGCGACGCGCCGCACCGAGCGGACGCGGACCGAGCGCTCGACCGGCAGCTCGTACCGCTTCTCGTAGGCGGCCAGGTAGTCCACGACGTGGTCGGCGGTCGGGTAACCCTCGTGCGGGAAGCGGGGCATCGGCCACCCCGGCAGCGAGCTGTGCCGGGCCGGGGAGAACAGGCGCAGCGAGTCCCAGCCGCGCAGCCACGCGCCGCCCGGTTCGGGTTGGGCGTCCAGGATGGTGAAGTCCACCCCGGCGCGACGGAGGTAGTAGCCCGCGGCGAGCCCCGCTTGGCCGCCGCCGATGACGATGACGTTCAGTGCCGTTCCACCTTTCCGCCTCGACATCGCGCAGCGGGCCGGGCCGAGTCCTCGACCCGGTAGGTGACCGTAGACGCGTGACGACGCGCACAAGGCACGGACCCGGGCCGGCGACGGGCGGCGGGTTCAGACGCGCGGGTTGGCCTCGACCGCAACCCAGTCGGCGTGCTTGCCGGTCACGTCGTCTCCGGACGAGATGCCGCGAATCCGGCGATGCACCCAGGGCACGACGTGTTCCCGGTAGTACCGGGTCTCGACGCGCAGGCTGCGGCGGGCGGCCGGACCCGGGTCGACGGCGTGCGCCTCGGTGATGTGCCCGAGGGCCTTCAGGACGAGGGACGCGACCCGCTGGTGGCCGGCGGCGTTGAGGTGCAGCCGGTCGGGCGACCAGTACTCGGCCCGACGGACCTCGACGTCGTTGAACGCGTCAACGAACAGCACGTCGTGCCGGGCGGCCAGCCGGTCGATCGCCGCGGTGAGCACTTCGCCGCGGCGGTGGATCGTGCGGCCGAAGGGCAGCCGCTGCGACGGGTCGGCCCCGCTGAGCAGCACCAACCGCACCCCGGCCGACGCACAACGCCGCACCGCCCGTTCGGTCAGGTCGACCAGCCGGTCCAGGTCGACCCCGGGCCGCATCATGTCGTTGCCGCCGCCGTTGAGGGTGAGCAGCGTCGGCGCCGGCGACAGGGCCAGCGCCGCGTCCAGCTGGGTGGTGGCGATGGGTTCGAGCAGGCGGCCCCGGACGGCCAGGTTCGCGTAGTGGACCGCTTCCCCGAGGGCGACGGCGAGCCCCGCCGCCACCAGGTCGGCCCACCCCCTGGGCGAGCCGTCGGGACGTTCGTCGCCGACCCCTTCGGTGAAGCTGTCGCCGATGGCCACGTATCGCACTGCCACTGCCTCCCCCAGCCGGAACGTCACACCCAGCATATGAGGCGTTCGCGGAGACCTCGGCGGACGTGACCCAGCACACCTGCCGGTGTGGGGACCTGCCGGCGGGTGCGGGGTGCCGTGCTCCGGTTCAGCTCGCGTTGCCGGTGAGCATTTCCGCGATCACCGCCGTGCCCGGCGCGGCCTTGCCGCCGGGACCGGGTTTCACCTCCACGTCGTCGACCGCGAGTTCGCCGCCGCAGTGGTCGCACGTCACCACCGGCGTGGTCGGCGAGCCGCACGTGGTGTGCACCAGGCGAAGGGGCGCGCCCTCGTCCGCCAAGTGGGTGTCGCCCCAGGCGAGCAGGCTGAGGACGATCCCGTAGAGCTGCTCCCCCGGCCCCGTGAGCCGGTACTGGTAGCGCACGGGGTTGTGCTGGTACGGCGTGCGCGAGACCAGACCGCCCGCCACCAACCGCTCGAGGCGGTCGGTCAGGACGTTCGTGGCCACCCCGAGGTCGCGGTGGAGTTCGTCGAAGCGGGTCAGACCCAGGAACAGGTCGCGGAGCACCAGCAGGGTCCACGGGTCGCCGACGAGGCCCGCCGTGCGCGCCACGGAGCACGCCATGGCCGTGAAGCGGTCTCTGTTCACGGTTCCGACCGTAGTGCCTTGCGACGGACAAGTCACCGCACTAGCGTGCCAGTGACTTGTTTTTCGCAAGTCACTACGGGGAGGACTCCATGTACCACGCGATCGTGCGCGCGAAGGTCCGCTCGCTCTGGACCCGCATCTCCGACGGCGACTACCGGGCGGCCGTCTCGCTCGCCACGCCCGACGTCCACTTCCGGTTCGTCGGCGACGCGCCGCCCGCCGCGGAGTTCACCGGGCGGGAGGCGTTCGACCAGTGGTTCCGCGACCTGCTGGACCTGCTCCCCGGCATCCGCCTCACACCCGAGGACATCGTGGTGCGCGGCTGGCCGTGGGACACCACCGTGGTGACCCGGTTCCGCGTCGAGGCGGAACTCGCCGACGGTTCGCCGTACCGCAACGAAGGCGTCCAGTGGGTCCGACTGCGCTGGGGCCGCATGGTGGACGACTACGTGCTGGAGGACACCGCGCGGCTCGCCGAGGCCGTGCACCGCCAGGAACGCGCCTTGTCGTCCTGAGCCGGCAGCGAGGTGGTCGTCCGGAACCGCCGAGGTCGGCGTGGTCGCACATACGCCGACCTGACGGCCCGGACTCACATCGGCGCCGGACTCATCGGCGCCGGACTCACTTCAGGTGCCGGGCGAAGAACCGGTTACCGGCGTCCCCCTCGAACTCCGGGACGCCGGTGTGCCCACCCATGTTGGCGTGCAGCGTCTTCTCCTTGGAGCCGAAGGCGTCGAACAGGTCCAGGGCCTGCTGCCGGTCGTTCCCCTCGTCGTCCCACTGCAGCAGGACCTGGAGCGGGACGGTGACCTGACGGGCCTCCTCGACGATGGCGCGGGGCACGAAGCTCCCGGCGAACAGCAGCGCTGCCGAGATGCGCGGCTCGACCACCGCCAGCCGGACACCGATGGAGATCACCCCGCCCGAGTACCCGACCGGGCCGCCGATGTCGGGCAGCTCGAGGAGGGCGTCCAGGGCGGCCCGCCATTCCGGGACCGCCTGGTCGACCAGCGGGAGGACGAGCCGGTCGACGATCCCGTCGTCGACCGGCTCGCCGGCCTCCAGCGCCCGGCGCAGGTCGGCGCGGGCGTCCTCGGCCGCGGCGGAACGGGGCCGATCGCCGCTCCAGGGGAGCTCGATGGTGGCCGCGGCGAAGCCCGCCGCCGCGGAGTGCCGGGCTCGGGCGGCCAGCCGGGGGTACATCCCGGGCAGTCCGCCGGGGTGGCCGATCAGGATCAGCGGTGCGGGTGCGGCTGCGGGCGTCCACAGGAAGCCGGGGATCCCGCCGAGGGTGAACCCGCGTTCGAGGACGCCGTCGTCGAAACGCTGTTCGGAGGTGAAGCGCATGGTCGTGCCTTTCGGGAGTGCTCGTGAACGGCGCTCCCGGACGACCTACCGCCCGACCGTGACCCCGAAGGGGAGCACCCACGTCGACACGTTCACGGGTACCACCTCCTCGGTCTCTCGCACGGCCCCCGCGAAGCTAGCAGTGGTCCCGTGGTCCGCCAACACCTTTTCGCAGAGCCGCGGCCCGATCGAGGTGCCGGGTCTCAGCGCGCTTCGGCGATCTCCGGCGGCACGGCGCAGTCCAGTGCGACAGTGCTCATGCGCTCGGTGATCAGGCGATCGTCCTGCACCGGAACCGTCCACTCGGGGTTCCGACCGGCCGCCAGGTCGTCGGCGTACCGGGCCCGCGCGTCCACGAGGGTGCGCCAGTCGGCGAGCCAAGCGGCGGTGGGGCGGTCGTCCTCGGTCGTGTCCCGCCTACACCATGAAGCCAGCACGTAGAGCACTACGAGGCCCAGCGCGATCAGAACCGGTTTCATCCGACCCTCTGCGGTTGTCCTGGCAGGCCGGTGGGCGAAGCCGACGCACGCCGCTGCGGAGTTCAGCCCGCCGCGGGACGCGGGCGCCAGCGCTTCCACACGGCCGTCGCTTCCGCGCGGGGCTTGCCGTCCCAGATGAGGGAGACGTCCACGGTCATCTGCGCTTCGGCGGCCTCGCGCACCACAGCCCGTAGCTCGACCGGTTCGGTCAGTGGCGAAGGGCGCAGGTAGTGCACGTCCAGACCGGCCGTCACGTAGGGAAGCGCGGCGCCGGGCAGGGGCGGCCAGTTGCGCTGCTCCGCCTCCAACACCACGGCCGCCGCGCTGTGGCAGTCCATGACGGTGCAGATGATGCCGCCGTTGAGGAAGCCCAGACCGTTGTCGTGCTCGGGCCACGGGGTGAACTCCGCGGTGACCGCGCCGTCACCGGGGTAGCTGCGCAGGCGCAGGCCCTTGGGGTTGCCGTGCCCGCAGCCGAAGCACGGCAGGTCGGGGTAGAGGCGTTCCTGGATGCTCGTCACGGCGTCCACAGTAGAGGGATGCGGACCGCGACCGTCAGGGCCAGGCCACCTCGCGCGCCCGGTCGGCGGGAGGCACCGGCCGGGCGCGCGAGGACGTCCGGCCTCAGGCCTTCCACTGGATGATCTGGAGGTAGTTCCCGTCGGGGTCGGCGAACGTGCCGAACTTGCCCTTCTCCCGGTCCTCGACCGAGATCCACTCCACGCCGGCCGCGTTCAGCCGGGCCTCCACCGCGTCGAAGTCGTCGACGTGGAAGTTGATGATCACGCGGCCCGGTTCGCCGTTCTTCGCGTCGACGTCCTCGCGCCCGTCGATGGCGAGCAGGAAGCCGCCGAGGTCGATCGCGCCGTCACCGGTGAACCCCGGCGCCAGCACCTTGACGTACCAGGCCCGCAGCTCGGCCGGACGGGTCGTGCCGAGCAGCATGCTCCCGGGCTTCAGCGTCGTCATGTCGGATCTCCTCGGTTGGGCGCACCGGTCGCGGCGCGGGCGGTTGCAACCAGATGATTGCACGTCGGCCGAGCATGATGCAACCCAGTAGTTGCGACACGTCGCAGTTGCTCCCATGGGGTGAATTTCAGCCACGTCGGATTTCGGGATGCGGAATCCGATCCCGGTACCGGAACGATCAATGCGCAATCCACTGCTGGGCCGTTTGCCGGGTCGCCGCATCGTCTGGGCGGGCGCAATGCCGATGGCAATCGGCAACTGACCGGCCACCGTTCCCCCGAACAGCCGGGATCGGCTTCCTCGGGACGCCGACCGCGCGATGGCGCAATCCCCCGGTGATACCGCCGCCGGGACCAGTGGGCCGCCCGCAAGATCAACGATAGGATGCGTCCATGGTGGAAGCACGGGCCCAACTGGTCATGGCATGCTCTCCGGATGAATTCCTCGAATTCGCGCTCGACGTCGAACGATACGCGCAAGTGGACGACAAGCTCGGACCGTTCGCCTGGGTCCGCCACGAGGAGGATCGCGTCGAATTCGAGTTCCACCCCGTCATGCCCGGAATTCCGGCGCCGTCGCCGAAGATGGTGCCGAAGATGATCGCCCAGGGCGTTCTCACGCCGGGCAAGCGAGTCGACGTCGGACTGGCACCGCTGCCGAAGAGCAAGTTCTGGCACCGGCTGATGAAGTTCAACGCGACTTTCGAGTGCGAACCCGTCGAGAACGGGACCCTGGTGACCAGGACGATGACGGTGGAACTCGTCCCGGCGGTGCGCTGGCTGCTCGAGCCCGTCCTGCGCCGCAACCTGCCGAAGAACATCGAGGCCGAGATCGAGAAGGCCAAGACCTACATCGAGCAGCACCGGAAATGACCGGTACCCGACCGCGGTGACGGTCCGGTCGACCCCGGCCCCGTCGAAGTGGACGAACGGCCCCCACTCCCCCGGCACCGAGCACTGTTGACTCGGCACCGGGGGCGTGAGGGCCGTACTCACACCGGGACGACCGCTAGACCGCTGTGCGCGACCACTGCTGGTTGGCGCCGGTGTTGCAGGTGTACTGCTTGAGCACCACGCCGTCCGCGGTCGACGCGGCCGGCACGTCGACGCACTTGCCGCTGTGCCTTGCCCGCAGCTGGAAGTAGCTGCCGTTGGCGACCATCTGGAACTGCTGGTTGGTGCCGCTGCCGCAGGTGTACTGGACGAGTTCCGCGCCGTCGGCGGTCGAAGCGCTCACCACGTCGAGGCACTTCCCGCTGTGGCGGCTGACGATGCGCCAGTAACCGCTGCCGGCGTCCTCGAACTGCCACTGCTGCCACGCGTTGCCGCCGTACGCGTACTGGCCGACGCGCGCACCGTTGTCGGTGTTCGGCTGCTGGACGTCCATGGCCTTGCCGCTGTGGCGCACGTCGATCCGGTAGGACGTCGGCGGCGGTGTCGTCGAGCCGTCGCCCCAGCCGTACTTGATCCGCTCGGCGCCGGACGTGTTGCGGATGGTCAGGTTGAGGTCGGTGCCGCTGCCGCTCAGCGAGTACATCGAGTACCAGTCGTAGCCGATGGTCCCGGGCTTGCCGCCGAGGGCGGGCCAGTAGGTGCCGCCCATCCTGTTGTCGCGCATGACCTGGGCCATGGCCCGGATGTGGCGGACGAAGTTGTCCGTGCTGTTCGCGTCGCCGTAGTTGAGACCGGTCGACATCGGCGCGCCGAACTCGGTCGCGACCGCGCGGGACGCGCAGTTGCCCAGCCGCGTCTGGATGTGGCTCCGGAACGCGTCGTAGGTCATCGAACCGTAGAAGAACGCGTAGTGGTGGAAGGACAGCAGCGTCGAGTTGAAGCGGCTGTCGTTGCAGACGTCCCGCAGGTCCTGGCTGAAGCCGGTGCCGCCGATGAGCACCCGGCCGGGCACCGCCGACGTGTGGTAGGCGAGCCAGTTCGCCGCGACGTTGCGCCAGTCGGCCGAGGAGTAGCCGTGCGGCTCGTTCATCGGCTCGAAGTAGACGTTGCCGTTCGAGCCGTACGTGTTGGTCACGCTGGACCACATCGTGTTCCACGCGGCGAGGTTCGTGATCCTCCCGCCGGAGGCCGCGCCGTCCTCCCAGTAGGCGAGGATGACCTTGAACCCCCGGTCGGTGGCCGCGTCGATGGCGCCGCGGTACGCGTTCCACCAGGTCGTGTTGGCCACCGTGTGGGTGTTGACCGGCAACCTGACGGTGTTGACCCCCATCGTGGTGGACATGTCGTCGTAGAGGGCGTTGGCCTTGGCCCGCACGGTCGCGTAGCTGTCGGACTGGCTCAGGCCCTGCACCACGAGCGTGCCGGTGCTGAAGTTGTCACCCAGCACGGCCCAGTTCATGCCGCGGAACTGGTTGGTGGCGGCGTCGGCCGGCGGTGCGGGGACGACGACGCCCGCCGCCGCGGCGAACGCGGTCACCGCGAGGGCGGTCAGCAACCGGCGTAACGACCGGGTGGTCCGCGACGGTCCTGATGAGTGCCCGTCAGACGCCCTGATCGATGTCATGGGATGTCCAATCACTAGATCCGGATTCCTGGGTCGAACCCCCGACTCGCCGGTCGGGCTCAGGCCTGGGCGCGGCTCCACTGCTGGTTGGCGCCGCTGCCGCAGGTGTACTGCCGGATGTCGGCCCCGTCGCCGGTGCCGGAGTCGACGACGTCGAGGCACTTGCCGCTGTGCCGTGCGACGATCCGGAAGTAGCTTCCGGTGGCCTGCCACTGCCACTGCTGGTTGGTGCCGCTGCCGCAGGTGTACTGGATGATGTTGGCTCCATCGGCGGTGGAACCGCTCGCCACGTCCAGGCACTTGCCGCTGTGCCGGTTGACGATGCGGGAGTAGCCGCCGCCGGCGTCCTGGAACACCCACTGCTGGTTGCCGCCGCCGTTCCAGGTCCACTGCTTGACCTCGGCGTTGTCCGCCGTGGAGGCCGACACGACGTCCATCACCTTGCCGCTGTTGCGGTTGGTCACGCGGTAGGCGGGCACCGAGCCGGGCACGTCGGCCACCGGCAGGATCGTGCCGTGGCGGCAACCGGGGCACGTGATCTGGCTCAGGCCCGACCAGGAGTCCAGGTTCGCGCTGGTGGCCGTCCAGATGCCGCCGTTGGTGTACTTGTCGATCCAGATGCGCCAGGAGCCGTCGCCCATCAGCAACACGGCCGGTCCCTCGTAGCCCGAGCTCCACAACTGACCCCGGTTGCCCCACCCCGCGGTGAGGCTCGTGCTGGTCCAGTGCTCGATGTACTTGGAGGTCTCGTTCTTCGTGAAGGCGTGGTAGGTGCTGCCCGACTTCACCACGTAGGTGTCGATGTGGTTGGAGCCGAGGCCGGCCATCTGCGTCGGCCCGCTCCACGAGGTCAGCGCGCTGTTCTGGGCGGTGAAGACGTAGGGGCGGAAGCAGTTGGAGCACGTCGTCCGGGAAATGCTCACGATGATCCGGACGGTGCCGTTCTCGACGTAGAACTCGGGCGCCCACGTGAACCGCGTGTCGGCGACGCCGGAGCCGACGCTGGTGACGTGCGTCCAGTTGACCAGGTCGGGGCTGGAGGCGATGGTGAAGTGCGTCGAGTTCGTCGTCCACGACTGGACGGTGTGGGCGATGTAGTAGAGCCCGTTGTGCTGGATGACGCTCGGGTCGCGCAGCACGCCGGACGGGCCGCGGTAGTCGGTGTCGGCCAGCACGCTGAAGTTCGTGCCGTTGGCCGACGAGTAGACCCACAGCTCCTGGTCGGCGGCGGCGTCTCCCTTGAAGGTGGTGTAGACGTAGCCGGGTGCGGCTTGGGCGGGTGAGGTGCCGGCCACCGCGACGCCGGCGGCGGTGAGCGCCACGATGCCGAGACGGGCCAGCCGGCGTCTCACCTTCGGCTTCCTGTTCACGGGTGGTCTCCTAGCGGGTGCGGTGCCGGCGAAGGTCGGCCTGGGACGACGTGACCGCCGCGCAGGCGGCGGCCGGCCCGGGAAGCAGCGCAGTGGCCCTGTTCGTGGAGGGCACTGTCCGTCGGGTGTGACGGGCGCCACCAATCAGTGTGAACGCTAACAGTAGGTGGCCCGCTCGCTCAAGAGCGCAGCGGCACGTCTTGCCGGCAAAGGAAAACGACCCTCCGGAGGCCCCCGGAGGGTCGTTCTCGTCGGTGCACCGTCCCCGCACGCCGCGATCCACTTCGGTGGGCGGTGCGATCAGGCGGGCACCCGGTCTCCGTTCAGGATCGCGAGGTACTCCGCCTGGCCGGGCAACGTGGCCGCCAGGTCGGCCGCCTGCGCCCGGACCTTCGCGAACTCGCGGATCGCCGCGTCCGGCGGCAGCAGGTCGAGGGCCGAGCGGTGCCCGCGGGGCAGGTGCCCGCCGAGACCGAGCAGCATCACGTTGTAGGAGTACGACTCGAAGCCGTGGTAGTGCGGGTAGACGGACGCCGCGTCGGGCAGCATGCTCGACCACAGGTCCAGTCGCTCGGCGAGCCCGTCCGGCAGCGGCCGTTCCTTCGTCGCCTGCCAGTACCGGTTGTCGGCCCGCGCGGCGCACCGGTAGTGCAGGACGAGGAAGTCGCGGACGCCGTCCAGGCATCGCGCCACCGCCCGGTTGTAGCCGTCGACGGCGGCCCGGTCCCAGCTGTGGTCCGGGAAGTGGCGCACCAGCTGTTCGATGCCGTGCTGGATGAAGAAGATTCCGGTGGACTCCAGCGGTTCCACGAATCCGCTCGCCAGTCCGATCGCCACGCAGTTCTTGACCCAGGACCGGCGGTTGCGGCCGATGCGCATGCGGATGTGGTTGGCCTCCGCACCCTCCGCGGCGGGGCCGACGTGCTCCCGCAGCGTCCGCTCCGCTTCCTCCGGCGAGCAGTGCTCCTCGGAGTACACGTAACCGGTGCCGTTGCGGTGGTACAGCGGAATGGTCCAGATCCAGCCCGCGGGTGCCGCAGTGGCCGTGGTGCACGGCCGCATGCCGTCCCGCGCCGGGTTCGACGGCACGCGCAGCGCCACGGCGCGGTCGTTGGGCAGGTGGTCCTGGTAGGACTCGAAGGTCTCGCCCAGCGCCTTGTTGATCAGCAAGCCGCGGAACCCGGTGCAGTCGATGAACAGCTCGCCGCCGACCCGGCCGTGCTCGGCGGTGACCAGACCGGTGATGAAGCCGCGCTGGTCCTGCTCGACGTCGACGACGTGGTCCAGAACGCGGCGCACCCCGCGCGAGGTGCCGTACCCCGCGAGGAACTCGGCCAGTTGGGCGGCGTCGAAGTGGTACGCGTAGGGGAACTGGGTGGCGGCCTGCTGCTCCACGATGGTCCGCCGGGTGCGGTCGCCGCCGTCGCGCAGCACCGACTCGAACAACTCGCCGTCGAGGAACTTCGGCGCCCGCTTGGCTTCCACGAGGGCGGGGAGGACCATGCACTCGGTGTCGAAGCGCCCGGTCCCCATCTTCAGCCACCACTCGGTGAGCGGGAAGCCGTCGACGATCCGGGGTCGTTCGAAGGGGTGGTAGAACACGTCGCCCGGCGCCCGCCAGCCCTCGAACCGGATGGCGAGCTTGTAGCTGGCGTTGCACGCGGGCATCCACTCGGCTTCGGTGAGGCCGAGGTAGTCGAAGAAGTGCCGCACGGTGCTGAAGGTCGCCTCCCCCACGCCGATGGTGGCTACCTTCGGCGATTCCACCACGGTGACCGATACCCGGTCGCCGAAAGCGGCGGTGAGGTAGGTCGCGGTCATCCACCCCGCCGTCCCACCGCCGAACACCACGACCTCGCGCACGGGAGCCCGCTCAGACTGCATAGGGATCTTCCTCCTCAGGACCGAGTGCGGTGGCGATCGCGGTGGTCACCGCGGGCCGGGTTCTGGTGGCCGGATCGGTGGGGTCGGACGGCGGGTCCGGTCGCGTGCGGCTCGCCGGGACCTGCCGGAGGTGGCTCGCTCGTGACCGCAGCGGGGTGGCTCGCCGGGAACCGCTGCGGGGTGATTCGTCGGGAATCCGCTGCGGGCAGCTCCCTCAGCGCCGTCCGGTCCTGCACCGATCACTGTGAGAGTCCCCTGTCTCCCTGTGTCGGGCGCACTTCGGGTGGGCGGGCCTTGGGGGGTACCCGGTCGGGCAGGTCGGCGGCGCCTCCCGTCCACGCCGCCGAGAGCAGCGGTCCGGTCAGGGCGGTCGTCACGAGCGCCATCCCCACCAGCGCGATGAACAGCGCATCGGTGAGCAGCCCCGCCGACCGCCCGATCTCCAGCACGACGAGCTCGGTGAGCCCCCGGCAGTTCATCATCGCGGCCAGTGCGAACGAGTCCCGTCGCGGCAGTCGGAGCAGCGCGCCGACGGTGACCGTCGCACCCACCTTCGTGATCACGGCGAGTGCCACCGCACCGGCCAGCACCAACCACAGCAGTGGCGCGCCCGCCGCGGCCGGGCTCATCGCCAACCCGACGGAGGCGAAGAACACCGGCAGCAGCAACGTCCGCACCAGCCACTCCAAGCCGCCCAGGATCTCCGCGACCACGCGGACCGGCGGCGCGGCCAGCCCGGCGGCCAACGCGCCGATCGCCGCGTGCAGGCCCAGCGCGTGCGCCGCCCAGGCACTCAGGAACGCAACGGCCAGCAGTGCCACCGCCAGCGGCGCACGCGCGTGTTCACCGCGTCCGGCCAGCCTGCTCAGCGCCGGGCGCACCACTGCGCGCAGCACCACGGCACCCACGACAGCCGGACCCACGACACCCAGGAAGTCCGCGCCGCCGAGCGCGACCGCCAGCAAGCACCAAGCGGTCGCGTCGCAGACGGCCGCGGCGGACGTGCCGAGCACACCCAACGGCGTCCGCAGCAGACCCCTCTCCTGCAACACCCTCGCGAGCACCGGCACCGCGGTGATCCCCATCGCGATGCCGCAGAACAACCCGAACGACAACGGGTCCACTCCCGCCGGGCGGAACGCGGTGGGCAGCAGCGGTGCCAGCGCCGCGCCGGCGGCCAGCGGCACGGCCAGCGCCGCGTGCCCGACCACCAGCCCGGCGCGTCCCGTCCCGCGCAGCCCGGCGCGGGACAGCTCGGCGCCGACCAGGAACAGGAACAGCACCATGCCCACCTGCGCGAGCGCCGCGATCGCGGCCTCGGTACCCGGACCGAACAGCCAGGCGTGCGGTCCGGGCGCCAGCGCACCGAGCGCGACGGGGCCGAGCGCGATGCCCGCCGTCAGCTGGCCGACCACCTCCGGCTGGCGCAGCCGGACCGCCGCGCACCCGCCGAGGTGGGTCACCACGACGATCGCGGCGAGCGCGAGGATGTGCCGGTGCGCCCCGTCGTGGCCCGACAGGTGCACCGGGTTCCCGCTCCCCGTCGGCGCGAGGACCGCCAGCAGGACCGCGGCCGGAATACCCACCACGACCAGGTACGCGACCACCTGCCGCAGCGGGCCGACCCGCATCACGGGGCACCTCCGGGCTGCCCGTTCAGGCACGCAGGTGACCGGGCCGGCGTGGTTAGCATCGCAGCGACCGTGACTTCGCCCATCGTCTGTCCTTTCTGGAGCTCCAGTCGGATGGACCCGGTGGAACAGGTGGTGTTCGACGTGGCAGAGCACAAAGCCGTGGTGATCGGTGGCGGTATCGGCGGTCTGGCGACCGCGTGCGGCCTGGTGGGGGCCGGGTGGGACGTGACCGTCTACGAACGCGCCCCCGCGCCGCGTGAGGTCGGCGCGGGCCTGTCGGTCGCACCCAACGCCGTGCGGGCGCTGGACTGGTTGGGGCTCGCCGAACCGCTGCGCGCCGCCGCCCAGCCGCAGGGGATCGGGGTCAAGTCGCGCGCGGGCCGTTGGATGGTGCGGTTGCGCGAAGCCGATCTGGTCGGCCGTTACGGCGCGCCCATGTACGCCATGCACCGGGGCGACCTGCACCGCATGCTCCTCGACGCCGTCGGCGCGGACCGGGTGTGCACCGGCCACAGCGCCGTCGCGGTCGACACCGCCGAGGACGGTGCCGTCGTGCACTTCGAGACCGGCAGTGGACCGCGTGAGGTGCGAGCCGACCTGGTCGTGGCCGCCGACGGCGTGCACAGCCGCGTCCGCGCGGGCCTGTTCCCCGCGCACACCGGCGCGACCTACGCCGGTTACGTCTGCTGGCGCGGCATCGCCCCGGCGGGCGTGGTCGTGCCCGATTCCGATCCCATGTGGACGGACACCTGGGGTCGGGGCGGCCGGTTCGGTGCGGCGCCGCTGGCCGACGGGAAGGTGTTCTGGTACGCCAGCGCGGGCGGGCCGGAGGGTTCGATGACCGAGGTGACCCTCGCCGACATCGCCGCGCGGTTCGGCGCGTGGCACGCGCCCATCGCCGACCTGCTCGCCGCATCGGACCCGGCGGCGTTGCTGCGCAACGACATCTACTACGTCGGCGATCCCCTGCCGACCTTCACCCGCGGCCGGGTCGCGCTCCTCGGTGACGCCGCGCACGCGGTCACCCCGGACATCGGCCAGGGCGCCTGTCTCGCGGTCGAGGACGCCGTCGTCCTGGCCCAGTGCGTGAGCGCCCATGACGACGTGGCGGACGCACTGCGGGCCTACGACGCCGCGCGCAGGCCGCGGACCCAGCGACTGGCCGCCGTGTCCGGCAGGTCGGCCCGGGTGCAGCAGGTCGCCCACCCCGTCGCCGCGGCGCTGCGCGACCTGGCCGTGCGCCTGACCCCGACGAAGGTGTACCTGGAGGCAGGCGCGGAAGCCCTGGGCTGGCGGCCGGAGCCCGCGGTCTGAGGGCCGCTCCCGGTCGGTTCGCCCCGGGAGCGGCGGGCTCGGTTGTGGAGGGCCCAGCAGCGTCGGGCTCGGCTGCTGCGGGCTCACGCCGCGCGTGCCACCAGCACGTCGAAGGGACCGATCGGGACGCGGGTCTGCTGCCGCAGCCCGGCGGCGGCGAACAGGGTGAGGTAGTCGTCCGCGGTCCGTTCGCGGCCACCGGTGTTCACCAGCATGTTGAGGTCGCTCATCACGATGCCCGCGGCCTCGGGCGCGGCGAGGTCGGGCAGCACGGGTTCGACGACGACCACGACACCGTCCGCCGCCATGGCCGCGCGGCAGGCGGTGAGCAGGCGCACCGCGGCGTCGTCGTCCCAGTCGTGCAGGACGCTTTTGAGCAGGTAGGCGTCGGCTCCTTGCGGCAGTTCGGCGAAGAAGTCGCCCGCGTGCACCCGCGCCCGGTCGGTCACGCCCGCCGCCGCGAACACCCGGTCCGACCCCGCCACGCCCGCCGGCAGGTCCACGAGGACGCCGCGGGAGTCCGGGCAGGCGGCGAGCACCTGCGCCAGCAGGGTTCCGTTCCCGCCGCCGACGTCGACCACGGTGCCGAAACGGGTGAAGTCCACCGCCCCGACGACCCCCGGCGCGACGGCCAGGGTGAACTGCTCCATCGCGGTGTTGAAGACCTCGGCCTCCTCCGGGTGCTCGGCCAGGTGGGCGAAGTGCGACGTGCCGACCACCTTGTCCCACGCCGGTTGCCCGGTGCGCACCGAGTGCTCCAGCTCGCCCCAGCTGCGCCAGGCCTCCGGTCCGCTCACCACCAGCGCCATGCCGTGCAGCGAACCCGGCACGCTGGAACGCAACGCGTCGCACAGGGGGCCGGGTGCGAAGGTGCCGGGTTCGGTCTCCACCAGCACACCCAGGCAGGCCAAGGCGCGCAGCAGCCTGCGCAAGGCGCCCGGATGGGTTCCGGTTGCGTCGGCGAGCCCGGCGACGCCGGTGGTGCCGGACGCCACCAGGTCGGGCAGTCGCAGCCTGGCCGCGACGTGCACCACCTGCGCGGTCGCCAAACCGAAGAGCATCGGCATCAGATCGGGACCTGTCCGGGTGCGGCTCATGGCCTCGTCCTCTCTATCCGCTGGTCGGGAACAGTGGCCTGGGCCCACGACCGGTACTGCCGGCCGCCGTACAGCAACGGGGTGGCCGGGTCGGCGTGCACCCGGCGCACCGAGCCGAAGACCACGACGTGGTCGCCCGCCGACCGGCTGTCCCAGACCGCGCACTCGGCGACCGCGTGCGCGTGGCGGGACAGCCACGGAAGCCCGTCCTCGGGACTGGGCGCCCACTCCACCTCGGCGAAGCGGTCGGCGACCGGGGACGCGAAGACCTCGGCCGCGCCGCGCCCGCGGTGGTGGAGCAGGTTGACGGCGAACGCGCCGGTGCGGCGCAGCGCGGCGAGGGTGCCGCTGCGCGCGTGCAGGCACACCAGCAACAACGGCGGCTCCAGGCTCACCGAGGCGAGCGAAGTGCAGGTGACGCCGCGCGGTGTTCCGCCCGCCTCCCGCGCCGTCACCACCGCCACCCCGCTGGGGAACAGGCTCATCAGGCTGCGGAAGGCGTCCGGGCTCGCCGTCTCCCGCGGTTCCGGCCGGGCCACGCGCACCACCCCCACTCACGCGCGCACGGCAGGTGCCGTGCGGCTCAACCGAGCATCGCGCGGGCCATCGGCCGGAGCCCTGCCCCGGAGAGGTGGCCAGTCGGGTACCCCGCCGAGGGGGCCGTCCGCCGCTCACGTCCGCTTAGCGTCGGGGCCGACATCAGCAGCCGAGACGAAGCCGAGCCTGCGGGAGTGGCGATGGGCCTACACGGCAAAGCAGTGGTGGTGACCGGCGCGGGCACCGGGATCGGAGCCGCGACCGCGCTGGCCGTCGCGGCCCGCGGCGCCGCCGTGGCGCTGGTCGGGCGACGGCGGGACGTCCTGGAGGACGTCGCCGCGGCTGCGAAGGACCGCGGCGCGCCCAGGGTCGTGGTGATCCCCGCCGACCTCACCGACGACGCCGACGTCACGCGGGTGGCGGCGACCGCCCTGGCCGAGCTGGACGGGGTGGACGGACTGGTGAACAACGCGGGCACCGGCCGGTTCGCGCCGCTGCGCGACGCCGACTTCGCCGACCTGCGCCACATGTTCGACCTGCACGTCACCGCGCCCGCGCGGTTGATCCGCGAGTTCCTGCCGAGCCTGACGCGGCGGCGCGGCTCGGTGGTCAACGTGACGTCGGTGGCGGGTTCGCTGGCCGCGCCGAACCGCTCCTTCTACGGCGCCACCAAGGCCGCCGCCAACCACCTCACCCGCTCGCTGGCCCGTGAGCTGGCGCCGGACGTGCGGGTCAACGCCATCGTCCCCGGCCCGGTGGACACCCCGATCTACGACGGGCTCCCGCTGTCGGCCGACGACCTGGCCGAGTTCCGCTCGGCCCTCACCGCGGCCACGCCGATGGGCCGCTTCGGCGACCCGGCCGAGGTCGCACCGTGGATTTGCGCCCTGCTGGACGACTCGGCGTCCTGGCTGACCGGGGTGCTGCTGCCGGTGGACGGGGGGCGGTGCGCGTGACCGGCTCGACCCGCACCCGACCCCGCGCGGCCATGATCCCGCCGTCCGCCGTGCACGCGATCTACCGATCGGTGAACGCCTGGCAGGCCAGGACCGGCCGTGAAGCCGCTCGCCTCGACGTCGGCGAACCGGCGTTCGCCCCGCCGCCGGAAGCGGTCGAGGCCCTCGTGGACGCGGTCCGCTCCGGCCGCACGGGCTACACCAGCGCCGAGGGCTTGACCGAGCTGCGCGTGGCGTTGGCCGCCAAGCTCGCGGGGCAGGGCCACGACACCGGCCCGGACCGCGTGCTCGTGTGCACGGGAGCGGCGCAGGGCCTGACGTCCCTGCTCATGTCGCTGGCCGATCCCGGTGACGAGATCCTGCTGCCCGCCCTGCACTGGCCGATCCACCTCCAGCAGAGCATGCTCGCCGGACTGCGCCCGGTCTGCTACCCGCTCGACGGGCACGGCCTGCCCGACCCTGCGGTGCTGCGCACGCTCGGGGGTCCGCGGGCACGGGTGCTGCTCCTCAACTCCCCCGCCAACCCGTCCGGCGCGGTGTACGACCGCGAGCTGATCGCCGCGCTGCTGGAAGTGGCCCGGGAACGGGACTGGCAGGTCGTCAGCGACGAGGCGTACGAGCACTTCGCCTACGACGTTCCGCACACCTGCGTCGCCGAGCTGGAGGCCGACCTCCCGCCCGGGGACCGGCGGGTGTCCACTGTGTACAGCTTCTCGAAGTCCTACGCGATGACCGGATACCGGTTGGGCTACATCGCGCTGCCGGACGACGAACGGGCCACGACGTTCCGCGTCGTGCAGGAGGCCGCGATCCTCAGTTCGCCGACGCCGGTGCAGTACGCGGGCCTCGCCGCGTTGGCCACGGACGCGGCGCAGGCCAACCGCGCCCGCGTCGCGTCGTCCCGGCAGGCGCTGGCGCCGCTGGTCGACGCCGGGCTGCTGAACCGCCTGCCGGCAGGCGGCTGGTTCGCCATGCTCGACCTCGCGGGCGTGGGCGGTGGCGACGCCGAGCGGTTCGCGGCGGCGCTGCTGGAGGAGGAGGCGGTCGCCCTGGCACCGGCACGGGGGTTCGCGCTGCACCCCGGGCCGGACGGCGGTTTGGAGGCCGACCCCGGCACGGCGAGCAGGCTGCGACTGGCTTTCTGCGGTGATCCGGCCGTCGTCGGCGCCGCCGCAACCCGCGTGGCCGAGTTCGCCAAGAGGTGGCGGTCGTGAACGGCGTGACCTACTCCGGGTACCTCCGCCTGCCCGAACTGCTCGCCGCGATCCGGCCCCTGTCCTCACCGCGCGACCGGCGGGTGCACAGCGCCGAGCACTTCTTCATCGTCGCCCACCAGGCTTCCGAGCTGTGGCTGCGCCACGTCCTGGTCGACCTCGACCTCGCCGTGCACGCCGTCGACGACGGCCGGCCGGAGACGGGCACCGCGGTCACGGCACGCGCGGCCGGGGTGCTGCGCCTGCTCGCCGACCACGTCGGACTGCTGCGGGCGCTGTCACCCCGGGACTTCGCCGACTTCCGGGGCCTGCTCGGCCAGGCCAGTGGCGCGCACTCGGGCCAGTTCCGGGCGGTGCGCCGGGTCCTGGGCCTGGAGGACGGCGACGGACCGCTCTGGACGGCGCTCGTCACGGCCGTTCGCGGAAGTGGCCGCACCGTGGCGGACCTCTACGCGACCGCCGACGACGGCGATCCGCTGTTCCGCCTCGCCGAGTCGCTGATCGAGCTGAGCCAGGCTTACTGGACCTGGCAGATGGTCCACGTCGAAGTGGTGCGCCGCAGCATCGGCACGGCACGGGGAACCGGGCGCACCAGCGGCGCGGAGTACCTGGCGGGCAGGCTCGGCGCCCCGTTCCCCGAGCTGTGGGAAGCGCGCACGCGCCTGCACGAGAGCTCGACGGTCCCCCTCCCGCGTTAGGAGCGCCATGTCACCCCGCACCGGCCCGGTCCTCATCACCGGGTGTTCCTCCGGCATCGGTCGCATCACCGCCGAGCACCTGCTGGCCCGGGGCCACGTGGTGTGCGCGACGGCCCGCGACCCGCGATCGCTGACCGCCCTGGCGCGGGCCGGCGCCGAGACCGCACGCCTCGACGTGACCGACGCGGACATGGCGCGGGACGTGGTCGCCGACCTGGAACGGCGCCACGGCCGCATCGGCGCGCTGGTGAACAACGCCGGGTACGGCGAGTACGGGCCGGTGGAGACCGTGTCCCTCGATCGCGCCCGGCAGCAGTTCGAGACGAACGTGCTCGGCCTGGCCCGGATGTGCCAGCTCGTGCTGCCCGGGATGCGGCGCGCGGGTGGCGGTCGCATCGTCAACATGTCCTCGATCGGCGGGCGGATGACGTTCCCCGGCGGCGGCTTCTACAACGCGTCCAAGTACGCCGTGGAGGCCGTCTCCGACGCGCTGCGCTTCGAGACCGCGCCGTTCGGGGTGTCGGTGAGCGTGGTCGAGCCGAACCTCATCCGGAACACCCGCTTCGAAGATCACGTGAGCGAGTCGTTGACGAGCAACACCGCGGTCGACGGCCCCTACGCGGGTCTGCTCGCGGCGATCCGCGACCAGATGCACCGCTGCTTCGACAACGACAGGATGAGCACGCCGCCGCAGGCCGTCGCCCGAACGGTCGAGCGGGCGCTCACCGATCGTTCACCCCGGGCCCGCTATGTCGTCTCGATCGGCGGCAAGCTCATTCTCGCCAGTGGGCGGATTTTCCCGTCCAAGTCGATGGACAACATCCTGCGGCGGCAGTTCGGCCTCGCCACGGACGGTTCCTACACCGGAAAGCACGCAGCCAGGCGACCGGATGACAAGGGCGATAGCATCGAAGTTATCAACCAATAACTTGGATGTCGGAATGGGCGGCCCATGATCGACAGAACAGATGTCCTGATCATCGGCGGCGGGCAGGCCGGGCTGGCCGTCGGCCAGTTCCTGCGGCGGGCGGGCGTCGCGCCGCGCATCGTCGACGCCAACCCCGAGGTGGGCTGGACGTGGCGACGGCGGTGGGACTCCCTGCGGCTGTTCACCGAGGCCAAGCGCAACGACCTACCCGGGATGCGCTTCCCCGGCCGGCGCAGCGCGGTGCCGGGCAAGGACCAGACGGCCGACTACCTCGTGGCGTACGCGCGGCGGTTCGGGTTGGACGTCGAGTGCGACACCGCGGTCGAGCGGCTGACCGCGGAGACCGGTGGACCGGCGCGTTACCTGGCCGTCGCCGGCGGTAGGGAGCTCTGGGCCGACCACGTCGTCGTCGCGACCGGCCCCACCGGCAACCCGCGCGTGCCCGGCATCGCCGACCTGGTCGATCCCGGCGTCTTCCAGGTGCACGCCGCCGAGTACCGCAACCCGGCGCAACTGCCGGACGGCCCGGCGCTGGTGGTGGGCGCGGGCAACTCCGGCGCCGAGATCGCCGTCGAGTTGGCCGCCACCCGCCCGGTGTGGCTCGCGGGCCGCGACGTGGGCACCCTGCCGGTCCGGCTCGGCGGACTGCCGTACCGGCTGCTCGACAGGTTCCTCACCTCCGACACGCCGCCGGGCCGGTCGATGGCGCGCAAGAACTCGGGCAAGGGCACTCCCCTCGTGCGGCTCTCCCCTGAAGACGTCACCGCCGCCGGTGTGCGCAGGCTGCCCCGGGTGGACGACATCGCGGACGGGATGCCGGTGGCGGCAGGCACCCGACTGGAGCCCGCGGCCATCATCTGGGCCACGGGCTACACCCAGGACTACTCCTGGATCAAGCTCCCGGTGCTGGGCGACAGCGGAGATCCCACACACCACCGCGGGGTGGTGTCCGGCGAGCCGGGGCTGTACGTGATCGGACTGCCGTTCCTGCACTCCTTCGCGTCCTCGTTGCTCATGGGGATGAATCGGGACGCCCGGCACATCGCCCGCGTGGTCCTGGGCCGACTGGCGCGCAGCCGGTGACCGGTGCCTTGCTTACTCGGTCGTTATACCTGGTCGAGTGATGATCCGGGAATGCCTGTTCGAATACCGTTGGGGCCATGGATGTTTCGCCTGTGCCGCTGCTGACCGAGGACGACGTGTTCGCCGCCGTCGCCGCGGTCGAGGCGTCCGCGCGGGCGTTGCACCGGCGGCGGTTGGAGTTGCTGTCACAGGTGTTGCGGTGCGGGTACGACCTGGACGCGTACCGGCGGTTGGTGCGGGCGAACCCTGCGGAGGTGAAGCAGTGGATCGCACAGGTGGAGTTGTACCTGCCGTCCACCGCGCCCACCGGGCAACCGTTGCCGCCCTTGCATCCTGTCGTCGGTGCCGCGTTGGCGGAAGGCGAGCTGTCGGATGGTCACCTGCGGGAGTTGACGCGGACAATCACCACGTTGAAGCTGCCCGACTGGTCGCAGGAGACGTTGGTCGAGGCGGCGCGGTCGGTGGAGCCGAAGGTGATCCGTCAGCTCGCCGACCGCATCCGCGACCGGATCGAAGGACCGGGCGCACCGGTTCGGTGAGGCGTTCGCCGACGTGATCACGCTGGCGTCGCGGTCGGGGGATCTGCCGTCGGAGGCCGGGGAACGGCCGCACATCAGCGTCACCCTGGACTTCGAGACGTTGCGGCGGGGTGTGGGGCACGCGGTGCTCGACGGTGACCGCTATCTGAGTGCGGCGCAGGCGCGGCGGATCGCGTGTGACGCCAAGGTGATC
>NZ_JNXC01000048.1 GCF_000716595.1 Saccharothrix sp. NRRL B-16314
GCGCAACGCCCGAGCCCAACCCAAGACCGGGTTCGCCACCGACTCACCCATCCGCACCTGGACCCATTACCCGGCCAAGGCTGCGTGACAAGCCACTAGCTGGAACGCGGCCGTGGCCTGCGCGTAGGCGGCCTCAGGGATCGGCGTGCCACGAGTCGGGTTGATGATCTCGACCGTGCCGCTGGAGGTGTTCGCGACCCGCCGGTCGGGTGAGACGTTGGGAGATCCGCTGTCGACGCCCTGATGGCGTCGACACGATCAGCGCCTAGCGTCGTCCAACGCGGCCAGCGCCTCCGGTGGCAGCACCGTGTGAACCGCTTGCCAGGCGGCCTCCAGCTGCCCGGCGTTCGAGATGCCCACGACGGGCAGGACGGCCGACGGGCGCTGCGTCATCCACGCGAGAACCGCCTGTCCCGCGTCCAGACCGCATTCCGCTGCCACCTCGTCCAGCGCGGCCAGCGCGGTCGACTGACGGGTCCGGTCGCCATAGCCGGGGTGCAACGGTCGGTCGGGGCGGGTGTACGCGCCTTCGAGCAGGACCGAGTGGGCCACTGCGAGCACACCACTGCTCCGCGCTACCTCGATGACACCGTCGTCCAACAGGACGTGCGGTGCGAGGTCCGCGCCGGCGAGCGGTGTCAGGTAGGTGAAGCGGTTCTGCACGGCCGCGTACCCAGGTCCGTCACCCGCGGCCGTGAGGGCTTCGGCCAGCCGGGACGCCGTCGTGTTGCTGCACGCGATCGCATTCGCGAGGCCGCGATCGATCAGGTCCTGCAGCGCTTCCACCGTTTCCTCCAAGTCCACCGAGTGGTCGTCGACGTGGGCGTAGATGACGTCCACGTGATCGGTGCGGAGGCGGTGGAGGCTGTCCTCGACCTGCGCCTTGATCGCCCGGCCGCTCAGGCCGAGCGCACTGGAAAGGTCGCCGCCGGGGTAGCCGGGCCGGGCGCCGACCTTGGTGGCCAGGATGACCCGATCACGGGTGGACCGGGTGGAGAACCAGGCCCCGAGGCAGGTCTCGGACTCGTCGCCGGTGCCGCCGGGGTGCCAGAAGGCGTAGTTGTTCGCGGTGTCGAGGAAGGTGACGCCCAGGTCCGCGGCCCTGTCGAGCAGGTCGTGGGCTTGTTCGACGGGGGTCCTGGTGCCGAAGTGCATCGTGCCGAGCACCAGCGGTGGGACCGGGGCGCCTGAGAGGGTGAACTGCGGAGTGCTCGTCATCGTTGCTCCATCCGGTGTCCACTGGGGTCAGCGGGTCGTGGCGGTCAATTCCCTGGCTGCGATCAGGTCGGCTTCCAAGAGCCGCGGCGGGTAGATCAAGCGCAACAGGGGGCCGGTCATCGCGGTGGTGACCACGGCCATGACGACCATCAACGAGTACAGCCGGGTGTCCAGCAGGCCCGTTTGCAGTCCCACGCCCAGGATGATCAGCTCTGTCAGGCCGCGGGTGTTCATCAGCACGCCCAAGGCGCCCGCGCGTCGGGAGTCCTGGCCGCACGCCCGCGCCCCGACGTACGCGCCGACCACCTTGCCGCAGATGGCGACCAGCAGGATCAGCGCGAGCTCGCCGAGTGAAGTCGCGTCCACAGTGGACAGATCGACGCCGAGGCCCGCCACGGCGAAGTAGACCGGCAGCAGCACCGAGGCCAAGGGGGTCACCCGTTCGACGACTTCCTCGCGCAACGCCTCGGTGGCGGTGCGGGGGACGATCGCGCCCGCGAGGAACGCGCCGAAGATGAAGTGCAGGCCCAGCCACTCGGTCACGCCACCGGAGACGACGGCCAGCACGACCACCCCGACCAACGCGCCCGCGGGCAGCGCCCGGCCGCTGCGCCGCTGTGTCGACGCCAGCGCTCCCAACACCGGCCGCACCACGAACAGCATGACCAGGACGTAGGGCGCCACCAGCAGGATCTGCCACGAGCTCTGGCCGCCGGTGAAGGTCAGCACCGCCGCCAGCAGGACCCATGCCACCGCGTCGCCGATGGCCGCGACCGCCAGTGCCAGACCTCCCACGGCGGTGCGATGCATGCCGCGGTCGGTGAGGATGCGGGCCAGCACCGGGAACGCGGTGATCGACATGGAGGCGCCGAGGAACAGCACGAAGGCCACCCGGGAGCCGTTGTCGTGGTGGTCGTCCGCGAGGTGCAGCGCCAGCAGGCAGCCAAGCGCGAACGGCAGGGCGATCGACCCGGTCGCCACCCCCGCCGTGGTGCCCCGCCTGCTCCGCAGCAGCCGCCGGTCGAGTTCCAAGCCGATGACGAACATGAACACCGCCACGCCGACGTTCGCCAGCGCGGTCAGGCCCGGCCGGACGTCCGGCGGGAACAGCACTTCCGGGATTGCGCCGCCGAACAACGTGGGGCCGAGCAGGACGCCGGCCACGATCTCGCCGACGACCGGCGGCTGACCCACCCGCCTCGCCAGCGTGCCGAACAACTGCGCCGCGCTGAGCACCACCGCCAGCGCGAACAGGAACAGGATCGTGTTGAGTGGGGTCACAGGGGCTCACTTCCCAAGGTCAGGGATGGGCTGGTCACGCAATTCACCCGGCCGTGCCGTGCGACACCTGGGTGGTGGTTGGACATCTCCGAAATCACGTTGCTACCTTGTTGGGCATGGCCGGCCCTGAGGCAGCGAGTAGGTAGCCACCGAATCTCTCCGGTGGCGTTCTCCGCGGTCGCGCCCACCCGGCGCCGACGCCTTGGGTCGCACTCTGCCGCTGTCGCGGCCTCTCCGTGCGGCTTCGCCACCGTGTGAACTGCCACCCGGACCTGTTCCGGGTTCCTGTCGCGCCCGTGACGGCCGTAGCGCCGCTTGGGCAGCTTTGTCGCACGCACGTTCTTCAAGCAGTCGTGGAGCCTTTCCATGCCATTCGCCGTATACGTCCTCGCGCTGGCGGTCTTCGCCCAGGGGATGTCGGAATTCATGCTGTCCGGCCTGGTGCCGGACATCGCCGACGAACTGTCCGTGTCCATCCCCGCCGCGGGATCGCTGACCTCCGCCTTCGCCATCGGCATGGTCGTCGGCGCACCGGTGGTGGCGATCCTGAGCCTGCGTTGGCCGCGCCGCAACGCGCTGCTGACCTTCCTGGTGATCTTCCTGGTGATGCACGTCATCGGAGCCCTCACCGACAGCTTCGAGATCCTCATGGTCACCCGCGTGGTGGCCGCGCTGGCCAATGCGGGCTTCCTGGCCGTCGGCCTGGCCTCCGCTGCCGCCATGGCGGGCCCCAACCTCAAGGGCAAGGCGACGTCGATCCTGCTCAGCGGTGTCACCCTGGCCTGCATCGCGGGTGTGCCCGCGGGTGCCTTCATCAGTGAGCTGTGGGGCTGGCGCTCGGCGTTCTGGGCCGTGGCCATCCTGTCCGTGCCACCGGTGTTCGCCATCCTGCGCGCGGTCCCCTCGACCGCTCCGGACCCGGGGGCCCCGAGCGCGCTGAGCGAGCTGCGGGCGCTGCGCAACCCGCGGTTGCTCGTCGTGCTGGTGCTGGGCGCCCTCGTCAACGGCGCCACCTTCTGCTCGTTCACCTACCTCGCCCTCGTGGTCACCGACGTGGCGCACCTGTCGTCGAGCTGGGTGCCGCTGGCGCTGCTGCTGTTCGGCCTCGGCTCGTTCGCGGGCGTGAACATCGGTGGTCGGTTCGGCGACAGCAAGCCCCTCCAGCTGTTGGGATTCGGCGCGGTCGCGCTGCTCGCGGGCTGGTTGCTGTTCGCCTTGACCTCGGGCAACGCGGTCGTGGCCTTCGTGTTCATGTTCATCCAGGGCACGCTCTCGTTCGCGGTCGGTTCGACGCTCATCGGCCAGGTCTTCTACTTGGCCACCGGCGCCCCGACGCTGGCCGGCGGGTTCGCCACGTCCGCGCTCAACGTCGGCGCGGCGGCCGGGCCGGCCCTGGGCGGCATCGCCATCGGCGCAGGGCTCGGCTTCCGCTCGCCGTTGTTGGTGAGCGCCACGATGGTGGCCGTGGCGCTGCTGGTCGGCGGCGTGGCCTTGTTGGCCTCGCGAAGCAAGGCCGCTGCCGCGACTGCGGAGGAGGGCGCGCCGTCCTCGGAGCAGACCCCTGCGGTCTGACCGGGTATCGGCGCGGGGGCCTGCCGCCGGGCATCGGCGGCGGGCCCCGTCCCGTCCGGTGGGAGCGGTCAGCCCGACCAGGACAGCCGGTCGAGGAAGTGGGCGATCAGCGCGACCGACTGCTCCGGGTTCAGCCGGGGGTCGCAAGTGGAGCGGTAGTCGGGGAACGTGGGGTTGGCCACCTGTGGCGACACGCACTCGGTGACCGGGTCCGGGGTCAGCTCCAGGTGCAGACCAGCCGGGCGCTGCCCATGCCCGACGAGCACCCGCACGAACGAGGTCACCTCGGCCAGCATGGACTCCACCAGCCGGGTCTTGACCCCGTGCAGCTTGAGGCCGTTGCCGTGCATCGGGTCGCACAGCCACACCACCGGGGCGCCCTGCCGCGCCACCGCCGACACCACCGGCGGCAGCATCCGATCGACGTCGTCGGCCCCGTAGCGCAGGATCAGGCTCAGCCTGCCGGGCACTCCGTCCGGGTTGAGCACGCGGGTAAGGGCCACGACGTCGTCCGGTGACGCGGTGGGACCGATCTTCACCCCGATCGGGTTGTGCACCCCCGCCGCCAGCGCCACGTGCGCGTCACCGAGCCCGCGGGTGCGCTCGCCGATCCAGCCGAAGTGCGCGGCGGCGCTGAACGCCCCACGCACGCCGTCGCGGACCAACGACCGCTCGTAAGGCAGGAGCAGCAGCTCGTGCGCGGCGTAGACCCGCTCCTCCAACGGTTTTCCGCACCACGCGCGGCGCACCTCCCGCAGCACCACTTGCGAGCTGTCATAGGCGGTGCGCAGTCTGCGCGGGTCCGGCACCCGCCGCGCCGGGTCGGGAGCGGGATCGTTGACGGCGTCACCGCAGTAGCTGGCCATCGTCCGCCCGACCTCCTCGGGGTCCGGCTCGAACGGCGAGGACCTCGGCTTGCCGTACTGCCCGGCCAGCCGCCCGATCGCGACACCGATCAGGCCGCTGCCCGCGCGGAGCATCGCGGCCAGACCCTGGAGGTGGTCCACCTTGCGCCGCACCAGTTCCGGGACCGCCTCGTGGAAGCGCTCGGCGCAGTCCCCGCCTTGCAGCACCAGCCCGGCTCCCTCGGCCACCAGGGTCATACCGCGCGCCAGGTCGACCACCTCGTCCTCGGTGGTCAGACCGGGCAGGTCGGTCAGCTCCGCCTCCACGAGGTCCAGCGCGTCGCGGTCCGGCCACACCGGTTGCTGACGTGCCGTGCGCTCCGTCATCGCCGCACGCACCGCGGCGGCCGGGGACTCGCGGATCACCGCCCCACCTCGGCCGAGGCGCTCACCCGCACTCATCGGACCCCTTCCACCAGTTGGTCGATGACCAGGTCCTCGACCCGGCACATCTCGCGGATGATCAGTTCGTACAGCGCCACGAGGAAGCCGGGGTCGACCCCGTGCTCGGACCCGTAGCGGGCGGCGCGCTCCTTGACCAGGTTCACCCGGCCGGGCTGCATCATCGGGACGTCGTTGGCCGATTTGTACTCCGCGATCCGCACGCCGCACTCGATCCGCTTGCGGATGGTGTCCAGCAGGTCCTGGTCGAGCCGGTCCAACTCTTCCCGCAGTAGTGCGAGGGGGTGGTGTTCCGTCATCGTCATGCCTCCGCCTGCCGGTGGGCTGTCGTCAACAAGTCGCGGGCGCGCCGCTTGTGGTCCTCGAACGTCGCGCCCAACACGGCGCGCACCTCGGCGAAGCTCGCCGCGATCCCCGCCTCGCCGTCCTCCACGGCGGCGGCGAACGCGCGCAGGCCGTCGGCCAGCGCCTGCCGCGCCCGGTGTGCGTGCGGGTTGGCTTCCTGGATGTCCCAGTAGACCTCCGGGCTGCCGCCCGCGATCCGGGCGAGCAGCGAGAGCAGCGCCAGGTGCGGAGGCGGGGCTGCCACTGCCAGCCGGTCGGCATCGATCCCCATGCGCCCCAGGGCGAGCCCGAAGGACAGCACCGCCGCGTGGGTCAGCGCCTGGGTCGCCGCGACGGTGGCGTCGTGCTCCTCGGGGGTGCACCGCACCACGCGTCCGCCCCAGTCCGCCACCAGGTCCAGCAAGGCGGTGCTCCCGGGCCCGCCGCGGGTCACCACCGCGGCGACCGGACGGCCCGCCATGCCCAGATTGGGGGCGAACATCGGGTTCAGACCCACCTGTTCCACCGCCGCGGGGAAGTCCGCGAGCCGGGCGGCGAAGCGCGACTTGACCGACAGCGTGTCGGAGAGGACCGCACCGGGCCGCACGATCGCGGCGAGCGGGTCCAGCGCGCGCAGCGCCACCGGCTCCGGCACTGCCAGCAGGACGAGGTTCGCGCGCGAGACGGCCTCGGCGACCTCGGCGTCCGGGGCGGTGATGTCGCCTGCGATCGAGTCGGTCCCACCCGGCCTGGCATCGATGACGCGGGTCCGGACGCCGCTGCCGCGCAAGAGGTCCGCGAACATCGTGCCCACCGCACCCCGACCACCGACCACCACCGCGCGGCGCAGCGCGGTCACGCGACCTCCTCGGCCACCGCGGTCCCACCGGCCGCCAGTTCCAGCGCCGCGAGCAGGGCGCCTGCCTTGACCACGGTCTCGGTGAACTCCTCCTCCTGGTCCGACAGCGCCACGATCGCCCCGCCGACGCCGAACTCCACCGCGGCGGGCGTCAGCACCATCGTGCGGATGATGATGGACAGGTTGGCCGCGCCGCCGAGGGAGAACCAGCCCAACGCGCCGGAGTAGACGCCGCGGGGCCCTTCCTCCAACCGGTCGATGATCTCCATGGTGCGCTTCTTGGGCGCCCCGGTCATGGATCCACCGGGGAACGCCGCACGCACGCACTCCACCGCAGTCGCGTCCGGCCGCAGAGAGCCGCGGACCGTGGACACCAACTGGTGCACCGGCGCGTAGGATTCCACGTCGAACAGCACCGGCACGTGCACCGATCCGATCGAGCACACCGTGTTGAGGTCGTTGCGGACCAAGTCGACGATCATCAGGTTCTCGGCGCGGTCCTTCTCCCGATTGAGCAGGTCCTCGCGCAGCGCCGCGTCCTCGACGGGCGAGTCACCGCGCGGGCGGGTGCCCTTGATCGGCTTGGACTCGACGCTGCCGTCCGCGTCGATGCTGAGGAACCGTTCGGGGGAGGCGCTGAGCACCGCGATACCGGGGAACTCCAGCAGCGCGCTGTAGGGCACCGGGCTGATCGCGCGCAACGCCGAGTACAGAGGGCCCGGTCGGGCGCTCATCGGCACCCTGACCATGTTGGTCAGACAGATCTCGTAGGACTCGCCGTTGCGGATCTCGTCGAGGCAGGCGTCGATGCGGCTGAGGTAGGCGTCCTTGTCGTGGCGCAACTGCGCCTCGGCGCCGAAGCAGTCGTGTTCTCGGGTGCGCAGGACCGATGTGTCCGCCCGCTCCGCCCGTGCCGCCGGCGGCGCGACGGACAGCAGTCGGGCCGCGGTCTCGTCGAGCCACGCGGTGGCGGGTGCGGGCGCACCGCGTTCCGCCAGGGCCAGCAGGTAGCAGCAGCCCTCGGCGTGGTCGAGGGCGATGACCCGATCGGTGAACAGCATCGCCGCGTCGGGGTAGGCGGACTTGTACGTCGGGTCGCCGATGGTCTCGGCCTTCAGCTCGTAGCCCAGGTAGCCGACGTAGCCGAGGTTGAACTCGAACGGCAGTCCTTCCGGGACCGGCACCCGCCTGCGGTCCAGCCGCTCCTCCAGGTAGTCGAAGAACGGCTGTCGCACCTCGGAGGTGCGGCCCTGCGCATCGCGCACCGTGACGGTGGTGTCCGCCACCCGGTAGGTGATGTACTCGGCCAGCGGACCGCTGTCGTCGCCCAGGAAGGAGAACCGGGACAGCCCGTCGATGACCGCGCTGCTGTCCAGCCAGAACATCGCGCCCCCGTCGGCGAAGCACGTCGAGCGCACCGCCTCCCCGTCCGGCAGGACGTCCACTCTGCGGACCAGGACCTCGTACTTGGGGTGTGTGACCCGCCGGCTGCGGACGTGGGCCAGCGCGAGCTCCCGGAAGTTGGCCAGCAGCTCCTTGCCGTACTCGCTGCCGATCGACTCGGGGTGGAACTGCACGCCCCAGACGGGCTTGTGCCGGTGGCGCAGTCCCATGATCACGCCGTCGTCGGTCCAGGCGACCGCCTCCAGGTCGTCGGGCAGGTCGGTGGCGGCGAGCGAGTGGTAGCGCACGGCGGTGAACGGCGAGGGCAACCCGGCGAAGATGCCCTCGCCGGTGTGCCGGACCTGCGACTCCCGGCCGTGCATGGGCACCGGGGCCAGGTCGACGGTGGCGCCGAACAGCTGGGCGATGCCCTGGTGGCCCAGGCACACGCCGAGCACCGGCAGCTCGCTGTCGAGCACGGCGCGTGCGCTGATGCCGAAGTCCCGCTCGCGGTCCGGACGTCCGGGACCGGGGGAGACGATGATCGCGTCGAAGTCCGACAGCCGGATCCGGGACCAGTCGTGGTCGTTGCGCACGACCACGGGCGGGCGACCGGTGACTTCGCCGATGTACTGGAAGAGGTTGTAGGTGAACGAGTCGTAGTTGTCGATCAGGAGGGTGCGCATGGTGGCCCCTTCTTTCGAGCGCGGGCGGGTACGGCGGCCTCGCGACGACGGGAGGTGGGCGGTGGCGCGCTAACGGGTCAACGTCTTGCGCATGTGCAGGCGTTCGGCGACGTTCCCCTGGCTCGCCACGTACTTGACCAGCAGGTCGCTGTCGACGATGGCCGGGTGGCTCTCGTCGTAGTCGATGGCCATCACGATGCCCATCCACGGCTCCAGACCCATCGCGTACACGTAGACCTCGTCCGGTCGGAGCGTGTCGACGATGGCTTTGGCCTGTTCGAAGTCCGAGCCGTTGAGCCTGCGGCTCTGGTCTTCCCGGCGGGACAGCGGCTCGGGGTAGAGCGGCCCGTAGATCCAGCTCGCGGCGGCCCCGGTGCTCTCCATGCCGATGAACACCGTGTCGATCGGACCGGTGATGTCGACGACCTTGGCGTAGGTGGACGGGGAGATGTTGGTGGAGTCGGCGGCGAACAGCACCTGGCGCTCGCCGAGCCGCAGCAGCCATCCGGTCTTGCTGCGGATGCGCAAGTCGCCGTGCTCGCCGAGGAACGGCACGGCCACCGCGACCGCGGTGCCGCAAGCGCGTTCCTCCAGGTCGTCGACCTCGACCACGTCGGTGAAGCCGAGCCTGCGGAGAATGCCCGCCAGTCCGGGGTCGACCAGGCTGGCGTTGGTCGAGCGGGGGACCAGCACGGTCCCGACCCGGTGGCGGATGCGCAGCAGCGTCTCGAACAGCATGTGGTCCTGGTGGTTGTGCGTGATCAGCACGTGGTCGATGCGGTCGGGGAGGTCGGCGAAGGTGAACCGCCCCTCCGTGGCGCCGGCATAGCCGGTGTAGCTGAGCACCGGGTCGACCAGGAACGTGGTGCCTTCGTGCCTGACGAACACGCAGGCGTGTCCGGCGTAGTCCAGCACGTCGGGCAGTGCTGACTCGTCGCGCGCCACCGGATCCGGCGTCTGCTCGAAGTACCGGGCGAACCGCTCGGCCCGCTCGCCGACGAGGCCCAGGTCGGCGGTGAGCCGGCTCAGCCCTTCCTCGTCGAGGCCGCCGCGGAAGACGGTGTCCAGCAGCGGGGAGTTCAGCGGAACGTCCACCAGCAGTTGGTCGGGGGTGTACTCGAGCATCGGGGTGGTGAGCGCGAACTCCCGCGCGTCACCGACGACGGGGGAGAAGCGCACCTGCTGCAGGCTCTCGTCGTAGAACTCGGAGGCGTACATCAGCGGTTCGATGAACCTGTAGTCGGGGGAGTGGTTGTCCCGGCCGTAGAACACTTCGACCCGGCCCGACAGCGCCTCGGGCAGCTCCTGGTAGACCGGGTCGAGGCACCCGCCGGTGTAGCGGGGGAGGATGTCCTCCTCCAGGCGCTGGATCGCATCGAACAGTTCGCCGAGCAGCGCGCGCTGAGGGGCGCTCTCGCGGTACCAGGCGGCGATGGCGTCGTAGTGCTCGTGGGCGTGCACCCACGGCCCACCGTGCATGCGGGGCTGCCGCACTGCCGTGGCGTGCACCTCCGGTGAGTCCAGGTAGGACTCCATGATGGAGGTGAAGCGGTTGCGGGAGAAGCGCGCCAGCGTTTGCGGCGGCAGCAGGTACGACCAGCCGTACCAGCCCGCGATCACCGGTTCGACCGCTATGTCCTGTCGCAACGAGTAAGGCATGTCGGGACCGGCTCCATTCCTCTGGGCTCGGGTCGGGCAGGGTGGGGGAGGTGCGGTCAGACCCGGACCGCGGGGGCGCCGGGCCGCAGCACGGCCAGCAGGTCGGCGAGGACGTCGCGGTCGGTTTCCCGGTGCGGCGTGCGCCAGCCGCGTCCGCCCAGGGCGGCCTGGGTCGCGGCGAGCACGCGGGCGTCGGCCTCTCCGTCGCCGCGGGCCAGGTCGAACCAGTCGGTGACCGGGACGACGTCGGCGGCGGTCAGTCCGGTGGTGGCGAGCAGGTCGTCGAGGCTGTAGGTGCGGTGCACGACCAGTTGCGAGCGCGCCGGCGCTCGGTCCACACCTGCCAGCAGCGCGTCGACGAGCAGCGACACGTCGCAGATCGGGACGTACCCGTCCAACCGGGGCAGGGCCCGCAGCCGCGTCGACAGGTCCAGCAACGACGAGAACCAGTCGTCGCGCAGGAAACCCGCGTCGTGGTGACCGTGGCCGTAGACCAGCCCTGCCCGGTAGCTGGCGACCGAGCAGCCGACTGCGGCCAGCTCGTCGACGTAAGCCTCGCAGACCAGCTTGGACCGCGAGTACGGGTCGCCCACGGCCGTCAGCGTCTCGGCGGACAGCTCGGTGAACCGCTCACCTGCCGACGCGGCGGACAGGAACGCGAACGAACGCGCGCCGAACGCTGCCGCGGCGCGCACCACCAGCGCGGTGGTGCGCACGCTGCCGCCCATGTGCCGTTCCAACGGCAGCAGGTGGTTGACGTCGTAACCACAGTGCACGACCGCGTCCACGGCGCTCCCGGTCCGCTGCTCGACCCGGAGCTGCAGCTCCGCGTAGTCGATGACCTCCACCCGGTCGAGGTCGACCGCAGGGCGGTCGAACCGGGTGGAGTGCCCGATCCGCAGTTGCGCGGCGGTTCCGGTGCTGACGACCAGGACTTCCCGGCCCTCGGCCAGCAGCCGTTCCAGCACGTGCCCGCCGATGAACCCGGACGCGCCGGTCAGCAGCACCGCCCCCGCACCCGCGGGGGCGGTGCTGCGCAGATCCGGCAGCTCGGCGCGCAACGTGGCCAGTTCGTCGGCGGCCTGCCGGAACGCCTGCTCGGCGACGGAAATTTCGCGCACGACTTCCTCACCGCGGACGTGCCGCATGAAGTCGGCGGCGACGAAGTCGTAGTCCATGGCGTGGAACGCGGCCTCCACCGCCTGCTGACCGTAGAGCTCGGTCAGCTTGACCTGGACGCGCATCATCGCCAGCGAGCTGCCGCCGGCCTCGAAGATCGACACGTCCGGGGCGACCTCCTGGCCGAGCACGGCGGCGACCACGTCGAGCACCCGGCGCAGCTCCACGCCCCCGTCCTCGGACGCCTCGGTGGTCCCGGTCCGCGCGGCCAGCTGCTCGCGCAGCACGCGCCTGTCGAGCTTGCCGCTGGTCGCCAGGGGGAAGTCGTCGGTGACGACGATCCGGTCCGGGACCTCCCAAGCGGGCAGCAGGTCGCGCAGTCGGGCCATGAGGGCGCCATCGTCGCCGCCGGTGTCGGTGGTGGCCAGCACGACCTCTTCGCCGAGCTGCACCATGGCGACCTGTGTGCCCAGGTGGGCGGCGAGCGCGGACTCCACGTGCGCCAGGTTGACCCGGTGGCCGAGCCTCTTGACCTGTTCGTCGACCCGGCCCATGTAGGTCAGGCCGCTGCGGTCGAGGGCGACCCGGTCGCCGGTGCGGTAGGCGCGCCTGCCGCCGATCTCGCTGAAGCGCTGCTGCTCGTCGGGGCTGCCGCCGACGTAGCCCAAGGCGACGCCGTCTCCGACGATCACCAGCTCGCCGATGCCGGAATCGGCGAGTGTGCCGGTGTCCGGGTCGCGGACCAGAGCGGTGAACCCGTCGATCGGGGTGCCGATGGTGGTGCCGAACCCGGTCAGCTCGGCCACCGAGAAGCACACGGTGGCCTCGGTGGGGCCGTAGGCGTTGAACACCCTGCTGTGCCGGGCAGCGACGTCGAACTCGGCTTTGCCGAGGGCTTCTCCGGCGAACTGGACCTTGCGCACGCGGCGCTGCGCCTGCTCGTCCAGACGGGCGTAGACCGAGGGCGGCACCATGATCAGGTCGCCGCCGTGCTCGGCGAGGTGCCGGGACAACGCGCCCAGCCAGGAGTGCTGCTCGCGGGCGGGGACGACGACCTCGGCGCCCGCGTGCAGGGCGGCGACGATCTCGGTGATGGAGGCGTCGAACGACAGCGAGGCGAACTGCACCACCTGCTCGCCGGGGCGGATGTCGAGAAGCCGCTGCAGTGACCGGCACAGGTTCAGGAGACCGCCGTGGCCCACGTCGACCAGCTTGGGCAACCCCGTGGATCCGGAGGTGAAGATGGAGTACGCGACCGGGGAGTCGCCCGCTTCCGGGGCGGCCCCGCTCTCGGACAGCGCCACCTGCCTCGCGTCGAGTGCTCGGACGCCCGCGCCCGCCGCTTTCACCCGCGCCTCGTCGTCGAAGCACACGGCCAGGCCGGGGTCTGCGATGCGCGCGGAGTCGGTGAACCGCTCGGCGGGCAGCGCGGGGTTGGTCGGGGTGTAGACAGCGTGGCTGCGCATGGCCGCCAGGGCCCAGATCACGGCCGTCGTCGTGTGCTCGCCGACGATGAGCACCCGCCGGCCCGACGGGCACTCGCGGTTGATCAGCGCGGCCAGGAAGCCGGTGACCCGGTCCAGGGCGGAGTAGGTCCACGTCTGGTCGGCGCAGCGCAGTGCCACCCGGTCGGCGTGCCGTGTGAACGCGCCGTTCAACAGATCAGGCAATCGCACGGAGAACTCCAATTCGCTGTTCGAGGTGGGCGAGGACGTCCTGCGCGGCGTCCTCGTCGAGGAACCGGCTCTTGTACTGGAGCTTCATCAGCGGTGGACCGGGGAAGGACCGGTCGACGAGGAACTTCAAGTCCTCGAACGCGAGTTCGCTGCGCACCCGCACCCAGTCCCAGTGCCGCGGGTCCGGGCGCATGAAGGTGGTGTCCGACACGACGATGCGCGGCATCCGGCCGCGGCTGAATGCCGTGGCGAAGGAGGTGAGGTCGGACATCGTGTAGCGCCCCAGGCCTTCCAGCCGTTCCCGGGTCTGAGTGAAGTGCTCGGGGGTGTATTCCGCGGCGTGCTCGGAGCGCACGACCAACGGGCGGATCTCCACGAAGTAGCCGCCTTGTCGCGCGAAGTCCCAGCGGGAGAAGGGGTACTGGAGCACCAGACCGCCGCCGATGACGTGCAGCACGGTGGCGGTCACCGCGGCGAGCAGTTGGTCGAAGGAGACCCCGGAACGCATCGGCAGCCACCGCTCGGTGCTGTGCGAGATGGTGGGGATGCCGGGACGGCCGGGGACGGGCAGGTCGCCGAGTTCGCGCTGGACGCGATCGACGTCCGCGACGGGCAGATCCGCGTAGCGGTGGAGCGCATTCGCGTGATCGCGGTAGCGGGAGCCCACCCGTTTGACGGGTTGCCCGCGCAGGTGCGCGCGCAACTGGGTGAGGAGCGTGACCACGTCGGCGAGGTCGACCACCATGTGGTTGAACTTGACGAACACCAGGTGCCCACCGCCGAGGTGCGGCCAGAAGGCGAGGTGAGCCGCCTCGTCGAGCGCCAGTGGCCGGGTGTTGTGGTAGGCGGTGACCACCTCGGACAGTTCGTCCGGTGCGCCGTCGAGAGGCGTGTCGTGCACGACGCAGCTGGTCCGCACCTTCGCCTCGGGGACACCGAGGAGGTTGGCCAGCGCGTCGGTGACACCCAGTCCCCGGAGGAACGCTTCGACCCCGGGCAGGTCCGTGGCGCACGCCGGGGTGAGCACGCCGAGCGCGGCGGCGCAGGGGTTCACGTCGCAGTCGAGGTCGAGGTCGCGCAGGAAGCTGAACAGGTCGCGCACGGCGACGGCTTCCGGGACCAGGGCCGGTGCGGTGTCGGCGGTCATGACGATCAGCCTTGGTTGCCGGTGGTCGCGCCCCACCGGAAGTCGACCTGGTCGAGCACGTCCATCTCCGACAACAGGGTGTGCACGCCGGAGTGGTCCTGCACCAGGTGGGTGCCGCCCTGTGCCTCCCGGACCTCGGCGGCGGCCTTCTCCCAGCCGCGTACGCGCTCGAAGTCGGCGATGGTCTCCCAGGTGGTGAAGTCCGGCGCGACGAACGCGGCCAAGCCGGCGACGACCTTGTCCAGCAGGAAGCGCCGCTGGTCGGGCTTGAGGACGTCGTAAACGTTCTTGAAGATCTCCGCGGAGATCGAGGCGTGGCAGTACTCGTCGCGGTTGTGGAGGTGGACCGTCCTGGAGTTCACGACCTGGATCTCGGTGTCGTTGGCCAGCAGGTCGAGGTAGGCGTTGATGGAGATTTCCGCGACCGTGGCGAACGCCAGGGTGGTGAGACTGCGCTCCCACCGCTCCGAGCACCGCGCGAGGTGCTCGTCGTGGATGGTGGTGATCAGCGAGGCCGGGAGCACCCGGTCGGAGAACTCCCGCTCACGCATCCGGCGCGTCGTCGCGCTGCCGTTGATGTGCATCAGCGTGTGGTACTGCTCGTCGACCATCGCCTGGGCGATCGCCAGCTCCAGCTCCTGTCCGCCGATTCCCGGGTATTCGCCGGAGATCACCAGCTCGAACGCGGGGTTGGCGATGCCCTGCTCGATCAACACCGTGTTGCGGTTGTAGGCGATCCAGCCCCAACTGGTCAGCCGGGAGCGCTGCTCGTCGGACAGCTCTTCCCACACCGGGTGGCCGCTGAAGGGGATCATGTCCACCCGGAAATCCGGGCGCGCGGGGTCGAACAACGCATACACATCCGGTTCCGCGCGTTTCACCGCAGCCCTTCGATGCCAATTTCCGACCAAGCGGGAAATGATCGCACTTTCCGTGGCGTCGTCCGGGTCGAATGCGGGAAGGCCTCCAAAGCTGGTGAGACCACTTCCCTCGGAACCTTGCTCGGCTTGGCTGGCCACGGTCCACCGCTCCTTCGATCGGAATGTGCAGGGCTGGTGCCGCGAACTTTATCGACCGCTCCGGGTGTGGTGGCAAGTGGTGTTCAATCGGGGTCCGGCCGTGCAACTGCGACACTGCCGCACTTGCACGGCCTTGGTTGTTCAAATGTCCAGAAAACGCCATTCGGTCCCACTTCCTCGGACTCGTGGCCGCTGTTAGTGTCCGATGGCAGCCGCCAGTGCTGCGACATGGCGATGACCGAAGCCGGCGGACCGGAGCGGGCGGGAAGACGGCGCGGACAAGGTCTGCGTACGGGATCGGCAATCCGGTGGAATCGACAACGACGCCGGCGCGGCGGGAGACGACTCCGCGCAGTCGGCGGATCGTGCACTGCCGACGTGAAACCCGAGAAACGGGCGAGAAGGAGACCGCTGTGAACGACCGCATACTCCAGGTCATTGTTTCGGCGATCGAGGAGCTGAACGAGTCGCGGGAGGAGAAGATCCCCACCGACAACGTGCTCGACCTGAGCCTCTACGGCGACGCCGGGATTTTCGAGTCGATGCACCTGGTCGGTTTCCTCGCCTTGGTCGAGGAGAAGCTCGAGGACGAGTTCGACGTCGAGGTCACGCTCGCGTCGGAGAAGGCCGTGTCCCGGCGGGTCAGCCCGTTCAGCAGCGTGCGCAGGCTCATCGATTTCACCGAGGAGGAGTTGCGGCTGCTTGCCACGCTCCCGTAGCCCGAACCACCGGAAAGCGAGCCCAGCCATGAAAATCATGATCACCGGAACCCGCACGGGGATCGGCAGGGCGCTGGCCGAGTACCTGCTGGCTGCGGGCCACGAGGTCGTCGGGTGCAGCCGCAAGCCCGGGACGATCGAGCACGTGCGCTACGACCACCACCGGGTCGACCTGACCGACGGCGTCGCGCTCAAGGCGCTGTTCCGCGAACTGCGCCACACCCACGGCCACCTCGACGCCCTGATCAACAACGCGGGCACGTCGGTCATGAACCACTTCATGCTGACCCCGGAGGAGACCACCCGGCGGCTGTTCGACCTGAACTTCTTCGCGGTCCTGAACTGCTGCCGGGAAGCGGTGAAACTGCTGCGCAGGTCGGCACAGCCCACCACCGCCATCCTCGCGCTGTCCACGGTCGCGGTGCCTTGGGCGCTGGACGGGCACCTGGCCTACTCGACCAGCAAGGCCGCGGTCGAGCAGTTGGTGCGCGTGATGAGCAAGGAGTTGGCAGACCAGCGGATCCGGGTCAACGGCCTGGGTGTGCCGCCGGTGGGCACCGTGCTCACCCGCACGGTGCCCACCGAGCGGATCGACGGGCTCGTCGCCCGGCAGGCGATCAAGCGCCTGTGCACCACCGCCGACCTCGTCGGGCCGGTGGAGTTCCTGATCGGTCCGGGGTCCGCCTTCGTGACCGGCGAGACGATCTTCCTGGGAGGGGTGAACTGACGTGCGCGACGAGTTCCTGGACCGGTGGGGCGGGTTCGGCGAGCGGACAGCGCTCTGGGGTGGTGGTACCGCGCACAGCTACGCCGATCTTCTCGGCCGCGTGCAGGAGGTGCGCGAGCTGCTCGACGGCGCGGGTGCGAAGGCGCACGACGCCGTGGTGCTGGAGGGGGACTTCTCCCCGAACGCCATCGCGGCGCTGTTCGCCCTCTACCTCAACCGCAACACCGTCATCCCGCTGGTGAGGGCAACCCGGACTGCGGTGGACACCGTCCGCGAGACCTGCGCGCCGCGCTTCACCGTCCGCACCGGCGGGGATCGGGTGGAGGTCGTGCCGATGGAGGGCAACGGTGGCGCACCCCCACCTTCCTTCGCCCGGCTGACCGAGGGCGCCGCCGCCGGGTTGGTGCTGCTGAGCAGCGGCAGCACCGGCACACCGAAGGCGATCCTGCACAACCTCGACGCGCTGGTGGAGCAGAAGCTCGCCAAGCGCGCCCGCGGATCGGTGTCGATGAACATCCTGATGGTGCTGATGTTCGACCACATCGGCGGCATCAACTCGCTGCTGAGCGCGCTGCTCTCCGGCTCAGCGGCGGTGCTGCCGGCCAGGCGCACGCCGGAGGAGATCTGCGCCCTGGTGCAGCGTCACCGCATTCGGGTGCTGCCGACCAGCCCCACCTTCCTCAACCTGATCATCGTCGGCGGCTACCACGAGCGCTACGACCTGGACAGCCTGCGGCTGATCACCTACGGCACCGAGCCGATGTCCGACGAGTTGCTGGGCAGGGTCGGCGCGGCGTTCCCCGGGGTGCGGCTGCTCCAGACCTTCGGCACCAGCGAGACCGGGATCGCCGCGACCGCCAGTGAATCCTCCGGCAGCACGTACTTCAAGATCGCCGACAACAGCACTCGCTACCGCGTGGTCGACGGCGAACTCCAGCTCAAGAGCAGCACCCAGTTCCTCGGCTACCTCAACCACCCCGCCGACGCGATCACCGAGGACGGGTGGTTCCGCACCGGCGACCTGGTCGAGGAGAACGGTGACGGCTACATCAAGATCAAGGGGCGAGCCAAGGAGATGATCAACGTCGGTGGCGAGAAGCTGCTGCCGCTCGAACTGGAGTCGACCCTCCTGGCCAGTCCGCTGATCGAGGACTGCGTGGTCTACGGCAGGCCGAACGCGCTCACCGGGCAGGCGGTGTGCGTGGACGTCAAACCGGTCGGTGAGCTGAGCCGGGCCGAGGCCCGCGCCCACGTGCGTGAGTTCCTGACCGGTCGGGTCGAACCGTTCAAGATCCCCTCGAAGGTCACGGTGGTGGACGCCATCGGCATGTCCGACCGGCTCAAGAAAGTGCGGCTCCGGCCGCACGAGAACCAGGGCTGACCGCAGCCCCGGGCCGGCTCCGCCGACACATCGGGGGCGGGCCGCGCCCGTTCCGGCGCAACACGACACAAAACACAGGGAGAGCGTGATGGCACGGTCGAAAGTGGCTGTCGTCGGTGGTGGGCCCGCAGGCTGTGTGGCCGCCCTGACGCTGCACAAGCTCGGTCACGACGTGGAGGTCTACGAGCGGGAGACGTTCCCGAGGTACCGGATCGGCGAGTCGCTGCTGCCGGGCACCATGTCCATCCTCAACCGGTTGGGCCTGCAGGACAAGATCGACGCGGCGAACTTCGTCAAGAAGCCGTCGGCGACCTTCCTGTGGGGTCAGGACCAAGCCCCGTGGACCTTCTCGTTCGCGGCGCCCAAGATCGCCCCGTGGGTGTTCGACCACGCGGTGCAGGTGAAACGCGAGGACTTCGACCAGTTGCTCATGAACGAGGCCAAGGCGCGGGGGATCCCCGTGCACGAGGCCACCTCCGTGACCGACGTCGACCTGTCCGCCGCCGACCGCGTCACCCTGTCGCTGCGCCGGGGTGACGAGCGTTCCACCGCGGTCGCGGACTACGTCATCGACGCGGGCGGTTCCGGCGGTCCGATCAGCCGCAAGCTCGGCGTGCGCCGCTACGACGAGTTCTACAAGAACTTCGCCATCTGGTCGTACTTCAAGTGCCCCGACCCGTTCAAGGGCGACCTGCGCGGCACCACGTACTCGATCACGTTCGAGGACGGTTGGGTGTGGATGATCCCGGTCGCGGACGGCCTGTACAGCGTCGGCCTGGTCATCGACCGCTCCCGGGCGGCCGAAGTCCGCGAGATGGGCGCGGAGGCGTTCTACCGGGCGACGCTGCCCAAGGCGAAGCGCGCGATGGAGATCCTGGGCGACGCCGAGATGACCGACGAGGTCCGCATCGTGCAGGACTGGTCCTACGACGCCGACCACTTCTCCGCCGACCGCTACTTCCTGTGCGGCGACGCGGCGTGCTTCACCGACCCGCTGTTCTCCCAGGGCGTGCACCTGGCATCGCAGTCGGCGGTCAGCGCGGCCGCGGCGATCGACCGGATGACGGCGAACCCGGAAGAGACCGAGGCCGTGCACGCCTGGTACAACCGGTCTTACCGCGACGCCTTTGAGGGTTACCACCAGTTCTTGGCGTCCTTCTACACCTTCGCCTCGTTCACCGAGCCGGAGTCGGAGTTCTGGCTGAAGCGACGCATCACCGAGTCCGACGACGACCGGCTGAGCCGCAAGCAGTGGTTCGACCGGATGTCGCAGGGGGAGGAGGGCGCGCTCGCCACCGCGGTGTCGGACTTCCACGACCGCGCCGCCACGATGATCCGCATCGGCAAGCACCAGCGCCAGGAGCTCAGCGACGAGTTCTCCGAGGAGGAGTTGAACGTCGCCCGCGTGCGCTGGATCGGCGAACTCACCCAGCGGCTCAACAGCATCACCAGGCTGGTCTGGACCGGCAGCAAGGTGATGCTCAAGCCGCACTACAAGGTGGAGCCGTTGAGCCTGCGCTTGGCGCCGGTCCACGTGCTGGCGGACGACGGCGACCAGGACCTCACGCAGTACGCCGTGGGCGAGGACGAGCGGCGGATCTTCCAGGACCTGGCCGAGCAGGGCTTCGGGTACCGCACGCTGGTCAAGCGACTGGGTGCGGTGGGCAAGCAGGAGATCAGCGCGCAGTTGGTCACCCGGCTCATGGAGGCGGGTCTGCTCACCGGCTACAACGCCGACGGAGAGCGGGTGGTCATCCAGAGCAGGCTGCACTTCGGCGGCGTGGGCGTCGAGTACGAGGTCTGAGTCCCGAGCGATCTGCGCGAGCCGGTGCCCGGCGGGACGACGTTCCGCCGGGCACCGGCTCGCACGCTGCGCATCGCCGCGTCATGCCGCCGGGTGTGCGAACGTCCTGGTGAACTGCCGGTGATCGGCTTCGAATGCGTTCGACGGTACTCGAGTGTTCGGGATATACCGGAAAAGCGGGCCGATGCGACAAGCGGACGAGTGGCGAGGCGTGCGCCCGGTGGTTGACGACGACAAAGAAATCGGTACTCCGCATTCTGGGGTTCCTGTTCTTTCTCCCGTGGAATACGGCCGAAGTCGTTTGGTGGCAACGAGTCCGAACACTGGTCCGATCAGGGGATGTTTGAGATGACCCGCCTTGGGGCCCTGGCTTGTCGGAAAGAAACGGGTAATAGTCGGAAGTACAGGTCGCCTAGCATCCCGCTCTCCGCTCGCTCGCGGCTCCGGTCGCGGGCGTTTGGCACGTGCGGGAGCTGGCGACCTGTGTGCCGATCGGAGGAGCCGGTCGGGGAATGGTCGAATCACCGGAGAGGGGGCCGAGGGCGGTTCAACGAGGTCAGAGCCTGTGGGCCACCGATCCCTGACCGACCGTTCGAGCCACTGCGGGCGCGAGGTGGCACATTACACCCAGAGAGGATTCATGTCAGAGAACACCAGCTCCGATCAACTGTCCGCATCCACGGTGGAGCTCGACATCAGCAGTTTGCTCCCCAGCGATTCGCCGCGGTCGAGCACGAATCCAGAGCACGTGCGCACCCTTGCCGAGAGCGGCGCGGAACTGCCCCCGATCCTGGTGCACCGCCAGAGCCTCCGGGTCATCGACGGCATGCACCGCGTGCAGGCAGCCCGTGCGCTCGGGCTGCGCACCATAACCGCGCAGTGGTTCGACGGCGATGATCGCGACGCCTTCCTGCTGGCCGTCAAGCTCAACACTGCGCACGGCCTGCCGCTGAGCCGAGAGGACCGCAAGCGGGCGGCGCTCCGGATACTGCATTCGCACCCCTCCCTGTCCGACCGCGCCATTGCCGCCGCGGCGGGCTTGGGAGCCAAGGCCGTCGCCGCCCTGCGCAGGGCGGCGACGGGGGGTGCCCAGGTGTCGAGGACCGGCCGTGACGGCCGTGTCCGTCCGATGAGCACCGCCGCCGGCCGCGCCGCGGCGGCGGAGGTCATCCGGACCAACCCGAACGCCTCGCTGCGGGAGATCGCCCGCCTCGCGAACATTTCGGTGGGTACCGCGCGCGACGTGCGCCGTCGGCTCGCAGAAGGTCGGGATCTCGTCCCCGGCACCGAACGCTCCCGTCCCACCAGGTCCGATCCCGTCGTAGTGGAACTGGGTGACCACGTGTCGGTGCTCAACGTGCTGTGCAACGACCCGTCCTTCCGCCTCAACGAGGTCGGGAGACTTGTGCTGCAGCAGTTGCACACCCAGTTGCGCCGGATCGAAGACTGGCGCGACCTCGCACCCGGCATCCCTCCGCACGGCCGCGCGGCGGTCGCCGAGATCCTCTCCGGCTGCGCGGACGACCTGCGCCGCACCGCTGACACCCTGCGCACCTACGACATACCGTGCGACTCCAGACCGTCGCCGCAGGCCCGTCCTTTCATCCCGCAGGCCCGCGCACGTCCGAGAGACGGGCACGTGCGGATGTTCCAGCCGGCCACTCCGCGCAGCGTCCAGCCCCCGCGCACGGGCTGATCCTCGTCACATGTGCACGTCTTTCTGGGGGAGGCAGCCGCCGCACCGCCGTTCCGTCGGCCGAGCGGTCTGCTCCGTGATCGCCGAGGCCTGCGGACATGTGGACACACTGGCCGGTGATCGCCCCGTCGGCCACCACCCGCAGCCCGATGCGCCCCACAGCCACCCGGGCAACTGCTTGGTGCGACGGCCGTCCCCCGCCGTGGCAGGCACTCGCGCGTCGCCGCCGATCGTCGTGCTCGCCGCCGGTGGCACCGCGGTGGACCAGGAATGTTCGTCGATCGGCTCGACGGATCGACTTGCCCGATACGGGTCGAGGTCGTGTGCCGCTTGACGAGGGTTCCGCTCACCAGGTGTTCCGCCGGGTCCCGACAAGTGGCGTGGGGCGGCACCACCCGTGCCGACCCACGCCGGTCGCGGTTCCAGCTGACCGCTTCTCGGACCGGGTTCGTCTCTACCGCAGAACAGCGAGATGCCGGGGTTGACCCGGCGTGAGTGGCGCTATGGGCTATCGATGTGGGGCGTGGGCCGGGTTCGCGATGGGAGGGCCAACGGTGTCGGCTGGGGCGGTCGGGAAGGAGGCGTCGCCACCGGTGAGGGCGGTCCAGATGGCCAGGAGCGTCGCAACCAGCGTGACAGCCTCGATGAACCAGCGGGGCAGTGCGTCCAGTCCGAGCGCGGTGAGGATGCGGTGCAGTCGTCCGGAACGGTGGGCGGCCTCGTGTGTCCCGTCGAGGGCGGTGAGGTCGACGCGGAGCGCGACGAAGACCATCACCAATACGAACAGACCCACGTCGGCCAGGGGAATCCAATCAGGAACGCCGCCGTAGGCGCGAGTGAGCAGGAACAGGGTCACGGGTGCGGCGGTGTAGGCGAGTATTAGGGGCAGGGCCTTGGTGGGTCCGCGCCGGCCTGGCAGGTGTCGCCAGGCCATGCCGAGGGCCGCCGCAGCGAGAAGCCACTTGGCGGCTTCCCAGGCGATGGTGTCGACCAGGCTGAGGATGACGGAGTGCTGCCGGCCGACCGGCACCAGTGGGTAGGTGATCCACTTCGTGATCGTCAGGCCGGTGCCGGCGATGAAGGCGGGCAGGGCGACCAGGCGGATGGCGGTGCGTGCGGTGCTGGTCGGGGTGCCGCCTGGACCGGCGGCGATCAGCACGTGGACCGCGGAGGGCGCGGGTCCGCGTGGCGGGCGGTCGGCGTACCACTGCCTTGCCTGGTGCCGCAGGTGTTCGGGGCGCAGGTCGTCGGTGTCGACGGCGGGATGGGCGAGCACCGGAGGCCACAGTTTGGGCCACAGCAGCCAGAACACCGCGATGGCGGCGAACCCCAGCAGCCAGGCCCACCACCAGATGCCCCACAGTTGGACGTCCCACCAGATCGGACCGATCGCGAACAGCACGATCGCGGCGCGCAACGGGGACCGGTGTCCGTGCTCGAACCAGTGCTCGGCCCAGTACCGCCAGACCGCGGCGCAGGTGATCAGCAGCGCCGGCCATGCCGCCTCGTCAAGCAGGTCGAGCGGGTAGTACCGGTAGATCTGCGAGGTGTCACGGAATAGCGGCGGGTAGTCCAGCCACTGCCGGCGCTCTTGGTTGCAGAGCGTGAGCAGCAGCTCCTCCAGGATCAGCACGGTCGCTGCCGTTGCTCCGACCCACCACAGCCACCGAGGTGTGTCCGTGCGGCTGCGCAGCAGCACGAACAGCGCCTTGCCCACGCCGACCACCAGCAACAGGCTGATGGTGAAAGCCGCGGTGGCGGCTGCGGCGTCGGTCAGCCAGGTGCGTCCGTTCGACTGGTCGGGAACGGTGAGGGCCAGCGCGGCGGCACCGGTGACGGCCAGTGCCGCCACTGCCGTCCGGGGCAGCCACCACAGCAGCGCCGTCGACGCCAGCAGCACCAGGAGGATGGCGTCCGCGATCCAGGCGATCACCGGCCAAGCAGGTGCGTTGGTGGGAAGTACGGCGTCGATCACGGCCTGGGTGCCCGCGATCACCACGAGGTAGGGCAGTGGGCGGACGGCCCGGCGGGCCCGGCGGGCGGACACCGACTCGAACGATGCGGCCGGTCCGCGTGGCGCGCGAACGTGCCACCGCACGACCAGGCAGAAGATCAGCGCTGACAGCCAGTACACGCCCCAGGTGAAGGGCTTGTGCATGCGGTCGGTGGCTCGAGCGGTGGTGGTGCTGCGCGCGTCCGGGCGCAGTTCGGCTGATACCACCCGGTATTCCAACGAGGTCGTCAACGCGCCGTCACGGGAGGCGGTTGGGACGGACCGCGGCCACTGCAACTGCGTCCCGTCCGACTCGGCCGACCGCCACGGTCGCGGTGCGGACAGCCATCTGTCCGGGGCGATCAGCGTGACCTCCCAGGCGGCGAACCGCAGACCGATCGGGGAGTCGACGGCCAGCCGCCACGGACGACCGGTCGTGTCGACCTGGACGCTGGTGAAGTCGGCCCAGGCGGTGGACTGGTGCACGACGTCCGTGGTGGACCGGTGGGTGATGACCACGACTCCTTCGCCAATGACGACAGCAGGTGGCGAGTTCCGCACCTCGGACGGCGACCGGTCGGGTCCCAGCAGGCACGCGAACGCGGTGCGGCCGGACTCGCTCTCGGTGCCGGCGAGCAGATTTTCCACCCCTGGCACCGCGCGCGGCACCGTGATCCGCACGTCACTGGTGATCCGGGGGTAATCCAACCCGGCCACGGCCACTTGCACCCGCAGGTCCACCTCGGCCTCCCGGAATGTGCCGGGATCGCACGCGGATGGCCGTCCCTCGTCCGGACCGTGCGGTGCCGCGAACCATCCCGCGCCGATCACTGCGACCGCGGTCATGATCAGGACGAACAGGACGGTGGGTGACCAACGGCGTAGCCATCCCCGGGCGGACCGCCACCCTGACGGACGGACGTTGGCCAACGCGTGCGGTGACGATCCGGGGCGCCGTATGCGGTGGACAAGTGCGGCAAGCGAACGTCGCACTGCCTGCAACGGATGTTTTCGCAGTTCGGCCGGCAGGACGCGGCGGGCACGGGCACGACGCGGGGGTAATCCCACAGAACGACCTCGCTACGGGGAGGAACGGCGGACGTCACCTTCATCGGTGCGAAACGACGTCGGCGTTAGCCGTCTTGCGATGACCGCAACCGCCGGAAGACCACCGGTCCTGGAGGTGGTCGCGGTTCTGCCTCGGCCGCGCTCTGCGGGAGCGCTCCAGGGCCGCGGGCATAGGCGCGATGTGGGTGCAGTCAGTCGATCGCCTGCCCGCGTGCTGGAGCCGCCCGCGCCCGGTCTGGTCAGGTGGGGGAGCGGCACCGCCACACCTTGATCAACACGCGGTCGGAGGTGATCGCGGAGACCCGGCCTTACATCGGGAAGAGGCCGGCTCGGTCACACAAGTGGGCCGAGCCCTTCTTCGCCGGCTGCGGTCAGGCGGGTCGTTGCATCACTGAGAGACGCCCTTAAGGGGGATTCCGGGTTCATGCGGGTATTCGACTGGTGTGTTACCTGGAGACGGCTCGGGGACTGCCTTGGTGGTGAGTGCCGTGATGTTTGCTGCCGGTTGGTGACCAGGTGTCGTGGAGTTAATTCGAACGGGTGGGTGTCCCTCTCGTACGAGTGGTCAGTCTTGGGCGGGGTTGGGCGACTTGCTATACAAGGTTCGCGTGGTCGTTGGCGGATGTCGAGGGGAAGGGCATTTGGGGTGCGGCTGTGACTCGAGGTGCGGAACCGGGGCAGCGCCGATCAGCTGTCATGGATGAGTCGCCTGCTCGGATGACCCGACGGTGGTCGAGAACGCGTGGCGCAGGCTTGCGAGCGTGGCGAAGGTGGATTCGGTCAACAGGTCTTCCGGAAGCCTGACGCCATAGGTGTTCTCCAGTTCGGAGAGCAGGGTCACCATACCCACGGAGTCCAATCCTGCCGAGCGCAGGTCGAGATCCGCGTGCAACTCGTCCTGTTCCGCGACGAAGGGTAGATGGGTCCGGGTGATGGCTTCGAATCGTGCATCCAACATGGGTGGAAAGGTAACACATATTCGATCGCGCCCCCGGTGGGAGAAGCGCCCGGACCGGTGATGTCCTGAGAATGGGAAACGTGTACGAGTTTGAGGGTGAACTTGTCGGGGTCGCGTCGGTGAACTCCTTGTCCGCCCGTTTCCTCCGGGGTTTGGCGATTTCCCCCGATCGGTGTGCGGTGGGTGACGCGGACGGGGTTCTGAGCTACCGGGCGGTCCATCGGCTGGCGTTGTGCTGGGCGGGCACGCTTCTCGCGCGTCCACCGGTACGTCCGCGCGCGGTGGGGGTGCTGGCTTCGGGCGCGCACGGCTACGTCGGAGTCCTCGCCGCGCTGTACGCCGGAGCGGCGGTTGTCCCGCTGGAGCCGGACTTCCCGGTTGCCAGGACCGCGCGGATGATCGACGCAGCCGGTGTGTCCGCCCTGGTCGTCGACGCGCGGGGGCGGGACCTCGTGCCCGGACTGCTGGCGGAGCGCCCCGACCTGACCGTCCTGTGCGTCGACGGCCTCGCCCCGGGCGGTGCGGGTGTCGTGCCCGACCCCGCGTCGGCGTTGGGCCGGCCCGAACCGGTCGGCAGCAGCGACACCGCCTGCGTGTTGTTCACCTCGGGATCGTCCGGCAGCCCCAAGGGGGTGCCGGTTTCGCATGCCGGCGCAGCGCACTACTTCGGCCTGCTGGACGCGCGTTACGACTTCACCCAGGACGACGTCTTCTCGCAGACCTTCGGCCTCACCTTCGACTGCGCGCTGTTCGACCTGTTCTGCGCGTGGGGTGCGGGCGCATCCGTGGTGAGAGTGCCCGCGACCGCCTACAGGGACCTGCCCGCGTTCGTGGCCGACCGGCGGATCAGCGTGTGGTTCTCGACACCGGGCACGATCGGTGTGGTCCGGTCCACTTCCGGCCTGTCACCTGGTTCGATGCCATCGCTGCGGTGGAGCCTGTTCGCCGGAGAGGCGCTGCTCTGCCGGGACGCCGCCGACTGGGCCCGTGCGGCGGGGAACTCCCGCTTGGAGAACCTCTACGGACCAACCGAGTTGACGGTGACCATCACGGCGCACCGGTGGGCCGGCGATCGGTCCGCCGAGGCGGCGGTCAACGGTGTGGTGCCCATCGGCGCGGTCCACCCGGGGCACCCCTACCTGCTGCTCGACCACCGCGGACAGCCGTGCGCCGACGAGGGCGAGCTGTGCGTGAGCGGCCCGCAGGCCATTTCCGGCTACGTGGACGCCGAGGACGACCGCGATCGGTTCCTGCGCCTCGACGACCGTTCCTGGTATCGCACCGGCGACTGGGTGCGGCGGCTCGTCGACGGTGAACTGGCCTACCTGGGGCGGATCGACACGCAGGTGCAGGTGCGCGGGTGGAGGGTCGAGCCGGCCGAGGTCGAGCACGCGCTGCGCGGCTGCGAGGGGGTGCTCGACGCGGCGGTCGTGGGCGTGTCGACCGGGCGGGCCGTCGAATTGGTCGCCTTCCACACCGGACTCCCGCGCTCCCCGGTGGTTCTGGCGCGTCAGCTCGCGGCGGTGCTGCCCAGGGGGATGGTGCCAAGGCACTACCGGCACCTGCCGGAGTTGCCGCGCAACGCCAACGGCAAGGTCGACAGGGGCGCGCTGGCACGCACGGCCGTCGACCTGGCCGCGAACGCGGGAACGATCCCGCACGCCCAGTCCGCCGGCCGAGTGGAGTTCGTTGATGGATGACGCCGTGGGTGGGGCTCGTCGCGGCCCTGGCCGGAACGTGGCACGGGAAGGCGACCTGCTGGCCGTGGTCCGTGAGCACGCGGTGGCGGCGCTGCGCGCAGCCGATTTGGACGTGCCGGCGGACCTGCCCGCCGACCGCTCGTTCCGCGACCTGGGCTTCGACTCCCTGGCTTCGCTGGACTTGCAGGCCAGGCTGGTCGAGGCGACCGGGGTGGCGCTGCCCGCCACCGCGGTCTTCGACCACCCCACGCCGGGCGACCTGGCCCGCCGCCTCGGCGCTGAGCTGCGCGGCACCGGCGACGAGTCGGTCGAGGAGCGCCGGTCGACACCTGCGGACAGCGATCCGATCGCCGTCGTCGGCATCGGTTGCCGGTACCCCGGTGGTGTGGCGTCCGCGGAGGACCTCTGGCGGCTGGTGGACGCGGGGCGTCACGTGATCTCGGGTTTCCCGACCGACCGCGGCTGGGACCTCGACGGGCTCTTCGACTCCGACCCGGGCAAGCCGGGCAAGTCGTACGTCCGTGCAGCCGGTTTCCTGACCGACGCCGCGCGGTTCGACGCCGACTTCTTCGGTATCGCGCCCCGTGAGGCGCAGGCGATGGACCCGCAGCAACGCCAGCTGCTCGAAACGTCGTGGGAGGCGTTCGAGCGGGCCGGGATCGACCCGACCACGTTGCGGGGTAGCGCGACCGGGGTCTTCGTCGGCGCCGAGCCGCAGGAGTACGGCCCACGGCTGCACGCGGCAGAGGACGGGCTTGACGGCTACCTGATGACCGGGAACGCGCTGAGCGTGGCCGCCGGGCGGGTGGCGTACGTGTACGGCCTGCACGGGCCGACCTTCACGGTCGACACGGCGTGCTCCGGTTCGCTCGTCGCGATCCACCTCGCGATGCGGTCGCTGCGTGCGGGGGAGTGCGCACTGGCGCTGGCCGGTGGCGTTGCGGTGCTCGGCGGTCCCGGCACGTTCACCGCGTACAGCCGTCAGCGGGCGTTGGCTCCGGACGGCCGGTGCAAGGCGTTCGCTGCCGCCGCGGACGGCACCGGGTTCGCCGAAGGCGTCGGTCTCCTGGTGCTGGAGCGGTTGTCCGACGCCCAGCGCAACGGGCACGAGGTGCTGGCCGTGCTGCGGGGTTCCGCGATCAACCAGGACGGCGCCTCGAACGGGCTCACCGCGCCCAGCGGGATCGCGCAGCGGATGGTGATCCGGACCGCCCTGGCGGACGCCGGGCTGCGGGCGTCCGAGGTCGACGTCGTCGAGGCGCACGGCACGGGAACCACGCTGGGCGACCGGATCGAAGCGCACGCCCTGCTGGCGACGTACGGCCAGGACCGGGACGTTCCGCTCGAGCTCGGCTCGGTGAAGTCGAACATCGGCCACACGCAGGCCGCGGCCGGCGTGGCGGGCGTGATCAAGATGATCATGGCGATGCGGTACCGGGTGCTGCCGAAGACGCTGTTCGTGGACGAGCCGTCACCGCAGGTGGACTGGTCGACCGGAGCGGTGCGGCTGCTGACGGAGGCGACCGCGTGGGAGAGCGACCGGCCGCGGCGGGCCGGGGTGTCGTCGTTCGGGGTGAGTGGCACGAACGCGCACGTGATCGTCGAGCAGCCGCCGGCGGAGCACGCACCGGTCAGGCAGTCGCTCACCGAGGGACCGGTCGTTCGGAGCGGGCCGGCCGGTCATGTGCCCGTCGACCGGGCTCCCGTCCTGCGCGAGCGTCCCGGATCGGCGATCCCGTGGGTGATCTCGGCCAAGAGCCAGGCCGCACTGCGAGGTCAGGCCGAGCGGTTGTCGGCGTTCGCGGACGGCCGGGACTCGGTGGACATCGGTTTCTCCCTGGCGTCCACCCGGGCGGTGTTCGACCGTCGCGCGGTGGTGATCGGCCGGGACCTGGCGGAGCTCCGGGCGGGACTGGCGGGGATCGAGCCCGGCGGACCGCCGGGGGCGCCCGGCAGGCTGGCACTGGTGTTCCCGGGCCAGGGTTCGCAGTGGGCGCGCATGGGCGCGCAGCTGGCGGAGGAATCGCCGGTGTTCGCGGCACGACTGACCGAGTGCGCGGCGGCACTGGAACCGCTGGTGGACTGGTCGCTCCTGGACGTCCTGCGCGATCCCGACGGCTCGTTGCTGGATCGGGTCGACGTCGTCCAACCCGCCTCGTTCGCGGTCATGGTGTCGCTGGCCGCGCTCTGGAGTTCCGTCGGCGTGAAGCCGGATGCGGTGGTGGGGCACTCCCAGGGCGAGATCGCCGCGGCCGTCGTGTCCGGCGCGCTGTCCCTGGAGGACGGCGCGCGGGTGGTGGCGCTGCGTTCCGGGGCGATCGCCCGGTCGCTGGCCGGGGCGGGCGGCATGGTGTCGGTCCGCCTCCCTGTCGCCGAGGTCGAGTCGCGGTTGCCCGCCGGTGCATCGATCGCCGCGGTCAACGGCCCCGGCTGGGTCGTGGTCTCCGGTGACCCGGCCGGACTGGACACCCTGTTCGAGGAGCTGTCGGGCGAGGCAGGGGCCGAGGGCGCGCGGGTCCGTCGGATCGCGGTGGACTACGCGTCGCACTCGGCGCAGGTGGAGCAACTCCGCGAGGAGTTGCTGGAGGCGCTGGCGCCGATCACCCCGCAGGTCCCGGAGATCCCGTTCTTCTCCACCGTGACGGGTGGATGGCTGGAGTCCGCGGCGACGGATGCCGAGTACTGGTACCGCAACCTGCGGCAGCGCGTCCTGTTCGCCGACGCCGTCGAAGCCCTGTCCGCGCAGGGTTTCACCGCGTTCGTGGAGTCGAGCACGCACCCCGTGACCACTCCCGCGATCGCCGAGACCGCGGACGCGGTGGTCGTGGGCACCCTGCGTCGGGACGACGGCGGGCTGGACCGGTTCCTGCGTTCGGCCGGCGAGCTGTGGGCCGGTGGCGTCGACGTCGACTGGACCGCGACCTTCCCCCCGGACGCCCGGCGGGTCGACCTGCCCACGTACGCCTTCGACCGGCAGCACTACTGGCTCGGCAACACCGATGCGGGCGGCGACGTCTCGACGGTCGGGCTCACCCCGACCGATCACCCGCTCGTCGGTGCGGTGTTCCCGCTCGCGGAGGGGGGCGCTGTCGCGCTCACCGGACGCCTGGACACCCGCACCCACCCGTGGCTCGCGGACCACGTCGTCGCCGGGCACATCCTGTTCCCCGGCACGGGGTTCGTGGAACTCGCCATCCGGGGCGCGGACGAGGTCGGAGCCGGCGCGGTCGAGGAACTGACCCTCGTCGCCCCGCTCGTGATCCCCGCCGTCGGGGGAGTGGTCGTGCAGATCGTCGTCGACGCCCCGGACGAGGGTCGCCGCAGGTTCGCGATCTACTCCCGCCAAGCGGGCGCCCCGGCCGACCAGCCGTGGGCGCAGCACGCAGTCGGCTTCCTCTCGGCGGTGGTCCACCCCGCCGGTTTCGACCTCACCCGGTGGCCGCCGGCGGGTGAGCGGGTGGACGTCGGCGACGCCTACGCGGAATTCTCGGAACAGGGCTACGACTACGGTCCGACGTTCCGAGGGCTGCGCGCGGTGTGGCGTGCGGACGGGGAGGTGTTCGCCGAGGTCGTCCTCCCGGAGGGCGTCGAGGCGGGCGGGTTCGGCCTCCACCCGGCTCTGCTGGACGCCGCGTTGCACGCGATCGACTACGGGCGGCTGATCGAGCCGGTGCCGAACGGCCTCCCGTTCACCTGGAACGGGGTGTCGCTGTTCGCGCAGGGCGCGACGTCGCTGCGGGTGAGGGTGACGACCGCCGGCGCCGACGCGGTGGCGGTCGAGGTCGCCGACGCCACCGGCGCCCCGGTGGCGTCGATCGGATCGTTGGTGATCCGGCCGATGAGGTCGCCGGTCGGCGCGGCCCGGGATTCGTTGTACCGCTTGGACTGGCGTGTCCTGCCGGACGCGGCGACGGGCGGGTTCGTCGGCATCGAGGCGCTCACCGCCGCCGGCACGGAGTTCGTGACCGTCGCGGCGGATCCGAACGCGTCCACGCCGGACAACGCGCACCGGTTGGTCAAGGAGGTGCTCGGCCGCCTCCAGCGCTGGTCGGCCGACTCCCGGCTCGTCGTGGTCACCAGGGCGGCGGTGTCGGTCCGCGGTGAGGACGTCACCGATCTGGCTGCGGCCGCGGTGTGGGGACTGGTCCGCTCGGCGCAGTCCGAAGAGCCCGGCCGGTTCGTGCTCCTCGACGTCGACGAGCACCCCCTGCCCCTCGCGGACGTCCTTGCCGCCGTGGAGTCCGGCGAGACGCAACTCGCGGTCCGCGCCGGCCGCGTGCACGTCCCGCGGATCGCACGTGCCGAGGCCGGTGAAGCGTGCCGACCGATGAAGCCGGACGGCACCGTGCTGATCACGGGTGGCACCGGTGTGCTCGGCGGCCTGGTCGCCCGGCACGTCGTCGCCCACCACGGCGTGCGACGGTTGATCCTCGTCAGCAGGCGCGGAGCGGACGCACCCGGTGCCGAGGAGCTTCGCGCCGAGCTGACCGGACTCGGCGCCGAGGTGACGGTCGCGGCCTGTGACGTGGCCGACCGGGAGATGCTCGCCCGAGTGCTCGACGAGGTTCCCGCCGAGCACCCGCTCACCGCCGTCGTGCACACGGCGGGCGTGCTCGACGACGGGGCGATCCCGTCGTTGACACCGGAGCGGGTGGACGCCGTGCTGCGGCCCAAGGTCGACGCCGCCTGGAACCTGCACGAGCTCACGGAAGGCGCGGACCTGGCCGCGTTCGTGCTGTACTCCTCCGCGACCGGGATCGTCGACGGCGCCGCGCAGGCGAACTACGCCGCCGCGAACGCGTTCCTCGACGGCTTGGCCGCCCATCGCAGGGCACACGGCCGTCCGGCGACGTCGCTGGCGTGGGGGTTCTGGTCCAAGCGCACTGGCCTGACCGAACACCTCACCGACGCGGACATCGCCAAGATGGCGCGGTCGGGCGATCGGGGCCTGACCGTCGAGCAGGGACTGGCCCTGTTCGACGCCGCCCTCGGGGCCGACGACGCGCTGCTGCTCCCCGTGCTGCTCGACACGACCGCGTTGCGTGCTCGTGGTGCTGAGCTGCCGCCCGTGCTCCGAGGGGTGGCGCCGGTGGCTGTGCGCCGTGCCGCCACCGGCGGTGCCGGTCCGTCCGTTCTTCAGGGACAGCTGGCAGCTCTCACCGAGCACGATCGGGAACAGTTCCTGCTCGACCTCGTGCGCGGCCACATCGCCTCGGTGCTCGGGCACGGTGGGACGGACCTGATCGAGCCTCGCCGTGCTCTGAAGGACCTCGGGTTCGACTCGCTCGCCGCGGTCGAACTGCGCAACCGGCTGAGCCGGGCGACCGGGCTCACGCTGCCCGCGACCCTGGTGTTCGACCACCCGACCGCGGTCGCGCTGGTCACCTCGCTGCTGGACAGGTTCTCCCCGTCGGCTGCCACTCCCGTGCCGCCGCCCCCGACCGTCGCGCGCGGCCACGACGACGATCCGGTGGTCATCGTCGGGATGAGCTGCCGGTATCCCGGCGGGGTCGGCTCGCCGGACGACCTGTGGGATCTGGTCGCCCGGGGCGTGGACGCGGTCTCGGGCTTCCCGCGTGACCGGGGTTGGGACGTCGACGGGGCCTACGACCCCGAGGTGGGCAAGTCGGGCAAGACCTACACGCGCGAGGGCGGCTTCCTAATAGACGCCTTGGACTTCGACGCCGAGTTCTTCGGCATCCCCCCGCGCGAGGCGCTGGCGATGGATCCCCAGCAGCGGGTGATGCTCGAGGTGTGCTGGGAGGCCGTCGAACGGGCCGGTATCGATCCCTTGTCCCTGCGCGGCAGCCAGACCGGCGTGTTCGCCGGGGTGATGTACCACGATCACGAGCTGCGGTTCACCGAGATCCCCGAGCGGGTCGCCGGCTACCTGGGCAACGGCAGCACGGCGGCCGTGCTGTCGGGTCGGGTCGCCTACGTGCTGGGACTGCACGGCCCGGTCTTGTCGGTGGACACGGCCTGCTCGTCGTCACTGGTGGCGCTGCACCTCGCGGCCCGTGCGCTGCGTTCGGGGGAGTGCTCGCTGGCCTTGGCGGGCGGCGTGACCGTGATGAACACCCTGGCCACGTTCATCGACTTCAGCCGGCAGCGCGGCCTGGCGCCCGACGGCCGGTGCAAGCCGTTCGCCGACGCCGCCGACGGCACCGGGTGGGCCGAGGGCGCGGGCGTGCTGGTGCTGGAGCGGCACTCCGACGCCGTGCGTCACGGGCACCCGGTCCTGGCCGTGCTGCGCGGATCGGCGGTCAACCACGACGGCGCGTCCAACGGACTCACCGCGCCCAGCGGCACGGCGCAGCAGCGCGTGCTCCGGCAGGCGCTCGCCGACGGCGGGTTGGCGCCGTCCGACGTGGACGCGGTGGAGGCGCACGGCACCGGCACCACCCTCGGCGACCCGATCGAGGCGCGGGCGCTGCTGGCCGTCTACGGTCGCGACCGGTCCGGCGCGAACCCGTTGTGGCTGGGTTCGGTGAAGTCGAACATCGGGCACACCCAGGCCGCTGCCGGCGTGGCCGGTGTGATCAAGATGGTGCAGGCGATGCGGCACGGATCACTGCCCGCCACCCTGCACGTTGATCGGCCTTCGCGACACGTGGACTGGTCCTCCGGCGCGGTGCGGCTGGTCACGGAGCCGGTGCCCTGGCCCGGGGTGGACCGGCCCCGGCGGGCAGCGGTGTCGTCCTTCGGCATCGGTGGCACCAACGCCCACGTGATCGTCGAGCAGGCGCCGCCCACACCGCCCGTCCCGCCGCCGAACGAGCTGGGACACCCGGTGCCGGTGCCGCTGTCGGCCAGGACCGCGGGCGCGCTGGCAGCACAGGCCCGGCGGCTCTGCGACCTGCTGGACCGCGAACCGGACCTCACACCGCTCGACCTCGGCGCATCCCTCGCCGACCGCACGCGGTTCGAGCACCGGGCGGTGTCGGTGGTCGGGGACCGCGCCGGACTGCGCACCGCGCTGGACGACCTGGCGCACCACCGGGAGAACGTCGGAGTGGTGCGCGGCACGACCACGCCGGGCGGACTGGCGGTGCTGTTCCCGGGCCAAGGCGCGCAGCGGATCGGCATGGGCGCCGGGCTGGACGCGGCGTTCCCGGTGTTCCGCGACGCGCTGGACGAGGTGGCCGAGCACTTGGACGCCAGCCTCGAACGACCGCTGCGGGCAGTCCTGTCGGCCGAGCCCGGCTCGGCCGACGCCACCCTGCTGGACCGCACCGACTTCACCCAGGCCGCGTTGTTCGCGGTCGAGGTGGCGCTGTTCCGGCTGGTCGAGTCCTGGGACGTGCGGCCGGACCACGTCGCCGGGCACTCGGTGGGTGAATTGGCCGCCGCGCACGTGTCGGGCCTGTTGTCCCTGCCGCACGCGGCCGGCCTGGTGGCCCTTCGCGGCGAGCTGATGCGCCGACCCGGTTCGGCGGGGACCATGGTCGCGATCCAGGCCGCGGAGGCCGAGGTCGTCCCCCTGCTGGCCGGTTGTCCCGACGAGGTGTCGCTCGCGGCGGTGAACGGCCCGCTCGCGGTCGTGCTGTCGGGGACCGAGGAAGGGGTGTCCCGGATCGCCGACCACTTCGGCGCGATGGGGCGGCGGACCCGCCGGCTGCGCGTCGCGCAGGCGTTCCACTCCCCGCTGGTGGACCCGGTGTTGGCAGAACTGCGCGCGTTCGCCCGGACCCTTCCGCACGCCGAGCCCCGCACCGGCTTGGTCTCCGCCGTCACCGGCGCTCCGATCACACAGCCACCGCCGGACCCGGGGGAGCACTGGGCACGGCACGCCCGCGGCACCGTCCGGTTCCACGACTGCGTCCGCGCCTTGGCGGAGCTGGGTGTGGACACGTTCCTCGAACTGGGGCCGGGAAGTGCGCTGTCCGCCGCCGGACCCGAGTGCCTGCCGGACACCGACGCGCTGTTCGTCCCCGCGATGGGCGGTCGCCGCGCTGAACCCGACGAGCTGATCACCGCACTGGCCCGGCTGCACACCCGCGGCGTCGAGGTGTCCTGGCGGCGATTGCCCGCCGGCCGCGGTGCCCGCCGCGTCGACCTGCCGACCTATCCCTTCCAGCGGCGGCGCTACTGGCTCGACGCCGACACCGGTGGCGCCGACCCGACCGCTCTCGGTCAGACCCCGGCGGCGCACCCGCTGCTGGGGGCGGTGCTGCGGGCGGCCGTCGGCGACCGGGTCGTGGCGACCGGCCGGATCTCCGCCGCCACCCACTCCTGGCTGGCCGATCACGTCGTGTCCGGTGTGGCCATGCTGCCCGGCACGGCGGTGGTCGAGCTGGCGTTGCGGGCCGGGGCCGAGTTCGGCTGCCCGACGCTGCGCGAGCTGGCGCTGCACCGCCCGGTCGTCCTGCCCGACCGCGGTGCGCTGGCCGTCCAGGTCACCGTGGACGCCCCGGACGACACCGGTCACCGCGCGGTCGCCGTGCACTCGAGGCCGCAGGACGCGCCCGCAGACGCGCCGTGGACGCACCACGCCGGCGGGGTGCTGTCCGCTGATCGCCCGTCGGTCGCGGTGCCGGCGGAATCCTGGCCGCCGCCCGGCGCGTCCCCCGTGGACACGACCGGTCGCTACGCGGAGCTGGCGGCGCGCGGGTACGACTACGGGCCGGTGTTCCGCGGGCTGCGCGCGGCCTGGCGGCGCGGAGACGAGCTGTTCGCCGAGGTGGCCCTGCCGGAGGGGGCGGACACCTCCGGGTTCGGCCTGCACCCGGCGTTGTTCGACGCGGCGCTGCACGTCCTCGGCCTCGGTGACGGTCCACGTGATCCGAGTGGCACCGGCGGCCCCGACGTTCCCTTCCTGTGGACCGGCGTGACGCGACACGCGGTCGGCGCCACCGCGCTGCGGGTCCGGATCAAGCCGGTCGACCACGACCGGGTGCGGCTGGTCGCGACCGACCCGGCGGGGCAGCCGGTCGTCTCGGTGGCCGGACTGGTGTCCCGCCCGCTGGCGGTCGACCGGCACGTCGCCGTCAACGGGTTGTTCCGGATCCGGTGGACCGAGGTCGACACCCCACTCCGGAGCGCCCGCGTGGTGGTCTTGGGCGAGCCCGTGTTCGGCTCTGCGATCCCGGCCTGCCGCACCCTCGCCGCCGTCGACGGCGTGACGCCGCCCCCGGACGCCGTGCTGGTACCGCTCGCCCCGCCGGCCGGTGACGTCCCCGAGGCGCTGCGCACGACGATCGTCGAAGTGCTGGCGGTGATCCGCGAGTGGCCGGCCGTCGACCGCATGCCCGGCCGCAGGCTCGTGTTCGTCACCTCCGGCGCCGTCGCGGTCGCCGAGGGGGACGGTGTGACCGATCTCGTCGGCGCGGCGGTGCGCGGTCTGGTGCGCGCGGCGGAGGACGAGCACCCCGGCCGCTTCGCGCTGCTGGACCTGCCCGACTTCTCAGGTGACGCGGTGCCATGGGCGGCGGCGGTCGACGAGCCCGAGGTGGTGGTGCGCGACGGCAGGGCGCGGGTGCCCCGGTTGGTCAGGGTCGCCGGTGGCGGCGCGGGGCCGGGCGGGCCGGCCTTCGGCGACGGCGCCGTGCTGGTGACCGGCGCCACGGGTCTGCTCGGTCGCGCGGTCGTACGCCACCTGGTGACCGCTCACGGCGTTCGGGACCTGGTCCTGCCGGGGCGACGCGGTGCCGCCGCGCCCGGCTTCGCCGAGCTGGTCGCGGAGCTGACCGCGGCTGGAGCACGGGTCGAGGCACCGGTCTGCGACGTGTCCGACCGCGCCGCGCTGACCGAGGTGCTGTCGGTGTTCTCCGGACCGGGTGTACCCGGTGCCCGCAGGCTGACCGCTGTTGTGCACGCCGCCGGGGTCGTGGCCGACGGTGTGGTGGACGCGCTGACCCCCGAGCAGGTGGACGCCGTGCTCGCGCCCAAGGCCGACGCCGCCTGGCACCTGCACGAGCTGTCCGCCGGGCACGACCTGTCCGCGTTCCTGCTGTTCTCCTCGGTGGCTGGCACGGTCGGCGGGGCCGGGCAGGGCAACTACGCCGCCGCCAACGCCTTCCTGGACGCCCTGGCCGCACATCGGCGCGGGCTGGGCCTGCCCGCCCTGTCGGTGGCCTGGGGTCCGTGGGCGGCCACCGCGGACGCGGCCGGGATGGCTGGTCGGCTGGCCGGCGCCGAGGCCGCCCGCGTGCGGCGTTCGGGGTTCGCCGACATCACCGCGGCCACGGGCCTGGCCCTGCTGGACGCAGCCCTGTGCGAGTCCGACGCCGTGCGGGTGGCGGCCCCGTTGGACAACGCCGCGCCGCCTGCCCCGGGCGTCGCGGTCCCCGCCCCGCTGCGTGACCTGGTCCGCCCACCGGTCCGGCCGGCGGCCGGCGAAGCCGTGCCCCCGACCGCACCCGACGACCCGGCCGCGCACCTCGCCGCGATGACCCCGGCGGAACGCGACCGCCACCTGCTCGACTTGGTGCGCACGCACGTCGCCGACGTGCTCGGGCACGATGGCGTCGACGCGGTCGGACCCGAGCGCGGGTTCACCGAGCTGGGGGTGGACTCGCTCGCGGCGCTGGAACTGCGCAACCGGCTCGGCGCGGCCACCGGTCAGCGGCTGCCCGCCACCCTGGTCTTCGACTTCCCCACGCCCGTCGCCGTCGTCCACCACCTGGTGGCCGAGATCGGTGATCCGCCCGCCGCGGCGCGGGCGTGGGAGAAGGCTCTGGCCGAACTGGAGTCCGCGCTGGCCTCGGCCCACCCGGTGGAGCCGGACGGCCGGGTGGCGTTGGCGGCGCGTTTGACAGCGCTGTTGTCCGCCGCCGACCCGGCCCGCGCGGAGCCGACCGCCCCGGATCTCGCCACCGCGACGACCGACGAACTGCTCGACCTCCTCGACCGGGAGTTGAACGTTCCGGTCGAGGACCGACCCACCACCCCGTCGGACTCCGCCCGGGGGATCTGAATGACCGCGTCGAGCCGCAGCGGTGGCCGCCTGTGGCGAGACGGGCGTGGACGTTCCGGTCGTATCGCGGCAGTGCCCGGCGGACAGGTCCGAGCGCGTCCGGGACGACGAGGCGGCCATTCCTCCGGAGCCACCGCGGCGAGCACCCGACGAGCCACACCCCATCGCCCTGGGCATCCGGGGCGCGAACCCCGGACAACATCGACGTGAGGGAGCACCCATGACGGAGGAGGACCGTCTCGTCGGCTACCTGCGACGTCTCACGGAGGAACTGCGCGCGGCGCGGACCAGCCTGCGCGAGGCGGAGGAACGGGCCGCCGAACCCATCGCGGTGGTCGGCATGAGTTGCCGCTACCCCGGCGGCGTGCACACCCCCGAGCAGTTGTGGGACCTGGTGGTCGGGGGCGTGGACGCGGTGTCCGACTTCCCCCGTGACCGGGGGTGGGAGGTGGAGGGACTCGGAGGGTTCCTCCACGACGCGGCCGAGTTCGACCCCGACCTGTTCGGCATCTCGCCGCGCGAGGCACTGGCCATGGACCCGCAGCAGCGACTGGTGCTGGAAACGGCCTGGGAGGCGTTCGAGCGGGCCGGTGTGGACCCGAGGTCGTTGCGCGGCACCAGGACCGGGGTGTTCGCCGGGGTGATGTACCGCGATTACGGCGCGCGCGTCCGGGACGCGCCGATGGACGTGGACCGCTACCTGGGCAACGGCAACGCCGGCAGTGTGCTGTCCGGGCGGGTGGCCTACGCGTTCGGCCTGGAAGGGCCGGCGGTGTCGGTGGACACGGCGTGCTCGTCGTCGTTGGTGGCTGTGCACTGGGCGGCGGCTGCGCTGCGCCAGGGCGACTGCGACCGTGCGCTCGCCGGTGGCGTCACGGTGATGTCGACCCCGGAGACCTTCGTGGACTTCCAGCGCCAAGGTGCTCTCGCGGCGGACGGCCGGTGCAAGCCGTTCTCCGCCCGCGCCGATGGTGTCGGCTGGGCCGAGGGCGCCGGGTTCCTGCTGCTGCAGCGGCTGTCCGACGCCCGACGCGACGGGCACGAGGTGCTGGCCGTCATCCGCTCGACCGCGGTCAACTCCGACGGTGCCAGCAGCGGGCTCACCACGCCCAACGGACCCGCCCAGCAGCGGGTCATCCGACTGGCCCTGGACCGGGCGGGGCTGGCCCCGGCCGAGGTGGACGCCGTGGAGGCGCACGGCACCGGCACCGTGTTGGGCGATCCCGTCGAGGCAGGCGCGCTGTTCGCCGCGTACGGCGCCGACCGGCCGGGTGACCGGCCGCTGTGGCTGGGTTCGGTGAAGTCGAACATCGGGCACACCCAGGCGGCGGCGGGCGTGGCCGGGATCATCAAGATGGTGCTGGCGATGCGGCACGGCGTGCTGCCGGCGACGCTGCACGCCGACACCCGGTCCCCGCACGTCGACTGGTCGGGCGGTTCGGTCCGGCTGCTGACCGGGCCGGTGCCGTGGCCGGACACCGGAAGGCCGCGCCGGGCCGGGATCTCCGCGTTCGGGCTCAGCGGCACCAACGCGCACGTGATCCTGGAACAGGCCCCGGTCGCCGAGCCCGTCCCGGTGCGGACCGCCGCCACCGCCGTGACGCTGCCCTTCGTCCTCTCCGGCACGGACGACAACGCGGTGCGCGCCCAAGCCGAACGGCTGACCGACCACCTCGCCGGACACCCGCAAACCGACAACCCGGCACTCGCCGACATCGCCTGCTCCCTGGCGACCACGCGCGCCCTCCTCGCGCACCGCGCGGTGGTGCTCGCCGCCGACCGCTCGTCCTTGGCCGCCGGCCTGCGTGCCGTGGCCTGCGGCGCGGAAGCACCCGATGTGGTGCGCGGCACCAGCGTCGCCGACGAGCACCCCGTGTTCGTCTTCCCCGGCCAGGGGACGCAGTGGGAGGGCATGGCCGCGGCCATGCTGGGCGGCGACCCGGTGTTCGAGGAGTCCCTGCGCGCCTGCGACCGCGCGCTCGCGCCGTTCCAGGACTGGTCGGTGCTCGACGTGCTGCGCTCCGAGGGCTCGGCGCTCACCCGGGTGGACGTGGTGCAGCCCTTGCTGTGGGCGGTGATGGTCGCGCTGGCCGAGCGCTGGCAGTGCTGCGGCGTGCGGCCGGCCGCCGTGGTGGGGCACTCGCAGGGCGAGATCGCCGCGGCGTGCGTCGCCGGGGCGCTCACCCTGGCCGACGGCGCATCGGTGGTGGCGCTGCGCGCCAAGGCCGTCGCCGAGCGCCTCTCCGGCCGGGGGGATGGGCTGCTGTCGGTGGCCATGTCGCCCGAACGCGCCCGGCGGCGCATCGCCGGCGGGATCACCGTGGCCGCCGTCAACAGCCCGGACTCGACGGTGCTGGCCGGACCGGGGCCGGACCTCGACGCGCTGCTGTCCGACCTGACCGCCGAAGGCGTGCGCGCCCGACGCCTCCCGGTGGACTACGCCTCGCACTCGCCCGCCGTGCGAGCCGTCCGGGAGCGGCTGACTGCCGACCTGGCCCGGATCGCGCCGTCGCCGACCCGGACGCCGTTCTGCTCCACGGTGACGGGGCAGCCGATCGGCGGCGAGGAGCTGGACGCCCGCTACTGGTACGACAACCTGCGCAGGCCGGTGGACTTCGACCCTGCCGTCCGCGCCCTGCTCGCCCGAGGGCACCGGACCTTCCTGGAGATCGGCCCCCACCCCGTGCTCACCCCGGACATCGTGCGCATCGCCGACGACGTGGGCGTCACCGTGCGCACGGTGACGTCGCTGCGCCGCGGAGAAGGCGGCCCCGACCGTTTCACCGCAGCCCTGGCCGAGGCCCACGCGAGCGGCGTCCCGGTGGACTGGTCCCGCGTGTTCGCCCCGCTCGGCGCGCGGAAGGTCGCCCTGCCCACCTACCCGTTCCAGCGCAGGCGGTTCTGGCTGGACGCCTCGATCGGCGCACCGGACGTGCGCGCCGCCGGCCTGGAGGAGACCGCGCACCCACTGCTCGGCGCGGCGACCCCGGTGGCGGGGACCGGACGCGTCGTGCTGACCGGGCGGCTTTCGACGATCGCGTACCCGTGGTTGGCGGACCACAGGGTGCGCGGCGAGACGGTGTTCCCCGCGACGGGGTTCCTCGAACTGGCCGTGCGTGCCGGGGACCGGGTGGGGTGCGCCTCCGTGGCCGAGCTCGTGCTCACGCGACCCCTCGTGCTGCCCGCCGGCGAGGGGGTGCGCGTGCAGGTCGTGGTGGAGGAACCGGAACCGTCCGGTCGGCGCGCCATGAGCGTCCACTCCGCATCCCAGGACGACCACGACTGCGCGTGGACCGAACACGCTCGTGGTCTGCTGACCGCCGAGGCGAAACCGCCGCCCGCCGAGCCGGACCAGTGGCCGCCCGCCGGCGCGGTGCCCGTGCCGTTGGCGGACCTGCACCAGCGGCTCGCCGTTCTCGGCTTGGAGTACGGCGAGGCGTTCCGCGGCCTGCGAGCGGTGTGGCGGCGCGGCGGCGAGGTCTTCGCCGAGTTGGCGCTGCCCGAGCACCTGCGTCCCGGGCTCGAACGCTTCGGCGTCCACCCGGCGCTGCTCGACGCAGCCCTGCACGCCGTCGCGCTCGACGGGCCCGAGCCCACTGCCCGGCTGCCCTTCGGCTGGAGCGGGGTGGCGCTGCACGCGACCGGCGCGGCCGAACTGCGGGTCCGCCTGACCCCGAAGGGTGATCACGCGCTCGCCCTTTACGCCTGGGACCCGCTCGGCGAACCGGTGCTGTCGGTGGACGCCCTCACCCTGCGGCCGGTGAGCGCGCCGGCGCGGCACGCCCCGGACGCGTTGCACCGCCTGGAGTGGCGTCCGGTCGCACTGCCGTCGACGCAGCCGGCGCCGTGGGCCGAGTTCGACGACCTGACCGACGACGCCCCGGTGCCGGACGTGGTCCTGCTGCGGTGCGCCGGGCCCGCGACCGGACCGGCAGCGTCGCACGACCGGACCCGGCACGTGCTGGACCGGGTGCGCGGATGGATCACCGAACCCCGGTTCGCCGCCGCGACGCTGGTGGTGCTGACGACGTCCGCGATCGCTGCCCGCCCGAACGACGACGTCACCGACTTGGCGACGGCTCCGGTCTGGGGCCTGGTGCGGTCCGCGCAGGCCGAGCACCCCGGTCGGTTCGTGCTGATCGACTCCGACGACCCGGATGGGCCGGTCGACACCGTGCTCGCCGCCGTCGCCACGGGGGAGCCGCAACTCGCGCTGCGGGTCGGGGCGGCGTGGGTGCCGCGGCTCGCGCCGGCGAGCTTCGACGACGCGCTCGTGCCACCCGACACGCCCTGCTGGCGGCTCAGCGCCACCGGGCCGGGAAGTATCGACGGGCTCGCGCTGGTGCCCGCACCCGAGGCGGAAGGGCCGCTCGGCCCCGGCCAGGTCCGCGTGGCCGTGCGCGCGGCGGGCGTGAACTTCCGGGACGTGCTGGTCACCCTGGGCGTGGTGCCCGAGCACGACCGGCCGATCGGGAGCGAGGCCGCCGGTGTGGTCCTGGAGACCGGGTCTGGCGTGTCGGACTTCGCCCCCGGTGATCGCGTGCTCGGCCTGTGCGGTGGCGGGTTCGGACCGGTCGCCGTCACCGACCACCGACTGCTGGCGCGGATGCCGGAGGGCTGGTCGTTCTCGGACGCGGCGTCCGTCCCGCTGGTGTTCGCCACCGCCCACTTCGGGCTGTCCGACCTCGGCCGGTTGCGCCCCGGCATGTCGGTGCTCGTGCACGCGGCGACCGGCGGGGTCGGCATGGCCGCAGTCCACCTCGCCCGACACCTCGGGGCCGAGGTGTTCGCGACGGCCGGCGAGGGGAAGTGGGGCGTGCTGCGCGCCCTGGGCGTGCCCGACGACCACATCGCCTCCTCACGCACCCTCGACTTCGAGCAGCGGATCGGGGCCGCCACGGGTGGGCGCGGGGTGGACGTGGTGCTCAACTCGTTGGCGGGGGAGTTCGTGGACGCGTCGCTGCGCGTGGTCGCCCCCGGCGGGCTGTTCCTGGAGATGGGCAAGACCGATCTCCGCGACCCCGACGCGGTCGCCGAGGCCCACCCCGGGGTCGTCTACCGGGCCTTCGACCTCATGGACGCCGGTGTCGACCGGGTCGGGGTCCTGCTCGGCGAGGTGCTGGCGATGCTCGACCGCGGCGCGCTGCCCCGCCTGCCGGTGGACGTGCGGGATGTTCGGCGCGCACCGGAGGCGTTCCGGCTGATGGCGGCGGCCGGACACGTCGGCAAGCTCGTGCTCGCCGTGCCCAGGAGCTTGGAGACCACCGGCACGGTGTTGGTGACGGGTGGGACGGGTGTGTTGGGGCGGGTGGTGGCGGCGCATTTGTTGCGGGGGCATGGGGTTCGGCGGGTGGTGTTGGCGGG
>NZ_JNXC01000049.1 GCF_000716595.1 Saccharothrix sp. NRRL B-16314
CGCCACCTCCAACGATTACTCGCCGCCTGGACCGGCATCTGCCACACCTGCCGACAACCCGTCCAGGCCACGAACAGCCAACAGAAACCGCAGGTCAACGGCACTTAACAAAGTCCTACTAGCCCATCGGTTACATGATCAGCGTGGTCTGGCCGAGCGGGCAGCCACCGCCGCAACGCCGTGCAGCCGGTGTCCTCGATGGCAGCGACGATGGGCAAGTGGTCGGCAGAGGAGCCCCGATCTGGTTCTTGTTTACTTCTTGCTCTTGCCGGGTGACTGCGGCGTGTCCTTCTGCTTCTTCGGACCAGACTCCTTCTCCGGGCCCGATTCCGGTTTCGTAGCGGGGACGACCTGTTGCCGCCCCACTTCCACGGGGGCGGCGGTATCGGCACCGGCGTGAGTGGCGGGCTGCTGGAGCACCGCCTCCGCGCTCGGTAGTGGTGCGGTGGAGACCGGGGCCGCCGCGCTGGAGGTCGCGATGGCCGCGGGCGGGGTCGACGCGGGCGCCGAGTTCACCGGCTGGGCACCGGGTGTGATCGCCCACACGACGCTGATCGCGCCGAGCAGCGCCGCTGCCGAGGCCAGCAGCGCTTTGCGCGGCACCGGGGCCGTCCGCGGCGCCTCGGCCGGAGCCGTCAGCGGGACCTGGGCGGGTATCGGGAGGGTGTTCTCGGCAGGGTCGGCCTGCAGGGCGCGGGCGCAGTCGGCGGCGGTCGGCCGCTGGTCGGGGTCGGCGGCGGTCATCGCCGTCAGCAGGTCCACCAGGGCAGGCGGCAGGTGCTCGGGGATCGCGGGGGAGCGGTGCAGGCGGGCGACGGCGGCCTCGACCTCGCTGCCGGTGTACTCGCAGTGGCCGGTGAGGCACTCCAGCAGGACCAGGCCGAGGGCGTAGATGTCGGCGAAGCGGTCGACTCCGGTGCCGCGGACCTGTTCGGGGGCGAGGTATGCGGCGGTGCCGACCATTTGGCCGGTGCGGGTGAGCCGGGTCGCGCCGGGCAGGTGGGCCAGGCCGAAGTCCGCCAGGTAGGGCCTGCCTTGGTCGTCGAGCAGGATGTTCGACGGCTTGACGTCGCGGTGCACCACCCCTTGGGCATGTACGTAGGCCAGCGCTTCGGCCAGTTCGGCGCCCAGTCGCCGCACCCGGTCGACCGGCAGGGGACCGTCGGCGATCTCCGCGCGCAGGGTCCGCCCCTCGATCAGCCGCATCACCAGAAACGGCGTGTCGCCTCCCGTGCCGGCGTCGTGGACCGGCACCAGACCGGGGTGGGACAGCCCGGCCACCGTGCGGACCTCCGCCTCGAACCGGCGCCTCGCCGTGGCGTCCCAGCCGGGCCGGAACACCTTGACCGCCACCTCGCGGCCCAGCACGGCATCCTCGGCACGGTAGACCTCGGCCATCCCGCCGATCCCCACCGTTTCCAGCAGTCGGTAGCGGCTGGCCAACAGGCCGCCGTTGACTGTCCGTGACACCGCTACACCCTCCGTCGCCAACCAGGCACTTCCGGGTGCCCCTGCAGTGCAGGGGCGAAACAGTGCACGTGCGGCCCCTGGCACACGCGTTAGCCCAACGAGTGCGCCGACCGATCGACGAGGCCACGTCAGCGGGGGACGATCCGCGCGGAAGTCCGGTGTGCGGCACGCCGCGGACGGCGCCGTCGCGCGCTTCACGTCAATGGCGCCGATGACCGTCCGCATGAACACTCGCCTGAATTGCTCCGTGCGCGGATGATCGGATGTGGTTGGTCGGCTCGCGAGACGACATCGAACACCTTGCTGTACTCGCGACCAGGGCCGAGATGTCCCCAGACAGAGCACGGCTCGACGGCGCCCACCGGAGGACTTGGCGCAGTTGAGGGCCCTCCTCGATGCCGGTGCCGATGTCGAGGATGACAAGGGCGACGGTTGCACCCTTCTACAGCACGCTGTCGATGTGGAGTACGACGGCCATCTCCAGTCCGGCGAACCGTTGCAGGTCGCGGTCACAGCCTTTCTGCTTGAGCGAGGTGCCGATCCGCTGTGTCGGTACAACGGCGTTGCGGTGGTGGACGAAGCAGCGGGGCGCGGCCACTGGTCGGCCGTCGAGCTCATGCGCGCCCCGATCGACCAGGACGGACGATGATCTCACCACTGACCTGGAGACCCTGGGATGTGGGCTGTTCTGTCCGCGGTCACGTATCGCGGCGCCGTTGCCGGCGTGGTACGGCGGGCGGTAGGTCGATGCATTTGTACGAGTCGGGCGGCCCGTGGGGTTCGGTGCCTGTGGTGGGGGCCGGTATACCGGGCGGGTAAAGGGATGCCGAGCCGCCAAGCGCACGCTTGTGCCGCCTTCCGCGACCAGGCCGGATGTCCGGCCGGCGGGACAACCGGTGGCCAACCGGCCCTACCGCGCATCCGCGTTCTCGTGAACATGCCGGATCACCTCGAAGTTGGTTGCCTGTTGCCTGCTGCCCGCTGGGAGCCGGGCGGAGCCGGTGTTGGGGGACAGGCGGGGCAGGTGACGCCGGGACTGTGATAGCCGGACTCCGCCGTGGTCGAAGTCTTCGGCGAGTCGCGTGAAGTAGAGGGCTCGTCCCTGGCGATTCGGCTGGGTTGGCGGGGGTGTGAGGACGTGCTGCCGGAGGTGGCGCTCGTACGCGGATCTTCTCGCGGACACCGCTCGCGGCGGCTTGCGGTGATCGGGTCGTGAACGCCTGGTGGAGTCGATTCGAATGGTTGCCGGCCGGGTCTGGTCGTGGACGGCGGTAGCTGCGGGTGGTTCGCCTGTGTACCTGCGTTTGCGTCGGTTTGATCGTCGGTGTTGGCCCGTTTGGTCCTAGGTGTGTGTGGTTTGTGTTCGTTAGCGTCCCTAGTTGCGTACGCCGAGTAGCGACGTGCTCACCGTGTGGTGACGGCTCTCGGCGACGAACCAGGGGGGTTCGTGCGTCCGCCGCGTGGCTTCAGCCTGCTCTCACGATTGTTGATCTTGTCTTTGGTGGCCGTTCTGGCCGTGGTCGGTGTGCCTGCCGGGCCGCCGATATCGGGTCCCGGTCAGTTGCCCGACCTGGGTTTGTCGGGGTTGTGGAGATCGGTGGCGGGGTGGTTGTCGCCGGGTGCGGCGCAGGCCGCACCGGACGAACCGCCGCAGGCCGATCCGGCGCCGGTTGCGCGTGTGGTGGAGCCGCCCACGCGGGTTCGAGAGGTGGAGGATCGGCGGACGTCGTCGATGCGGGTGTTCCAGCTGTCGAACGACGAGTTCGAGGCGGAGGTGTCGGCGCGGCCGGAGTCCTTCAAGGACGGTCAGGGCCGGTGGCGGCCGATCGACACGGCGGTGCGCGAGTCCGGAAAGGACGGCTACCGCTTCGGCAACGACAGCAACGTGTTCGGCAGCTCGTTCGGTGACCGCACGGACAGGTTGGTGCGGTTCCAGGCGGGTGATCGGCATGTCGCGATGGGTGTCGACGCCGAGGCGCGGTCGGTGGAGCCGCGGGTCGAGGGCAACCGGGTGGTGTATCCGGGTGTGTTCGACGGGGCGGATCTGGCGTATGTGGTAACGGGGGAGGCGTTGAAGGAGGAGATCGTCCTCCACGAGGCTCCTGCGGATGCGACGTACCGGTTCACGTTGCAGCTGGGTGGTGTGACGGCGAGATCCCTGCCAGATGGTGCGATCGGGTTCTTCCCGACGGGTGAGGGTGTGGCGGACGGTCCGCCGTTGTTCACGATGCCGAAGCCGTTCATGTTCGACGGTGCGGAGGACCGGAAGTCGCCGCACGGTCGGGTGTGGAGTGACAAGGTCACGCAGACGGTGGAGCAGCGGGGTTCGGAGTTCACGGTCACGGTGAAGGCGGACCGGGCGTGGTTGGCCGAGCCGGGGCGGAAGTACCCGGTGACGATCGACCCGACGGTGAAGTTGCAGCCGACGCCGACCACCGGGCAGGACGTGCAGATCTGGTCGGACACGCCGACCCGCAACGACGGGTCGAGTTATCAGCTGTCGGTGGGCACGGACCCGTACGGTGTCGCCCGGTCGTTGTTGCGGTTCGACACGTCAGTGGTGCCGACGGGGACGAGCCTGTCGTCGGCGAAGCTGCGGTTGTACTACGACAGCGAGCTGGACACCGGTGCGAACAGCAACGTGCACGAGGTGCGTCGGGTCACGGCGGGCTGGTCGGAGGACACCGCCACCTGGAACTCGATCAACACGGCGTTCGCCGAAGCGGGTCTGTCCACGGCGACCAAGCAGGCGAACGTCGGGCACGTGTGGCACGAGTGGGACGTGCGCAACATCGCGCAGTCGTGGGTGTCGGGTTCGGCGGTGAACCACGGGTTGATGGTGAAGTCGACCGACGAGACCCTCAGCCGTGGTGGGGCGATCTACCAGGCGGCGGAGTTCGCCTACAACGGTGAGATCGAGAACAACCCGAAGCTGGTGCTGACCTACGGTCGGCCGAGCGCGGACCTGAAGCACCCCACGAAGATCTACTCCACCGGCGCGGAGCTGAACTGGGGTCCCTACGTGGACCCGGATCCGGCGAACCCTGCCGATGACGTGGTGGAGTACCAGGTGCACCGCACGGTGTTCCAGGCGTTCACGCCGTCGTCCTCGACGTTGATCGCACCGTTGGCGCCGTCGGCGACGTCGTTCACGGACACGACAGCGCGGCCAACGCCGGCGGATTCGGCGGATCCGTTCGGCAACGCCTACTACTACATGGTCGCGGTGAAGACCCGTGACGGGCAGCTGGTCCCGGGGCCGACGCAGGTGGCGCGGCTGCCGAAGGCCGGCCTGATCACCCAGGTGTTCCACGGCGGCGCGAGCGACACGACGCTGTCGTCGAACCAGCCGGACACCAACCTGGACGCCATCGGCGGGCAGCCGTGGCTGATGGTGGGCAACAAGTCCTCCACCTACGGCCGCACGCGTGCGGCGGTGAAGTGGAACGACCTGTCCGCGATCCCGGCTGGTGCGCGGATCGTGGACGCGGACATGATGCTGTGGGGGTTCTTCAGCGACGGCAGTGGTGCGACGTTCGACGGGCACCCGCTGACCAGGTCGTTCACCGAGAGCCAGGCGACGTGGAACCGGGCGTCGACGGCGACGGCGTGGAGCACGCCGGGCGGTGACCTGGGCGCGTACGCAGATCATGTGCTGGGGATCCCCAACGACCCGAACTGGCACATCTGGGAGAACGCCGGGGTGGTGCAGGGCTGGGTGGACAACCCTGCGTCCAACCACGGGTTCGAGGTGAAGCTGCGCGACGAGGCCGGTGCGCAGCAGCGGGTGCTGTTCCTGTCCGACGAGGCCGCCGAGCCGCAACTGCGCCCGAACCTCGTCGTGACCTACACGCAGCCGACGGCGGAGATGACCTACTACGCGCCGGACACCCCGTCGCTGCGGATGATCCCCGGCGACGAGTACACCGTTCCGGTCAGCGTCACGAACTCGACCACGTCGACGTGGCGTGCGGCGGATCAGGTGTTGTCGTACAGGTGGAATCTGCCGGACGGGACGGACGCGACGACGGGCGGCAACCGCCTGGAGACGGCATTGCCCGCGGATGTCCTGCCCGGTGGGACGGTCACGGTGCAGGCGCGGGTGAAGACGCCGATCCAGAGCGACGCGGGGAACAAGCGCGAGCAGTTCGTGCTGAACTGGGACCTGCGCAACAAGACCACCGGCACCTGGCTGTCCGCCACCGGCGGCATTCCGGCGCTCGCGCAGAACGTGACGGTCGAGGACCCGACGTCGGACCAGCTCGGGCTGGAGAAGTTCTACTCCTACGCGGGCAAGGCCACCGGCTCGGGTTCGAACGTGCTGGTCAACCAGTTCGCGGGCAACGCGGTGTTCTCCTACGACGCGTTCACCAACCCCGGTCGGGGGCTGAACTCGTTCGTGCGCATGACGTACAACAGCATGGACACCTCCGCCACGTCACTGGGCCAGGGCTGGTCGCTGGCGGCGAGCGGGCTGACGCGTCTGGGCACGTACCTGGAGCTGCACCCGAAGGGGCAAGATTACCCGTCGAGGATCACGCTGCCCGATGGTGACGGCACGAGTCACACGTTCGAGCTGAACAAGAACGGCAGCACCGACCCGGCGCAGTGGACTTACGACAAGCCCGCCGGGGTCCACTACTTCGTGCAGCGCGACGGCGGTGCGGACCCGTCACGCCGGTGGAAGCTGACCCGCCCGGACCGCTCCGAGTTCCTCTTCGACGACCAGGGTTGGCTGACTGCGGTCAAGGATCGCAACGGCAACGAGCAGCGGTTCACCTACACCGAGCGCAAGTCCAACAACCAGCCGCGCAAGTTCCTGGCCTACGTCACCGACCCGCACGGCCGCCAGGTGCTCACCCTGGACTACTTCGAGAAGGGCGAGACGAGCAACCCGAAGATCATCGACAACGTCCAGTCCCTCACGGACGTCTCGGGTCGCACGATCACCTTCACCTACGACGACAAGGGCCTGCTGACCCGGTTCGTCGACGGCGTCGGAACCCCGCAGGCCAAGACGTTCGGGTTCACCTACGACGCAACCCAGGGCAACAAGAACGTCAAACTGGTCAAGATCACCGACCCGCGCGGCAACGCCACCGACCTCGCCTACTACACGGCGCCGGTGGACCCGCGCGACAAGTGGAAGCTCCAAACGCTCACCGACCGTCTGGGGCACAACACCGGGTTCGCCTACAGCGACCCCGACGGCTCCACCGGGTCGGAGGTCGAGTCGACGGTCACCGACGCCGAGAACCACACCAGCACCTTCCGGATGGACGGCTACGGCAGGCCGATCCGTACCACCAACGCTAAGAACCAGTCCACGCAGCTGGACTGGGATGCCGACAACAACGTGGTCAAGCTGACCGAGGACAACGGCGCGGTCTCCACCTGGACGTACGACCCGAAGACCGGATACCCGACGTCGATCCGCGACGCCGAGGCGATCGTCAACAACTGGCCCGCAACCCAACTCGACTACCAGACCGGCCTGGGCGGCTACACCGCCGACCTGACGTCGAAGACCAGCCCCCAGGGGCGGATGTGGGCGTTCGGCTACGACGACAAGGGAAACCTGACCTCCGTCACCGACCCCAAGGGCGTACCGACCCCGTCCCCGGACGACTACAAGACGGTCTACACCTACGACCAGTTCGGGCAGCTGACGACGTCGACAGACGCGAACGAGAACACCACCACATTCGCCGAGTTCGATCCGACCGGGTACCCGAAGAAGACGACCGACGCGTACAACCACAGCAGCACCATGGTGTACGACCCGCGGGGCAACGTCACCTCGGTCAAGGACGCGCTGGACAAGATCACCGAGGTCGGCTACGACGTGTTCGGCCGCCCGCTGCAGACCAGGACACCGAAGGACCAGGCCGCGGGCGATTTCGTTGTCACCCCGGCGCCGGTCTACGACGCCAACGACAACGTCACCCAGTCGACCGCCCCCAACGGTGCGGTGTCCACGGCGGTTCACGACAAGGCCGACCAGATCAGCTCGACGACCATGCCCAAGGACACCCCGACAGGTCCTGAGCGCACAGCGTCGTTCGTCTACGACAAGGTCGGCAACCTGCTGACCGAGACCCAACCGCTGGGCAACCTCACGCCCGCCGACCCGAACGACTACGTGACGCGGTACGGCTACGACGAGATCTACCAGCTCGCCACCACCACCAACGCCGACAACAAGACCATCACCTACACCTACGACCGGGTCGGCAACCTCGTCATGGTCGTGGACCCGATCAAGAACGCCACCCCGGACACGACCGACTTCACCTCGAGGACGACCTACGACCTCAACCACCGCCAGGTCACCACGACCGACGCGGAAGGCAAAGTCTCACGGGTCGCCTACGACAAAGACGGCAACACCGCCTCCAGCACCGACCAGACCAACGTCACCACGACCCACGTCTACGACGAACGCTCCTCACTGGTCGAGGTGAGGACGCCGCACAAGGCGGGCGTGGAGCGGGTCACGAAGTTCGAGTACGACGAGGCCGGTAACCAGACCCGCGTCATCACCCCACGCGGCGTGGAGACCACGGACGACCCGGACGACTTCGTCGCGGCGACCGTCTACGACAAGCTCAATCGGCCCATCGAGAAGCTCACCCCGTTCGACCGTGACGACACGCGGCACACGACGCCGGACAAGACCACCTACGCCTACGACCCGGTCGGTCGGGTAAACGAGGTCAGCGCGCCGCCGTCGGCCGGACAGACCGTCCGCAACACCACGAAGTACACCTACTTCGACAACGGCTGGGTCCGCAACACCACAGACCCGTGGGACATCGTCACCGCCTACGACTACACCGAACTCGGCCAGCAGAAGACCCGCACCGTCACCAGCGCCGGCGGCTCCTCGAACCGCACCATGACCTGGGCCCACTACCCGGACGGCAAGCTCAAGTCCCGCTCCGACGACGGCGTCCCTGTCGGCTCCTACGTCGCCCTGGTCGACAATTCCGACACCGGCAACATCGAGATCGCCGGCAACTGGACCACCACCCAAGGCGGCTCACAGGGCTACGACTACCGCAGCACCGCCCGCGGCACCGGCGCCACCACCTTCACCTGGCGCCCGGTCATCGGCCAGGACGGCACCTACGAGGTCTTCGCCAAATACCCCGGCGGAGTGACCGGTACGGCGACCAACGCACCGTTCACAGTCGACACCGGCACCACCTCGACCACCGTCACGCTCGACCAGACCGAACGCGGCGGCGAATGGGTCAGCCTGGGCAAGTTCCCCCTCACCACGGGAAACACCGCGACGGTGACGCTGTCCGACAACGCCGACGGCACCGTGATCGCCGACGCCGTCAAGCTGGTCCGCACACCCACCGAGGTCGACTACGAGAACAAGGTCTTCGCCCACTCCTACGACGCCAACGGCAACCTGGTCTCGCTGACCGACACCTCGCCCGGCACCAAGGTCGACGCCTACACGATGACCTATAACGGCCTCGACCAATTGACCATGGTCGAGGAGAAGGTTGCCGCAGAGGTCAAGGGCACCACCACGTTCTCCTACAACGACAACGGCGCACCACTCACCCGCGGCCACGACCGGCAAAGCTCGGCGTTCCGCTACAACCCGCGTGACCTGGTCGACCAGGTCACCAACACCGAGACCGGCGGCCAGCCGAAGATCACCGGCTACACCTACACCGACCGCGGCCAGATCCAGCAGGAGACCAAACCCAACGGCAACACCGTCGTCTACGGCTACCACCTCGACGGCGCCCTCGCCTCCCAGGTCGAGAAGAAGTCCGACAACACCCTCGTCGCACAGCACCACATCGAGTACAACGCCAACGGCCACCGGATCCGCGACGCCTCCAAGATCCAGAACGCCGACAACATCACCGCCTACCTCGACGAGGTACGCGAGTACTCCTACGACCCGCTCGACCGCATCCGCAACCTGACCAAGAAATCCGCGGCCGGGGCGGTGCTGGAGACCGAGGACTACGTCCACGACGCCAACAGCAACGTCACCACCTCGACCCTCGAAGGCAAGACCACCACCTTCAACTACGACCGCAACCGCCTACTCACCGCCACCACTTCCGGCGTCACCGCGGCCTACAACTACGACCCGTTCGGCCGCCTCGACACCGTCACCTCCGGGGGCCAGATCGTCCAGTCGTACAAGTACGACGGCTTCGACCGCACCACCCAGCACAGCAAGCTCGGCGACGGCGGTGCGTTGAAGACCACCGGCTACGCCTACGACCCACTGGACCGCACCTCGTCGAAGACCGAGGACGGCAAGACCACCGATTACGCCTACCTCGGCCTCACCGACAAGGTCGTCGGCGAGGAGATCGCCGGACAACTCCAACGCACCTACCAATACGACGCGTTCGGCCAGCGCCTCACCCAGATCAAGAAGGACACCGACGGCACCGGCCCGCAGGTGGCGGAGGACTCCTACTACGGCTACAACCCTCACACCGACGTCGAGATCCTGACCAAGGACAACGGCGACACCCTCGCCACCTACGGCTACACCGCCTACGGCAAGGACGACACCGAAGCCTTCACCGGCATCGACAAGCCGGAGGCACAGCAACCCGGCAAGGAGCCGTACAACTTCTACCGCTACAACGGCAAGCGTTGGGATCCGTCCGCCGACTCCTACGACATGGGGTTCCGCGACTACAACCCCGGCCTCAACCGCTTCCTCACCCGCGACAACTACAACGGCGCCCTCGCCGACCTCAACCTCGGCGCCGACCCCTTCACCGGCAACCGCTACGCCTTCACCGGCGGCAACCCCATCAGTGGTATCGAAAACGACGGTCACTGCTTTGACTGGTTCCAGAGCGTCTGCGACACAGTCAGTGACGTTGGGGAAGCAGTCGACGAAGGGCTTGACGACATCGGCAACTTTTTCGACGAGCATGCGGACGATATCGGCAACACACTTCTTGGCGGCGCGTCGATGGCTGGCGGTGCCCTTCTGGCACAGCTCAGTTTCAGCGTCGCGGCAGGCGGCACGGTTCTCTGTGGCACCGGTGCCGGATGCGTTTTGGGTGGACCCGCGGTTGCGCTGGGATCCGCCGGTGTGCTCGCGGGAGGCGGGCTGATCATCGGCGGCGCGGCGCTTTTCACGCAAAGCCTGGGTAACATGTTCGGCAATTCGTCCAGCTCCAGCTCTAGTTCAAGCACGTCACCGACGGGGATGGCTCCGGAGTCCCCGACAATCAAGAAGGGGAACTTTCGGGGCAGGTACCAGGCTGAACTAGGGCGGCAGGGTAAACCTCGGCTGCCGAACGACTGGGACGCGCATCACGCGATTCCGCAGGAGTACCGCAACCATCCGGAGTTCAAGGACTTCGACTTCGACGCGCCGTCGAACATTCGCGGTGTCCCCGGCAGTCGGACGAACCTTCCCAACCACGGCCGCGCCGACAACCACCACCAGGACATCACTAACAACTGGACCACCTTCCGCACGCAGAACCCGAACGCCGGTCGGGCCCAGATCGAGGAGTTCGCACGCCGCATAGACGAACAGTTCGCCGGATCGTACTGGTATTGGCCGTGATCATCGATGGGGAGGTCCGTATCGGGCCTCCCCGCCTCATGTTGCGAGTAAGGTGCTGTTCGTGACTGCCTTCGACTACGAGCTCTGGCTGACGTCGGTGAATGACCTCGCGGCCCGGTTCGTCTCCGGCTTCGCGGAAAAGTTCGGGTACCCGCCCGACGAGAACAAGGCCAGGCCTGCGTTTGGACCGCTCCCGGACGGAGTGATGCAACTGCCCGCTCCACTCGTCGAGTTCTACCGGCATGTGGCGGAGGTGTCGCTGCCGGATGTTCATATCGGCTACTTCGTCTCGATGGCGCAGGCCACCGTCAACGGGCGTGACGGCAGGCTGCCGGTTCGGATCGAAGGAGCCGCGAGCATCGACGTGGTGACCTTCGGTTCAGATGGGGGCGGAACCTATTTCGCGCTCGGGCTGCCTGATGGTGCGCCTGTATACAGGATGCCGCCGAGTGCGGTCGATCGCGAGGGTGTGTACGACAACCGCGATTCTCGCGTGCAAGTAGTGGCAGCGACGTTGCCTGAGTTTCTCACGAAGTTGCATAACTTGCTGGTTTCCGAAATTCGCCAGTGACGCAATGGTCAGGTGATCCCAGCCATGGCTTCGCACAACGAGTCTTTACAGGAGCTATTGAGTCGAATGTGATCGTCTTCCCTTAAGACGACGTCTCATGTGGCGATCGTCGCCAGTCGTTTGAAGCAGGTCAGTGGTGCGGCGAGTGTGAGGAAGGCGCAGTAGTTGTCGGCGTGGCGTTCGTAGCGGATGGTCAGGCGCCGGTAGCCGGTGAGTCAGGAGATGGTGCGTTCGACGACCCAGCGGTGCCGTCCGAGCCGGTCGAAGGACTGGATGCCTTTGCGTGCGATGCGCGGGATGATGCCTCGGTGGCGTAACCATCGGCGGAGGTGGTCGATGTCGTATGCCTTGTCCGCGTGGAGCTTCGTCGGGCGGAAGCGTCGCGGGCCGCGTCGTGAGCGAATGCGCGGGATGGCCATGAGCATGGGCTTGAGTGCTTGGCTGTCGTGCAGGTTCGCCGCGGACACGCCTACGGCCAATGGCAGACCGGCACGGTCGGACACGACATGGATCTTCGAGCCGGGCTTGCCGCGGTCGACCGGACTCGGGCCGGTCATGTCGCCCCTTTTTTCGGGCTCTTTGTACTGATGCGTGGGTGACTTACCCAGGTCGACGAAGGGCACGTCGTTGTGACGTCTAGGTTCGCTTCGACGAGTTCGACGGCGAGCCTGGTCTTCCCGCTGCCACCTGGTCCGGTGAACAACCGGACGTCGGTCGTGGCGGGCTCGGACAGCCAAGCCTGGAGCCGACCGAGTGAGCCGTGCACGTCTTCGTACCGGACCACCCGGTGCCGGGGGTTCAGCAATTCGCTCGGCAAGGGGTTTTCCGGCAGTGGCGGCTCCTCGACGAACAGGTCGGGCAGGTCGAGTTCGGGGACCAGGCCGGCGACGGTGGCCGCGAGCCGTTTGACGTCTTCGCCGAGTCGTCGGTGATCGACGGCGATGCGTTGGCGCAGGGTCAGGCCGTCGATGTCGGCGGGCAACGTTCCGGGTCTCGGCAGCGGCACACCGTCGAGCAGCACCGGGATGATGTGGACGCCTCGACCGATGGCGCGTCGGATCTCGCGTCGCACCCAGTCGTTTTCTCGGTCAACCAGTCGTTTTCCGGGTGCGGTTGAGTCTTCGGCCAACCACTCCGGGCCGATCAGCACCAAGAGCACTCGTGCCTGGTCGATCCCGGCCCGCAATTCTGCGGGGTAAATAGCGCCGGGTGCCATCGACCGGTGATCGAGGAACACGTGATTCGACCCGAACCGGGCGGCGAGCAGCTCGTACACCGCCGCTGCACCGAACCGGGCATCGGCGGTTCGGTAGTTCACGAAGATCTCGAACACCGCTACACCGTCCCATCGACCTGCCTGCTGGCACAAACAGAAGGCACAGCCACCCGCAATTGTGCGGACGTATAGGATCGGTCCATCATGAGAACCAGCCGTCCGGGAATTTTCATCAGCTTCCGCGGTCAAGATGGTGAATACGTCGCCGATACGATCGACGTGCACGCACGCGTACGGTTCGGTGATCTGGCTGTCTTTCGCTCCAGCAGGTCGATCGGTCCCGGTGACGTCTTCCCGCCCGAACTGCTGGAGGCGATCGAGCGGTGCGTCGTCATGCTGGTCGTCGTCGGTCCGAACTGGTTGGTGCGCGGCGACGATGGACGGCGGCGCATCGACGACCCGGACGACTGGGTGCGTCGGGAGGTGCGCACAGCGCTGGCCGACGGCAAGCGGGTCGTCGTCGTCAGGTTCGGTGGAGCACCGCGGCTGATCGCGGACGACCTGCCAGACGACATCGCGGAGCTGGCGATCCGGCAGGACGTGGAGGTGACGCACAAGAACATCGCCCACCTGCTGCCGCGCCTGATGGACGACCTGTTCCGGCTCGAACCCGAGCTGCGCATCGGCGCGACGGACGGCCTGCGGGGACTCGACGAGTGGTGGGCCCACTGGTCGGGTGTCACCCGGCCGTCGATGCCCGCGGCGCTGCCGGTCGCCGGGCGGGATGCCGAGACCGGCGCCCTCGGTGCGTGGCTCACGGGCTCGCCCTCCCTACTCCGGCTGCGTTGCACGTCGACCGACGAGGGCAGCGCCTTCACCGCGGCGGTGCTCGAACTGCACCACCCGGACGTGCGAGCGGTGCGCGTGACCAGCGAAGCGGGCGCGGCGCACTGCGCTGACCTGGCTCCGCCGCTCCTCGTGGTGGTCGCCACCCCGGACGTCGACGTCCACGCGCTGGCGGCCCGAGGCCTGCACGTGCTGCTCCTCCAGCACATCCACACCTCGTCGGAGGCTGGCGGAGGTGTGGTGACGCTGCCCAGGCTGTCGACCGAACGCGCGTTGGAGGTCTTCATCGAGGCCGGACTGTCGCACGCCCAGGCCCACAAGGCGGCGGGTGTGGCCCGACGCAGCATGGCGGTGTGGCGCTGGAAGTCGGCCGATGGCCTTCGGGCACCGGAGTGGGCGGTCGACGCGATGAGCGGCCTGGTGCTGGCCGGCTCCTGGTCGACGTCCGACCGATTCGCCGATCAGGACGCCATCGCCGGACTGCTGAAGGAGGATTGGGAGGACGTCGAGAGGTTCGCCCAGCGCACAGCCGCGTCCGAGGCGCCCTTGCTGCACCGCTCCGGGACCCGGTGGCAGCTCGCCGACTCGGAAGCGGCCTGGATCATGCTCAGGAACTTCCTCACCCGATCACTCCTGGAGCGGTGGCACGCGATGGCCGTCGCCGTGCTGACCGAGTCCGACCCGCTGCTCGAACTGCCGGACGACGAGCGCTTCACGGCCAAGGCGATGGGCACCGACCGGAAGTACTCGGACGACTTTCGACGGGCGATAGCGTTCGTCGCGGCGCTCATGGGCGCGGACGGCGAGGAACGGCTGCCTGATGGGCGGACCGGCCAGAGCCACGCGTCACAGGTGGTCCGGGAGGTGCTCGACCTGTGCAACGGCGATCGGACCGGGAACACCTGGCAGTCGGTGGCCGAACAACTGCCCTTGCTCGCCGAGGCCGCACCGACCGAATTCCTGCTGGCCCTGGACGGAGCACTGGTGGGGGACACGCCCTTGCTCGCCCACGTGCTCGATCGGGCCAGCGAGCGTCCCGGGCGGTTCGAACTCAAGGTGTGGTTGTTGTGGGCCCTGGAGACCCTGTGCTGGTCGTCCGAGCACCTGCCGCACGCGGCGCGCGTGCTGGCTCGTCTCGACGAGCTCGTCACGGCGGGTGCCAACGACCACAACCAGCCGCTGGACAGCCTGTGCCGGGTGTTCCAGCCGGGGTGGGCCTACACGTCGGCGACGTTGGAGACCCGGCTGCGGGTTGTCGACGGACTTGGCAGCAGGTATCCCGGCACGTGTTGGAAGCTGTTGCTGGAGTTGGTGTCCCTGCCGCCGTCACGGCTGCACCAGCGGACGAACGAGCCCGAGTTCCGCGACTCCTTGTTGCCGGAGACCGAGGGTCCGACGCCGGACGAGACGGAAGCCGCGTTCGACGGCGTCGCCGAGCGGGTGGCCACGGCACTCGCGGCTGATCCGCGGCGCTGGATCGACTTGGTCCCGCTGACCGCGCACATCCCGGTCCGGCAGCGGGACCGGATCGTCCAGGGGCTGTCGGAAGCCGATTTCACGGCTCTGGACGACGAGCAGGCGCTGCGCTTGTGGTCGGAACTCGACGAGTTCGTGCGCTCCCAACGCACTTACCCGGGCACGGTGGCGAACCACGTGGTGGCGACGTTCGCGACGGTAGCGGAACAGGTCGAACCCAGGCAGCGCGCCGAGCGCCACGTCTGGCTGTTCACCGCCCGACCGCGGCTGCCCGGCGTCGACTGGCACGACATCGCGGGCTACGACCGTGAACTGGCCGCGCTGCGGGTGGACATCGTGCGTGAGGTGGCCGGTGCCGGACTGGCCGGTCTGCTGGAACTGGCTCGACGCTCCGAGTGGCCGGACGTGGTGGGCACGGTGACCGCACAAGCCACCGAAGACCTGTTCCTCGATGACGTGGTGCTTTTCCTGGACGGTTCGGAGCACGAGACCCTGTTCGCCCGGAGCTGGGTGGAGACCCGCGTCCGCGAAGGCGGCGAGCCTTGGTGGCGGCCTCTGGTCACCAGGATGACCACATGGAGCGCAAAGGGGCAGGCCGAATTCCTGATCGCCTTGTCGCGCTCCGCGGACGTTTCGACCCTTCTCGACGTCGCCGACGGCGAGGCGGCGGAACTGTTCTGGCGGCAGGTGCCTGCCTGGCCCGCGGTGGGAGACGAGCCGGAACGGTTCTTCGACCTGGTGCTGGAGCACCGGCGCCCGTGGTCGGTGATCAGCGCTTTGTCGAGGGCGGTCCACGTGGACCCCGAGACCGCATGGGCCAGGTCGCCGCTGCTCATCACGAAGGCGTTGACCGGCGCCGCGTCGGACGGCAGTGCCGAGCAGCCCTACCAGGGCGCGTCTTTCGACGTCGCGCACCTGCTCGACCACCTCACCACCCTGGTCGGCGACTCGCCCGAGGTCGCCGGCTTGGAGCTGTTCTACCGGCAGTACCTCTTCGGTCATCGCGCGCCACGAACCCTCTACCGCAGGATCGAAGCCGATCCCGCAGCCTTCGCGGAGGCCGTCCGCCTCGCCCACCCGGGGGAAGGGGAGCCCCGTTCACCCCTCCGGGTCCCGGCCTACTTCGCGTTGCGGGACTGGCGTTGGCGGCCGGACGGACGGCTCGGCCTCGACCAGCTCGACGAGTACCTCGCCCGAGCACGAGAGGTGCTGTCCGGGGACGACCGCCTCCTGCGACGCGGTGACGAGGCCTTCGGCGGCATGCTGACGGGGGTGCCCGCCGGTGACGACGGCCTCTGGCCCGTAGAGGCCGTGCGGGACCTGCTCGACGAGCCGGGCGGCAACGCGCTTGCGGGAGGGTTCGTGATGGGTGTGATCAACAACCAGGGGACCACCGTTCGCGGCGTGTTCGAGGGCGGGGGCCAGGAACGTCGACGAGCTGCGGAGCTGGAGCACGACGCCGACGCGATGGCGGCCGGGTGGCCGCGAGCGGCGGCGGTTCTCAGGGATTGTGCGCGGGCCTTCCGCGGTCACGGTCTCCACAACGACGACAACGCCGAGGACACCCACGATGAACTCTGATCGACGGTGGTGGCGGACGTGAGACCCGGGGTCACGTCACGATGACCCACCCACCGGCCTCCGGCTCGTTCGACCACGACCGCTGGCACCTGGTCCAGCCCGGTGACGACCCGAATAGCTCGCAGTTCGCCTCCGCGCACGAGTCCCACCACAAGCAGCTCCAGGACTCGACGAGCTTCGGCGCGGTGGCGCGGACCTACCATGCGCTGTGGATGGCGACCGGCGCGCGGGAGCACCGCGAGACGGCGGGTGCTCTGACACGGGCGAGCAGCCTAGTGCAGGAGGCGTTCGCCTCGTGGCTGCCGGCGTTGGCACTCGGGTGGGACCGTGATCGGGTGGTGCGGAACTACCCCGGCTACCGGGCGCACTTCGACGCGATGGCGGAGGTCGTCGCCTCGGTCGACAGCCCGTACCTCCGCTTCCACGTGGCCCACGCCGTGTCGAGGGCGTGCATGCAGACCTCGGTGATCGAGCGCGTGCTCGACGTCGGCCTGGCGAACTTCTCGTTGGCCGATCTGCGGGAGCGGGAGCTGCCGGACATCCGCTTCGGGCTGCTGCGACGCCACCTGCCGGATTGGTCGGCCCACGTCCCCGCCGACCCGCGCCTCACCGCCCTGGTGGAGCCGGCCACCCTCACCGCGGAGATGTTCGACCCCGCGCTCGAGGAGTTGTGGGTGCTGGTCAACGAGGCGGTGTACGACGCGGCGGCGTCGGCGCTCGGCGGGGACGGCACACTCGGGGTGAACGAGCACCTGCTGTGGACGCCGAAACTCGTGGCCGCAGCCCGGGAGTTGGCCGGTGCGGTCGACATCGAGCCGGGGACGCGGCTGCGCCAAGCCGAGACGCGGGCCGTGGTGCTGGGCAACACCGAGTCCGAAGGGTTCTCGGTCGCCGGCCCGCTGCCCGCGCGAGTCCTGCCCGACTCCACCGCGTTGTCGCTGATGACCGCCGACCTGGAGCGACCGCACCTGTTCGCCACCGTCCGCAGGTCGAAGTCGTTGACGGACAACTACACGTGGGAGCCCGGGAGTCGCCCACCCACCGGTGACGTGCTCTGCGTGGTGCGCCGGACGGTGCGCGAGGACGACGGTCGGCACGTGGTGGAGCTGCGGCGGGCCACCGACCTCGCCGAGGTCCACCGAAGCGAGGTGCCCGTCATCGCCGTGGTGCCCTGCACCCTGCTCGACCACCCGGCTGCCGCCGGGTGGCGGCCCGCGCGGACGGCGCTGCTGCTCGACCTGCCGCTCACCGAGCACCTGGACCTGTGGCTGGACGCGCCGGGCAGCCGCTTCCGCTACACCTTCTTGCGCACGGAGTCGTTCGGTCGGGTGGTCCCGTTCCTGGTCGGTTCGGTCGAGCACGACGGCCACACGCTGCCGCTGATGCTGCGCCCCCTGTCCCACGCGGGTGTGCGCGTGCACCAAGCCGCGCTCGCGGAGCTGTACCCGCCGGGTGGGAAGGTCGTGGCCGACCACACGTTCCTCGGCGCGTACGAGAACCTGCTCGGGCCGGTCCTGGCGCACCTCGCGGGCGAGGAAGTCCGCTTCGACAACCGCATGGACTTGTGACGGGGCATTCCGGGGGGTGTGGGGACGTGGGCGGTGTGTTCGTCAACTACCGGAACGAGGACGAGCCGTGGGTGGCGGCCCTGATCGATCTCTACCTGTCCGGCCGGTTCGGGCGTGGACAGGTGTTCCGCGCCAGCCGCTCCGTGGGGCCCGGCGACTTCCAGCCGCAGCTCGTGCGCCGGGTCCGGGACTCGTCGGTGCTGCTCGCCGTGATCGGCCGCGCGTGGGCGGATCCGGCGGCCGGTGGCCGGCGGCTGCGGGATTCCGAGGACTGGGTGCGCCGTGAGATCGAGATGGCCTTCGAGTCGGGAGTCGAAATCATCCCGGTCCTGGTCGACACGGAGATGCCCCGCCGCGGGTTGCTGCCGAACTCGTTGCACCCACTGGTGGTGCGCAACTACACCAGGCTGCACCGGCGCACCGTGGACGACGATCTCGCACGACTGGCCCGCATGGTCGAGGAGGTCGCGCCCGAACTGGCGTTGTTCGACCTGGTCGACCGACGGCGCCGGCCACCGCTGCCGGGACCGCCCAGCGCGCTGCTCGACCCGCACCGCGCGCTGGTGGACTTCCAGGACCGGGACGGCGTGGTACCGGACCTGGAGAGCTGGTGCCTCTCCCCGTCCGAACCGCCGGTGCTGTTGACCGGGGCCGGTGGCGCGGGCAAGACCCGCGCAGCGGTGGAGTTGTGCGAGCGGATGTCGGCTCGCGGCTGGCTCGCCGGCTTCGTCTCACCGACGATGCCGATCGAAGCCTTGCGGCGGCTGGACTCGGCGCTCGGTCCGGCGCTGCTGGTGTTCGACCGGGCTGAGACCCGCACCGCCCAGCTCGCGGCAGCGCTGTCCGCCGCGGTGCGCAGGCCGCAGGACGGGCGGCGGGTCGCCGTGCTCGCCTTGGCGCGCTCGACCGGCGACTGGTTCGAGCAGTTGGTCGACACCGAGGGGTACGGGTCGCCGGCGCCTTACTTGTCCGTGCGCGAGGTGCCCACCCCGCCGGGTGGCCGACCCGAGTTCGACGCCGCTCACCGGGCTTTCGCCGCGGTGGCGGGGACGTCGGTGGCCGTCGGGGAGGTACCCACCTTCCCGTCCGCACTGGACGCGCACGAAGCAGCTTTGGCGGAGGTGCACGGCACAGCCGTGGGCGACCTGCTGCGCCTCGAACACCAGTATTGGGACGCCACCGCCGCCGTCCACCACCTGGCCGACCCCCATCCCGCGCGGTTCACGCAGGTGGTCGCCGCCGCCTGCCTGTTCGGGGCGCGGGACGACGCCACGGCCCTGGCCACGTTGCGCATGCTGCCGACCTTCGCCGACGCGGGCCCGGACGTGGTGCGGCGGTACGCGGATTGGGCCCGCGAGTTGTACCCCGGTACCGGCTCGCTCAACCCGATGGCCTCGAGCCGGCTGGCGGAGGCGCACGTCACCAGGGCGCTGACCAGGAACCCGGAACTGCTGGACCTGCTGCCCGCAGTCAGTGCCGAACAGGCGGTGCGGGCCCTCACCGTGTTGGCCGCCCCGGCGTCGGCGCACCCCGAGTGGGTGGCGCGGCTGGGCGCCACGATCGCGGCCGCTCCTGCCCGGCTCGTCCCGGCGGTGGTCGTCGCCGTGGCGGCGGTAGCCGAACCCGACGCGCTCCTGGCTGCCGTGTCCGGGTGCCTGCCGGCGCTGGGCCGCGAGGACCTCGACGTGGTCGCCGAGGCGTTGCCGCGCCGCAGCCTGGCCCTCGGCCCCTTCGCGCTGGAGGTGGAGTGGCGGGCCTGGCAGGCCCACCGGGACGGACCGGACCGAGACCGGGCGTCGCGCCTGGCCCTCCGGTTCGCCGCGCGAGCCGCGTACCTGCGCGTCCGGCGGGACGACGCGGTCTCGGCGGCACTGGACCAAGTCGAGTCGACTTCGCCTGCCATGTCGGCCGAAGCGTGGGCGGTGCTAGCGTTGCTGTACGAGGGCGACCGCTCCGTCGCGGCGGGTGCTCTCGCCGTGGCGCGTTTCCGGGAACTGGGCGCGCCACACCGCGCGCAGTACGCCATCGCGCTGCACAACCAGGCGGTGCGGCTGCGTGTCGCGGGGCGCGAGTCCGAGGCGGCCCGGCACGCGCGCCGCGCCGAGGCGCGGGCCCGCGAACTGGTCGCCCGCGACCGGCGGGCGCACCTGTCGCTGCTGGCGGACGTGCTGGACAACCTGGCGGCCACCACCGGTGACGCGGCGGTCGCGATCGAGGCGCTGGAGCACCGCCGCGACTTGGCGCGCAGCCGGAACGACGCCTACCTCGCCCCGTACGCAGGCACGCTGAACACGCTCGGCAGGCTCCTGCTCGACGACGATCCCGGTGCCGCTCGCCGACACCTGCTGGAGGCGCGTTCGCGGTTCGAGGCGCTGAACCGCCGCCACCCCGGGCACTTCGACCGCGAACTCGACGTGGTGGCCGGCAACCTGGAGGCACTGGAGGCAACCGCGGATGGCTGACGACCACCTCGCTCGACTGCTGTTCGACGGCCTCGTCGGATCCGGCCGGTACACCCCCACCGAGGGCTCGCGCGTCCGCCTGGGCGGCCGGGACGAGGTGCTCGACGCGGTCGTCCACTTCCACGAGGTTTACCACTGCGCGTTGAACGACGGCACCGCCTGGGGAATCCTGCTGCACGCGCTCGCCCACCTCCCCAGCGGCCCGCTGGTCGACTTCCTCGATGTGGCGCGTACGACGCACGAGACGTTCGTGACCTACTCCAGCGTCGCGACGGTCGAGGCCCACCACGGGTCGACCGGTCGACTGCTCGACGCCTACCCGTCCTACGCGTCCCTTCACGCCGGATTGGTCGAGGTGCTTGCGGGGGTTGCCGGCGTGAACCGCAAGCTGACCGTCGTCACGGCGCTCGCCAGGGTGTGCATGCAGACCCCGGTCCTCGAGATCGTGGTCGACCGCGGCCTCGACGCGATCACCCTCGCCGACGTCCGCTCAGCCGACCTACCCGATCGCCGGTGGGCACGGCTGCTCGCCGGTGGGCCGGCGTTGGCGCTCCGCATCGCCCAAGCCGCGGACTCCGCCGTCGCCAGCGGGTTCGGCCGCGACCTGCTGGACGCCGACATCGCGGGCGCACCGCTGGCCACGATGTCCGCCGCCGAGCACGACGAACTCTGGCGGGCGTGGGAGATCGCGGCGTACGACCAGGCGCGGCGCGAACTGCCCGGTGCCGCCGTACTCGACTACAGCGGCCACCGGGAAGGCGCCGCCGCCACAACATCGCTCGTGCCCGGTCTGCTCCTGCGTGGTGTCGGGGAGGACGAAGCACCGCTCGACGACTCCGCGCTCAGGGCGGCGCTCATCCAGCAGATGAGCCACGACTTGCAGGAGCTGGAGCGCTTTCCGGCACGGGTGCTGTCCCTGCCGGTCGACCGCCTGGTCGCCGCCGCTGCGGGCAACACGGTGATCAACGACGTGCCTCACCTGTTCGTCCACGTCCGGCAGTCCGCAGCGCTGGCGGAGCAGTACGACTGGACCGGGTCTCCGCCCGACGGCGGCCCGGTGGTCGCGGTGCGCTTGGTCGACGCCGACGGCACTGTCCTGCACCGGATCGTCGACTCCGTCGCGGAGCTGCACGAGATCGCCGAAGGGTGGGGATTCCGCGGCCCGATCGTGTGCTGCGTGACGACGTCCTGCCTGGCCGACGCCCGGTGGCGGGAGGCATGGTTCGCGGAGCTGCCCGGCGTCAACGCCGTGCTGATCGACGTGGAGGCGGAGCGGTTCCTCCCCGGCTGGCGCGCGGGCAGTGTCCCGGTGCGGGCGACGAGGCTGCTGCTCGACGACCCGTCGCGTTCGGCGGTGGTGGCGCTGGTGCTGCGGTTGGCGGGCAACCGGCACTCGTGGTTCGCGGTGGGCGACCGGATCACCACCACACTGCTGCTCGACCAGTTCCGGGCCTCTCTCGGTGGTGCGTTCACGGAGACGACACTGCCGGACGCGGAGCTGGAGGACGCTCGTGCCGCCGCCCTGCACCTGTTGCGCACGGAGTCCTACGTCGGGTTCTCAGGACTGAAGGAGCGAGGGTGACCACGAAGAACGACGACAGGTTCGACGCGTTGCTCGCGAAGGCGGGAGTGCCGGACGAGCGGGTCCGCCGGCCGGACCTGGAGCGGGTCGCGAAGGGCGTGCGCAGTCCGGGCGGGGACGACTTCATCGAGGCGACCGCGAAGATGTCCAGCCTGGAGTGGGACAGCGGGGAGAGCCGCCCGGAGGGCTACCTCGAACTGCACGCCGACGAGTGGAGCATCGACCTGGGGGCAGCGCGCAACAAGGAGGCCGTCGCCTGGGCGCTGGTAGCCTCCGTGCTTCTGCGCGAGGACGTGGCGAACAACTCCATTACCTGGTTGGCGCGGTTGCTGCCCGCGATCGGCGAACTGTCGGTCACCGACGTCGCCGGCCGAGTCGGGGCGGTCCTGCGGATCACCGCCACCGAGGTGCCCGCGACGCTGGCGAAGGTGGTCCACCCGCTCGACTTCGCGGACTTCGTCGCATCGGCTGGGCTCGCGGCTCGGACCGGCGCGGAGGTCGAGGTCACCGACGGCGTGCGGTTGCGGATCGAGGTGGCCGAGTGAGCGCGGACCACCTGGCGGCGCTGCTGTTCTCGGGCGATGGCGGTGTCGACTCCGGGCTCTACCACCCGGGGAGGTTCGAGTTGCGACTGTCCGGTGTGGACCAGGTCAGGCACGAGGTGGTGCACATGCACGAAGCTCACCACCTCACGCTGACCGACAACACCGCGTGGGGCGCTGCGCTGCACCTCGCCGCTCGTACCCCGGCATGGCGGGAAACCCTCTTCGTTCCGCTTCTCGACCTCTGTCGCGTGGTGCAGGAGACTTACGCGACCTTCATGAGCGTCAACGTCGTGCTCGCCCGGCACGCCGTTGCCGACGAGGCGCTCGGTGTCTACCCGGCCTACCGACCGCTCCACCAGGCGCTCGACGCGCTGCTCCGGCCGGTCCGGGGTCCTCACCGGCGTGCGTTGGCAGCGGGTGCGGTGGCCTGGTGCTGCATGCAGTCACCCGTCCTGGAAACCCTGACGCGCGTGGGTCCGGAGGAGTTCACCACCGCCGACCTGCGGGAGATCGACCACCCCGACGCTCGGTGGCGCAGGCTCGCCGCCGCCCCCGAAGTGGTGTCGGCGGCCCTGGAAGCCGCCGACAGCGCTGTGCGCACGGCCTTCGGCGACGAGGCGCTGCGGGCGGATCAGCCCGAGAGGTCGCCGGCGGACGCGATCGACGACGGGTTCGAACCGGCGTGGCTGCTGTGGGAGAGCACGGTGTACGCGTCGCTGGGGGAGTACCTGGCCGCGCGGGGCGCCACGTTGCTCGACCACCACATCGACCTGGAGGGAGCTGTCGAGCCCCTGCGCCGACTGGGCGCGGACGGTCCGGTGTTCGTGCCGGACCCGGATCCGCTAGACGACCAGGTGATCTCGGAAACCGTGCTGCGGAACGTGGCTTACCGGTTCACCGATGACCTCCTGGACAGCCGGATGATGGTCGCCGATCGTGACGTGGACGTCGACGAGGTCGTGCGCGTCGTGGACCTCACCTCGCGCTTGGGCGGTGTGCCGACGCTGAGCATCAACGTCCGCTTGGCGCACCGGCTCGCGGAGACCTACCGCTTCGATCCCGCGACCGTCGCCGACCTCGGCACCCGTCCCGCCGAGCCGGTGGTGGCCGTACGCGCCGTCGCGGACGACGGTGCTGGCGGCGACGTGCTGTGGCACGTGGAACTCGCCGAGCCGGCGCACGTGACGCGCATGGTGGAGGAATGGGGCGGAAGGGGTCCCGTGCACGTGTGTCTCGGGGCGAGTTGCCTATGGGCGGCGGAGTGGCTCGGGCGGTGGAAGCAGACCCTGGACGCCGTCGGTGACGTGGTGGTGCTGCTCGACACCAGCCTCGACGCGGTCTCGGGCAAGTGGTCCCAGGCGGGCGGCAGCATCGACCACAAGGTCGTGTCCTTCGCGGGGACGCCGCTGACCGTCGTGGCCTTCGCCCCGCCGACGAGGGAAGCGCTGTGGCTCGCGTTGGGCGATCGGGTAGTGGCGGACATGGTCACCGGTCTGTTGGCGGCGCTGCCGGGCTTGACCCTGCGTCCGCCCGACGCGGTCGACTGGCGGGAGGTCGACCCGCTCATCAGGCTCGCCGGCACCCAGATCGCCCACACCGAGTCTTACGTGGACTTCACCGCCTTGCGCGGCCATCCCTGGTCATGAGAAGTGCGGCCGATGGTCCGCGTAGTTCGAGGTTGTGCCTGCCGAGAATGTCGTCCGTGCAGGTCAGGCGGCCTGGTAGTACTCGTTGAGGATGCCGCCCAACCGCTGTCGCCGGCGGATATCCAGGTGGGTGACTGCGACTTGGTCGGTGACGGGGTGTTGCAGGGCGCGTAGTGGTCGTGCGTTGTGGATGCCTTGGTGGTGTCGGTGGGTGTTGTAGAACTGCTCGTACTCGCGCAGTGAGTGGAGCAGGTGCTGTTGGTTCCAGATCAGCGTTCGGTCGAGGAGTTCTCGGCGGCAGCCGTGGATCCAGCGTTCCATGATCGCGTTCATGCGCGGGATGCGGACGCCACTGAGGGCGACCTGGATGCCGGCGTCGGCGAGGACGGTGTCGAACAGCGCCGGGAACTTCCCGTCCCGGTCGCGGATCAGGAACCGCATGTGTCGGCCCTCGTCTTCGAGGTCCATGACGAGATTCCTGGCGGCCTGGGTGACCCAGGAGGCGGTCGGGTGCGCGGTGGCGCCGAGGACGCGGATCCGGCGGCTGGCGTGCTCGATCACCGCGAGCACGTACAGACGGGTGCCGCTGAGGGTGGTGATCTCGAAGAAGTCGCAGGCCAGCAGGGCGTCAGCCTGCGAGTGGAGGAAGGCCGACCACGTCGTCGTGGTGCGTTCGGGTGCCGGGTCGATGCCGGCGTCTTTGAGGATCTGCCAGACGGTGGACGCGGCGACTTTGATGCCGAGGACGAGGAGTTCGCCGTGGATGCGGCGGTACCCCCAGGCGGGGTTTTCGCGTGCCAGGCGCAGCACCAGGAGCCGGATCGAGCGGAGGGTTCGTGGTCGGCCGGCCCGCTTGGGGCGGGATCTGACCGCGTGACGGCGTGCGAGAAAGTCCTGATGCCACCGCAGCACCGTCTCCGGACGCACCAGCAGTCGGAGCCGACGAAGGGTGTCGACGGGAAGTCGGTGCAGCAGTGCCGCGAGGAACGCTCGATCGCCGGGAGAGAACCGCGTACGGGCGTTACCTAGTTGACGTTCCAGGATCGTGATCTGGTGCCGCAGCGCCAGGATCTCCACGTCCTTGTCCCGATCGCTCATGGGCAGCAGGCGCAGCAGCGCGAAGGCGTTGGTCACGCCCAGATAGGCCAGTCGGAGCAGCACAGCCGGTCATCATGCCGTGCTGGCCGATGGCACGGCGGATGGCAGCCGTGCCGATGAGCGTTTCGAGGTCTTGGTCTCCGTACAACCTCTACCTGCGCGGATGAGGTTATCGGCAGGCACAGGGTGAGCGGAGCGGTTCAGAACACGTCGGTGTCCTGCCATTACGGTGGGAAGAAGGTCGCCGGGCGCAAGCGGCACATCGTCGTGGACACCATGGGACTGTTGTTGGCGGTGTTGGTGACCCCGGCCTCGACGCAGGACCGGGTCGCCGCGCGCAGCCTGCTGCGGCGGATGCGCGACACCGCCGGCGGGCGGGTCGCGTTGGTGTGGGCCGACGGGGCCTATACCGGCACCCTGCTCGACTGGGCCCGCACCACACTCCGCCTGGTGGTCGAGATCGTCCAGCGCCCCGACGTGCCGTATTTCATCGTGTTACCCAGAAGGTGGGTGGTGGAGCGGACTCTGGCGTGGATCACCGGACACCGCCGCCGCGTCCGCGACTACGAACGACTACGCCACCACCACGAGGCCATGGTCCGCTGGTCCATGATCCGCATCACCAGCCGCCGACTCACCCAACCCCAGTAGCTCGAAAACAGCTACTAAAGGCCGCTGTCAGTTACCACATAGGGTTCGATCCACGTCCGACACCTTGTGCGATTTTCCGTGAGGCACGGTGCCGAGCCACCGCGCGAAGGAGCCGTCCCATCGTTCGTCCAGGAACCTCTGCACCAAATCGTTCAACTGCTGGCAGAGGCCTGGGGTGCCTTTACGCATGCCGACGCCGTATCTCTCATCCTTCACCGGGAATGTCGACGGGTCGTTCTCCCACATCAACGGCAGCACGGCCGATCTCCTTGCTTTGCTATAGGCCACTAGGAGGGATTGGTCTGTCACCACGGCGACCACACTGAGATCATCTGGGTCGACGAACCGGTTGAAGCAGTCACGGTCGTGCTCCCTCAACGTATTGTGCTCTGCGGTGGTGCCAGCGTTCGTGCACACGAGTTCGCGCGGGATGCCGGACCACCCCGGATCAAGGCGGTCCATTTTATCGGCGGAGTACATCAGGCCCGAGTTATCGATGTAATAGGGGCCGGCAAAATCGATCAGATTCCGTCGCCGTTTATCCTGATCGGGCCACGATGGGCCATCGATGGAGAAGTTCGCAATTACCAGGTCGACCCGTCCTTCGGTCAGCGCAGTGATCCGCTCCACTGGCTGGAGTACCTGGTAGGTGACGTGGTCGAACCCTAACTCGGTCGCGATGAACGTGGCGAGGTCGATGTCGAAGCCCTCGGGGGCGTCATCGGGAAAACTCCAGCCGGGCATGGTACCGCTGATCCCCACGACAAGTTCGTCGCCGAGGTATTTGGTGGGTGTGTCGAAGTGGACGTACGCGGCGGCTGTAAGCGCTGCCGTCGTGAGCATCGCGATAATGAGCGGTATCAACCTGCGGCGGATCATCGCAACGGCCTCCGGTCCGCTACCAGCGCGGTGGTGGACGCAGCGAGGTAGGCCAGGAGACCGGTGACGACTCCGGTGGCGGTCGCTTGACCGAGCAGGCCGCCGAGTAGCCAAAGCACAGCAGCGGACAGGAGGCTAGCTGCGGCACCCGTGCAGATCCACCAGGGGTCGCCGAACTGCGCCGCCCCGGTCCGCTTCGACGGCGATGCCGTCTTAAGCATTCCGGGCTCGCCCACCCCCCGCATCCCAGCGTCCGACGCCTCGACGGGCGGCGGCGGGTTACCGCTCCAGTGGTTGATCGTCACATTGCCATGTACTGCACCGGCCTGCACCACCGGACCGGAGACAGCGGCATCGAGCCTGTTGTCGACGGAAGACTCGACCGCTGTTCGGAGCAGAGAACCCCGAGTGGCCACTGACGTGACATGGCCGCACACGGCAAGGCACAGCCGGTCGTAGAACTCCTCGCCGTCATGATCGAGCGCGGCTCGCTCGCGCAGGCCACCGGCCTCGTGCCGCAGTAAGGCCGCCAGTCGTTGAGGATCTGCGCCGGACGCCTTACCCACTACGCGGAAGGTATCGATCAGGGCCTGCACTGCCATCGCCTTACTGCTGCTTTTCAGGAGGTTCCAGTGCGCACCCTCGCACCACCTGGTCAACTCGACCACCAACTGCCGCACCAGGCGGTCTCCTGCCGGTGAAGTCCGCTTTTCGCCCGCGAACTCCACCACTGTCTCGGCTAACTCGACAATGACAACTCCCAGCACCGGCACCGCACACCCCTACCGACTCGACCCAGAGAGCCAGTATCTCCTAGTACGCATCGTCACCGGTTCACGGGCCGAAGTGGCGGTGTCGACGTGTTCATGCCACGCTCCATTCTGTCCATCGCGGGCCGGTGGTCGGTGTCAAGAAGCTCTGCCAGCTCGCCGAACAGCAGTGCTACTGCGGGCGACCTTGGGGACCACTCCCGTTGCCCAGTACCTGCAAGGTGTCGAAAGTCGGCCAGACGAGCCACACGAAGATCAGGTACACCAGTCATAACGCCATGCCTGGCCGTCATGCCTCCAAGGCCCATGGTGCGCGATCGCCGCAGCTCAATACCCTGTGGGGTGCCAATAGGGGACTGTAAAACGAGCGGCTCTGGCGTACTTCCGGTGGTGGTTTCATCCGACGAGGATGCGGTGGCGGAGGAGGTCGAAACCGGCTCTTCCGTACATCTGGCGTTTGATCAGTTTCGTCTTGGTGTTCACGCCTTCGGTGAGTCCGTTGTGGTGGTCGAGGGTGATGGCGGCGGTGGCGGCGTCGATGTCCTGGTCGATGCCCCGGACGAAAGAGTGCACGTGGGGGAGGTCCGCCTCGCGCGCCGCAGTGGTCCACGCCGTCAACCGGCCCGCGTTGTCCTTATGGGGAACGATCAGGGCGGCGAAGGAACGCACAACGCCTGCCAGCGCTGTCATTTCGGGGCAGGACGCGGTCAGGGCGTCGAGTCGTTCGCGTTGCCGTTCGGTGAGATTCTCCGGTCGGGTCAGCAGCAGTCGGGCGGCCCGACGGGACGAGAGGTGTGGATGCTCGTCGAGGTGACGTCCCTGGTTGAGGTAGCGCACGAGGAGGTTCTGGCTGCCGTCGTAGCCCAGGGTACGGATTTCGCCCAGCAGCGCGGTGGCCCCCACAGCCGGTTCCTGTTCGCGGCGGGTGCGCAGGTGGTCCCGGTACGGGTCGACCATGCTGGCCCGGTACTTCGGCACCCGCTGGATACGCTCCGGTGTGGCCGCGCGGGCATAGCGCTTGACCGTGTTCATCGCCAGGCCGAGGCGGCGCGAGCAGTCCAGCAGCCCGACCCCGGCCTCGCGCAGGGCATGGATCTGGTGCCACCGCCGCAGCGTGGTCTCGGCCAGCTTCCCTTGGCGCAGCCCCGTGGCCGAGGCCCAGCACGAGCTGTGGGCCGCGACCTCCCTGCCCGCGGCGTCGCACAGGCCGTGCCACAGATGCCACCGGTCGGCGACCTGGGTCGCCCGCGGCAGCGCGTCCCGCACTGCCTGCGCATAGGCGGTCGAACCGTCCCGGCACACGACCTCGGCTCCCGGATGCTTCCGCAGCCACCCGGCCACCACGTCGGCGCCGCGTCCGGGCAGCACGTCGATCCGGGCGCCGGTGTCGGCGTCGATCACCACGGTGGCGTAGTCGTGACACCGACGCAGCGCGAAATCGTCGATCCCCAGCACCCTCGGCACCGCGCGATCCGGTAATGGGATGCCCAGCAGGACCCGTACGGCGGTGTCCCGCCCGACCACGATCCCCAGCGACGGCAGCAACCGGGCGGAGGCCCTGCCGGCCAGCTCGCGCACGACATCGCGGACCTGCACATCGAGCCGGACGGTGCGTCGCCGATACCGCTCGATCAAGCCAGGTACCTGCACCCTGAACGTCCGGCGCGCACATTCCGTGACAGGGCAACGCATCCGACGTATCCGCACCCTCACCAACACCCGGCGTCCGTCGACCGGAACATCCGCGAGGACCCGCTCATGGAGAGCGTGAACCCGGCCCGTCGACGTGCCGCAAGTAGGACACGCCACCTCACCGCCCCTGGCCGACGCCCGCACCACGATCACATCACCGGCGTCCTGGACGCCCTCGATCGACAGCGCCGAAAGCCCCGAGAACACCGCACCGACCAGCTTCGCCGCTTAAGCCATAAATGATCATGACAACCCTCAACCCCGTCACGGCTTGTGCCCACCGCGCCACCACCGAAAGTGAATTGTCTGCCAACCGAAGCGGTTGGGTTCTCGCTGGTGTTCACTCCGGTCGAGCGGCGCGATGAATCATGCCTGGATTCCTCTAGAGCGTGTCGACATTGTGGTGCAGAAGCGGGCGCCTTCAGCCGGTGGAAGCATTCGCGCTGGTGAGGAGGTTGGCGAAGACTTCTGCTGGGGATTCTGAATCCTAGGATAAGGCGTGGTCGCATGTTGATCTCGGTTGCGACGGAGGCGAGGTAGCCGCGGTCGGTGGTGATCTCGGTGTCCTTGGGCAGGTACTCGCGGATCAGTCGGTTGATGATTCTTGGTCAAGGGAGTGGTCCGGAGGAGCGGATTCAGGAGATCTCGTTGTGCCGCAACCGGGTCCTGCTGCTTCAAACTGCGCTCAACGGATCCCTGAGGAGTGCTCTGGGGACTGTTTCCGCAGGTCAGATCATGATCTGGGCGACCCTGGGGGTCAAGGGGTCGCAGGTTCAAATCCTGTCGTCCCGACGGTCTGAAGAAGCCCGCTCGATCTGGATATCTGCCCAGGTCAGCGGGTTTTTTCGTGCGTTGATGTCGATCTTCATTTGGTCACGGAACGGTAACTTTGTGATCTTGGTGAACGCTGTATAGGAGCGAATTCAGGAGCGGGTCGCTCCGGATCTTTGACCAACGCCAAATGGGGTCGCCCCGAACGGGTGAATCCGCCGAACCTACGTCAAACAACACCCGTTGGTGTGAACCGCTTTCAAGGTGCGACGAGCGTCCTGGGCCGGTCCTAACCTGCTGATATGGTCGCCTGGCGAACTGGACGGACGCGATCGGACGCAGACTGCAGATCATAGGCCTCAACGATCACTGCAGTGGCAACGGCACGGCGCTGAAGCAGCGCACGAGGAAGCGCGCGACCTGTTCACCCGGCTGCGCGCCGGAATGGCCGCCCGGGGCGCGGCACGTGGCTGCACGCCACCTACTGGCTCGACTGTCCGGGCAACTACGCGATCGAGTACAACCGCCAGGACGAGCCGCGTTTCCGCACCCCGCCGCCCCCATCGGCCCACGCCCGAGAACTGGAGCTTTTCCCGCCCGTCGACGAGCACGTGCCGGACTGGCTGCGCGCCGCCGTCACACCGTGATCCGGCATCGGGGCGGCGTTCTCGGCTCTCGCTGATCAGGCCGTATGCCCAGGTGTCCGCGGCCGGGGACGATGGGCGTGCCGGACGCGCCGATCCCCCTGGGGAGTGACAGGCCATGAGGCCGTGTCGTCGGGGCGATGTCCCAGCGGATCCAAAAGACTTGATCTTGATTGCCTCGACCGCGGGGACCACGGGTCCACCCGGCTCGCGCGGGGAAGACCCGGTCGGCCACCGCACCGACGAGGGCAACGCCGGACCACCCCCCCGCTCGCGCGGGGAAGACTGGAACGAGGACGCCCAGCCGGTCTGGACACCGGGACCACCCCCGCTCGCGCGGGGAAGACGAAGGCGTCGACCAGGCCGAGTAGCCAGGCGTGGGACCACCCCCGCTCGCGCGGGGAAGACAAGATCGGCGTACTGCTGCGCGGCGTCCTTGACGGACCACCCCCGCTCGCGCGGGGAAGACGGTGCGCACGCTGGAGAACATCGGCGAGGCCCGGGACCACCCCCGCTCGCGCGGGGAAGACGAAGTCCGCCACCACGCGGAGGCGGGGGGGAGAAGGACCACCCCCGCTCGCGCGGGGAAGACTCACCAGGTGGGGGTTGGACTCGACCATGCGGGCGGGACCACCCCCGCTCGCGCGGGGAAGACTCGGACAGCATCGCCCACTCGATGCTCATCGAGGGACCACCCCCGCTCGCGCGGGGAAGACCGCCAGCCGTCGAAGGGGCAGTGCAGGACACCGGGACCACCCCGCTCGCGCGGGGAAGACCCTGACGTACAGGTGCCGATGGAGGACAAGGACGGACCACCCCCGCTCGCGCGGGGAAGACGTGATGATCGAGCCGGGCACGAACACCAGCACCGGACCACCCCCGCTCGCGCGGGGAAGACGCGCTGTGTCGCGCACTGGCCACCCTGGAAGGGGGACCACCCCGCTCGCGCGGGGAAGACCGGTGCGCGACGAGACGCGCTGGGAAGTGCGGGGGACCACCCCCGCTCGCGCGGGGAAGACGCGCGGGCGGTGAGCGCGGTCGGGGCGGTCGCCGGACCACCCCCGCTCGCGCGGGGAAGACGCGCGGGCGGTGAGCGCGGTCGGGGCGGTCGCCGGACCACCCCCGCTCGCGCGGGGAAGACACCGCGTCATCAGGCACCACTCGAACTGTCACAGGACCACCCCCGCTCGCGCGGGGAAGACCACATCCAGTGGCGCGACCTCGACGTGTGCCAGGGACCACCCCCGCTCGCGCGGGGAAGACGCGGATACCGAGGTGGGTCAGGTGGTTGCCGGCGGACCGCCCCCGCTCGCGCGGGGAAGACGTGGTGCTCCGACCCGACAAGCTGCGCCTGCCGGGACCACCCCCGCTCGCGCGGGGAAGACGGCAGGTGTGTTCGGGTGCCTCGCCCCCGACGGGGACCACCCCCGCTCGCGCGGGGAAGACCCGGCGAGGATCGCGGCGGTGATGTCCTCGGCCGGACCACCCCCCGCTCGCGCGGGGAAGACCGCCCGCAAGGACCGGGTGGTCGCCCGTGCCGAGGACCACCCCCCGCTCGCGCGGGGAAGACTGGGACACGTGGTAGCGCACCGCCCACCGCTCCGGACCACCCCCGCTCGCGCGGGGAAGACGCCGGCTACGCGCTGGGTGAGGACACCCGCGAGGGACCACCCCCGCTCGCGCGGGGATTCCTTTGTGGAGGATGACGAATGTGGACAGGGACGTGTGGTGGCCGACAGCGCTGTGTACCTGCGTTGCGGGTCAGCCCGAGGCGAGTGCCGGAGGGTTCGCCGCGCCGACCCGCGGCACTGCGGACAAGCGGTCGGCACACCCGGCGCAGCCCGTGCGCGGTGGGATGCGCACCGTCGTCCGCGACGTCCCGACCCGGTCCGTCGAGCACACGCATCCGGCGGGTGATGACTACGGATCCTGCGACAGTGGAAACAAAGGAACACCTGCACGGGCGGGGAAGTCCGTGCCAGGCACTCCGAGGCAGTGAGGTTTCAACGGAATGAGGTTCACCAGTAGCGCGAGGATTTTCCAGGCACGGCCCGAAGGGAGTCGTCCGTGGCGCGCCATCGAAGAAGAACCCCGACGAGCTGAGATCCCGTGCGGTCCGGCTGTACCGGGAGCCGGATCCGAAGCTGGCGATCGCGCCCCTAGCCCGCCAACTCGGCGTGCATCACGAGGCGTTGAGGACCTGGATCCGGCGAGGCCTGGCCGACCGCGCGGTGAACGAGGCGACCGACCCACGACCGGACACCCGGACATGGTCGCAACGCCGTGACAGCCTGGCTCTACCAGCGACGATTACTTTTCGAGCGGCACAGGGAACGATGTTCTCTGCCTGCAGGCCGATCTGCTCTGCGTGCTTCCAGCCTTGCTGGACTCATGGAAGCCCTGAGCAGCGATGTTCGGGCAGTGGGCGAAGACGTCAGTGCCTTGGTGCACTGGATCAGCCGGATCTTGAGACCGCGGCGGCTGATGTCACACCGATGGCGTCCGTGTTCGTCGGATCCGGGCCGACGTCGGCGCCACGGAGCGGGCAGGTGCAGCCTGCGCTACCAAGAACCGCCCGCAGCCTGGGTCGTTTCGGCCGACGAGCGACATTACGGTTCTGTCCTGGAACTCAAAGAATAGGACCTCGGGCTTATTGTGATGTCAATCCATAATGTACAGACTGATGGATCTCCTGGTGCGGGCGTTGCCAGTTCCGCGTCGGCGGTGCGGGTCCAGGGCCTGAAGAAGGTCTACGGCACGGGACCGCAGGCGGTGACTGCCCTTGCGAGCGTCGACGTGATGTTCGAGCGGGGTACGTTCACGGCGGTGATGGGGCCGTCGGGTTCGGGCAAGAGCACGCTGCTGCAGACCGCGGCGGGGCTGGACCAGCCGACCGGCGGCCAGGTATGGGTCGGTGACACGGAGTTGTCGCGACTGTCCGAGACGGATCTGACGAAGCTGCGGCGGTCGAAGATCGGGTTTGTTTTTCAGGCGTTCAACCTCATCGGAGCGTTGACGGTGCAGGAGAACATCGTGTTGCCGTTGCAGTTGTCGGGAAAACGCGCCGATGCCACGTGGGTGCGGCAGGTCGTTGACCGGGTCGGGTTGACCGAGCGGTTGGCGCACCGGCCGTCGGAGCTGTCCGGCGGTCAGCAGCAGCGGGTCGCGATTGCGCGGGCGTTGGCGACGCGCCCCGAGGTCATCTTCTGCGACGAACCGACCGGTGCCCTGGACACTCAGACCGCGGGCGAGGTGCTGAGTCTGCTGCGTTCGGTGGTGGACGAGGCGGGACAGACGGTGATCATGGTGACGCATGATCCCGTGGCGGCGTCGTATGCGGATCGTGTGATGGTGCTGGCCGACGGCCGGATCGTGCACGACATGCCGCAGCCGGGTGCGGAGCGCATCGCGGAGCACCTGGCGTCGCTGGGTCGTCGCCCTCGCATGACGCAGGAGCGCTGACCGATGCTGAAGCTGGCCGCGAAGATGCTGCGCTACCGCATGGGCAGCGCGGTCGCCACCCTGCTGGCCTTGACGGCCGGAGTGGTGCTCTTGATGTCGATGGGACTTCTGGTGGAGTCCGGCCTGCGGTTCGAGGCCGCGCCGAAGCGTTACGCCGCAACAGACGTTGTTGTTGCCCATCGCGACATCACGGTCACGACTAGCGGTGAGGAGAAGGTCACCGTAGAGCTGCCTGAAGGGGGCACCGTCCCGACCTCGATGGTCGAACGGCTCCGGCAGGTACCGGGTGTGGCCACGGTTGTGGGGGACACGTCGGTAACGGCGATCCTGGAGAACGGCAGGGCCACCGGGCACGGGTGGAGCAGCACGGTGCTCACCCCCTACGAGCTGGTCTCGGGTGCCGAACCGAAGAAGGGTGAGGAAGTCGCGCTGGATGAACGCCTGGCCGGCTCGACAGCGCCCGGCGACGAGGTCCCGATCCTGGTGGATGGGACGGCACGCGTCTACCGGATCAGTGGCCTCGTGCGCAGTGCCGGCCCACGGCCGGCTCCTGACGCGTTGCCTGCGCTGTTCTTCACTGACGAGCACGCGGCGGCCGTGTACCCGCGGCAGGGCCGGGTCGACGCTGTCGGCGTCATTGCCGAGCCCGGTGCGTCCAGTGACGCAGTAGTCGCCGACGTACGCGAGCTGGCCACCGAGGCCGGAGCCAAGGCATACGCCGGCGCCGAGCGCGGGTTGCTGGAACAGTCCGCGGATGCGGCGGCCGGCCGGATGCTGGTCCAGCTCGGCACTGTCTTCGGCGGGTACGTGGCGCTGCTGGTGATGTTCGTCGTGGCCGGAACCATCGGCCTCGCGGTCCGGCACCGACGACGCGACCTCGCCTTGCTCCGGGCAGTCGCCGCCACGCCCGGCCAGATCACCCGGTTGATCCTCATCGAGGTGGGGCTGCTCAGCCTGCTGTCGGTCGTGATCGGCGTGCCCTCGGGCTGGTTCGCCATACGATGGCTGCGCGGGGAACTGGTCGACCACGAGTTCATCCCGGACACGTTCCCGTTCAGCGGCGGTGTGCTGACCGCGGTCGCGGTGGTGGTGGCGACGATAGCGGTGGCGGTGGGTGCCGCGCTGATCGCCGCCCGTCGGACGGTGCTGATCCGCCCGACGGAGGCACTCGGCGAGATCGCTGTGGAACCCCGCCGGAACAGCAAGATCCGCTTGTTTTCCGGGTTCGTCGCCTTGGCCGGTGGCGTTTTCCTGACCACGCTCACCACTGCGCTGAAGGGGACCGCTGCCCTCGGCACCGCGATAGGCGTGCTGTTCGTGCTCGTCTTCGCGGTCGCGCTGCTCGCCCCCTGGATCAACCGTGTGGCCGCCCGGCTGCTCGGCCCGGTGCTGCGCGCGGTGTGGGGCGACAGCGGTTACCTCGCCGCGGCGAACCTGCGCGCCAACGCCCAAAGCATGGTCACCGTGCTGACCGCACTGGTGCTGTCGGTTGGCCTCGGTGGCTCGATCTGGTTCCTCCAGGACAACCAGCAGCGAGCGGCCGTTGAGCAGAGCCGTGACGGGATGCTTGCCCAACACGCCGTGATCTCCGCCGCAGGTCTGCCTGACTCCGCCCTCACGGAAATCCGCGGGATTCCCGGCGTGGTGGCCGCCACCGGAGTGCGTAATACCTCGATCATCCCCGCCGGGGGAGAGGACGCCAGCGGTGTGCAGGCGATCGATCCGGCCGGCGCCGAGCTCACGATGGACCTCCGGGTCCGCAGCGGCAGCTTGGCCGACCTGCGCGGCCCCGCCATGGCGGTGTCAACCTTGCAAGCCGATTCCAACGGCTGGGAGATCGGCGAGCAGGTCGAGGTGTGGCTCGGCGACGGCACACCGGCCACCCTGCGCATCGTCGCGATCTACGACCGGGGCATGGGTTTCGGTGACGCTACCGTCGCCAAGGACGTCATCGACGGCCACACCGCCGCCACCGGCTACGAGCGGATCCTCGTCCGCAGCGAACCGGGCACGGACATCACCACCGCCCTGGCCGACGTCGCCGACCGGCACCCCGGTAGCACCGTGACGAGCACCGCCAGCCTCACCGGCCAGCTCGCCGACGATCTGGAGCTGGGATCCTGGTTGAACAAGCTGCTGGTCGGCATCATGGTCGGCTACGCCGCCCTGGCCGCCGCCAACATCATGGTCATGGCCGCCCTCACCCGTGGCCGTGAACTGGCTCTGTTGCGCTTGGTCGGCGTCACCCGCAAGCAGGTGAAGAGAATGGTTCACGCGGAACAGACCGGCCTGCTTGGCGTTTCCCTGCTGATCGGTGGAACCATCGCCGCGATCACATTGGTGTCGGTGGTACGCACCCTCACCGGGCGGACCGTGCCCTACGTTCCCACGCTGGGATGGGTGTCCATCATCGGCGGCACGACGCTACTGGCCCTGCTCACCACCGTCCTGCCCATCGCGCGACTGCTCCGAATCCCGCCGATCGCCGGTATCGGCGTCAAAGAGTAACGATCGCCTGGGGCAGCAGACCGTCCCGATCCGGCTGAACGACAACCGAAGGGCGTCCGCACCGCGAGGACGCCCTTCGGTTGTCGTCGTCAAGCGTCTGGACGACGAGGACGCTGACGACGGTGTTCGAAGCCCTGCGCCACAGCCCCAAGTCGTTCGACTCACCGCCCGCTCCGGGTTCGCTCCGAGTCCGCAATCCGTGTGGAGCTCGGTTCGCACTCGCAGCGCTGGAGCCAATCGCTCGGCCAGGACAACGCAGCCACGTCTTCATGCTCCCGAGGTACTTCCAGCCAGTCGGCTGAAGGCCGGAGAGGCAACGGTCGATCGCTGCGGCGTAACGCCGCTCTGCGCTCGCGCGGTGGCCGACGATCCGTCGTTACTTCGGTCCGCTGCCCTCGAGGTAGCGCAGGACCGCGGTGACGCGGCGGTCGGCACGGTCGTCGGGTGCGAGGTCGAGTTTCGCGAAGATGCTGCGGATGTGCTTGTGCACTCCGCCTTCGGTGATGACGAGCTTCTCGGCGATGGCGGTGTTGCCGAGTCCTTGGGCCATGAGCGCGAGCACGTCGCGTTCCCTGGGGCTC
>NZ_JNXC01000050.1 GCF_000716595.1 Saccharothrix sp. NRRL B-16314
GTCAGGGTGCTCAGCGTGCGGGGATGGGCGTTGCGCTTGCGGCGTCGTTCCCGCGTTTCGCCGAGGCTTTGGACGAGGTGTGTGCCGAGCTGGACCCGAAGTTGGGCCGCTCGCTGATGGACCTGCTTTCGGCGTCTGAGGGTTCGCGTGAAGCCGGCTTGTTGAACGAGACGGAGTTCACGCAGGCGGCGTTGTTCGCGGTCGAGGTGGCTTTGTTCCGTCTGGTCGAGTCGTTGGGTATGCGGGCGGATTACCTGATCGGCCACTCGGTCGGCGAAATCGCGGCTGCCCATGTGTCCGGTGTGTTGTCGTTGGCGGATGCGTGCACGTTGGTGGTGGCGCGCGGCCGTTTGATGGGTGCGTTGCCCGCCGGTGGTGGCATGGTGGCGGTGCAGGCGACCGAGCAGGAGGTCATCGGTTCGCTTGACGGTTTCGAGGGTCGCCTGTCGGTTGCGGCGATCAACGGCCCGCAAGCCGTAGTCGTCTCGGGTGAACTTGTGGCGTTGGACGAGTGGTTGCCGCAGTGGCAGGACCGCAAGACCACGCGTCTCAAGGTGAGTCACGCGTTCCATTCGCACTTGATGGACCCGATGTTGGCCGAGTTCCGCACGGTGGCCGAGGGTCTGACGTTCAGCGAGCCGCGTATTCCGATCGTGTCGAACGTGACCGGTGGTGTGGTGTCGGCTGAGCTGACCGACCCGGGCTACTGGGTCGACCACGTTCGCGGGGCTGTTCGCTTCACGGACGGTGTCCGCACGCTCCAAGACGAACGCCGCCGCCATCCGGGTGGGCGACCGCGACGAGTGGCTGTTCACCGGCCGCCTCTCGCAGGACTCCGCGCCATGGGTGCGGGACCACGGCGTGCTGGGCATGGTCGTCGTGCCGGGCACCGCGCTGGTCGAGCTCGTGGCCGCCGCCGGTTGGCACGCGGGCAGCCCCGTCGTGGACGATCTCGTGCTCGAAGCGCCGCTGATCCTCCGGGACGACGCGCCTGTCCAGTTGCAGGTCACCGTCGGCCAGGCCGAGGAGGACGGCCGGCGCGAGGTGGCGATCTACTCCCGTCCCGAAGCCGGCGCCGAGCCCGAGACGACCTGCCACGCGCGGGGAACGCTCGCCGTGGACGAGTCGCCCGCGCCGTCGTGGCTGCCGCTGGAGTGGCCGCCGGTCGGCGCCGAACCGATCGACGTCGATGCGCTCTACGCGAGGTTGACGGAGATCGGCTTCGACTACGGGCCTGCTTTCGTCGGCTTGCAGGCGGGGTGGCGCGACGGCGACGAGGTGTTCGCGGAGGTCTCCCTCCCGGACGAGCACGTCGAGTCGGCCAAGGGCTTCGGCCTGCACCCGGCGTTGTTCGACGCCTCGCTGCACGGCGGGCTCGGCTGGCTCGACCACGGCACGTCGGCCTCACTGCCGTTCTCGTGGTCCGGCGTCCGCCTGGCGCGCAGCGGCGCGGCTCGCGTCCGGGTCAGGATCACGTCGGCGGGCGAGTCGGCGTTGCGCGTCGACATCGTCGGTGAACTCGGCGAGCTGGTCGGCAGCGTGCGGAAGCTGGCGTTCCGGCCGGTCGAGCAGGCGCAGCTGGAAGGCGGCCTGAACAGGCCGAACGCGCTCTTCCAGGTCGACTGGACCCCGGTGGCGAACGCGACGCAGAACGCGACGCAGAACGCGTCGGCGCGAGCCACCGTCCTGGGTGAGGACCACGTGGACCTGGATGCGCTGGAACTGGCGCTGACCGAGGGCGCGGTGGCACCTGAGGTCGTCGTCGCGGCGATCAACAGCCCTTCCGAGTCCGCAGACGCGGCGACGGTTCGCGGAGTGGCTGAACGCACCCTCGGGCTGTTGCAGCGGTGGTTGGCGAGCGAGCAGCTGTCCGAGGCCCGACTGGTGGTGGTCACCCGCAACGGCATCGCGGTCGGCGACGACGTGCCCGACCTCGCGCTCTCCCCGGTGTGGGGCCTGGTCCGCAGCGCGCAGTCCGAGCACCCCGGCCGTTTCGTCCTCGCGGACGTCGTCGGCGACGCCCCCGACTGGGGTGTCCTGGCCGGGCTGGACGAGCCGCAGTTGGCGGTCCGCGACGGCCAGGTGCTCGCACCGAGGCTCAACCGGGCGTCGGACGTTCCGGCGCACGACGCGCTGACGCTGAACCCCGCCGGAACGGTCCTGATCACCGGTGGCACCGGCGGTCTTGGCGCGGTGTTCGCCAAGCACCTGGCCACCCGCTACGGGGCGAAGCACCTGCTGCTGGTGAGCCGGCGTGGTCCGTCCGCCGCCGGTGTGCCGGAGTTGGTCGCGGAACTGGACGCCCTGGGCGCCCGGACCGTGGTCGCGGCTTGTGATGTGTCCGATCGGGACCAGTTGGCGGACCTGATCGGTTCGCTGGAGCACCCGCTGACGGCGGTGGTGCACGCGGCCGGTGTGCTGGACGACGGCGTGATCGAGTCGCTGACGCCCGAGCAGCTGGCACGGGTCATGGGGCCGAAGGTCGACGCCGCACTGCACCTGCACGAGCTGACCGCCGACGCCGAACTGTCGGCGTTCGTGCTGTTCTCGTCGGTGGCGGCGTTGATCGGCAGCCCCGGCCAGGGCAACTACTCGGCCGCGAACGCGGTCCTGGACGCCCTCGCCGCCCGACGTCGGGCAGCGGGACTCCCGGCCAGTTCGCTGGCGTGGGGCCTGTGGGCGGAAGCCGGCATCGCGGGCAAGCTGGACGACGCCGAACTCGCACGCCTGGAACGCATGGGCGCCGAAGCACTTCCCACCGAAGTAGGGCTGGAGCTGTTCGACCAGTCCCAGCGGCTCGACGCCGCACTGCTGGTGCCGGTGCTGCTCGACCTGGGCGCACTGCGGGTGGCCGCGCGTTCGGGGATGCTCCCGGCGCTCATGCGCGGGTTGGTGCGGATGCCCGCTCGCCGTGCGGGCGCGGGCGGTTCGCTGGCTCAGCGGCTGGCCGGTGTGGCCGAGGCCGAGCGCGAGCGAGTGGTGCTCGACCTGGTCCAGGCGCAGGTCGCGGCGGTGCTGGGGCACGCCTCGGCGGCTGCGGTGGAGCCGGAGCGGGCGTTCAAGGAACTGGGCATCGACTCGCTCGGCGCGGTGGAGCTGCGCAACCGGTTGACGCAGGCCAGTGGCGTGCGGCTGTCGTCGACGCTGGTCTTCGACCACCCGACGCCGGCGGCGATCGCACGTCTCCTCATCAGCGAGGTGGGCGGCGTCGAAGAAGTTGCCCGACCGGTCACGCGGGTGCGGACGGCGAAGGCCGACGAGCCGTTGGCGATCGTGGGCATGAGCTGCCGCTACCCGGGCGGCCTGACGTCACCGGACGCGTTGTGGAAGCTGGTGTCCGAAGGCCGTGACGCGATCACCGGCCTGCCGGAGGATCGCGGCTGGGACCTGGAGCGGCTGTACGACCCGGACCCCGACAAGCTCGGCACGGTGTACGCGCGCGGCGGCGGTTTCGTCGACGGCGTCGGTGACTTCGACGCCGGGTTCTTCGGGATCAGCCCGCGTGAGGCGTTGGCGATGGACCCGCAGCAGCGGTTGCTGTTGGAGGCGGCGTGGGAGGCGTTCGAGGACGCCGGGATCGACCCCACGACGTTGAAGGGCACGGACACCGGTGTCTTCTGCGGTGTCGGGCCGTCCGACTACGCCGCGATGCCGGCGGGCGGCCTGCCCGAGATCGAGGGCTTCCGGTTGACCGGCGCGACGACCAGCGTGGTGTCCGGTCGGATCGCCTACACCCTGGGTCTGGAAGGCCCGGCGGTGTCGGTGGACACGGCGTGCTCGTCGTCGTTGGTGGCGTTGCACCTGGCGTCGCAGGCGTTGCGGTCGGGCGAGTGCTCGATGGCCCTGGTCGGTGGCGTGACGGTACTCGCCGGGCCGACCCTGCTGATGGAGTTCAGCCGGCAGCGCGGACTGGCGCCGGACGGGCGGAGCAAGTCGTACGCGGCGGCGGCGGACGGGACCGGGTTCTCCGACGGTCTCGGCCTGGTCGTGCTGGAGCGGCTGTCCGACGCGCGTCGCAACGGTCACCGGATTCTCGGTGTGGTGCGCGGTAGTGCGATCAACCAGGACGGTGCGAGCAACGGTCTCACCGCGCCGAACGGTCCGTCGCAGGAGCGTGTGATCCGTCAGGCGTTGGCGAACGCGGGTTTGTCGCCCGCGGAGGTCGACGCGGTGGAGGGTCACGGCACGGGCACCCGGTTGGGTGACCCGATCGAGGCTCAGGCACTGCTCGCCACCTACGGCAGCGAGCGCGAGAACGGTCCGCTGCGGCTTGGCTCGATCAAGTCGAACATCGGGCACACGTCGTCGGCGGCGGGCATCGCCGGTGTGATCAAGATGGTCATGGCGATGCGGCACGGCGTGCTGCCTCCCACCCTGAACGTGGACGCGCCCTCACCGCACGTCGACTGGAGCGCCGGGCAGGTCAAGCTGCTGACGGAGGCCGAGGACTGGCCCGCGTCGGCACGTCCGCGTCGCGCCGGTGTGTCCTCGTTCGGTGTCAGCGGCACCAACGCGCACGTCGTCCTGGAAGAGGCGCCGCGCGAGGAACCGGTGTCGGTGAAGGAAGAGCGCCCCGCGCCGCCGGCCGTGCCGGTGCTGGTGTCGGGCAAGGGCGAGGCGGCGCTCCGCGCGCAGGCGGATCGCCTGCGCGCCCACCTGCTCGAACGCCCGGACGTCGGGCTGCTGGACGTGGCGTTCTCGGTCGCGGCGACCAGGGCGCAGTTCGATCGCCGTGCGGCGGTCGTGGCCTCGGACCGGGAAGGCCTGCTGGCCGGCCTGTCGGCTCTGGCCACTGCCGAACCGGCTGCGGGGGTCGTCGAAGGCCGGTTGACCGGTGGCAAGTCGGCGTTCTTGTTCACGGGTCAGGGTGCTCAGCGGGCCGGGATGGGTGTTGCCCTCGCGGAGTCGTTCCCGCGTTTCGCCGAGGCTTTGGACGAGGTGTGCGCTGAGCTGGACCCGAAGTTGGGCCGCTCGCTGATGGACCTGCTTTCGGCGTCTGAGGGTTCGACTGAAGCCGGCTTGTTGAACGAGACGGAGTTCACGCAGGCGGCGTTGTTCGCGGTCGAGGTGGCTTTGTTCCGCCTGGTCGAGTCGTTGGGCATGCGGGCGGACTATCTGATCGGCCACTCGGTCGGTGAAATCGCGGCGGCCCATGTGTCCGGTGTGTTGTCGTTGGCGGATGCGTGCACGTTGGTGGTGGCTCGTGGCCGTTTGATGGGTGCGTTGCCCGCCGGTGGTGGGATGGTGGCGGTGCAGGCGACCGAGCAGGAGGTCATCGGTTCGCTTGACGGTTTCGAGGGTCGCCTGTCGGTGGCGGCGATCAACGGCCCGCAGGCTGTGGTGGTCTCGGGTGAACTTGAGGCGTTGGACGAGTGGTTGCCGCAGTGGCAGGACCGCAAAACCACGCGCCTCAAGGTGAGTCACGCGTTCCACTCGCACCTGATGGACCCGATGCTGGCCGAGTTCCGCAAGGTCGCGGAAGGGCTGACGTTCAGCGAGCCCCGTATTCCGATCGTGTCGAACGTGACCGGCGGAGTCGTGTCGGCTGAACTGACCCAGCCCGGCTACTGGGTCGACCACGTCCGCGGCGCGGTCCGGTTCACGGACGGTGTCCGCACACTTCAGGCACAGGGCGTCACGCGGTTCTTCGAGCTGGGCCCGGACGGTGTCCTGACCGCGATGGCACGGCAGTCCGTCGACGACGACGCCGTGTTCGCGTCCGCGATGCGTGCCCGCAAGGCGGAGCCCGAGACGTTCGCCGCCTTCCTGGCACAGGCGCACATCGCCGGCATCGCGATCGACTGGACCGCGTTCTACGCGGGCACCGGCGCGCGTCGGGTCGAGTTGCCGACCTACGCCTTCCAGCGCGAGCGGTACTGGGTGGCGCCCGGCGCCGGCACCGGTGATCCGGCAGCCGCAGGTCTGGCCCACCTCGATCACCCGATGCTCGCCGCCGCAGTGCCGGTCGGCGACCGGGACGAGTGGGTGTTCACGGGTCGTCTGTCGCAGGACAGCGCGCCGTGGGTGCGTGACCACGTGGTGCTGGGCATGGTCATCGTCCCCGGCACCGCCCTGGTCGAACTCGCTGCCGCGTCCGGTCGTCACGCGGGCAGCCCCGTGGTCGAAGAGCTGGTGCTCGAAGCGCCGTTGCTCCTGCACGAGACCGCCGCGGTGCGGCTGCAGGTCACGGTCGGAGCGGCCGGTGAGGACGGCATCCGCGAGGTGGCGATCTACTCGCGACCCGAAGGCGGCACCGAACAGGACGTGACGTGTCACGCCCGCGGCACCCTCGCCGCCGACGGGCCGCCGATCGAGGCGTGGTCCACCGAGTGGCCGCCGGCGGACGCCGAGCCGGTCGCGGTCGACTCGCTGTACCCGCGGTTGGTGGATGCCGGCTACGAGTACGGGCCCGCGTTCCAGGGCTTGCAGGCCGCGTGGCGGGACGGTGACGACGTCTACGCGGAGGTCGCGCTGGCGGACGAGCACCTCGACGCAGCCCAGGGCTTCGGCCTCCACCCCGCCCTCTTCGACGCCGCGCTGCACGGCGGGTTGCTGGACAAGGAGATCGGAGCCACGGCGGATCTGCCGTTCTCGTGGTCCGGTGTCCGGTTCGGCGAGCAGGGCGTCGGGCGGGTCCGGGTGCGGATCGGCTCGGCGGGTGACTCCACCCTCCGGCTCGACGTCGTCAGCGAGCACGGCGAACCGGTCGTGAGCGTGGCGAAGCTCGCGGTCCGCCCGGTCGAGCAGTCGCAGCTGGAAGGCGCGCAGCGCACTCGGCAGCGTTCGCTGTTCCAGGTGGACTGGGTGCCGGTTGCGGACGTGACGCGGAAGTCGACCCGTGTCGCCGCGCTCGGCAGTGGTTTCCCCGGTGTGGCGGAGCGTTTCGAGGACTTGGACGCCCTGGAGCGGTCGTTGGCGGACGGTGCTCCAGAGGCTGTCCTGGTTTCGATCGAGTCGCCGGTCGGAGTCGACGCCGCGACTGGTGGCCGAGTGGTCGCTGAGCGGACGTTGGTGTTGTTGCAGCGGTGGTTGGCCACCGAGCAGCTGTCCGGTGTGCGGTTGGTCGTGGTGACGCGGCGTGCGGTCGCGGTGGGGGATGAGGCTCCTGACCTCGTGCAGTCGCCGGTCTGGGGCTTGGTGCGCAGTGCGCAGTCCGAGAACCCCGGCCGGTTGCTGCTGGTGGACGTCGACGGCGACGAGCCGGACTGGACCGCCCTGGTCGGTCTGGAGGAGCCGCAGATCGCCGTCCGCGAGGGCGGGTTGGTGGTGCCGCGACTGGCACAGGCCGAAACGCCGCAGGTGGTCGACGGGACGGCGTGGCGGTTGGCGGCCGAGCGGAAGGGTTCGCTGGAAGGGCTGGCGATCGTCGGCTCCGACGCCGACCGGCCGCTGGGCGCGCTCGAAGTCCGGATCGGGGTCCGCGCCGCGGGCGTGAACTTCCGGGACGTGCTCATCGCGCTCGGGATGTACCCGGGTGACGCCCCGCTGGGCAGTGAAGCGGCCGGTGTCGTGGTGGACGTCGGTTCGGACGTCATGGACCTGGCACCGGGTGACCGGGTCATGGGCCTGGTCATGGACGGCTTCGGATCATTGGGCGTCACCGACCGGCGGATGCTGGTCCCGATGCCCGCCGGCTGGACGTTCGCCGAGGCGGCATCCGTGCCGCTGGTGTTCCTCACCGCGTACTACGGCCTGTTCGACCTGGCCGGTCTCCAGCGCGGCGAGCGGGTGCTGGTGCACGCCGCCGCCGGTGGTGTCGGCATGGCGGCCGTGCAGTTGGCGCGGCACGTCGGTGCGGAGGTCTTCGCGACCGCCAGCCCGGCGAAGTGGGACGCGGTGCGCGGCCTGGGCGTTGCCGACGAGCGGATCGCCTCGTCGCGTGACCTCGCGTTCCGCGACACGTTCCGGGACCTCACCGCCGGTGCGGGTGTCGACGTGGTGTTGAACGCGCTGACCGGCGAGTTCGTGGACGCCTCGCTGGACCTGCTGCCGCGTGGTGGCCGGTTCATCGAGATGGGCAAGGCCGACATCCGCGACCCGGAAGTCATCGCCCGCGAGCACGCCGGATCGCGCTACCAGTCGTTCGACCTGCTGGAGGCGGGGCCGGAGCGCATCCAGCAGATGCTGTGCGAGCTGGTCGCGCTGTTCGAGCAGGACGTCCTGAGCCTGTCGCCGATCCGGACGTGGGACGTCCGCAGTGGGCGGGAGGCGTTCCGGTTCCTGCGGGAGGGGCGCAACACCGGCAAGGTGGTTCTCACCGTTCCGGCGCCGCTGGACCGGGACGGCACCGTTCTGATCACCGGTGGCACGGGTGGTCTGGGTGCGTTGTTCGCCCGCCATCTCGCCGAGACCGGCGTCAGGCACCTGCTGCTGGTCAGCCGGCGTGGTCCGGCGGCGGACGGCGTGGCGGAGCTGGTGGCGGAGCTTGAAGCGGTCGGCTGCACGGTGCGGGTCGCGGCGTGTGACGTGTCCGATCGTGGTCAGGTGGCCGAGTTGATCGGTTCGCTGGAGCATCCGCTCACCGCCGTGATCCACGCGGCCGGTGTGTTGGACGACGGCGTGGTCGGCTCTTTGACCGCTGGGCAGTTGGAGCGGGTGATGCGGCCGAAGATGGATGCGGCGTTGCACCTGCACGAGCTGACGGCCGGTATGGAGTTGTCGGCGTTCGTCATGTTCTCGTCGGTCGCTGCGTTGATCGGCAGCCCGGGACAGGGCAACTATGCTGCTGCGAACGCGTTCCTGGACGCGTTGGCCGCCAAGCGTCGGGCCGAAGGACTTCCCGCGAGTTCGCTGGCGTGGGGTCTGTGGGCCGACGCGGGCATGTCCGGCACGCTGGACGAGAACGATCTCGCCCGGCTGGAGCGGATGGGCACCGGCGCGCTGTCGGCGGAACTCGGCCTCGAACTGTTCGAAGAGGCGCGAGGACTGGACACGGCGCTGCTGGTGCCGGTGCGGCTCGACCTGGCCGCGCTGCGGGTCCAGGCACGGTCCGGGATGCTGCCCCCGCTGCTGCGCGGTCTGGTCCGCGCTCCGGCGCGGCGCGTCGAGTCCGCGGGCGGTTCGCTCGCGCAGCGGCTCGCCGGTGTCGCGGAAGCCGACAAGGAACGGGTCGTCCTCGAACTGGTCCAGGCGCAGGTCGCCGCGGTGCTGGGGCACGCCTCGGCGACGGCGGTCGAACCCGACCGGGCGTTCAAGGAACTCGGTATCGACTCGCTCGGCGCGGTGGAGCTGCGGAACCGGTTGACGCAGGCCAGTGGCGTGCGGCTGCCCACCACGCTGGTGTTCGACCACCCGACGCCGACGGCCATCGCACGGTTCCTCCTCGACGAGGTGGGTCCGGTCGCGGAGCAGGCCGCGCCCGTCGTCCGGTCGAAGCAGACCAGGGCGAGGGCGGACGAGCCGCTGGCGATCGTCGGGATGAGCTGCCGGTACCCCGGCGGTGTCACCTCGCCGGACGACCTGTGGCGACTGGTGTCCGAAGGCCGTGACGCGGTGTCGGGCCTGCCGGAGGATCGCGGTTGGGACCTGGAGCGGTTGTACGACCCGGACCCCGACAAGCTCGGCACGGTGTCCACCCGCGGCGGTGGGTTCGTGCGGGGGATCGGCGACTTCGACGCCGGGTTCTTCGGCGTGAGCCCGCGTGAGGCGTTGGCGATGGACCCGCAGCAGCGGTTGCTGCTGGAAGCGGCCTGGGAGGCGTTCGAGGACGCCGGGATCGATCCGGCCTCGTTGCGCGGCAGCGACACGGGTGTGTTCTGCGGTGTTGTAGCCACCGAGTACGGCGGCACGAACCCGTCCGAGCTGGAGGGCTTCCGGCTGACCGGCACGACGTCGAGCGTGGCGTCCGGCCGCGTGGCCTACACGCTGGGTCTGGAAGGCCCTGCGGTCTCGGTGGACACGGCGTGCTCGTCGTCGCTGGTCGCGATGCACCTCGCTTCGCAGGCGTTGCGCTCCGGTGAGTGCTCGATGGCGCTGGTCGGCGGTGTGACGGTGATGGCCGGGCCGCACCTGCTGGTGGAGTTCAGCCGGCAGCGCGGTTTGGCGCCGGACGGGCGTTGCAAGTCCTACGCGGAGGGCGCGGACGGGACCGGGTTTTCCGACGGTCTGGGCCTGTTGGTGATGGAGCGGTTGTCGGACGCGCGTCGTAACGGTCACCGGATTCTTGGTGTGGTGCGGGGTAGTGCGATCAACCAGGACGGTGCCAGCAATGGTCTGACGGCTCCGAACGGTCCGTCGCAGGAGCGTGTGATCCGTCAGGCGTTGGCGAACGCGGGTTTGTCGCCCGCGGAGGTCGACGCGGTGGAGGGTCACGGTACGGGCACCCGGTTGGGTGATCCGATCGAGGCTCAGGCACTGCTCGCCACCTATGGCAGCGAGCGGGAGAACGGTCCGCTGCGGCTCGGGTCGATCAAGTCGAACATCGGGCACTCTTCCGCAGCGGCCGGTGTGGCCGGTGTGATCAAGATGGTCATGGCGATGCGCAACGGCGTGCTGCCGCCCACGCTGCACGTGGACGCGCCGTCGCCGTACGTCGACTGGGACGCGGGCGAGGTGAAGCTGCTGACGGAGGCCGAGGACTGGCCCGCGTCGGCACGTCCGCGTCGCGCCGGTGTGTCGTCGTTCGGGATCAGCGGCACGAACGCGCACGTGATCATCGAGGAAGCTCCCGCCGACGCGGTGGCTCAGGTCGCTCCGGTCGTGCACCGGCCGGCGGTCGTGCCCGTGCTGGTGTCGGCGAAGAGCGACAGCGCGCTGCGGGCCCAGGCCGACCGGTTGCGGTCGCACCTGATGGCACGTCCGGAGCTGGACGTGGTCGACGCCGGCTTCTCGCTGGTGACGACGCGAGGTCAGTTCGACCAGCGGGCCGCCGTGATCGCGTCCGACCGTGACGGTGTGCTCGCCGGTCTGGCCGCGTTGGCCGAGGGCGGGCCGGGTGCGGGCGTTGTCGACGGTCGGCCGGTCGGCGGCAAGTCGGCGTTCCTGTTCACGGGTCAGGGTGCTCAGCGGGCCGGGATGGGTGTTGCCCTCGCGGAGTCGTTCCCGCGTTTCGCCGAGGCTCTGGACGAGGTGTGCGCTGAACTCGACCCGAAGTTGGGTCGTTCGCTGAAGGACCTGCTTTCCGCAGCTGAAGGCTCGCCTGAGGCTGCTTTGTTGAACGAGACGGAGTTCACGCAGGCGGCGTTGTTCGCGGTCGAGGTGGCTTTGTTCCGCCTGGTCGAGTCGCTGGGCATCCGGCCGGACTACCTGATCGGCCACTCGGTCGGCGAACTCGCGGCGGCCCACGTCGCCGGTGTGCTGTCGCTGGCCGATGCGTGCACGTTGGTGGTGGCACGCGGTCGGTCGATGGGCGCGCTGCCTGCCGGCGGTGGCATGGTGGCGGTTCAGGCCACGGAGGACGAGGTCGTCGCCTCCCTCGCCGGTTTCGATGCCCGCTTGTCGGTCGCGGCGATCAACGGGCCGCTGGCCGTCGTGGTCTCCGGTGAGATCGAGGCGTTGGACGAGTGGCTGCCCCAGTGGCAGCACCGCAAGACCACGCGCCTCAAGGTCAGCCACGCGTTCCACTCGCACCTGATGGACCCGATGCTGGCCGAGTTCCGCACGGTCGCTGAAGGGCTGACGTTCAGCGAGCCGCGCATTCCGATCGTGTCGAACGTGACCGGCGGAGTGGTGTCGGCCGAACTGACCGACCCGGCCTACTGGGTCGACCACGTGCGTGGCGCGGTCCGCTTCACGGACGGTGTCCGCACCCTCCGAGCCGAAGGCGTCACGCGGTTCTTCGAGCTGGGCCCGGACGGTGTGCTCACCGCGATGGCCCGGCAGTCGGTGGACGAGGACCACGACGCGGTGTTCGTGCCGGCGTTGCGCGCCCGCCAGGCGGAGCCGGAGACGTTCGCCCGGTTCCTGGCCCAGGTCCACATGGCCGGGGCCGTGGTCGACTGGACCGCGTTCTACGCGGGCACTGGCGCGCGTCGGGTGGAGTTGCCGACCTACGCCTTCCAGCGTGAGCGGTACTGGGTGTCGTCGGGCGTCGGTGCGGGCGATCCGGCTGCCTCCGGCCTCGGCCGGCTCGATCACCCGCTGGTCGCCGCGGTGGTGCCGGTCGGCGACCGCGACGAGTGGGTGTTGACCGGTCGCCTGTCGCAGGACAGCGCGCCGTGGGTGCGTGATCACGTGGTGCTGGGCATGGTCATCGTCCCGGGCACCGCGCTGGTGGAGCTGGCGTTGACGGCGGGTCGGCTGACCGGCTGCCCGGTGGTGGACGAGTTGGTGCTGGAGGCGCCGCTGGTCCTGGAGGACGAGTCCGCGCGCCTGGTCCAGGTCATGGTCGGCGAGCCGGGTGACGACGGTCGCCGTGACGTGGCGGTCTACTCGCGCCCCGAAGCAGGCGGTGACGACGGCGAGCGCCTGGTGATCTGCCACGCCCGCGGTCGGGTCGGCGTCGAGGCGGCGCCGCTGCCGCTGTTCCCGGTGGAGTGGCCGCCGTCCGGCGCGGAGCCGGTCGCGGTCGACTCGCTCTACCCGCGGTTGGTGGACGCCGGTTACGAGTACGGGCCGGCGTTCCAGGGCTTGCGGGCCGCGTGGCGGGTGGGCGACGACGTCTACGCAGAGGTGACGCTGCCCGAGAGCGCCGGCGGTGACGGGTTCGGCATCCACCCGGCGTTGTTCGACGCGGCGCTGCACGGCGGCTTGCTGGACAAGGAGATCGGGTCGTCGGCGGACCTGCCGTTCTCGTGGTCCGGCGTGCGGCTCGGCCACGGGTCCGGCACCCGGGTCCGGGTGCGGATCAGCCCGGCGGGTGAGTCCGCGATGCGGCTCGACGTCGTCGACGAGGCCGGTCTGGCGGTCGTCGCGGTCGACACCCTCGCGGTCCGCCCGGTCGACCAGGCTCAACTCGAAGGCGCACAACGGGGTCGTCAGCGGTCGCTGTTCCAGCTCGACTGGACCACGGTCGTCGGTGCGTCGCGGTCGACGCGGATCGCCGCGCTCGGCAGTGGTTTCCCCGGTGTGACCGAGCGTTTCGAGGACTTGGACGCCCTGGAGCGGTCGTTGGCGGACGGTGCTCCGGAGGCCGTTCTGGTCTCGATCGAGTCACCGGCCGGAGCCGACGCCGCGACCGCAGGGCGTTTGGTCGCTGAGCGGACGTTGGTGTTGTTGCAGCGGTGGTTGACCACCGAGCAACTGGCTGACGTGCAGTTGGTCGTGGTGACGCGGCGCGCGGTCGCGGTGGGCGATGAGGCGCCAGACCTCGTGCAGTCGCCGGTCTGGGGTTTGGTGCGCAGTGCGCAGTCCGAGAACCCCGGTCGGTTGCTGCTGGTCGACGTCGACGGTGACGAGCCGGACTGGGGCACGGTGATCGGTCTGGACGAGCCGCAGGTCGCGGTCCGCGAAGGCGGTCCGGTGGTGCCGAGGCTCACCCAGGCCGACGCGTCACCGGTGCTCAACGGGACGGCGTGGCGGTTGGCGGCCGAGCGGAAGGGATCGCTGGAAGGCCTGGCGATCGTTCCGTCGGCGGGTGATCGGCCGCTGGACGCGCACGAGGTGCGGGTCGGTGTCCGGGCCGCCGGCCTGAACTTCCGGGACGTGCTGATCACGCTCGGGATGTACCCGGGTGACGCCCCGCTGGGCAGTGAAGCTTCTGGGGTCGTGCTGGAGGTCGGGTCGGAGGTCACGGACCTGGCAGCGGGTGACCGCGTGCTGGGCCTGGTGACGGATTCCTTCGGTTCGATGGGCATCGCGGATCGGCGGATGCTGGTCCCGATGCCCGCCGGCTGGTCGTTCGCCGAGGCGGCGTCCGTGCCGCTGGTGTTCCTCACCGCGTACTACGGGCTGGTCGACCTCGCCGGTCTCAAGGCCGGTGAACGACTGCTGGTGCACGCCGCCGCCGGTGGCGTGGGCATGGCGGCCGTGCAGCTGGCCCGGCACTGGGGCGTCGAGGTCTTCGCGACCGCGAGCAAGCCCAAGTGGGACGCGGTGCGGGCGCTGGGCGTCCCGGCCGAGCGGATCGCCTCTTCGCGTGACCTCGCGTTCCGGGAGGCGTTCCGGGAGGCGACCGGTGGCGAGGGTGTCGACGTGGTGTTGAACGCCCTGGCCGGCGAGTTCATCGACGCCTCGCTGGACCTGCTGCCGCGCGGTGGCCGGTTCATCGAGATGGGCAAGGCGGACCTGCGTGACGCGGAGGCCGTGGCCGCCGCGCACGCCGGGGTGCGCTACCAGTCCTACGACCTCCTGGAGGCCGGGCCGGAGCGCATCCAGGAGATGCTGCGCGACCTGATGGCGTTGTTCGACCAGGGAGCGCTGGACCTGTCGCCGATCCGCACGTGGGACGTCCGCAGTGGACGGGACGCGTTCCGGTTCCTGCGGGAGGGGCGCAACACCGGCAAGGTGGTCCTCACCGTTCCGGCGCCGCTCGATCAGAACGGCACCGTCCTGATCACCGGCGGCACGGGTGGTCTGGGTGCGTTGTTCGCCCGCCACCTCGCCCAGTCGGGTGCGAAGCAGTTGGTGCTGGTGAGTCGTCGGGGGATGGCGGCCGAGGGCGTGCCGGAGTTGGTGGCGGAGCTTGAAGCGGTCGGCTGCACGGTGCGGGTCGCGGCGTGTGACGTGTCCGATCGTGGTCAGGTGGCCGAGCTGATCGGCTCGCTGGAGCACCCGCTCACCGCCGTGATCCACGCGGCCGGTGTGTTGGACGACGGCGTGGTCGGTTCGCTCACCCCGCAGCAGTTGGAGCGGGTGATGCGACCGAAGATGGATGCGGCGTTGCACCTGCACGAATTGACGGCGGGCCTGGAGTTGTCGGCGTTCGTCATGTTCTCCTCGGTGGCTGCGTTGATCGGCAGTCCGGGGCAGGGCAACTACGCCGCCGCGAACGCGTTCCTGGACGCGTTGGCCGCCAAGCGTCGGGCCGAAGGACTTCCGGCCAGTTCGCTGGCCTGGGGTCTGTGGGCCGAGGCGGGCGGCATGTCCGGCGGGTTGGACGAAGCCGAGATCGCGCGGCTGGAGCGCCAGGGCATCGGCGCGCTGTCGACCGAGCTGGGCCTGGAGCTGTTCGACCGCGCCAACGGGCTCGGTGAAGCGCTGCTCGTGCCGGTGCGGCTGGACTTCGCCGCGTTGCGGCTCCAGGCACGGGCGGGGATGCTGCCCGCGTTGCTCCGCGGTCTGGTGCGTGCTCCGGCGCGGAAGGTCGAGAGCGCCGGCGTCCCGCTGGACCGGCGGCTGGCCGGTATCGCCGAAGCCGACCGGGAACGGGTTGTCCTCGAACTGGTCCAGGCTCAGGTCGCGGCCGTGCTGGGCCACGCGTCCGCCGACGCCGTCGATCCGGACCGGGCGTTCAAGGACCTCGGCATCGACTCGCTCGGCGCGGTGGAGCTGCGCAACCGGCTGACGCAGGCCAGTGGCGTGCGGCTGCCCACAACGCTGGTGTTCGACCACCCGACACCGCTGGCCATCGCGCGGTTCCTGCTGACGGAGGTCGGCGCGGTGGCGGAGCAGGCCGCACCGCGTGACGGCGGCGTCAAGGCGCCCCAGGACGGCCAGGGAACGCTCAGCGCACTCCTCCGGCACGCGCACGCCGCCGGTTCGGTCGCCGACACGGTGCCGTTGCTGACCGGGATGTCGAAGTTCCGGCCCACGTTCGCGTCGGCGGCGGAACTGGGCGACGACGGGTACGTCGTGCGGCTCGCCTCGGGCGGTGACCTGACGAAGGTCGTCTGCGTGCCGTCCTTCGTGGTGGGCTCCGGACCGCACCAGTTCATGCGGTTCGCCGACCACTTCGAGGGCACGCGGGACGTCTTCGCCTGCTCGCTCCCGGGTTTCCGCGGCACCGAGCCGTCACCGGGGAGTTGGGACGCCGCGGTCGAGGTCCTGGCGGGCTCCATCCGCCGGGCCGTAGGCGACGCGCCGTTCGTGCTGGTCGGCTACTCGACCGGTGGCGTCATCGCGCACTCCCTCGCCGCCGCGTTCGAGGCGGCGGGCGTCAAGCCGGAGGGCGTCGTGCTGATCGACACCCCCATGCCGGAACGCGGGGAGGAGACCAACCGCGTCTTCTCCGCGGTGATGACGGAAATCCTCGGTCGCGAGGACGAGGCCATCGCCATCGACGACGCCAACTGGCTCGCCATGGGCACGTACATGCGCCTGCTGGCCGAGCACCGGGCGACGCCGATCACCACCCGGAGCCTGCTGATCCGGGCGGGCGAACCACTCGGCGAGGCCGACACCGCCGACTGGCCCGCGTGGGACGTCGGCGCCGACCAGGTCGTGCTCCCCGCCGATCACTTCGCCCTGATCGAGTCCGCGGCGACGGCGACCGCGGAAGCGACGCGGGAGTGGTTGGAGTCGTGAACCGAATCGTGTCGTGGCAAAGCGTTCCAGGGGCCACCGCAGTGGCCTCGACCGTGCTAGAAGTACGCCCTGACGTTGCCGCACCCCACCCCCCGCCACCGCGCGCGGCGGTGCCGGGGTTCGTGGGCGGACTGCACTTGGCGGTGACCGGGGCCGGACGGCATCCGGTTGCCGGATATGCGTTCTCAGCTCGGTGAGCGAGTCGAATCGTGACGTGGCCACGCGATGGTCGAGAAAGGTGAAGGAAATGGATTCCCCCACTGCAAGTCCCGGTGACACCAAGGGGCGCGAGGCCGCGGCCATCCCCGCCACCTCCCTGCCGGGTTCCAAGGCGCCGGCGGTGGTGCAGCTGCTGAGCTACTGGACCAACCCGCAGGCGTTCGTGGAGAAGCGCCGTGAGCGCTACGGCCCCCGGTTCCAGGTCAGCATCCGCATCCCGGCCCGCCCGGTGTACATGCTCACCAGCCCGGAAGACGTCAAGGCGATGTTCCTGGCGCCGGCCGACGTCCTGCACACCGGTACCGGTTCGGCCACGATCGAGAAGTGGACCGGCACCAGCGGCCTGGCGTGGTTGGACGAGGACGCACACAAGGTGCGCCGCAAGCTCCTCATGCCGAGCTACCACGGCGCGGCGCTGATGCGCATCGGCGAGGCGATCCCCCGGATGGCCAAGGAGGACGTGGCGAGCTGGCCGCGTGGCAAGGACATGCCGCTGCACCCGCACATCCACCGCTTCACGCTGCACGTGATCCGCGAGGTCGTCTACGGCTCGCGGACGCCGCGGCGCTGGGAGGAACTGCTCGACCTGCTGCTGCAGATGATGGAGTTCAACAACAGCATCGCTTCGCCGATGATGCTCCACAAGATGCCGCCGCGGGTCCTGAAGCTGTTCCGCTCGATCAAGTCGCTGGGGCTGGAGAACTTCCTCCAGTTGCGGGACAAGGCGGACGCGCTGATCTACGAGACCATCGAGGAGCACCGGGAGTCCGACTACCGCGGCGACGACCTGCTGTCGGTACTGCTGGGGATCACGCACGAGGACGACGGCACGCCGTTGAGCCCGCGCGAGATCCGCGACGAGATGATGACCATCTTCCTGGCCGGCACCGAGACGACCGCCGCCGCGATGGCGTGGACGTTCGAGTACCTGACCCGGCACCCCGAGGCGCTGAAGCGGCTGCGCGACGAGATCGACGCGGGCGAGAGCGACGCCTACCTGATGGCCGTGATCAACGAGGTGCTGCGCCTGCGCCCGTCGATCCCGAACATCATCGTGCGCGAGGTGAAGAAGCCGATCGAGATCGGCGGCGTGCAGTTCGAGCCGGGGATGCACCTGTGGGCCAGCGCCTACCTGGTGAACCACGACAAGTCCACCTACGAGAACCCGGACGAGTTCCGCCCGGAGCGCTTCCTGGACTCCAAGCCGGGCACGTTCACGTGGATCCCGTTCGGTGGTGGCCGCATCCGCTGCATCGGCGACAAGATCGCGCTGCTGGAGATGAAGGCGGTCATCAAGGAGGTGCTGACCCAGTGCGAGCTGGAGCGGCCCGACCCGCGCCCCGAAGAGGCCAAGAGCCGCATCGTGGTGAACGTGCCCTCGAAGTTCACCCGCGTCGTGCTCCGCGACCGCGTGCGGGAGACGAGCATGGCCTAGCGGCCACGTGATCGCACCGGCTGCCGCCCGATCCCCGGACCTCGCGTCCGGGGTCGGGCGGCGTCGTTCTTCAGCCCTGGTCCGGGTTACCGGCACCGGCGCTGTTCTTCCGGGCGTGGCGGCGCACCGAGCGGAGCAGGGCCGCCACGACGAGCCGGTGCCCGCCGGTCCCGATGACGAGCTGCCGGTACACGAACCCGTGCGGCCCGGGGAACTCGGCGTAGCTGCGTGCGCTGAGCAGCGTGCCGCCCGACTGCTCCGCCAAGGTCATCACCAGCCGGTACCGCGAGAACCGGTGCCGCCCGGTGAGTTCCACGAGCCGACCGGGCACGGCCGACGTCACCGCGAACCCGGTGATGGTCGAGCCCACCTCGAACGGCGTCCCGCCGGCCCGACGCGGCTCGGTGGCCAACAGCAGTCCCATGGCCGCGCTGCTGCCGGCAGGGGAGCGCGTCATCACCGCGGCCAGGCTGCGCCACACGGCCATCGCCGGCGCCGGGACGAGCACGCTGTGCTCGTCCACGTAAGGGAGGTCGGTGTCCACGTCAGGCGGGGTCGTGGAGCGGGATGTGGTCGGCGACGGCCTGCGCCCAGCGGAGGTAGCCGTACGCCGACGGGTGGAAGCGGTCCTCGGAGAAGAAGTCCGGGCCGATCGGCATCACGTCGGTCGAGTTGATCCACAGCGCGCCCGGTCGTTCCGCGCACACCCGCTGGGACGCCGCGTCGAGCGCGCCCGCGCACTGGGAGAGGTAGCGGCGCAGCGTGCCCGGCAGCGACGGGAACGTCTTGAACGGCGGAATCCCCACCACGACAACGTGTTCGGCGCGCTTGCCGAGCTCGTCCACCACCGCGCCGAGGTCTTCCGCCCACTGCGCCGGGGTGCGTCGGCCGAGCACGTCGTTGGCGCCCGCGAGGAGCACCGCGACCGTGAGGTCTTCGCCGAGCTGGGGGAGGAGCTTGTAGCGGATCCGGCGGGCCGTCGCGCCGTGCTGCCCGATCGCCTCCCACGTGACCGGCCGATCGGTGCGTTCGGCGATCGTGCGGGCCAGGCTGCCGGGGAACCCCTCGTCGTGCGCGTCGACACCGCAACCCGCCGCCGTGGACTCGCCGACGACGGCGATGCGCACCGGCAGGCCCGTCGCGGCGTCGCCCGCCGAACCCGTGGTCGGACCGGCGGCCGGCGGCAGCAGCTTGATCGATTTCCGCACCCAGATGCCCTGGGCGGCGACGATCGGCATCAGCAGGGGATTCACGTGCGGGCCCCCTTGTCGGTCGACCGCTCCACGGACCCGGTTAACGCCTGGTCAACCGCTGAATCGCCCCCACGTCTCATGGCTGGAGCATGGCATCGGCACCACTTGCCCACAAGAACCCACCTACCCTAGTGACACTGATCTCAACCGGGTCCGAACCGGACGCCGGGCGACAGGTTCTCATGACCACGGCCCTACCGCGGACGGGTGGCGGCCTGGTATTCCTTGCTACTGAACGGTAACACCGGCGTGGATCGGAATACCCGCGCAGATGGGACAAATCCCGTACCCCGGTTGGGAGTTCTCATGAGCAAGGAACCCATGTCGAACGGGCGGAAGCGCAGTCGCCGCACGCGTCTGCTCGGCGTCATCGCCACCGGCGTCCTGGCCGCCACGACACCCGCCGCCGCCCCTGCCCTCGCCGCCCCCGCTGCACCCGCATCCTCACCCGCACCCGCGGCCACCGCGCTGCGTCAAGTCATGTTCGTCGGCAACAACTGGGACGGCACCGCCGACGTGATCGCCGCAGGCGGGGACTTCGCCCGGATCGGCCGGGTGAACGTGATCCCGGACCGCGACGAGCGGCTGTGGGAGATCTACCTCAACCCTTTCAAGCTCGCCTACTTCCTCGGCATCAGGTCCGGTCCCGGCGAAGGGCACGACCAGTTCGTCGACGACATGTTCACGACACCCGACGGCACCGCCGTCGTCGCCTCCCGGCCCAGCTTCGCCGACGTGGTCTCGATCGACCTGGCCACCGGTCACATCAAGTGGCGGTTCCCGGTCTCCGGCTTCCGCTCCGACCACATGGCCGTCTCACCCGACGGCCACCGGATCGCGGTGTCCGCCTCGACGTCCAACACCGTGCACGTGCTCGACATCGTGACCGGCCGCCAACTCGGCTCGTTCGCGACCGGTGACAAGCCGCACGAGAACGTGTTCACCGACAACGGCCGGCACCTCTGGAACATGTCCATCGGCGAGGTGAACACCGCCCTGGACGACCCGGCGTTCGACTTCACCAAGGGCGACCGGCGCATCACCGTCGTCGACGCCGCCACCTTCCGGCAGGTGAAGGTGATCGACATGAGGCAGCGCCTGGACGCGTTCGGCCGTTCCGACCTGTCCGACGCCCTGCGCCCGGTGGCGTTCACGCCCGACGGGTCGAAGCTGTACTTCCAGGTGTCGTTCCACCACGGCTTCCTGGAGTACGACGTGGCCGCCGATCGCGTCACGCGGCACAAGGAACTGCCGAAGAACCCGGCCACCAGCGAGGACCGCACCACCTGGGTCAACGACTCGCGCCACCACGGCATGGCGATGAGCCCGGCCGGTGACAAGCTGTGCGTCGCCGGGACGATGGACGACTACGCGGTGGTCGTGGACCGGGAAACCCTGCGGGAAGGCCCGCTCGTGCCCGCCGCCAAGCCGTACTGGGCGACCGTCAGCGGTGACGGGCGCAGTTGCGTGATCTCCGAGAGCGGTGCCGACCAGGTCACCGCGATCGACTTCGCCACCGGCCGCAAGATCGTCTCGGTGCCGGTGGGCGACCACCCGCAGCGGGTGCGCGTCGGCCACGTCCCCACCGGCTGGACCGGCACCGGCTGATCCGCCCTACTTCGAGAAGAGCATTCCGGCGACGGCCCGCGCGGTGCTTTCCGGGTCGTCGCCGGGATCGGACAGCGATCCGGTGTTCCACAGCGTGGCGAAGCCGTGCACCAGGGACCACGCGGCCAGCTTCGCGACCTCGGGATCGCGGTCGCCCGGCACCTGCCCCGCGCCGCTGACCAGCACCTCCCGCGCCCGTTGCTGCGCGGTCGCCACCGACTCGTCGTCCGAGTGGTAGAGGTCCGGGCGGAACATCACCTCGAAGTGCGCGCGGTGCTCGATGGCGAAGCGCACGTACGAGACGCCGATCTCGACGAAGTTCCCGCCGCTGTCGCGGGTCTCGACGAGCGCGTCGGCGAGCAGGTCGAAACCCTCCGCGGCCAGGGCGGTGAGCAGGCCGGCCTTGTCCTTGAAGTGGTGCACCGGCCCGGCGTGCGAGACGCCGACCCGGCGAGCCAGGTCGCGCAGGCTGATCGCGGTGGGCCCGTTCTCGGTGATCGCGGTGACGGCGGCGGCCAGCACGGCCCGTCGGAGGTCGCCGTGGTGGTAAGGACTCATGGCCCCAGCGTATCTAGTCGTTGACAAGATGGGCACCGCCGGTGCATCTTGTCGGTGACAAGTTTCGTTCTGGGGAGGTTCCCGTGGCTCCGTTCGTCGTTCTGATCGTCGTTTCAGCGGCACTGCTGCTGTTCCGCAAGCACTGGTCGATCGCCCTGAGGGGCGGCCTGGCCGCGATGTTCACCCTCACCGCCGGGGCGCACTTCATCGGCATGAGGGAGGAGTTGATCGCGATGGTCCCGCCCGCGCTGCCGGAGCCGGGGCTGCTCGTCACCGTGACCGGTGTGCTGGAGTTCGCGGGTGTGGTGGGCCTGCTGTGGTGGCGCACCGCGCCGTGGGCGGCGGCGGGGCTGAGCGCGCTGCTCGTCGTGATGTTCCCGGCCAACGTCTACGCGGCCGAGCAGGGCATCTCGCCGTCGCTGGGCGACCAGCTCCTGCCGCGCACGCTGCTCCAGATCGTGTTCCTGGCGGCCACGCTGGCGGTCGTCGCGCACTACGTGCGGGCGCGTCGAGCGGATCGAGTGCCGACGCCCGTCGCCTGATGCGGTCGCGAGAACGGCCTCCGGCGGCGAACCGGATCAAGTCGCGGTTCGCCGCCGGAGGCCGTGGGATCGGACCGGGTCGGCCGGGTCGGTCAGGCCGGCTGGGTCGGCCGGGTCACCCGACCAGGAACAGGACCGAGGCGAACGCGAAGCCGACCAGGCTGATCGTGGTCTCCATGACGGTCCAGGTCTTCAGGGTGGTCCGGACGTCCATCCCCATCAGGCGGCCGACCAGCCAGAAGCCGGAGTCGTTGACGTGGCTGGCGATCACCGAACCGGCGGCCAGCGCCAGCACGATCGCGGCCAGCTCGAGCGCGCTGAACCCGCCGGCCTGCACGACCGGCTGCACCAGGCCCGCCGCCGTGGTGAGCGCGACCGTGGCCGAGCCCTGGGCGACGCGCAGCGCGGCGGCGATCACGAAACCGGCGACGAACACCGGCATGCCGAGGTCGGCCAACCCGTCGGAGAGGGCTTTGCCGATACCGCCGGCCCGCAGCACCGCGCCGAACATGCCGCCCGCGCCGGTGATGAGGATGACCGCGCACACCGGGCCGAGCGCCGAGTCGACCAGCTTCTCGACGGTCTCCTTGCCCTTGCCTCGGCGGATGCCGAGCACGAGCGAGGCCACCAGCACGGTCACCAGCAGGGCGACCGGCGTCGAACCGAGCGCACGCGCCACCTGGTACCAGGATGCGTCGCCGTCGACCCAGCCCGCGGCACGAGCGGCGTCGAGACCGGTGTTCGTGAAGATCATGACCAGCGGGAGCAGCAGGAGCGCGACGACGGTCGCCGGCCGCGGCGGGTTGTCGTCGTGCTCGGCCTGCGGGCCGCCGCTGAGGATCGTCGGCACCGGCAGCACCAGCCGCTTGCCCACCCACAGCCCGTACAGGTAGCTCGTCACGTACCAGGTGGGGATCGCCAGCAGCAGGCCGAACGCGATGACCAGGCCGACGTCGGCGCCCAGCAGCTCGGTCGCGGCGACCGGGCCGGGGTGCGGCGGGACGAACACGTGCATCACGGAGAACGCGCCCGCGGCGGGCAGGCCGTAGCGCAGCACACCGCCGCCGAGCCGTCGCGCCACCGCGAACACGATCGGCAGCATCACCACGAGGCCCGCGTCGAAGAAGATCGGGAAGCCGAACACGAGCGAGCTGATGCCGAGCGCGAGCGGCGCCCGGTCCTCGCCGAACCGGGTGATCAGCGCGTCGGTCAGCGACTGCGCGCCACCCGTCACCTCCACCAGGCGGCCGAGGATCGCACCGAGGCCGACCAGCAGTGCGACGCTGCCGAGCGTGGTGCCGAACCCGCCGGTCAGGGTCGGTACCACAGCGGACGCCGGGATGCCCGCGGCGAACGCGGTGAGCAGGCTGACCACCACCAGCGCCAGGAACGCGTGCACCCGCAGGTACATGATCAGGATCAGCAGGAGCGCGATCGCGCCTCCCGCGATGCCCAGCAGCGCGCCCGCGCCGAGCGTCTGGACCCAGTCTTCAGTGGTGGTCATCGGCAGCTCCGTTGCTCCTCGGTATCCCATGCGGGGTGTTTCCCCGGTGGGCTCAGTGATCGGCCGGGGTCGCGGCCACGAGGTCGAGCCGGGTGACTGCCTGCTCGACGATCAGTTCGGGGGTCTCGTGCACGTCCACGGCCGCACCGTCCTCATCGGACTGGAGCGGCTCGAGGGCGGCGAACTGGGACTGCAGCAGCGACGGGGGCATGAAGTGGCCGGACCGCAGCGCCATCCGCCCGCCGATCACGTCGCCCGCGCCGTCCAGGAAGAGGAACCGGACCCGCGCGTCGGCCGCGCGGAGCACGTCCCGGTACGACCTCTTCAGCGCCGAGCACGTGACGACGGTGCTCTCGCCCGCCGCCGCCCGTCCGGTGATCCAGTCGCGGATCGCCGCCAGCCAGGGCGCGCGGTCGTCGTCGGTCAGCGGGGTGCCGGCGGACATCTTCGCGATGTTGGCGGCCGGGTGGAACTCGTCGGCCTCGGCCATCGGCCAGCCGAGCCGGTCCGCCAGCAGTCGGGCGACCGTGCTCTTGCCCGCACCGGACACGCCCATCACGACCACGCAGGTCGGCACGGCGGGATCGGCGGTCGTGGTCATGGACACCCCTCGGCTGCGGCGACGAGATCGTTCACCCGTGAAAAGTAGTACCTTTGGCGGCGAAAGGTATCACCTTTGAGCGGGCTGAGGAAGGCCGCTCGGGCTACGCTTCTGCGGTGCAGGTACAACGTCAAGCAGGCGGGACGGGCGATGCCCTGCACGCCTCCGTGCTCGACACCATCGGGTTGCGGATCACCAGTGGGGACCTCGAAGAAGGCCGGGTCCTGACCCTGGACGGCATCCAGGAACAGTTCGGGGTCTCGCGGACGGTGGCCCGCGAGACGATGCGGGTGCTGGAGTCGATGGGCCTGGTGACGTCCCGGCGCCGGGTCGGCATCACCGTGCGGCCGAGGTCGGCCTGGCAGGTCTACGACCCGCGGCTGATCTGGTGGCAGCTGGCCGGCCCGAACCGCGACGCCCAGCTGCGCTCGCTCACCGAACTGCGGATCGCGGTCGAACCGGTGGCCGCGGCGCGGGCCGGGTGGAACGCGTCGGCGAAGGAGCGCGAGCGCCTGCTCGACCTCGCCGCGCGGATGCGCCGGGAGGGCGAGGCGGGCCGGCTGGAGTCGTTCCTAGAACTCGACATCGCCTTCCACGCGCTGCTGCTGGAGGCGGGCGGGAACGAGATGTTCGCCGCGCTCAAGGACGTGGTGGCGGTGGTCCTGCGCGGGCGGACGTCCCTCGGGCTCATGCCGGAGAAGCCCGTGCCCACCGCGTTGGACTTGCACGAGGAGGTCGCCCGGGCGGTCGCGTCCCGCCATCCCGAGGCGGCCGAGCACGCCATGCGCGCGTTGCTGTCGGAGGTCCGCGGCGCGGTCGTTCCGGTCGACGGGCCTCCGGTCGCGGGCGTGCGCTGACCACCGCGCATTGCTTCCGCGGCCTTTTCTAGGCCATTAGGTGCGAAACGGTTCCGATGTTCCTCGGGTGATCGGCGTTGACGCGCCGGAAACCTGCCATTACCTTCGACTGCAAGGTGATCGCCCATTTCTCTCAGCGTGCCGCCAACCGTCGCCTCCGCTTGTCGGCAGCCGCAGTAGCCGTGTTCACCTGCGTGAACGTATTCACGACCGTGAACACGTGAATCGGCCACCGACGCCCGATTCGCATGAGGAGGCTCGGTTTGAGCAAGCACGGAAGATTAGCGTCGCTCGTCGCGGTGGCGAGCGGATTCATCTTCGCGGTGGCACTTCTGGTGGTGCCGTCGGCATCCGCCGCGACCCTGTTCGGTGACGATTTCGAGGACGGCGACTCGACCGGCTGGAGTTCCAGCGGCGGCAGCTGGTCCGTGGTCGCGGACGGCACGCGGGCCTGGCGCCAGTCCGGCACGAGCACCGACGCCCGGGCGCTCGCGGGCGCCGTCTGGACCGGCCAGGCGGCGCAGGTCCGGGTCAAGCCGGCCGCGTTCAACGGGTCGGGCCGGCACGTCGCGGTGACGGCCCGCGTGCAGAACACCGGCAACTACTACTACCTGGGCCTGTCGAACTCGGGCTCGGTGGTGCTCGGCAAGCGGGTCGGCGGCGGGCACACCACCCTGGCGTCCGCGCCGGCCACCGTGTCGGTCGGCACCTGGTACACGTTGCGGCTTGAAGCATTCGGCAGCACTCTGCGCGGTTTCGTGGACGGCGCCGCAGTGGTGACGGCGACCGACGCCACGTTCGGCAGCGGGAAGATCGGCGTGGCGACCTACTACGCCGCCGCGGCGTTCGACGACGTGGTGGTGACCGACGTGCCGGGTTCCGGTGGGCCGACCAGCACGACTAGCACCACGACCACGACGACCACCACCCTGCCGCCCGGCGCGTGCGCCACCTCGGGCAGTCCCCAGGGGTTCGCCTCGGTCGACGCGTGGGGCCAGAACGGCACCACCGGCGGCGCGGGCGGTCCCACGATCGAGGTCGACACGGCGGCGGAGTTCCTGTCCGCGATCGCCCGGGTCGGGCCGCTGAACATCTGCGTGCGCGGCATGATCGCGCTGCCCGGCCCGATGCACGACGTCACGTCGGACAAGACGATCGTCGGCATCGGCTCCACCTCGGGCTTCACCGGAGGCGGGCTGAACATCGGCCTGCCACCGTCCGACGCGACGTCGCCGCCGGCCGACGCGGTGCACAACGTCGTCGTCCGCAACCTGGTGTTCCGCAACTGGGCGGACGACGCGATCAACGTGCAGATGTTCTCCCACCACGTCTGGCTCGACCACAACGACCTGGCGGACGGGTACGACGGCGTGATCGACATCAAGCGCGGGTCCAGCTACGTCACCGTGTCCTGGAACCACACCCACGACCACAGCAAGAACATGCTGCTGGGCCACGACGACGACAACGGCGCGCAGGACGTCGGCCGGCTGAAGGTCACCTACCACCACAACTGGTTCGACGCGACCCCGCAGCGCAACCCGCGGGTCCGCTTCGGCGAGCCGGTGCACGTCTACAACAACTACTACTTCTACAACACGGACGTCGGCGTGGCGTGCCAGGCGGACTCGGGCTGTGTGGTGGAGGGCAACTACTTCGAGGACGTCGAGGAGCCGGTGAGCAACAACTACGCCGGTCCGGGCGGGCGGTGCGTCGCCCGGAACAACGTGTTCGTCGGCGAGTCCGGCCGGCCTGATTGCAGCGGCACGGTGCAGGAGCCGCGGGACTACTACGCCTACACCCTGACCGACCCGAACACCGTCAAGGCCGTGGTGACGGCCGGCGCGGGCGTGGGCAAGATCGGGTCCTGACCACCGGCGCCGGCGGCGTGGCCGAGCGAGTCGGCCACGCCGCCGGTCACCCCCCGAACTGCTCGCTGGACCGGGATGATGGGAGTGCCGGACACACCGATCACCAGGGGAGTGGCAGCCTATGCGAGCGTGCGTCGTCGGTGCCGGGCCCGGAGGGATCGTCACCGCGAAAGTGCTGCTGGAGAACGGTTTCGACGTCACGGTGTTCGACAAGTACGACGTGGTCGGCGGCATCTGGGCGCCCGGCGGCTGCTACGACGGCCTGGCCAACCAGTCCGCACCCCGCCTCTTCGAGTTCGCCGACCTGCCCAACCGCCTGCGGTTCGCCAGCGCGGTGGACAGCCGGCGCTACCTGGAGGACTACGCCAAGGCGTTCGGCGTGCTGGAACACCTCCGGCCGGGCACCGAGGTGGTCTCCGTCCGACCGGTGGCCGGTCCCGGACGGGTGGGCGCCTCCGGCTGGTCGGTCGACTCCCGGCCCACCGGGGACGAAGCGGCACAGGTCCGGACCGAGACGTTCGACTACGTCGTCGTCGCCAGCGGCGCCCACCACCACGCCCGGTTGCCCGACCTGCCCGGACGCGGCTCGTTCCCCAGGACGGTGCTGCACTCAAACGACGTGCGCGCCGGGACGTTCACCGGTAGGCGCGTGGTCGTCGTGGGCGGCGGGAAGTCGGCGTTGGACCTGATCACCCGTGCCGCGCGCGAGGCGGCCTCGGCCACGCTCGTGCAGCGCAAGGTGAACTGGATGGTCCCCGAACGGCTCCTGCTCGGCCTGGTCGGCTACCGGTGGGTCCTGATGACCAGGCTCGGCGAGTCGCTCCTACCCCGCTACCACGACCCGGCCTGCGTCCGCCCGATCGACCGCCTCGGCGACCGTGCCAAGCGGGTCCTCTGGGCAGTCATCACCCGCGACATGCTGCTCTCCACTGGCCTCTACCGGCTGCCGAAGCACCTGCGGCCCGCGCACGCCCTCCCCTTCCACCTCGCCCACGCCGGTGTCATGCCCCGCGGCTACGTGCGCGCCGTCCGCCGCGGCCTGATCGACGCCAAGGTCAGCGCGGTCGAGGCGTACACCGGCGAAGGGCTGCGGCTCTCGACCGGCGAGGAGGCGCCGGCGGACGTCATCGTGTTCGCCACCGGCCACCACAAGGTCTTCCCGTTCCTCGACCCGGGCGTGCGGGTGCACGATTCCGCCGGCCGGCTGCGCCTCTACCGGGGCATCGTGCCACCCGGCGTCGACCGCCTGGGGTTCGTCGGCTTCCGGCAGGTCTTCAACAACATCCTGGGCATGGAACTCACCGCGCACTGGCTGACCCGTCACTTCCTGGCCGGTCGCGGCCAAGGGGAGGCACTGCGCACCATCCCGGACGAACAGCGGATGCAGGAAGCCATCGACGCCCGCCTCGCGTGGCAGGAACAGGTGCTGCCCGGCTCCGGCGGCTACGACTTCGGCCCCTACGACATCCACTGCGCGGACGAGCTGATGCACGACATGGGGCTCCCGTCCCGCCGGACCCGCAACGTGCTGGCCGAGTACCTGTTCCCGGGTGGGGTCGCGCACCGCTACCGAGGCCTGACCGGAACCTGAAACGCCCTGGCCCCAAGGCGTGTGCTCGACCCGCACCCCGGTCACCGCCGGCGCAACGACGTGCGCGAGCCCCGAACCACGCGCATCACACCGAGCGCCGCCAGCACACCCAGGGCGGCGAGCGAGAGCGGTCGGAGGGTGAGGGTCCACGGCCAGGCCGAACCGGTGAGGGCGAGGTGGTCTCCAACACCTTCGCCGTCCACACCGCCGTGGCCACGTCCGTGCTGTCCGCGAGGTCGCGCAGCACGCCGTCGAACGGGAAACCGGGCTCACCGTGGAGGTAGACCGGCGCGAGGTCGGCGTACCGGTCCGCCGCGCGCCGCGCCGCCGCCGACGCACCCGGCACCACCAGCCGGTCGAGATCGTCCGTCGGCGATGCCCGGGGCGCGAAGGTCAGCCCGTGCCGGGAGCGCACCGGCGCGGCACCATGACCGACGGCCAGCGTTCGGACTGCCGACGACTGCCCGTACGCGTCGAAGGCGGAGGCCAGTTCGATCTCACCGACCCCCTCGGTGAGGAGCACCCCGGCCGTGGGCCGGTCCCACCCGAAAGCGGTGTTGAACGCGACCACGGCGTCGGCCGGCCCGACTTGCGCCTGCTCCATCGGCGCCGCCGTGCCGCGCCGGTAGTGGCGCCAACCGACCACGTCCGCCGCACGTGCCGCCGCCCCCGGTCCGACGAGCCGTTCGACCACGCGCAGCGTGCCGTCGATCCCGGACAGGATGCCCGCCGTGCTGACGACGTCGCCGTCGTCCACGTACCGCGTGCCCCGGACCCAGTCGACCGCCGGGTAGAGGTCTTCGACGCCGTCGATGCGGAGCCAGTGCGAGGTGGCCGGGCGTCCGTCGAGCAGACCGGCCGCCGCGAGCACCCGTGACCCGTTGCAGATGCCCAGGACCAGCGATCCACCGGAGGCCTGCCGGGCGACCCAGTCCGTCACCGGCTTCGACGTGCTCTCGCCGACGTCGGGCAGGGCGGGCACCACGACGACGTCGGCCGGCGCGCCGAGCAGGCCGTCGAGTTCGGCGAAGCTCAGGTCCGGAACGAGGTCCAGGCCGCCGGTGAGCGGAACCGGGTGACCGGTCGGCGCGACGGTGTAGACGTTGAACGCATCCGTCGCGGCCAGGATCTCGTAAGGCGCGAGCGTGTCGGAGACGACGGCGCCGTGGTCGCCCACGACGACCACCGCGGTCGGCTTGGCGGGGTCGTGCGCCACGGGTGCGGGCTCGGGGGACGCGCTGTCGGTCCGCGGCGCGTACAGGTCGTCGAACGTGCCCAAGGCGGTCGGGGTGCCGAGAGCCGTGGGCAGGGCGAGGGAGGCGAGCAGGAACACCAGCGCGGTTCCGCCCAGCCGGAGCGCGGTTCGCATCGCTCAGCACCCGTACTCGTGCCGGCGGCGCAGCATCGCGACCAGCATCGCCGGGACCATCAGCACGTGCCCGGCGGTCATCAGCGCCATCCCGGACAGCAGGCCGGTCCAGTGGAACGGCAGCAGCACCAGGAACGGCACGTACATCGCGGCGGACATCGCGGCGATGCCGGCCCAGCCGTGGCGGCGGATCCGCATCCACAACGCCATGCCCAGCGACATGTTCGTCGCCATCACCAGCACGTGCGCGGTCACGACGTCCGCCAGGCCCGGCCACACGAACGACCAGACCGGCTCCAGGACGACCATCCCGACCACCATGGCGGCGGCCATCTCCAGGAAGTGACGGGTGAACCGCCACACGGCGCGCGCCCTCGGCTCGGGCTGGGGCGGACGGGACGTGGTGATCGTCTGTTCGGGATTCATGGCGGCTCCTCCGTAACTGGCTTCCAGTGCTACGGAGATCGTCGGCCGGCGGGGGAGCCGGGTCAGGTGCCGAAGGTCATGCGTCAGGTCATGTGGCCGGCATGACCCCGGAACTCGGCACGGGCGGGGCTGCAACACCGGTCGGGCTTCAGCACAGGCCGAGTTCGCGCGCCCGCAGCGCAGCCTGCGTGCGGTCACGCACCTGGAGCTTGGACAGCACGCTGGTGACGAGGTTCTTCACGGTGCCCTCGGCCAGGTACAGGCTCCCCGCGATCTCGCGGTTGCTGTGGCCCGCGGCGAGCAGCCGCACGACGTCGAGTTCACGGTCCGACAGCGCCACGGCCGGTGGCTGCCTCACGGGGGTGTCCTCATGCGGCAACCGCGCCACCCTGGCCACGACCTTGGCCGCGACGGACGGCTGGAGCACCGACTCACCGCGCCTCGCCGCCACCAGCGCCTCGACCAACCGGGCCGACGACACGTCCTTGAGGAGGTACCCGACCGCGCCGGCCCGCAGCGCCGCGAACACGTCCGCGTCGTCGTCGAAAGTGGTCAGCGCCAGCACCCGCACGCCCGGCTGCTCCACCCGCAGCCGGTCGGTCGCCGCGATCCCGTCCAGCACCGGCATCCGCAGGTCCATCAGCACCACGTCGGGGCGCAACTCGGCACACCGCCGCACGGCCTCCTCGCCGTTGCCCGCCTCGCCGACCACCTCGATCTCCGGCTGCACCTCCAGCAACGTCGCCAGCGCCTCCCGGAACAACGCCTGGTCGTCCACGATCAGCACCCGCACGGCGGCACCCGGCGCGCTCATGCCGGCACCTCGACCGTCAACGTCAGGCCGCGGTCGGCGGCCGAGTCGACGGACACCCGCCCGCCCAGGTTCGCCACCCGCTCCCGCAGGCCGACCAGGCCGTACCCGGTGTCCGCCGGCACGTCCCCGCTCAGCCCGCACCCGTCGTCGCGGACCTCCAGCCGGACCACGTCGTCGCGGTCGAAGTCCAGCACGACGGTCACGGCGGAAGCGCCCGCGTGCTTGCGCACGTTGGTCAACCCCTCCTGCGCCGCCCGGAACAGCGATTCCTCGACCTCGACCGGGATGGCGCGGGCCGCGCCGCGGACCTCCACCCCGGTGGGCACACCGGCTTCGCCCGCCAATACCCGCAACGCGTCCACCAGCGGCTCCGATCGGGGTTCGCGCAGCGCGGCGACCGAACGGCGCACCTCCGCCAGCGCCTGCTTCGACTGGTCCTGCGCCTTGGCCAGCATCGTGTCGAGCCGGTCCGGATCGGCGGTGTCGATCACCGCCCGCGCGGCCTGGAGCAGCATCTGCACGACGGTCAGGTGGTGGCCCAACCCGTCGTGGATGTCACGGGCGAGCCGGTTGCGCTCCTGGGTCGTCGCGAGCTGTTCGGCCTGGGCGGCGTACCCGCGCAGCTGTTCGTTGGCCGCCGCGAGCTCAGCCCTGGCGCGCTGCTCGCGCACCAGCAGCAACGTCACGACCAACGTGAACGTGGTGACGGCCAGCGTGTTGAGCCCTTCCCACAGCCCGTCCGGCCAGGCCATGTTCACGTGGACCAGCGGGATGATCGCGGCGACCGCGGCGGCGCCCGGCGTCGGCAGCAGCAGCACGCTCTGGGACACCAGGACCACCAGCAGCAGCACGGCGCCCGCCGCCGCCCCGGAGAACGAGAACAGCACGAAACCCAGCGGCACCTGCACGCACGCGTACGCCACGGCGAACGCCCGACCGCGCCCCTGGACCAGCTGGAAGCCGAAGATCGCGACCAGGGCGTAGACCAGCCCGACGAGCATCGTCGGCAGGAGGTGCTGCTCGTAGCTCGACGAGCCGAGCGGCAGCGTGGCGTACGCGACCACCGTCAGAACGCTCAAAGCCCACTGCACGCACCCACTGTGCTGGACCCCGGACAGCAGGGTCAACCTGGCGGTTCCGCCCTCCCGCGGACACCGGCCTGGCCGTGTCGCCGCTGCTTCCACGCTCGCACTGTGGGATAACTACTGCGGTCACTTTTGTGCGGTGTTCCGAGGAGGAGACCCATGCCCGATCACGGTGCCGAAGGCGGCGAACCGGTCGAACTCCCGCCGTACCGAGCCGTGCTCGTGGTCGACACCAAGGAGTTCGGCTCCAACTCCGACCCTGATCAGGCGCACCTGGTGGAGATCGTGCCCGAGGTCGTCGCGCTCGGCTTCGAGCGCGCCGGGCTCGGGCACGTGTGGCAGGAGGCGTTGTTCCCGCACAACACCGGTGACGGGTTCGGTATCGGATTCGACACCCGTCACCTGCCCGCCGTGGTCAGCAAGTTCTTCGACGCGCTCCAGGACGTGCTGGCCGCGCGGGACGTCCGGCTGCGCGCGCGGGACCGCCGGTTGCGCCTGCGGATGCGGGCCAGCCTGAACGTGGGACCGGTCCGCGACGCCCCTCCCGGTGGTACCGCCGCGGTGGTGGGCAGCGCGGTGATCACCACCCACCGGCTGCTCGACTCCCAGCCCGTCCGGGACGTCCTCACCCGGTCGGACCCGGACCAGACGTTCCTCTCGGTGGTGCTGTCCCAGCGGGTGTTCGACGACGTGCTGGCCGCCGGCTTCGCGACGCTGCCCGCTTCCCGGGTGGTGCCGAGGTTCGTGCGGCTCAAGGAGTACAGCGGCACGGTCTACCTGTACGTGCCGAAGCCCAGCGGTGACCTGCTGTCCCACGGCATCGCCGAGTACCAGCAGGACCTCGACGCGGCGCAGGCCGTGCGGGAGACGACGCCCCAGCCCGCCGGCACCATCACCTCCAACGTGCTCAGCGGCGGCAACACCGGGACGACCATCCAGGTCGGGCACCTCCACGGCGGCCTGCACAACAAGTGAGCGGTCCGGTGTCCCGAAGTGCCGGCGCGGCGGAGGTCCGCTTGGCGGTACGGCTGGCGCGCGGCCCGGTGTGAGCATGTCGGCATGGGCCTCCCGCGCCGGATCGCCGGTTCCGCCATGGTCGTGCTCCTGCTGAGTGGTCTGCTGGGTGGCCTGCTGTCGGTACCGGCCGCCGCCGCCACCGCGTTCAAGGTGCTCCAGATGAACCTGTGCAACAGCGGCATCGCCGGCTGCTACCAGGACGGGCGCGCGGTGGACGAAGCCGTCGTGATGATCCAGCGCCGGCTGCCGGACGTCGTCTCGGTGAACGAGGTGTGCCTGTCCGACCTGCCCCGCCTGACCGCCGCCGTGGGCGCGACCGCCGCGTACCGGTTCGCGTTCGTGCGCAACAGGTCCACGAACTCGGACTACCAGTGCACGGCCGGTCGCGGCGCCTACGGCAGCGGGATCATCGTCAAGGAGGGCATCGCGACGGGCGGCCACGGCACCTACACCGCCCAGGACGGCGGCAACGAGATCCGCGCCTGGGCCTGCGCGCTCAGCGCCGTGCGCGGGTTCACCGCCTGCACCACCCACTTGAGCACGACCGGCACGACGGCGCTGGCGCAGTGCCGCGAGCTGGTGCCCGCGACGGTCCTGTCCCACGACCCCACCGGGTCACCGACGACGCGGCACGTCGTGGTCGGCGACCTGAACCTGAAGTACAACCCCGGTTCGGCCACGAACGCCCAGAACTGCGTCCCCTCGGGCTGGTTCCGCAAGGGCGACGGCGACGTGCAGCACGTCATCGCCCGCACCCTGACCTTCGTGTCGACCCAGAAGTACGCCATGTACCGCACGGACCACCCGGCGTTCGTGGTCAACTACACGTTCTGACCGGACGCCGGAGGCGGGGCTATGGGCTGGACGGACTTCGAGTGGCTGACCGGCGCGGAACCGAGCCCGGACGGCACCGCGGTCGCCTACGTGAGCGACCGGTCCGGCCGGTCCCAGCCGTGGGTGCTGCCCCTGGCCGGCGGGCGGGCGCGGCTCGTCGAGGTGCCCGGCTCGGTCCGCCGCTGCCTGTGGCGGCCCGACGGCGCGCGGCTGCTGGTGGTCGTCGATCCTGACGGCGGCGAGGACCACCGGCTCGCCGAGGTCGACCCCGACACCGGCTCGGTGGAGTGGTTGGTCGCCGAGGACGGCGTGCGGTGCGAGGTCGGCGTTCCCCACGGGCACATCGGCCTGCCCTACAGCGCCGACAGCGCGCTCCTGGCCTACGCGAGCAACGCGCGTGATCGCGAGGTGTTCGACGTGCGGGTGCGGGACCTCCGCACGGGCGACGAGCGGATCGTGCTGCACGGAGACGACCGGTACCTGCCGATGGGCTTTTCCCCGGACTCCCGGCTGCTGCTCGTGCTGCGACTGCACCAGAACACCGAGCACACCCTGTTCCTGTGCGACCTGGCCGACGGCACGACCCGGCCGGTCACCCCCGACCGCGGCCCGGCCAAGCACCAGCCGGTGGCCTGGCTGCCCGACTCGTCGGGCTTCTACCTGTGCACCACGGGGGACCGGGACTTCCTCGGCCTGGCGGCGCTGAGCCTGACCGGCGAGCTGACCTGGATCGACGCGCCGGAGGCCGACGTGGCGGGCGCGGCGCTGTCACCGGACGGCTCGACCCTGGCGTGGGGCGTCAACGAGAACGGGTACACGCGGCTGCAGTGGGCGCCCGTCGGAGGCGTGGCGCGAGACGTCGAAGGGCTGCCGGCCGGCGTCGCGGTGACCGAGTTCGGGTTGGACGGGCACGTCCTGCGGTTCACCCCGGCGGGTGACCTGCTGGTGCAGCTCGGCCGGCCGGACGCGGCGACCGACCTGTACCTGGTCGACCTGACGCGCGGCACGGCCCGGCGGCTCACCGACGCGGGCGCGGGTCTTCCCGGCGGGATGGTGGTGCCCTCGGTCCTGTGGACGACGAGCGCGGACGGCGAGGCGGTGTCGTTCCTGCTGTACCGGCCGCCCGGTGCGACCCGCGAGCGACCCGTGCCGCTGGTGGTGACGGTGCACGGCGGGCCGGAGGTCCAGTCGCTGCCGACGTTCTTCCCCCTGGTCCAGGAACTCCTCGCCCGGGGCGTCGCGGTGGCGGCACCCAACATCCGCGGGTCGTCCGGGTACGGGATGCGCTACCAGCGGTTGATCTACCGCGACTGGGGCGGCGGCGACCTGGCGGACCTGGCGGCGGTCGTGCGGCGCCTCCGGGAACTCGACTGGGTGGCCGGGGACCGGCTCGGCGTGCACGGCGCGTCGTACGGCGGGTTCGCCGTGCTGGCCTGCCTGGCGATGCTGCCGGACCTGTGGCGCGCCGGCGTCAGCGAGTGCGGGCCGTCGGACCTGATCAGCGACATCCGGTCGTTCCCGCCGACCTGGCGCAAGCGGGTCAGGGACTGGATCGGCGACCCCGACGACCCGGCCGACGCCGCCGCGATGACCGCCCGCAGCCCGCTGGAGCACGCCGACCGGGTGGTCGCGCCGGTGCTGATCATGCACGGCGAGAACGACACGCGGGTGAACCCCGAGGAATCGGAGCAGATGTACCGGCGGCTGCGCGAGCTGGGCCGACCGGCCGAACTCGTGCTGCACCCCGGCGTCGGGCACGAGATCGACCGGGCCGGTCTGGCGGCAACCACGGACCTCATCGCGTCGTGGTTCGTCCACCACCTCGGGTAAGGCTCCGCGGACGCGAAGCGGAGCCGGTTGCCCGGTCTGGTCGTCGCGTCAGGCGGCGATGGGCATCGGCGGCCGGTGAAGCAGGTTCTGCCGGGGCCTTTGGGTGGGGTCGACGTGACGTGGAGGAATGAATGCCGGAACACCACCGGTCATCGTGATCCGCCAGCGTGAGTGGTGCACCAGGGAATGATGCGTGCGGCACAGGAGAACGAGATTGTCCAGATCCGTGGTGCCGCCGTCCGCCCAGAATGTGACGTGGTGCGCGTCGCACCACTTCGGCGGTCGGGAACAGATGGGTCGACCTTGGGCGCGC
>NZ_JNXC01000051.1 GCF_000716595.1 Saccharothrix sp. NRRL B-16314
CCACCATGCACAGCAACTCCTCGGCCGACGCGCCACCCACATCACCGGCGTCACCGGCCCCGGCAACCGACACGGACCGGAGCTTGCGCTCACGCCCTGCCATCGTTCCCCTTCCGATCGATCGTCTTCGACAGGTGCCCGGCTCAGCGGGTGCGGCGGGGAGGCAGCGGCAGGAAGCCGCTCGTCCGCTCCACGTAGGCGGCGTAGGCCGGGCGTCGACGGCGCATGTGCTCCTCCAGCAACGGTTTGCCCGTCCCCTTGGCGAGCAGGAACGTCATCAACACCGGCGACACGACGGTTGCCAGGCCGTACCAGGACGAGCACGCGAGCAGGAACAGGCCCCACCAGACGCAGGCGTCACCGAAGTAGTTCGGGTGCCGGGTGTAGCGCCACAAACCCCGGTCGAGGACCTTCCCGCGGTTGTCGGGGTCGGCCTTGAACCGCCGCAGCTGCCAGTCGCCGACCGCCTCGAACAGCAGTCCCACCGACCACAGCACGACTCCGGCCGCGACCAGTCCGGGGTGGACCCCCGGGCCGTACTGGGCCACCTGCACGGGCAGCGAGACGACCCACAGCACCACGCCCTGCGTCAGGTAGGCGCGCACCAGCACGTGCAGGTGCGGGTTCCCCTTGGCACGGCGGCGCATCTCGGCGTAGCGGTGGTCCTCCGGTTCACCTCGACCTCGCAGTCCGATGTGGACCGCCAGGCGGACACCCCACACCGCCGTCAACGCGGTGACGAGCACGCGGGTCGCGGTGTCGCCCTCGCCGCTCGACAGGACGAACGTCGTGCCCGCGACCAGTGCGAAGCCCAATCCCCAGGCGATGTCGAGGGTGTCATGCCGGTCCCGGACCACCGAGACGGTGAAGGTGACCACCACCAGCAGCACCACCACACCGGCGCTGATGGCGAGGTTGGCGGGCAATCCGGCGGGCAACTCGGACCAGGTCATGCCCTCACCGCCCGGACGCGACGGGGTCCGCCGCCAGGACGTCGCCGCGGTGCCACGGCATCCCGCTCGCGCCCTCGACGGTCGGGCGGACGACGAGGACCTGGTCCACACCCATCCGGTTGTCCTCGAAGGCCAACGCCCCGCCGGCCAGGTACAGCCGCCACACCCTCGCCTGACCTTCGCCCACCAGGGCGACGACGTCGTCCCACCGCCGTTCCAGGGTTGCCGCCCACTCCCGGACCGTGCGCACGTAGTGCTCCCGCAGTGCGTGGACGTCCCTGATCTCGAGCCCGGCGTTCTCCAGGTGCGACAACGTGCGGCTGAGCGGTCGCATGGTCATGTCGGGCGCCACGTAGGACTCGATGAACGCGCCGCCGCCGGGCGCGGTGGAGCCCCGTGACATCTGCTGCAGCAGCAACCGGCCACCGGGCCGCAGCAAGCGGTGCAGGGTCGAGGCGTACACCGGGTAGTTCTCCTCGCCGACGTGCTCGCCCATCTCGATCGACGCCACGGCGTCGTACGGCTCGTCGGGGATCTCCCGGTAGTCCTGGAGCCGGACCTCCACGGCGTCCTGCAGGCCGAGTTCGGTGATCCGGCCGCTGACGTGGTCGTGCTGCTGACGTGACAGCGTCACGCCGGTGGCGTGCACGCCGTGGTGCTGCGCCGCGTGCAGCAGCAGCGACCCCCAACCGCACCCGACGTCCAGCAGCCGCATCCCCGGACGCAGGCCCAGCTTCCGGCAGATCAGCTCCAGCTTGTCCCGCTGGGCGTCGACCAGCTCGTAACCCGGTTCGCCGTCCGCCCAGTACGCGCAGGAGTAGGCCATGTTCGGGTCGAGGACGAGCCGGTAGAACTCGTTGCTCAGGTCGTAGTGGTGGGCGATGGCCGCGCGGTCCCGCCGGCGGGTGTGCAGCCCACCGGCCAACCTGGCCTCTTCGGCCGGTGGTCGCGGTCGGGTGCCCAGGACACCCAGCCGCGCGGCGGTTCGCAGCAGGGCGAAGCGGTCGGACGCGGACAGCCGGCGACGCGGCCGGTCGGTCCGGGCCAGTGCCCAGAACCGGCGCAGTCCGGTCGTGACGTCACCTTCGACGTCGAGGTCACCGGAGACGTAGGCTCGCGCCAGCCCCAGTTCGTCCGGGTTCCACAGCAACCGGCGCAGGGCGCGGCGCGACCGCAGCACCACCCGCGGACCATCGGTCGGGCCGGCCTCGCTTCCGTCCCAGGCCCGCAGCCCCACGGGCAGCGCGGTGCCGAGCACCCGCTCGACCAGGTCGGCCAGCGCCAGGGCGTGCCCCGTCTTACCGTCGCTCACGTCGTCCCCTTTTGCTCGGTCGTCCGGGGTGGTTCGGAGCCGAACGGCCCGCGGGTCGCCCGCTCGGGCAGAAAGTGATGCCCGTCACACCAGCCATCTGCCGGCGGGCGCACGCCGAATGACAGTCGTGTCCCCCCTCCGCTCCGACTCCCACCGGTCCACCCAGCCTCTGATCACAAGCTGGGAACCCGCGACGGCCACCGCCGCCGTGCTCGTGCTGCCGGGCGGTCGCGCCCGCAGCCTCGAACCCGCCAGCCGCGCCAACCTGTCGTTCCAGCGGATGGTGCCGCTCGCCCGGGACATCAGCCGGGCGGGACCGACGGCCTGGCTCCTGCGCTACCGGTACCGGGGGTGGAACGAACCCGACCGCGACCCGGTGCACGACGCCCGGTGGGCCCTCGCCCGACTGCGCGAGCGGCACCCGGAGGCGCGGATCGCCCTGGTCGGCCACTCGATGGGTGGACGCACCGCCCTGAGGATCGCCGACGACCCGGCGGTCACCGCGGTGTGCGCGTTGGCGCCCTGGATCGAACCCGGTGACCCGGTCGACCACCTCGGCGGGCGGGCCGTCCTGCTGGCGCACGGCGACGTGGACCGGTGGACCGACCCGCGGGCGTCCTACCGCTACGCGGAGCGCGCGAAGCAGGTCACCGCTTCGACCTGCCGGTTCGTCGTGCACGACAGCGGTCACGCGATGTTGCGCCGGCACGCCGACTGGAGCGGGTTGGTCCGCCGGTTCGTGCGCGGCGCGTTCGACCCCACCGCCGTCGACCCCCTGATCGCCGACGCGATGGCGGCCACCTCCCCGCACGGACTCTCCGTCACCCTGCCCCGAGGAACCCGATGACGAACACCCGCCAACGCGTCGCCGTGATCGGCGCGGGAGTCGCCGGACTGACCGCCGCCTACCTGCTGCAACGCCGCTACGACGTGCTGCTGTTCGAGGCCGCGTCCCGGCTCGGCGGCCACGCCCACACGCACGATGTCGTGTCCGACGACGGCTGCACGGTCGCCATCGACAGCGGCTTCATCGTCCACAACGAGCGCACCTACCCCAACCTCCTGCGGCTGTTCGCGGAGCTGGACGTGCGCACCCAGGCCACCGAGATGTCGATGAGCGTGCGCTGCGAGGGCTGCGGCCTGGAGTACGCAGGCGCCAGGGGCTTCGGCGGGTTGTTCGCCCGGCCCGGCAACGCCTCGCGCGCGCCGTACCTGCGGATGCTCACCGAGGTGACGAGGTTCCACCGGCACGCCCGGCGCGTGCTGGACGACCCGGCCGCCGAAGGCGTCACGCTCGGCGCGTTCCTGGCCATCGGCGGCTACACCCGGTACTTCGTGGACCACTTCGTCGTGCCCGTGGTGTCGGCGGTGTGGTCGGCCGACCAGGTCACCAGCCTGCGCTACCCGGCCCGGTACCTGTTCGAGTTCCTGCGCAACCACGGCATGCTGTCGGTCACCGGCTCACCGCAGTGGCGAACGGTGGTCGGCGGCTCGCGCGCCTACGTGGACCGCGCGGCCAAGCAGCTGACCGCCGTGCACCTGTCCACGCCGGTCCGCGCGGTGACGCGCACGGCGCACGGCGTGGAGGTCCGCGACGACGGTGACGAGCTGCACCGGGTCGACAAGGTCGTCGTCGCCACGCACCCCGACCAGGCGCTGGCGTTGTTGGCCGACCCGACCGACGACGAGCGCGCGGTGCTGGGCGCCTTCCGCTACTCGCCCAACGAGACGTGGCTGCACACCGATTCCTCCCTGCTCCCCCGCTCCCCCCGTGCCCGCGCATCGTGGAACTACCTCAAGCCGCACTGCCGCTCCGACGACGGCCCCGTGCTGGTCAGCTACCACATGAACCGGCTCATGCGGCTGGCCGAACCGCAGGACTACCTCGTCACCCTCAACGCCACCGACCGCGTCGGGCAGTCCTCGGTGATCGCCCGGATGCGCTACGAGCACCCGGTCTACACCCCCGAGTCGGTCGCCGCGCAGCGCCTCCTCCCCCGGCTCGACACCGGATCGACGACGTTCGCCGGCGCCTACCACGGCTGGGGCTTCCACGAGGACGGCTGCGCCTCGGGCGTGCGGGCCGCCGCGGCGCTCGGCGTGGACTGGTGAGCACACCCGCGTTGTACGACGTGGTGGTCACCCACACGCGCCGTCAGCAGGTGCACCGGACGTTCCGGCACCGCACCTTCCTGTGGTTGGTCGACCTCGACCGGCTGCCCGCGCTGCCGTGGTGGCTGCGCCCGGTGGCGCGGTTCCGCGCGGGCGACCACCTGGGCCGCCCGGACCGCGCCATCCGGGACAACCTGGACGCCTGGCTCGCCGGTCAGGGCGTGGACCTGCGGGGCGGTCGGGTGTTGATGCTGACCAACGCGCGCGTCTTCGGCCACGTGTTCAACCCGATCACCGTGTACTGGTGCCACGACCCGGACGACGAACCGGTCTGCGTCGTGGCCGAGGTGCACAACACCTACGGCGAACGGCACTGCTACCTGCTTCGCCCCGACCGCGACGGACGCGCGGAGACCGACAAGGCGTTCTACGTCTCCCCGTTCCTGTCCGTCGGGGGCAGGTACGTGATGCGGTTGGCGCGGCCCGCCGAACGGCTGTCGGTGACGATCAGCCTGCGACAGGACTCACGGACACCGTTCACCGCCTCGCTGACCGGCGCACGTCGACCGGCCACACCGGGGACGTTGCTGCGCCTGCTGCTGCGCCACCCGCTGCCCACCCACCGGGTCAGCGCGCTGATCCGCCGCCACGGCATCGCCCTGTGGCTGCGCCGACTGCCCGTCGTCCCCCGCACACCCCACGACGCACAGGAAGGTGTCCAATGACCACTTTGCCCACCCAGCTGCGGGACACCGCGGACCGGACTGCCCCCGGCGGCACAACGCGCCGCTGGCCGGGTCTGGCGGAGCCCCGGTGCTCCGCCGCACGTGCCACCGCCGCGCGACTGGTGTTCCAGCAAGCCGTGAGGTCGCTGCCCGTGCGGGTGGCGCTACCGGGCGGCGAGCGCCTGGGCGCGGGCGGCCCCGACTCGCCGGTGATGCGGGTCGTGCGGCCGGGGGCGTTCTTCCGGCGACTCGCCGCCGACGCCAAGATCGGGTTCGGTGAGGCCTACATGGCCGGCGACTGGACCAGCAACGACCCGGCCGCCCTGCTGACGCCGTTCGCGGCCCGCATGGCGGACCTGGTGCCCAGGCCGTTGCAGGTGTTCCGCCGGTGGGTCGACGCGCGCCACCCCGTGCACGAGCAGAACACCGTCGACGGGGCGCGGGCCAACATCCACCGCCACTACGACCTGTCCAACGACCTGTTCGCGGCGTTCCTGGACGAGTCGCTGACCTACTCGTCGGCCTGGTTCGCTCCCGGCAGCGACGACCTGCACGCCGCCCAGCTGCGCAAGATCGACGGTGTGCTGGACCTCGCCGGCGTCCGCGCCGGCACGCACCTGCTCGAAATCGGCACCGGGTGGGGCGCGTTGGCGATCCGAGCCGCACTGCGAGGCGCCCGCGTCACCACGCTCACCATCTCGGCCGAGCAGAAGCGCCTGGCCGAGCAGCGGATCGCCCGAGCCGGGCTCGCCGACCGCGTCCAGGTGCTGCTGCGTGACTACCGCGAAGCCCACGGCAGCTATGACGCCGTGGTGTCCGTCGAGATGATCGAAGCCGTCGGCGCCGACTACTGGCCCACCTACTTCCGGACGCTCGACCGCGTGCTCAAGCCGGGCGGCCGGGTCGGGCTCCAGGCCATCACCATGCCCCACGACCGGCTCCTGGCGACGCGCCGCTCCTACACCTGGATCCACAAGTACGTCTTCCCCGGCGGCCAGCTGCTCTCGCTCCCCGCGATCCAGGACGCCGTCCGGCGGCACACGGCGCTGGCCGTCACCGGGCACCGGTCACTGGGCCCCGACTACGCCCGCACCCTCCACCACTGGCGCACCCGTTTCCTGGCCAACTGGCCGCAGGTCGCCTCGACCGGCTTCGACGACACCTTCCGCCGGATGTGGGAGTTCTACCTCGCCTACTGCGAGGCCGGCTTCAGGTCCGGGTACCTGGACGCGGTCCAACTCGGCCTGACCAAGCACCGCGGCTGACCAGGTGGTGCCGACGCGCCCGCACCCGGCGCGTCGGCACCGGCGGCTGTGACCGGCGTCACCTCTTTGCGTGGCGGGAGGTGTCGTCTCCGGGGATTCTCGTTCGACGCACTGACGACAGCACTTCAGAACGACCGAGGAGCACCCGATGCGCACCCTGATCACCACCGCGTTCGTCTCGCTCGACGGCGTCGTCGAGGCGCCCGGCGGAGAACCGGGCTACCGCAACTCGGGCTGGACCTTCCGGGGCATCGAGTTCGACCCCGCCGCCTACGAGATCAAGGGCCGTGAGCAGGACGAGGCCGAGGCCATGATGCTGGGCCGGATCAGCTACGAGGCGTTCTCGCCGGTGTGGCCGGGCATGACCGAGGAGTTCCCCCGCTACAACGCCATGCCGAAGTACGTCGTGTCGACCACCCTCCGGGACGACGACCTGGTGTCCGGCTGGGGCGACATCACCATCCTCCGCTCGCTGGACGACGTCGCCGCGCTGAAGGAGACCGAGGGTGGGCCGATCATCGTGCACGGCAGCGCCGCCCTCAACCGCGCGCTGTCCGACGCCGACCTGATCGACCGCTACCACCTGCTCGTCTTCCCGGTCCTGCTCGGCGCGGGCAAGCGGCTGTTCAGCGACACCGACAAGGACAAGCTGAACCTCAAGGTCGTCGAGAGCGAGTCGTACGCCAACGGCATCCAGAAGCTCGTCTACGACGTGGTCCGCTGACCGAGCCCGACAGTGTCGGTTCGAGGCGCGGGAGCGCGCCCAAGGGGTGGATCGGCGCGCTCCCGCACGTGTGGGGGCGTTCGGTTCTTAACGCCGGCCGGGGTTCAGGCCGAGGTCGAGACCCAGGTCCAGGCCGAGGTCGAGGCCGAGGGGGCCGCCGGGGCTGGTGCGGAAGGGCCCGCAGGCGGCCGGTGAGGTCGCCTCCAGCGGCAGCGACGGGTCAAGGTCGCTGGGGGCGCTGCCGTCATAGGTGCCGCTGCCGTTGGGGTCGATGCCGTGCACGACCAGCACCGCCTTGCCGTTGCGGATGTCGCTCGCCACGTCGGCGGTCACCGTGATGCTGCGCCGGTAGTTGTAGGACGAGCCGTCCGGCGTCGGGAAGCGGTCGATGGCCAGGCCACTGGCCGGGCTGGTGTCACCGCTCGTGGTCAGCGAGGTGCCGATGTGGCCGTAGAACGGGTGCCCTTCGGTGGTGTTCACGATGCCGTCACCGCTGGTGTCGGCGCTCTGCGACGGGCAACGCCCCTGCGCGCCGATGTGGATGTGCTGCGCGTGCGGCGCGCCCGCCAGGACACCGCGCACCCGGAAGGCGATGTCGACCTGGTTGCCGCGCAGGACGAGAGCGCCCTGTCCCCGTGCGCCGCTGTCGTTGAGCTGCCGGAGCTGCACGGTGGCCACGGTGGTACCGCCCTCGTCACCGGAACCGGTGCCGTGGTCGCCCCCGTGCGCCGATGCCACCGCCGGTGAGGCGAGAGCCAGGCCCAGTGCGATCGTGGGAACCGCCGCGCGTGCCGCCTTGGTCTTGAAGGTCGTCATCGTTCGTTCCTTCCGGAAGGGATCGAAACGGTCTGCCTTGCACAGGTCGTTCGACACCGACACCTCTCCGGATTGCCCTCGACCGCGAACTCGCGACGAGGGCCGGTCGTCACCGGTCGCGCGGACCGGTGGTGGAGGCTCGTTCGACGAGTTGCACGGGCAGCACGTGCGGGGTGTCGGGGGACGGCTGCCCGGTCACCTTCGCGAGCAGGCGGTCGACGGCGACGGCGGCCTTGCCGCCGATGTCCTGCGCGATGGTGGTCAGCTTCGGGGTGATGTAGGCGCTGACGTCGATGTTGTCGAAGCCGACGACCGAGATGTCCTCCGGCACGGCCGTGCCGGCGTCCTTCAGGCCGTCGATCAGCCCGATCGCCAAGATGTCCGCTGTGGTGAAGACCGCGGTCGCCCCGGGGTGGGACGAGCGCAGTCGCCGCGCCAGTCCGACACCGTCGTCGTAGGTCGTGTTGACGATCTCGATCGGACAATCCATTTCGGACAGACCTCGGTCGTCGAACGCCGCGCGGAACCCCAGGAACCGTTCGTGCACCACGCCGACGTCGGTGAACGCCGGACCCGCGAAGACGATGTCGCGGTGACCCAGGTCGAGCAGGTGCGCGGCGGCGAGGCGGGCGCCGGTGAAGTCGTCGGAGCGGACTCCCGTGGTGAGGGGGTTGGTCGAGTAGCTGTCCACCGCGAGCACCGGCGTGGTGCCGATCACCGCCTTGTCGAGGCCGTCGATCTCCTCGTCGAGGAAGCCGAGCAGCAACGCGCCGTCGAGGCTCCACGAGCGCAGGGCTTCGGCGATCTCGGCGCGTTCGGCCACGCCGCGCAGCAGCAGGTGGTAGCCGTGCCGGCGCAGGCCGCGCTCTATGTGGCCCAGCATCGCGGTGTTGTGCGGACTGATGGCCAGGCTGTCCTCGGTCGCGGCCGGCACCAGCAGGCCGATCATGAGGGAGCTGCGGGCAGCCAGGCTGCGGGCGGGAGCGTTGGGCACGTAGCCGAGTTCCGCGACGATCCGGCGCACCCGGTCGACGGTCTCGGCCGACACGCGGGCGCGCTTGCCGTTGATCACGTTCGACACCGTCATGATGCTCACGCCCGCCGCCTCGGCGATGTCCTTCAAGGTCACCCGCACCGGCCCGCTCTCTCCTCTCACCTTCCGCGGACGCCGGGTTCGTCGTTGACACCCCCGCCGCGGCGCGGTTAGTGTCGCACACCACGCAGATATAGCGCTAAACCGACTCTGACCGGCAACGATCGGTTCATTTGTCGTGCGCTGTCGATCATCAACGAGGGGGACGAGATCGTGACGACGGACGGCCGGGGGTCTCACCGGCAGTGGTGGAGGAGCGCGGTGATCTACCAGATCTACCCGCGCAGCTTCGCCGACTCGAACGGTGACGGCACGGGCGACCTGAACGGGGTGCGCACCAGGCTGCCGTACCTGCGGGACCTGGGCGTGGACGCGATCTGGTTCACCCCGTGGTACGCCTCGCCACTGGCCGACGGCGGCTACGACGTGGCCGACTACCGCGCGATCGACCCGGCGTTCGGCACCCTCGCCGACGCCGAGGCGTTGATCGCCGAAGCCGCCGACCTGGGCATCCGCACGATCGTCGACGTCGTCCCCAACCACGTCTCCAGCGAGCACGAGTGGTTCAAGGCGGCGCTGGCGGCCGGGCCGGGTTCGCCGGAGCGTGCGCGGTTCTGGTTCCGGGAGGGCCGGGGCGAGCACGGCGAGCTGCCGCCGACGGACTGGGTGTCGAGCTTCGCGGGCGGCACGTGGACGCGCGTGCCGGACGGCCAGTGGTACCTGCACCTGTTCGCCGCCGAGCAGCCGGACCTGAACTGGAATCACCCTGACGTGCGACGCGAGCACGAGGACGTGCTGCGGTTCTGGTTCGACCGCGGCGTGGCGGGCATCCGGGTCGACTCGGCGTCGATGCCGGTGAAGGACCCGGCGTTCCCCGAGGTTCCCGAGACGTACGAGGCGGGCGGGCACCCGTTCATCGACCGCGACGAGCTGCACGGGATCTACCGCGGCTGGCGTGCGGTGGCCGACTCCTACGAGGAGCCGAGGGTGCTGGTGGGCGAGATCTGGCTGGACGACCGGCAGCGCTTCGCCCGCTACCTGCGGCCCGACGAGATGCACTCGGCGTTCAACTTCGACTTCATGGCCCGCCCGTGGGACGCCAAGGAGTTGCGCGAGTCGATCCAGTACACGTTGGACGCACACGCCCCCGTGGGTGCGCCCGCGACGTGGGTGCTGTCCAACCACGACGTGACCCGGCCGGTGACCCGGTACGGGCGCGCGGACAGCTCGTTCACCTTCGCGGCCAAGCGGTTCGGCACGCCCACCGACCTCGCGTCGGGCGAACGGCGGGCCAGGGCGGCGGCGTTGCTGACCGCGGCACTGCCCGGCGCGCTGTACGTCTACCAGGGCGACGAGCTGGGCCTGCCGGAGGTGGAGGACCTGCCGCTGGACGCCCTCCAGGACCCGATGCACTTCCGGTCCGGGGGCGTCGACCCCGGTCGCGACGGGTGCCGCGTGCCGCTGCCGTGGACCCGCTCGGGTCGCACGTTCGGGTTCGGCCCGGACGAGTCGGACGCCCCCGCCTGGCTGCCGCAGCCGGCCGCCGGGTGGGGTGAGCGCTCGGTCGAGGTGCAGGACTCGGACCCGCGGTCGGTGCTGGCGCTCTACCGGGCCGCCCTGGTCCTGCGCCGGTCCGAAGCCGCGCTGCGCGGAGAGGACTTCGCCTGGCTCGACACCACCGAGGCCGTGCTGGCCTTCACCCGCGACGACGTGGTGTGCGTCGTCAACCTCGGCACCGCGCCGGTGCCACTGCCCGACCACCGCGAGGTGCTGCTGACCAGCACCGACCTTCACGGTGACCACCTGCCCGCCGACGCCGCCGCCTGGCTGCGCACCTGATCGACACTGGAGCGAGACGATGAAGTCCCCCACAGCGCTGTCCCTGCCCGCCAGACTCGCGACCGCCGCGATCGTGCTGCCCCTGGTGCTGAGCGCGTGCGGCTCCGATCCCGACGACCAGGTGGGCTCCGACGGCAAGGTCGTCATCACCGTCGCCATGGACTCGGGCCTGGAGAAGGCCGCGATCGACGCGTTCGACAAGCGCGTCGAGCAGTTCGAGGCGGCCAACACCGACGTCGACGTGCGCTCCCAGGAGTACACGTGGACCGCGGCGTCGTTCACCGCGCAGCTCGCCGGCGGCACGATCCCCGACGTGTTCACCGTGCCGTTCACCGACGGTCGAGGTCTGATCGAGCGCCGGCAGATCGCCGACGTCAGCGACCAGGTCGCCAAGCTGCCGTACGCCGGTTCGCTGAACCCGAACGTCGCCGCGGCCGGGCAGTCCGCCGACGGCAAGCAGTGGGCCGTGCCGATCGCCGCCTACGGCCAGGCGCTGCACTACAACCGCACCCTGTTCACCCAGGCCGGGCTCGACCCCGACAAGCCGCCGACGACGTGGGCCGAGGTGCGCTCCGCGGCCAAGCAGATCACCGAGCGCACCGGCCAGGCCGGGTACGCGCAGATGACGTCGGGCAACACGGGCGGCTGGATCCTCACCACGCTGGACTACGCCTTCGGCGGTCGCATCGAGCAGGTCGACGGTGACAAGGCCGAGGCCACTGTCGACACCCCGGAGATGGCCGAGGTGCTCGACGCGCTGCGCGCCATGCGCTGGGAGGACAACAGCATGGGCGCGAACTTCCTGTACGACTGGGCGGGCATCAACCAGGACTTCGCCGCCGGACGGATCGGCATGTACGTGTCCGGCGGCGGCAACTACGGCAACCTCGTCACCCAGAACGGCCTCAAACCCGAGGACTACGGCGTCGCCGCCCTGCCGCTGGCCGACAAGCCGGACGCGGGCGTGCTCGGCGGCGGCACGCTCGCCGTGGTCAGCCCGAAGATCGGCGACCGCAGCAAGGAAGCCGCCGTGAAGTGGATCGACTTCTACTACATGGGCAAGCTGACCGACCAGGAGGCTTCGGTCGCCGACGCGAAGACGCTGGCCGAGACCAAGCAGCCCGTCGGCGTGCCGGCGCTGCCGGTGGTGGACCGCGCGACCTACGACAAGCAGCGGGAGTGGGTCCGGCAGTACGTCAACGTGCCGCTGGACCAGATGACCCCGTACACGGCGAAGATGTTCGACCAGCCGCTGGTCACCGAGCCGACGCGGTCCACCCAGGACGTCTACAAGATCCTGGACCAGACGGTGCAGGCGCTGCTCACCGACCAGGCCGCGGACGTGCCCGCGTTGCTGGCCAAGGCCGATGCCGACGTGCAGGCCCAGATCGGCCGGGGCTGACGTGGTCGTCCGGTCCCGGTCCCGCGTGGCGGCGGTCCCGCCGTCGCCACGCGGTCCCCGCCCGCCACGGCGTCGACGGCGCACGCCGGTGACGTGGGTGCGCCGCGGCGGGTTGAGCACGCTGGTGTTCCTGCTGCCGCTGCTGCTGGTGTTCGGGTTCTTCTCCTGGGCGCCGATCGTGCAGTCGGTGGTGATGAGCTTCCAGCGCACGAACCTGATCGGCCCGGCGGAGTTCGTCGGCCTGGACAACTTCGCCCAGGTGCTGTCGGACCCGCTGCTGTGGACAGCGTTGCGCAACACGGTGTGGTTCGCGCTGCTGGCGCTGCTGTTCGGCTACCCGGTCCCGCTGGTCGCCGCGGTGCTGATCAGCGAGGTCCGCCACCGCAAGGGGCTGTTCAGCGCGCTGGCGTACCTGCCGGTGGTGATCCCGCCGGTGGTCGCGGTGCTGCTGTGGAAGTTCTTCTACGACGCGAGCCCGACCGGCGTGTTCAACACGGCGCTGGGCTGGGTCGGCCTCGGTCCGTGGCAGTGGCTCCAGGACCCCGGCAGCGCGATGCCCTCGCTGGTGCTGGAGGCCACGTGGGCCGCCGCGGGCGGCACGGTGATCATCTACCTGGCCGCGCTGGCCGGCGTGCCCGCCGACCTGTACGAGGCCGCGGAGATCGACGGTTCGGGCATCTGGCGCAAGGTCTGGCACGTCACGCTGCCGCGGCTGCGCGGTGTGCTGCTGGTGACGTTCATCCTCCAGATCATCGGCACCGCGCAGGTGTTCCTGGAGCCGTTCCTGTTCACCGGCGGCGGTCCCGCGAACTCGACCACGACCCTGCTGCTGCTGATCTACGACTACGCCTTCGCCAACAGCCTCGGCGGCGACTACGGGGCGGCCACCGCGTTGAGCATCATGCTCGCGGCCGTCCTGGCGCTCTTCTCCGCCGCGTACTTCCGGCTGACGAGATCCTGGAGTGCTTCGTGAACCGAGGTCTGGTCTCGCCCACCGAGTGGGCGACCGCCCGCACCCGGCTGGTGCTGCGCACGCTCCAAGGACTGCTGCTCGGCGGGCTGCTGCTCACCGGCCTGGGTCCCGTGCTGTGGCTGGCGAAGGCCGCCGTCACGCCGACCCAGGACACCCTGCGCACGCCCATCGCCCTGTTCCCCAACGGTGTCGACCTCACCAACCTGGTCACCGCGTGGACCCGCGTGGAGATCGACAAGTACTTCCTCAACACCGTGTGGCTCGCCGCCGGGTCGTGGGCCGTGCAGCTGGTGGTGGCCACGACCGCCGGGTACGCCCTGGCCGTGCTGCGGCCACGCTACGGCAGCCTGGTGACCGGCGTGGTGCTGGCGACCCTGTTCGTGCCCTCGATCGTACTGCTGGTGCCGCTGTACCTGACCGTGGTCGACGCCAACCTGATCAACACGTTTTGGGCGGTGTGGCTGCCCGCCGGCGCCAGCGCGTTCAACGTCGTCCTCGTGCAGCGGTTCTTCGCCGGTCTGCCGCGCGAGGTGTTCGAGGCCGCCCGCGTGGACGGCGCCGGTCCGTTCCGGGTCTTCTGGTCGGTGGTGCTGCCGCTGTCGCGGCCCATCATCGGCGTGGTGTCGGTGTTCGCCGTCGTGGCCAGTTGGAAGGACTTCCTCTGGCCCCTGCTGGTGCTGCCCGACCCGGCGGTGCAGCCGCTGTCCGTGCGCCTGCCCGCGCTCCAGCGCTACGTGGAGCTCGACGTGTTCCTCGCCGCCCTGGCGATCTCGTCGGTCATCCCCATCGCGCTGTTCCTGGTGTTCCAACGGCTGTTCCTTAACGGCGGCGCGCTGGAGGGCGCGGTCAAGGGTTGAACCACGGTCCGTGGACGGGCCACCACCCTGCGGAGAGAGACAACAACGATGTTGAGCAAGCTGTCCAAGAAAGGGCTCGCGGCCGTCACCACGACGGTGATGGTCGCCGGTCTGGTCACCCTGTCGAGCACAGCCGCCCCGGCGGCACCGGCCACCTTCCAAGCCGAGTCGGCCACGCTGTCCGGCGGCGCACGCGTCGAGTCCGAGCACGCCGGCTACTCCGGCACCGGCTACGTCGGCGGCTTCACCGACGCCAACCGCGGCACGGCGGCGGCGACGTTCACCACCGATGCCACGGCCGGGCAGAACACCCTGACCTTGCGCTACGCCAACGGAACCGGCACGACGCGCAGCCTGACCGTGTCCGTCAACGGCACCGCCCGGCAGCTGTCGCTGCCCGCCACCCCCGGCTGGGCCTCGTGGGGCACCGTCAGCCAGAGCGTGCCGCTCAACGCCGGCGGCAACTCCATCGTCGTGTCCTACGGCGCGGGCGACAACGGGAACGTCAACCTCGACAACATCACCGTGGAGTCCGCCCCGGTCTCCGCCGGCGACCTCGAAGCCGAGTCGGCCACGCTGTCCGGCGGCGCGCGCGTCGAGTCCGAGCACGCCGGCTACTCCGGCACCGGCTACGTCGGCGGCTTCACCGACGCCAACCGCGGGACCGCGACGGCGACGTTCACCACCGGCAGTGCCGCCGCCGGCACCAGTGAGCTGACCCTGCGGTACGCCAACGGCACCGGCACGACGCGGTCCCTGTCCGTGTCGATCAACGGCGCCGTCCGGCAGGTGTCGCTGCCCGCCACCTCCGGCTGGGCCTCGTGGGGCACCGCGACCACGGCGGTGACGCTCAACGCCGGTGCGAACACGATCACGGTGTCCTACGGCTCCGGCGACAACGGGAACGTCAACCTGGACAACATCAAGCTGTCCGCCGTCGCACCGCCCACCATGACCACCACCACGGGGCCGGCGCCCGCCGGTTCCTACGAGCTGGAGACCGGCTTCCTGTCCGGTGGCGCGTCGGTGGTCACGAGCCCGTCCGGCGCGACCGGCACCGGGTCGGTGAGCCTGCCCGGCAACGGCGCGCGCGTCGTCCGCAGCATCAACCAGACCGGTGCGGGCAACGCCACCATCACGTTGCGCTACAACAGTTCCTCGACGCGCACGGTGACGCTGTACGTCAACGGCGTCAAGGGAACGCAGCTGTCACTGCCGGGCGGCGCCGGCTGGCGGACCACCACTCACGCGGCGGCGCTGCGCTCGGGGTTGAACCTCATCGGCTACCACGTCACGGGCGGCGACAGCGGCGGCGTTCAGGTCGACAACATCGCGGTCACCAACACGGCGGGCCTGGCCGCGCGTGGCGCGACCGTCCCCTACACCACCTACGAGACCGACACCGGCACCGGAACCCGGATCTCCGGCCGCACCTACACCACCGAAGCCGCCGAGGCGTCGGGCCGCAGCGCCATGAAGCTCACCGGCACCGGCCAGTACGTCGAGGTCCGGCTGACCAAGCCCGCCAACGCCATCACCGTCCGCGCCGGCCTGCCCGACAACGCCGCGGGCACCGGCACCACCGCACCGCTCGCGGTCTACGCGGCCGGCACGAAGGTCGCGGACCTCGCGCTGACGTCCAAGTACAGCTGGATGTACGGCGACTACCCCTTCACCGCCGGCCCCGGCGGTGCCCGTCCGCACCGCTACTTCGACGACTCCCGCGTCGTCCTGCCCCGGACGTACCCCGCCGGAACGGTGCTGCGCCTGGCCAAGGACACCACCGCGACCAGCTACATCACCGTGGACCTCGTCGAGGCTGAAGTCGTCGACGGCCCGACCGCCGCGCCCGCCGGCTACCTCGACGTCACCAACCACGGAGCCCGGTCGGGCGACGGCGTGGACGACAGCGCCGCCATCCGCGCGGCCGTCTCCGCCGCACAGGGCACCGCCGCCCGCGGCGTCTGGATCCCGGCGGGGCAGTTCACCCTCGGCAGCCTCGTCCACGTCAACGGCGTCGACGTGCGCGGCGCCGGGATCTGGCACACGGTGCTGTCGGGCGCCAACCGGCGCGGCGGGTTCTACGTCGACGGCGCCGACACCACGCTGGCCGACTTCACCTTCGACGGCGACGTCACCACCCGCGACCCCGACGGAGCACCCGGCTCCGACGCGTTCATCGAAGGCGAGTTCGGCACCGGGTCGCTGATCTTCAACGTGGCCACCAACCACGCGAAGGTCGGCCTGTGGATCAAGCAGGCGGACGGTCTGCTCGCGTCGGGCATGCGCGTGCGCAACACCATGGCCGACGGGCTGAACGTCAACGGCAACACCACCAACGTCCGCGTCGAGCAGAGCGACTTCCGCAACACCGGCGACGACGCGCTGGCCATGTGGTCCTGGGAGGCGGCGGGCACCGTCAGCCGCAGCGTGTTCGCCTTCAACACGGTCTCGCTGCCCATCCTCGCCAACGGCGTCGCGATCTACGGCGGCACCGACAACCGCGCCGAGGACAACCTGATCACCGACACCGTGTTCAACGGCGCCGGCGTGATGCTCTCCACGTGGCACGCGTCCATGCCGTTCAACGGCACCACCACCGTGCAGCGCAACACCCTCACCCGCACCGGTACGCGCAACTGGGACTGGCACACCCACACCGGCGCGGTCTGGTTGTTCGCCGAACGAGCCGACATCACCGGCGCGGTCGTGCTGCGCGACCTGGAGATCAACGACAGCAACTACCACGGCCTGCTGCTGAGCTGGAACAAGGCCGTGCAGAACCTGACCGCGTCCAACGTCAGGATCAACGGCACCGGCGGCGCCACCGAGACGTTCGACGACGGCGCCGGGACCGTGACCAACGCCGACTCCCACGGCATCCACTTCAACCTCGTGTCCGGTACGGGCCGCTTCGACGGCGTGACCGTCGCCGGGCTCAAGGGGACGGGCAGTCGCGGGATGGTCAACGACGAGAACCGCTACACCGTCCAGCGCGGAAGCGGCAACTCCGGCTGGTGAACCGGCGGTGTGGCCCCGCGTCTCCCCCGCGGGGCCACACCGGCTGTCCCGCCTTACGTCCGCAACCGAACCGCCCCGACGGGCGCCGATCTCCGAGAGCGACGAATGGCCCCGTGGTGGCGTGACGCCGTGTTCTACCAGGTCTACCCGCGCAGCTTCGCCGACTCGGACGGCGACGGCGTCGGCGACCTGCCCGGCGTCCGTTCCCGACTGCCGTACCTGCGTTCGCTGGGTGTCGACGCGGTGTGGCTGTCGCCGTTCTACCTCGGCCCGCAGGCCGACGGCGGCTACGACGTCGAGGACTACCGCGCGGTGGACCCGTTGTTCGGGACCATGGCCGACGCGCGGGCGCTGATCGCCGACGCCCACGCGCTGGGCCTGCGCGTCATCGTGGACCTGGTGCCCAACCACTCCTCGTCGCGGCACCCGTGGTTCCGGGAAGCGCTGGCATCACCCGGTTCCGAACACCGCGCCCGCTACCTCTTCCGGCCCGGGCGCGACGGCGGACCGCCCAACGACTGGCAGTCGCTGTTCGGCGGACCGGCGTGGACCCGCACCACCGACCCGGACGGCACGCCCGGCGACTGGTACCTGCACCTGTTCTCGCCGGAACAGCCCGACTTCGACTGGACCTACCCGGCCGTCGCCGAGGAATTCCGGTCCGTGCTGCGCCACTGGCTGGACGTGGGCGTGGACGGCTTCCGCGTCGACGTGGCGCACGGCCTGGTCAAAGCGCACGGGCTGCCCGACCACGGCGTGCCGACCCACCTGCTGGACCTGACCGCCACCCCGTTCTGGGACCAGGACGGCGTCCACGACATCTACCGGGACTGGCGTCGGCTCCTGGACACGTACCCGGGTGACCGCGTGGCCGTGGCCGAGGCGTGGGGCCCGACGTTGACGCGCACCGCCCGCTACGTGCGACCGGACGAGCTGCACCAGGCGTTCAACTTCCACTACCTGACCTGCCCGTGGGACCCGGTCGCGCTGCGGGCGGTCATCGACGACTCCCTGGACGCCATGTCCGCCGTGGGCGCGCCCGCGACCTGGGTGCTGTCCAACCACGACGTGGTGCGCCACGCCACCCGGCTCGCGCCGGAGGCCGACCCGGGAACGGGGCTGCGCCGGGCCCGCGCGGCAACGCTGCTGATGTTGGCGCTGCCCGGCTCCGCCTACCTCTACCAGGGCGAGGAGCTCGGTCTGCCCGAAGTGCGCGACCTGCCGCCCCACACGCGCCAAGACCCGGCGTTCGCCCGCAGCGGGGGCCGGGACGGGTTCCGCGACGGCTGCCGGGTTCCCCTGCCTTGGGAGGGGGCAGAACCGCCCTACGGCTTCAGCCCGCACGGCACCCCGACGTGGCTGCCCCAGCCCTCGCACTGGGGTGGCTACGCGGTCGCCGCCCAGGCCGGGGACCCGACGTCGACCCTGGAGATGTACCGCGCGGCGCTGGCGCTCCGCGGAACCCTGCGCGGCGATCTCGCCTGGCTGCCCAGCGCTCCGCACGTGCTCGCCTTCGAACGCGGCACCGCCCGCTGCGCGGTCAACCTCGGCGACCGGCCGTCCACCATTCACACGGGCGGCGTCGACCACGTCCTCATCGCGAGCGGACCGGTGCACCACGACGGTGGCCACACGAGCGTGCCGCCCGACACGGCGGTCTGGTGGCGGGCGTAGGGGACATGCCCCATCAGCGGCGACAACGCCTCGCTCGACGTCGTCAGGCGGATCGCCGAACGCTTCGGCCCGGTGGGCACCGCCACCCTGTCCGCCGGTGCTCCCGCTTTCCCTGCCTGGACCTGGGCGGCCGGGGCTGATCAGCCGTGTCGGCCCGAGACGGGCACGGCTAGCGCGGACCACAGCTGCCGCACCGTGCAGCTCGGCCGCACGAGCGCTTCAGGCACGCATGCGATGCCTCGGCGAATCGCCATCGCGGTCGCGATTCACGCGAATTGCCACAAAGTAACGGTAATCCTGTAGTCGGTGATAGTTTCAAGGATCTTGATGAACGCGATGGCCCCCTCGCCTGTGCGCACACACATGTAGGGCGTGTCGTCGCTCATGTACGTGCTGGTCGTGGGACCGGTATCCAGAGATGTCGTACAGCTTTCAGGAGTCGCATTCGGGCCGTCATGAACACTCAACACCACGGGTTCATCGCTCCACGTATTTCCCCCGAGGTTGGTGAAGTTGATGTCACCACCAGGAAAGTCCTGGGTCTTCACTCGCGGGATGTCGCCATCGAAGTCGATCACTACGGAGTCTTGCAGATGGAGCGGCGTGTCAACGTAACGCGCAGTCCATTGCTTGGGCTTCGGTGCAATAGTTGTGGTGGTGGGAGTGTTGGGCGGCGTCGAGGTGAGCGTCGGCGCATGAGACGGCTCGATCGAGGAGGACCCACTCGGGGATCCACTGGACGTGGCGGGTGATGGCGGGAGCGCCAGTGTCACCACCGCGGCAACAGCGGCCACGACTCCGGCTACCCCACCGGCAATTGTCCACACGTTGAGCCAATTGATCTTGCGTGGTTGCGGGCTCTGCTCCGTCACGATCCACATTGTGCCCGACCGATCACGACGCGTGGTTCACGGTTCGCATGAGACCTGTTCACATTCTGATCACACCCTGCGGCAGGCCCTCACCAGTCGGTGGGCACCGCGGCTCGTGCCAGCCGCAGGCCTCGGCCAGGACGCCGCCCCGTCCTGCATCGCCGGAACCGCACTGCTCCTCGGCAACGACTGGGCCATGACCGGTGGCACGGCCGGCTCCGTCACCCTGCTGAAGGAACCACCGCCATGCCCATGTTCGCCACGGTCACCGAGTACGTCGACTCGCCGAGCTGTTCGCGGCCTGGCTGCGGCGAGCCCGGGAGTTGGAGACCTCGTGACGTCACGACGAGCGCGCCGCCGGAGGCAGTGCCACCACCCCCGCTGCGCCCTGTCCGAGCCAGCGCACCAGTTCGGCGACGAACCTGCCCCGGCCGCGCTCGTCCCGGTCCAGGTGCGCGAAGTGCGTGGCGCCGTCCAGTCGCACCGCGCGCACGTCCTTTGCCCGGACCAGGTCCGCGACCAGCGTCGACACGTCGCCCTCGCGCGACCAGAAGTCGTGCTCGCTGCGCATGACCAGCGTGCGTGCGGTGATCTCGCCCGCGTCCCACAGCTGTTGTCCGATCGCCAGGCGGAAGCTGTCCTTCATCGCGCCGGTCGGCGCCCGGAAGCTCGGCGGCTCGCGGTCACCCGAGGTCGGGTCGCTCGCCAGCGCGTGGTCGACGTACGCCGCCGCCACCTGCGGATCGCGCCACTGCGCCTTGTCGTCCACCGGGATGCCGGAGTCCCAGCTCGACAGCAGGCTCGGCCCGGTCGAGAACCGGTAGGCGCCGTGCCGCGCGTCGTGGAAGTGGCCGGGTCGCGCCGGGTCTTCGTACGCGGAGCCACGTCCCAGCATCGGATGGCCGTCGATCGCGCCGTACAAGCTGTTGCACACCACCAGGTTCTCGACCCGGTGCGGGTGCTCGCTCGCGTACCAGGCAGCCCAGTGGCCACCGGTCGCCCAGCCCACGATGTCGACGCCGGCGTGGCGCGTGGCCGACTGCAACCACTCGACGACCGACGCGATGTCCGACACCACCTGCTCGCCGGTGACCGCGGGCGGGTGCTCGGATGCCGGCGCGTCCAGTGCCGCCGGCCGGTCGGACTTGCCGTAGCCGCGCGCGTCCACGATGAACACCCGGTGGCCCGCGCGCGCCAGGTCCGCGGCCAGCGACCCACCGGCCACCGGCAGGTCGAACGACGGGATGCCGGGCACCCGCGCACCGTGCAGCAGCAGCACCGGTCGCCGGTGCGCCGGTCGTTCGAGCCGCACTTCCCGGACGCCGAGATGCCCGGTCTCGCCCCGCACCTCCCAGTCCTTGCGCAGCACCTGTTCCCCAGGCGGGACCGACGCCGCCACTGCGGCCGTCGTGATCGCAAGAGTCGTCTTCAGCACGCCGTCAGCATGCCGTCGTGCCGGCCCTGTGATCTGATTGTGCACATAATCAGCGGCCATTCATTCGGGATCGACATGGAACTCAGGCACCTGCGCGCGGCGGTCGCCGTCGCCGACCACCTGCACTTCGGCCGGGCCGCCGCCGCGCTCGGCATCGCGCAGCCGCCGCTCAGCCAGAGCATCAAGGCGCTGGAGCTCGAACTCGGCGTGTCCCTGTTCCACCGCGACACCAGGAACGTCCAGCTCACGCGGGCCGGTGAGGCGTTCGTCGCGGACGCGCGCACCGCTCTGTCCGTAGTGGACAGTGCGAGCCGCAAGGCGCGTGCCGTGGGCCGGGGCGAGGAAGGCGCCCTGTCGATCGGCATGGTCGGCTCGTCGCTCCAGCACCCGCTGCCGACGATCATCCGGGAGTTCCGGGCCCGGTACCCGTCGGTCTCCCTGACCTTCACCGTGCTGCCCACGATGCTCCAGGTCGAGCAGCTGCGCACCGCCTCACTCGACCTCGGCCTGCTCCGCCCACCGCTGCCCGGACCGGCCGACGACCTGGAGCTGGTGCCGCTGTCGCGGGAACCGCTGGTCTCGGTGCTGCCGAACGACCACCGGCTGGCCCACCGGCAGCGGGTGCACGTCCGCACCCTCGCGGGCGAGCCGTTCGTCATGTTCCCGCGCCACCTCGGTCCCGGCCTGTACGACGAGATCACGGCGCTGTGCCGACTCGGCGGGTTCACCCCGGAGGTGGTGCAGGAGGCCGTGCAGATGCAGACGATCGTCGGCCTGGTCGCCGCGGGTTGCGGGGTGAGCATCGTGCCGGGGACGGTCGCCGCGCAGGCCCGGCCGGAGGTCGTGTTCGTGCCGCTGAGCCCGACGACCCGGCTGGTCGACCTCGCGATCGCGCTGCCGGTGGCGGGACGTTCCGCGGTCGCGGCCAACTTCGCGGCACTGGCCCGCGACCTCACCGGTCCTCGTCGGCTGCCACGGCCTGGCGCGGTGCTAGCCTGAGCGTGCAAGAGACCCCTTCCACGCGCCGGACGTGTCTGCCGTTGTCACGTGCGGGAAGAGGCGACTCATGCCACGAATCCACGGTCCTGGGCACTTCACCGAAGACCCTTGCTCACAGGTCGTATCGCCCCACGGCATTCCGGTGGACGACCTCGTCTCGGTGCTGCACAAGGAGATCAGGCGAAGCCGCGTCGACAACGCCGTGCTCGCCGCCTACGAGATGTTCACGACCTCGGACGATGTCGCCCGGCACCTGTGGCGGCGCCTGCGGATCATCGCGGTCGAGGACGTGGGGATGGGTCTGCCGCTCGGGCCTGTCCTGATCGACGTGCTCCACCGCAACTCCGACGCCACCCCCGGCGGGGACTGGATGATGGCGTGCCACGCCGTGCGCCTCCTCGCCTCCGCGCCGAAGGACCGCACCAGCTCCGAGCACGCCGATTGGGTCGCCACGAAGGTCGCTCTCGGCGAAGCGCTGGTCGAAGTGCCGGACTACGCCCACTGCGTGCACACCCGCGCCGGCCAGGAGTCGGGCCGCGGTCTGGTGCAGTGGTGGGACAACGGCGCCCGGGTGCACGACGAACTGCCGTCAGCGGATCACCGCTACCGCGACGAACTGATCGAAATCCACCGCCGCGACGAAGCGGAGAACGGGACCGCACCTCGTCCGTCCCGTTGGGCGAAATCCACCGAAGCCTCCGGCCGCTTGGCACACGGACCGCACCGCGCCCGTCCTCAGGACGGACCTTCGTAGCAGGAGGCGACGGCGGCGGCGCGGTCGTGGAGGGCGGTGCGCAACCACTGCGGGCTGAGGGCTTCCGCGTTCGTGGCGAGCTGCCACAGCGCCCACACGGCGTGCCTCTGGTCTTGGAAGGTCACCTCCAGCCGCAGCCAGCCGTCCACATCGGCCTCCTCGGTGAGGACGGCCAGCGCGGTGCCCACCAGGTCCTCCCGCCGCGCCGCTCTCACCCGCACCAGCACGGTGACCTGGTCGTCGCCCGCCCGGAACCGCGTGCTGCGCTCCTGCCACGCCCGGTCCAGGTCGACCCGGTCCGGTCGCTGTGCCGGTTCGGCGAGTTCCTTGGCGGCCGAGATCCGGGACAGCCGGTACGTGCGGTCCTCGCCGGACCTCGTGGCCAGCAGGTAACCCTGGTCCCGCACGGTGACCAGGCCGATCGGGTCCACCGTGCGCCACTTCGCGGGCTGGTCCGCCGCCGCGTAGTGGATGCGCAGCTTGTGTCCGGCGAACACCGCGCGCCGGACCTCCGTCACGATGGCGTCGGGCACCTCCTCGACGACCAGCCGGCGTGAGAGGAGGTCGGTGTCAGGGTCTATGAGCAGTCGCTCGGCCACACCTGCGGCGGTGTCCCGGTGGCTCTCGGGCAGCGCGTCGACCACCTTGAGCATGGCCGAAGCGAGCGCCGAGCCGAGGCCGAACACCTGCGCGCCGCGTCGTGACCCGGCGACCAGCAGGGCAAGGGCCTCGTCGTGGTTCAGCCCGGTCAGCTCGGCCCGGAAACCCGGCAGCAACGCGAACCCGCCGTGCCGGCCGCGTTCGGCGTAGACCGGGACGCCGGCGGCGGACAGCGCCTCGACGTCGCGCAGCACGGTGCGGGTGGACACCCCCAGCTCGTGCGCCAACGCGGGTGCGGACAGCCGGCCGCGTTGGCGCAGCAGCAGGACCAGCGACACCAACCGGTCGGCTCTCACCCTCGAAATTATGCCGGGAATACACGACACAGGATGTCGTGATTCGTTGGGAGGCTTGTCCACACGACGTCGAGGACGGTGGCTGTCGAGCCGATGGACGTCCGCATCCCCGATGAAACGAATGGAGCTGATGTGGCAGTGGAACGAACGGCCGTCAACCCGGTGACGTGGTCGGTGGCGATGGGATTCAACCAGGGTGAGGTCGTCTCCGGGCACACCCGGACCCTGTACTGCTCCGGGCAGACCGCGACGGGCGACGACGGCAGGCCCCAGCACGCCGGTGACATGGCGGTGCAGTTGGCGCTGAGCGTCGACAACCTGGAGGCCGTGCTCGCCGAGGCCGGCATGTCCCTCGCGAACCTCGTCCGGCTCAACGTCTACACGACGGACGTCGACCTGCTGTTCCCGCACTACGGCGTGCTGGCGTCGCGGTTGGGCGCCGCCGGGGTCGCACCGGCCACCACGATGCTCGGGGTGGCGCGGCTGGCGATCCCGGACCTGATGGTGGAACTCGAAGGGACCGCCGTGGCGTGATGCGCCCCCGCCGGGTCCGGTAGCCCGAGGAGTCGGGAAGCGTTCGCGAGCCCGAGTCCACCTTCCTGCACCACCAGGATCCTCGGCAGTGCCGACCGCACGGTGATCGTGTCGGCGCTGCCGAGTGGTGGGATCGCCGATGGGGTGACCGGGGAGCGCCGAGATGCGCCTGGGGCGATGGCCACCTGGTCGCGGCGCGAGGTGCGCGAGATGCCGGTGGACACCTGCGACCCGGCTGCGGTCACCGCCGTGATCAGGGAGGTCACCGCAGACCAATTCCCTTGATGTCGTCGGCCACCGCTTGATCGTGACCGCGTCACCTCGACGGAAGTGGCCTGACCAGGCGTTCCAGGACGGTGACCGCTGCGCCGGGACCGTCTTCGGCCGCGACGCGGGCGCCCAGGGCGCGGGCCGCCGAGGCTCGGGGCAGGGCGGCGCGCAGGGCTTCGACCAGGACGTCGACCGTCACCCGGTCACGGGCCGGGGTCGCGGTGCCGACACCCAGTCGGGTGACGCGGCGTCCCCAGAAGAACTGGTCGGCGAAGAACGGCACGACCACCGACGGGATGCCGGCCAACACCGCCGCGGCCGTGGTGCCGGCGCCGCCGTGGTGGACGGCGGCGGCGCAGCGGGGGAACAGCACGCGGTGCGGGACGTCGCCGACGACCAGCACGTCGTCGGTGGTGTCGGCGGGCCTCAGGCCGCTCCAGCCGGACGACAGCACGGCACGCCTGCCCACCCGGCGCGCGGCCGTGAGCAGCAGTTCGGCGGCGGCGGACGGGTCCTGGTCGGACATGCTGCCGAAGCCCAGGTACACCGGGGGTTCGCCGGCGGCCAGGAAGTCGGCCAAGGCCGGCGGCAAGGCGGCGTCCGCATCGACGTCGGCGAACCAGTAGCCGGTGACGTGGTCGGTCGGCGTCCAGTCCTGCGGGGGCGGGACCACGGCGGGGCTGAAGCCGTACAGGCGGGGTGGTCTGCGCCGCGGCGGCGGTGTGCGGCGCGGCAGCGGTGGGAGGCCCAGGCCGGCGCGCTGCTCGTCCAGGAGTGGCCGGAAGGCCCGCCACAGCAGGGCCTCGGAGAACCGCCAGGTGGCGTGGTTGAGCACGGCGGGCACGGGCGTGGGCATGGCGGTCATCGGGAACGCCCGGGTCGGTGTGTTCGGGGACAGGTGCGCGGCCACGACGGGCACGCCCAGGTGTTCGGCAACGGTGGGGCCGAACGCGACCAGGGTGGAGTAGACGACGATGTCCGCGTCGTCGCACGCGTCGATCGCCGCCGTCAGCGACGCGCGCAACTCGGGACCGACCACCTCGCGCAGCCGGCGGACCAGGGTGACCGGGTTCCGCGCGGCGAGCAGCGCCCGGCCCTCGGGCCCGGCGAGGGTCGCTTTGGGATCGCCGGGCAGCTCCGCGAACGCCGACCCGGCGGCCCGCACGACGGGTTCGAACTCGCGGTGCGTCACGAGCCGCACGCTGTGCCCGGCCGCGCGCAGCCGTCCGCCCAAGGCGAGGAACGGCTCGACGTCACCCCTCGACCCGGCGGTCAGCACGGACACCCGCATCGGCACCTCCCCCACGACGGACGGCAAGGGTAGCGCCGGAGATCAAGACCGCCGCGCGGGCCGGCGCGGTGTTCGGCGCACCCGGCGCGGTCCGGCCGCCGGCACATCGAAAGCCCTGGTCACGTAGGGGCATTCGACCCTGGTGATTCCGATGATTCGGGGATCAGAATTGTTCGTCGTCCATTTGTGAGGGAGGGGACGATGACTCCACCCAGCGACCCCGGCGAAGTGATCGGCAGCGGCCAGTTCCGCGTCGGCGTCGAACCCAGGACAGGCCTCATCCGAACGCAGACCGAAGGCGTGAAAGCCGTCCAGTACACCGTGGTCGACGGCGAGCCGCTGGTCGAGGGCGACATCGTGCTCACCCTCGTCCAGGAAGGCGACGTCCACCCGGAAGGCGTGGTCATCCCCGGCGCGCAGTTCCGCTGGCCCGGCGGGCGGGTGCCCTTCGAGATCGACCCGAACCTGCCGAACCAGGCCCGCGTGCACAGCGCCGTCGCGCACTGGGAGCGCAACACCCGAATTCGGCTGGTCCCCCGCGACCCGGCCAATGCGAACCACCGGAACTTCATCCGCTTCCAGCCCGGTGGAGGGTGCAGTTCGCCGGTCGGCATGCGCGGAGACCAGCAGAACATCACGCTGGCCGCCGGCTGTGAGACCGGGGCGACGATCCACGAGGTCGGGCACAGCGTCGGCCTGTGGCACGAGCAGAGCCGGGAGGACCGCAACGCGTTCGTCACGATCGACCGGACGAACATCCAGCAGCAGAGCGCGCACAACTTCAACCAGCACATCACCGACGGCGACGACGTCGGGCCGTACGACTACCACTCGATCATGCACTACCCGCGCCGCGCCTTCGCGATCGACACCACGCGGGACACGATCACCCCGACGCAGAACGTCGAGATCGGCCAACGGGAAGGGCTCAGCCCCGGCGACTGCGCGGCGGTGCGGTCCATGTACCGCGACCTCGAACCGGCCGCGACGTTCCGCGGTGTGCAGTTCACCGGCTCGGTGCCCGCCAACACGACCAAGCGCTGGTTCACCCACAGCTGGCCCGCGCACTGGTACGTGGTGTGGACGGTGGTGCCCACCGCGCCCGCGGTCGACGGCCCGGCGCAGGTGGAGTGGACCGTGCAGGTCACCCGTCAGTCCGGTGGACTGCTCAAGTACTTCCTCGCCATCAAGAACCTGACGGGCGGGCAGGTCGAGATCCAGGCCCGCTACGACGTGCTCGGCTGGTCGCCGGACGCGCTCTGAGAGGAGCACGACATGAGTGCCGAACTCGACGGCGGAGCCGCACCCGCGTCGCTGGACGAGCTGGTCGTCGTCGACTCGCTCACCGCACCGGCCGACGACGGCGGGGCCGCGCCGCAGGACGACACCACCGATGTCGCCGGAGCGCCGGCGACCCTGGCGGAGACCGAGGACGCGGGTCCCGCACCCGCGCCGGACGACTGAAGGGGGAGATCCCGATGAGACTTGGAGTGCAGTTCCGAGGGCAGGTGCCCGGCGGGACGTCGCGGCGCTGGTTCACCCACAGCTGGCCCGAGGACTGGCGGGTGGTGTGGCTGGTCGTGCCGACGTGGCCGATGGTCGACGGCGCCGCGCAGATCGAGTGGAAGGTGCAGGTCGACCGGCAGGCCGCCGGGTTGATCAAGTACTTCATCGAGATCCGCAACCTCACCGGCGGCCCGGTCGACATCGAAGCCCGGTTCGCCGTGCTGAACTAGACCCGTGCGCATCGCCGGAGTCGTGGTGGTCCCCGCGGGCACGCCCGCGTTCGGCCGGGCGGTCCTGCGGGTGCGCCTGGAAGACGTGTCGCTCGCCGACGCCCCCGCGGTCACGAGAGCCGAGTACAGCGGTGAGGTCTTCCGCGACGACACCGGCGAGCAGCACCTGCCGTTCCACCTCGACGTCCCCGCCGGCCCCGACGTCGGCGGAACGCTGAACGTGGCCGCCCACGTCGACCTGCGCGGCGGGAACCGGGTCCACCGCGGTGATCTGGTCACGACCGCCGCCCTGCCACCGTCACCGCACATGGTCGTCTCCGTCGAACCTGCGTAGCCGGCGAACGGTTTAGGATTTCCGCCGTGACCGCATCCTCGGCCGTGCACGACACCAGGACCGCCTACGACGCCGTCGCGCCCCTCTACGCCGAACTCTTCAGCGACATGCTCGACACCAGGCCGCTGGAACGCGCGCTGCTGGCCGCCTTCGCGGAACTCGTGCGGGACCACGACGCCGGACCGGTCGCCGACATCGGCTGCGGTCCAGGCCACGTCACGGCGCACCTGAGCGCCCTCGGGCCGACGACCTTCGGCGTCGACCTGTCCCCGGCGATGATCGCCCTGGCCCGCGAAGCGCATCCCTACCTGCGGTTCGACGAGGGGTCGATGAGCGCGCTGGACCTCGCCGACGGTGTCCTCGGCGGCATCCTCGCCCTGTACTCGATCATCCACGCAGAACCGCAGGCGCTGCCGGCCGTGTTCACCGAGTTCCGGAGGGTCCTGGCGCCGGGCGGCCACCTGCTGCTCGGGTTCTTCGCCGGTGACGACCCGCTGCCGCGCGAGTTCGACCACAAGGTCACGCTCGCCTACCGGTGGTCGCCCGACAGCCTCGCGGAACTGCTGCGGCAGGCCGGTTTCGTCGAGGTCGCCCGGCTGGTGCGCGAGCCGCGCGAAGACGAGCGGTTCCAGCAGGCCCACTTGCTGGTCCGCAAGCCCCAGGAGCCGTGACCGCCCGGACGCGGAGATCCGGGGCGGCGGTTTCGGCTCAGCCCGCCCACCAGTAGCGCTCGCGCTGGAAGGCGTAGGTCGGCAACGGGACGCGGGCGGCACCCGTGCCCTCGAAGATCGGCGCCCAGTCGACCGTGAGACCGGCGCAGTGGACCTCGGCCAGGCCTCCCAGCGTCCGGCGCAGCTCGGCGTCGTCGCCGGCCTGAGGAGCGAGCAACACGGTGCTGACACCGTCGAACCGCTCGGCTCCGTCCGGCGGTCCCAGTTCGAGCACCAGCGTGGTCCCCCGCTCCCGCACGGCCTCGGCCGGAGGCACACCGTCCCGGCGGACCCCGTAGTCCGGTCCGGCCGCCTGGCTCGGGATCAAGGGGAGGCGGGGCGCGGTGAAGGTGACGTCCGGGAGGTCGTCCTCGGAGACCGCGAGCAGAACGGCGTCGGACAACGTGAGCACGCCCGCGACGTGCGCCGCGACCACCTCGCCCGTGCCGCGACCGGTCACCGCGTCGGGCCTCAGCCCGCAGGCTTCCACCAGCCGGTACAGCGCGACTTCCTGCGCCAACAGCCACAGCTCCGCCGCGACGCCGGTCAGCGCTCCCGGTGCGTCGCGCAGGGACGTGTCCAGGTGCTTCTCGGCCTCGGCCGCCGCCTCGTCGAACGCGCGGGCGTAGACGGGGAACGTCCGGTACAGCTCCTGCCCGGCCGCGAACCACCCCGCGCCGGTGCCGGGGAACAGGAACACGGTCTCGTGGTCGGCCTTGGCCACGGCCGCAGTCGAACCCTGGGCCAGCGCGGACAACCCGGCCACGAGCTGATCGCGGTCCGCACCGAGGACGACCGTCCGGCACTCCAGGGAAGACCGGGTGGTCGCCAACGAGAACCCGATGTCCTCGACCGCCGCCCCGGGGTGCGCCTCGACGTGGGACAGCAGCCGATCCGCTTGCGCGGCCAGCGCTTCCGGCGTCCGGGCGGACACCGGCCACGGGATCAGCGGCAGGCTCCGCGCGTGGTCCGCCTCCTCCGCGGTCTCTGCGGGAGGTGCCTGCTCCAAGATGATGTGCGCGTTGGTGCCGGAGATGCCGAACGACGTCACCGCGCACCGCCTCGGGTGGCCGCGGTCCGGCCACGGCACGTTCTCGGTGACGAGCGCGATCGTGCCCGTCGACCAGTCGACGTCCGGGGACGGTTCGTCCACGTGCAGCGTCCGCGGCACGACACCGTGCCGCATCGCCTGCACCATCTTGATCACCCCGGCGACCCCGCTGGCCGACTGCGCGTGCCCGATGTTGGACTTGACGCTCCCGATCAGCAGCGGCTCGTCGGCGGGCCGGCCGACGCCGTAGCCCGCGATCATCGCGTTGGCCTCGATCGAGTCGCCCAGCCGGGTGCCCGAGCCGTGCGCCTCGACCACGTCCACCTCGTCCGGGCCGATGCCGGAGTCGGCGAGCGCCTGCCGGATGCCGCGCCGCTGGGTGTGCCCGCTTGGCGCGGTGAGCCCGTTCGACGCGCCCGCCCGGTTGACCGCCGAGCCCCGGATGAGGCCGAGGACGCGGTGGCCGTTGGCACGCGCGCGGGACAGCCGTTCCAGCACCAGCACGCCGACGCCCTCGCTCCACCCCGACCCGTCGGCCGCGGCGGCGAACGCCTTGCAGCGCCCGTCCGGTGCCAACCCGATGGCACCGGCGAAGTCCGTGTACATGTGGGGTGTCGCGTTCACCGCCACGCCGCCCGCCAACGCCAGGTCGCTCTCCCCCAGCCGCAGCGACTGGCACGCCCAGTGCAGGGCGACCAGGGACGCCGAGCACGCGGTGTCCACCGTGGCCGCCGGACCTTCCAGGCCGAGCTCGTAGGCGACGCGGCCCGCGATGACGCTGCCCGTGACGCCCGCGACCAGGTTCTCGTCGGGGACCAGCGCGTTGTGGGCGGTGACGGCGTACAGGCGGTAGAAGGCCCCGATGAACACGCCGGTCTGGGTGCCGCGCACCGAGTGCGGGTCGATGCCCGCGTCCTCCAGCGCCTCCCAGGAGGTCTCCAGCAACAGCCGCTGCTGCGGGTCGGTGGCCAGCGCCGCCTCCGGCGTCATCCCGAAGAAGCCCGCGTCGAAGTCACCGGCGTCGTGGAGGAAGCCGCCCGCCGCCTGCCGCATCCGGCCGACGGCGGTCCTGCCCGGATCACCGTCGGGGAACCAGCCGCGGTCGTCGGGCGGTTCGGAGACCGCGTCGGTCCCGGACTCGACCAGGTCCCAGAGCTCGTCCGGTGACGAGGCGCCGCCCGGGTACCGGCAGCCCATGCCGACGATCGCGATCGGCTCGCGGACGGCGTCCTGCGCCTCCCGCAGCCTGGCGCGGGTGACCTGCAACTCGGTGGACACCCGCTTGAGGTAGTCCCGCAGCTTGTCGACGTTGTCGGTCACGTGACCATCCCCTTCGGGGCGCTAGAGACCCAGCTCGTCTTCGACGAACTTGAACAGCTCGTCGTCGGTCGCGTCGGTCAGGTCCGTCACCTCCGCGGTGGTGGCCCGCGCACGCAGCCTGGCCGCGATGTCGTCGAGCCGGTCCAGCGCACCGGCGATCCCGGCGCCGTCGATCCCGGCGACCCACGCCTCCAGGTGGTCGACCGGGTGGCCGCCGGTCGGCTGGACCCGCGCCAGCACCCGCTCGCACAGGTGCCGGGCGAGCGCGTCGGGGGTGGCGTAGTCGAAGATCGCCGTCGGTGGCAGCTTGACGCCGGTGGCCGCCGAGAGCTTGCGGCCCATCCGCACGACGGCCATCGAGTCGAACCCGATGCTCTGGAACGTCGACTCCAACGGCACCTCGGCCGGGTCGGCGTACCCCAGCACCGCGGCGGCGGCCTGCCGGACGGTCTGGCGCAGCAGCTTCACCCGGTCGCTGTCGGGCAGGTCGAGCAGCCGTTCGAGCAGCGCGGCGGAGGTGTCCTCGGCTTCGTCGTCCGCGGTGTCGGTGACGATCCGGTCGAGGAACCGGCTGCCGCGCAGGGAGGCGAACGCGGGGGCGAAGTCCTCCCACCTGATGTCGGCGACGACCAGAGACGTCTCGTCGCGTTCCAACGCCCCGTGCAGCTCGTGCAGGGCGAGCGCCGGGGTCATGCCCACGATGCCGCGGCGGCGCAGTTCCCGGCCGACCTCGTCGGCACCCATGCCCTCACCCGCCCACGCACCCCAGGCGACCGACGTGGCCGGGACGCCGCGGCGGCGCAGGTCGTGGACGAAGGCGTCGAGGTAGGCGTTGGCGGCGGCGTACCCGGCGAGCAGCCCGCTCCCCCACACGCCCGCGCCCGACGAGTAGGTCACGAAGGCGTCCAGGTCCGACCCGAGCACCCGGCTGAGGTTCTCGACGCCGACGACCTTCGCCGCGTTCTCCTCGGCCAGCGAGTCGAGGGTGATCTCGTCCACCGGGACCGGACGGCCGACCCCGGCGGCGTGGATCACGGTCCGGATCGGCGGCATGGTCGTCCGCATCCGGTCGACCAGCCCGGACACGGCGTCGAGGTCGGCCACGTCGCACGCCTCGACCGTCACGGCGACCCCGCTCGCCACGAGTTCGGCCTCCAGTTCGGCCGCGCCCGCCGCATCCCTGCCGCGCCGGCTGACGAGGACCAGGTGCTCGACGCCGCTGCGTGCCAGCCAGCGGGCGATGTGCCCGCCGAGCGCGCCGGTGCCGCCGGTGACCAGCGCGGTGCCGGTGGGCGTCCAGGCTCGGGTGGCCACGGCGGGCGCGTCGTCCCGGATCAGCCTGCGGACGAACACCCCCGACGGTCGGACCGCCACCTGGTCCTCGCCGTCCGGGTTGCCCAGCACCGACACGAGTCCCTGGACGGCGGAATCGTCGAGGGTCGCGGGCAGGTCGAGCAGACCTCCCCAGCGGTGCGGGCACTCCAAGGCCACGACCCGACCGAAGCCCCAGATCGCCGCCTGGGCGGGATCGCCCGGGTCGTCGGCCGTTGCCCGCACCGCGTCCCTGGTGATCACCCACAACGGCGCGTCCAGCCCGACATCGCCGAGCGCCTGGGTCAGCAGGACGGTCGACGCGAGACCTTGGCTGACTCCCGGGTGCCCGGCGCGGGCGTCGTCGGCGGTGGACAGCAGCGACAGCACGCCGTCGAAGGCGTTCCCGAGCTCGCGGAGTCGGTCGGCGGTGGATCGGCGGTCGGCGTTCGCCACGTCGAGTTCCACGACGGTGGCGGTGAACGCGCCGACGATCCCCCGCGTCCAGTCGTCCGCCGACCCGCTCGGCACGACGACCAGCCAGTGGCCGCGCGCCTCGGACGGGAGGGCGTCGTACCGGGTCCACTCGACCTGGTAGCGCCAGGAACCCGAGGAGCCCTCGTCGCGGTGCTTCCGCCGCCACTCGGACAGCAGGTCGAGGACGGCGGGGACCGAATCGCGCCGGTCGTCCTCGACCGAGAGCGCCTTGGCCAGGCCGTCCACGTCCTCGCGGTCAACCGACTCCCACAGCGCGGTCTCGGCCTTGCCGTGCTTCGGGGTGGTCGAGGTGTCCGGGTCGATCCAGAACCGCTCGTGCTCGAAGGCGTAGGTCGGCAGCTCGACCCGTCGGGGAGCGCGGTCGGCGAACAGCGGCGACCAGTCGACGGCGGCACCCGTGGTGTGCGCGTGCGCCGCGTTCTCCAGGAACGCGTCGAGGCCGCCCGCGTCGCGCCGCAGCGTGGCGACGACGGCCGCCCGGCCGTGTGCCTCGGCGGTCTGCTCCAGCGGGAGGTTCAGCACGGGGTGGGGGCTGACCTCGATGAACGTCGTGTAGCCGTGGTCGAGCATCGTGCGGACCGTCTGGTGCAGGTGCACCGGCTCGCGCAGGTTCCGGTACCAGTACTCCGCGCCGAGGGTGGTGGCGTCGAACGCGATGGGATCGGTGTCGCCGGTGTTGACCGTCGAGTGGAAGCTCACGACGCCAGGACCCGGCTGGATCGGGGCCAACCGGTCGACGAGGTCGGCGCGCAGGGACTCGACGTGCGGCGAGTGTGAGGCGTAGTCCACCGGCACCCACCGGGCCCACACGTTCTCCGCCTGGCACTGCTCCACCAGTTCGACCAACGCCTCGCGGTCCCCGGACAGGGTGACGGCGGCGGGGCCGTTGACCGCGGCGATCCCGACGCGGCCCGGCCACCGCGCGATCCGCGCTTGGACGCGGTCCAACTGCTCCGTGAGGGACACCATGGCGCCGCCGTTGCCGGTGGTGTGGTCGAGCAGGAGTCGGCTGCGGACGGCGACGACCCGTGCCGCGTCGTCCAGCGACAACGCGCCGGCGACGCAGGCGGCGGCGATCTCCCCCTGCGAATGGCCCACCACCCCGTCCGGGTGCACGCCGTAGGACTCCCACAGGGCCGCCAACGACACCATCACCGCGAACAGCACCGGCTGCACCACGTCCACCCGGTCCAACCCCGGAGCACCCTGCACGCCGCGGACCACGTCGAGCAACGACCACTCCACATACGGCGAGAGTGCCTCGGCGCAGTCGCGCATGCGGTCGGCGAACACCGGAGCCGACTCCAACAACTCCACCGCCATGCCCTGCCACTGCGCACCCTGACCCGGGAACACGAACGCCACCCGACCCGCCGGCAGCGCCTCACCCACCACCACCCGGTCCGA
>NZ_JNXC01000052.1 GCF_000716595.1 Saccharothrix sp. NRRL B-16314
AACACACTGCGACAGTGGCTCGGCACCGGCACCGGCACGTTCAGCCAATCCACCGAAATCGGCAGCGGCTGGACCGGCTTCAACCTCGCCGTGAACTGATCAAGCGGCCGGGCCGGACGCCAGTCGCGTCCGGCCCGGCCGATCGAAGAAACCACATCCGTACCCGATTCGTCCCCGCCACCAACGATCCGCGTGATCACTGACTCGGAGGCCCACCATGCGCCGACCATCAACCGCCGACACGATGCCCACCGCGGCAGGCGACCGCGGGTCCGTGAGCGCGCGGATGACGACCACACGCCGGCAACTGCTCACGGCGGGTGTCGTCGCGGTCGGCTCCACCTTCCTGACCCCGGGACAGGCGTTCGCCGACGGCTACGGCTCAGGCGCGTTAGGGCCGTGGGAGACGCTGTCCAAGGCGATCTCCACCTTGACCCAGATCAGGCCGGTTCTCGAGACCGACGGGCTGTTCATGTTCGGGGACAGCATCGCGGTCCAGGACGGCAGCGCCCTGGCCAAGCGACTGTACAGCCGGACCGGAGACGTCATCGCCGTGCACAACTGGTCCGGTCGCCCGACGGCTCCGGCCGTCGACGCACTGGCGCAATGGGCTCAAACCTACGGGCTGCCGAGCCGAATCCTGATGGCCACCGGCTCGAACGACATCTTCACCCCGCCGGTGTTCGCGGCCCAGGTTGATCGCACGATGACCATCGCAGGCCCGGGTCGAAAGGTGTACTGGGTGAACACCCAGGTTTCCCGGAGCGGCCAATCGACCGACGTCCAGTTGGCCGACCAGCGCAACAGCGCCTGGATCAACCTCCAACTGGCCGACGCCCAACGCCGACACCCGAACCTGATCGTGATCCGCTGGGCCGAGTTCCTCGCCGCGAAGCCGACTCGGCTCACGGCGTACCTCCGCGACGGCGTCCACACCACCGCACCACTGGGCCAGGACGCTCGAAACGAACTCATCGTCCAGGCCATCGAGGCGGACGGAGGGCTGTAGAACGTTCGGATCTGGTGCACTTTCGGTGGTGGTGTCACCCGAGAAGGACGCGGTGGCGCAGGAGGCCCTACCCGGCTCTTCCACCCATCTGGCGCTTGATCAGGTTCGTCTTGGTGTTCACGTCTTCAGTGCGTCCGTTGTGGTGATCGAGGGGTGATCGCGACGGTGACGGCCGACAGCGTCCACCCGGCCTCGATCAGTTCAGCCACGGCGTCGACCACAACGCTGTTCTTCCCCGAACCCACCCGCCCGCCGATGGACGACGAGCACCTGCCGCGAGTCCGCAGCCAGCCATTCCACCACGCACCCGCACCGCCGGGTGCGTCGCCATGATCCCGGTCGGTTTGCCCTGTCGCGCCAACGACGCCGCTCGACGGTCCTACCGAGTGCCTCCCCCTCGCAACAGGATCAACACCGCACCGGCTTCCCAAACAGGACGCCCTGAACGATGACATCCCGTGCCTGTAGGACATTGCCCACCACGTTGTGCACGGAATTGGAGACCACCTCGGCGGTGCCGGGAGGCAGCCGTCTGCACTTCCTGCTCGGACGGTTCCGTCTTCCTGCGGCGTCGGCGCGCTGCCACGACGTCGTACCTGCGCCGCGCTTGTGGCTCCATCTGACCCCCGACAACATCCTTACTTGTCGCCGACAGCGCGTCCTGCCGATCTCGGACGGCCGGCAGCCGTCGTTCGAATGCACGGACGCTAGTGCAGAGAAGTCTGCGTCAGGTGTCCACTGACCCGGGTTGACCCCGGCTCAGATGTCGCGGCTGGAGGAAATCCACACCGACCTAGTTGACCGCCTTGAGGAGGCGAAACAGCAGGGCCGGGCGAGGTCGCCGCGATCGAGACCACCATGGCCGCCGCCGCCCACAAACTCGAAGTCCTCCGCGCGATGCCCCCAGGATGTCGATCCATCTGGTCATGCCCGCGCCACTCTGCTCTTGGATGATCCCGCCCACGCACCTGACCGGCGCGCTGACGGTGTTCAGAGATGTGGTCCGAGGAGTGCCGTGAGGTCATGGGCGGCGGTGCTGAGTTGTTCACCTGCGTCCACCGTGAAGGCCGCTTGGACGCGCCAGCCATCGAGATCGGACGCCTGTGGGTACAGGTCGACACCTATGCGGACTCGACTCCCGAGATGTTGTCCCACAATCCGGAGATCATGCTCAACAGACTCGTAGACCTGGTCACCGTCCCACCCACGCCAGTTTTCCGCCATTCCGGCGAAGGACTCGACAAGATCGTCGAAGCCCACGGCGTAGTGGGACGCCACGGTCAACTCGGCGCGCAGTCCGGTGTGGACGACCTCGACGTCCACGGACCAGATCTCCCCTCCGCTTCCACGGACGACGTCGCGCAGGATGAGGGCGTGCCCATCTTGACCAACCACCACTTGGCTCACCGAGTCATCATCGCAAACGACCCTGACCGACGGCATCCGTTCATTCGTGCTTTGGAGCCGCGACACACCCAAAGCCTCACGTTGTCGTCAAGATTTCTGCCACGCCAAGTACGAAGACCGTCGAACGGGCGGTGATCGACGTCAAGATCATTTCGGTTCAGCCTGCGTTCGATTCCCCATGCCGGCCCGATCCCGCCCAACGCGACCTGCTCGTCGAGATCCGCGACAACCTCGTCACCCGCATCATCGAAGCCAAACGTGACGGCCGGCCCGGCGAGGTCGAAGGACTCCAGACCGGACGGCACCACGCCGGCCGTCCCCGGCGAGTCTTCCGACCCCGTGCAACCGGACAGCCCGAACCAGCCTGCGGACTCGGACGGCCGGAAGACCCCCGAGTCGGACCGGGTTTGCGAGAACGACCCGGTCGATATCGCGAGTGGCGACGTCGTGCTCGGCCAGACCGACGTCGACCTGGCGGGCGTCCTACCGCCGGTGCTGCGTCGCACGTCCCGTTCTACCGGACGGGCACGGTGTTCGGCCGGAGCTGGGCGAGCACGCTCGACCAGCGGTTGGAGGTCAACGCCTGCGGCGTGGTGTTCGTCGCCGAGGACAGGATGATTCTGGTCTACCCCCAGCCACCCGTGTCGGGTGAGGTGCCGCCCGAGGTCGGCCCGCGTTGGCCGCCCACACGCAACGGCGCCGGGTACACCGTCCGCCGTCGGGACAACGGCCGGTCCCTGCACTTCGACAGCCCGAGGCCGTGGTGCCGCTCGCCGCCGCCACCGACCGCACAGTGGCAATCGCATCGACCTGCCGCGGGAGAGCGGTCTCGATCCGCCACAGCGGCGGTTACCACGTCGATGTCGCCACCGAGGGCGGACGCGTCACCGAACTGCGGCTGCGCGACCCGCACGGGGGGCGACCCGACCACGCTGGTCCGCTACGGCTGCGACGACATCGGTGACCTGAATCGCGTGAGGCTGAGGGTCATACTGCGTCCAGTTCGGTGCCTATCGCACCGGCCGAGCAAAGCGAACGCCCGAGATCCCCTGTGAAGGTGCGAGGGTATCGCCGCCACCACCACAGGTCGGGGCCAGGAAGCCTGTGGAACTGACCGAGCACTCGGCCGTCATCGTCGATGGTCGCAGCTTTGTACCGGTCGTCCAGAGCTTTGATCTGCGGGGTCCAGAGCTGGACGATGTGTTCGTCGAGCAGGAGCCACGCCTCGTGCAGCCAGTTCCGGCAGTAGAGGTCGTTGGTGTACTCATGGATGTCGTCGCCGTAGCCGCGCTCGATGGCTCCCACCAGGGCAGTCCACGCGTTCACCCTTTCAGCGACCGTGAATGCCGTCCGCCAGCCGCGCTGGTGCAACAGCTCCCCTACCTCGGTTTCAGTAGCCACGGCGTGAGGCTCTCATGCCGAATCCGGCCAGACGACCGAGACGTGTCCGGTCACAGGCTGGCTGGACCCACGAAGCGCAACACGGTCCGCACCACGTTCGCCGAAGCCCTCGCGGCTTACAGCTCGTACATGGAGTTCCCCTACGCGATCCGGTGCCGGCGAGCCGACGCGCCGGGCGAGGAGCGGGTCCGGCTGTCCGAGGGCTGAGGAAGTCGAGGCGAACCTCGCCTACTACGTCTGGACCAGCGTCGAGTCCGAGCTGGTCGGAGCGGCGTACGCGAACCTCGTGCGCGACTGCGGCGGGTCGTGGGAGCAGCGATGCACGATGCAAGGAAGGCGCAGCCCAACGACTCGGACGAGGGTATGAGCATCCCCCTCAGCATGATCGACCTCAGCGCGCTGGGCGAACACAACACCGCCACCCCGACGCTGGGCGCGACTACCTGACGGCCTTTGCCCTTACGGCAGGCGTCTCCCGTTCCGGTGCATTGCCCCGACGCGTCTGGGCGGTCCACCACCGGCCTCCACAACACCCTGAGCGGAGCAACCACGCGTGCAGTGCACTGGGCCCGATCGTCTCACTCGGATCGCCTGAGCGGCCGTTCGCTCACAGCAGTCCACTCGCTCACGATCACCGAAATGCATAGTTCGTCAATGGATACAATAATGCAACGAACAGACCGCAAAAAGTGGGACCAAAAGCACCGCGAACGTGCTCTGATCAGCCCTGGCGCCACTAGTTGCACGTGATCGAAGCTCACATTTTTCTCGTGTAACCATGTCACTCGAACGAGCGATGGATCGTTGGCGCGTTCACCAAGCGATCAAAGAGGAGGAACTCCGCTGAGCTTCTCGAACACACTTTCGACCGCACCCCCTGATCGCAGCAAAGCAGGCTGACCACCATGCGCATGATCCCGGACTCGGTGAGTCCCGGTTCCAGCAATGCCGAGCAGGCGATCTTCTCCCAACTGGAAGCACTTGAAGTGCTCGGATGGGAGTACGCCATGCACAGCACCAACCTGCCTGAACACGATCGCAAGCGGGTGTGCGAGATCGATTTCCTCCTATTGGGTGAACGCGGTCTGCTCGTGCTCGAGGTCAAGGGCGGTGAGATCCTCCTGAAGAGGGACGTCTGGCACACGCGCGACCTCAAGGGCAAGCGGCACCGGCTCAAGGAGAGCCCGCTCAACCAGGCGAGGACGAGCATGTTCGCCTTGGAGAAGGTCCTCCGCCGCACCACGGATCCCGAGTTGGTCGAGCGCACGGTGTTCGGGTACGGCGTTGTCTTCCCGGACAGCGGGTTCGACCCGGTCAGTGCGCAGTGGGCCCCGGAGATGGTGATCAACTCGATCCGACTCGAGTCAGAGGGGTGGGTCGACTGCCTCGACCGGTTGGGGGCGTTCTGGGAGGGCAAGCCCGAACCCCGCGGACCTCTGTCGGCGGAGGACGTCGAGCGCTACCTCAACGTCCTCCGCCCCGACTTCGATCGCGTGCTGTCCCTCCGACGTCTCGACGACTTGGTCGAGAAAGAACTCGTCGCCCTGACCAAGAGCCAGTACAAGGCGCTCGACCAGCACCACAGGAACCCGCGGTTGGTGTTCGAGGGTGGTGCGGGAACGGGCAAGACCATGTTGGCGGTCGAGATGTGCCGGCGTGTCCGGGGCTCGGAGAAGCGAATCCTGTTGACGTGCCGCAGTCACGTCCTGGCTGCTTTCATCCGCTCGCAGCAGGAGCTGGACGGCATCACCGCAGTTCCGTTCGAGCAGGTGTCCGCTTTTGACGCGGATTCGTTCGACGTGGTCGTGGTGGACGAGGCGCAGGACGTCATCAACGCACGCGACCTCGACGTGTTGGACACCGTGTTGACAGGCGGGTTGGTCGACGGACGCTGGGCGTTCTTCCTCGACTCGAACAACCAGCGGGGTCTGGTCGGTCACTACGAGGACGAGGCAAAGGCCAGGTTGGACTCCCACCGCCCTACCTTCGTCGACCTGATGGACAACTGCCGCAACACGATCGAGATCGTCCGTGCCACGCAGGAGCGCACCGGAGCCGATCTGGGGGTGACCACGGCCGGTCACGGTCGCGAGGTCGTGGTGGTCGAGATGGACCGCGGGGAGGCCGTCACCGCGCTGTCGACGGCCTTGGTCGAGCTGGAGGAGCACGGCGTGCCGCTCGAGCAGGTGGTGTTGCTGTCACCGCACGAGCTGCTCACATCGATCTTCGCCGAGCTGCCGACCGACTGGCGCGATCGGATCGACGTGCTGGACCTGATGCGCATGCGCAGGCCCGGCCGTGGACGTGTCGGGTTCGCACGGGTCGCTGAGTTCAAGGGGTTGGAGAGCCGGTACGTCGTCCTGGAAGTGGACGAGACAGCGGACGAGCAGTCGGCGCGCGCTCAGCTGTACGTGGGGATGACCCGGGCAAAGGCCGCGCTGTGGGTGGTCAAGCCCTGCGGATCGGGGGTAGGAGCATGACGGAGGTGCAGACCACGGGGTTCCCGGATCGGGACCGGGTGCTCGAATACCTTCACGACCAGTTGGTCGGCCCGGCGGAGGGCGACGACGAGGTCCTGTACGAGAAGGCACCGCAGCATCGGTACCTGACCGCCGTGCTGTTCCCGATGTCGCTCACCCCGCCCGCCGACGCAAGCGGCCCGGCGGACGACGCCGAAGAGGTCGACGAGCAGGCCGGTGCGCTGCCCGAGGACGACGACGAGGACCCCATAACCCTGGCAGGGCAGAGCCGGCCGAGTTCCGCCGGATTCAGCTTCATGACCACGGGTCGCTCCGCGATCGACGTCGAGGTGCGAGCCGCGCGGTACCTGAGCGTCGCGGACGATGAGTGGCAGCGGGAACCGCTCGACCTCGTGGGGGACGAAGCGGTGCGGCTCGAGCCCTCGCCCTCCGGGACCAGCCGGGGAGAACCTCTCTGGGACGGAGCGGCCAGCATCGAGGTCACGTGGCGTCCACACGCCGACGGCGTGATCGTCACTGTCGTCCTCGTCAACCGCGCGGTGCAGGCAGAGCGCCAGCAGGTAAACCCGGAGGACTGCCTCTTCCAAGTGTCGCTGCACTGCTCGGTCGTGGAGGGTTCCATCATCCCTTATCCAGCGCAGGCACGAGCGCACAGCGACGAGGAGGCGGAGGAACTCGACCTCCAGTACCGCGACGTGCCGGTGTACGCCGTCGGCCACGGAACGGCTGCTCGCTGGGACATCACGGGTGAACAGCCGGATTGGGTCGGCACGTCCTTCCTCCCGGTGCACGTCGTGCCCGACGTCGCTTTCGACCTGCCAGACGGGGCGAACCTGCCGGACGTGGCAGATGTGCTTCGCTTGAACTTCTTGGGCGGGATCGACAAAAACCCCAAGCCCGTTTTCGATGCCTTGACCCGTTTCGTCGACCGGTACTCGGGCTGGATCGAGGCAACCTGGGACGCCGCAGCGGAAACCCTCGCCACCCGGTTGCACCCCGCCGCTAAGCGCCTGCGGGACCGCGCGGAACGAGCGCGGGACCGCATGCTCGCCGGTATCGAGTTCCTGGGCGAGGACCAGGACGCCCTCAAGGCGTTCGCACTGGCCAATCGCGTGATGCTCATGCAGATGGCGCACAGCCGCGAGGACCTTGCCGGTTCGCCACACGCCCCGTCGGAAGCACCAGACCCGAAGGTCGACTACGACTCGCTCGACCATGCGTGGCGCCCGTTCCAGCTCGGCTTCCTGCTGATGACGGTGGAGGGAGTGGTTCGCGAAGGCGACGAGCGCGACCTTGTCGACCTGATCTGGTTCCCCACCGGTGGTGGAAAAACCGAGGCGTACCTGGGGCTAGCGGCGTTCAGTATCCTGCACCGACGGCTGACCCGAGGTGACGCCGGGGCCGGCACGACGGTCATCACGAGGTACACCCTGCGCTTGCTCACCAGTCAGCAGTTCCAGCGGGCCGCCACCATGATCGCAGCCTGTGAGCTGGTGCGCCGCGGTGCTGATGGGCAGCTCGGCAGCCGTCCGGTGTCGATCGGGCTGTGGGTCGGTGGCGACAACAGCCCCAACACCTTCACCGAGGCCCGTCGACTACTCGCGCGGGCACGCGACGGCGCCGCAGGTGACCAGGGCTTCCAGATCGAGTCGTGCCCGTGGTGCGGCACGCGGATCGTGCCCAGCCGGTCCGAGGACGAGCAGCGCTGGGGAATCTCGGCGACCAACAACTCCTTCCGCGTACGCTGCGTGAACGACAAGTGCCCGTTCCGCACCGAGCTTCCCATGTCGTCCGTGGACGAGGACCTCTACCTGAACCCACCCACCATGTTGGTGGGCACGGTCGACAAGTTCGCCCGCACGGTCTGGAAAGAGGACACCGGCGCGCTCTTCGGCGCAGGGCGCGACCCAGGTCCGTCGTTGATCATCCAGGACGAGTTCCACCTGATCTCCGGACCGCTCGGAACCATCGTCGGTCTCTACGAAGCAGCCTTCGACGTGCTGCTGGAGCACCTGGGGCACAAGCCGAAGATCGTCGCGGCCACGGCCACCATCCGCCGGGCTGACGAGCAGACCAAAGGCGTCTTCGGGCGTCCTGTCGCACTGTTCCCGCCCGCCGGCGTGGACGCGTCCGACTCGTACTTCGTGCGCACCGACCGCGAACGTCCGGGACGCGCCTACGCGGGAGTCATGCCCCAGGGGCACACACCACTCACCGCACTCATCCACGTCGCCGCGGCGCAGTTGCAGGCACCGGTCGAGGTGGACCTGGCACCTGCCGCCAAGGACGCCTACTCGACGCTGGTCGTCTACCACAACAGCCTCCGCGAGCTGGGCAAGACGATCAACCTGGCCTCGGACGACATCCCGTCGCGGCTGAAGGTGATCGCACGGGCTGAAGACGACGTGCGACACCTCGACGACGACAACGTGGTCGAGCTGACCAGCAACGTGGCGTCCGCGCAGATCCCGCAGCGCTTGGACCGGCTCAAGAAGCCGCACGACGAACCGGGAGGTGTGGCTTTCCTGGCCAGCACCAACATGATCTCGGTCGGCGTCGACGTCGGCCGGCTCGGCATCATGACCGTCGTCGGCCAGCCCAAGACGACCGCCGAGTACATCCAGGCCACCAGCCGCGTCGGGCGCAGCGCGGACCGCCCGGGCCTCGTCGTGACCGTCTACTCGCCGTCCAAGCCGCGCGACCGGTCGCACTACGAGTCGTTCGCCCCCTACCACGCGACTCTCTACCGGTCGGTGGAACCGAGTTCGGTCACCCCGTTCTCGGTGCCGGCCAGGTTGCGCGCCCTCCACGCGGACCTCGTCGTACTGGTGCGGCACGCGCTCGGCCTCTCATCCGACCAGGAAGCCGCTTCGTTCGACCCCTCCGACGAGCGGTTCCTCGCGCTCGTCAAGGCGTTCCTGGCGCGTGTCGAACGCGCCGACGCCACCGAACTCGAGCGGGTCGAGGCCCACTTGAACGACCTCATCGAGACGTGGGCGAAGCGGGCGGTCGACGCGGAGTCCTTCGGTGGTCTGCGCTACAGCCAGGGAGGCCGTGAACGACCCAAACTGCTCAGGCGGTTCACCGAGCGAGGTGACGGCTGGGCGACGCTCGACTCGATGCGCAGCGTCGACGTGGAGGTCCAAGTCCAGGTGAGGGGGGCGCGGAAGTGACCGTGCGCAAGGTTCGGCGCTCGCAGATCATCAGTCCGTTCGGTCCCGGAGCGATCATCGACCTCGTCGGGGAGTCGTTCGTGGTGGAGGACGCCGGCAAGTGGCGGGGTCCTCATGTGTCCGTCGACTTCCCCCGCCTGGCGGCCTACTTGCGGGTGGATTCGCTGGCGGCGCCGTCATCCCACCGCCCGATCCCCTACTACCGGTTCCCCCAATGGCTGTTCTGCCCGTCATGCCGGCGCATGAGCCGGTGGATCACCGCCAAGGAGGTGACGAACACCGCCCCCACCTGCGGCTGCCCCGACGGCAAGCAGCTCATCCCCATGAGGTTCGTGGCGGTGTGCGCCAACGGGCACCTCTCGGACGTGGACTGGGTCCGGTGGGCGCACACCGCGGTCCGCCGCGACCGGAACCAGAACCAGTGCCAGCGGTCGGACCTGAAATTCCTGAACAAGGCCAACGTCGGTGGTGGGCTCAACTCCCTCGTCGTGCGCTGCGTGTCGTGCAAGGGGGAACGGTCCCTCGACGGCCTCACCACAAAGATCGGTCTCAGCCAGATCGGCAGCAAGTGCTCGGGCAGGCAGCCGTGGCAGGACCCGACGGACGCCGAGCACTGCTCCGAGCCTGTGGTGGCGATGCAGCGCGGCGCGTCGAGCGTGTACTTCCCGACCGTCGAGAGTGCGATCGACATCCCGCCCGAGTCCGCGTGGAGCACGATCAGCGACCCGCTGACAGCGCTGATGAAGAGCACCGAGTTCAAGTTCCTCGTCAGCAACCCGGGCTACAAGCTGGCCAGGAGCATGATCGAGGTGGCGGCCGACGAGTACGGCGTCCCGGTGGCCGAGGTCGAAGCGGCGCTGGCGCGTGAGGTGGACCACCCGGGGATGCCCGTCGAAGGTGGTCCTGAGAACATCCGCCCGGACGAGTGGGCCGCGCTGATCAACCCCCAGGACAACCACGACCACCGTGATCGCTTCATCTCACGCCGGGCCGACCGACCGCTGCGCGGCGCGCCTGGTGCCGCGAACGGCTGGAGCCGGCTGTTCCCCGATGTCGTGCTCGTCGACCGCCTCCGCGAGGTCCGAGTGCTGACGCACTTCGAGCGTCACACGATGAAGGAGAAGGTGCCGTCAAACCTGAGCGACGACGGTGACTTCCTTCCCGCCGTAGAGGTGTTCGGCGAGGGGTTCTTCCTGAAATTCGACGAAGGAGCCCTGCTCGACTGGGAGCGATCCGCCGCAGTGGTGGACCGCTGTCGGAAGCTGGTGGAGCGGCACGCGCAGAAGGGCGCGAAGTGGCTTCCCGAGCCCACGCCCCGTTACGTGCTGCTGCACACGTTCGCGCATCTTCTCCTGCGGAACACCGCCTTCGAAGCCGGTTATTCGACCTCCTCGTTGCGTGAGCGCCTCTACGTGACGAAGAAGGGAACCAGCCCTGCCATGGCCGGAGTGCTGATCTACACCGCTGCCGGCGACTCCGAGGGCACTCTGGGCGGTCTGGTGCGGATGGGCGAGTTCCCGCGGCTGGGCCGGCTCCTCGACATGTCGATCACCGCTGCCCGCTGGTGCTCGTTCGACCCGGTGTGCGCGGACCACCCCGGTCAGGGTCCGGACGGGTTGTCGCTGGCCGCGTGCCACGCGTGCTCGTTGGCGCCGGAGACGAGCTGCGAAGCGACGAACCGGCTCCTGGACCGGCGGCTGCTGGTCGACCCGGTGTTCGGTTTCTTCAAAGACCTAGCCGCCACCGTCGACGGTGTACCCGGGAGCACGGTGTGAGCGCCGCGTTACGCGCTCCGGTCCACGAGCCGCCTCGTTACGAGGTGGTGGTCGCCGGCCCCGAGGTCGATCAAGCAGTCGAGGCGGTCGCGGCGTACAAGCGACTGCGCGGGCGCGGCAAGGAGCTCCACGTCATCACGAGGTCCAGCGTGCTGAAAAGCCGCATCCGGATGCTCCTGCCGTTCGAGAGCCGCGGCGACGTGGCGATGACCTACTACCGCTACTTCTCCGACACGTGGAACGCCGCGCTGCAGACCAAGCCGCCGGAGACCGGCGACTACGACATCGACTTCTGGCAGTTCAAGCAACGCCTCCGGGATCGTTACGTCCGCCCGCTCGACCGGCGACACGTCATCGTGGTGCAAGGGCAGCAGCTACCGTCCGACTTCTACACGGTGCTGCGGCTGCTGAGCGTCGAAGCGACAGTATTCGTGGACCCCGTGCAGACGGTCGACGATTCCGGCACGACGCTCAAGGACCTCACAACGCTGCTGGGTGCCGGCCCGCCGACCACGGTGCGCGATGCGAACAGCGGCACGGCGCAGGTTCGTGCGCTGCTCCGGCATCTGGACGACAGCTCGGTCCTCGCTGAACCAGCAAGTGGTGATGATCTGCGCCCGGTGCTGATCAACCATGAGGACACCGACGAGGAGATCAGGTTCGTCGCGGAGCTGGCGGCAGCACACCGCGACAAGCGGATCGGAGTCTTCCTCCCGACGTGGGGACTGGCGCAGGTCTTCAAGGATGGAATCGGCGACCTGTTCGACGGCAGGACGCAGTGGCACCTGTCCGGAGTCAGTGTCCCCAAGCACGCCGTGGTATCCGCATCCGATCCCGGCGTCAAGGTGCTGACCTGGGCCAGCGCCATCGGCATGCGGTTCGACCACGTCGTACTGGCGGGGCTTGACCAGGTGGAGACTCGGTTCCGCTTCGAGAACACGCTGAGGGTGCTTGGCCCGACGGCTCGTTCCGGGTTGCTCCTGTCCTACTCCGGAGTGGGTCGGCCGACTGCGTTGAGCGGCCTGCCGCTCGCTCTGCTGGACGACCGCACACGCGACGCACCGGGTGACGAGTGGGTGGAGGTCGGCGCTGTCGCCGCACCGTCCGCTGCAATCCCGAACGTCTCGGAAGAACCGATCGAACCCGGCAAGTCGGCCATCGACAGCGCTCGTGCCCTTCTCGCCACTCCGCTGCGGAACAGCGCTCGCAGCAAACACCTACTCACCGCCGACCAGGAGGTCGGGTTGGCGACGTTGATGCGGTCCACCGGTGAGGACTTGCCGGAGGAGCTGCCGAAGGGCTTCCGCTCGACCCTCCGCGACGGCGATGAGCGGGCGAAGGCGTTCGACGCCATGGTGCTGCACAACACCGGTCTCGTGGGTTCCTGCATCAGCAGGTACCTCGGGGCCGGTCTCGAGTACGAGGATTTGCACCAGCACGGTGTGCTGGGCCTGATGAGGGCCATCGAGAAGTGGGACGGCTCCCGCGGGCTGAAGTTCTCCACCTACGCCGTGAACTGGATCAACCAGCACATGGGGCGTGCGATCTCCGATGAGGGCACGGCCATCCGACTGCCCGTGCACAAGCACGAGGAAGTTCGCAAGGTGCGCGCCACCTGGAACAGGCTGCGCTCCGAGAGGGACGAGGTCTCGATCGCGGAGGTCGCCGAGCGCACGGGCTTCTCCTCGGAGAAGGTGGTGGACTGCCTGCGCTTGGCCAAGGGCCTGATCAGCCTGGACGCGCCTTTGGGGGTGGACGGCGAGATCACGTTCGCCGAACTGGTTCCCATTCCTCTCGACCACGAGTCGAACCCGGATCAAGTGGTGGACCGCATGCTCGGGGCAGAACTCGTGCGGACAGCGGTCTCGATGCTCAAGGAGCGCGAGGCCGAGGTGCTGCGGTTGCGGTTCGGCTTCGACGGCGGTGACGACCGCACCCTGGACAAGATCGGCGAGCACTTCTCGTTCACCCGGGAACGGGCGCGGCAGATCGAGTCGAAGGCGAAGAGCAACCTCGTCAAGAAGCTGGCGGAGGTCGGACTCGTCGCCGGTGGCGCGGAACCAAGCCCTCGGCCCACGACGCCGCGCACCACCCGGCTGCACGTCCTGCGCACGCCTGTCCAGGAAAGGCAACCTCTCGGCACGGAGATCGCGACGGGATCGGGTCTTGCGGACCAGCTCGGCGCCACCGGCCAGGACAGCGCAGTCGGGCACCTGCTGATCGCCTTGGTCGACCGCGCGCTCCGGTTCGGTGCACGCCACGTCCGGATCAGGACTGCGGGGAGCGGTACGAGCGCCAGGCTTGCGGTCCTCCACGATGGGAGCTCGTTCGCCGGTCCGGCTCTACGCGCGGTCCTCTCTGACAGCGGGGCACCGTCGCACGAATCGGCCGCCCTCGGCGTCGCCGCCTCCCTGTACGACGAGATCATCACCTGGGACACGCACACGTCATCGGCCTGTCTCGTGCTCACCTCAGCGTCGGACACCGGCACGTGGTGGTTGAACCGCGGCTCGCGGAGGCTCCCCGCTGGACTCCTACCAGAGGCCAAGGCGGACCGGTGGTCGGTCGTGCTGCTCCGCGCACCGCGTCCTCAGGTGGCCGGCGCGCGCATCGGAACGATCCTCGACCGCTGCGTCCTCGACCTCGGTGTGGTGTTCGGCGAGTTGGTCGAGCGCACCGTCGTCATCGACGTCGACGGGCGGGCGATCACCGCGCAGGACCCGTTCCTGTGGATCAATCCGGCCGGGCAGCACCTCGGTGAGGAGCGCGTGGCCGCAGAGGGGTTCACGGTGGTCGCGAGCCCTCGCGTGCTCCCTCACCCGGACGCCTTGCGCACGACTGACGTGGCATCAGTTGGGAACCCCGCCGATTGGCGTGCGAGCCAGGGCTTCTACGTGCGGTGCGACGGTCGGTACCTCTCGCGCGGCGGATGGCTCGGGCTCGACGACCTCGACATGGCCGACGACACCGCGCTCGCCAGGGTGCTCGTCGAAGTGCCGCTCGAGCAGCGGGCGGCCTGGGGTGAGGACCACCCCGGTGCGTTGGTCACACCACCGGACCCGCTGCGACCGCGGCTCACAGCTCTCGCGCGCATAGCGCGGGGCAAATCAGAACTGGTAATCGAACAACACCGAACTGGGGGGACGACGTGACGGACGGCGAACTCGCCGCCTTCGCGGCCGAGCTGCGGCACAGGGTGGAGGACCGGGTCCAAGCCGAGCCGGAGCTGATGGTGCGGGACGCGTTCGTGACTCTGGTCGGCGAGCACCTGATCGACGACGGGGCCTTGGACGACCTGGACACCTGCTACCTGTTCGCGCCGTGGCAGAACCGCCGCGTCGAGGTGGCCGGCTACGACATCGCGGGTGACGGCACGATCCTGCACCTCGTCACGGCCGACTACGGCGTAGACGCCCAACCGTTGAAGCGCGAGCGACTCACTCAGATGGTTCGCCGGGTGGGCGCTTTCGCGGAGTTCTGCCGCAATGGCCTGCACGAGCAGCTTGAGCGATCGAGCCCGGCCTACGACATGGTGGAGCGCATCCACGGCGCGTGGCCTCAATTGCAGATGATCAAAATTTTCGTCTTCACCGACGGGAAGACCGGGCTGCGCCGCGCGGAAGAGGCCACGGTCGCCGGGCTGCCGACTCTGGTGCACGTGTGGGACGTCAACCGCCTGCACAAGCTGCTCAGCTCCGGTGCCCAGCAGGAGGACATCCTCATCGACGTCGCAGCGATGGGGTACGAGGTGCGGTGCCTGGAGTCGCCCGAACAGGCCGACGGGTACCGCTGCCTGATGGCGATGCTGCCGGGGAAGCTGCTCGCCGACCTGTACGACGAGCACCACAGCCGCCTGCTCCAGCGCAACGTGCGCGCCTACCTCCAGGCTCGGGGGAAGGTCAACAGGGGCATCGCCGACACGATCAGAGACCAGCCAGGCCGTTTCCTGGCCTACAACAACGGCGTCTCCGCCACCGCCCGGGCCGCTGACCTCGAACGGACGCCCAACGGGTTGGTGCTGCAGGGCCTGACCGAGTTGCAGATCGTCAACGGTGGGCAGACCACCGCGTCGCTGCACCACGCGGCTCGCAAGGGGATCGACCTCTCTCAAGTGACCGTGCCCGCGAAGATCACCCTGATCCCCGACGACCGGTTGGACAGCATGGTCCCGGAGATCTCCCGCTTCGCGAACTCGCAGAACGCCGTCACCCCGGCTGACTTCGAGGGCAACAGCCGCTTCCACGTGGGACTGGAGCGGTGGTCCCGCAACGTCTGGGTGACCCCGCTCGGCGTTGACGTGGTGCAGACCCGTTGGTACTACGAACGGGTCCGCGGGCAGTACGACGTGGACAAGAACAAGCGCACCACCGCTGTGGCGCGGCGCCAGTTCGACCGGGAGAACCCTGTGCGGCAGCGCTTCGCCAAGACCGACGCCGCCAAGTACGAGTACGCCTACGCGCTCCAGCCGGAGGTCGTGTGCCAGGGAGCCGAGAAGTGCTTCCGGACGTGGACTTCTGAGGGGAAGTTGGCCGAACGCGAGGCTCCTGACGACGTGTACTTCCGCCATCTGGTCGCCAAGGGGATCGTGTTCCGCGAGGTGCGGACCATCATCCAGAAGCAGAACTTCGGCGGCTATCTCGGGCAGACGGCAGCGCACACCGTGTCGCTGATCGTGCACACGCTCGGTGGACTCGACCTGGACCGGCTCTGGCGCGAGCAGACGCTGCCCGAGGCGATCGCCGCAGCGGTGCCCGAGGTCGCCAGGGCGGTCCGGAAGGTGCTCACCTCGCCTCCTGGCGGAGGCAACGTGACTGAGTGGGCGAAGAAAACCGCTTGCTGGGAGCGCGTCCGCGAAGTCGGCTGGGCGCCTCCCTCAGATGTCCTCGCCGGTTAGGCACTCCCGTCTCCCGTTTCATCATTCGCACGTCGGGGCGGTCGAGCGGACCGGTCCCGGGAAGTGGCATGGAAGAAGTTGAGCAGAACCAGAGCGTCGGTGGCGGAGGTCCCATGTGGGTCCCTGTTCGGAGGGCAGGAGGCGACATGTCGGTCTACGCGGTGAAACTCGAGCGCAGCGACCTGCTCCAACTGCCGGTGCACCCGGACGCGTGCACCGAGGACACGTTCGAGGAGTGGTGTGCTGAGCAGGTGGCGAACGGCGCCCGGCTCGCGGTCGACCTGTTCTCCGGCGGTGGCGGGTTGAGCTTGGGGTTGACCAACGCCGGGTGGACCGTGGCCGCGTCGGTCGACCACAACAAGTTCGCGCTGCAAACCCACCGCGCGAACTTCCCCGGTCTTGCCCTCGACGTCGACCTTGGAGACCTGAAGAAGCGCGCGGCGTTGATCAGGATGCTCAAGCTCGCCGACATCGACCTCATCGCCGGCGGACCACCGTGCCAGCCCTTCAGCCGGGCCGGGCGCAGCAAGATTCGCAGCCTGGTGGACGCAGGCTTGCGAGATGAGTTCGACGAGCGCAAAGAGTTGTGGCGGGCGTACGTCGACGTGGTGCTGAAGGTGAAGCCGCGTGCGGTGCTCATGGAGAACGTCCCCGACATGGCGTTGGGCGACGACTTCCACGTGGTGCGTCGGATAGTGGACATGCTGGAGCGAGCCGGGTACAGCACCAATCTTCGCTTGGTCGACGCTTGGCGGTACGGCGTCCCGCAGCACCGCAAGCGCCTGATTCTGCTGGCACGCCTGGACGGTGAGGAGTTCACCTGGCCCGAGCCGGGAGAACAGGTGAGCGTGCGGGAGGCGATTGCGGACTTACCCGAGCTCGGTCTCACCATCGGTGGCCGCGACCTGCCATACGCACCCGCTGATGAGCTGTCGGAGTTCGCCAAGACGATGAGGCGGGACACCGACGAGGACAGGGTGTGGGACCACATGACCCGGCCGGTCCGCGCCGACGACCGCGTGATCTTCGGTTTGATGACTTCCAAAACGCTTTACGCGCACATCGCCCCCGAGTTGCGCAGGTACAAGGCCGACACCTTCGACGACAAGTACAAGCGCCTGGACTGGAGCGAGCTGAGCCGTTCCATCACCGCGCACATCGCGAAGGACGGCTACTGGTACATCCACCCGTCGGAGAACCGCACCCTCACCGTCCGCGAGGCCGCGCGCATCCAGACCTTCCCGGACGACTTCCGCTTCGCGGGCACCCGCAGCCACGCGTTCCAGCAGATCGGCAACGCCGTGCCACCGATGCTCGGCAAGGCGGCTGCCACCGCGCTGCTCCCGTTACCGGACACCACCGAGCGACCTCGAAACCGGTGGCGCGACCTGGCCAAGCGCTTGGCCACTTGGGCGGAGAGGCGTCGCGCCGGCGACTACTGGTGCGTGCTACCCGGAGACCACCTGACTCCACCCGTTGCCGCAGTCGTGGCCATGCTGGACCCGTCTCCCGTTGAACTGCTCGCGTACGGCGCCGGCATCCGCGAAGTGGCGGCCAAGGGACGAGTCACCAAGCGGGCGGTAGACCTCATCGAGCAGGCGGCCGTCACACGAGCGGCTGCCGCGGTGGTCGCACGCCTGCGGGAGTTGCAGGACGACCGGACGCTCTGGCTGCACCCGCAGGACATGCCGGAGGTGTTGAACCTCCCTCCTGGGAAGACCGCGCTCCTGAAGCTCTTAGCCGGTGATGACGTGCTGTTGACCGGCCAACCGGTCATCCGCGTGTCTTCGCGAGTGCTCGGCACAGCGTCGGAACGGGCGAACAGCCTCACCGACGGCAGGGTCGACCTCTCACGTCTGGTGGGCGGTGACAGCAAAGCCCCGTTGCGCATGGCGGCGCTGCGACTGGTCAGCCAACTCCACTGCTACAAGCAAGCACCGATGTGCGAGGGATGCCCCTTGGCTCGCGAATGCGTTACCGCACGCGATAGCGACGTCACAGACAGGCTCTTCTGATTCGACATGCAGGTCGTTTGCGATCCGGTTGGCGGACATCCACTGACCGAATCGCTCGGGAAGAGCGAGTTGCCCATCGCTAGGTGACCGAATACAGGACTATCATTCGCGAGTGGCAGGTAGCTGAGTGACGGCGGCTACTCGACGGCGTCGAGGGCCAGGTGCCACGGGTAGTGAGGCATGACTTTGCCTCCGGTCCTTGGAGGGTGTGGTTGGAAACCTCCTTCGCCGAACAGCACCTTCACGCCGGATGACCGCAGACGTCGATGCTGGGCTCGGCACCGGCCGCGATCGGGATGGGCAACGGAGCGCTCGGGGACGCCGAGGGCGTTTCTCGCGTTCGCGTCTTGTGGCCGGCGTGCATGTGGAATCCTCTGAGCCGGATGGTCAAATGACGGTGTTGGAGACACGGTGAAGACGCCCGACGAGTGGATGCGGGACTTCGAGACGAAGATCGCCGACGCGCAGGCGAAGGCGGCCGCTGTCCAGGAGGGTCTCGCGGGCGCGGGCGGGTCGGCCTCGTCCAACGACGGTTTCGTCACGGTCACGGTCGCGCCCAACGGGGCGTTGACCGACGTGCGGTTGACCGACGGCGCGATGCGCAAGTCCGCCGCGCAGCTCTCGGCCGAGATCGTCGAGGTGGCGCGCAAGGCGCAACGGGGTGCGGCGGTGAAGGTGGCGGAGACGTTCTCGGCCGTCAACGGGACCGACTCCGAAACCTACCGGGTGATCACCGAGTACTTGCCGCCCGCCGAGGACGAGCAGGACCAGGACGAGCAGCGGCCCCGGTACACCTTCAACGAGGAGTACGAGGCCACTGCTCCGCCGCCGCCTCCGCCACTGGTGCGTCGTCCGGCGCCTCGTGACGACGGGGACGACGACTTCAGCGACAACTCGATCTTCAAGAACCGCTAGACCAGGCCGGGGGGACTGTGTCCGAGGAGAACAGCACCACCTGGTCGGCCGGCGCAGGTGTCGTGGACAGCGTCGCGGGCTTCGTCGACTCGCTGACCGCCGAGTCGGAGGGCGAGGGCGTCGACGTCATCGACGTGGCGTTGGGCGGCGCGGGCATGGTGGTGGACCTGGTGGCCACCGCCGCGAACCCGCTGGGCATGCTCGCGTCCGCTGGTGTCGGGTGGCTGTTGGAGCACGTCGACTTCCTGCGTGAGCCGCTGGACGCGCTGCTGGGCAACCCCGACGAGATCAACGCCAACACCGACCAGCTCAAGCAGGCCGCGCTCGAGATGAAGATGATCGCCCAGGAACACCGCGAGGACCTGCGCGCCGTGGCCGACTGGGAGGGCGATTCCGGCGACGCGTTCCGGCGTGAGATGGAGCAGATGGCCGGCGAGTACGAGGCGCTGGGCAAGAGCATGGACGGCACCGCCGCGATCTACGCGTTGTCGGGGGCCCTGGTCTGCGAGCTGCGGTCGCTGGTGTTCGGCTGGATCTCCGACCTGGTCGGCGAGCTGATCGCGGGCGCGTTGATCGCCGCGGCGTCCGCCGTGGTCACGCTGGGCAGCTCCATCGCGGCGTTCGCGGGCTTCGCGGGCACCCGCGCGGCGATGATGGCCACCAAGATCGCGGCCAGGCTGTCGAAGCTGGCGTCCGCGATGGCGCGCTTCGGCGGCCGCATGGCGCAGCTCGCCGAGAAGATGGAGGGCCTGGTCAAGGGCCTGGAGCGGTTCGCGGAGTACGGCGGTTACGCCAAGACGGCGTACGACGCGGTCAAGCCGTATGAGATGCCTGCGGCCACCACCTGATGGTCGGTCGCCGGAGGGGTTCGGGATCCTCGCACAGCGGCGGTGATCGCAGCAGCTCGCCGCCGTCGCCGTCTCCCTCCCCAGGTGGCCTCGGCGGCCGCGGTACCCGGATGGACCCGGACGCCGTGGAGAGCCTGGGCGGCCGCATCACCAACCGCGGCGACCAGGTCCGCGGCAGCGTCGCGAGCAAGCTGAACATCAACGCCACGTCTGGCAGCGCAGGCGTGTTCGGCCAGGTGGCGATGCAGCACGCCGACCGCGCCATCCAGACCGCGCGCAGCGGGGCCGAGAAGGCCGCCGAGGCCGCGGCCAACGCGGGCACGAAGACGAAGGAGACCGCCCGGACGACCCGTTCCACCGACCAGGCGTCGGCGTCGGCGATGAACCGGATCGAGCCCAAGGCGACGACGTCCACGGTCGGGAGCGCGTCGAGTTCGTCGGCGTCGAGTTCGTCGTCCTCTTCGCCCTCGGCGGGCCGGACTTCCGCGCCTCCCACGGTTCCCGACGGGTCTGCGGGCGGTGGGCACACCAGGGCTTCGACCGGCGGCGGACCTTCGGTGAAGCTGCCGGACAAGGCGGGTTCGCCGTCCACGGCACCGTCCACGACGCCATCCGGTGTTCCTTCGCGGTCCACCACCCTGGCGGCCGCACCGCCTCGGCTCGGCACGCCCGGTGGTCCTCCCGGCAACCCGCCGGGTGGCACGCCGGGTGGACGGCCTCCGGGTGTGCCTGGTCCAACGCCTTCCGGGGCGGGTGGTCCGCCCCGCGGGCCGGGGGCTCCGGGCGGCGGTCGACCGGGTGGCACTCCGCCGCCGACGGGCGGTGCTCCGCAGGGCGGTGCGCCCCGGGCCGGTGGAACGCCCGGTGGTGGGGCTCCGCAAGGCGGGCTGCCGCGCACCGGCGGCATGCCCGGTGGTGGGGCTCCTCAGGGCGGCGCACCTCGTCCCGGAGGAACGCCGGGGATGATGCCCGGCGGTGCGCCGGGTGGGGTTCCGCGGCCTGCCGGCGCCGGGTCGTTCGGTCCGCCGCCCGGTGGTGCGGCGGCTTCCGCGCCACCACGTGCGCCGGGCCCGAGCGGAAGTCCGTTCCCCTCCAACGCGGGGGGCGCTCCTCGCGGCGGTGGTCCCGTGCCCAGGCAGGGCGGTGTGCCGCCCGCGGTGCCTCGTGGTGGGCCGGCCATCGGTCCCCGCACAGGCCCTGCCGCCGCGATGCCGGGCCAGGCAGGTGTTCCTCGGCCTCACGGGCCGGGCATGGGCGGACCTCAGCCGGGTGCGCCTCGTGCGGGCGGACCTGTTCCCGGCGCGCCGCACTACGGGCCGCCCGGACAGGGTGTCCCGCAGCACCGACCCCCTGCTCCGAACACGCCTCCGCCCGGTTCTCCCGTGCGTCCACCGGGGATGCCCACTCCGGGATCTGGCGTGCCGCGCGGCAACGGACCTGTTCCGGGCATGGCGCACCCCGGCGTTCCGGGTCCTGGGGCGCCTCACTACCGCCCGCCGCGTCCGCCGCAGGGCTTCGGACAGCCCTCGATAAGCCCCGCGCACGCGAGTCAGGCCCCGCCGCGCACTCCCGGCGTGCCCGGCAACGGCCACTCCACCCACCCCGGTGCGCCAGGGACGCAACGACCCGGCCCGTTCGGTCCCGGCACGCAGCCCGTAGCGCCGTTCGGTCCCGGCACCCCGCCGGGCACGCCATTCGGTCCTGGCACCCAGTCGGGCACACCATTCGGTCCCGGCACGCCGCCAGGCCCCGCCACGCCGCCCGATCCCGCCGCCCAGCAGCTGCCGGATGGTCGGCAGCCGACGCCGCGGCAGGACGCTCCACCGCCGGGTTCGGACGGCGAGCCCCCGGTCGCCGTGCGGCACGTGGACCCGTCGATGTACGGGGTGCCCGAGTCGAAGGTCGTGCACCGCGACGTCCCCGACTGGACCCGCGACGAGAACGCCCTCTACCGCGGCGACACCCGTTCGCCGGACGAGATCCGGGCGGCGGGCGGGTTCGACGTTCCCGGTCCGGACAAGGCCCCGGACCTGATCAAGCACGTCGACGGCGACACGAACGCGTACGTCAGCACGTCCACCGACCAGACGGTCGCCAAGGAACGCGCCGGGCTGGGCGCGATGTACGTGATCAAGGCGCCGGGCGGGATCATGACCGACGCGACCCTGGACGCGATGGGTCACGACCGCCGCTACGGCGAGTCCGAAGTGCTGTTCGCCGGGGGCGTGGACTGGAGGTACGTCGCGGGCTGGCACGACGTCCGGTACGAGCCGGGCAGCGGCTTCGTGACTGGTCCGTTCGTGCCGAACCCCGACTACGTCGGGGACCGGAGCCCTGAACCTCCCCGCGCGGACACCACGACCGCGCAGACCACCCGAACCGACACTGCCAAGCCCACTCCGGCGGACACGACTCAGCCGTCGCCACAGACCTCGGCGTCGCACCCGATCGGCCCCACCCAGCCGATGCCCGCCGGGCAGCCGTTCGCCGGGCAGGCCCCCGGCCCGGCACACCCAGGGTCGATGCCGCAGAGCCGGCCGACGTGGCCTCCGGTTCAGGCGGGCGGGCAGAAGTCCGTGCCCCGGACGGGCATGGCGCAGACCGGTCCGTTCGACCAGTCGCAACGGAGCCGGCCTGGTAGCACGCCGTCCCACACCAACCCGCCCGGAACCGGCCCGACCCAGAGCGGTTCGTCGGAGGCGAACCGGCCTCGAACCAATCCGCCTTGGGCCGCCCCGTCCCCGACCGACCCGACCAACCGGGACCAGCCTCGGAGCGACCCGTCCGATCGGGACACGACACGGCCGGGGCAGGCCGACCCGGGGCACCAAGACCGCCCGCCCCAGGAGTCGTTCGGCCCCAACGGGACTCCCCACCCCGACCACCGGTCCCCCGAGACCACCCAGCCGCACACCGACCACACCCCGGACCGGCCGCAGGACCGCGCTCCGCAACGCGAGCAGGAACACCCGCAACGTCCACAGAAGCCGCTCAGCGACCGGCTGGGCGACCTCGACGACGAGTTGGACCGCAACGTCCGGGACCACGTCCAGTCCACGCCCGCCGGCATGGCGATCTTCGAGCGGACGCAGGACAAGGGGCAGTCCTACACCTCCCAGGCGCTGCACCGGATCCGCGGGCAGTTCGTCGTGGACGTCCACGGCAGCCCGGACGGCGCGCGCGTGGGCCGCTACCCGCTGACCCCGGAGGACGTCGCGGACGTCATCCGGGCCAACCCGGACTGGAACGGCGACTCCGTCACGCTGGTCGGCTGCGAGACCGGCCGGCGCGACGACGGTTTCGCTGCGCGGCTCGCACAGGAGCTTGGGGTCCCGGTCACCGCGCCGAACACGCACGCGTGGGTGGATTACAACGGCAACCTGTTCGCCACTAACACCTCTGACGGGGAAAACCCGGGCTGGCCGCCGAACGGCGAATGGCGCACATTCGAACCGGACGGCAGCCGGCACATCAGCGAGAGCCCGTACCCATCCGGCCACACGCCGGAATGGGGTGACGAGCCGGCCGACCACGCGCCGCTCGGCGCCGAGGCCCGCGGCGAACGGGAAGACGATTTCCGGGAGATGCGCGAAGAAAGCCGGGAGAAGCGGGACGAGGGCCTCGACTCCGTCCGCGAGGTGACCGGCCGGAATCCGATGACCGACGAGGAGCGGCGTCCGCACGAACGCGCTCTCTCCACCGCGCGCTACCGCAGCGACCGGGGCGGCGAGGCCACCGACTTCTACAACTTCAGCGGCAAGGAACATGACTGGAGCCCGGCCGCCGAAGCCCCGCAGCGCCCACCCAAGGGCGAACGGCTCTTCGAGACCTCGTACGCGAAGTCTTACGACCCGGAAACCGGCGGCTGGCGCGACGGCCGGGGCAGCGACCGGACGCACGACTCGGAACCGAAGATGTTCGAGGATCTCGCCCGGCACCAGCTCGCCGAGCACAGCGGCCTGCCCCGGGCCGAGGTCGACCGGGCGCTCCGCGAAGCCGCGCGGCTGGTGGACGAACTCGCCAAAGCGGATGAGAACCACTACAAGAACGGTTTCAAGGGCGAGGTGGAACGCACTCGAGACCGCATCGAACTCGCCATCTCGGAACTCAACAAACGCGCCGAGGAACAAGCTCGCACGAATGGAACGACGTACACGCCGTTCACCGCTAGGGACATCTCGGGTGAGCTGCGAATGGTCGTCGACCTGCCGTCCGCGAAACGCGACGGCACCCCGCCGGACTTCCAGGTCTGCTTGTCATGCAAAAAGGTCATGCTAGCCTATGAACGCGCCTTCCCGGGTATGCGCCTGGAAGTCGTGAACCGCGCCGGAGAAAGGCTCCATCCGCTGTGAACCAGCCCTGTCCCAGCGCGAACGACCGCGTCCGCGCCGTGTTCGACCGAGTGGCCGCCGACGGCCTGCGCCGCGATTCGGTGCAGGGCGCGTCCGACGAGCAGATCGACCGCATGGCCGCCGAGCAGCGCGTCGCCCGCGTCCCCGAGGCCGTCCGCGAGGTGCTGCGGCTGGTCGGGGTCCGGTCGGGCCTGTGGCTGGCCGGCACGGCCTTCGGCGTCGACGCGATGACCAGTGAGCGCAAGCGGCACGCGATCGCCTCGCTCGGCGGACTCGACCACGACCTCGCCGACCCGGACGGCCTGCTCGCGCTGACCGCGCACCAGGGCTACGCCTACCAGGTCGTGGACGGCGCGGACCTGGACCAGGACGACCCTCCGGTGTGGAGCGTCGTGGAGGGCGAGGCCGTCACGAGGTCGTGGGGCAGCGTGTCGCAGTGGTTCGCCGCGACCGCGCCGGACGTGGCGGACCTGCGCGACGTGCTGGAAGTGATGGAGGAGATGGGCAAGAGCCTCCCGGCCTGGGCCCAGGACATCGAGTCACGGTGACGTCAGGAGTGACCCGCGTGCGGTTCGACATCGCGATCGACGGGAACGATGCGTTCCGGTTCGAGCCCGGGCCCCACGGCACCGCGTTCGTGCCTCCCGACCTTGCGCCGGGCGTCCGCGGTCCGCTGCTCGACCGGGACGGCCGCCAGGTCAAGCAGGTCCGCGCCACGCAGTTCGAGACGGTCCTGGACGCGCAGGTGTGGCGCCCGGGAAACGAACCGGAGCGGCTGGACCTCGACCCGCTCGACGGCCACCTGGTCGCCGACCGCGTGGTCGTCGTGCGGGAACTGCCGGAACTGCCCCACGCGTGGCCGCAGTACCCGTCACTGCCGCCCGGCGACCCGATGCCGCGCGACCACACGTCCATCCAGGACCGGGTCGAGGCGGAGATCGCCGGTCTCGCGCCCGAGGGCTGGCGACGGCTGACGGTGGAGTGCCGGGCCGTGGCGCGGCGCATGGAGGTCGAGGCCACCGTCACGCTGGACGACGACGCGCCCCGGACGTGGGCGGCGCCGGTCATGGTGGGCCAGTGGCTGCACCGGCTGCGGCTGCGCGAATTCCGCAACTCCCTGGGCACCTGGCACACCGCGCGGTTCGAGTTCGTCGCGGGAGGCGAGACCACGCGACGGTTCTCGGTCGACGGGAAACCCGACTGGCAGGTCCCCCCGGGCCACGCGAACGAGCTCCAGCACTACGCCGACGAGCTGCGCCTGCTGCCCCGGCGGCCCGAGGCCGTGCCCGACTGGATGTGGCACGCGGCGGGTGCCGTCCAGCAACGCGGCCGGGTCCACGCCTTGGAGCCGCGGGAGTCGGAGACGGCGACCCGGATCGTGCGCGCGTTCGACGTCGTCGAGGGCGGCAAGGGCGTCTGGTACCGACCGATGGTCGGCGGCCGTGAACGCGAACTCCTCTTGCACTACCTGGAGAACGCGCCGGTCGTGCTGTCCTCGCGCGGCTCGGCCCGCGACCTGCTGAGCGACAGCGAGGACCAGGTCGTCCCGCTCGCCCACCACACGGACGGGCAGTTCGTGTGGTCCGCCTCCGTGGCCTACTACCTGCGCGAGCACCAGGTGCCGCCCGCGCTCGCCCTGGTCGACCACATCCGGCAGAACCGCTACCGGCTTCCCGAGGCGGTGCCCGAGATCGCCAAGGGCCGGGCCGCCGCGCTGGCGATGGGCGGGATGCAGCAGGACCCGAGCCGGATCGAGGCGGCATTCCACAAGGCACTCGCCCCGCTCCTCGACGTGATCGTGCGCTGCCAGACCAGCCCGCGCTTCTACAGCCTCGAAGGCCACCGCGACCAGGCCTGGTGCCTGGTCCGGGACGGCGACTGGTACGAGGTCTACTGGGCCGAGGGCGGGTCGACCGAGAAGCGTGAGCGCTTCGGCGACGTCCGCAACGCCGTCGCCTACCTCACCGGCCAACTGGTGGTGAACCAGGACGCGCTGCGCTACCAGCTGGACGAGGAGCTGCCCGTGTGGCAGTCGCCGTACCAGGTGATCTCCGAGCAGGACCCGCCGCTGCACCAGTTCACGGGCATTACGCTGACCCGGGTGACCGACCTGGTCGTGCACCGCTACGGCGCTCCGGACGGCAACCTGGTGCACGCCGGGGAGGTGGAGTCCGACCGCGAGTTCCACCGCTACAGGCTCAGGGGCACGTGGAACGTCGTGACGGCCGTGACGCCGAACGGCGACCGCGTCTACGTGCTGCCGCAACCGGTCCAGGACTACGTGGCCGCGGGCCAGGTCGACGACCTGAGCGGGCACCCCGGCCTGCCGCCGGTCACGGACGCGATGCGCGAAGAGGCGCGGCGGAACCCGGACGGCTGGGTGTGGTGCGCCGACCCGGACATCGACCCGCGCTACATCGAGGGCGTACCGACCGCCACGCTGCTCGGCGCGTACAAGGCCGGACCGGACGGCAGGCTGACCGGCGAGACCTTCCTCAACCCCGACTACCGCCCCAGCCCACGCCGGCGCGGGTTCCCGGAGCCGAAGTCGGAGCTCGACGTGATCCTGGGCTTCGTCGCGGCGGGCTGGCTGCCCCAGGACCGGATCCTGCGGGCCGTCCTGGACAGCCCGCTGGTCCTGGAGACGGACGATGCGGGCGGCCTGCGCCTGGGTGTGGACCAGTCCGGCCGGCGCTTCATCTCGGTCTACTCCGCCCCGGACCACCTGCCGCCCGACGCCGAGGCCCCGATGCAGACCACCGGCCGTGAACTGGTCCCGGCCCTGGCCGGCGTCACGCTGATCGTCAACCCGGGCGGCCGGTTGGCCATCGAACTCCCCGGAGACGACCTCGTCGACGCCGCCCGCTGAGCTGCGCCCGCGGTCGCAGCGTCGAATCGGTCAACGCCCGCATCCGCCGGGCGGTGCGTGCCCGCAGGCATTTCCACGGCGAACTCTTCGTCCTCGGCATCAGGATCGCCCCGTCCACCGTGTGGCAGGTCCTCAAGGACGCCGGCATCGACCTGGCACCCGAGCGGTCCTCCACCAGGTCGACGTTTCTCCGCTCCCAGGCCGACGGGCTACTGGCCTACGACTTCTTCGAGACCCGCGCCCTGACCGACACCCGCCTGTACGTGCTCGCGGTCATCGAACACACCAGCCGCCGAATCAGAATCCTCGGCGCCCCGCGCACCCGACCACCTCCTGGGTCACCCAAGCCGCCAAGCACCTCGTCATGGACCTCGAAGACGAAGGCCGACACGCGCGGTTCATGATCCGCGACCGCGACGGCAAGTTCCCCGCCCTGTTCGACGCCGTCCCCGCCGACTCGGGCATCCAGGTCGTCCTCAGCGGCGTCCGGATACCGCGGATGAACACGATCATGGAACGCTGGATCCACAGCTGCCGCCGAGAACTCCTCGACCGCACGTCATCTGGAACCGGCAGTACCTACTCCACGCCCTACGCGAGTGCGAGAAGTTCTACAACACCCACCGACCCCACCAAGGCATCGACAACGCCCGACCACTACGCGCCCTACCACCAGCCGCCACCGATCAAGCAGCGGTCGTCCGCCTCGACGTCCGCCGACGGCAACGACTGGGCGGAATCCTCAACGAGCACCATCACGCCGCCTTACCTGCACGGACTATATGTTCTGCAAGTACACGGCCGAGGAGCCGTCGGGTCAGCCGATGACCTGCCACCGGGCCAGCTGCCCGGCCGGCCAGCCCGTGTTCCCGCTGAACCGCAGCCGCAGGTGCCGGGCGGCGAGCCCGGCGGGCAGGGTGACGGTGACCGCGTTGCCGGTGGCCGGGTCGAACACGTACCCGGTCGCGCCGACCACCGCGGTGAACGCCGAGCCGTCCATGCCCGCCTCCACCGCGATGGTCTGGGTGCGTCGACCCCACGCCGGGTTCGGCGGCAGGCTCAGCACCATTCGGCGCGGCGCGGCCACCGCGCCCAGGTCGACCCCGATCCACTGCGGGAACGCGCCGTTCGCGCTCTCCCAGTAGGTGTTCGGGTCGGCATCCACCGCGAGGTGGCCGCCGTACTGCTGGGTCTGGCTGCTCTGCGTGGTCGGCCTGCCCGCAGCCAGGTCGCGCTCGGCCGGCGGCGTGTCGGAGAGCACCGGTTTCGTCGGGCGGATCGCCGTCAACGCGAGCTGTCCCTTGAGCATCCGGCCGCCGTCGCCGGTGAGCCGCAGGTAGTAGTCCGACGAGCAACGCGTGCCGTCCTCGTCCAAGGCGAGGAAACCGGAGCCCGCCGGGATGCCCGCCTGGGTCTCCGGCGTCTTGGCGATCTGGTTGGCCTCGTTGTACTCGTCGAACATCGAGATGTAGATGCCCTGCACGCCGAGGCGGCACATGTTGTAGAACTGCCGCCACATGAAGTCGCCGTGCGCCCGGTGCCGCCGGGACAGGTCGCCGGGCAGCACACACGGCTGGTAGTCGATGCCGAGCCGGGCGCACTCGGCCACGTCCGGCGAGTTGACGTTGGCGTGGAAGTGGTCGGCGTCGGCGACGGACCCGATCCGGCCGACCATCCACGGCGAGATCATGTCGAAGCTGCGGTAGACCTGGCCGAAGCCGGGCCGCGAGTCCTCGATCTCGCGCCGCCAGTGCGTCGGCACGCCGCCGATCAGGTACACGCCCTGGCCCTTGAACCAGTCGATCACGTCCTGGCACTGCTGCGGGGTGAACGGGCGGCCCGGGTCGTTGAAGCCGAAGCCCCAGACGCAGACCACCGGCTTGCCGTTCTGGCGCGCGTACATCGGTGACGAGGTGTACGCGCGCATCTTCTCCGTCCAGTCGGCCTTGATCTCCGACTGGAAGTTCGTCCAGTTCGTGACGTCGTACATGAGGTAGAACTTCACGCCGTGCGCCTCGGCGGCCCGCCGGACGTGGGCGGTGACGGCGTCGCGGATCGGGCCCTCGCCGCCGGTCGGGTTGAACCGCTGGAGGGCCGCGGTGTCGCAGCCGTATTCGCGCATCCAGCGGAAGTGCACGTCCACGGTCTGGTAGTCGTGGTTGGAGAAGACCGTCGCCGGTTGACCGTTGCCCAGGGCGCCGAACGCCGTCGGGTAACTGGTCGCGTAGTCGGTCATGTCCGGCCACGACATGAGCGCGTGGTTGGCCGGCGAGGGTGGCTGGCCCCAGTTGTCGCTCCAGTGCCACCAGCCGTTGAGCGGTGAGTTGTCGCCCCGGGCCGCGAACCAGCCCTGGTAGCCGACGGTGATCTTGCCGACCACGTCGCCCGGCGGGCTCGCCGCGCCCGCCGTGGTCGGGGTGGTGGCGGTCAGGGCGGAGGCGGCCAGGGCCGACCCGAGGAATGTCCTGCGTGACAGGGGCACCGCACGCTCCTTCATTGGAGGGACCGCACCAGCATGCAAGAAGTGAGCAGCAGCACGCAATAACTCGACAAACCGGGATTTGCGCAGCGGACCGGGACGCGTCTCCTGCTGAGTGAGTGGACCGGGGTCGGCGCGGTCGGGCGCGTTGGCCCCGACCCGGGGCTGGGTCGGTCAGAGGACCGGGCAGGCCCGCCCGGTCGCGGTCGTCGTCACCTCCAGGGCGGTCGTCTCCGACCGCATGGACATCCGGTCTCGCCGTCGACGCCGGCGCCATCGCCGCGGGCAGCGTCGGGCAGCTCGCGGCCTGCTCGGCGAACCTGGCGGTGCCGGGGAGGGCGGTGCCGGACATGCTGACGACGAGTGGCGAACGGACGGTGCGGAAGGACCGTGGCCGTCGTCGGCGCGGTCGGCCTCAGCTCAGGCCGGTGAGCCCTCGGCGGCCCGTCGCGGGTGCTGCGTCCTGGCGGTTCAGGCGGAGGGCAGCGAGATCACCACGGTCGAGGGCCAGGCTGCCACGTCCCTGCCCCCTACAGGAGTCGTTCCGCCGCCACCACGCCCTGCAGTGCGGCTTCTGCACACCGGGGACGCTGGCCGTGGCGACGGAACTGCTGCGCGACAACCCCTCCCCCGCCGAGGCCGAGATCCGCACCGCGATCTCCGGCAACCTCTGCCGCTGCATGGGCTACCGCAACCCCGTCACCGCCATCGCCGCCGCCGCCCGCGACCAGGGTGACTCGTCGAACGCCGACACGCCACCGGAGCCGCCCGCAGCCTGAAAACGGCCCTAGCCATCGACATCCCACCTCAGGCCACGGCGCTCGTCGGCGAGCAGCGGCCCCCGGCCGGAGTCGGCCGGTGGGAGCAGCCCCAGGCACAGCGCGAGCGGTCCTGGGCCAGGCGGCTTTGCAGGGCCGGTCCTTGGCCGGGAGTTGCCACGTCATGCCGTTCATGTCCAGGGCATCCACGGCGACCCGACCGTCATCGCGGCGAGCGTGACCGTTGGACGTGCCGGTTCCTTGCACCCGGAGTATACCTAATACTACTATGCATGGATCATCTAGGCGTCAGTCGGTGGGGAGGGTCTCGTGAAAGTCACCAAGGACCTTGTGGCCGCCTCGGCGACACCGATGGTGCTGGGCATCCTGGCCGAGGCGGACAGCTACGGCTACGCCATCCTCAGGCGGATCAACGAGCTGTCCGGTGGCGAGCTGGACTGGACCGAAGGGCTGCTCTACCCGTTGCTGCACCGGCTCGAGCGCCTCGGGCACGTGGAGTCCGACTGGCGGTCAGTCGCCGGCGAACGGCGGCGCAAGTACTACCGCATCACCCAGAGCGGCCTGGCCGAGCTCGCCGAGCAACGCCGCCAGTGGGACACGGTCGTGGACGCCCTCAAGGAGATCTGGCACGGCCACGGCGATTCCAGGCCGTCGACCGCGATCCCGCTAGGGGGCCACGCATGACCGACGGTCAGGACGGACTGGAAGCCCAGTTCGCCCAGTGGCGCCTCTACGTGCAGCGTCGCCGCGAGCTGCGGCAGTCCGACGCCGACGAGCTCGAAGACCACCTGAGGGGCTCCGTCGACGAACTCGTCGCCGTCGGACTGCACGCCGACGAGGCGTTCCTGGTCGCGGTCAAGCGCATGGGCAGCCTGGACGAGCTGTCCCGCGAGTTCGCCCGGGAGCATTCGGAACGGCTGTGGAAGCAGTTGGTGCTGACCGGCGGCACGGACAGCCCGGTGGCGGCCGGCCGGTCGCGGCGGGATCTGCTCGCGATGGCCGTCTGCGCGGCGGGTGCGGCAGCGTCCATCAAAGCGCCGGAACTGTTCGGCATGAATCTCGAAGAGGACGGCGCGTTCTACGGGCCCAACGTCGGCCTGTTCACGCTGCCCTGGCTGGCGGCCTTCCTGTCCTGGCGCCGTCACGCCGCGAAAGCGCTGATCGGTGTGCTGGCGGCGTTGTTCGCGCTCGGCGCGGTGGCGGCCAACGCCTATCCGCTCGCGGACGACTCGCAATCGGTTGTCCTGACCGCCATTCACCTCCCCATCGCGCTGTGGTTCGTGGTCGGTCTGTCCTATGTGGCCGACGACGTGCGCTCGCCGCGCCGCCGCATGGACTTCATCCGGTTCACCGGCGAGTGGTTCGTCTACTACGTGCTCATCGCCCTCGGCGGCGGTGTGCTGATCGCCTTCATGTACGGCACCTTCCAGGCCATCGGGATCTCACCGGAAGGCTTCATCACGCAGTGGCTCCTTCCCTGCGGCGCGGCGGCCGCGGTGGTGGTGGCGGGATGGCTGGTCGAGGCGAAGCAGAGCGTCGTCGAGAACATCGCCCCGGTGCTCACGCGCCTGTTCACCCCGCTGTTCACCGCGGCACTGCTGGCCTTCCTCGTCACCCTCGGTGTCACCAGCGGCGGCATAGACGTCGAACGGGAGGCACTGATCCTGTTCGATCTGCTGCTGGTCGTGGTGCTGGCGTTGTTGCTCTACTCGATCTCGGCCCGCGATCCGCTGGCCCCGCCCGGCGTGTTCGACAGGATGCAGCTCGCCCTCGTGGTCAGCGCGCTCGTCATCGACGTGCTGGTGCTGCTGGAGATCACCGGGCGTATCACCGAGTACGGCACCACGCCCAACAAGGCGGCGGCACTCGGGGAGAACGTCATCCTGCTGGCCAACCTCGCCTGGTCGGCCTGGCTGATGCTGGGCCTGGTCCGCCGACGCGTGCCGTTCGCGGCGCTCGAGCGCTGGCAGACCACCTACCTCCCGGTGTACGCCGGCTGGGCCTGGATCGTGGTACTCGTCTTCCCACCGCTGTTCGACTACCTCTGACGCAGGCAGGACTCCAGCGGTCGAACGTCAACGCCGCGACGGGCCGCCGAGGTCTTCCTCTTGGTCGTCGTTCCACGCCGGAGCGCCGTTCTTGCGCTGGCTGCCGTCGTCTTCCTCCTCCGACTGCTCGAGAAAGGCCCTGCTCCTGGCTGCACCCGGTACTCCGCGGCACCGAGCACTGCTACGCGGTGCCACGGAGCAGTGCGGGTGCTGGCGCGGCTGCGAGCAGCCGGTGGCGGTTACCTCCAGCGGTGGGGTCTGTCAAACGAGCGGCTCTGGCGCTGTGCCTGCCGAGAATCTTATCCATGCAGGTTGAAGCCGTGTACAGCTTGTAGGGCCGAGGTACTTGTGGGCGCGGCCGCAGGTCCACCGCGCCGTCCGCCAACACGGCATGATGACCGGCTGTGCTGCTCCGACTGGCCTACCTGAGCGTGACCAACGCCTTCGCGCTACCGCGCCTACTGCGCATGAGCAACCGGGACAAGGACACGGAAATCCTGGCGCTGCGGCACCAGATCATGGTTCCGGAACGCCAACTGGGCAACACCCGTCCGCGGTTCTCCCCGGCGACCGCGCGTGCCTCTCGGCACTGCTGCACCGACTCCCGGCCGCCACGCTCCATCGGCTCCGGCTACTGGTGCGCCCGGAGACGGTACTGCGCTGGCACCGACACCTCCTCGCCCACCGCCACGCAGCCGAGTCCCGCCCCAAACGGCCCGGCCGACCACGAACCGTCCGCTCCATCCGGCTCCTGGTGCTGCGTCTGGCACGGGAGAACCCCACGTGGGGCTACCGCCGCATCCACGGAGAACTCCCCGTGCTCGGCATCAAGGTCGCAGCCTCCACCGTCTGGCAGATCCTCAAAGACGCCGGAATCGACCCGGCACCCGAACGCACCTCGACGACCTGGTCGGCCTTCCTCCGCTCGCAGGCCGACGCGCTCCTGGCCTGCGACTTCTTCGAGACCACCACCCTGAGCCGCACCCGTCTGTACGTGCTCGCGGTGATCGAACACGCCAGCCGCCGAGTCAAGGTCCTGGGCGCCACCGCACACCCCACCGCATCCTGGGTCACCCAAGCCGCCAGAAACAACCAACAGCACCTGCTCCACGCCCTACGCCAGTACGAGCACTTCTACAACACCCACCGACCCCACCAAGGCATCGCCAACGCCCGACCGCTACAACCGCTGCCACAGCCGACCACCGATCAAGCAGCGGTCACACGACTCGCGCAACCTGCTCATGCACCTCGGCGACCGAGCAGACGACTTCCGGTTCCTCATCCGAGACCGAGCCGGCCAGTTCACCACCTCATTCGACGCCGTCCTCGCCGACGCCTGCATCAAGGTCGTAAAGACCCCACCACGGTGTCCACGAACCAACGCCCACGCCGAACGGTTCATCGGAACCGTCCGACGAGAAGCCACCGACCGACTGCTCATCATCAACGAACACCACCTGCGGACAGTGCTGGACCGCTACGCGGCCCACTGCAACTACCGCCGGCCCCCACCGAGCACTCCAGCTCGCACCACCACGACCGGACAGACCAGCAGTAGAGCCGAGCTGCACGTCGATACTCCGCCGACCAGTCCTCGGCGGTCTCATCAACGAGTACGAACCCACTGCCGCCTAACCGCAGGTCAGACCGTGTGACCGACTATTGGCACCCCACAGGCCGTATGGAACGTGCACTACAACTACCATCGACCCCACACTGCCGCTGGAAACCGACCGCCAGCCACCCGGCTCCACGACAGCGTCACCAACGTCATGGCCTCATACAGCTAACGCCGATGATCGCCGGTTGTGGCTGGTCAGTGTCCGGAATCAGCTCGGTCAGACAGGACCGGGTGGGCCCGGACGACGCGGCCGACGGCTGCGGTCAGGTTGTGCAGCAGGTGCCGACGATCAGTGTCATATGAGGCTCTTTGTGTCGGATTGATGGACGGCAGTGGCGGGACCGAGCCGCGCCGGACCGTCCAACCGATCCCGATCACACCGGCGGAAGCAGTCGGACCGCAAGTCGGGATCCACGGGATAGCACCGGCAACGTTTGTCATCACTTGCCGGTCGCTGATGCGGCGCATCCCGCTACCGGGTCAGGGGTTCGTTCGCGGTCGAGCCCAGACCTGGACGAGCCAGGTCTCGACCCCGCGGTAGAACAGCTCGATCCCCAGCCGCTCGGCCGCCTCGCCGCGGCCTCGGCAATAGGCACGGACGAGGTGGTCGCCCAGGCCGTACAGCGGGATGTCGGGGCCGCCAGGAGCTCCTTGCACGGAGACCAAGCGCACTCGACCCGACGGCGAGTGGAACGCGGCTTCGTCGACGTCGTCCCAGTCGCCCGGCTCCGGGGGCGGCTCCGACGGCCACACCTGGACGAGCACTTCCGGTGTGAAGTCGTTGCCTGCCGACGCGAAGACCACGCCAGTGGGTGCCGGGAGCAGCAATCGGTCCGGCTGCGGGATGCCCTGGGTGAGCGGGGTGCTTCCTCCGCCCACGTCCTGTAGGACGAACATGCGGTACTCGACGTCAGGCCACAACTCGCGGGTCTCCGGATGCAAGGTCAAGTTCGTCCTCGTTCGCCAACGGGCGTGCCCGACTCCCGCCAGGAGAGCCGGGCACCCCGCCCTTAGTCGTGGATGACGACCGATCCCGCGGTCAACGGTTGCGGTCGCGCCAGGTCGATGTCGTAGTCGGCCTTGGTGTTGTCGTAGATGACCGTCTCACTGGGATAAGGCCCTGCGGACAAGGGCCACACCACCAGACGCACGGCGTTCCTGTTGTCGGTATCGTCGGTGTACGCGACGAAGCCGTAGCCCGGGTTCCCGTTGAGCGTGGCGTCGCCCATTACCGCGCTCTTGTGGTCCCGCGTCACCACCAGCCACTTCAGCGTGGTGGACCTGAGGTCGAACCCGGCGTTCCGCAACGTCGCATCGACCTTGCCGTTGCTCGGCACCGGTCCTTCATCCCCCGGCCGGTAGGCCGTGTTCATGGTGACCTGCATGGTGCCGGTCGTGTCCGGTGAGCCGATCACAGCGCCCGCGGGAGACGCGTAGTGACCGCCGACGGTCTCGAAACCCCCGTCGGGGTCGTAGACGACGACCATCGTGGTGGAGTTGTCGACCCCCGTGTCGTCGTCGGTCAACGTCGACTTGATCGTGTACATGCCCGGTTCGCCGTACACGTGGTCTCGTGCGCAGAGGTGCTGCGTGGCGGCGAACTGCTCCACCGTGCCGTCGTCCCAGTCCACCTTGCAGGTCTGGGAGTCGTTGGCGCCTTGGTCGGTGAACGGCGCGGTGACGGTCACCGCGTTTCCGACGCGGTAGACCGACCAGGGCTCGGGCCCCGGCTGCACGCCGTCGGCGGCCGCGGTTTGCGTGCCGGGTAGCGCCAGGACCGGTGCCACGTTGTCGAGCCGCACGGTCGCGGAATCGCTGACCGGCGGGTTGACCCCGTCGTCCGCCGTGAGGGTGACGGTGAAGGTGCCGTCGTCGGTGCAGGTGATCGACGTGGCGGCACGTCCGGCGTCGCCGAGGCTGCACGTCGCGCCAGCGTCGACGTCGGCCCCGGGCGTGTAGCTCCACCGGACCGATGGTGTGTCGTCGGTGTCGTAGGCTGAACCGCGGAGCAGAGCCCGACCGCCTTCGGCACCCCTCACATCACCACCGGCGTTGACGCGCGGCGCATGGTTGATCGGGGTGCCGCCGCCCCCGCCGCCACCGGACGGGACAGTCGGAATCACGTAGAACAGGTCTTGGTGCAGGATCCGGTCCCGCTGGTAGAACGAGGCGAGCAATCCACCCGCCGAACCGTTGTCGGTGGCGTCGATGACCCGCGCCGAGTAGTTCCCGTTGGCCAACGAGGCACCCTGGTAGGTGGACGCCATCGGGTACTCGTCGCAGTCGAACTGCCCGCCTTGCGAGTAGTCGTCACCCCACCATGCCTTGCAGGCGCGCACGGCCGTGGCCCGGTTGGCGTTGTACGTCGTCCTCTCGTCCGGGCCGTAGTCGGGGTACAGCCGGCCCAGCGGGCTCTGGTCGTGGGGCGCGAAAGGGTTGCCCGGCACGGCCTTGCCGTCGACCTGCGGCTGTGTCCTGTCCGGCGTGAACTGCGCGTCGACGATGTGCAGTGCCGCCTTGCGGTGCTTCGCGTCCGGGGCAAGGCTGATCGGGAAGATCGACACGACGTCCCAGTACGAACATCCCTGAGTGCCCTGCACGTAGGTCGCCCAATCACAGCGGATCGTGGTGCCCTCCGTGGTATCGGTCTCGGTGGCGCCGTAGGTCTGGCGGACCGAGAACGTGAAGAAGGCCAGGCGATCCGGCCCGGCACCCGCTGAGCGGTCCTCCAACCAGCGGAAGAACCAGCCGCCGTCCGACATCCACTCGGCGATGGTGCGCGTGACCGGAGTGGACGACAGCGGATCGGCTTCGCACGGGACGCCGCTGTCCGGTTCACAGATGATCTCCAACGTCAGGGGCTGTAGCGGGGCTGTGCCCCGGACGTTGCGCCACTGGTCCACCAAGGTGATCCAGTACATCTGGTTCCGGTCGGCGGGCACCCAGTCCCCGGGCCGGTAGCGGCTGGAGTCGTAGCCGTAGCCCGCCACGCTGCGTCGGAACTCGGCGTGTGCGACCTCACGCTTGCTGAGACAGCCGAACCACGTCTTCCACGTGCAGATAACGGTCTCGACCTCCCAGAAACTCACATCGCACCAGCGGAAGTGGTCGATGACGAACCCGCCGTCCTGCTGTGCCAGCGGTTCGTCCTGACAATCCACCACGTTGAAGTCCGACGCGGTCGGCGGTGCGGCGGTGGCCCGTGCCGAAGGTACCTCCGGCACGGATTCGGTGCCCTCGGCACGGCGGGCGTCCTGGTCGAGGATCCGTTGACGTGCCGTGATCTCCGCCAACTTCGCGGCAGGGGCACCGGCTTCCCGCTCCGCGACCGGAACCTCCTGCCGATCGAGCTGTCGCATGGTGCTGATCGACCCGTCCGGATTCTCCTGGGTGATCACACCGGGCTCGGACACCACCCGCTCCACGGCCATCGCGGTAGCAGGTAGGAGAACTCCGAATAATAAGGCGCATAAAGCCGCAACAAATAAGCGTGGTCTAGCCATGAATCCCCCTGGATAGGTGCAGCGCAACAGGTCGACACCGCTCCCTCCAAGCGGCTCCGGCCATTCCGCAACGTAGGAGGACAGACCGAAATCTGTCCAGCACTATCCGTTTCCCTCACCCGAACGGCTTAGCAAGACTACGGAAAGTATGACCACATCCTTGCTGGGTGCACAACTATTCGACGCCACAACGCATTACCCGCAGATCGTGTCGACGCCATCGCTGCCGCACCGGGAACGATCACCGGACGGAAGCGGTCACGACCCGAAGGCCGGGCAGGACCGCAGTCCTGCCAGCCCGGTGCTGACCACCACAACCCCTCTCAACCCAAGGGCCGCAGAGCCACGGACCGATACCCGATGATCGCACCCCGCCGCTCTGTCTAAGGCGACGCCACCGCCTTCCTCCAAGGACTGACCGACCGCGCGGGTCGACCTGCGCGCAGGCGGTGTCGGCTTCACCAGCGTGCACGCCGTCGACACCAGCAAGATCCCGCGGACCTGGTCGGGCACCGACCTCCCACCGACGAAGACGACCTACCCCGACAAGCCCCTGCTCTCCCCGCATCGTGTGGTGATCGGACATCCGTTCCGCTTTGTAGCCCACGCGGTGCTTGATCCGAATAGGGCGACCTTTCGAGAGATCACCTCGGTCGGTGAGCGATTCGGGCACCATCTCGGTGATCGTCGACGGCAGGGGGCAGCATGGGCGGCGTCTTCGTCAACTATCGCACCAGGGATGGGGATTGGGCCGCCGACTTGCTGGCTCGGGCGTTGAGTGAGCGCTTCGGCGTAAGCAATGTATTCTTCGACAATCGTTCGATTCCTGTCGGCAGCGACTTCCCCGATCAGATCCTGAGGCGTTTGCGCGACAGCGATGTCCTGCTTGTTGTTGTCGGACCGCGGTGGTTGACCATCGAAGACGAGGCATGTGCCGCTCGAAAAGTCATCGCCGCTGGTAGAGCGAGGCACCACCGTCTTGGGACCATGGCCAGGTGATCGTGTCCCTGCTGTACAAGGCGACCCGGAAGCTGCTGTGCATCCCGTCGGTGCTCCTCCGAAGCGAGGCGGCGAAGAACGCCGAACTGCTCGTACTGCGGCACGAGAACGCCGTACTCCGTCGGCAACTCGCAGGTCGGGTCCGCTACGAGTCCGCGGATCGGCTCTGGTTCGCCGCCCTGTCCGGGCTGGTGGACCGTCACCGGTGGTGGGAGGTCTTTCCGGTTACACCGGGCACCCTGCTCGCCTGGCACCGCAGACTCATGGCTCGTAAGTGGGACTACTCCGCCCGTCGACGCACCGGACGCCCACCGACCCGAGCCGCAACCAAGAGGCTCGTACTGCAGCTCGCCAAGGAGAACACCCGATGGGGTCATCGGCGGATCCAGGGCGAACTGGCCCGGCTCGGCCACCGCGTCGCCCACTCGACGGTCTGGCGGATCCTGCACGACGCGGGCATCGACCCGGCACCCCGCCGCAGTGGCCCGACCTGGCGGGAGTTCCTCACCGCCCAGACCCAGGGCATCATCGCGGCGGACTTCCTCCACCTCGACACCGTGCTCGGCACACGCCTGTATGCACTCGCGTTCCTCGAACACGACACCCGACGCCTGCACATCACCGGCGTCACCGCCCACCCAACCCAGGTATGGACCACGCAACAGGCCAGGAACCTCGCCGCCGACCTCGGACACCGGACGGAGTCACTCCGATTCCTGCTCCGCGACCGCGACGGCAAGTACGGCCAGGCGTTCGACGCCGTCTTCCTGGCCGACGACCTGCGCATCATCAAGAGCGCGCCACAGGCGCCCCGGATGAACGCCCACTGCGAACGTGTCATCGGCACCCTCCGCCGCGAACTCCTCGACCACATCCTGATCACCGGCGAGAGCCACGCACGACAAGTCCTCAAGACCTACGAAGACCACTACAACCGACACCGCCCCCACCAAGCCCGAGACCAGCTACCACCCGAAGCTCAGCAACACCCCGCCGCGGTACACGACCTCGACACCCACAAAGTGCTCCGCACCCGCATCCTCGGCGGCCTCATCAACGAGTACAGACATGCCGTTTGACCAGCAGCGATGACTTTTCGAGCGGCACAGGGTGACACGTCATCCCCACCGGCCTCGACTGGCCGGCCCGGTTCGAGGGCGGCTGCACGGACGTTCCCCCGGTATCTGAGCCGAAACCATTGCACCTGCTCACGAGGACAAGTACAGCCTGCTCTACCTGACACCTGGAAGCCTGCGGTATGGGCGGCACTGGCGAACACAACTAACTTCTCCGTCATGAACAAGGAACCGAACTCCTCGCTCACCCGCAGCCGAGCGCTGCTGGCGGTGCTCCTGGTCAGCAGCGTCGTGGCCAACGTCGCCACTCAAGCCTTCGGCCTGAGCTCCTACATCAGCGCCGCTTTCGGGATGGTCGCCGTCGCCAGCGGTGTCACGCTTTTCTCCAGCTACCGCAAGAACCTCAGAGGCTCGCGGAAATGAAGCGTGTGCTCCGCGACAACTTATCGTCGCCGCGGAGCGGCGAAGTACTTGCGCCGAGAACAAGTCCGAATGATCGCATCCCTACCATACAAGCGTCTGCACTGGTGGACGAGGTGCTTGACGTGACCCGGCGGGTGCAATGTCGCGTACGGAAGCTGCCATCGCGTGTGGTGGTCTACTTCGTACTCGCGTTGCCCGGTTCGGCTCGATTGGGTAACGGGGCGTGGACCCAAATAGGCACCATCAGGTGGCCCAGTCCGCCTTCCCACAGAGGGCTACTCGTAGGAATGCACACTGTGGCCACACTGCTGGCGTATGACGAGATCATCGTCTGACCCTTCACCTGCTTTCGGTAACTGCCACATTCTCGGACATCTTGGGGTCAAGCTGTGTTCGTGGTCATGGAAGTTTTGGGCATCTTGGCTTTCGCGTTCGCGGGCGCCATGGATGCTGCACGGTCGCGTCTGGACCTGTTTGGGATCGGCACGGCGGCGATCCTCACCGCGATCGGCGGTGGCGTACTGCGGGACATCCTCCTCGGGGTCGAGCCACCGATCGGGTTGCTGACCGCGTGGTACTTCGTGGCCAGCTTGGCGATAGCGGCGATTGTGGTCCTCTGGTACCCGCGGCTGTGGCGGTTCGACATGCCCTTGCGATTCTGCGACGCGGTCGGACTGGGCATGTTCGCCATCACCGGCGCGACCAGGGCGATGGAGCACGGTACGCCGGTCTACGTGGCCGGCATCATCGGCATGATCAACGCTGTCGGTGGTGGCCTGATGCGCGAGGTCCTGGTCATGAGAGTGCCGACGATGCTGCACAAGGAGATCTACGCGCTGCCCGCGTTCGGTGGTGGGGTCCTCGTAGGACTCGGGTTCACCCTGCACCTGTCCCCCGAGGTCGTGGCGGTCGTCACTGTTCAGATGGTGGTCATCGTGCGAATGTTGGCGGTGGTCCGGAAATGGAACCTCCCGACGGCGCGGATTTACCGGACCCGGAACGCGCCTTCACGCGAGCGGCGGCCTGATCCAGTTCCGTCAGCGCTGGCCTTGCAAAGACAGGAGGATGTCGAACGCACGCTCGAAATATTTCCTGTCCTGTCCGGCAAGCAGGTCGTCGGCCAACGAACGACGCAGCATCCGCACGGCAAGCGGGTCACCCTGGGCGCAATGCCTCAAGCCCAGCCTCGTCGGACCGGCCGTCCGTATGACGACTGGCCGAGGATGACCAAAGATGTGGGGTTTCCACAGGACAACGATGGTGGAGATCCCGTCACGGCTCCTATTTCCACGATCTGATGGACTGCGCTGCCCCTGTACGACCCGCAACCGTTTCGGCCACGACACGCGTTTCCTGCACCGGCAACCCCTTGAAGCTCTTAATAGAATGATCTTGTCGGGTTGGTTGTTGTTCGGCGGGCAGGTGAGCTGGGTGGTGGAAGCGGATGGACAGCGCATCCGCCACGGCGGCGACATGATGTTCCAAGGCTGGTGGTGGCTCGCGTCCAGCTCCGCACGGATGATCTTGAGGAGCCGCCTGGCGGGTGCTGCCCCGATGCCCAGCCGAGCACGCGGGTTCTCAGCCGATATCGGCTGTGGCGACCAGTCCGATGTTGCGGCGTCTTCCTGCCGCGCGGTCGAGATGCACGTCGACAGGACGTCCGCGCGCTGACCGCAGACTCGGCTGCTCACCCAGTGGCTCATCGCCTGCGGCGGAAACCGTCGTTGTGCCTACGTGTACCTCGCGGCCCTCATGCTTTAAGGACACAGCCATTTCGAGATCAATGTCGAAGAGTCGACGTTGATCGCTTGAAGCAGACCCGGACCGACCTCAGCCCAGCCGATCAGCCAGGAGGGATCGACGGCGTCGAACGCTGCCTTGCCGTACTGATCCGCCACGTTGAACGCCGGCGTGACAGGCTCGCGAACATCAACAGCCGCTGCGTTGGACGCAAGACTTCGTCCAACGCGCCTGAAGGTTGTCTCGTAGAGATCGAGAGTTTTGGCGGGGCGAGAGTGGTGAAGCGTCACTTCCAGGTGTGGCTGTCGTCATCCATCGGAGGAAGTGCCTCCAACGCCGCCGCTGCCAGGCGCAGGGCACGGCCGACCGCGGCCGGCAGAACGCTCAGCCCACTGACCGGAGACCGCTGAGCACGTCCAGGACGGCGATCAGCACGTCCACAACCACGGCCTGTCGGCCCACACCGACAGGCCGTAGTTGCCGAAGCGGTGATCCGCTGGACGAACTCGAGACCTGGCGCTTCAGCGATCGTTCGATCTCGCGGAGTCTGCGTTCCTCGTCGCGGTTCAGCATCGTGACGGACGGCCTTCTCAGACGCAGGTCGCCCAGTCCTGGTAGCTCAGTCCGCGCGATGGCGTCGTGGAAATACGTGCTGACACCCAATTGCGGCCGCCGAAACCCGACTCTGTCACCGCGGCCCGCCTAGCGTTGTTTGCGATCGGTGGCTCGTATCCCAGACGTGGTGCCGCCCCTCGCCGGGCCAGTGCGCCTCGCCGCCCTCCGCAGCGCCCGGTACGTGATCTGCTGGTAGCCAAGCTTGTGCCTCAGGTCCTTCAACCCCGCGATCAGATACAGGTTTTGTTCTGCTGCATCGTCCGCATCTCCGATCCACCCCATGCGCGCGAGGCAGCACGCCTGCCATTGCCGAGATCCAGTCGCACCATCCCTGGGAACGCGACGGATCACCGCACCAACCAGTCTCGAGTCATTCCTGCCGACGGTGGCCGGCGCAGGTAGTGCGCGGGAGCTCTGCGGTCGTGCGCGCGTCGGCGAGGGCGCGGTGTGCAGGGCCGTCGGTACCGACACCTGCCGCCGCACAACGCTCCTGCGGCTTTCGGCGTCCGGCGTTGTGGATCAGCCTGTCCACGAGGTGTACGTCGTGTTTGCCGACAACGGTGTTCGGCACCTCTGCGACCAGCTCGACGGTGGTCGGTCCTGCATGAAGCGCAGCCGTGATCGTGTCGCCTTCAGGGCGAGCTGGGCCTCGATCCACTCGGCCACCGTCCGGCTTTTCTCGTTGGTGCACTACATGGCTCAATGCGCTTGAGACCCGAACGATCCTCCCGAACAGCGGCACGCGCCGGTGTTCGGACGAACGCTGACGCACAGGCATCCGCGTCGAATACCGGTTTGGAGTCGCAGCTGAGCAGGAGTCGAGCCGACGCGCGTCGTCCCGGTCTGACTGAGCATCGTCAGATCGTTGGGTCGTGCCGACAAAGCTCACCGGCTGGCGCGGTGGTTTCTCCATCGCACCGGCCGGTGAGGGTGTTCAAGAAAACGGCTTTACTTCGTGGCGCACAGGGCCTTGTCGAAGAAGGCGAGAACTTCCGGCGCCCCGACCCCGAGGTCGTCGTTCGTCACGACGACGGTGACCGCCCGGCCGTCCGGGGTGATCGCGGCGCGGCTCTGGAAGCCGTCGGCGTCGCCGCCGTGGCCGTACGCGGTGACTCCGCAGCTGAGCTTCATCTCGATGGTCCCCAGGCCGTAGCGCCATCCCGCGGGAAAGCCGGGAGCCTCGACCGTCTGACGCATCTCCGCCAGCTGACGGGGCTTGAGCAGTCGGCCGTCCTGAAGGGCGACCATGAACTTGTTCAGATCACTCGGGGTCGCGATGATCTGTCCTGCGGCACCGGCGATTGACGGGTCGAACCGGGTGATGTCGACCAGCTCACCGGGGATCGGGTTGCCCTTATCGTCTTTGGCGAACAGGTAGCCCTGCGGGTGGGGCGCACGGATGTCGCGGTCGCCCGGTCCGGGATAGTACGTCTCCTTCAGCCCGGCACGGTTGATGACTTGGTTCGTGATCACCTCGGCGAGCGGTCGTCCAGTCGCTTTCTGCACCACGAGACCCAGCAGCACGTACCCGGCGTTGCTGTACATCCACACCCGGTCCTGTCCAGGAGCGAACGTGGGGGCCTTGGTCAGCGCGGCATCCAACAGCTCCCTCGCCTCGAAGTACCTGTCCCTGATCGGCAGGATCCCCTGCTCGGGAATGAGAGGCATCTCGCGGGTCATGCCGCTGGTGTGGTTCAGGAGCTGCCTGATCGTGATGTTCCGGCCGTCGATCGCCGCACCGGCACCGGTACCCCGCACCACACCGGGCAGGTACTTCTCGACCGTGTCGTCCAGCGAGAGCTTGCCGTCGCCGGCCAGCTGCAGGGCCGCCACCGCGACGAACATCTTGGTGCTGCTGGCGATTCGCACGTAGCCGTCCGTCGGAACCTTCGACTTCGTCCGAATGTCCCCCACCCCGGCGATGTAGTTCACCACCCGCCCGTCCCGGTTCCGCACGGACATCAGCGCCCCAGGCAGGGTTCCGTCCTTGACCAACTCCTCCAGGCCCGCCTGCAGCGACTTGTCGTGAGCCGGCGTCGACTTCTCCTTGCCCGCATCCGCCGAGGCCGCCGAGGTCACCGCGATACCGGCAACTGCCACCGCCGCGATTGCCGCCACGACCGCACCACGACGCCGACGCGCTGGGCCCGGGCTGGTTCCGGCTGGGCGACTCAGACCTTTCAACAAAAGACACTCTCCAAGTTGGATGGTTCGCACTGACACCCATAGTGTTGCCGCGCCTCCGGCTCCCGACGATCCCCTGCCCTGCACAACTCTGGTACAGCCAGCACCACCTCCGCCGACGCCCCGACCGGTCGCATCCCGGCGGAAACGCACGCACGGCAAGGGCTCGGGTTTGGATGCGTTGAGCACCCGCCCGAGCCCTTGCCGTTGTGTGGCTTCCCAATCGCGGAAGCTGCCTCTTCTCTACCGGGGTCAGTTCGCGCAGAGAGCGGCGTCGATGAGTGCGCCCCGGTCCGCGGCGACGGACTTGTCGGTCACCGATCCGTTGAGCGAGGTGACCGTGAGGGTCGCCGCGCGACCGTCATCGGTGGTCGCGTTGAGAGTCGAGTAGCCCGGGATGTCGCCGCCGTGGCCCCACGCGATTTTCCCACAGCTCAACGGCATGCTGAAGATGCCGAGTCCGTAGCCCTGGCCCGACTCCGGGTCCGTCGGGATGGTGGTGCGCATCTGAGCCAGCTGGGCCGGTTCGAGCAGCTTGCCACCCAGCAGCGCGCGGAGGAAGGTGTTGAGGTCGTCGGGTGTGGAGACCAGCTGACCGGCTGCCCAGCCCCAGCTCGGGTCCATGCGGGTGAAGTCGAACAGCTCCTTGGTAGTCGGGTTGCGCTGGTAGCCCTGGGGGTGTCGGCCACGGATGTCCTGCTCGCCGACCTCGGGCGCGTACGTGTCGCGCAGACCGATCCGCTCGATGACCCTGGTGGTCACCAGTTCGTTGAACGGGCGACCGGTGACCCGCTGGGCGATCAGGCCGGCCAGGACGTAGTTCGTGTTGCTGTAAGACCAGCCGCTGCCGGCAGGCCGGCCGTCCTCCCGGGCGTTCGCCAGGTCGAGCAGTTCACGCGGTTCGAGGTAGACGTGCCGGTACGGGAAGAAGTCGCCCAAGGGCGCGAACATCGACTCGGTGTAGTCCGGCAGGCCGCTGTTGTGCTGCAGCAGTTGGCGAACCGTGATCTTGGAGGCGTCCACGCCCTTGGCCCTCACCAGGCCCGGCAGGTACTTCTCGATCGATGCGTCAAGCTCCAGCCTGCCCTCCCCGACGAGCTGCAGCACGACCACGGAGGCGAACATCTTGCTCGCGCTGCCGATCCTCACCCTGCCGTTCACCGGCACCTGCTCGCCGGTCCGCAGGTCACCGCGCCCAGCCGTGTAGTGGCGGGTCCGGCCATGCCGGTCCCGGACTGCGGCCAGCGCTCCTGGGTGCCGGTCGACCCCGACGAGCTTGTCGATGCTCTGCTGTACCGCGTCGCGGCGAGGCTCGGCCTGGGCGGCTGGGACCGGGCCGGCGAACGCGAGACCACCTGCAGCGACCGCCGCCGCCGTCATGGTGGCCACGCGGCGATACCCCGAGGAAGGTCGATATCGGTGGGAAGAGGATGTGAACAAGGCAGACAACTCCTGGGTTCCACGGACGTCAGTCTTGCTGTGACCGACTGATTCCAGGCTTCTCATCTCCTCCGGAGTGGACAATCCAGCTTGCTGAACAACCGAGGTAGTGGTGGCACCCCCAAGCGGCCCGGCCTTGGGCGGTCTCCGGTGGCCCGCGACGGCGCCGTCCGGACCAGCCGGTTGTCGCACAGCCAGCGGGTATCGCGCAGGCGGGACAGTCTTCGTTGCAGGAGCGGGTGTGCGCGGGAGGAACAGCGCATCGGCTGTTCGTTACCAGGCTGGTCGAGAAACGCTGTCGGAACTGCCCGGTCGGCCGCAACGCCGAGACTCTCCAAAGGATCGCCCGCTGAGGACGTCGCCCGATGTCGGGTTTGGCTATCACTCAGTACCGGCTCAGCGCACGCGCGCATCTGTGGGCGCCGAGCAGTTCGCTGAAGGCATCGGTCGTGCATAGCAGTGCCACGACGACGTGACCACCAGATCACAAGCCCCCGGTCGTGAGGATCCGGTGACCGGCGGTCCTGGTGCAGAGGTGACGTCGATCGAGGGTGCGGGCATGGTCGACCGGTGCCTCACGCCACTGGTGTGGGACCGGACGCATGGCACGTCATCCGCGCGGCCATAACAGCGGGAGGTGTCCTACCTGTGCTGGCCGATGTCGAGGATCAGCTTGCCGCGGTCGCGGCCTTCCACGAGCGCCTGAATGGCCGTGCCCGCGTTCTTCCAATCCTCGCGCCGGGAGATGCCTGGGCTCAGGGTGCCGTCCGTGACCCGCGCGGCCAACCAGGACAGGTCTGTGGACAGTCCGGCGTAGGCGCCCAGGAAGAAGGAGGTGATGCTGCGGTTGTTCCGGCCGTCGTGACCGGAGAAGGCCAAGGCGGGGAAGTGCTCCCCTCCGCCACTCATGTGCCCGACCGACACCAGAACGCCGTCTTCCGCGAGCTTCTCGTACGCCTGCACCATGCGTTCACCACCGACCACGTCGATGACGCCGGCGACTGGTTCGTCGAGGTCTCCTGGCTCGCGGACCACCTCATCGGCGCCCAGCGCCCGCAACTGGTCACCGTTCGCGTCCGGGTCACCGGTGGAGGCCACTACGTAGGCGCCGCCGAGTCGGGACAGTTGCACGGCGTATCGGCCCACCGCACCCGTGGCGCCGGTCACGAGAACTCGGCGGCCGAGAATCGGGCCCAGCCTGTGCAGCGCGCGCAGCGCACTGGTACCCGCCACCGGAACCGTGCTGACGGCGGCGAGGTCGGCGCCGGCCGGAGCGACGCCGATCCAATCGGTCCGGACCGCGCGAAGCTCGGCCCACCCGCCGGCGAAGCCGAGCGTCACCACCGGTGTGCCGACAGCTGGACCCGAGCCGTCCGCCGCCGCCCGCACGACGACCCCGGCGGCGTCGTAACCGGGCACGCTGCCCTCCGGAGCGGCGTCCAGGTAGAGGTCACCGGGGTTGACGGAGCTGGCGATCACACGGACGACAGCCTCGTCGGCGGCCGGCTCCGGGTCGGGAACCGAGCCGAGCCGGAGGTGGCCGGGTGCGGAGTGGTCGAGGAGCAGGGCCTGCATAGGTGCCTCCCGGTTCGGTGATCGTTCCGCACCACCTTGCCACTGAGTGGCGATTGCTTTCAAGCGGCATGTGGCATTGAGGTAAGGTCGCCGCATGGCCACCGACTCCGTGTCGCCTCCCGGCCCACGGCCGACGCTGCGGGAGCGCAAGAAACAGCGCACACGCGAGGCGCTCGTCGACACCGCGCTGCGCCTGTTCACGCAACGTGATTTCGACAGCGTGACGCTGGACGAGCTGTGCGACCGGGTGGAGGTGTCCAAGCGCACGTTCTTCCGCACCTTCGCCAGCAAGGAAGAAGTGGCGATGGCTCCGTACGAGGACATGTGGAAGGCGTTCATCGACGAGCTGGAAACCCGGCCGGTGGATGCGAAACGCTCGATCCTGCAGGTGCTGCAAGACGCCGTGCTCGCCGCGATGCGGACTATGAACACCGGCGACTGGGCGCACCGGCTGCTGTCCTGCACACGGCTGGCCGGCAGGACTCCGGCGATCGAGGCGCACTGCCTGTACTTCTGCGGCGTCACCGTCCGCGCCGCCCTCGACGTCCTGCACCGCAGGTTCGGGCTCGACCCACACGACCTACGCCCCCGCCTGGCGCTGGACATCCTCGCCGCCGCGTTCCACCGCGCGCTGGAGACCTGGGCAGACCGGCCGCAAGACCCGACCGTTGAGCACCTCGCCACCGACACGCTCGCGGCCTTCGCCGCCATTCCCGGCAGCCTCACCCTCACTGGTGTCGCACCGGCCGACCAGGGAGGATGACTCACCCACCCGTCCGGTCAACATCGTGTGCTCGAACGCCTGGCGTGATCGCCGAGGTTGCCACCTCTCCCGACTGGTCTTGGCCGCAAAGTGGCGGTATTCACCCTTCGGCTGGGTCGTCGGGTTCAAAGCCATGTCCGCGCTTCTCGCACTGGGCGTGACCATCGCGGACCTCGTGACGTTGCCGCTGCTGTCCGGCGTGCTGCTGTTCGTCCACCTGCTCACGGTGCGTGAACGCAACCGCACCAGACGATTCCCGGGAACGCCGATCACCGCGCCACCGCCAGCCGTTCAGGAACGCGAGTAGCTCGGTCTTGACGGTCACGACGACGGTCACGGTGGCGCCGACGACGGGCACGGCGCCGGGTTGCCCGGTATCCAGCGCAGGGTCGCCGCGTTCGCCGGCACGACGAAGATCGTCAGTCCGCCAGGCGGGCCTACCGTGATCAGAGGTGTCATTCCGCTGGACTGTGAGACGCCCTCGTCGGCAGAAGTGGTGGTGCCGCCGCGAGTGGGAGGACTTACCTGGCGGATGCGGTGGCGCCTGCCTTCCGATGACTCTCACGACCACGGCTGACAGGTGGCTCAGCGCGCCGGAAACGCCCAGGGGGCACGCCGAACGCTCTGCGAAAGGCGTTGGCGAAGGCGAACTCGGACCGGTAGCCGACCTGACCCGCGATGAGGGCGATCGGATTATCGGTTTCCCGCAGCAGTTGAGCGGCCATGCCCAACCTCCAATTCGTCAGGTAGACCAGCGGAGGCTGTCCAACCATGGAGGTGAACCTCCGGGTGAACGCGGTTCGGGACAGGCCGACCGTCTCACCGAGCTCCTGCACTGTCCACTTGCGACCGGGTTCCCGGTGCATGTGCTGAAGTGCCTCGGCGATCGCGGGGTCAGCCAGCGCGGCCCACCAGCCGGTGTTGGCTGTGCACTCGGACTCCTCCTGCAGCCACGCGCGGAGCGTGTAGATCACCACCAGGTCGAGGAGCGCGGGCACCGCCGCGTCAGCACCGGGGAGCGCGTCCACCACATCGGCGGCCAGGAGATCGACCGCCGCGCGTAGCGCCGGGTGCCGGCCGGCCCGCGCAGGCACGTGGACGACGTCCGGCAGCGCCCGCAAGAACGGGTGCAGCGGCCGGAGTTGCAACTCGTAGGCGCCGCACACCATGTCCGCGTGCGCCACCGCGGGGTCGATCGGCACTTCCGGTCGCAAGTCAGCTCCAGAGGGGAGACTTGCCTCCCTCGGCAGATCGGCCAGTGGTCGATCCGGTCGCTCGCTCAGCCCATGCCGAGTGCCGTGCGGCAGCAGCACCACGTCGCCCGGACTGAGCGCCAACGGCGTCCGACCGGGCAGCAGAAGCCAACACGCACCACGGAGCAGCACGTGGAAGCCGGCCCCGGTGAAGTCGTCGAAGCTCCGTCCCCAAGCGCCGCTGCCAGAGGTGCGGCAGAACGCCGGCCGCCCGGCCCGGATGCTGCCGATCACATCACTGAACACGTCCACACCAGAAGCATAGGCACAATCGCGCATGAAAGCGGCACATACGCGCATGGCATGTGCCGGTCCAAGCCTCATACAGTGATAGTGCGATCCAATCGGACGCAGCCCCACCGAGGAGAAACGCTGATCATGAAGGCTGTTGTTCTGAAGGCATTCGGAGGCGTGGAGAACCTTGTCCTCGCCGACCTCCCCGATCCCCGGCCGCGACCGGGAGAAGTGCTGGTAGAAGTCAGGGCGGCCGGTGTGGGACACGTCGACGTCATGTCCCGCCGAGGTGAGTTCGGTGGTTCTCCCGGTTCCGTGCCAGGCATCGAGGTGGCCGGTGTCGTCGTGGCGGCCGGTGGGGACGTCGACGACGCGTGGGTCGGCCGCCGCGTCTACGCGATGCTGGACCGGACCGGTGGCGGCTATGCCGAGCTGGTCACGGCAGACGTCGAGGCTGTCGTCGCTCTCCCCGACCAAGTCGGTGAAGCGGACGCGGTCGCGCTTGGTTTCAACGCGTTGACCGCTCTGACATCGCTCGAACGTGCCGAGGTGCGCAGGGCAGACAAGGCTTTGGTCCGTGGTGCCGGTGGCGGAGTCGGGCTCACGGCGACCCTGCTGGGCATCCACCTCGGGGCTGCCGTGACAGCAGTGACCGGCTCCGCTCGTCGCGGTGAACGGCTAGCGGCGCTGGGGGCGTCGACTGTCGTGAACCGTCTTGCCGATGCTCAAGCGTACGAGGAATACGACATCATCATCGACCCGGTCGGCGGCCCGGAGTTCGATCGCTTCCTGGAGAGGCTGGCTCCCAACGGCCGGTACGTGCTGTGCGGAGGAGTGGCGGGTCTCCCCACGCCGGACTTCGGCTCGATCCTGCTCGGCCGGTTCACGGCATCCCCGACCCTGCTCATGCTCAGCCTCTCCTCGATCAGCCGTGCAGAGCTCCGCGCACGCATGGAGAAGCTTTTGGAACTCGTCGCCGACAAAACCATTGCCAGTCTGATCGATGAAACGTTCCCTCTCGCAGCCGCGGCGCACGCGCATGACAAGCTCGAGTCCGGTGCCGCCTTCGGCAAGATCGTGCTCGTTCCCTGAAACCGATGCCGCGGTTTGCCGCCTTCGTCGGCTCACGCGAGAGCACCCCTGGTCGACAGCAATGACAGATGAAGCCGAGCTCTCGGCGGGAACTCGCCCCAATGGTTCGACAACCCACGGTCACCACTCGAACAACGGCACGACCAGGACGATGAAGATCTTCTAGGTGCCACCACGCGGCTGGATGTCGGCGTTCGAGGCGTTGACAGAGGAGGCGCGATTGCAGACTGTGAACTTGGCAACCGTTGAGGTAGCGACCGATCGGTTCAAGCTGCGGCCGTGGCGGGAGAGTGACCTGAGCGTGCTGGCGGAGGCCGCGACCGACCCCTACATCACATCGATCACGACGGTTCGGGCCACGAGCACCACGGAAGCGGGACATGGCTTCCTGCGCCGGATGACGGAGCTGTCGGCTGACGGAATCACGGTGCCACGAGCGATCGCGGACCGGGTCACCGACTCTGTCGTCAGACATATCAGCCTCCGCCTGCGCGATCTCGACCTCGGCCGGGTCGGGCTCGGTTATTGGGTTCTGCCGTCGCGCGCGGCCGAGGGGTGGCTCGCGAGGCTGTGACCGGACTCGCCGACTGGGCGTTCGACCAGCTCGGCAGCTGGCGCGTCGAGCTGTGCATCGAGCCGTGGAACGAACCGTCGAAGCAAGTGGCGCTCAGCGCAGGGTTCGTTCGGGAAGGACTGCTGCGCAACTGGCAGGCCGTGGGTGGGCGACGGTCAGACGTGGAGATGTTCTCCCGCGTCCGACCGCTCGCATCCGGGTCGGACGACTGATAGGGCTGCTCGAGCCATCATCGGCTCAAGCGGCGGACTCCGTCGCACTTGTATCGATGTGCGCGGAGAGGGACCCGGCCGCTGTAGCCCCGCTGGCCCATGTCCGGCGGCGGCCGGCTCCACCTACCGCCGCTGACGGCGAACAGCTGCCGCCACGACCGCCGGGATTGTGCGGACGTAACAGCGCACGGTGTCCCCCTCCGCTGCGTCGACGGCGTTCGTGCTCGTCGAGCCGGGGCCGGCATCGCCGCCGCGGAGCAAAAGGTACAGCCTGCGCTACCAAGAACCACCTGCAGTCTGGGTCGCTCTGACCAGCGGACGACATTACGTTCTGCCTTGGAATCAACGATTCCGTGCGGCTCGCGATTGTTCGGCGCCAGGCGTCGACGGCCTGAGCACGTCCGTCCGACTTCTCGACACAGACGACCTCGTGACAGCGACCAGCTTGCCCTGGTGGGTGGGCGACGGAGGGTAGGTCGACTCGGTCCGATGTGGAGTTTGCTGATCGAATAGGGTCCGGGCTCGGGAGGTGGAATGACTCGGGTGTCGCGGCGCCTGTGGGCGTCGCTCGATGCCGTTGCGCGCCTGATAGGCGGCCTGGCGACGGCGTTGCTCGCAATGGCCGTGCTCGTCTGGATCGGCGTGGTCGTGCTGCTCAGCTGCGTTCGTGTCGGCATTGTCCTGGTGCCCTCCGCTCTGAGTGTGCTGCGGGCAGTCGCGAACCGGGAACGGGCCCGGCTCGATGTTCTCGGCCCCGGCCTCGTGCCGCACCGGGCCCGGGCCGCGCTGCGCGACGTGACGGTGCGACGTGAGCTGGCATGGCTGTTGCTGCACGCCACAGCCGGCTTCGCCGCCGGGTTCATCGGGCTCTCGTTGCCGGCCGTGATGCTGCAAAACACGACGTACCCGTTCTGGTACCACTTGCTGCCGCCCGAGGACAACTCCCCCAGCTTCCTCTTCTGGACCATCACGGGTCCCTTGACCGTCGGCGCCACCGGCGTGCTCTGCGGCGCCTTCCTCGTCGCGCTCGGGCCTGCGCTCGTCCGGGTACAGGAGTGGCCGGGCCGCCACCTGCTGGCGCCTCCCCCGGGCACCGACCTCTCGCTGCGGATCACCGAGCTGACCGTCACCCGTGCCGCCGCTCTCGATGCGCACGCCGCCG
>NZ_JNXC01000053.1 GCF_000716595.1 Saccharothrix sp. NRRL B-16314
CGCGAGCAGGCCGGCGGTCATCGCCGCCGGCACGTGCAACCGCCCCGCCATCACGTCCCGCATCGCCGTGCGCAATTCGGCACCGCCCAACACCCGCTCAAACAGGAAACCGTCCGGCTCCAACTCCACCGCCGCCGCCACCGTCCGATGATCACAATCCGGCAGCAGCAACAGCACCTTCACCCGGCACGACCGCGACACGTCCGCACGACTCGCGTCCCGGCCCAGCAACTCCACCGCCACGATGACCAGCTCCACACCCTCCCGCCGCTCCCCCGCCGCACGCAACGCAGCCCACGAGTCGAACGAACGCGACACCGACACCTCGTGGAACCCCCGGACCAGCGCCAGCAGACCCTCCCGGATCATCTCCCCGGGATGGGCGATGCTCACGGTCAGGCCCAGCCCCGACGACGGACCGACGGGCACAGGCACAGCGGCGGACGGGACACCGGCGGAAAGTGCGAGGGTGCTGACGGGCATGAGTATCGGCCTCCAGACGGATGGTGCGCGGATGGACCTGCTCGGCAGCTCACCGACCAGCCGGCCATTCGCGGCGGCTTCGACCTCGACCCTTTCTTGGATAGCAACTCATTCCGCATCGCGCGACAGTTGACGAATAACTGGGTTCACCGCCCCGCACGCGGGCGGATCCGTGCGAGGAGTGCTCGCCTGCGCCGCACCACGTGCCAGATCGCAAATGCGACCAGCAAATAACTCGGAACGGCGTGGAAGACCACCTCGCGTGGCACGCCCGCCCATCGCAACAGGCCGGTGAGCAAGGTCAGCGCCGCGGCGGCCAGGAGAATTGCCGCCGCGACGACCGGGCGGAACGTGCGTCGACGGGGGAACACGGTGCGCCTGGTGCACAGGTGCAGCACCAGGCCGGCGGTCAGCAGCAGGCCCGTGACCAGGTGCGCCACGACCAGCGGTATGGTCATCCAGCAGAGGATCAACAGCAGCGCCACCGGCAGGTCGAACCACAACCCCGGCCTGCGCCGAACGGCAGCCAATCGGACAAGGCTTCCGGGTAGCATTGGATCGACGCTAGCTATTGGTTGATAACCTGTCAACGTGACGGACAGTGGAATGCGGATGAACGCCGAACGCCGGTATGAACAGATCGTGACGGCCGCTATGTCCGCTTTCGCCCGTACGGGCTACTCGGGAACGACGACCGAACACATAGCAACCATGGTCGGAGTCTCACAACCGTACGTGATACGCCTCGCCGGCACCAAGCGCGCGCTGTTCTTGGCGGCTTTCGAGCGGGCGTGCGACGCGACGGAGCACTACATGAGGTCGGCCGTTTCGGAACTCGAACAGGCCACCTCCGCGCAGAAGCTCGACGCGCTGCGGGCGGCGGGCTACCGCCGCGTCCTGGCCGACCGCGAGCTGATGGGGCTGATGCTGCACAGCTTCGCGGCGGCGGGGACGGACCCCGAGATCCGCGACGTGGTCCGCGTCCGCTACGGCGCCCTCTTCGTGCTCGTCGCGGAGATCACCGGGGCCTCGCCCGAGGACGTGCGCGACTTCATGGCCGTCGGCATCCTGTGGCAGATCCTCGCCGTGCTCGGCGCCGCCGGGCCCGACGCCACGCACCAGTGGGCCATGCCGATCCCGTGGTGACACGGCGGCCCGGCGCCCACGCGGAGCGGATGTGGTCCGATCCGGCGACATCGAGACGGAATTGCGCGACTCCGCACCCCGTGCGCCCCGCTTCGGACCTCCGTGCCCCGGCTTCGGGGTTCCGCGTCTCCTCGACGGTGCGGCGGGGTCGTTCGAACCGCCTCAGTCCACCAGGTCCAGATCCTTCGGCGTGAGCGCGGTCGATCGCACGAGTTCGCGGATCAGGTTGTCGTTCAGGGCGTTGCCGACGGGTTCGCCCACCTCCTCGCGGGTCAGCCCGTGCACCCCTCGGCGGGACAGGCGGTCGCGCACCACGCTGACCCGGCGTTCGAGCTTCTTCGCGGTCCACCCCGCGTCGGGCTGGAGCTCGGCCAACCGGAGGGCGGCCTCCTTCCACGTCAGCGGCTTGGGGTTGGGCTCGCGCAGCAGGTAGTTCCGACCGAGGGCGACGAGCATCACCTTCTCGTCCGGGGTGAGCGCGTACGGCCGGGGCGGGTCGGTGTCGGCGCTGTGGCGGGAGCGGGGCTGGTCCCCGTCGGAACCGCTGACGTACACCTCCAGCAGGTGTTCCCGGTCCCGTGAGCCGGGCACGTGCACCGGCGTATACCCCTCGGCCAGCGGGATCGCGCCCTCTTCGGCGAAGAGCCACTGCGAGCCGGGCAGGCGGATCGGCCTGAGTCCAGTGTTGCGCAGCCACCACCGGCCCTGGTGGTGGGTCAGCTCGCCGTGCCGGCGGCTGACCTGCTGGTCGTCCTCACCGAGGCAGACGTGCACCAGCGGGCGGTTCCGTCCGAAGTAGACGGTGCGGCCGTCGCGGGGGCCGACCGCGTACCCACCGCCGAGGGCAAGCGCGTGCACGGACCCCGGCACGGCGCGCGCGACGCCGCGGGTCAGGCTGTCGTGCCCCCTGGGCAGCAGGAGTCCGCCCGAGTGCTCCACCTTCGGCTCCACGCGCCGACCTCCTCACCTGTGGCAGACCGCGCCGCGCAGGTCGACGGTCTGGCTCTCGTAGATCTGGTCCCCGCCCTTCGTCCCGCGCACCAGGAAGCAGTACTTGCGGGCCGGATCGGGATCGACGTCCACCGTCTTCGCGTGGGCGAACCCCACGCGGACCGTCCGGCTCGGCTCACCCGGTGCCCAGACGCGGACGGCGAAGTACAGCTGGTCGTCCGTCGACGTCCAGGTGAGCGCGACCTTGTCGCCCAGGTCGGTCGGTTCGGCCAACTCCACCACCGGCTCCGCCGCGTCCTCGACCAGCGGCGGGGAGTTCGTCGCCGGCGGTTCGGGCGTGGCGCGCGGCCACAGGACGACCGCCAGCACGGCGGCCGAGACCGCCGTCGCCGACATCACCGCGTACCAGCGCCGTCGCTCGGGTCTGGCCGGTGGCGCCTCGGGCACGCCGGCTGAGGCGGGCGCCGACCGCCGCGCCGGATCGGGCGCCAGCATCCGGCCGATGGCGGTGGACAGCACGACCGGGACGTCGGGCCGGCTGACCGCGGGCACCGGGTCGCCGAGCACGCGCAGGATCCGTTCGCCGGTCACCTCGCCGATCCGACTCGGGTGCGGCGACCGCCCGGTCAGCGCGAAGTGCAGCACCGCGCCGAGGCCGTACACGTCGGTCGCCGCTTCGACCACGCCGGTGCGCAGCGTCTCCGGCGACACCCACTCGATACCGGCCAGCGGGTCGCGCCGGAACTCCTGCCGCTGCGCGACACCGAAGTCCGCCAGCACCGCCTCGCCGTTCGCGCGGAACAGCACGTTCGTCGGGCTGATCCCGCCGTGCAGCACGCCTCGCGCGTGCGCGGCGGCCAGCGCTCGCGACAGCGACCCGCACAGCGCGGCCACCTCTTCCGACGTCAGCGGCCCGTCCCGTCGCACGCGGTTCACCAGCGAGTCGGCGCACAGCTCCATCCGGAAGGCGTGCTTGGTGCCGTCGACCAGCTCGACGCCGTCCAGCGGCAGCACCGGCGCGGCCAGGTCCGCGAGCTTGACCCGTTCCCGCTCGATCGTCGCGAGCGCGCGCCGGTCGAACTTGCCGGGGAACACCTTCAGCGCGACGCCGTCGACGGCGTACACCTCGGCGACCGGACCGGTGCCCAGCAGTTGGCTCATCGGATCACGAACACCGCCCTGATCCGCGCGCCGAACGACCGTCCCGCCAGCGCGCCGCGGATCTCCGCGACAGCCTTCCACGCGGCCCTCACCCTGCCCTCGTCCGCTCCCTCGCCCGACCACAGCGCCGCGTCCAGGTGGACCGCGAGGTGGCGCAGGCTGTCCACCACGGCTCCGCCGGAGACGGCGGCGAGGTCGCGCGCGGTCATGCCGGGCGTGATCCGGGTGCCATGCGCCCGCAGCAGGTCACGGGCCTCCCACCAGGCGCCGACCACGCCGCGTGCGCCGGTGAGGCGCTTGCGGCGCGCGGTCCGGACGAGCTTCGCGACCGGAACGGCGAGCAGCACCACCACGAACAGCGCGAGCATCCCCGCCAGGGCCCACAGCGCCGGCGTCCAGATCCCGGTCCAGGAACCCCCTTCGTCCACCGCCGGTGGCTCCGACACGGGCGGGTCGGGCAGCTGCTCGTCCGGCGGCGGCAGCTCGGCCCGCGCCTTCGCCATGACCTCCGCCAGCTTGGTCGGCGCCGGGCCGGCGTCGCTCGCCGCGCCGGCCGGGTCGAGCGGCACCCAGCCGACGCCCTCCACGGCCACCTCAGGCCACGCGAGCACGTCCTTGTTGCGCACCACCGTCTCGCCGTCCACCGGCTCGCGGGGTGCGCGGTACCCGACGGCCAACCGGGCCGGGATGCCGACGATCCGGGCGAGGACCACGTAGGACGCGGCGAACTGCTCGCTCGTCCCCCGCTTGGTGTCCAGGAGGAACTCGCGCAGCTGCGGCCATCCGCTGCCGGTCGGCAACTGCGAGCCCGTCGCGACCTTGTAGTTGTCGCTGAGGTACTGCTCCAGCACGAGCGCCGTCCGGAACGTCGGCCGCGCGTCCCGGGTGGCGGTCCTCGCGAGTTGCGCGACCTCGTCCCGCACGGTGCCGAGATCGCCGGTCGGCACGTCGGACGACACCGCGGCGTCGGCGAGGCCGGCGAGGTCGCCGAACGGCTCCCGCCAGCGCAGGTCGTACTCCACCGGGCCACCGCGTTGCGGCAGCAGCAGCGTGCCGGCGTCCTGGTCGACGAAGGGCCGCACCGCGCCGCTCACCGAGGTGGGCATGGCCTGGCTCGGCAGCCACCGCTGCCCGCCCGGGACCTTGATGCGCGCGGAGTGCTCCGCCGTCGGCACGGTCGTCCCGGCGGGCGGCCCGATCTCCGCACCCATCCTGCGGTACCGGTCGCCCGCGGTCCACGTGACGCCGTCGAAGCCGTCCAGCACCACCAGTCGCCAGCGATCCACCGGATCGTCGCTGGTGTACCTGAACACCTCCGCTTCCGGATCGGCCAACCGCGCCGCGACCTCGGCCAGCGGGCTGACCTCCCTCGGCAGCGGAACCTGCGCGAACTGGTTCTGCCGCACGGAGTACGCGGGTCCGGTCGGCACCGCCACGACCGCGACCCCGGCCACCACGCTCAGCCCGACCGTCAACGCCACCGCGGTCCGCGTCGGGGTGACGAACAACCCCGCGACGGCGACGGCGTAAGCGAGCGCCACCAACGTCGCCACGGTGCCCGACACCGCGATGAAGGTCTGGCTCAGCAGGAGCAGCACCAGGCTCGGCAGCACGGACGCGGCGGGCCGGCGCAGCAGCTCGATCCCCACCGAGGCCGTGAAGAGCACGAGCAGCGGCACGAACAGCAGCAGTTCCGGCTCCGGCCGCACCGGCCAGGTCGACTGCAGGGTGAGCTGCCAGGAGTCGGTCACACCGGCGGCCAGCCGCGAGAGGCTGTCCGGGGTCGGCAGGCCGCTGCGCGTGGTGTCGAAGAGCGCCACCTCGATCAGCGCGAGCGCACCAGCGACCAGCGCGAGAAGGGGCCGCCACGGTAGCAACGCGGGAAACCGGAGGCACAGCTCGAACACGACGTAGCAGGCCACGACGACACCGGCGACGGGTGGCACCAGCGCCCACAGCCCGAACACCGGGGCGAACAGCAGGCCCGGCACCGCGGTGGCGAGCAGCAGCCAGACCGCGTGGCCCCTCGTCATGCGATCACCGTCTGCCACTGCCGGATCGCGTCCACGGCGTTCGCCGCCCTCAGCACCCGCACCCCGGGCACCTCCGGCGCGGTGCCGCCCAACCCGACCACCAGGATCATGTCCCCGTACCGCGGCCTCATGCCGACGAGCGCCGCACGATCATCCGGCGAGACGGTCACCGCGGAGGAGATCACGACGAACGTGCCGCCGCCCGCCCGCGCCGGCGCGCCGGGCACGAGCGGCAGGCCCGCCTCCCCGGTCCGCGTGATGACGCACAGCTCCGCCAGGTACCGCTGGACCGCGTCCCACCCCGAGGCCGTCTCGACGTCGACACCGCCCGGTGTCACCAGCCGGCACCGGTGATCGGCGTCGGCGGCGGCGACGACCAGGGACGCCGCGAGCTCGACCGCCTCCTCGAACTCCGGCGCCGTCATCTCGTGCCGGTCGTCCAGCAGCACGGTGAACTGCGGCTGGTGCGGGTCCGCGTAGTCGCGGATCATCAGCTGCCCCGTCCGTGCCGTCGCTTTCCAGTGCAGGTGGCGGACCTCGTCCCCGGGGACGTACGGGCGCACCTCGCGGATGTCGAGCGATCCGCGCGGCGAGGTCTCCGTGGCCTCACCGTCGTGGTGGTGCAACGGGAGTCCGCCGGTGACGGCTCCGACCGGGTGCGTCCGCGGGTACACCCACAGCGCCGCCGTCTCGCCGAGGGACAGCTCGGACCGGCCGAGTCCGAGCGCGTCGGCGCGGAACAGGGTCAGCGGGCCGACCTCGTGCCTGCCCCGCCGCCCGGTCGGCAGTTCGTTCAGGTAGGGCTGTTCCGCACCGGCCGCGAGCGGCCGGACCGCGACGGTCACCCGGTCCTCGCCGACCCGGTCGACCGCGGTGAAGCCGCCTTGCCGCCGCGTACCCGGGTTGTGGACGCGGAGCGTGATCACGGCTCGGCCGTCGCGCTCCACCCGGTCCGGGAACAGTTCGCGGATGACCTCCACCCGGGGCTTGCGCCCCGCGACACCGAGCGCGGCGACCACCGCGCCCACCGCGATCGCGCCCAGCGCGACCAGCAGCGGATAACCCGCGCCCAGTCCGAGCACGATGAGCACGACCGCGACCGCGAGGGTGCACACGCCCCGTCGGGTCAGCCCCATGGTCAGGCTCCCGCCACGCTCGTGACCGCGATCGGGACCGGGACCTCGGCCAGCAGGTCGGCCACGATGCCCTCGGCCTTCCGCTGCCGCAGTTCCGCCTCCGGCTTGAGGATCAGCCGGTGGTCGAGCACCGGGTGCGCGACCTCTTTGATGTCGTCGACCGTGACGAACGCGCGCCCGTACGTCGCCGCGAGCGCCTGCGCCGCGCGGACGAGCGCGATGGTGCCGCGCGGGCTCGCGCCGTACCGGACCTCGGAGTGCTGCCGGGTCGCGGAGGTGATGCCCGTCGCGTAGTCGATCACCGCGTGCTCGATCCGGGCGGCGCGCACCTGCGTGATGGCCCCCTGCAACGTCGGGAGGTCGACCACGGCCTCCAGTTCGTCCGGGTCGACGCCGGCGCGGTCGCTCATGACCACCAGCACCTCGGACGCCCGGTCCGGGTACCCCATCCGCAGCCGCATCAGGAACCGGTCCAGCTGCGCCTCCGGCAGCCGGTACGTGCCCGCCATATCGATCGGGTTCTGGGTGGCGATCACCAGGAACGGCCTCGGCACGTCGTGGCCCACCGCGTCGACCGTGACCCGCTGCTCCGACATCACCTCCAGCAGCGCCGACTGCGTCTTCGGCGTGCCCCGGTTGATCTCGTCGGCCAGCACGACGTTCGCGAACACGCTGCCCGGGTGGAACGCGAACTTCTCGTCGCGCTGGTGGTAGACCTGGACACCGGTGATGTCCCCGGGCAGCAGGTCGGGCGTGAACTGGATGCGGTTCCAGGTGCCGCCGATGCTGCGCGCCAGGCACCGGGCGAGCGTGGTCTTGCCGAGCCCCGGCACGTCCTCGATGAGGAGGTGCCCCTCGCTGAACAGCGCGGCCACGGCGAGCCGGACGACCTGCGGCTTGCCCCGGACGACCTTCTGGACGTTCGCCGCGATCAGCTCGTATACCTGACCGGGAGTCTGCGTCACGATTTCCCTTTCCTCGGTGGAGAACTCACCAGACCAGCTGGTTCGACCGGATCGGGGTACCGTCCGGGAGGATCACCTCGACCCACACCGTTTCACCGGGGCCGGTGTAGGCGAACCGATCGAACGCCTCGTTGCCGTTGGCGTCGGTTGTCGTCGTGTACCCGGGGTTGGTGTACCCGTCGTTGTCGTTGTTGTACGGCTGGACGTGGTAAGAGGTGTTGGGGTCGAACCCCGTCAGGACGACGTGCATCCACGCGCAGTCCGGCTTCTCGCCGCAGTCCTCCTCGGTCGGAGGGCCCTTGCTCAGGCTGAGCTGCGGCAGCGGCACGGCTTCGTGGGTGGCCGACGCGGGCGCGCCGGTGAGGAACTGCCCGTCCGAGGCCCTGGTCACCGCGTACACCGTGAAGGTGACAGCCTGGCGCGCCTGCACCTGCGGGTACACGACCTGGGTCCCGGTCACCTGCCGCGTGCCCAGGCCGGTGGCGGTGACCTCGTAGTGCACCAGCGTGCCGCCGTTGAGCGCGGGCTGCCCCCAGGTCAGCGTGACGTCCCTGGTCGGCCGGTCGTCCACGTCGTAGCCCGCCCGCAGGTCGACCGGCGCCGCGGCCGGCGAGACCGGCGCGTACGGCGTGACGGGGCCGGTCGACGAGCCGGGGCCCGCGCCCATCTGGTTCGTCGCGGCCACCGTGAAGGTGTAGGACACGCCGTTGGTCAGGCCGTTCACCTGGTACGCGCCGGCTCCGCCGCCGACCGGGACGGACCCCGACTGGCCGTTGCTCCCCTGCCAGGACACCACGTACGAGGTGATCGGCGCGCGGTTGTCCGGCGCGGCTCCCCAGGTGACGTCGGCCGAACCGTTGCCGGGCCGCGCCGAGACCGCGGCCGGTGCGCCGGGGCGGCCCGGCGGCACCGGGGGCGGCGGGCGCCGGGTGGTCGTGGCGATCGGCTGATCCGTCTGCCGGTGATCGTTTGGCGGCGGCGGCAGGGCGATGTCCGGTTTCTGCGACTGGCCGGACGCCGTCCCCGCCGTCGTGGCGGCCTTGCGGGTCACCTCGACGTTCCGCACGTGGCCGTCCTCGGCGACCACCAACACCTGGGTGCCGTCGGTGTCCTCGACGTAGAGCCGCTTGTCCTCGCCAACGGACAGCCGCGGCTCGCCCGCCTTGTCCTTGAGCGGCTTCTCGTCCTTCCGCTTGCCGTCCGAGCCGTAGGTCAGCACGGTGCCGTTCTGCCGGTCCACCAGCGCGACGACCTCACCGGTCGACACCGGGCCGTCGTAGTCCCCGGAGCCGAGCGCCACCGTCACCGACTGGGCCGGCGTGGTCTTCGTGTCCACCAGGATCAGGCTGCTCTGCGCCGGGCCCGGGTCGAGGATGGCGAGGCGGCCGTTCGCGTCCTGCGCGGCGGGTCGGGAGTTGGGTGACAGCAGGACGCCCAGGTCGACGCCCTCGCCGAGCGAGTCGCCGTCGATGGTGTGCAGCCTGCTCGTGAACAGGTCGAGGAACGCGGGTCGTCCGTCCACGACGGTCAGCGCGCCCGCGTGGTCCGGCGGCGCGGACACCGGGCAGCCGGAGACCTCGACCGCGTCCTTGGCCAGCGTGCAGATCGGGCCCTTCCCGGTGCGGTGGAACCACATGGTGCCGTCTTCGGTGACCACCGGGTTGCCGATCGCGCCGTCGGTCGGGATCGACGCGGCCGGGTCGCCGAGTCGGACGATCCGGCCGGTGTTCGGGTAGACCGCGTACGGTCCACCGACGACCTCGATGCCCAGGGGGATCTCGTTGGAGGGCGGTTTCGCCCATTCCTGCGGCGACAGCGACTCCTTGTCGAACTCGGTGATCCGGCTCGGGCCGACCACCCAGCCGCTGGTGTCGCTCTGCAGGACCTGGCTGCCGACCTCGGCGTCGATCGGGAACTCGGCGTCGAGGTTGTTCGTCGCGCCGTCGACGTGGAACACCATTCCCAGGACCGAGTTGTACGTCCAGTGGCCGGTGTTCGCGAACCTCGCGGCGGACAGCGGCGGGGTAGCCCCGACGAGGACTGCGCCCACCGCCGCCACGCACACGACGGCGAGCAGGACGAACGGGCGGCTCGCGCCGGCCGCCGAGCGTTTCCCGGTCACGGAGCGGGATGCTAGCGACGGTGTCCGGGGACCGGTCCCCGACTTCGCGACCTGCCGTTTCGCGCCTAGGCCAGGTCGAAGCTGTCGCGGATGCCGGCGATCAGCGGTTCGGCCGCCGCCCACTGCTCAGCCAGTGTTCCCGGGTCGGTGGCGTGCAGCGAGAACGTCAACTTGTAGAGCGCCCCGGACGCCACGGCCCTGGTGCGCGTGCGGTAGTGCACGGCGCCGGCGCGGTAGGTGCACTCGAAGTCCGCAGACGAGGCGTTGCCGGACAACCCGATCTGCTGGTACTCCGAGTTCTGCTGCCTCGTGCGCTGTGCCTTGTCCTCGGCCGTCAGCATGTCGAGCGCCGACACCGCGGGCTTGCCGGTGTCGCGCTGCACCTCCACCTTCAGGGTGCCGACCTTGGGGTCGGTCCGCTTGCCCTCCCAGGTGACGGAGCTGAGGGTGCCGTCGATCGAGGAGGAACGCTGCCAATCGGGCGGGATGCCGATCTCGAAGCCGAACCGTTCCTGGTAGTTCTTCAGCGTGACGTCCGAGCCGCCGGTCGCGGTCGGCGAGGACAGGCCCGTCGTCGGCGACGCGCCGCCCTGATCACCCTTCTGCAGCTTGACCAGGACCACCATCGCCACCACGGCCACCACCACCACGATGCCGATCGCGATCAGCGGAGCCCTCGCCGACCGCGGTCCGGACGGCGGAACCGGGGGGAGCGTGGGTGCGTCCGGCGCGACCCGCCCGGGTGCGGGCGCAGGCAGGAAGGGCGGCACCCCGGTGCGGGTGTTGGGCACGGTCCCGTGGGCGACCGTCTGCTCACCGGCCGGGTCGACCACCCTGGTCGGGTACTCCAGCCGCACCCTGGTCCCGGGCGGCGCCGAGGACGGCAGGGCCGCGATCCCGGTCAGCCGCTCGATCGCGGTCCTGGCCGACATGCGCTCGGCGGGCTTCTTGCGCAGCAACCCTTCGATCACCGGCGCCAGCCGGCCGACCTTCGGGTCCGGTGCCGGCTCCCAGGACAGCACCGCGCCGAGCGTGGCCTGGACGTCCCCCCGGGAGAACGGCGTCCGGCCGACGACCATGCCGTAGAGCATGATGCCGACCGACCACAGGTCGGCCGCCGGCTCCGCCTGGTCGCCCCTGATCCGCTCCGGTGAGATGTACTCCGGCACCCCGGGGAGCTGTCCGGTCGCGGTGAGCACCGAGTCACCGTCGATCAACGCGATGCCGAAGTCCGTGAGCACGACCTGGTCGTCGACGAGCATGACGTTGCCCGGTTTGACGTCCCGGTGCAGCACGCCGTTGCTGTGGGCGTAGTCGAGGGCTTCCAGGACTTGGGCCCCGATCCGCGCGGCCCTGTCCACCGCCATCGGGCCTTCGGCCTCCAGGACTTCGCTGAGCGAGCGCCCGTGCAGCAACTCCATCACGATCAACGGGAGGCCACCGTCGGTCACCACGTCGTGGACCGTGATGACCCTGGGGTGCTTGCTCAGCTTCGCGGCGGCTCTTGCTTCCCGCAGCGCACGCCGCACCTCCGGGTCGTCTTCCCGGATCACCCTCCCCCTCGGCGGCACGATCTCCTTGATGGCCACCTCTCTGTCGAGGTACTCGTCATGCGCTTGCCAGACGATGCCCATTCCACCCCGACCGAGTGACCGGCGCAGGCGGTACCGCGCAGCGACCAGTCTCCCCTCGCCCTCAGTCACGACGGCAATATACCGACCACGCTCCGTCGTCGGGCACCGCTCCGGGGGCGGCGCTTGTCATGCGGAACGGCCCGTGCGCTTCTACTGTCGAGGAGAGGCGAGCGCGGAGGTGCGATGAGAAGCCAGTACGACTACCTGGCCGTGCTGGCCGTGTGCTTGCTCGTCACGGCGCCGTTGGAGTGGGTGGGCCGAGGGGTGTACCGCCGTGGGCCGGACGTGGCCCGCGCGGTCCTGCCCGTGCTGCTGGTCCTGGTCGTCTGGGACGTGGTGGCGATCGCGCGCGGGCACTGGAGCTTCCACCGCGACGGCACGACCGGTGTGGTGCTGGCCGGTGTCCTGCCGATCGAAGAGGTGCTGTTCTTCGTGGCCATCCCGCTGTGCGCGTTGCTGACCTACGAAGCCGTCCGCCGGTTGTTGCGCGATGGCTAGGGAGTACCTGCTGGCCGCGGTGACGACGGCTGCCCTGGTGGTGCTCCTGGAACTGCTGGTCCTGCGCACGGGGCTGTTCCGACGTCCCGCGTACTGGCTCACGATGGCGATCGTGCTCGGCTTCCAGGTGCCGGTGGACGGTTGGCTGACCAGGCTCGACGCGCCCATCGTGCTGTACGCGGACTGGGCGATCAGCGGTGTGCGCGTGCCGTGGGACATCCCGGTCGAGGACTTCCTGTACGGCTTCACGATGGTGACCGCGGTGCTGCTGCTGTGGGAACGGAGGAGGAGTGCGCATGACGCGGTTGACCGCCGATGAGGTGCCGGGGTCGTTCGACGTCGCGGCGAAGGACTACGACCTGCTGGTCGGCCTGAACCCCGGCTACCACCGGGCGTTGCGGACGTCCGCGCGAGCGCTCGGCCTGCGCCGGGGCGTGACCGCGCCGCGCGTGCTGGACCTGGGCTGCGGCACGGGCGCGTCGACCGCGGCGTTGCTGGACGTGTTCCCCGACGCGGAGGTCGTCGCGGTGGACGCGTCGGCCGGGATGCTCGCGCGGGCGCGGGCCAAGCGGTGGCCCGACACCGTCACGTTCGTGCACAGCCGCGTCGAGGACCTGGACGTGAGCGGACCATTCGACGCGGTGTTCGCCGCCTACCTCGTGCGCAACCTGCCCGATCCCGACGCCTCGCTGCGGACCGTCCGCGGGCTGCTGAAACCGGGTGCGCCCCTGGTCGTGCACGAGTACTCGGTACGCGACTCCCTGCTGCGCTCGGCGATCTGGACCGCGCTGTGCGGACTCGTCGTCGTGCCGGCCGGCCTGCTGTTCACCCGCGACCGCACGCTCTACACCTACCTGTGGCGCAGCGTGCTGCGGTTCGACGGCGCGGGCGCGCTGCGCGACCGGTTGCGGCGCAACGGGTTCGTGGGCGTGCGCAGCCGCCCGGTGCCGGGCGGGCAGCTCGGCGTCGTGCACACCTTCATCGGCCGGGCGCCCGTGCGGGAGCAGTCGTGAGCCTCCGGGACCGCAAGGCGGTGCGCGTCGCCGCGCCGGCCGGACGCGCGCGGTTCGACGGGCACGTGCCGACGGTGGTCGTGGTCGGCGCGGGCATCGCGGGGCTCGCCGCCGCGACCGTCCTGGCCGAGCGCGGCGCGAGGGTCGTGGTGTGCGAGCGCGAGCACCACCTCGGCGGACGGGTGGGCGGGTGGCCGACCCGGCTCGCCGACGGCAGCGAGGTCACGATGACCCGCGGCTTCCACGCGTTCTTCCGGCAGTACTACAACCTGCGCGCGTTGCTGCGCCGGGTCGACCCCGGTGGTCGGGCGCTGGTCGGCCTGCCGGACTACCCGCTGTGGCACACCGGCGGCCACCGGGACGGGTTCGCCGGGCTGCCCACCACCCTGCCGTGGAACGCGCTGGCCTTCCTGCGCCGCAGCCCGACGTTCCGGTGGTCCGACCTGCCGTCGGTGGACGCGCGGGCCGCGCTGCCGCTGCTCGACGTGTCGGTGCCCGAGGTCTACCGGGAGCTCGACGGCCTGGACGCGGCGACCTACCTGGACCGCATCCGCTTCCCCGCTCCCGCGCACGCGCTGGCGTTCGAGGTGTTCTCGCGCAGCTTCTTCGCCCACCCGGGCAGCATGTCGGCGGCCGAGCTGGCGGTGATGTTCCACATCTACTTCCTCGGCTCGGCGGAAGGGCTGCTGTTCGACGTGGCGGCCGACCCGTTCCCGCACGGCCTGTGGGAACCGCTCGGGCGCCACCTCGCCGAGCTGGGCGCGACCGTGCGCCGGGGCGTGGAGGTGCGGTCGGTGGAGCCCGGTGGGTCCAGGCGGTTCGCGGTGGACGTGTCCGGCGACGTGCTCGACGCGGACGCGGTGGTGCTGGCCGCCGACGTGCCCGGCCTGCGCCGGGTCGTCGCCGCGTCACCCCGACTGGGTGACGCGGCGTGGCGCGAGCGGATCGCGGACCTGCGGACGGCACCGCCGTTCCTGGTGTCGCGGTACTGGCTCGACCGGCCGGTCGACCCGGACCGGCCGGGTTTCCTCGGCACCAGCGGGTACGGCCTGCTGGACAACGTGAGCGTGCTGAACCACTACGAGCACGAGGCGCGGGCGTGGGCCGCGCGCACCGGCGGTTCGGTGGTGGAGCTGCACGGGTACGCCCTGCCGTCCGACGAGCCCGATCCCCGCGCGCGGCTGTGGGAGCAGCTCACCGAGGTCTACCCCGAGACCAAGCGCTCGAACGTCGTGGACGAGCGCCACGAGCTGCGTGCCGACTGCCCGCTGTTCCCCGCGGGCGGTTTCGCCCGTCGCCCCACCGTGCGCACCCCGGACGACTTCCTCGTGCTGGCGGGCGACCTGGTGCGGATCGACCTGCCCGTCGCGTTGATGGAACGCGCGGCGACCACGGGGTTCGCCGCGGCGAACCGGCTGCTGAGCCGGTGGGGCGTCGCCGGGACGGAGCTGTGGAGCGTGCCCACCGCGGGTCGTGGGCCGCTGCTGCGCACCGTTGCCCGTCGTTGGGGGCGGACCCCGGTGTCAGGCGGTCCGACCTAGCCGCGGATCGGGTCCACGATCAGGCGCACGGCGTCGGCCAGCGTGGCGGGCCGGTGCACCGACGCGGGCAGCGCGAGCCCGTCCCATCCGGGGCCGGCGGCCACCAGGACCGCGTCGGTGGTCCGGCCAAGGTCTTCGATCGGCACGGTCGAGGCGAGGTCGACGTGGTGCGCCCAGATCACGATCACGGCCGGGCGCAGGCGTTCCAGCGCGTCGTGCAGCGCCGCCGACGGCACCCGGGCGCCGAGGCTGCGCCACAGGCAGTCCTCCTCGGACAGGGCGGCGCCGAGTGCTTCCAGCGCCAGCGTGTGCTGTTCCTCCGGCGCGCACGTCAGCAGCGCGGTCAGCACGCCGTCGCGGTCCGGGTAGGGAACGGCGCGCAGCGCGTGCAGCAGGCCCGCGCCGGCCAGGTGCTCCACCTCGATCCCGGTGCCGCGCTTGTGCACGCGGTCGCCGAGTTCGATGAGGAACGGCGCGAGCACCGCCTGCCAGGCCGCCACGACGCCGTACCCGGCGATCAGGTCGGCCGCCAGCCGGCGCACCCGCGGCTCGTCGAGCCGGTCGGCGGCGGTCAGGAACCCCCGCCTGGCGGACCGGGCCGCGGCGGCGGTGAGTTCGGGGTTGGTCGGCCGCGGGGAGGCCGGGACCTGCTGCTGCGACTGCCGAGCCGCGTCGACGGGTGCGACGCCCTGCGCCGTCAGCGCGATCATGCGCCGCAGCCGGTCGACCTCGTCGTCGCGGTAGCGGCGGTGACCGCCGGCGGTGCGGTCGGACGGTCCCAGCCCGTAGCGCTGGTCCCACGTGCGCAGCGTGGTCGGCGAGATGCCGAGCATCGCCGCGACCGCGCGGGGTGTCCAGCTCATCGGCTGCGGGCTCACTTCCTGGCGCGTTCGGAGAGCATAGCCCGCAGCTCGCTCTCACCGAGGCCGCCCCAGATGCCGAACGTCTCGTGCACCTCCAGCGCGTGCTCGCGGCACTTCTCCATCACCGGGCACCGCCGGCAGATGGCTTTCGCCATGGCTTCGCGCCGGTCGCGGGCCGAACCGCGCTCGTTGGGCGCGTGGAAGAAGTAGACGCTGTCCATGCCGCGGCACAGGCCGGACATCTGCCAGTCCCAGGACTCGGTGACCGGGCGGGGCAGGCGGGAGAGCTCGGGCATGGCGCACGTCCTCTGCGAGTCGACAACGGTGGGGCGCCGCCCATCATAAATTCGACTCAGAACCGATTCAAGTCGACCTTCTTAGCCGGGGAACAGCCCCTTCGACCGGAGGGCGTACCGGCGCTCGGCGTAGGCCAGGTCGTCCCGCCACAGCCGCGCGGCGGCCCACCTCATCACCGGCCGGACCGCCGGCGCCACCCGCCTGACCAGCCCGAACCCGCGTCGGTCCGACTGCGCGATGGTCGCCTCAACGACGGCCGTCCGCCCGTCGTCCAGCGGTGTGGCGTGGGTCTCGACCACGCTGCCCTCCCCCTCGCCGGCGACGATGTGCATCACGACCGTCCGCGGCTCCGGGCAGGTGAACGCGGCGGTCACCGGCACGCCGAGCCGCCCGACGACCCGGAACGTCACCTCGACCAGGAACCGGTCCCGCTCCGCGGTGGGCGTCTCCAGCACCCGGAGGTTCGCGAACGAGTACGGGTGGAACCACGCCCCGTGCCACGGGTCGAGCCGGTTGGCGATCACGTCCTCGGGTTCGCAGCGGCCGACCAGCGTCGCGACCGCGTCGAGCGCTCCCCCGGCCGGACGAGCGGGCAGCACCGGCTCGGGCAGCGGCTCCTCGCCGCCGACGTCGTCCAGTCGCACCCAGACGAGCACGCCGTCGTCGTGCGCGGGGAACGGGCTCCACCCGCCGAACCGCTCACCGCCCAGCGCGAGCCCGTGCCAGCGGCAGACGAGCCGGCCGCCGGCGACCTCGCCGTCGCGCAGCGGGGCGCCCAGGTGCGGGCACGAGCCGGGACCGGCCCTCAGCTCGTCGCCCGGCCCCCGCCACAGCACCACCTCGCGACCGGCGACGGTGCGGCCGAACGCCTTGCCCCGCACCACATCGCGGCTCGCGCCGACCACGAACCAGTTGCCGGAGGGCAGCGCGGTCGCCCGCTTCAGCGCCGCCTCGATGAGCGCGGGTTTCGCGTCCCGCCAGGTCGGTTCCTGCTGCGACCAGGACGGGCTGGTGAACGGCCGCAGCAGCGGGCGGTCGGGCATGTCTTCCTCCAGTGGTCAGGCCGTCCGGGCGAGCACGGCCCTGGCGAACGCGGGCAGCGCGACCGCGAGGCGCCGGCCGGTGGACACCGTGACGCGCCGGGCCAGGACGTCGTAGTCCGCTTCCTCGACCAGGTCGAGGATTCGTCCGTAGAGGCGGTACGCGGTGCTCACGCACGGCCGCGAGCGCGGTGCGAGCATCGCGATGCCCGGCAGCGCCCGCGCGTAGACCTGGCGCGTGCGGTGGACCTGGTCGCGCAGCGCCGCCCTGATCCGGTCGTCGACCCGGCCGGCGTCACGGGCCCACAGCAGCCGGTCCCGGTCGACGCCGAAGGCCGCGAGCTCGTCGGCGGGCAGGTACACCCGGTCGCGGTCGAGGTCCTCCCGCACGTCGCGGATGAAGTTGGTGAGCTGGAAGGCGATCCCGAGCGCGGCGGCGGCGGGCTCCGCCTCCTCCCTCGGCACGACCGTCCCGAGCACCGGCAGCACCTGGAGGCCGATGACCGCCGCCGAACCGTGCACGTACCGCGTCAGCTCGGCGCGGGTCGCGTAGTCGGTGACCGTCAGGTCCATCCGCATGGACGCCATGAAGTCCCGGAAGTGCACAGCGGGGATGTCGTGCCGGCGCACGGTGTCCAACAGCGCCGCGACGACGGGATCGGAACTCGTGCCGCGGTCCAGCGCGGAGGCGAGCACGGCCTCCGCCGCCGCCAGTCCCTCGACCTTGCGCGACAGTCCGCTGTGGACGTCGTCGACGATGTCGTCCACCCGTCGGGCGAACCCGTACAGGGCGTGCACGGCGGGCCGTTGCCCCGGGCTGAGCGCCCTGGTCGCCAGGAAGTAGGTGCGCCCGTGTTCGGCGTTGAGCGCGCGACACCGCCGGTAGGCCTCGCGGAGCTGTGGTCCCGTGATGCCCGCGGCATCCAGTTCCCGTTCTGCGGACATGCTTGAGCGTCCTTCCCGCGATGGCACCTCCTCACGCTAAGTCGGCCCGGGGCGCTCCGCACGACCAGCGCCGCTCGTTGTGCGGAGCCCGCGCCGCGCTGCTTAGCTCGAACCGTTCGATCCGATCCACACGCGAGGGGGCTGCGATGTCGCTGTTGGCCGGCATGGACACCCGTACGCCCGCCCCCACGGCACGCGATTCGTTCACCGCGCGGTACGCCGTCGCGCTGGACGACTTCTTCCGCGGCCGTCCGGAGGTCGACGCGGCGCAGGAGCTGGTCGAGGAGGTGCGGGCGGTGGTCCTGGCCGGCGGCAAGCGGCTCCGACCGGCGTTCGCGTGGTGGGGGTGGCGCGCGTCGGGCGGCGAAGCGGACGGCGACACGGCCGAGGCCGTCGTGCGCGCTCTGGTGGCGTTGGAGCTGTTGCAGTGCTGCGCGCTCGTGCACGACGACGTGATGGACCGCTCGGCGACCCGGCGTGGCAGGCGCGCGGTGCACGAGGAGTTCGCCGCGCGGCACCGGCGGTGGCGGTGGTCCGGCAGCGCCCGCCGCTACGGCGACTCCACCGCGATCCTGGTCGGCGACCTCGCGCTGGCGTGGGCGGACGACGCCCTCGTCACGGCCGGGCTGCCCGCCGACGCGCTGCGCCGCGCGTGGCGGCCGTGGCAGCGGATGCGGACGGAGATGATGGCCGGTCAGCACCTCGACCTGGTCGCGTCCGCGGGCCGGGACCGGTCGTTGGAGGGCGCGTTGCGCGTCGCGGCCCTGAAGACCGCCGCGTACACGGTGGAACGACCGCTGCACCTCGGCGCCGCGCTCGCGGACGCGCCGGCCGACGTGATCGAGTGCCTGCGCGAGTTCGGCCGGGACGTCGGCGTGGCGTTCCAGCTGCGCGACGACCTGATCGGGATGTTCGGCGACCCCGCCGTGACCGGCAAACCCGTCGGCGGAGACCTGCACGAGGGCAAGCACACCCCGTTGATGGCGATCGCGCTGTCCCGGGCCGGCGCGGCGGGCGACCGCGCCGCCGTGCGGGTGCTGCTCCGCTGCCTCAGCGGCGTCCCCCTGACGGACGAGACCGCGGCCACCGCGCGGGCGCTGTTGATCGACCACGGTGCGGTCGAGGCCGTGGAGGAGCACATCGAGGCGTTGACCGAGAGCGGTCTCGCCGCGCTCGACCGGGCGGCCGTCGACGACGTCGCCCGTGACCGGCTGAGGCAGCTGGCGGCCAAGGCCGTCCGCCGCCGCGACTGAGGGGGATGCCGTGGCACGCGTGGTGAAGGGCCGCACCGACTCGGTGGTCGTGGTCGGCGCGGGGCTGGCCGGCCTGTCCGCCGCGCTGCACCTGCGCGGCGCCGGGCACGAGGTGACGGTGCTGGAGCGGCAGGGCCATCCCGGTGGCCTGGCGGGCAGGCTGGACGTGGCCGGCCACCTCATCGACACCGGGCCGACCGTGCTGACCATGCCGGAACTGCTCGACGACGCGTTCGCGGCGGTGGGAGCGCGACTCGCCGACCACCTGGACCTGGTGCCGCTGCACCCGGCCTACCGCGCCCAGTTCGCGGACGGCAGCAGGATCGACGTCCACACCGACGCCACCGCGATGGAACAGGCGATCGCCGAGTTCGCCGGTGATCGCGAAGCCGAGGGCTACCGCGAGCTGCGCGCCTGGTTGACCCGGCTGTACCGGGTCGAGCGCGACCGGTTCATCGGCGCGAGCTTCGACTCGCCGCTCGACCTGCTCGGCCGCGACCTCGTCACCCTCGCGAGGCTCGGCGGCTTCGGCTCCCTGTCCCGGGCCGTGGGCCGGTTCCTCCGCGACGACCGGCTCCGCCGCGTGTTCACCTTCCAGTCCCTGTACGCCGGGGTGTCTCCCGCCGACGCGCTCGCCGCCTACGCCGTGATCGCCTACATGGACACCGTGGCCGGCGTGTGGTTCCCGCGCGGCGGCATGCGTGCGGTCCCGCAGGCCCTCGCGGACGCCGCGGCCGCGGCGGGGGTCCGGTTCGACTACGACGCCGAGGTCGTCGCGCTCGACCGCGTCGGCCGGCGGGTGACCGCCGTCCGCACCACGACCGACCGCTTCCCGTGCGACGCCGTCGTGCTCGCCACGGGACCGGCGCAGAGCACGCGGCTGCTGCACGGCGGACCACGGCGCCCCCGCCCGCTGAAGTGGTCACCGTCGGCCGTGGTGGTGCACCTGAGCACCCGGCGGCTGGTCGGCGGGCCGGCCCACCACACGATCTCGTTCGGCACCGCGTGGCAGCGCACGTTCGACGAGATCATCCGCGAGGGCCGCGTCATGAGCGACCCGTCCGTGCTGCTCACGACGCCGACCCTCACCGACCCGGGTGCGGCTCCGGAAGGACGGCACCTCCAGTACCTGCTCGCCCCGTGCCCGAACCTGGACGCCGCCGCCATCCGGTGGGACGTGACCGGCACGCGGTACGCCGAGGAGGTCGTCGGCGAACTGGTCGACCGCAAGCTGCTCGACACCGACGTCGAGGTGCTGTCCGTCGTCACTCCCGACGACTGGGCCCGGTCCGGCCAGGCCGCGGGAACCCCGTTCTCCGCGGCGCACACGTTCGGCCAGACCGGCCCGTTCCGGCCGCGCAACCTGCCGTTCCGCGACGGCAACGTCGTGCTCGCGGGCAGCGGCACGACGCCCGGTGTCGGCATCCCGCCGGTGCTCATCTCCGGCAGGCTCGCCGCCGAACGGCTCCGGCGACGGTGAAGCTCGTACAGCTCCGCAGAGCCGAGCCGGCCATGTTCGGGCCGCTCGGGGACCTGCGGTTCCCCTTCACGCCTCCGCCAGCAGTTCGGCAGTGACCGGCAGCATCTCGGCGATCAGGTCCAGGCTCTGTTCGCGTGTGCCGGAGAACACGATCAGCACGGACGTCATGTCGTCGTGCGCGATCAACGCCCGGCACACGTGGGTGGTGCCGTTGTCCTCGCAATAGGAGTAGCCCGCGCTCGCGCCTTCCGGCGTGGGCACGTCCACCGGCGCGGTGACCCGGAGCTCCTGGTCCCCCGCTTCCTTGGTCGAGTAGACGTACTCCTGGCACGACTCCGCCATCTCCCGCGTCTTGGCGACGGCGTCCGCGCCCGTGCGGTCCCGGTACCAGGTGACGAGGTGGTTGAACTCGAAGCGGCTGGTCTTCCACTGGCGGTTGAAGTTCAGGTGGTAGCCGAACACCTCCCGCCCGGAGGTCAGGGGCTTGGCGCACGGCAGGGGCAGTTGCCAGCGGAGGGCATCCGGGTCGACGCCGCGCTCGGCGACGCCGAGTCGGTCCAGGGCGTCGGCGGGCAGCGCCGCTGATCGAACGCGCCGAGGCGCGAGTTCGGCCGGAGCGGCGGTGGTCGTGGTCGCTGCCGTCGTCGTGGTCGCGGCGGCACTCGGCCCGCCGGGAACCGCCTCCGATGGCGCGGCCGTGCAGGCCGCGGCGAGCAGGGCGACGAAAGGCAGCACGCGTCTCACTGGAATCCCCCGGTTGGTCCACTGCGGTCGTGGCGCGCAAGGGTAACCCGTCCACCAGTGGCACCGACGGCGGTTTTCGGCTGCAGCCACGCGTCGGAGAAGGGCGCGTCCACCGCACGATCCGATGCGGTGGACGCGCTCACTCAGGCGGAGTCCGTCAGGGCAGGACCCACTTCTGGTTGGCGCCGCCGTAGCAGTCCCAGATGTGCAGCACCGTGCCGTCGGCGCTGCTGACGCCCGCCGCGTCCAGGCAACGCCCGGACTGCGGGTTCCGCAGCGCGCCGTCCGACTGCGGCGCCCACTGCTGGGACCCGGTGCCGTTGCACGTCCACAACTGCGTCACCGTGCCGTTCACCGTGCCACCGAGCTTCACGTCCAGGCACTTCCCCAACGCGCGGATCGTGCCGTCATGGTGAAGTCGTTGATCTTCACCCCGTTGAGGAACAGTTGCAGCCGTTCGCCCTCGACGAGCAGTTCGTAGGTGTTCCACTCACCGGCCGGGTTCAGCGCCGCGTCCCGGGCGGCGATGTCGGCGGCCTTGTAGCCGTAGACCGAGCCGGTGGTCCGGTCGGCCGCGTCGGTGGCGTCGATCTGGATCTCGTAGCCGTTGTTCACCGCCGACCAGGGGTCGTTGCTCGCCGGGAACCCGATGAACACGCCGGAGTTGTCGTCGCCGGCGAGCTTCCAGTCCAGCTTCAGCGAGTACGACCGGAACTCCTTGGCCGAGTGCCACAACAGGCCCAGCCCACCGTGCGAGGTGAGCGTGGCGTCGGCGGCGGTGAAGCCGCCGGGACCGGCCTGGCTCCACCCGTTGGTGTTGCCGCCGTTGAACAGCGACGTGTACCCGTTTTCCGCTCGGCAGTCGGCGTCGGTCACGCCGGCCGCGTAGCGGAGGCCGCCGAGCAGGTGTGCGCGGAAGCCGGGCTCGGCGTAGGTCTGCTCGGTGTGCCCGCCGGCGGTGTACCACGACCGCCCGCCCTGGTAGTTCTGGCACCACGCGATCGGGTGATCACCCATGGTGCCGCCGGAGTACGTGCCCTCGTCGAGCCGGGCCAGCACGTGCACGTTCGCCCGGGGGTTCGCCTGGAAGTTGTACCACTCGTCGGTCCGGACCCAGTCCGCGCCGAGGTGCGAGGTCGAGGCGTGCGCCCGGTCCTCCACCCGCACCGTCGCCTGCTGGATCGCGGGGTGCGAGTGGAAGTACCCGCCGACCACGCCGCCGTAGAACGGCCACTGGTACTCGGTGTCGGACGCGGAGTGCACGCCGACGTACCCGCCACCGGACCGGACGTAGGACTCGAAGGCACCCTGCTGGGTGTCGTTGAGCACGTCGCCGGTGGTGAGCAGGAAGACCACCGCCCGGTACTGGGCCAGGTTCGCGCCGGTGAACGCCGCGCCGTCCTCGGTGGCGTCGACGGTGAAGTTGTTCGCGGCGCCGAGGTCGCGGATCGCCTGGACACCGGTCCCGATGGACGAGTGCCGGAAGCCCGCGGTCTTCGAGAAGACCAGCACCTTGTAGGAGGGGTCGGCCGCCGGTGCCGGTGCGGGGGACGCGGCCAGGATCATCACCGCGGACGTGGCTGTCGCCGCCAGGACGGATCGCAGTCGGAACATCGGTTTCTCCTTGCTCGGGTGGTCGGTGGCGGTCAGGGCAGGACCCACTTCTGGTTGGCGCCGTCGGAGCAGTCCCAGATGTGCAGCACCGTGCCGTCGGCGCTGCTGCTCCCCGCCGCGTCCAGGCAACGCCCCGACTGCGGGTTCCGCACCGTCCCGTCGGACCGCGGAACCCACTGCTGGGCGCCGGTGCCGTTGCACGTCCACAACTGCGTCACCGTGCCATTCGCCGTGCCACCGCGCTGGATGTCGAGGCACTTCCCGAGCGCTCGCAGCGAGCCGTCCGCGGACGCGGTCCACTGCTGGGCAGCGGTGCCGTTGCACGTCCAGAGCTGCACCTTCGCCCCGTCGGCCGTGCTGCCGCCGCTCACGTCCACGCACTTGCCACCCAGACCGGTGATCCGGCCGGTGCGCGCGCCCGTGGTGAAGGTCAACTCGTCGACGTCGAACAACGAGCCCGCGCCGCCCTTGAACACCAGGTAGAGCGTGGTCGTGCCGGCGGGCCGGCCGGTCAGCGCGGTGGTGACGTCGGTGAACGTCTCCCAGCCGCCCGTGACCGGCACGGCGACCGAGCCGAGCAGCGTGCCGCCCGCCGACCCGGACCGCACTTCGATGGTGCCACCGGCACCCGCCGAGGACACCCGCGCGGTGAACGACGTCGCGTCGGCGAGCACGTAGGGCTGGAACGCGATCCAGTCGCCGTTGTCGATGTGGCCGACGGTCTTGCCGCCGTGCGCCGGACCGTGGTCGACGACCTGCGTGCCGCTGGAGGTGCCGTGGTGCTCGGCCTGCCGGGTCTTCGGCTGGGTCACGTTCTGCGCGTGCGTGGTGATGCCGCCGGTGTCGGTGTACTCGGCGTCCCACACCCCGAAGATGTTGGCGTTGGGGTCGTGCTCACCGTCCTGCGGCGTCTGGACCGTCCCCGAGCACCCCGTCGCCTCGGTCAGCTTGTGGCCGTGCGAGTCGTGCCCCAGGACGTAGCTGAGCTTGACCCTGGCGCAGTCGATCGTGCCGTCCTCCGGGTCGGTGACGGTGATCCGGAACGGCACCGCGTCCCCGAAGGAGAACAGCTGCCCGTTCTGCGGCAGGTGCAACGTGACCGTCGGCGCCGTGTTGCCCACGGTGATCTGCACGCTCGCCGTGGCGGTCCGACCGGTGCTGTCGGTCACGGTCAGCGTGGCGGTGTAGGCGCCGTTGCCCGAGTAGGTGTGCTGCGGGTTGGCCGCCGTCGACGTGCCGCCGTCGCCGAAGTTCCACGCGAACGTGATCGGGTCGCCGTCCGGGTCGGACGAACCGGCGGAGCTGAATGCCACGCTCAGCGGAGCCGCGCCGGAGGTCTTGTCCGCGGCGGCCTTGGCGATCGGCGCGAAGCCGCCCGACACGTGCTCGATCCGGTACAGCGCCGAGTTCGCGTCACCGCTGAACCAGCCGGTGCCGTAGTCCAGCACGTAGAGCGCGCCGTCGGGGCCGAACGCCAGGTCCATCACCTGGGTCCCGGTCCAGGGGAAGTCGGCGATGGCGCCCGGCGTGCCGTTGTCGTTGACGGAAATGTCCTTGATCCAGCGCCGGCCGAACTCAGCGCCGAAGAAGTGACCGTCGTAGGACTGCGGGAACTTGACCGCCGAGTTCAGGTTCGGGTTGTACCGGTAGACCGGGCCGCCCATCGGCGACTCGCTGCCGCAGCCGAACGCCGCCAGAGAGCAGCCGTCGTACTTGATCCAGGCCGCCTTGGCCGCCGGCAGCGACGCCAAGCCGGTGTTGCGCGGCGAGTTGTTCACCGGCCCGCCCGCGCAGTTGTACTTCGCACCGGAGACACCGGTGGCGAAGTCGTAATCGTTGTAGGTCTCGGCGGTGGTGTTGGACCCGGTGCAGTACGGCCAGCCGTAGAAGCCGGGGCCGGTCACGCGGTTGAACTCGACCTGGCCCGCCGGCCCGCGCGCGGGGTTCGTCGAGCCCGCGTCCGGGCCGTAGTCGCCGAGGTAGACGACGCCGGTCGCCTTGTCCACGGTGAACCGGAACGGGTTGCGGAAACCCATCGCGTAGATCTCGGGCCGGGTCTTGGACGTGCCCGGCGCGAACATGTTGCCGGTGGGGATGGAGTAGCCGCCGTCGGCGTTGACCTTGATCCGGAGCAGCTTGCCGCGCAGGTCGTTGGTGTTGCCGGCGGTGCGCTGGGCGTCGAAGGCGGGGTTGCGGCTGGCGCGCTCGTCGAGCGGGCTGTAACCGTCGGACGCGAACGGGTTGCTGTCGTCGCCGGTGCTCAGGTAGAGGTTCCCGGCGGCGTCGAAGTCGATGTCACCGCCCACGTGGCAGCACGTGCCGCGGCTGGCGGGCACGTCCAGCACCGCCTTCTCGCTGGCCTGGTCGATCGTGCCGTCCGCGTTCAGCACGAACCGGGACAGCCGGTTGACCCCGTTCCACGCCGAGAAGTCGGTGCCGTCGGAGGGCGCGTCACCGGCCGGGGTGGACAACGGGGGCGCGTAGTACAGGTAGACGTGGCGGTTGGTCGCGAAGTTCGGGTCGGCCGCGATGCCCTGCAAGCCCTCCTCGTCGTGGGAGTACACGGTGACCTTGCCGGAGACCTTGGTGTTGCCGGCGGCGTCGGTGAACCGGATGGTGCCGTCCCTGGAGGTGTGCAGCACCGACCGGTCGGGGAGCACGGTCATGGAGATGGGCTCCCCCATCTCGGCGGCACCCTTGGCGAGGGTCACCTGCTGGAACGAGGCCGCCTGGGCGCCGACCCGTGCCGAAGCCGCCGAATCGGTGTGGGACGCGGCGGTCGCGGGTAGGGCGACCGCACCGGCCACCAGGAGCAGCGCGGCGGCACCGAGGCGTGCGGGCGCGCGCAGGGATGTGGTCATCGTGACGACGTCCTTCCGAACTTCGCTGTCCGACAGGGGGTCAGGGGTCACCGGACGGGGGTTCGCCGGCCGGCGGGGTGACCGGCGAACCCTCAGGACCGTCGACTCAGGGCAGGACCCACTTCTGGTTGACGCCGTTGACGCAGTCCCAGATGTGCAGCACCGTGCCGTCGGCGCTGCTGACACCGGCCGCGTCCAGGCAACGCCCGGACTGCGGGTTCCGCAGCGTGCCGTCAGCCTGCGGCGCCCACTGCTGGGAACCGGTGCCGTTGCACGTCCACAACTGCGTCACCGTGCCGTTCACCGTGCCACCGAGCTTCACGTCCAGGCACTTCCCCAACGCGCGGATCGTGCCGTCAGTGCACCACGCGTCCGCTCTGGAGGCCGGACAGCATGACGGTGACCTTCTTCCGGTCGGCCGACGGCGTCGCCGAGACCACCGTCAACGCCTGCTGGTCGATCTTCGGGCCGCCGTAGGCCGCGGTCGGCTGGTAGCGCCACTGCGTCGCCCGGTACTTGGTGACCAGGTCCTGCGCCGTCTGGGTCGACAGCGGTTGCGTGTACTCCAGCTCGAAGCCGCCCTTGACCGCGCGCATCGCGACGATGTCGAACGCCTCCGCGCCGTTGGGGGTCAGCTTCTGCAAGCCGAACTCGAGCTTGCCCGGCTGCCCCCAGTTGCCGCCCGCGCCGATGCCACCGGTGTAGATGGCGCCGTCCGGACCGAGGCTGATCCGGTTCACCCCCGCCTCGAGCCCTTGCGTCATGCGGAACACGGCGCCCTGGTACTCGCCGTTGACCTTCTCCAGGAAACCGCGTTGCAGGCCGCCGTAGGTGACGTCGCCGAAGACCATCTGCCCCGCGAACGGACCCGTGGTCAGCTGCACCGGGTTGCTCGGCGAGTTCGCGATCTCGTTCTGCGGCAACCAGAGCACCGGCGCGGTGACCGGCCGGGTGTCGAACGGGCCGTCGGGGTTCGTGTAGTGGTTGAAGAAGCGGTCCTGCTTGATGTGCACCAGCTTCGAGGACGGCAGCCAGCCGCCCTGGTTGTCGGTGACGAAGATGCCGCCCTCCGGACCCCAGCCGATGCCGTGCGGCGTGCGCAGCCCACCGGCGATGTAGGAGACGGCGCCGGTGTTCTTGTCCACCTTGATCGTGGTGCCGCGGTTCGGCGCCGGCTGCGGGTCGGTCGTCGCGCCGCCGTAGTTGATCGCCACGGACAGGTTGAGGTAGAAGGACCCGTCCTGGTAGAGCATCCCGAAGGCGAACTCGTGGAAGTTGCCGCCGAACGGCCAGGTCGCCACCGCGCGGACGTTGTCGGTCACCCAGTCGCCGTTGGTGTCGTTCAGCTCGGTCAGCCGGTGCTTCTCCGACACGTAGAGCTTGCCGTCGACGTACTTGATCCCCATCGGCTCCTTGAGGCCACTGGCGATCTTCAAGGTCCGCACCTGCGTCGGGCTCGTGGCGCCGGTGACGTTGCTCAGCAGGTGGACCTCACCCAGCTGGTTGTTCGAGCCTCCCCAGGTGGTGATCGCCAGCCGGCCGTCCGGCAGCCAGTCCATGCCGCTGACCTGTGGCTGGAACCCGGTCGGACGCAGGTTCGCCAGGGTGAAACCGGGGTGCACGCCGGTCAGCGGCAGGCCGTCACCCGGTGTGTCGCCGGCGGCCTCGCAGTCCTTCCGCCCGGGAGCGGTCACCCGCACCACGCCCGCGTCGGTGCTCAGCGCGGAGTTCGGCACGGTGCTGAACCCGGTCGCGCCGGGTGGCTGCCACTGCAGGGTGACCTGCTGACCGCCACCGGCGTCGAAGTGGTCGATCCGCAGCGAGTGGTAGCCCTGGCCCAGTTGGATCGAGCCGTCCTTCGCGGTGGCTCCGTGCAGCCCGTCGTGGTCGACGACCACCGCGTTGTCGATCCGGAGCCGGGCTCCGTCGTCGCTGGTGAGGCGGAAGGCGTGGATGCCTGCCGTGGTGATGTTGATGTTGCCCGTGACCTCGGACAGGAAGTTGTCGCCGAGGCCGAAGTCCGCGGTGGCGGTCCAGTCGATCGTCGGCATCAGCTTGTCGATGTTGGGCGTCTGGCCGGTCTTCAACGTGCAGAGTCTGGTCAGGGCGGTCTGGAGGTCGTAGACCCGGAGCGTCACCCCTGGTTCCTGGGGTGGCGGTGCGGCGGCTTGCGCGGGCGCGGCGACGGAGGTGAACGCGGTGGTGATCAGCGCGGCGGCTGAGAAGAACGAGCCGGTGGTCCGGGACCACCGGCTCTTCCGGGCAGGGAACGGCATGGCGGTGTTCTCCCTTGGATGGGCGAGTGAGCAGGGACCCGACTCGGCAAGGGGTGTGGTGGAGCAGGTGCTCCAGAGCTGGTGTTGTTGCTCAGGTCACATCGGCGACGTGAACGTAAGCCTACTTTTGTACAGCGTCAACGAAAGAGTGTTCAAGATAGACAAAAGTGCCCTGAATGGCGGCGAAACCTTAGGGCGTTCGGCGCTGCGACGTCGCCGACCCGGCCCTCGGCGCGCTCGTCCGCTCAAGGTTGTTCGAGGGCACGCCAACGAGGCCGACATCGGTTCGATGTCGACCTCGCGGCGAACTGTGCCGATCGCGGTCAGCGCACCGTCGGATGCCCCTCAGGCATACGGCGAACGGTAAGAACCGTAACGGCGGGTATCGATCAAAAGGTACGGCATTTCTGGCAGGTACCGGTCAGATGTGGTGCGCCCGGCCTCCCTGACCCGTGATGTCCACGGTGCGCGTCACCACCACACGGTGGAGTTGCCCGCGGTGCAGGTCCCGTTCGGGTCGACCACGTAGCACGCGCGGAAGGCGCGATTCGCGTTCGTGCTCGTCGGGTAGGCCTGCGTGTAGTTGCGGTGGCCCGCGGTGTAGGTGGAGAAGTCGTCCGCGACCCGGTCGCCGTTCAGGTCGACTTCGAAGCGGATGAACTCCGGCCCGGTGAAGTTGAGGATCCGCCCCCAGCCGTACTGCACCCCACTGCAGTAGCCGTAGCGGACCTGGACGGTCCGGTTGTCGACCGTGCGCGCCACCGCCGTCTGCGGGTTGGCGCACGTCGCCGGGTCGCTCACCCACGGAGGCGCGGCTGCGGCCGTCCCACCGATCAGCACGGTGCTCGCGGCAGCGGTCGCCAGGCTCGCCACGATCTTCGTCGTCTTCCTCATCGCTGTCCCCTTGTCGCCTGTTCAACGGACACGGTCGGCGCTCCCGCCCCGATCTGCGATCACGTCGCGGCTCCAGCACGTCCGGCCGGAAACGGAATCCGGCCCGAGGCCGTGCGCATCGCCAAGCGGTGTCGGTGTCCGGCACGCCTCGGTGTCGTCACTCCCCGCCGACACGAGCACCCCCGCCGGCTGTCCATCGTCCCACCTCGCGCGAAGGCGGGCACCAACTCGTCCGGGTGAAGGTTTGCCGTGGTCAGGACGCTGTACGTGGTAGCCGGGTGGTCGGGAACCCGAACGCCCGCGTCACCCGCTCGATCAGGTGGTCTTCGGTCGTCGAGGTGTCGACGTCGATCACGGTCAGGTCCAAGGCCCGCGCGTCGTCGCGGAGGCGCTCGGTGAACATCCGGTCCCGGTCGAGCAGGTTGCGCAGGGCCCGCTCCGGGTCGCCGGTCCGCCGGGGTATGTCCCACAGCGTGCCCCGGCCGCGGAACGCCGCCTCGCGGAAGTCGGGCGTCGGCAACAGCCAGACCGCCTGACCGGGCTCGACGAGGTGGGGCCGCACGAGGTGCGGCAGCAGCCGGAAACCCTCCACGAGCACACCGGTTCCCGCCGGGAGGCGGAGGAGGTCTTCGACGATGAGGCCGAAACCCTCGCCCCGGAACCAGTGGAACGTCTCCAGCATGGCCTCCGGCGAGCGGTCGACCCACCGCTCGTCCATGTCCATGTCCGCGAACCGGCGCAGGAAAGGCGCGTCCTCCGGTGTGCAGCGGGCGGCGTGGTCCGACATCACGTCGTCCGTCGCGTAGAGGTGCAGGCCGTGCCGCTCCGCGATGCGGCGGGCGATGGTCGACTTGCCCGCGCCGCTGCCGCCGCCGAGCCAGCGGACGCGGCGGAGCCGGTCGGCCAAGTCCACGGTTTCCGCGTGCCTCTCCTGTCGGTCGGCGTGCGTCCAGGCCGCTTCGAGCGTACGGGTGATCGGACAGCCGTTGCCGGCTCAGTCGGACGGCGGTCGGACGCTGTCCCGCGACACGAGCGTCGGCTCGGAAGTGCGCCGGACGTCGTCGACCACGTTCCCGTCGAGCTGCGCCATCAGCAGGTCCAGGGCATCCCGGGCGACGGCGCCGAAGTCCGGTCGGACGGTGGTCAGCGGCGGGATGAAGTAGGCGGCCTCGGGCACGTCGTCGAAGCCGACCAGGCTCACGTCGCGCGGAACCCGCTTGCCGTGCTCGCTCATCGCCCGCAGGATGCCCAGCGCCAGGTGGTCGTTCGCGGCGAAGATCGCGGTGACGTCGGGCATCCGGGCCAGCATCTGACCCGCCCGGTACCCGGAGGCGGCGCTCCAGTCCGCGGGCACCACCGGCGGCACCTCCGCACCCGCCGCCTCGAGCACCGACCGCCAGCCCTTGATCCGACCCGCGCTGTCGAACCAGTCCGGCGGTCCCGACACGTGCCACACCGTGCGGTGACCGGCCTCCAGCAGGTGACGGGTCGCCGCGACGGCGCCCGCCTCCTGGTCGACGGTCACCAGCGGGGTGGTGCGCTCGGGATCGCCGTCGACCATCACCATCGGCACGCCGGGCGGAACGGTGTCGACCGCCTCGTGCGCCGACGCGGTCGGTGCGATGACCACGATGCCCGCCACCCGCTGGTCGCGGTGCCGCTCCAGCGCGGTGGTGATCGACTCGCGGTCCAGCACGTTCACCCGGTGCGTGGTCACCACGAACCCGGCCGCCGCCGCCACCTGCTCGAACGCCGCGAGCAAGGACGCGGGCCCGCACAGGGTCGTGTTCTGGGCCACCACCCCGACCAGCTGCGAGCGGCCGGTCACCAGCGCGCGGGCGACCCGGTTCGGGCGGTAGCCCAGCTCGTCGATCGCCGCCCGGACCCGCAGGCGCGTGCGTTCCTGGACGTACGGGTGCCCGTTGAGCACCCGCGACACCGTCTGGTGCGAGACACCGGCCAGTCTGGCGACGTCGGCCATGGCGGGCACACCCGCGGTCCTGTTCGCCACTGCCGTCCCATCTGCGTGGCATCCGCCCAACGCGTGCACAGTCGCTTCGATCAGGAGTCCCACACTGATCGACTCCGGCCGACAACCCAATGTAGCCACGCCCTATTCAGACCGTCAACGCGCCTGTGCGCTAAATATTCGGGCGCAATTTTTAGCGACCCCAAAGCGGTCCGACCCGCCGGTCACGCAAATGTTTCGACCAGGCGTCCTACGTCGATCCTTGACACCCGCTGTGTTATCGCTAACACTGATCCGCAACGCAAAGCCGGCCCGCCACACCGCTCCCTGCCACCTGCGCTTCACCCGAATTCGTTGCCCCGGCGACACCAAGTGCCGTAAGGCGATACCCCTGTTCGCCGAGGCGGCATGAGGTATCCGCATTACTGCATGTTAGCGATCACATACACCGCCACCCTGCTCCCTCCACCACTCAACGCGAAAGATTTCGCGTCCCCGACCCTTTCTGGGTGCACCAGTCGGTCCGTCCTCTGCGGATAGCGCACAACCGCGTCTGGAGTCGTCCATGCACTTGACCGCTCTTCCCCGTCCGCGTGATCGGCGCCCGAGCCGCAGGCTGCGCGCCGCCACCGCGACGCTCGCCCTGATCGGCGCGGCCCTCACCTCGGCAGGGCTCCCGGCCCACGCCACGGACGAATGGACACCGGTGCCGTCGTACACGTCGACCGACAACGGAGACGGCACGTACTCCGTCCCGCTGCTCGACTCGGACGTGCCGGACGTCAGCGTGGAGCGCGTCCCCGCGGCCGAGAACGACGAGGGCCGGGACGTCTACTACATGATCAGCACGACGATGCACCTGAGCCCGGGTGCGCCGATCATGAAGTCCTACGACCTCGTCAACTGGGAGGTCGTCAACTACGTCTTCGACCGGTTGGGCGTCGGCGACCCGTTCTCGCTGCGCAACGGCCAGAACTCCTACGGCCAGGGCCAGTGGGCGTCGTCGCTGCGCTACCACGACGGGAAGTTCTACGTCGCCTTCAACACCAACAACCTCGGCGGCTCCTACATCTACACCACCGACGACGTCGAGGACGGCGCGTGGACCCGGCTGCCGCTGGGGCGCGCGTTCCACGACCCGTCGCTGTACTTCGACGAGCGGGACGGCGGCACGCCGTACATCTTCTACGGGTCGGGCTCGACCAGCGCGGTCAAGCTGGACAGCGGCCTGACCCGGGTGGTGGCGGAGTACCCGAACATCCTGCGGCCGGCGGACTACCCCGGTTCACCGTTCCTCGGCGGGCTGTTCGAGGGCGCCCAGGTGCAGTACATCGACGGCCACTACTACATCGTGATCATCACCTGGCCGCCGGGCCAGGGGCGCCAGGTGGTGCTCTTCCGCTCGCCCGAGCTGCTCGGGCGCTACGCGACGGCCGACGGCAGCAACCCGTACCAGGCCCGCGGTGCGCTGAACTCGAACGGCTTCGCGCAGGGCAGCCTGGTGCCCATCGCCCGCGACGGCGGCCGGACCGACTGGTACGGCATGTTCTTCCGCGACTCGTTCCCGGTCGGCCGCATCCCGGCGCTCATCCCCGCCACGTGGCAGGACGGCTGGCCGACGTTCGGGAACAACGGCGTCGTGCCGGTGAACGGGGTGTTCGACAAGCCCATCGAGCTCAGCCCGGCGGAAGAGCTGCTGGAGCGCCAGAAGAGCGTCGTCGCATCGGACGACTTCGCCAACGACGCGCCGCACAAGGCGTACATGGACGAGAAGTGGACCATCCCGACACCGCCCGTCGTGGACGAGTCGCTGCTCGGCGTGGAACTGGTGCGCAACCCGGGGTTCGAGTCCGGGTCGGTGTCGCCGTGGTCGGGCCAGTTCGGCGCGCAGCTCGCTCTGGACGGCACGGACCCGGCGGCGGGGTCGGCGGCCCTCAAGGTGGGCAACCGGACGGTCAACGGCTCGGGGCCGAACCAGTCCCTGGACGGTGTGTTGCAGCGCGGCGTGACGTACGCGGTGTCGGCGAAGGTCAAGTACGCGGCGGGCCCGGCGACCGTGCGGTTCAACCTCGTCGCCGACTGGGGCGCGGGGGTCCAGGTGATGGCGGCCGGCGACGTCCGGGCAGGCCAGTGGACGACGGTCTCCGGTAGGTACACGGTCCCGAGCACGGCCGCGACCGCCAAGGTGAAGTTCGCGGTCGAGACGCCGTGGGCGAACCCGCAGCCGCCGTCGTCGAGCGTCGAGTACCTGCTGGACGACGTCTCGGTCGTGGGCCAACCGGTGACCACCGAACACCCGACCGAGGAGGAGATCACGCCCAACGGCTCCCGGCTCGGCCTGGCCTGGGAGTGGAACCACGCCCCGGACAACCGCTACTGGTCGCTGACGGACCGCGAGGACTGGTTGCGGCTGACCACCGGCAAGGTCGTCACCGGGGACTACGTCTACACCAAGCTGTCGAACCGGGCCGAGCTGACGTGGTTCGAGGAGGCCCGCAACACGCTGTCGCAGCGGACGTTCGGGCCGAGGGGCTCGGCGGAGACGAAGCTCGACTTCGGCGGGATGAAGGACGGCGACGTCGCGGGCCTGGCGATGTACAACCGCGGCTTCTCCTACGTCGCGGTGAAGCGGGTGGACGGGCGCAACACCCTCGGGGTGGTCAACCGCGTGCAGCCCTTCCCGGTCACGTTCGACCAGGCGACGGCGGAGAGCTTCGTGCCCGGCACCGAGGTGCCGCTCGGCGGAGCCACCGAGGTGCACCTCAAGGGCGACGTCGAGTTCGACGCACCGACCGGGCAGGGCTGGACCACCTTCTACTACAGCCTGGACGGGTCGGCCTGGCACAAGCTGGGCAACCGCGTCGGGCCGCAGACCCTGGACGGCAGCCTGGCGCACTTCATGGGCCACCGGTGGGGCCTCTTCAACTACGCGACCCGGCAGGCGGGCGGGCACGTCGACTTCGACCACTACCTGCTCAGCGACACCCTGACGGCGGAGGGCAAGCAGCTCGACACCGGTGCGCTGGACGCGGCGATCGCGCGGGCACGCACCCTCGACGAGCACCACTACCCCACCGACGCGTGGGCCGCGATGCGGAAGGCGCTGGAGCAGGCCGAGCAGGCGCGGGCGTCGCGGTTCGGGACGCAGAACCAGATCGACGCGCCGGAGCGGGCGTTGAGCCTGGAGCTCGCCCGGTTGGGCGTGGCGAGGTTCCCGGTGGCGGTGGCGGTGTCCGCGCAGACCCGGTGCGCAGGCCCCAACGTGGTGCTCGCCGTGGAGCTGACCAACCACGAGCAGGTACCGGTGGACGTCTCCGTCGAAACGCCGTACGGCACGAAGTCCTTCCAGGACGTCGAGCCCGGCAAGACCCGTTCCCACCCGTTCACCACCCGTGAGCAGAACGTGCCCGCGGGGTCGGCGTCGCTCACCGCGTCCGCGACGGTGGACGGCGAGCCGCGGTCGCGGGAACTCGAAGCCCCGTACGAGGAGCACACCTGTCGGTGATCCCCGGGTCGCCGTGCGCCGACCCACCCCAGTACCTCGACCCCGGCACGTCGCGGGCGAGTGAAACCCACACCCAGAACGAGGAGAACCACGTGCATCGACAACGTCCGCAGCGGTCGGGACGGCGCAGAGCCGTCGTCCTCGCCGCCGTCGGCGCCCTGCTCGCCGGCGGCCTCACCGCCGCTCCGGCGGCAACGGCCGCCGGGCCGAACCTCATCACCAACCCCGGTTTCGAGGACGGCCTGGCCGGGTGGACCGTCAACAGCGGGAACGCCACCGACGGCGCCGCCCTGTCCCCCACCGGCGACGCCTACGCGGGCGCCGGAGCGGTGCTGGTGACGAACCGGAAGACGACCGGTTCGGGGCCGGCGCAGGACCTGGCCGGCAAGGTGCAGGCCGGGAAGACCTACACGGTCACCGCCCGGGTGAAGTACGAGAACCCGGCCAGCCCCGCCACCAAGCAGTTCTTCGTGACCATGCACTACGGCGGCTCGACCTACACCAACCTCGGCACCGGCACCGTGCCCCGCGGGCAGTGGGGCCTCCTCCAGGGCACGTTCACGATCCCGGCCGGCCAGGCGGTCACGACGCCGCGCGTCTTCGTCGAGACGCCGTGGACGGCGGACCCGGCGGCGGCGCCGACGACCCACCTGATGGACTTCAAGGTGGACGACGTCGCGCTGCAGGAGTTCACCCCGTCGACCACCATCGAGGTGCTGGGCAAGAACCCCGGTGAGGGCAACCCGCTGATCTCCCACAAGTTCGGCGCCGACGGCAACGCCTTCGCGCACGACGGCCGGGTGTACGTCTACATGACCAACGACACCCAGGTGTACAACCCCGGCCCGAACGGGACCTCACCGACCAACACGTACGGCGGGATCAACACGATCACCGTGATCTCGTCCGACGACCTGGTCAACTGGACCGACCACGGCGAGATCCCGGTGGCCGGGCCCACCGGTCTGGCGAAGTACGCGTCGCAGTCCTGGGCGCCCGCGGTCGAGAGCCGCGTCGTGGACGGCAAGGAGCAGTTCTTCCTGTACTTCGCCAACAACGGCGCCGCGACCGGTGTCCTGGTGGGCGACTCGCCGCTGGGCCCCTGGCGCGACGAGCGCGGCAGCCTGCTCATCACCAGCCAGACCCCCGGCGCCTCCGACGGCCGCAACTGGCTGTTCGACCCGGGCGTGTTCATCGACGACGACGGCCAGGGCTACCTCTACTTCGGTGGCGGCGGCGACGACAACTCCGACTCCTACGAGAACACCAACCACCCGAAGTCGACGCGCGTCATCAAGCTCGGCGACGACATGATCAGCACCGAGGGCGCGGCCGAGACCATCGACGCGCCGCTGATGTTCGAGGCGGGGCACGTCTTCAAGCGGGACAACAAGTACTACTACTCCTACTCGTCCAACTTCGGCTTCGGTGGACCGATCGACCCGAACGGCCCGCCGACCGGCGCCATCGCCTACCTGGTGGCGGACAACCCGATGGGACCGTGGACCCCCGACAAGTACGCGGGCGTCATCTTCAAGAACCCCGGCAACTACTTCGGCGCCGGCGGCAACAACCACCAGTCCGTCTTCGAGCTGAACGGTGAGCACTACTTCACCTACCACGCGCAGACGCTGAACCGCCGCATCACCGGCGGCGCGACGCAGGGCTTCCGCAGCCCGCACATCGCGAAGCTCGAGTTCAACGCCGACGGCACCGTGAAGGAGGTCATCGGCACGTTCGACGGCGTCGAGCAGATCCGCAACCTCGACCCGTACCGGGTGATCGAGGCGGAGACCATCGCCTGGCAGCAGGGTCTGGCCACGAAGCGGCTCAACGCGCCGAACGACGTGCCGCAGCTGGCCCTGCACGACGTCGACAACGGTGACTGGACGTCGCTCTCGTCGGCGGACTTCGGGACCGGTGCCACCGGTGTGTCGGCCCGCGTCAAGCCGCTCGTGGCGGGCGCGAGCATCCAGGTGCGCCTGGACGACCGCGCGGGCGCCGTCGTCGCCACCATCCCGGTCGACGGACCGATCGGGGAGTGGACCGAGGTCGGGACCTCGCTCGACGGCGTTTCGGGTGCGCACGACGTGTACTTCACCTTCGTCGGGCCGGACGGCCGGGACCTGGTGGAGGTCGACAGCTGGCAGTTCGCCAAGCCGTCGCTGAAGGTCGAGGGCGCCGCGGACACCCGGTGCGCCGGCCCGCACGTCCAGCTGACCGTGCAGGTGACCAACAACGAGTCGGTTCCGGTCGACATCACGGTCGCGACGCAGTACGGCACGATGGCGTTCGACGACGTCGAGCCGGGCAAGACCCGCTTCCACCCGTTCCTGACGCGGCAGCCGGACGTGGCCGCGGGGACGGCGGCGGTGACGGCGAGTGCGACGGTCGACGGGAACGAGGTGTCGGTCGACCTGGCGGTGCCGTACGGCGCACGCGACTGTCGCTGACCGCTGTGCAGTCGGCCGCGTTGTAGCCGACCACGAGACGAGGCGGCCCGGACTCCCGGGCCGCCTCGTCGCGTGTCGGTCAGGCGGTGGTGCAGGCGGTGCCGTTGAGGGTGTAGGAGACGGGCTTGGCGGTGTTGCCGTTGTGGTTGGCCTGGAAGCCGATGCCGATCGAGCCGTTCGCCGGGATGGCGGCGTTGTAGGCGACGTTGCGGGCGGTCACCTCGCCGGAGGTGGGCGAGTAGGTGGCGCTCCAGCCGGACGTGATGGTCTGGCCGCTCGGGAGGGTGAAGACCAGCGACCAGCCGTTGATCGCGGTGGTGCCGGTGTTGGTGATGGTGATGTTCTCGACCAGGCCCGTGTTCCAGGCGGTCACGGTGCTGGTGACGCGGCACGAGCCCGAGCCGCCGGGCGTGGTGGTGGTCGTCGTCGTGCTGGTCGTGGTGCTCGTGGTGGTGCTGGTCGTCGTGCTGGTGGTGGTGCTGGTCGTGGTGGTCGTGGTCGGGTCGACGGGGCGGTCCAGGCCGAAGAACGAGATGGCCTGCGCGGCCATGCCGCCGCTGGGCAGGCTGTGCCCGGCGCCCTGGATGCTGTAGGCCTCGACCTTGTCGGCGTAGCGGCGGCGGTTCCAGTTCGTCTGGGGCGTGTCGCTGGACGTCGGGGTCTGGCTCAACCCGAACACGTCGGTCCACTGCTCGATCGACTCCTGGAGCAGCGCGTACGGCACGAGGGTGTCGTTGGTGCCGTGCCACAGCTGGACGCGCGGCCGGGCGCCGGTGTAGCCGGGGTACGCCTGCCGGACCGCGTCACCCCACTGCTGCGGCGTCCGGTTGGCGCCCCCGTTGCCGGTGCACCGCGAACTGCCGGGCGGGTAGTCGGCGGCGTTCGCGAAGCAGTTGAACGGCACGCCCATGAACGCCGCGCCCGCCTTGAACACGTCCGGGTACAGGGCGAGCATGTGGTTGGTCATCATGCCGCCCGACGAGGAACCGGTGGCGTACACCCGGTTCGGGTCGCCGCCGTAGCGCTGCTGCACGTAGGTCACCATCGACACGATCGACACCGGGTCGCTGCCGCCGCCGCGGCGCTTGGCCGCGTCGGACCAGGTGTCGAAGCACTTGCCGAAACCGGCTTCCTGCTGGGCGCTCGGGTAGATGACGACGAACCCGTGGCGGTCGGCTTGCGCGGCGAACTCGCTGCCGGAGTAGAAGCCGGGGCCCGAGCCGCCGCAGCCGTGCATGGCCACGACGATGCCGGGGTTGGCCGGGCGGGAATCCGGCACGTAGACGTGCATCCGCATCCCGCCGGGGTTGCTGCCGAAGCTGGTGACCTCGGTGAGCGAGGCCGCGGACGCGGGGCTGGGTGAGGTGACGGCGAGACCCGCCACGGCCAGTGCGGCCACGGCGGCGAGTAACAGGCTCGATTTGACCTTCATGCGCTCGACTCCTTTGTTTCGCGCACGACCGGATGAGGAGGTGGCCGCGGGCATGGGCGACTCGCGGTGCGGCGGAGCGGAGGTCCACGTGTGACACTTACAGTGCCTGCCGGCCACAGAACTGTCAATCAACCGTCTCGACCGGCCGGACTGCTCCACCCGCGGCCGGTTACAGTCGGCGGCAACTGCCCCTGAGCCACCGCCGGAGCTGCTGTGACCAGCCCGTACGACATCGCGGAGATCTTCCCGGACGACGCGGCCCGGCTTCCGCGCCGGCAGTCCGGCAACTCGCCCCAAAGCCTCACCGTGACCCTGCTGGCCGACTACACCCTGCGCGGCCGGGCGTGGCTGCCGTCGGCGGCGATCGTGGCCCTGCTCGCCGAGGCGGGCGTCAGCCAAGCCGGTGCCCGCACCACGATCAGCAGGCTCGCCCGCCGCGGCGTCCTCGAAGGCAGCAGGCAGGGGCGCAACAGCGCCTACCGGCTCACCACGGCCGCCTGCCTCAACCTGGCCGCCGGAGGCCGGTTCATCGCCTCCGCCGCCGCCGACGAGGAGCCCTGGGACCAGCGGTGGACGCTGATCGCCTTCTCACTGCCGCAGGACGAGGTCGCCCGGCGGCGGGAACTCCGCAGCATGTTGCGCTGGTTCGGTTGCGCGCCCCTCTACGACGGCCTGTGGATCTCCCCCCACGACATCACCCACAAGGCGAGGGCACAGCTGACCGGCCTCGCCTTCGGCACCATGACCGTCTTCCGCGCCCGCCACGTCGACCTCGGCGCCACCACCGGCCGCAACCCGCTCGACGCCTGGGACACGACCGCCATCGCCGGCCACTACGAGGCGTTCATCCGGCGCTGGAGCCCCTTGCTGCCCGGCATCCGCAGCGCCCGGATCACCGGTGTCGAAGCGGTCCGCGCCCGCACCGAGGTGATGGACACCTACCGCCGCCTGCCCATCCTCGACCCGGGCCTGCCGCTCCGGTTGCTCCCGCCGGGATGGCCGCGGGCACGGGCCCGAGACCTGTTCACCGCCGTCTACGACGGTCTCGCCGGTCCGGCCCAGGACCACGTGCGGACCGTCGCGCGCCGGTTCACCGCCGACCCGCTCACCGACGTCCAGGCCCACGCCGTCTCCGACCTGCTCAGCGGTCTCCTCGGCTCCTGCGAGGCCACCGCCGAGCCGTGACGGCGTCCACGACGTGGTGAAAAGCCGGACCCCCGCCGACCCGTGCGCAACGGGTCGGCGGGGGTCCGGTCCTCCCGGTCAGGCCGGGGTGCGCAACGTCCACTGCTGGTTGGCCTGCCCGGTGCAGGACCACAGGACGAGCTTGGTGCCGTTGCCGGTGCCCAGGTTGTACGGGTCGAGGCACAGACCGGACAGCACGTTGGTGATGGTGCCGTTGGCGTTGACGTTCCACTGCTGGTTGGTGTCGCCGTGGCAGTCCCAGATCACCACCTGGGTGCCGTTGGCCGTGCCCCGGCCGTAGGCGTCGAGGCACTTGCTGCCGTAGACGACCAGCTGTTTGGACGAGTTGTGCGTCCACGTCTGGTTCGACTGGCCGTGGCAGTCCCACAGCTGCAACTGCGTGCCGTTGGTCGTCGTCGCGCCCGGCACGTCGAGGCAACGCCCCGAGGGCACGCCGACGACCTGCCTGCCCTGCGAGGCGACCGGGTCGCCGATGCTGCCGGGCACCGAGCGCAGTGCGGCGTACCAGGTCGCGGCCATCTTGTCGTAGCCGGTCGCGGTCGGGTGCACGCCGTCGATCAGGTCGGACGTGGTCAACGCGGCGTGCATGTCCACCATGCGCACCCGCTTGCCCGCGTTCACCTTGGCCTGCACCATGCCGGGGATGGTGGCGTTGAAGTTGCGGGCCGCGGTGTTCTGCCCGGAGTTGGCCAGCGGGATGATCGTCGCGACGAACACGTCGGCGTTCGGCACGGTCGCGGTGATGCGGTCGACCAGCGCCGACAGGCGGGCCGGCGCGTTGGCCACGTTGTAGTTCTGCAGGATGTCGTTGGTGCCGATGTGCAGCAGCACCGTGCGCGGCGTCGTGTTCCGCAGCCAGGTCGCGACGTTCGCGTCGATCTGGTCGATCCGCCACCCCGGATGACCCTGGTGGTCGTGGTCACCGAGCGAACCGGGACCGTTGAACTGCGAGCCGACGAAGTCCACCCGGTAGTTGCCCGCCCCGAACCGCTGCCACAACCCGATCCGGTAACCACCCGGCACCTGCGTCCCCTCGGTGATCGAATCACCCAGCGGCATCACCCGCACCCCACCGTTGGACTCCGCGACGGCCGGACCGGCAGGCAACAGCGCCGGCGTGACCAACCCGGCGGTGATCAGGGCCGCGGCGCAGGCGGCGAGTCGTCGTAAGCGTTGTCGCATGAGTTCTCCTGGGGTCGAGTCGGTTACCTCTGGTCACCGGGCGCGGTGGCCTGAGGGGTGAGCCGGTAGAGGCCGGAGCCGTGCGCGGGTAGCGAGCGCGACAACGTGCCGCTCACCGTGCCGAGGTTCGCTCCCGACCACAAATCGACCACGGTGGCGGAGCCGATCCCGAGGTCGGCCAACGACGCCGACACCGTGGCGTCGCCGTTGCCGCGGTTGAACAGCGCGAGGTACTTGTCCGGGCTGCCGGGCACGTCCGCGGTCCACGCGGTGTGCGTGCCGCCGAAGAGCTGCCGGTTGTCGAGGCTGTGCTGGTCGACCGCCAGCACGGCGGCGTTGGTCATCAGCGCCAGCTCGGACTCCCGGTTCCGAGTCAGGTCACCGCCCCACATCAGCGGTGAGCGGGTGATCGACCACAGGGTCATCAGCGTGCGCTGCTCGTCCGGGGTCAGGTCGGAGTAGCGCGGCGGGCCGAACGGTCCCTGCTGGGACAACCGTCCTATCGGGATCATGTCCGGGTCGGGCCACGCGCCGGGCCGCCGGTGCGGCGTCCACGCGTGCAGCCGCTCGAACAGGGCGTCCAAAGAGGACCAGTCGTCCCACAGGTCGTTGACGACCCGCCACATGGTGGCGTTGTCCGCGACGTGCGCGCCGTTGTCGGTCGACGTCGGACCGGGCGAGAGGCTGAGCACCATCGGCCGGCCGCTGCGCCGGATGGCCAGCCTGTACCCCTCGACCTCGGCCTGGTGGTACGTCGGCGCGGCGATGTCGTCGACCTTGACGTAGTCCACGCCCCACGAGGCGAGCAGGTCGAACTGGGCGTCGAGGTAGGCCTGGGCGCACGGGTTGGTCATGTCCAGGCCCTGGTTCAGGTTGAGCCACGCCGCGGTGGTGCTGTTCGCGATCTCCCTCGCACCGCAGTTCGCGCCCGGCACCGGGAGGTCGTCCGCGACCACCTGGCGCGGGATGCCGCGCATCAGGTGCAGGCCGAACTGCAACCCGGCGGCGTGGACGTAGTCCGCCAGCGGCTTGAAGCCGTTGGCGCCCACCGCGGAGGGGAACCGGGTGGTGTCGGGCCACAGCAGGCCGCCCTCGTCCGTGCGCAGCCTGGGCTGGAAGTCGGCGTCCTGGTTCGGGCTCCCGGTGCCCTGCCCCGGGTAGTACCACGCCCAGTCGACGACGACGTACCGCCAGCCGTGCTGCCTGAGGTTGTCGCGCATGTAGTCGGCGTTGGCCTTGACCTGCTCCTCGGTCACGTTCCAGTTGAACGAGTCATAGCTGTTCCACCCCAGCGGTGGGGTCGTGGCGACCCCGTCGTCCCACTCCAACGCCTGCTCCTCCGAGGTCAGGGCCGCGCCTGCTCTGCCCGGGAGCCGTGCTCTTCGAGGGAGCCGTGCTCTTCCAGGGGACCGTGCTCGAACCAGTCGAACCACGCGGTCCCCTCGGTGGCGTACATGCCGATCACCCGGCCGGTGAAGCCGGTGGCGACCTCCGTGGACAGGTACCTGCCGTCCAGCTCGGCCAGCGGTTCCGGGTCGTCGCCGACGTGGAAGGCGACGTAGTCGGGCGCGGCGACGTGCAGGCCCGACGGCTCCTGCTCCCCCTCCGGCCACCTCCGGGCCGACCGGGTGGTGATCACGAGCGTCACCGGCCCCGGCGGCACGGCACGCGTGGCCGTGACCTGGCGCAGCGGTCCGATGCGCGCGATGACGCCGACCTGGCCGTCGGCCACCTCCAAGTCGTAGTGGTGCCCCTCGTCCATCCGCACCGACAGGCCGGCACGGCCGGCACTGGGGTCCACGAGGACCGCGGTCCGGCTCTCGGGGTGTGACTGGCGTCGGCCGACGAACGTGACGCCCGGCCGGTCCAGCGTGGCGCCGGCGGCGTGCAGGGCCAGCCAGCCCGGCCGTTCGGTCAGCGACCAGGAGCCCTCCGGCCGCGACCTCGGCGAGATCCACCGGGGTTCGAGCTCCGGCGCGTCGAAGTCGTCGCGCTGCGGCAACGCCTCCACCGGCTGCGAGCCACCCGGCGCCCGTTCCCGCACGTTCACCGGACCGACGCGGGGCCAGCCGTCCTCCCACCGCACGGGGGTCAGGAACGTCTCCCGGCCCAGGACGTGGAACTTCGGGCTGTACCCGAGCGGGCGGGTGGCCAGCAGGACCATCCACCACTCGCCCTCAGGGGTGGTGACGAGGTCGGCGTGGCCGGTGCTCTGGATCGGGTGGTTCGTGCTCCGGTGCGACAGGACCGGGTTGACCGGCGCCGGCTCCCACGGGCCGCGCGGTGACCGCGCCCTGGCCATCGCGACGGTGTGGCCGCGTTCGGTGCCACCCTCCGCGATCATCAGGTACCACCACTCCCCGATCCGGTACAGGTGGGGCGCCTCCGGCCACTGCAGCCCCGTACCGGCCCACGCGGGGAACGGCCCTTCCAGCACCTTCCCGGCGTCGGGGTCGACGCGGGCGATCTGCACGCCGGAGAAGCTCGGCCCGTGGGCACCGGCGAAGGCGCACCAGCAGTTGCCGTCGTCGTCCCACGCCAGGTCGGGGTCGATGCCGGGCAGGTCGAGCCACACCGGGTCCGACCAGGGGCCTTCGGGCCGCTCGGCGGTGACGACGAAGTTGCCGCCGTGCGAGACGTTCGTGGTGATCATCCAGAACCGGCCGTCGTGGTGCCGGATCGTGGGCGCGTAGATGCCGTCGGAGGCCATCGCGTCGGCCGGAAGCGGCAGTTGCCCGGGTCGGTCCAGGACGTTGCCGATCTGCCTCCAGTGCACCAGGTCCCGGCTGTGGAAGATCGGCACGCCCGGGAAGTACTCGAAGCTGGAGCACACCAGGTAGTAGTCCTCGCCGACCCGGCACACGCTGGGGTCCGGGTGGAAGCCGGGGATCACCGGGTTGTCGTAGAACGACGCCTCGGGCTTCGGTGGAGTCATGTTTTCCCTTGCTGTGCGCGGGCTTCAGCCCTTGAAGGCGCCGTCGAGGATTCCGGCGACCATGCGTCGGCCGACGATGACGAACAGGACGACCAGCGGGATCGTGGCCAGGAACGAGCCGGACATGGCCAGGCCGAGGTCGACGTCGTAGCTGTTCTGGAGCGCCTTGATGGCGATCTGGGCGGTGTAGCGCTCCGGTGACTTGAGCACGATGAACGGCCACAGGAAGTCGTTCCAGGCCGTGACGAACCCGAACAGGCCCAGCACGAACGCCGCCGGCCGCACGATCGGGAACGCGATGCGCCAGAACACCTGCCCGGTGCTCGCACCGTCGATGCGGGCCGCCTGCATCAGCTCGTCGCTGATGGTGGCGCTGATGTGCTGGCGCATCCAGAAGATGCCGAACGCGCTGGCCAGCCCCGGCACGATCAGCGCCTGGAGCGTGTCGACCCAGCCCAGCTCGGACATGATCAGGTACTGCGGGATGACCGACAGCTGCGTCGGCACCGTCATGGTGAGCACCACGACCAGGAACAGGACGTTGCGGCCCCGGAAGCGCAGCTTGGCGAAGGCGAACCCGGCCAGCGAGCACAGCACCGCCTGACCGACGCCGATCGTCGTGGCCACGGCCAGGCTGTTGAGCAGCGACTGCACGAACGGCACCGTGTCCAGGACCAGGCCCGCGAGGTGGAAGAAGTTGTCGCCGGGCACGACCTCGGGCGGCATCTCCGTCGCGGTCGCGGTGTCGCTCGTGGCGACGATGAACATCCAGTACAGCGGGAACAGGCACGCGGCGGTGGCCACCGACAGCAGCAGGTAGGTCCACCAGCGGACCCGGTCGATGGGCCGGTGGCGGGGCGCGGTGGTCGTCATCGGTCCGCCTTGATCCGGGTGGACAGCAGGTAGTTGATCGCCGCGATCGCCACGACCATCACGAACAGCGCCACCCCGATCGCCGAGCCGTAGCCGAACTCGAACTGCCCGAAGCCCTGCTCGTAGAGGAACAGCGTCAACGTCTGGCACTGCCGCACCGCGCCGCAGGTCAGCGGCGCGCCCGAGGCGATCAGCAGCGGTTCGGTGAAGATCTGGAGGCCGCCGATGGTGGAGGTGACCACGGTGAAGATGATCACTGGCCGCAGGGACGGGATGGTGATGTGGCGGAACCGCTGCCACGAGCCGGCGCCGTCGATCGCCGCCGCCTCGAACACCGACCGGGGCACGGCTTGCAGCGAGGCGAGGTAGAGCAGGGTGGTGTAGCCGAACCACCGCCAGGTCACCATCGTCGCGATGAGCACGTGGCTGCCCCAGGTCGACTGGACGAAGTCGACCGGTTCCACGCCGACCAGTCCGAGCAACCAGTTGAGCAGCCCGTAATCCCGGTCGAACAGCTGCACGAAGACGATCGCGGTGGCCGCCACCGACGTGATGTACGGGACGAGCACCGCCATGCGGAAGAACAGCGCGAACCGCAGCCGCGCGTGGTTGAGCACGTGCGCCAGCACCAGGGCCAGCAGCAGTTGTGGAACGGTCGACAGCACCCAGATGCTCAGGGTGTTGCCGGTGGCGTTCCAGAACCGCGGGTCGCCGAACATCCGGGTGAAGTTGTCCACCCCGATGAACACCTGGTCCCCGATGGGGTTCCAGTCGAACAGCGCCACGTAGAACGTGAACGCGAACGGGAACAGCCCGAACACCCCGAAGATGACGAAGAACGGGGCGATGTAGGCGTACGGCGCCAGGCGCTCACCCAGCCCCCGCGCCTTCGGAGCGGCGGGGGGCGGCAGAGCGGCCGTGGGGGCTGGGGTGAGCGTGGCGGTCACAGTCGTCACTCGCCGATGGCGGTCTTGATGTTGCGCACCGCGTCGTCCCAGGCCGTGGCGGGGTTGCCACCGCTCTGCTCGACGTTGGTGATCGCGTTGAGGAATTCCTGGCCGATGGCCGCGCTGTCAGGGCCGATGTAGAACGGCTTCAGGGCCAGCAGCGAGTCCGTGTAGATCTTGCCGGTCGGCGCGTCGGAGAAGAACGAGTCCTTCGCGTCGGTGAGCTTGGCGTCCTTGTAGACCGAGGGGGTGGAGGGCAGTGCGCCGACGCGGGTGAAGTGCTCCAGCTGACCCGCGGGTGACTGCATCTCCTTGATGTAGTTCCAGGCGGCCTGCGGGTTCTTCGCGCGCTTCGGGATCGCGAGGTAGCTGCCGCCCCAGTTGCCGCCGCTGCCGGGGATCTTGGCGATGTCCCACTTGCCCTTGGTGTCGGGCGCGGTGCTGCGGATCGAGTTGAGCATCCACGACGGCGCGGACACCGCGGCGTACTGGCCCTGCGCCATGCCGGCGCTCCACGCGCTCTCGAACGAGGACTGCCCGGCGGTGATCCCGGCGGTGGCCGCCTTGATGCCGAGCTCGAACGCCGTCTTCACCTGTGGGTTGGTGCTGTAGACCAGCTTGCGGTCGGCGCTGTAGTACTTCTCGGAGACCTGGTTGACCGCCTGGTAGAACACGCTGGTCGCCGCGTTGTCGGTGAACGCCTTGCCGGTGGCCTGCTTGTAGCGCTTACCGGTCTCGATGAACGCGTCCCACGTCGGCCACAGGGCGCTCACCGACTCTCTGTCCGTGGGCAGCCCGGCCGCGGCGAAGAGGTCGGTCCGGTAGGCCACCGCCATGCCGCCGACGTCGGTGGGCACGCCCAGCACCTCGCCGTCCTTGGCGACGCTCTGCTCCCACACCCAGTCCAGGTAGTCGCCCTTGACGTCGTCGGCGCCCAGGGTCCGCAGGTCGACGAAGTTCTGCGGCTGCTCCACGAACTGCGGCAGGTTGTCGCCCTGGATCAGCACCAGGTCCGGCACCTTCCCGCCGGCCAGCGCGGTCGTCAACGACTGGGCGGTCTCGGTCGAGGTGCCGACCTCGGTCAGCTTGATCTGGATGTCCGGGTGCTTCGCCTGGTACGCGTCGACGGTCAGCTTCTGGTTGATGGCGGAGAACGACCAGAACTCGAACGACTTGCCGTCCCCTTCCCCACCTCCGCCGCCCCCGGTCCCGGGGGTGCAGGCAGTGACGAGGGCCAGGGCCGTGGCGGCGGCGAACAGGGGCAAGCGGAGTTTCACGACGCTTCTCCAAGGTGTGCGAGAACAGGCGGCATCACCACCGGGCAGTTGACCACCGCCGGACGGCAATTCTGTGTGCACCGGGTCGAGCGCCTGCCGCACGCGCGTACGAAAGTTTCGGCCTCAACTCCGATTGTTAGCGATCACGACAGTAAGCCGTGTCACAACCGTCGTCAAGAAGCCTTGCCACCACTCGGCATGCGGTGGGTGGCAAGTGCCCTGAGTGGACACTTGCCATCCACTTTGTTAACGCGAACTATCAAAGCCTCCTAGGCGGTGAACTGCCACCAGTTCACGTTGAACAGGTAGCCGCTGCCACCGGTGAACCGCAGGTAGAGGTCCCGGGTGCCGGTCGCGCCGCTGATCGGGCAGGAGACGGTGGCCCAGTTCTGCCAGCCGCCGGTGCCGGAGACACCGCAGCGACCCACCACCGAACCGCTCGGGCTGTCCAGCCGTACCTCGACGGTGCCGCCGGCGGCGGCCGAGGCGACCCGAGCGCTGAACGACCTCGCGCCCCCGCCGAACGCGACGCCCTTCACCTTGACGTTGTCCCCGTTCTCGATCCAGCCGATGTTCATCCCGCCCTCGGACGACGGTTCGGTCTCGATGCCCGAACCCCAGGCGATCGTCTCGGCCTCCTGGCGGACGAACGGGTTGAGCGTGCCCGCCTGCGGTGCGCCGCCCGTGGTCATGTTGATGGTCGGGATGGTGCCGTCGGCGTTGTAGGAGAACTTCTCCACCGCCACGGAGCGGGTGAAGCCACCACCGCCGGGAAGGGCGCCGTTGTGGTAGAAGAAGTACGAACTGCCCTTGAAGTCCACGATGCCCGCGTGGTTGGTGAAGCTGCCGCCCTGGGTGGGCATGACGGTGCCGCGGTAGGTCCACGGCCCGGTGGGGCTGGGCGCGGTCGAGTAGGCGATGAACTCCGAGCAGCACTTGGCCGCGAACACGTTGTAGTACAGGCCGTTGCGCTTGTAGACCCAGGGACCTTCCTCGTAGAGGGTGGGCCGGGCGGCGTCACCGGTGCGGGTGCCGAAACCGGCCGTGGTGAGCGGGATCTGGGTGGGGCTGCCCGAGAACGAGGTCATGTCGGCGTTGAGCCGCACGTACCACAGGTTCGGGTTGCCCCAGTACAGGTAGGCCTGGCCGTTGTCGTCGATGAAGACGGTCGGGTCGATCTCGCCGTTCTCCACCAGCGGGCGGCCGATGGCGTCGCGGAACGGTCCGGTGGGGCTGTCGGCGACGCCCACACCGATGGCCATGCGACCGGTCGCCCGGTTGACCACCGGCACGTACCAGTAGAACTTGCCGTTGCGCTGGATCGCCTGCCCGGCCCAGGCGTCCTGCTTCGCCCAGGAGAACGTGGCCACGCTCATCGGTGACCCGTGGTCGGTCCAGTTCACCATGTCGTCGGAGGACCAGACGCGCCACTCCTTCATCGTGAACCACGTCGAGGCGTCCTCGTCGTGTCCGGTGTAGAGGTAGACGCGTCCGTTGTGGACCAGCGGAGCCGGGTCGGCGGTGTAGATGTGCTGCACGATCGGGTTGTCCGCCTTGGCCATCGCGGGCGTCAGCGCCAACGCGCAGACGATCGCCGCGAGCAGGGCGCCCGCGCGTCGCGGGAACGCCGGGGACACCAGCGCTGATCTCATGGGAACACCTCCGGGAGGAACGTCGGTCGGTATCGGGGCGCGCGGTTTCCGCTAGGCCCGGGTCCACTTCTGGTTGTTCTGCCCGTTGCAGGTCCAGAGGATCAAGGTGGACCCGTTCGCGGTGGCCGCCTGGTTGACGTCCAGGCAGAGCCCGGCGCGGGCGTTGCGCACGGAACCGTCGGCCGCGAGGGTCCACCTCTGGTTGTCCTGGCCGTTGCACGGCCAGATGATCACGCGGGTGCCGTTGGCGGTGCCCTGGTTGTAGGCGTCGAGGCACTTGTCGCCGAAGACCCGGATCTCACCGTTCGCCCACGTGGTCCACAGCTGGTTGGCCGCGGTGTGGCAATCCCAGATGAGGGTGGCCGAGCCCGAGGCGGTCGAGGCGTTGTCCACGTCGACGCAGCGTCCCGAGCCGGTGCCGCGCAGGCGCGAGGTCGTGGCGGCCGACGGCGTGCCGCCGGACACCCGGTAGACGGCCGAGCCGTGCGCCGGGACGCTCGCCGAGATCTGGCCGCTGCTGCCGGACGTGGCGCCGGACCACAGGTCGGTCAGGGTGAACGAGCTGCCGGTCAGGCCGACCTGCGCGGCCGTGGTGGAGATGGTGGCGGTCGAGCCGCCCCGGTTGATCAGGCCGACGGCCACCGAGCCGTCCGACAGGGTCTTCGCGAAGACCTCGGCGTTGCCGTCGTCGCGCACGCGCCGCCCGCCCGCGCCGAGCCGGTCCTGGTTCACCGCGATCAGCCGCGGGTTGCGCAGGGTGGCGCTGATGTCGGCCGACATGGAGCGGATGTCGTTGCCCGCCATGAGGGGTGACGCCATCAGCGCCCACAGGGCGAAGTGCGTGCGGGACTCGGTGAGGGTCAGGCCGGGTCGTCCGACGACGAGCATGTCGGGGTCGTTCCAGTTGCCCGGACCGGTCTGCGCCGCCAGCGGCGCGGTGACGTCGAGGACGTTGCCGACACCCATCGGGTAGCTGTTGGTGTTGCCGTTCTGCCAGATGTCCAGCAGGTCTTCCGTGGTCCGCCAGAGGTCGGCGACCTCGCCCCAGTCGTACTTGTCGCCGGTCGGCGCGTGGAAGCTGTTGGAGTTGATGCTGTAGACGATCGGGCGTCCGGTGGCGCGCAGGGCGTCGCGCATGATGGTGAACCGGGCGATCTGCTCGTCACGGGTGCCGCTGCCCGAGCACCAGTCGTACTTCAGGTAGTCCACGCCCCACGAGGCGAACGACCGGGCGTCCTGCACCTCGTGGCCCTTGCTGCCCGTCGCACCGGGGTGCGTGCCGACGCCCTGGGCGCAGGTCTTCTCGTTGGGCGCCTGGTAGATGCCGAACTTCAGGCCGCGGGCGTGGATGTAGTCGCCGAGCGCCTTCATGCCGCTGGGGAACTTCGTCGGGTGCGCCAGCAGGTTGCCCGCGCTGTCGCGGTTCGGGTCGAACCAGCAGTCGTCCACCACCACGTACTGGTAGCCGGCGTCGCGCATGCCGGAGGAGACCATCGCGTCCGCGGCCTGCCGGACCTGCCCCTCGGTGATGCCGCAGCCGAAGCTGTTCCAGCTGTTCCAGCCCATCGGCGGGGTCAACGCCGGGCTGCCGGGCGCGGCCTGGGCGACGGGGTCGGCACCGGGAGCCGCGGTGACCACGCCCAGCGCCGCGACCGCGGCCATGGCGAGGTGGAGGAGGCGTCCTCGGATACGGGTGTGCATCATGGCCTCTTTCCGCTGGGACAAGGGGTCACGGCCTGGTGGCGGGTAACAGGACGCGCGGGAGCAGGACTCGACGGGCGTGCGTCGACCGCCCGGCAGCCGGGTGGCGCCGCTGGACAGTGGCGAGAGGAGGGTGGTGCGGGGCAACGGTGCCGCGTTCAGCGGGAGCGACCGACGGCCGACGCGCCATCTCGACGACGGCGTGCGCGTCCGGGAGCGGGTCGCCGGCGGGCCGCGGTGGTGATCGGTGCCGCTCGGATTCGTCGCATCGGAGTCCCCCACGTCATCGTCGACGGCGGTCGCGGTGGCGCTCGGCGAGGCGGGATCACGCCTGAAGCGGAGCGGCCTTGATGGTCAAACCCATACAACTACGTCCCGACAGCGCGGTCAAAGCTAAACTTGTGAGCGTTAACTTTAGCGATCATTCCCGGAAGGCGGCGTTCGACGCGTTCGACCTGGTCGAGTAACAGCAGTTAGAGGGCGGTTAGGTGCCATGGGTCCGAGAATTGCTCCGTTCAGCCCATTGAACGGCACCTCATCGTGGGCTCGGCTTGTGAGCGTGAACAATGCTCCCGTGGCAGGCCTACCGCGACGGCGTGCGCAGGAGCTTGACCGACTCGCCGTGCAGGACGGACATGGGGACGCGATGCACGACCGGAGCGGTTTTGGCCCGCACGCGCCGCTCCGACGCCGCGAAAAGCACCTCCACCGCCTTCACGCCGAGTTCGTGGTGCGGGAGGGCGATGGTGGTGAGACGGGGTCGCACCCAGGAGGCGATCGGGTGGTCGTCGAAGGAGATCACGGAGACGTCGTCCGGCACGGACAGCGCGGCGGCGGCGAGCGCCTGGTAGGCGCCGAAGGCCAGTCGGTCGTTCAAGCAGACCAGGACCTTCGGGCGGTGGTGGCGCAGGATCTCGCGGGTGGTCTCGTACCCGTTCTCCGGCATCCACTTCGGGCACTGGTGCGCGCTCACCACCTCGACGCCCGCGGTGCCGAACACCTGGCACATGCCGATCAGCCGTTCCCGGGCGGCGATGCTGTTCGGGGGGACGTCCTCGAGCCCCGGACCGGCGCCGACCAGGTGGACGCCCTCGCGGTGGCCCGCTTCGACGATGATCCGCGCGGCGGCGCGACCGGCCTCCACCTCGTCGGGCAGCACGGCCGGCACGGACGAGTACGCCGCCGGCAGGGCGTTGAGGAGGACCGCCGGGCCCTGGTCCAGGCCCTCGGGCACGACGACCTTCCGGGTGTACATCGCGGCGAAGATGATGCCGTCCACCTGGCGGTCGTGCATCGCCTCGATCAGGGCGCGCTCGACGTCGGGATCGCCGCCGCTCTCACCGATGAACAGCATGAAGCCGCGCTGGTGGGCGGCCTCCATCGCGCCTTTGATCATGTTCCCGGCCAGCAGCGAGGACGCCACGGTGTCGGACACGAACCCGATCGTCCGGGTGCGCCCCGTGCGCAGGCCGACCGACAGGGTGTTGCGCCGGTACCCCAGCTCCTGCGCGGTCGAGCGCACCCGCCGCTGCACCTCGTCGGAGATGCGCAGGTCCTTGCCACGACCGGACAGCACGAGGGACACCGTGCTGGTCGAGACACCGGTCGCCCTGGCCACGTCGGCCAGCGTGATGCGTCGTCGCCCCAAGGCCATCCTCCGTCCTCAAGGGACACTCGCGTGCTTGACACCTGATCGGGCCATCTCGAAACTCCGGGAGGCTAACACGATTTAGCTCGGCCGAGGGAGATGCCGTTGCCCCGCCTCAGAAGACCCGGTCCACACGCGATCGTCGCCGCCGCACTGGTGTCGGCGATCGTGGTCGGCTGCTCGGCCCCGGGCGGCGACCACCCCGCGGTCACGTCGGCGACCGCGGTGGTCGAACCGGACTGCGGCACCGGACCGGTGGTGCTGCGGGCCCGCTTCGAGGCCGGGTTCCCCCTGGCGAAGGCCCTCACCGACGAATTCACCCGGCAGCACCCGAACGTGACGTGGGACGTGCGCGAGGAGCAGTTCGCGGTGCTGGCGCAGAACGCACCCCGCCTGCTGGCCGACAACCCGCCCGACCTGGCGCGACTGCCCCAGGTGTCCGACCTGGCGGCCGACGGCCTGCTGCGCGACCTCGACGGCTACGCCGCGTGGTTCGGCTGGGACGACTGGCCGGCGGCCCAGCTGCGGCAGATGCGGGTCGGCCCTGGTGGACGACCGCGCGGCGAGGGCCCGCTGTACGCGATGGGGTTCTCCGCGAGCGTGACCGGGGTGTTCTACAACAAGGACCTGGCCGAGCGGATCGGGTTCCGGGAACCCGCCACGCTGGCCGAGTTCGACGACGCCCTCGCGCGGGCGAAGGACGCGGGCATCACGCCCCTCGCCGGGTTCAACGCCGGAGCGGCGGCAGGTCTCGCGTTCCCCTTGCAAAGCCTCATGGCCGCCTACGGTTCCCCGGAGGCGATCGACAGCTGGATCTTCCAGGAGCCCGGGGCGACGATCGACACGGCGGCGGGCACCGAGGCCGTGCGGCACCTCCAGCGGTGGCTGCGCGCCGGGTACTTCGACGCCGACCTCAACGCCACCGACTACGCGCGGATGGTCGACCGGTTCGCCTCCGGCCGGGCGTTGTTCATGGTCGACGGCGACTGGGAGTCCGGCGCGCTCGACCGGCGGCTGCCGGGCCGGGTCGGCTTCTTCCTCGTGCCGCCGCTGCGGGCGGGCGACCGGCGGGCCGCGATGTCCGCACCGCCGACCTTCGCCATCCCGGCCCGCGCCGCGCACCCCGACTGCGCCGCGTTCTTCCTGAACTGGGCGGTCACCGATCCGACGGCGCGCGGGATCACGGTGCGGGTGGGCGGTGCGCTCCCCCTGGGTCCGGGCGACGCCGACCGGCCCCCGGTGGAACCGGGCTCGGTCACGGCCGCCACGATCGCCGCCGCGTCCCGGGTCGCCGCGGACGGCACGGGCATGGACTTCATCGCCAACGCGACCGGCGCCATCCTGGCCGAGAGCTGGTCGCCGGGTCTCCAGGAACTGGCGGCGGGCGAGCGGGCACCGGAAGACCTGCTGCGCCGGGTGCAGGCCGACTACACCGCCCAGATCGGCGGGTGAGGACGCCGTGTCGCGGCTGGTCGGCTGGGTGTTCGTGCTGCCGGCGCTCGCGGTGTACTCGGTGTTCGTGCTGCGGCCGTTGGCGGCGACGGTCCGGTACTCGCTGTACCGGTGGGACGGGGTCGGCCCGTCCACCTGGGTCGGGTGGGACAACTACCGCGCGGTGCTCACGGACCCCGACCTGTACGGGACCATCGGTCACGCCCTGGTGCTGGTCGTGTTCTTCACCGGTGGGCCGGTGGCGTTGGGCCTGTCGGCCGCCGCGGTGATCCGGCGCGCTCCGAGGGGCCGGTCGGTGCGGGCGGTGCTGCTCCTCCCCCAAGCCGTGCCGCTTGCCGCGGCGGGCATCGCGTGGAGCCTGCTGCTGTCGTCCACGGGTGCGGTGAACCGGCTGCTGGACGCGGTGGGGTTGGGTGGTGTGGCCCGCGCGTGGCTGGGCGACTCGTCCACGGCGCTGGCGGCGGTGGGGTTGATCGGAGCGTGGGCGCTGCTCGGCCTGTGCACCACGTTGTTGCTGGTGGGAGCGGAACGGATCGACCCGGCGCTGTACGAGGCGGCGCGGCTGGACGGCGCGGGCCCCTGGCAGGAGTTCCGCGGGGTGTTGCTGCCCGGCGTGCGCCGTGAGCTGGGCGTGTGCGTGACCGTGACGGTGATCGCGGCGCTGGCGAGTTTCGACGTCGTCTACGTCACGACGCAGGGCGGGCCAGGCAACGCCACGTCGGTGCCGGGCCTCGAGGTGTTCTCCCTGGCGTTCGCGCAGCGGGAGGTGGGTCTCGCGTCGGCGCTGGCGGTCGTCCTCGTGGCGCTGGTCGTGGCGGTGGTGGCGCCCGTGCTGCGGTGGACGCGGTGACCACCGGGCCGTGGGAGCGGGCCGCAGGCAGGCTGGTGGTGCTCGCGCTGGTCGTCGTGACGCTCGTGCCGTTCGCCGACCTCTTCGTGACCGCGCTGCACCCTCCGGGGACCTACCCGACGGGCCTGACCTGGCCCCGGGAGCCGCACTGGTCGAACTTCGCGACGGCGTTCCGCTCGGCGCAGGTGGCCGACCTGCTGGCGTCGAGCGCGCTGATCGGGTTCGGGGTCGTCCCGCTGACCCTGGCCCTGGCCGCGCCGGCGGCCTACGCGCTCGGGCACCTGCGGTTCACCGGCCACCGGGCGGTGTTCGGGCTGTTCGCGGTGGGACTGGCGCTGCCGCTGGAGGCCATCGTCACGCCGCTCTACCACCAGGTGCGGGACCTCGGCCTGCTCGACACCCGGTGGGGTCTGGTGACGGCGCTGACGGCCGTGCACCTGCCGTTCGCGGTGCTCTGGCTGCGGGCGCACTTCGCCGGGCTGCCGCCCGAGTTGTCGGACAGCGCCCGACTGGACGGCGCGGGGCCGTGGCAGGCGTTCCGGCGGGTGCACCTGCCCTTGGCCCGACCCGCGACGACGTCGCTGGCGATCCTGCTGTTCGCCTGGACGTGGAACCACTTCCTGCTGGCGATCACGCTGGTCGACGACCCCGCGCGACGCACGGCGGCGGGCGCTCTCGGAGCGTTCCAGGGGCGGTGGGGCACCGACGTGCCCCTGCTGTGCGCCGGGTCGCTGCTGCTCGTCACGCCGCTGCTGGTGGTGTTCGCACTGGCGCACCGCCGCTTGTCCACGGACTTGACGCGGGCGGCGGCGCGCGTGCCGAGCGGGCGCTTCGAGCGGGATGCCAGCGGTCCGGGCAATTAGCTCCGCCACTCGGCACGGTAGCCATTGCGGCAATTGCGCGTCATGGCCTTCGGAGCTAAAACTGTTTGCGCTAACTTTAGCGGTTCCAGCGGCATTCACCGTGGTGACCGAGTCCGCCGAGCCCCCCTTCTACGAAACTTTTGCGTTACGCCTTGACCGGCTGTGTGCCATCGTTCACAGTCTGATAGGCACTACGCGCGCCCGTGACGATGCCCACCGCGCCCCCTGTCATTCGATTGTCGGAAAGGATGCCCGTCCGCCGAGTTGTTAACGCTAACAATAGCGGCGGCGTCGTATCGGTCACGTGCTGCGGGCGTCGACGAGTGCCCCTGCCACCGCGCGGAAGCCAAGACACGCGGTGTTCCGATCCGAAGGAAACGTGATGAATCATTCGACACGAGCGGTCATTCGGCCGACGTCTGCGCGTCGACCGAGAACAACGGCGTTGCTGCTCGTCGCCGGCCTCGTCGCCACCATGATGACGGCGGCGTTCACCGGCCAGGCCCTGGCCGGCACCACGCTGGGCGCCTCGGCGGCGGAGAAGGGCCGGTACTTCGGCGCCGCCGTCGCGGCCGGGAGGCTCGGCGACAGCACGTACACGACGATCCTGAACCGCGAGTTCAACAGCGTCACCGCCGAGAACGAGATGAAGATGGACGCGACGGAGCCCAACCAGGGCCAGTTCACGTTCACCAACGGCGACCGGATCGTCAACCACGCCCTCAGCCGCGGCATGAAGGTGCGCGGCCACACGCTGGCGTGGCACGCGCAGCAGCCCGGCTGGATGCAGCGCATGGAGGGTTCCGCGCTGCGCTCCGCGCTGGTGAACCACGTCTCCAAGGTCGCCGCCTACTACCGCGGCAAGGTCTTCACCTGGGACGTGGTGAACGAGGCGTTCGCCGACGGCGGCAGCGGCGGTCGCCGCGACTCCAACCTCCAGCGCACCGGCAACGACTGGATCGAGGTCGCCTTCCGCACCGCCCGCTCGGCCGACCCGGGCGCGAAGCTCTGCTACAACGACTACAACATCGACAGCTGGTCGGCCGCCAAGACCCAGGGCGTCTACCGGATGGTGCAGGACTTCAAGGCCCGCGGCGTGCCCATCGACTGCGTCGGCCTCCAGTCCCACTTCGGCACGAGCATCCCCGGCGACTACCCGACCACGATCCAGCGCTTCGCGGCGCTCGGCGTCGACGTGCAGATCACCGAGCTCGACATCGCCGGCTCCGGCACCCAGCAGGCCGACAACTACCGCAAGGTCACCCAGGCCTGCCTGGCCGTCGCACGCTGCACCGGCATCACCGTGTGGGGCATCCGCGACACCGACTCCTGGCGCTACCCCGACGCGTCGCCGCTGCTGTTCGACGGCTCGGGCAACAAGAAGGCCGCCTACACCGCCGTGCTCAACGCCCTCAACGAGGGTTCCGGCCAGCCGGGGATCATCGACCCGACCGCGTGGTACGTGCTGGTGAACCGCAACAGCGGCAAGGCGTTGGACGTCTACAACCTGGCCACCAACGACGGCGCGCGGATCACGCAGTGGACCCGCAACGACGGCAACCAGCAGCAGTGGCAGTTCGTCGACTCCGGCGGCGGCTACTACCGCGTGAAGTCCCGACTGTCGGGCAAGGTGCTCGACGTCTACAACTTCTCCACCTCCGACGGCGCCAGCATCGTGCAGTGGGCCGACGGCAACGGCACCAACCAGCAGTTCCGCGTCGTCGACGCGAGCGGCTACATCCGCCTGATCAACCGCAACAGCGGCAAGGCGGTCGAGGTGCAGGGCGCGGCGACCACCGACGGCGCCAACGTCGTCCAGTACAGCGACTGGGGCGGCGCCAACCAGCAGTGGCAGCTCCTCCGCGTCGGCTGACGCACGTCCACCGCTCTCCTCCTGCGGCACCCCGTTTCCGGAAGGAGGCGGGGTGCCGTCCTCCTCTCACCGAAGAAAGAGTGCGAATCATGGACGGGACAAGGCATTCCCCGTTACCCCGACCACCGGCCGCACCCGGCCGCCTGTCGAGGCTGCGCCGGCGATGGGCTTCGGTAGCCACTGCGGTCGTGGCAGTCCTCATCGGCGGCGTGACGGTCGTGCTCGGCTCCACGACAGCCTCAGCCGCCACGGTCGACACCAACGCGTGGTACGTGCTGGTGAACCGCAACAGCGGCAAGGCGTTGGACGTCTACAACCTCGCCATGAACGACGGCGCGCGGATCACCCAG
>NZ_JNXC01000054.1 GCF_000716595.1 Saccharothrix sp. NRRL B-16314
GACGACCTCGTTGTCGAAGAGGCTGCGGATGGTGGCGTTGTTGACCCGCATCTTCGAGACCACGTACGCGGTCTGCGTGGCGGTCATGTCCAGCGAGATGGTGCCCACGGGAGTGACGTTCTGGTCGACCCCGCCACCTGGTGGGAGGCCAGGGGCCAGGATCGTTTGCGGGGTGAAGGTTACGGATGTCTCTGCCTGTGCGGGTGTGGTGACCAGTAGGCCGGCGGCGAGTGCGAGCACCGCCGTCGCGGCCAGGGAGCGGACCTTCAAGTCGGGCCTTCCTTGTCAGTGCTTCCTGCTTACGGACCCGACCGATGCGCTAGCCCGCTGTGGTAGGCCAGTCGAAGCAGCAGAACGTGCCTCAGGCCGCTTCGATGGCCTGGACGATGAGTTCGTTGCGGGCGTCCTGGCCCAGTGGCTCGGTGGTGTGGACCCCGTCGCGGAGGTACGCCGTGAGCCTGGTCGGCTTCGCGGCGAGGAACTCGGCCCAGCGGATGATGCGCAGGTTCGGGTGTCGGCGTTGGGCGTCGGCCAGTTGGAGGTTGATCCAGGCGCTGTTGCGCTGGTCGGCCAACTGGACGGCCGCCGGCTGACTGGTCCGGACGACCTGGGTGTTGACCCAGTACACCGTCCGGGTCGGACCGACGATGCCCATCGCGCGGTCGACCTGGGCGGCGAACGCCGGCGGGGTGAAGATGTCGTTCGATCCGGTCGCCATCAGGATCCGGCTCGGCAGGCCGTAGGTCTGCGCCCATTGCGCCAGCGCGTCGACGGCTGGAGCCGTCGGGCGGCCGGACCAGTTGTGCACGGCGATGACGTCCCCGGTCCGGCTGTGCAGTCGCTGCGCGAAGGTGTAGCCGTCCTGCACGGAGATGCTGTCGCCGAACATGAACAGCCCGTCGGTGTCGAGGACCGGTCTGATCTGGGTGAGGGTGGAGATCGCCTTCGACAGGGTCTCCCACGGACCGAGGGCGCCGGAACCGTAGTCGTCGGCATGGGCCTGTCCCGTCGTCAGGAACGTGGAGCCGACCGCGACGGCTCCCGCCGTGAGCAGTAGCCGACGTGTGGTCGTCATTCCCGTGCCTCCCGGATTTTGTCCCATGTGGTTTGTCGTCACCGTCGTGCCTCCTGTCCGACGAACGCAGCGGCCGTCCGGCTCGTGCCGGCTGCCGCGATGAACACGGTGCGGATGGAGCCGTCGGTCGAGCGCCAGGTGAAGATCGGGCTGCCGCTGGTGAGCAGGAGGCCGGTGGGGTCGGTGGCGGCGTCCTCGAAGTAGTGCACGGTCCACGGGCCGAAGCCTCCGGCCGGTGCGACCTGGCTGGACTGGTGGACGAGGCCGTCGGTGCCGCGCACCGCGAGTTCGACCAGCCCCCCGGCGCGCAGCACCGCGGCCGGTGAACCGGCGGCGATGATGTTGCCGATGGTCTGCCAGGCGCCGGGGAACACACCGCCGGATTCGCGTTGTGTGCGCACGGTTCCGTCCGTCGCGCGGACGAACACTTGTAGGTCGCCGTTGGCGTGTGCCACGGCCGCGGGTTTGCCGGTGGTGTCGGTGCCTATGGCGCGCCACGTGCCGAGCGTGCCGCCGGCGTACCGGGCGGTGCGCAGTGAGCCGTCGCCGGAGCGGGCCACGACGTCCAGCGCGGTTCCGTTGCGCACCAGGGTGAAGTCCGTGGTGAGGCCGGTGCCGCCGATCTTGCGCCACGGCATGTAGGCGCTGTTGGGCGCGACCTGGGTGCGCCGCCACAGCGCGCCCCCGTCGTCGACCGCGTACACCGTCAGCGTCTTGTCCGCTTCGGACACCACTACCGGGTCACTGAGCATCCACCCCTGGTGTGTTGTGACGCCGGTGATCGGCCCCCATGAGCCGTTCGCGGTGCTCTGCACCCTGCCTCGGTACGCGGCGTCGTCGTGGCTGTTGGCCAGGGTCTCCAGCCTGCCGTCCTCGCGCACGCCCACGCCCGGTGCACCGGTGAACTGGTGGTAGTCGGCGATCACGTCGTACTCGATGATCTCGTAGTCACCTGCGTAGCGTTGCTTGCCGGCGGTGAGTCCGCCCGCGGAGTTGACGTAGAAGAATGTCACCAGGCCGTCGGTGCCTTGTACCGGTGTGGTGGCCGCGTCGGACCGTTGTGGCACGGAGGGACGGGTCGGCACCGGGTACCCGGTGAGGCGGCAGCTGTTGGTGTCGGCGACGACGTCAAGCTCGTCGGACCAGCCGGAGCCGATGGCCGTGCCGCCCGCCCAGGTGGCGGTGTCCTCGCCGTAGCGGAACCAGACCAGCTGCTGCGTGTCGGTCCGCGTCCCGTAGAGGATGTCGCCGCCGGGGGAGAAGACACGGTTGTAGATGGCCCAACCCCAGCCGACTCGTTCGCGGTACTGGGTGAACCGGTCGGACGCGGGGTTCCAGCGGAACCGGAACAGGTCGCCGTTGGGGGTGCGGGCGTACAGCACGCCGTCGTCGGTGGCGACGATGAGGTTGTACTGGTTCCAGCCCGTGTCCAGAACCTTCGGGGAGCCCACGTGCCGGTGGCGTGGTCGCCGGTCCAGGCGAAGACCTGGAGGTGTCCCTCGGCGGTGACGGAGTACAGCCTGTCCCGCCCGTCGACGGTGACGTGGTTGCGGTACGCGGCCTGCACGTAACGCCGCCAGCCGCCGCCCACGTCCCTGAACTGCTGGCCGTTCCAGGTGTCCCAGCCGGTGCCGTTCCAGCGGTAACGGAGGATGTCGCCGGTGGTGCCGTCCAGTCGGTAGATCACGCCGTTCGGGCCCGCCAGCGTGCGGTCGCCGTTCCAGCCCCCTGTGCCGATGGTGCGCTTCGCCCCCCAGTTGGCGACACCGGTCTCCGGCTCGTTGTGCGGGTAGACGAACATGCTGCCCGCCTGGGTCACCGCAAAGATGTTCGCCGCGGAATTGCACACGAGCGTCGCAGCGGCCTGCGCCACTGTCGTCGGCGTGATCAACCCGGCTGATATGACGGTGCCCGAAAGAATAATGGCGAGCATTTTTTTGCGCAGGCCAGCGCCCACTGTTGCCATGTGGTCTCCCCCTGGGTCGTGCTCGTCCCTGTGGACGATCGTCGACTGTAACCACTGGTGAAGTAGTTGTCAGTGCTTTCAGGCGACTCCCGCCGAGTGGCCCTGCCGGTGGTCGCGCTGGGCACCCTTGATCGGCCATATGGTTGACGTGGGAACGGTGAGTTGCGCCTTTCGGGTTGGTTCCTTGCCTTGTCGGACCGCGTATGCGAGTTTCGGGCGGATGTGGTCACGGGGGTGATCGCGGGCCGTCGTTATATCAATTCGGGGGGAATGCGACAATGGTGGTCAGGCGTGCTCCGCGTGCCCGCGTGTTCCCGGTCGTGTCGGCGAGCACCCGCCTCGCGGTCGCATTCGGCGCGGTGCTGGTGCTGCTCCTCGGCACGGTCCCTCCCGGCGTGGTGGACGCGCTGCCGTGGTTCGGCGCGGCGGGCAGGGGCGGTGTCGACGCCGGTGAATCAGCACCCGACCAGTCGTGGGGGACCGCCGAAGGCCAAGCCCAGGTGGTCGAGGGCGACACGGTCAACCGCGCGTTACCCGAGTCGGAATCGGCCAAGTACCCGCAGCCGGAGTTCCCCTCCGGGGAGCCGCCGCCCAACGAGGTCCGCGAACTCGGGGCGCCGTCGGGCCTGGCCGGCTTCGACGTGGCCACCAGCCGCGAGGACCCCGGACAGCGTCAAGCTGACTCGCGCACGTTCCGCAACGCCGATGGCACGCAGACCACCGAGTTCAGCCAGTCGGCGGTCAACTATCAGCGTCCCGACGGTTCCTGGCACCCGATCGACACCACGCTCGTCGCCGACGACGACGGGTGGCGCAACACCGCCGACCAGGTCGAGACCCGGTTCGCCGCGACGGCGTCCGAATCACCGTTCGTGCGCATGAGGTTGTCCGACGACCACGAGCTGTCCTTCGGCCTGGCGGGCACGTCCGCCGCGCCCGCCAGGGTCGAGGGCAGCCAAATCACCTACCCCGGCGTGGCCACGGGCGTGGACCTGCGCTTGGACGTCCTTCCCGGTGGCGTCAAGGAAACGCTTGTGCTGGCCTCACCGGACGCGCCGCACGACTGGGTGTTCCCCTTGCGGCTGAAGGACCTCACCGCCCGGATCGCAGGTGGCGAGGTGTCCCTGATGGACGCCTCGGGTCGGGAGCGGTTGCGGATCCCGGCGGGGTTCATGACCGACAGCCACCCCGAGGACCCGTCCACGTCCCGCGGCGTGCGCTATCAGCTGGTCGAGCACAACGGCGGCCAGGCGTTGAAGATGTCGTTGGACTCGACGTGGCTGCGTGAAGCCGGCCGCACTTACCCGGTGTTAGTGGACCCGTCGGTGCAGGGCACATCCGCCAGTGCCGCCGTGGTCACCTCCGGCGGTGCCCGTACCGGGGGTCCGGAGCTGCTGGTCGGCGACGGCAGCGCGATGTACCTGAAGTTCGACGGGGTCAACCCGGCGCTGTCCGGCCACCGGATCTTCGGCGCGCAGCTCTACCTGACCAGCTTCAGCGCGCCGTCGTGCCGCCCGGAGCCGATCACGGTGCACCCGGTCACTGGCGCCTGGTCTCCATCGGGAACGGGCCACCCACCGACCGGCGGCTCGATCGCGGGGGCGTCGTTCGCGCACGGCTACGTGGCGTTCGGGCAATCGCACTCGGCCTGCCCAGTGGCACCGGACATGGTCGACCTCGGCACCGCCGGACGTGATTTGGTGCAGGGCTGGGTGCGCGGTGGCGCCAACAACGGCCTGGCGGTGAAAGCCACCCGGAGCTGGAAGAAGTTCACCGGCGTAGGCACCGCCAACCCGCCGCGGCTCTTCGTCACCCACACCCCGTACGACGCCTCCTACCGGATCGAACGCGGTGTGCCGCAACCACCGGTGCACCGGCAGCAGGACGGCAAGGTGCGCATCGCGGTGACCAACCGCGGCTCGCAGACGTGGACGCCCGCCGCGTACAAGCTGGCCTACCGGGCGTTCACCGCGCAGGGGCGCGCGGTCGACTCACGTGTGTCGGCGGTGTTGCCGCGCGACGTGCCACCCGGCGACACGGTGACGCTCGACGCGACCGTCTACCGCTTCGCCAACGCCGGTGACTACCTGCTCGACTTCAGCATGGTGCACAACGGCACCTAATTCACCGACGAGCAGATCCCGCCGGCGCGGTTGTCGCTGACGATGTTCGAACTGCCACCGATCGTCAAGGCGCAGTACCCGCCCGCCGGGCACTCCGCGTCGACGCTGACCCCGCAGCTGTGGGCGGACGCGGTCGATGTCGACGCGCCCGCGGGCACCGGAGTCCGCTACGAGTTCGAGGTCTGTGGCAGCAACGCCGACGGCACCCCCGCGCTGGGCAGCTGCACGCTCGGGCCGCGCGTGGCGAGCAAGACGTGGACCGTCCCGAAAGGACGGTTGCAGTGGAGCGAGACGTACCACTGGCGGGCGTTCGCGATCGACCCGAGCGGTGCCCGCAGCGAGGCGTTGCCGTTCAGCGCGCTGCTGACCGCGGTGCCGCAGCCGGAGATCACCTCGCACCTGGGCGGCGCGCCCTACAGCGCGGGTGACCTGGACTTCGACCCGCAGGTGGGCAACTACACGACCGCCGCGATCGACGCCGTGCTCGGCGTCAGCGGACCGGAGTTGAACGTCGCGCGGACGTACAACAGCCTCGACCCTCGCAAGACCAACCTGTTCGGTGCGGGTTGGTCCACCCGCTACGACATGCGCGTGGTGCCCGACCAAGATGGTTCGGGCAACGTCGTGGTCACCTACCCCGACGGCCAGCAGGTCCGGTTCGGCCGCAACGCCGACGGCACGTTCGACCCGCCGCCGGGCCGGTTCGCCACGTTCTACCAGGACACCACGACCACCGCCCGCAATTACGTGCTGGTGGACAAGGCCAACACCGTCTACACGTTCCGCGAGTTCGACGGCCGGCTCATCACGATCCACGACAACGCCGGTCGCATGCTGGAATTGGACTATGGCCTCAACGGTCAGGTCAAGCGCGCCATCAGCCGCGCGAGCGCCAACCGGACGCTGTACTTCACCTGGACCGGCAACCACGTCACCGAAGTTCGCACCGACCCGCCGACGACCGGCGGCACACCGTTCACATGGACCTACAAATATCTCGGTGACCGGCTGACGGAGGTCTGCGACCCCAAGGGCGGCTGCACCAAGTACGACTACGACAACGGCTCCCACTACCGCACCGCCGTCCTGGACTCCCGGCCCGACTCCTACTGGCGGCTCGGCGAACCCGCCGGCTCCGCCGACGCGGTCAGCCAGGTCGCCACCAACCTCGCCAAGGACTGGGGTGCGCACCGCAGCACCACTCCCGGCGCACCCGGCCCGCTGGACGGCAGCCCGGACACCGCGACCACGTTCAACGGCACCGGCTCCTACGTGGCACTGCCCGACGGCGCGATCAAGAAGTCCCGCGACCTGTCCGTCGAGCTGTGGTTCAAGACCACCACCGGCGGACCGCTGATCGGCTTCCAGACCGCCCCGTTCGACCGCGCCCAGAACGGCGCCGTCCCCGCCCTGTACGTCGACCGCGACGGCAAGCTGCGCGGCCAGTTCTGGCACGGCCGCGTCGCTCCGATCACCACCACGGGCACGGTCAACGACGGGCAGTGGCACCACGTGGTGCTGTCCGGCTCGCTGGCCACCCAGACCCTGTACCTGGACGGCGCCAAGGTCGGCACCACCGAGGGCGAGATCGACAACAGCCCGTTCAACCACGGGCAGATCGGCGCGGCCCACGCGGTCGGCCCGGCGGCCTGGGAACCGGTCGGCTGGTGGCCCGGCGCGGGCAGGAAGCACTTCGCCGGGGAGATCGACGAGGTCGCGATCTACCAGCACCCGCTGGGAGAGGAGGCGGCTCGCGCCCACTACCGGGCACGTGAGCACTCCGACCAGCTGACGAAGGTCACCATGCCCAGCGGCCGGGTGGCCGCCGAGTTGGCCTACGACACCACGAACGACCGCGTCCGCGACTACACCGACGTCGACGGCGGGCACTGGAAGCTGGGCGTGCCGCACGTCAGCGGCACCGAGAAGCAGGACGCGCAGGGCCGCACGGTCCGCAACCTGGTGCGTACCGTCCAGGTCACCGATCCCGGCGACCGGCCGCACTTCTTCGACTACGACCCGATACGCGGCCGGATCATCAGGTTCGTCGCCCCGCTGGGCACCGGTGTGCGGCTGGAAGACCGCCCCGACCCGTCGGTCGTGCCGACCACCCCGTCCACCGCACCGCCGTGCACCGACACGACGACGAATCCGGACGGCACACCCGCCTACTGCGGCGGTACGGGAGTGAGCAACCCGGACTGGCAGGGCGGCCCGGTGCAAGGCGTCGGCGTGCGCACCTACGGCTACGACGCCTCCGGGTTCCAGCAGACCATCACCGACGAGAACGGCCACCAGGTCGAGCTGCGCAACGACGCCCGCGGCAACGTGACCTCCCGCAAGACCTGCCGCGAACCCGGCGTGTGCGACACCGAGCACTTCACCTACCACCAGCCCGCGTCGGGCAAGGCCAACGACACCGACCCGCGCATCGACAAACAGCTGACGTCCCGCGACGGCCGTTCGAGCGGACCCGCCGACAACCGCTACCTGACCTCGTCGGAGTACGACGCACGCGGCGAGCTGCTCAAGCAGACGATGCCCGACGGCACCACCGTCACCCACGGCTACACCGACGGCACCACCGCCGCGGAGGGCGGCGGCAACGAACCCGCCGGCCTGCTGAAATGGACGAAGGACGCGCGCGGCAAGCAGACCACCTACCGGTACTTCACCAACGGCGACCTGGCTTCCACCACCGAACCCGGCCGCACCGACACCGAGGCCGAGGGCCTGGTCACCAAGTACCGCTACGACCTGCTGGGGCGAAAGGTCACCGAGACCGAGTTCTCCGACACTCACCCCCAAGGCCTGGAGACCAAGTTCTCCTACGACGAGCTCAACAGGCTCGTCGAGGTCACCGACGCCCCGGTCACCAACGCCGTCGACGGGATCCGGCACACCAAGTTCACCAAGACCACCTACAACGCGGACAGCCTGCCGGAGAAGGTCGAGGTCTCCGACCTCACGGGCGGTGACCCGACGCGGACCGTCACCTACACCTACGACGACCGCGGCAGACAGGACTCGGTCACCGACGCTGAGGGCGCGAAGACCAGCTACGCCTATGACGTGTTCGGCAACCGCACCCAGGTCGTCGACGCGATCGGCACTCGCATCGAGTACGCCTACACCGCCCGCAACATGCTCGCCGAGGTGCGGCTGCGCGGCTGGCACGGCAAGCCGGTCTCCGGCGGGCAGGGTACCGGCGAGCAGGCCGACCCCGGAACGCTGCTGGTGCTGGAGTCCAACACCTACGACCTCGGCGGCAGGCTCGTCCGACACGTCGACGCCATGGGTCGCAGGACCTTCTACGAGTACCTGCCCAACGGCCTGGTCTTCCGCGTGCAGGCTGAAGTCCCGGCAGCGGGCGGCACCACGCGCAAGGTTCTTCTGGAGCAGAACGCCTACGACGGCGCGGGCAACCTCGTCAAGCACACCGGCCCCGGCGGCAACATCACCCAGTACACCCACGACCCGGTCGGTCGCATCACCGAGGAACTCGCCGACCCGACCGGTCTGGTCCGGCGCACCGCCTACCGCTACGACGCCAATGGCAACGTCACCCAGATCGCCCGCTCGGGCAACGGCTCCAACACACCCGGCGTGCAGACCACGGCGAGTTCGGTCGTCGACTACACCTACGACAACGTCGGCAACCAGACCAGCGAGACCATCCAGCTCGGCAGCACACCGCTGACCACCACCAGCCGCTACGACAAGCGCGGCCTGCTCGTCGCCGAGACCGAGTCGCGCGGCAACGTCGTGGGTGCCGATCCGGCCGCGTTCACCACCGAGTACCGCTATGACGAGAGCGAGCGGCAGGTCGCGGTCAAGCTGCCCGCCGTGCAGGTCGAGACCGGAGGCGGCACACCGACCACGGCACGTCCCGAAACGCTGATCGGGTTCGACAACTTCGGCGACGAGACCGCCGTCAAGGACGAGAACGGCCAAGTCACCAGGCTGGTCCACGACAAGGTCGGCCGCCCGGTCCGCACCGAATCACCCGACTACACCCCGCCGAGCTCCTCCCAGCCGATCAAGGGCGTCACGACGACCACCTACGACGCGGCCGGCAACGCCGTCGAGGCCACCGACGAGCGCGGCGCGATCACCCGGTTCCGCTACGACCAACTCGGCAGACTCGTCGAACGCCAGGATCCCAAGCCGGACAACCCGACCGAGGCCGGCGGCGTGTGGCGCTACACCTACACCCACACCGGCGAGCAACTGTCGATCACCGACCCGACCGGCGCACGCAGCGAGGCGACCTACGACGCACTCGGCCGCCAGATCACCAGCACGACCCTGGAACGCAAACCCACCGCCGCGGCCCACACCACGACGCTCGAGTACAACGACGCGGGCGAGCTGGTCAAGACCACCTCCCCTTCGGGTGACGTGACCACGCTCGGCTACGACGCCCTCGGCCAGCGAACCACGGCGACCGACCCCGCGGGCGTGGTCATGCAGTACGGCTACGACGGGCTGGGACGCCCGGTGTGGCAGCGCGACGCCCTCGGACGCACCGACTACCTGCGCCTCGACGCCGCCGGACGACTCACCGGCCAGTTCAACCTGAACGCCCAGAACGCCATCCAACGCCGCACCACCTACACCCACGACGCTGCGGGTAACACCCTCACCGCCACCGACCCGTTCAACCACACCACCCGCTACACCTACGACGCGCTGAGCAGGCTCACCCAGCAGGTCGAACCGGTGACCGACACCGAGTCGATCACCACCTCGTTCGGCTACGACGCCCAAGGCAACCGCACCCGCTACACCGACGGACGCGGCAACAAGTTCGTCACCACCTACAACCCGTGGTCACTGCCCGAATCCGTCGTCGAGCCCTCCACCGCGGCACACCCGAACGCCACCGACCGCACGTGGACCGCGGTCTACGACACCGCGGGCAACACCACCAGATTGACCGCCCCGGGCGGAGTGGTGCGCGACCGCGAGTACGACGCGCTGAACCGGCTGAAGAAGGAGACCGGAACAGGCGCGGAGATCGCGACCGCCGAGCGCGTCCGCGTCTACGACGAGATCGGCCGGGTCAAGGAGATCGACGCGCCGGGTGGGCGCAACGCCTACGACTACAACGACCGCGGCGCACTGCTGTCGGCCACCGGCCCGTCCGGCGACTCGTCGTACGTCTATGACGCCGAAGGCCGGGTGACCAGTCGCACCGACGCCGCCGGCACCGCCGCGTTCGGCTACGACAAGGGCAGGCTCAAGACCGTCACCGACGGGGTCACCGGGGTCGGCCTGTCCTACGACTACAACGAGACCGGTCAGCTAAAGACCCTCAAGTACGGCGTCGGCCGCACCCGCACGTTCGACTACGACCCACTGGGCCGCGAGAAGTCCGACGTCATTAAGGATTCCGCAGGCGCGACGCTGTCGTCACTGGCCTACGAGTACGACAACAACGACCGCCTGACACGCAAGGTCACCTCGGGCTCGGCGGGCGCGGGCGACCACACCTACACCTACGACCACGGCAATCGCCTCAAGTCCTGGACGGTCGGCGGACAGACCACCGACTACGCGTGGGACGCCTCCGGCAACCGCACTCGCAACGGCGCGAAAACCGCCACCTACGACGAACGCAACCGGCTGCTGTCCGACGGCGACTACACCTACAAGCACACGCCACGCGGCTCGATGGCCTCACGCACCTCATCGGGGTTGGAGGAGAAGTTCTCCTTCGACGCGTTCGACCGGCTCATCCAGGTCGGGGCCGCTACCTACGCCTACGACGGCGCGGACCGACTCGTGTCACGAGGTGCGAAGTCCTTCCGCTACGCCGGTTTCGACATCGACCCGGCATCCGACGGCGACAACACCTACGGCCGTGACGCGTCCGGCGATCTGCTCTCCATCGCCGCCGGCGGCGCCAAACGGCTGACCGTGTCGGACAAGCACGGCGACGTCGTCGGAGGCATGGACCCGACGACCACGACCGGCATGGCCGACTCCGCCGCGTTCGACCCGTTCGGCACCATCACCGCCACCACCGGCACCGCGCGCCAGGTCGGGTTCCAGGGCGACTGGACCGACCCGGACACCAAACAGGTCAACATAGGCGCCCGCTGGTACCAGCCGGGCACCGGCGGCTTCGCCTCCCGCGACACCGTCTCGGCCGGCTCCGGCACGTCCACCCTGTTCAACCGCTACACCTACGGCGCGGGCAGGCCACTCGACCTCATCGACCCCGACGGCCACTGGCCGAGTTGGAAGAAGATCGGTTCCGTCGCGCTGACGGTCGTCAAGGAAGTCTCACCCGTCGGCGACATCGTCAGATTCGCCCGCGATCCCAGCTTGGGCAACGCCTTGTGGGTCGCATCCAACTTCATCCCCGGCGGCAAACTCCTCAAGGGCGCGAAGTACCTCTACAAGGGCGCCAAGCACCTCGCCAAGCGCGGAGACGACTTCGCAGGCGCGGCCCGCAAGTCCGGTCGACGCGGCGGCTCGGCCGCGCGACGCTCCGGTGACGACGTGGCCTCCAGCGGTCGTCGCGGAAGCAGGTCGGGATCCAACGCCCGCCGTTACGGCGACGAGGCCGCCTCAGGAGGACACCGCTACGGCGACGAGGCGGCAAGCTGGTCACGACGCAACGTAGGCGGCTACTCCTCGACCGCAGCCCGTGAAGCCGCCCAAGCCGCCGCCAAACGAGCCGCTGCCGCTGCCGCAGCCGCAGCAGCCGCCGCCCGCCGTGCCGCGATGGAAGCGGTGACCAGACGTGCCCAGGCCGCGATCGCCGACGCCGCCAAGAACAACCCGATGCCGGTCCTGCAAGCGGCACTGAAGCCGAAAATCGCCACGAAGGACCTGGTGTCGTCGGCGGCCAACCTGCCGGCAAGCAAGGTCTCCACCGTCACGGCCAACGTGCAGGACGTCAACAAGATCTGGGAAACCGTCAAAGCCACCATCGTCAAACCCGGCGTCAACATCATCCAGTCCGTCGGCGAACAGGCCGTCTCCGACTTCACCAACAGCCAGGTACCCGGCCTCGGCGACGCGCTCTCGCTACTCGGGCCAGGTCGCAAGCGCGGCAACGGCGCCGCCCGCGACGCGGGTGACAACTCGCGCGGCGAGGCCAACGGCAGCTGCCCGATGTCTCTCGACCGCAACAGCTTCTCCGGCGACACCCCGGTCTTGATGGCGGACGGATCACGCAAGCCGATTCGCGACGTGCGCGTCGGCGACTCGGTCCTGGCAACCGACCCGACCACAGGTGAGACCGGCGCGCGAACCGTCACCGATACCCGTTCTCACCAGGCCGAGCGGCAGCTGTACGAGATCACCGTCAACGGCACGGGCAAGATCACGGCGACCGACGAGCACCCGTTCTGGGTGGAGTCGCTGCACCGCTGGGTGCACGCCGAGGACCTGGAACCGGCCTACACCTTTGAAACGGCGGACCACCGCCCGGCCACCGTCACCGGTATCCGTCCCTTCGATCCCGATCGCCAGGTCCACAACCTCACCGTCGACGGCCTGCACACGTACTACGTCGGCGCCGGCACGGCGGCGGTACTGACGCACAACACCGGCGGCAACGGCCACATGTGCGAGGTCACTGTGACGGCCCTTGACGGGAGCACGCGGTTGGAAATCGGCCTCGAAAGCGGGGACATGACCCCTGAGGAGGCCGCGCTCGGCTATCCCAACGCTGCGGCTCTCACGCACACGGAACACCGGTTCTCGCGCATGGCGGGTGCTTCCACGGGACCGAGGATCTGGTTGCCGAACGACCCGTTCGCGGGCCGGTACCCAGTGAGCGCTGGCGACGCAGTTACCATGAATGGCCAGCTCCCGCCTTGCTCCAGGTGCAGGGGCGCGATGAATCGCATGGTCAGGGAGTTGGGTGTGTCGGTCACGTACACGTGGGTGGGAGACAAGGGCTCCGGATTATGGGTCGCGGGAAAGAGACGCCGATGATGAGGCTGAACGCTGTGCAGCTGGGATTCTTCGAGGATTACGAGGACGAGGAGGCCTTGGAGGTGGGAATCTCCGGGATCGACGACGCCGGCGTCCGGAGATCGTTCTCCATCCAGCGGTCCACCTACCAGCCCGACGAGCAGGAAATCCGGTCGGGTATGGACTCCTATAACGTCTCGACCGAACGAGGTCTCACGGTGTACGGCTGCCTGCGCAGGGTGCACATCACCGGTGCCGTGCTCACCCTGGAATTCACGGCCGAGGACGCGGAGGTCTTGGAGGTCCCGACGCCTGTGAAGGTCGACCTGAGCGGCCCGGAGGTCGATGACGCGGACCTGGCCGGGAAGCTCCGCGACATCCTGGACTGGGGCGCTCGCGAGAAGCGACCGGAGTTGATCGGGTTTGGCGCTTCCGGTCCTGTGGGGTGCCAATAGTCGGCCTCGTGGTCTGACCTGCGGTTATGTTGCGACGGGTTCATACTCGTTGATCAGGCCGGCGAGGACTGGTCGGCGGCGTATCGAGGTGCGGCCCGGCTCTGCGGTTGGGTGGTCTGGTCGTGGTGGTGTGAGTTGTAGGGCTTGGTGTGGTCTGCGGTGTTGTAGTGGGTCGTGTAGCGGTTCAGCACGGTCCGCAGGTGGTGTTGGTTGATGATGAGCAGTCGGTCGGTGGCTTCGCGTCTGACGGTTCTGACGAAGCGTTCGGCGTGGGCGTTGGCTCGCGCAACCGAATTGCTACCGCTATGAGCTGACATTAACTTCAACAGGAGCCAGTTGCGTGGAGATTCGAGCTTTCTCATCGGCGGACAGTGCTCGTCAAGACGATGATGTCGGCGACACTAAGGCTGCGGCGACGGAAAAGCCCGTATCGCAGCAAGAACTTGAGCAGCAGGTGGAGCTTGGAGCCGTCAATGACGCAGAGTTGACCTACATGCTCCTGCATCGCATCGGGCATGCACGGGGTGTTTCGGCTAACCAGGTTGAGTATCTGACGGCGAATGAGCGCGTCGTGTTGACCCTACAGTACAGTCGCGACGGTCGAATCAACATACTTGTCCCGGGCGTCGCGCTCACGCGGGCACTTCTGGACGCGATTGGGCAAGATGTTAAGAACAAGCTGCTGCCGCGTGAAGAGCCGCCTCCGCCCAATCGAATCCCATCGACCGGCCTTCGACGAACACCGGGTAGGAGTGCCCGACGGAGAAGCCACTCAACGACGGGAACGCCGTACGGCCTTCCGCCTCCCGGAACTGGTTAGTGGCGCGCTGGACCTGCATCCCACCCACGGCGGCTGGAGCGGTCAGGACCTGCACACCACCTGGCTGTGGCCCAACGACACCCACGATCGCGTGCCAGTTGAAGACCTGCCGTGGCTCGGACAGCCGCTCCCTGGCCTCCACCAACGCATCGATCCACGGTTGGGTCTGGCTGACGATCGAATTCTCCTCCGGAACGTCGACGAAGAACCGGTAGCCAGCCCCATCCGGGAACACCAGCAAGCAGGACGACAGGCTCACGGAGTCGGTGTCGTACCGCATGTGCCAGTACGGTAGGTCGGGCGTCGGCATGACCTGGTGGTACGTGTAGCCCACGACATGGTGATCGCGCGTCAGGACCGCGAACATATAGTCCATGAGTCGGTCGCCGCTCGTGGCCCAGTCCACGTCCGCAAGATCAAAGTTCAGTCGGACGCGGCTCGCTTGACCGAAGTCCATGACCTAATGGTCACACGGCCATCAGACTCCCCCGATTCAGTCGTGAACCGCCCCGGCTTTGGTGGGAACTCTGATGTGCCCTGGGTTTGATGGAGTCGGGTTACTGGACCGTGTCGCTGTCGCGCTCGGGTGCGGGCGGTATGCGTAGGCGCTTGAGCACGCGGCGCACGGTCGAGGCGGCTACCGGGTGGCCGAGCTTGAGCAGCTCGCCCTGGATCCTGCGGTAGCCCCAGCCGGCGTTCTCCCGGGCCATCCGCTCGATCAACGCCACCACGGCATCGTCGACCGGCGGTCGCCCGATCCGGTTCGGGTAGGTCCACTTCTTTGCGACCAGTCGCCGGTGCCGTCGCAGGACGGTGCCCGGCGTCACCAACCGGTGGTGTCGTAGCCAGTTGGGTAGGCGTCGCACCAACGCGGCGAGCACCGCACGATCGGCCCAATCCAGTCGCGGGTGAGGGTTGGCCTGGCGTAGAACGGCGACCTCGTGCCGCAGTACCACACCGGGCACCATCCTGTGATGGCACCGGCGCCTGGTCACGAAGAAGTGGACCTACCCCAACCGGACCGGCCGCCCACCGCTCGACGACACCATCACGGTGCTAATCGAGCGTATGGCCCGCGAGAACGCCGACTGGGGCTACCGCCGGATCCAGGACGAGCTGCTCAAGCTCGGACACCGCGTAGCCGCGTCAACCGTTCGCCGCGTGCTCAAGGAACCGAGGTCTCACGCCGGACATCGACTGGGCCTCGGCCAACTACGGCGCGGGACAAGGAACCTGGCAAACGCTGAACGAGCCAGCTACCGTCGCCCGAAACTACCACACGGTCGCCCTGTTATTGTCGGACGCCAGCGTCTTCACCGCGAGTTCGAAGATCAGGTTCAGCAGTCGTAGCGCCACGCCTAGCGATCATGCTCCTACAGCCCATGGTGCGCGATCGCTGCAGGTCGGCGCCTCAGTGCAGAGTTCTGGCACCCCTGTGCCGCTCGAAAAGTCGTCGCTGCTGGTCAAGCGGCATACCTGTACTCGTACGAGTCAAACCCGATTTGCTCACCAGACCTTTCGCTCGCATGTTATATCGAGCCCGTACAGTTCAGCGCGACATCGTGACGTTGACCTCCGCCTCTCGCTCACGGTTATCGACATTGCATCTAGGTTGAACTCAGCGGCACAGCCCCAAGGGACCGCCAAATCCGTACCATCAGGCTTGGGCTACCCATTACTGAGTAGCATGCGACAATTTGAATTAAGGCCATCAGGGCCATTAACATCATTGCTTTTCCTGCCGGATCAACTTCAAATTTACCATCAGAGATCCGGTGCAGTGTCGCCAAAAGTAGTGCCAATGCAGAGCCAATTGCGCAAAAGAACCCCCATAGTATCGCCGGAAAGGAAAGCAGTGTGGGAACCCAGGAGGCTTCTCTGCCTTTGAATGCGGCCACATACATAATAAAGAAGCCTAGAATTGAGGCTACAACGTAGCCGGTTGAGACCTCATCCCACCGTAAAGACGCCATGACTTTGTCCCATTCCGGGCCTTCGTCCGGGATTGGTCCGAATACAAGATAAGAGAGTGCATTTCCAATAAGGTAGGCGATCCATAGCCACAACGCTTGTAGCATTACAAGGGTGAGTGATATAACTACTGCGGCAGATATCGCAACTGCTGTCACCGTTCGCAACCGATTTGAGACGTGTGATGCAGCCCTCAAAGTCGCCTTCGTAACTTTAACCCCAGACTTCGCTAATTCGTACCACGACCATGCCGACTTGAGCGCCAGGAACGCTATCGTGATTAGTGCAGCAGGGCCGAATATTGTCTTTACAAACTCTTCGACGAGGTCATCCGGGTTGGGGATATCGGCGATCGGCGGCTCCATTGTGCACCCACCTCCATCTACCATCTGCTCGACGCGGCCAAGACGCGGCCAAGACGATCCGGATTGAATCCCGACCGGATGACCAGCTAGCCCATTCAGCGTAACCAGGTTGCCTCATGGCTGCCTGGTACACATGCGCCTGAGTGCCCGTGTCCCGTGCCTGATCGCGTGCCGCTCGAAAAGTCATCGCTGCTGGCCAGGCGGCGTGTCTGTGCTCATTGATGAGTCCGCTGAGGATGCGGGTGCGGTGCAGTCTGTGGGTGTCGAGGTCGTGTGCTGCGGCGGGGTGTTGCTGGGCGTCGGGCGGTAGTACCCGTCGATGCGCTTCGTCGGCTCCGACTGCTGGTGCGCCCGGAGACGGTGCTGCGGTGGCACCGCGACCCTCTCTCACGCCGTCACACTGCCAGGTCCCGTCCCCAGCGGCCCGGCCGACCGCGGACCATCCGCTCGATCCGACTCCTGGCCCTACGCCCGGCACGGGAGAATCCCACCTGGAGCTACCGCCGCATCCACGGCGAACTCCTCGTCCTCGGCATCAAGGTCGCAGCCTCCACCGTCTGGCAGATCCTCAAGGACGCCGGAATCGACCCGGCCCCCGAACGCACCACGACGACCTGGTCGGACTTCCTGTGCTCCCAGGCCGACGCACTGCGAACTTCGCCAATGCCATTGCCAGTGGAAAGAGTCCGATCGTCACTCGGTTGACCGGTCGGTCGAACATCAGGGCCAACAGGAATGCGGCCCAGTCTGGTGCTCCTCGACCAGGGACACTGGGCAGTGGTTTGTCGTGGGAAGAGTTTCCTTTTGCGTCCACTCGGGAGGTCGGTGCTGGCGCCACCTTGAGCCTCATTCCGTTGACCGAGAACTCGGCTCACGGGCTTACATCGTTGTGGCCATTCTTGAGAGACAACGGCGTCAAGAGCGGCGACCAGTACTATGTACGCGGCCAGTGATCGGACGGAGGGCTTGATGTGTTGCTGACAGAGCTTAGGGCGCTGGTGGAGCGGCTCGCCGCACTGGCTCGCCCTGTCGCGTCATGGCTCGTGCCTGGGGTCGGCGCGGCAGCGGTCGAGGAGACGCTTGGGGAGATGCCGCCTGAGGAAGTGATCATGTGGTTCGGTTGGTGCAACGGTGTCGAGTTGCAACCCGGGCAGATTCAGGACGACATCAACGTAGTCCCAGGCTATGCTCCGCTGTCCTTGGCCGAGGCGGCTCGGTTTATCGAGTCTTATTCCGGTGATCCGGTTCTGGGTGATCACTGGGTGCCCGTGCTTGGAGGAGCGGGCGGTGACATATATGCCGCGGTTTGGGGCCCGAATGGAAATGTTCGTGTCGCTGGTGTCCTCGTGGGGGAGGAGACGGAGGTTGAGTTTGGCAGTCTTGAAAATATGGTTGCCGTGTTCAATGAGTGCTATCGGCGTGGTGCGTTCTTTGTTGACGGCCGGGGGCGTCTGACGATGGATGCCAACCTCTACGACGAGGTGTACGAGGTGACGGTCAGGTAGGCGGCGCTGAACCCACTTCGGACCGTGTGCTTGCCGAAGATATTAAGAGAGGCGAGACTGAGATTGTCTATCCCCGCTGCCGCATGAAAAATTCGCGCTGGCCCTGGATAGAACGCGTTTGAGGCTGCGAATGACTTAGCGGGGTGACTTGCCGTCGGAGAGTTTGCGCCGGTAGTAGGGCCGGCCTGGGGTGTCGTGGCGGAGTTGGACGATGGCCATGATGTGCAGGACGCGGTTGAGGCGCCGGTTTCCGGCTCGTGAGAGTCGGTGGCGGCGTTGGTCGCCGCTGGAGGCGTCGATGGGCGCGGTGCCGTTCCAACTGGCGAATCGTCCGCGGCTGGGGAAGCGGCTGATGTCGCCGACGTCTCCGAGGATCCTGGCGGCGCTGGACGGACCGATGCCGTAGAGCTTTCGCAGCCCGGTGCCGGTCGCGTCGAGTAGCTCTGCGAGGCGTTTGTCGGCGGCGGTCGTCTTGCGATCGATCGTCGTCAGTTCGGAGATCAACTCGGCAGCGAGCTGTCGCCGGGTCCTGCCCACCACTCGACCGGCACCGTCGACGCCACCTCCTGGCACCCCGTCTGGGTCGACGCCCAAGGCCGCTTCGTCAACATCGGCGACCTCAAACCCGGCCAACACCCCACCTCAGCCGACGGCAATTCGCCGCAAGTCACCGACGTCGACCGCTACACCCGCCTTGAACCCGGTCTACGACCTCACCATCGACGGCGTCCACACGTACTATGTGCTGGCCGGTGGCACCTCGGTGCTGGTCTACAACTGCGGTGAAGGCGTGCCGGCGGGGGCGGCCAACCCTCAAGCACAGCGTGGGCTTCGCCAGGTCCGGCTTACGGATGCGGATCTCGCACACCCGCGACAGGACCCCCACATCAACTTCGAAACCTACAGCAGCCCGATCGGGACTGGGGTTCGCGGCGGCAGGCCGGTCAGCAACATCCACATCTTCCTACCTGAGGAGTCGGGATGGCACCACCCGTAGACCCCGCCGGAGAACGTACTCGGCCGGTGGTACCCGTCGAGGTGGAGGTCACCGCGTACGATCCCGTGCTCGGTGTCGGGACTTGGTGGGAAGAAGACACCGCCCTTCGGGCGGAGGTGTGGGATTCGCCCGAGAAGACGGTAGTGATCTCGGGGAACCCGGCCGGTCTCGTGTCCCTCGCCAGGCACCTGCTCACCCTTGCCCAGGAGTCGGTTCCGGACGGACGTCACCTCGACTTCGACACCTACTGCGGATGGCTGGAAAAGGGCTCGACCGCTATTCGCGTGGAGGTGGACAAGAGGTGAGGGCGCGGCGCTCCACCTGAAGGGACGAGGTGCCGCAGCGACCTGCCAGGTGGGGTTCTCCCGTTCCAGGCGCAGCGCCAGAAGCCGGATCGAGCGGATGGTCCGTGGACTGCCGGGCTGTTTGGGACGGGATTTCATCGCGTGACGGCGTGCGAGAAGGTCCCGGTGCCGGCGTGGGATGTCTCCGGACGCACCAACAGTCGGAGCCTGCGAAGCGTGCCTATCGGAAGTCGGTGCAGCAGTGCCGCGAGAAAGGCTCGATCGCCGGGGGGCACCGCGGCTTGGTCATGCCGAGTTGGCGTTGCAGGACGGTAATCTGATGGCGTAGCGCCAGGATCTCCATGTCTTTGTCCCAGTCACTCAGGGGGAGCAGGCGCAGCAGCGCGAACGCGATGGTCACGCTCAGGTAGGCCAGTCGGAGCAGCATGGCCGGTCATCATGCCGCGTCAGCCGACGGCGTTGCGGACCTGCGGTCGCACCTACGAGCGCCTTGACCCCCCACGCTACACACGGCTTCGACCGGCATGGATGGAGTTATCGGCAGGCACACGACCTCAGCGGACAATCACGGGGTGGTCGCCAATCGCTGTCCGGTGTTCGCCGGACACTGTCGCGCCCGTAGGCGTCCTACGCTGTGCCGTGTCTCAGAACTTCTCACAACCTCCGCCGCGCAACTACGGCGCACCGCAGCACCACCACCTGGCCCCACCGCACTATCCGCCGACGCCCTCGGGGTACAACGCACCTTCTCGCCGGCCGAACAGGCGGCGTCGCACCATGATCGCTGCCGCCATCGTGGTCGTGCTGGTGGCCGGGATCGCCGGCGGCGTGTGGTGGTTCCGGTCGGATTCGTCTGTGGCGAGCCAGAACGACCTACCTCGGAACCGGAACCTGAAGGAACTGGCCTTCCCCGATCCGGACAAGCTCGGCTTCGGTGACGGGCCCGGCAAGATGTGCACCAACGTGAACAAGCTGATGCGGGACCGCGGCTACCAGCCGGTCAGCGCCAAGGACTCCGACGGTACAAGTGCCTCCTGTTGGTACATCACAACGGGGCTTTCGCTGCTGGAAGACGGTTCGAACAACCTGAACGCCGACATCTCCGTCTGGCGGGGCGACGTCGAGTCCCGGTACCAGTCCATGTTGGACAAGGCCATCCGGGAACGCGACAGGCAGCAGCAGGACTCCGAGTACCGGGCGAGCAAGGTGGAGCAGTTCCCGGTTGGTGACGTGGGGTTCATCTCCCATCAGGAAAGCCTCAGCCCGGACACCGAGCGGACCGACACCACGGCGGTGTTCCGGTCTGGCGACGACCTGGTGATGGTCGCGCTGTGGGGAAACATCCGGCACGTCTCCGAGGCCGGTGAGTACGGGGAGAACGAGCCGCTCACCGAGGAGATCACCTACCGGGAGATCACCGACGTCGTGACGGCGCTGAGCGGTGCGGGCGAACCGGGGAAGCCACAGATCACCGAACCGAAGCTGGCGGAGAACGCGGCTCTGGCGGGGTTGACCGCGCCAGAGTTGCCGGTGGTGGGCACCCCCAAGGAGGCGTGCGGCACGCTGACCGCCGCAGCGGGGCGACTCGGCACGAAGCCCAAGGGCACGAACAGGACCGCCGCGCCTGGCGCGTCAGGATTCGCCTGCACCTTCGAGCCCGTGGATGAGCCCGAGGACAGGCCGGACGGCTACAGCGAGCGCGAGATCGGGATCCGCTGGGCCACGTACGAATCGGAAGAGGCGTTCCGCGCCTCGGAAACGATGGGCAGGGACCTGCTGGGACTGCGGAACGGCACCGCGAAAGACAAAGCGAAGCCGAGCCCGCTCTACGAACTGCGGGTCGGGGACGTCGGCTACGCGCTGCACCACGTGCCCGGCCACGGCACGGTCACCGCCGCCTACCTGCTGGACGGCAGGACCTACGTCCACATCGAGATCTCCGGCTACCGGACCGGCGCCTCCGGTGTGGAACCCCTCCCCGAGGACGTCCTGCTGAAGGACCTGGCCACGTTCCTCAGGGGAGCGGCCGGCTGACCCTGTGCTTGCCGAATATGTCGTCCGTGCAGGACAGGCGGCGTGATGGTGCTCGTTGAGGATTCCGCCCAGTCGTTGCCGTCGGCGGATGTGGAGGCGGACGACCGCTGCTTGATCGGTGACGGCTGGTGGTAGGGCGCGTAGTGGTCGGGCGTTGTCGATGCCTTGGTGGGGGCGGTGGGTGTTGTAGAACTGCTCGTACTCGCGCAGGGCGTGAAGTAGGTGTCGTTGGTTCCAGATGAGGGTGCGGTCGAGGAGTTCGCGACGGCAGCTGTGGATCCGGCGTTCCATGATCGCGTTCATGCGGGGGATGCGGACGCCGCTGAGGACGACCTGGATCTCCGCGTCGGCGAGGACGGCGTCGAACAGGGCGGGGAACTTGCCGTCGCGGTCGCGGATCAGGAACCGGGCGGGGGTGCCGGCGTCGTCGAGGTCCATGACAAGGTTTCTGGCGGCTTGGGTGACCCAGGATGCGGTGGGGTGTGCGCGGTCGGGTGGTCTGGTCGTGGTGGTGTGAGTTGTAGGGCTTGGTGTCGTCTGCGGTGGTTGTATTGGGTCGTGTAGCGGTTCAGCACGGTCCGCAGGTGGTGTTGGTTGATGGTGAGCAGTCGGTCGGTGACTTCGCGTCTTACGGTGCCGACGAAGCGTTCGGCGTGGGCGTTGGCTCGTGGGCACCGTGGCGGGGTCTTCACGACCTGAATGCCGGCGTCGGCGAGGACGGTCGAACGAGGTGGTGAACTGGCAGGCCCGGTCGATCAGTGCCACGGTGGTGTCGTCGATCGGCGGTCGGCCGGTGCGATGGGGATAGGTCCACTTCCTCGCGGCCAGGCGCCGGTGCCATCGCAGGATGGTTCCCGGTGTGATCAACCGGTGCTCGCGCAGCAGTCGGGGGAGTAGGCGGACCAGCGCGGCGAGTACCGCGCGATCGGCCCAGTCCAACCGTGGGCGGGGGTTGGTCCGGCGCAGCACGGCGACCTCGTGCCGCAGTACCAGCAGTTCGACGTCCTTGGCCGCGGAGGCCCGGCCGAGCAGAACCAGCCAGTTACCGAGTCGGACGAAGATCAGGTACAGCAGTCGTAACGCCACATCCCACGACGAGGGCATCACCGGGATTTCCCTGGGCTGGCTGACCGACGGCGACGAGCGCCGTGCCGGGCTCGCCGACCTGCCGTCACCGTTCGGCGACCGGCACAGCGGCAAGCGGATCGCCGACGCGGTCTGTGAACTGGCCCGGCCCGCTTCGGACGGCCGTCGGTCCTGGTTATGCCTTGCGCGTGGACCTCAGGTGCCGCAGTAGGTCTGGTAAGCGGCGCCGAACGCGTCCGGGGCGGGTTCGGCGTAGCGGTCGAGTTCGGGACGCTCGTCGTAGGGGGCGCTCACCGCGTCCAGGAGTCGTTCGAGCGGACGCGGGTCGCCCTCGGTCGCGGCGTCGAGGGCTTCTTCCACGAGGTGGTTGCGGGGGATGTAGACGGGGTTGACCCGGCCCATCGCGGCGGCGTCCGGTTCGAGAGCCTGCCAGCGGGTCAGCCAGCCGTCGATCGCGGCGAGGTCGAGGAACAGCTCACGCGCGGGTGACCCGGTGCCGCCGCCCGCCGCGCCCAGGCGGTGGTAGAACGACGTGTGGTCGACGCGGTTGTCCTGGAGGAGGGTGAGCAGCTCCTCGACCAGGGGCCCGCTCACCGCGTGGTCGAGGTCGTCGGGCAGGCCGAGCTTGGCCCGCATGCCTGCCGACCAGGAGTCGTCGTACCGCCCGCGGAACGTGCCGAGCGCCTCGACCGCCAGGGCGATCGCCTGCTCCTCGTCGTCGGCGAACAGGGGGAGGAGGGCCTCGGCGAGTCGCGCGAGGTTCCACTCGGCCACGCGCGGCTGGTTGCCGTAGGCGTAGCGCCCGCCGTGGTCGATGGAGCTGTACACGGTGGCCGGGTCGAACGCCTCCATGAACGCGCACGGCCCGTAGTCGATGGTCTCGCCCGAGATCGTCATGTTGTCCGTGTTCATGACGCCGTGGACGAACCCCACGAGCATCCACCGCGCCACCAGCGCGGCCTGGGCCGCGACCACCGCCTCGAACAGCGCGAGGTAAGGGCGCTCGGCCCGCGCGGCGTGGGGGTGGTGGCGGGCGATCGCGTGGTCGGCCAGGCGGCGCAGCAGGTCCACGTCGTCGGTGGCCCTGGCGTACTGGAAGCTGCCCACGCGCAGGTGACTGCGGGCGACGCGGGCGAGCACGGCTCCCGGCAGCACGGTCTCACGGCGGACCGGCCGGCCGGTCGCCACCACGGCCAGTGAGCGGGTCGTCGGAATCCCGAGGGCGTGCATCGCCTCGCTGACGACGTGCTCGCGCAGCATCGGACCGACCGCGGCCAGGCCGTCGCCGCCACGGGAGAACGGCGTGCGCCCGGAGCCCTTGAGGTGCAGGTCGCGCGGCTCGCCGTCGGCGTGGGTGACCTCGCCGAGCAGCAGGGCGCGACCGTCGCCGAGCCGCGGGGCGTAGTGCCCGAACTGGTGCCCGGAGTAGACCTGTGCCACCGGAGTCGCGCCGTCGGGGACGTGCTCGCCGACGAGCAGGCGAAGGCCCTCGGCGCCACGCAGCCACGCGACGTCCAGCCCGAGTTCCGCGGCCAGCCGATCGTTGAGCACGAGCAGGCGCGGCGCCGGAGCCTGCTCGGCCTGCCAGGCGAGAGCCATCTCGGGGAATTCCCGGGCGAAGCGGTCGCCCAGGGTGACGGTCGGTGCGGTGCTCACGCGGTCCACGGTACGTCGTGCCGCCGGCCTGTCCCGGTGCAGAGGGATCGGTCGAAGGTGATGTTGAGCGCCGCTTCGCCCTTCTCCACCATCTGAAGCAGCGGGCTCTCGCGTACCCGTCCGAGCCGGAACACCTTGACAGGACCGGCAGATGGGCGCCGGCCGACCACTGAGTCGGACGAAGATCAGGTAGAGCAGTCGTAACGCCACACCTCACGATCAGGCCTTGAAGACCAGCGTGCACGATCGTCGCAGCTCAACGCCCTGTGCAAGGTTCTGGCACCCCACAGGGTCCACGGTCGGTGCGGGGCTGCCGTCAGGAGGTCGCGACCCTCGATCAGCGGTGGAGCGCGTTCCAGAAGGCCAGGTTGTGTTCTGTCACCCGGTCGAACGGTCTGATTCGGTGGAGGTCGAGGCCTTGCACGTACGGCGTGGTGTCCGCCGGGTCGACGCGGGGCCACGCGCGCAGGCCTGGCCGGTTGGGATTGCCGGTGGTCGCGAAGCGGGCCCAGTAGTCGATCATCCGGTCGCCGAGGCGGCGCTGTGCGGTCGTCAGCAGTACGTCGTCGGAGCGCAGGTCGAACAGGTACCGCAGCTCGGAGCCGTGGGCGGCGAGCGGCTCGACACCGGAAGGGAACTCGGGGATCGCCGGTGCCGTTCGATCGAGGAACTCATAGGCGTACACCGGGATCTCGGCCGCGAACTGGCGATCCGCGGCGCGTTGCGGCCACGCCCAGTCGAGGTCGGTCATGATCGCGGCCAGTGCCTGCACCGCGGAGCCGGCGTGCTGCTCGAGCGGGTATTGCTGTGCGATTGCCGCAGCGTGCGGTCCGAAATGATCGGTCAACGCGGTGAGGTAGCCATCGGGACCGAGATCGGGGAGCAGCAGTGGTGCGAAGAACGTGCCCTCGTCACGGGTGATGCCGGTCAGCAGCGGCACGTGGTTGAACCGCCCGGCCGGTAGCGCCACTGCGGGGTCCTCCGGCAGCACCGTGTTCCCGAACGCAGGCAGGGGGAACGCCGGCGCGGCGAGCAGGTCCGGCACTGGCTTGCCCCGCAGGCACTCGAGTGTCGTACAGCCCAGGAGTGCGGCGACGTTCTGGCCATGTCCCTGGTGCCACTCGTACGGTACGAACAGCGGCACGTCCAGTATCGGTCGCAGGTCGGCGCCGGCGGAGGAGCCCGGTGCACATGGCGTGCTCTGGGCGATCGCCCGCTGGAACAACCCGGCCGCGCCCGGCGAGGCGAGTTGTGCGCACACCGAGTGCGCCCCGGCGGACTCCCCGGCCAGGGTGACGTTGTTCGGGTCGCCACCGAACCCCGCGATGTTCCGCCGCACCCAGCGCAGCGCCGCCTGTTGGTCCTCGATGCCGAACGCGCCGCCGTTCGCGAGCCCGGGAAAGCCGAGGAAACCGAGATTCCCCAGCCGGTAGTTGACGGTCACCACGATCAGACCGCCTTGCTTGACCAGCCGGGTCGGCAGGTAGTCGCTACCAGCGCCGTTCATGAGCCCGCCACCGTGCAGCCACACCAGCACCGGTGCCTTCCTGGCCGCACGCGGTGTGGTGACGTCGAGGTAGAGGCAGTCCTCGGTGACGCTTGCCGGTCGGCCGCCGGTACTGGCCTGAGGACAGCGATCGCCCGGCCGGGTTGCGTCCAGCACACCGGACCACGGCGCCGGCGGCACCGGCGAGTGCCAGCGCAGGTCACCGACCGGCGGCGCGGCGTAGGGAATCCCCTCGAAAGAACGGACATCCGCATTCGTGGTGCCCCGCACCAGGCCGGCATCGGTCCGCACCGCCGCGTTGTTGCTCGCCGCGGCCGGCGCGGCACTCAACGCCAACACACCGACGGCGACCGCCGCCCCCAGAAGTCGTCTCATGATCCAGACAGTGGCAGTCGGGCTCACCGGACACATCAACCGATCGATTGAAGACCAAGCTCTGGTCGGTTGTCGGCCGATGACAGGAGGGTCGTACGGGCGGCCGGGTGCGGTACCGGGTGCCGAAGGGCGGCCACATGACCTGACCTGCGCGGTTGGGCTGTTGTGGGTCCGTACTCGTTGATCAGGCCGCCGAGGGCTGGTCGGCGACCTATGGTGGCGCCACCTGGCTCTGCGGTCGGGTGGTCCGGCTGTGGTGGAGTGAATCGTAGGGCCTGGTGGGGTCTGCGGTGGTGGTAGTGAGCCGTGCAGGCCTGCACCTCGTGCGGACAACAGTGATCCGTCCAGCGCACGGTCCGGTGTCGGGAATGTGGCCGATTGTGTCGACCGACGACCCGTGCGTAGTCCGAACAGACCATCGGTTTGCAAGAGGTGACTGCTGGTAATCCCCGGGTCCCGACCGGCGTGATCAAACCCGTGAGCGAGGCAGGCGATGGCGTCGTTTTCCCCTGTGCTGTGGTCTTCCCATCCGGGTGCGCCTGGCGTGCCGACAGTGGGCGTGGAAGAGGAGTTTCTGCTGGCGGACCTGTCCACCGGGCACCTGCTCCCGATCAGCGCCCACGTCGTCGAGGTGGCCGGAGATCTGGGCGGTGCGCTGGAGTTGGAGCTGACCAGGGCGCAGGTCGAGATCAACACGCCGGTGTGCCGGACGATGGCGGAGGTGCGCGAGCAGCTGACGTTCCTGCGCTCCACTGCCGCCGAGGCGGCGTCGCAGTGTGGCGGCACCCTGCTCGCCGTGGGCACCGCCCTGGCCGATGACGCGCCGGGACCGCCGATCACCGACGACCCGCGGTACCACACGATCAACAACGCGTACGGGCAGCTCGCGCCCGAGAACGTCGTGTGTGGCTGCCACGTCCACGTAGAGGTGCCCGACCGGGAGACCGCGGTCCAGGTCTGCAACCACGTCCGGCCGTGGCTCCCCGTGCTTCTGGCGCTCACCGCCAACTCGCCGATCCACCACGGCGTCGACACCGACTACGCCAGCTGGCGGTCGGTGATCGTCGGCCGTTGGCCGTGCGCCGGCGCCCCGCCGTACTTCGAGTCGCTCGCGCACTACGAGTCCGCCGTGGACATGGCCGTCGGCTCCGGCAGTGTGCTCGACGAGAAGATGGTCTACTGGGACATCCGGCCTTCTTCCCACCTGCCCACCGTGGAGGTCCGCGTGAGCGACGTCCAGTCCACTGTGGATGAGTCCGTACTGTTCGCCGCTCTGGTGCGGGCGCTGGTCATGACCTCGCTGCAGTCCATTCGGGACGGCGTCGAAGCACCTCGGATCGGCGACGACGCGCTGCGCATGGCGTACTGGCGTGCCTCGCGTGACGGACTGGACGGCATGGGCGTCGACCTGGACACCATCCGGCCCGTTCCGGCCGTCGACCTGCTGCACCGCCTGCTGCGCCACGTCGAACCCGCGCTGACCACAACAGGTGATCTGCAGGCCGTGAAGACCGTCGTGGGCGAGTTGATCGCCAACGGCAACGGTGCGAGCCGGCAGCGACGAGCCTTCCGCCACGACCACGCCGTGACCGACATCGTGGCGCTGGTCGCCCAGCACGCCGAGCACGTCCGTTCACCGGACAACGTCGCCTGACTACGTCGGGGATGTGGCTGGACCGACACCGCACCGAGGATGTACTTCACGCGCTCGGCTACCGCGTCGTCTCCGAGCACATCCTCTGGGGCAGATACGACGGCGTCAGCGATCTGGGCTCCCACTACCCGCCTGAGCACCCACCGACCTGGTGGTTCCGCTTCTTCGACTACCTGTGATCACTGGCATGGATCACGCACTACCGCCAGGCACTCAGACAGTTCTGACGTTGCCATTGTGTTCCAGGCCGACCTGATCCAGTCCTACCGTGCCTACCTCGACAACCGCCGCGCCGACCGGCCCGCCGCGGAGTACCGCGAACCCACATAGGAGGAATCGGCCGAGTTGCGCGTGGAGCCCCGGCGGCGGGATCGGCTGGTCGACATCGGCCGCAACCTCACCGACCGGATCGCCGAGGCCCGCGCCAACGGCCGGCTCGGCGAAGTCCAAGGGTTTCAGGTCAGCCTCGACGGGGCCAGGAGGAAACTCGCCACGTTGGAACGGCTGCAGCACACCGAAACCGGCATCGGTCCGGTGAGCCTCGGCATGCCGATCATCTCCGGATGAACCCGCCGGGCATACGCAAGCGCCTTGCCTGCCGCGCGCATCAGCCCCGTCACTTCCGTACGCCGGGCAACCGCACCCTGGTTCGTGTGATGCAGGTCTCATTGAAGGCTGTACTGGGGTACAGGCTTAGCGTGGTGGGTGTTGGTCCTGGTAGGTGGAACCCGGAGGTGGGTGGCATGAGGGTGGAGGTCACCGAGGCGACGTTCGAACGGGAGATCGGCTCGTCGTCGATGCCGGTGGTGGTCGAGTTCTACGCGAGTTGGTGCGGGAATTGCCGGCGGATCGCCCCGGTCCTCGACGAACTGGCCGACGAGTTCGCGCCGCGTGTGCGGTTATTCGAGGTCAACGTCGACGAGAACCCGGATCTGGTGTCGCGGTTCGGGGTGTCCTCGACGCCGACGCTGTTCGTTCTCGCTGGTGGTGAGCGGGTGGCGTCGGTGGTCGGTGCGCAGCCGGCCCCGATCCTGCGGGCCCTGTTCGACACTGCCGCAGGGCTCGCCCAGCCGACCGTCTCGGCGGGGTCGTCGTCTGGCGGTGGATGCGGTTGCGGACCGGCCTGCGGGTCCGCCGCCGGTACCGGGCTCGACGAGGCGGGCCGGCAGACCGACCCAGGAACTGGAGCGCCGATCGGGTGGGTTTCTGTGGAGGCGTGCACGTTGCCGACCGCTGACCAGCCGATGCGTCTCGCCGAGTTCGAGGGCCTGTTCACCGCGTCGCTGCTGGTGTTGCGCAGGGAGGAGTCCGGCTGGCTGCGGCTTCGCCTGGACGGCGGCGCGGACGTGGAGAGCCGGGCGCGCGACCTCACCGCACGGGAGGCGGAGTGCTGCGCGTTCTTCGACTTCGCCGTGGACCGGGACGGCGACCAGGTGGTCGTCGATGTCCGAGTGCCCGCGGACAAGGAAGTGGTGCTCGACGGCCTGGCCGCCCAAGCGGAGGCCGTGTTGGCCGCGCGGGTGCAGGGAGCGACAAAGTGACGGTGAGGTGCAGGCGATGAGGTCAGGTGAGTTGGCCGCGGCGGCCGGGGTGAACGTGCAGACACTGCGCTACTACGAGCGGCGCGGCCTGCTTCCGGAGCCACGCCGGTCACTGGGCGGGTATCGCGACTACGACGAAGGCGCGGTGGCGCTGTTGCGGGTGGTCAAGGCCGCTCAGCGGCTCGGCTTCACCCTCGACGATATCGCCGAGCTGCTCGACGCCGGCCGCCGACGGCACCCGACACCGGACCTGCAGGCCCGCGCGCAGGCCAAGCTGGTCGAGGTCGACCAACGGATGGAGGACCTCACCAAGATCAGAGAGGAACTCGTGCGGGTCGTCGACGCGCGCTGCGACAGCCTGACCAACTGCACCTGCGAGGACTGCCCGCTCCCGTTCATCGAACTTGCCACCGTTACGAAAGGCCTCGCATGAGCACCCCCGTCACACCCGGACCCGACGCCGCGTCACTCCCGATCGAGCCGGCCCACAGGGGGCAGGCAGGGCCGCCCCGGCGGAGCAAAGTGGTCGCGTTCCTCGCGGCGCTCGCCTGCGCGGGGTGCTGTGCGCTGCCGCTGCTGGTGCCGCTCGGGCTGCTCACCGGTGCTGGTGTCGCGGCGGCGACCACGGGGCTGCTCGTGATCTCCGCGGTGCTGTTCGTGCTCGCCGGCTCGCTCTGGTTTCTGAACCACCGCCGAACGCGGCGGCGGCAGGCCGGTCACGCCTGCTCCGGTGGCCGCTGCTCGTGCTGACCGGCTGACCAGGCTCGAAGCCCGGCGGGTCGCGTCAGGCAGGAAGAGCCCCGGGGGCACCGACGCCCACCACCAGGACAAGCAGGTGAGATGGAGCGCGGAGGGTGTCGGTGTCGGAAGGCGTAGGCGGGCTGGTCACGCGCATGGAGCGCCACCAGGTCCCGATCTACCTCGGCGGCATCCTCCCTCGGCCTGGCCGCACCGGCGGCCGGACCAGGGCTGGAGACCGCGATCAATCCGATCCTCGGCGCACTGCTCTACGTCACCTTCCTCCAAGTGCCCGCCCGCGATCTGGTGCGGTCGCTGCGCGCGGGACGGTTCCTGGCCGCCACGCTCGTGGTGAACTTCGTAGTCGTGCCCCTGGTCGTCGCGGCCATGTTCGGGTTCCTGCCCGCCGACCGCGCCGTGCAGGTCGGGGTGCTGCTGGTGCTGCTCACGCCGTGCGTGGACTACGTGATCGTGTTCAGCGGCCCGGCCCGCGGCTCCAGTGATCGTCTGCCGGCTGCCACGCCGCTGCTGCTGATCGCGCAGATGCGGCTGTGTTTGCGGCAGGGGTCGGATCCGATCAGGCCTTCGTCGACGGCTTCGCCGAGGATCCTCGAGAGCAGGGTGACCACGTCGGCGACGCAGCGTTCGCCCAGCGACCGTCGCAGTTGCTTGGCCCGATCTTGACCACCCGTTATCGGCAGGCACACGGTGCCGCATGCCTTTCCCGCCAGGCGTTCCGCTGTCGTGCTCGCAGCTCGCCTGGCGTGGTGCGGAAAGTCGGCGTCCTCGGCGGCGATCGTGGACTCGCGGTCGCGGCGCCGATGATTGGGTATACCCACTAGCTTCGATACTGATTGTGCCGACTTGAGCGCACGGCCGATTCTTGGTTCGTCGGTGATGTCCCCGCACCTCACCCCGTCGCCGGCACGCGAGGGGTGCCTGACGGGGTGTGCTGGGGCGATACCGACCGGCGGGCCGCCTGACGTGGGCGTGGCGCCGAAGCGCAGTGGACCGCGTGTGCTGCCTGACGGATCGTCGGGTCTTCGCACGAAGCCGTCACGGCACATGACCTCGCCGCGGCGGTACCGGTTGAAGTCGTTTCCCTGCTACGGCTGAAGGAGCTTGGTCAAGCATGTCCACATTACCAGGGCGAGGAACGCTCATGGCCGGTCTGTGCGCCGGTCTCGCCTCCATCGCGTTGACGATGAGCGTTGTCAGTGTCGCCCAGGCGGCCGAGGGGCACATCCTGGGCGCGGGTGCCCAGGACGCCGTCGAAGGCAGTTACGTCGTGGCGTTGAACGGCGAGCCGTCGAAGGCGGCGAGCATCCAGGCGGCGGTCTCGACGCAGGCGACCGACCTGGCCGGGCAGTACGGCGGCGAGGTCTCGCACGTCTACTCGACCGCGCTGCGGGGCTTCTCGGTGCGGATGAGCGAGCGGCAGGCGAAGCGGCTCGCCGCCGACCCGGCGGTGCGCTACGTCGAGCGGAACGGGGTGGTGCGCACGTCCGAGACGTGGGGTCTGGACCGCGTCGACCAGCGTGACCTGCCGTTGGACAACAGCTACGCGGCGCCGAACGACGGGTCCAGCGTCACGGCGTACGTCGTCGACACGGGCGTCGCCTTCGACCACCCCGAACTGGAAGGTCGAGCGGTCAGCGGCTACGACTTCATCGACAACGACAGCGACGCGAGCGACTGCCACGGCCACGGCACCCACGTGGCCGGCACCATCGGCAGCAAGACCTACGGCATCGCCAAGAACGTGAACCTGGTCGCGGTCCGGGCGTTGAACTGCGCCGGCAGCGGTTCGTACGACCAGATCATCGCGGCCGTCGACTGGGTGACCAAGAACGCCCCGAAAGCCGCGGTGGGCAACATGAGCCTCGGTGGCGCCCGGAGCAGCGCGCTCAACGATGCCGTGGCCAAGTCGGTCGAGGCGGGCGTGGCGTGGGCCGTCGCGGCGGGTAACGACACAAAGGACGCCTGTGAGGTCAGTCCGGCCTCCGCGCCGGGCGTGCTGACCGTCGGCGCGTCGGACAGCGAGGACAAGCGCAGCCGTTGGGGCAGCGGGGGTTCCAACTGGGGCGAGTGCGTCGAGCTGTTCGCGCCGGGCAGCAACATCACCTCCATCACCCAGGACGGCAAGACCGCCGCGTGGAACGGCACGTCGATGGCCACCCCGCACGTGGCCGGCGCCCTGGCGCTGGTGCTGAGCGCCGCCCCGGACATCTCGGTGGCCGACGCCAACGCCCTGGTGCTCGACACGGCGACCGTCAACAAGATCTCCGATCCGTCGGACTCGCCGAACCGGCTGCTGTACGTGGACGACCTCGGCGCCCGCGACCCCGGTGCGCCGAAAGCGGTCTTCACCGCGAACTGCTCGTCGACGACGCCGGACTGCACGTTCGACGCGTCCGGCTCGTCGGACCCGGACGGCTCGATCTCCTCGTACGCCTGGGAGTTCGGCGACGGCACGACCGGCAGCGGCGTCAAGCCGTCCCACAAGTACGGTCAGAACGGCACCTACACCGTGAAGCTGACGGTGACCGACAACAGCGGCAAGACCGCCACCACGTCGAGGAGGGCCGTCGCGGGTCCGCAGCCGCCGAGGGCGGCGTTCAGCGTGATGTGCCGGCAGGACGTGTGCTCCTTCGACGGCAGCGGGTCGACCGACCCGAACAACGACATCGTCTCCTACGCCTGGGACTTCGGTGACGGCAAGACCGCCACCGGTGTCAAGGCCGACCACACCTACTCGACCAAGGAGTTCGCGGTCACCTTCATCGCCAAGCTGACCGTGACCGACAGCTTCGACCAGAAGAGCACCGTCAGTCAGCAGATCCGGTGCCACGGCTCCCCGTACCCGAACTTCCCGACCTGGTGCATGCCGATGATGTTCTAGAGCCACTTCCTCGGTGTCGAGCGGCGCTTCCGGTAGCCCCACCCGGTAGCGCCGCTCGCTTCCGACAGGACCTCAGCGGAGGTGGTCGGCGTGCAGCTCGGTGCGCGAGTTGATGCCGAGCTTGCGGAACAGCCTTGCCACGTGCTGCTCGACGGTTCTCGAGGACAGGAAGAGCTGCTCGGCGATCTCGCGGTTGGTCTGCCCGACCGCGACCATGCGCGCGATCTCGATCTCACGGGGGGAGAGGTCGTTGCCGTACCCGCGTCGTCCCCGCCGCGCCGGTTTCACGCTGCCGAGGGCGTGCAGGGCGTGGCGGCAGCGCGCGGCGTCCTTCGACGCACCGAGCCCGTCGAAGGTCTCCGCCAACCCGGTCAGCAGCTCGACGGCCTTCTCCGGATCGGACGGCGCCAGGACCGTCGCCTCGCGTTCCCCGGCGAGGGCGGCGAAGTACGGCGCGGGCATCGATCCGTAGCGAGCGGCGGCCTCCCTGAAGTGCTCGACGGCCTCGAAGGGCTCGCCCCGCGTCTCGGCCAGAGTGCCCCGGCAGTGCGCGAGCGCGGCGAGCACGGCGGGCGCGTCGCGGTCTTGGACGCCCTCGGCGATCTCACCCACCAGGCGTTCCGCTTCCGCGGTCCGTCCCGTGGCCGAGTAGGCGGCGACCGCGACCGGGGCCAGCGAGCCGACCCAGTACCAGCCGTCGCACTTCCGCACGGCGGCCAGCCCTCGGTCGACCTCAGCCGCCGCCTCGGCCGCCTCCTTCCGTTCCAGCAGGATCGAGGCCAGACCCGCGATCCCGCTGATCGCCACGGGGGCGATGGCGTCGTGCGGGTCGTGGGCCCCGGTCCTGCGGAAGTGCCCGTCCGCCACCTCCGGCTCGCCACGGGTCGCGGCGAGCCAGCCGAGCACCAACTCCAGCTCAGAGGTGATGCTGGTGATGTCGCGGTACTCCTCCATCAGCGCGTTCACCCGATCGGCCAGGTCTTCCCACCGACCGGTGATCCAGTCGAGCCGTGCCTCGGTGGTCCTGCCGGTGCTGGTCACGAACGGCGCTCCGCTCTCGGCGGCGAGCCTCAGCCCGTCGCGCAGGAACCGTGTTCCCAGGTCGAGGTGGCCGAGCCACACGCAGACATCGGCGACGTTGCACCGGAGCCGGGCGAGGTGTTGCCGCGCGCCGAGCGTGTCCGCGTGCTCCGGCACGTCGTCCAGCCACGCCAGGTGCCCCTCGTACAGGGCGGAGGCGACCTCGCTGGCCAGCAGGCGGATCCGCAGCTCGCCCGATGCGGTCATCCGGTGTGCCTTGGCGAGGTCCTGCCACCGGCGCAGCGCGTCCGGCGGGACGGCGCCGGTGGACGGCACGGCGAGTGCCGAGGCGGCGCGGGCGACGAGGTCGGGCTTGTCCTCCAACTCGTCGGCCGCGCGTTCGAGCTCGGTCCGTGCCTCCCGGATGTGGCCGATCCGGCGAAGCAGCAGGAAGGACCGGTACAGGCGCACCTCGCCGCGCACCGATGTGGTCAGTCTCGGATCGGTCAGCAGGCGTTCCAGTGTCTCGGTCGGGTCGCGCTGGGCCAGGCCGGTGTTGGCGATGCGCCCGAGCTTGATCGCCAGCCGGTCGACCGCGTCGGCGGGCAGCACGGGCACGGCGAGCAACCGTTGCAGCAGAGTGGTCGCGGTCGCCGCGTCGCCGGAGTCGACGGCCCGGTCCGCCGCGGCCTCCCCGTAGGTCAGCCAGTCCGCCGTCCGGCCCGCCCGCTCGCTGTGCTCGGCCAACTGGACGAGTGGCCTGGGCTCGACGTGCTCCAGCGCGTCGACGGCACGGCCGTGCAGGGCGGCGCGCTCGGGAGCGCTGATCGTGTCGTAGACCGCCTGACGGGCCAGCATGTGGCGGAAGCTGTACCGCTGCTCGTCCACCTCGTGCAGGACGTGGGCGTCCACGGCGTGCGCGAGTGCGGTCCTCACCTGGTCTTGCGGGACATCACCGACGTCGGCGAGCAGTTCGGCGGGTGCGGGTGTGCCGAGCACAGCGGCTGCCTCGACCAGGCGGACCGCGGTGGCGGGCAACGTGGCGAGGCGGTCGGACATCGCGTCCCGCAGCAACACCGGGACCTTGACCGCGTCGAGCAGCCGCTTGGCTCGCACGCTGCCCGCGTGCACCGCTCCCGCGGGGTCGCGCAGGGCGCGCAGCGCCTCCTCGACCACGAACGGGATGCCCGCGGTCCGCTCGTGCAGTCGGGCCGCGAACTCGGCCGACACCTTCTCCGCGCCGAGGATGGCCTCGGTCAGTCCTCGCACGCCGTCGACGTCGAGCGGCTCGATGTCCAGCACCGCGACGAGACCGCCTGCGGCGGATCGGAACTCCGCGCCCAGGGGGCTGCCGCCGTGCAGGTCCTCCCGCCGGTAGGTCAGGACCATGCCGAGGTCGGCCGGCGGAGCACCCGCCAGGAAGCGCAGCAACTGGCGCGTGCCCTCGTCTGCCCAGTGCAGGTCTTCCACCACGAGCAGCACCGGACCGAGCGCGGCCAGCAGTTCCCGCACCGCCCGGAACAGCCGGTGCCGCTCGGCCCGCGGGTCGCCGATCGACGGCAGCGGGGCGGGCAGCTCCGAGGCGATCTCGGGCAGCAGCGGTGCCAGAGCCCCGATCACCGGGTTCAGGTTCCGCTGCCGGTCCAGCCCCGGCCCCGCGGCCCGCAGCGCCTCCAACAGCGCGCCGTAGGAGAACGGCTCACCCACCTGCCAGCAGTACCCGACCAGCGGTAGCGCCCCGCCGAGGTCTCCGGCGAGCAGTTCGGACACCAATCTGCTCTTGCCCACCCCCGCCTCGCCCTCGAGCAGGACGACGGCCGGCGGGCGCACGACGGCCTCCCGCAACGCGGCCAGGTGCTCGCCGCGTCCGATGAGGACCGGTGAACTGGTCCGGAACCAACGACCGCGACCAGTGCCCGAACCGCCGCTGCGTCGCATCACCACCTCCAAGGCACGCCGACCCGACACCACGGGGTGCCGAACCCGGACAAGTAGTTGATGCACGGTTGCGCCCAACGGGACGCGGTTCGACGGATCTGGCCCGTAAAACGCACGTGACGCGACGATCAGGCGCGAACCGGTTCTTCGAACGGGCGCCCCGCGGTGCTGCCCCATACGAAGGCGGAAGGGGCAGCACCGGCCCCATGGGCGGCTCAACACCGCCGCTGCGATCAAGCGGAGGTGCAGGTGATGGTGGCGGGGACGGGGTTGGTGCCGATCCAGGAGCCGAGGAAGCCGAACGTGGTGGTGTCGCCGGGTGCGATGGCGCCGTTGTAGTTGGCGTTGCGCACGGTCACTTCCTGGCCGTTGGTGGTGGCCACGCCGTTCCACAGGTTGCCCACGGTCTGGCCCTGGGCCAGGGTCCACTTGACCGTCCAGCGGGCGGTGGCGGTGGCACCGGTGTTGCGGACGGCGACCTCGCCTTGGTAGCCGCCGTTCCACTGGCTGGTCACCCGGTACGTCGCGGTGCAGCCACTGCCGTTGTCACCGGTCGTCGTTGTCGTGGTGGTGGTGGTGCCGCCGAGGGCTTCGTAGACGGCCCAGTAGGAGGGCTTCCTGGCGAAGTCCTCGTCGTAGATCAGGGCCGCGCCTTCGCCGGGGAAGACGGAGGGGATCCAGGAGTAGCCGTCGGAGAAGTCCCACACCGTGATGCCGACGCAGCGGGTCACGGCGAGGCAGGCTTTGGTGACGGTGCGGTAGTCGGCGGCCTGCTGGGCGTCCTTGGTCGCGTCGCGGGGCGTGCGCATGCGGATGTCGAGCTCGGTGATGGCGACGTCGACGCCGAGGTCGGCGAAGCGCTGGATGTTCCGCTGCAGCGTGCTCGGCACCTGACCGAGGATGAGGTGGGCCTGCAAGCCGACGCCGTCGATGGGGACGCCCTGCTGCTTGAACGACTTGACGAGGTTGTACACGGCATCGCTCTTGGAGCCGATGCCCTCGATGTTGTAGTCGTTGTAGTAGAGCTTGGCGTTCGGGTCGGCGGCGCGGGCGGCCTTGAACGCCTCGGCGATGTAGCTGTCGCCGATCTTCTGCTGGAACACCGACTGCCGGCGGGTGCCGTCCTCCTCGAACGCCTCGTTGACCACGTCCCAGTGCACGACCTTGCCCTTGAAGTGGCCCGCGACGTTGGCGATGTGATTGCGCATCACGTCCGGCAGGTCGCCGGCCGACACGCTGTTGACCCAGTCGGGGAGCTGGTTGTGCCACACGAGGGTGTGGCCGCGCACGATCTGGTCGTGCTGCTGGGCGAAGGCGACGATCTGATCGGCTTTGGTGTAGTCGAACTGCCCCCGGCTGGGCTCGGTGTACATCCACTTCTGGGTGTTGCCGACGGTGATCTGGTTGAACTCGCTGCCGAGGACGGCGGTGTAGGAGGCGTTGTCCAGGGTCGGGTTGTCCGTGGCTGAGCCGAAGTAGCGGCCCTTGGCGGCGGCGAGTTCGCCCAGGGTCGGCTCGGCGGCTGCCGAGGACGGTGCGGCGACCGCCATGCCGACGGCGAGCGTGCCGACGACGACGGCGGCCGTGGCGGCGAGGACGCGGTGTGCGCGGCCTGCTGGTGCTGACATGTGTCTTCTCCTGACGTCGCTGTCGGGACCGGCCGCACGCGCACGCCGGGGGAGTGGCGTGCCCGTGCGGCGTCGTGATCGGCGTCGTGGTGCCGATCAGATCTGTCGCGACCCGCGAGCGGCGGGTCGGCTGGGACGGTGGCGCGCCGGCGAGGACCGGCGGGTCGTCACCGCGGGTGCGGTGCCACGTCGGTGGGCTCGCAGTCGAACCAGTCGAACCAGTCGAAGCCGCCGGGCACGACCTCGGGCGGCATCTTCGTCGCGGTCGGTGTGTACGGGACCTGCACCGCCATCCGGAAGAACAGCGCGAACCGCAGGCGCGCGTGGTTGAGCACGTGCGCCGGCACCAGCGCCAGCGCCAGCTGCGGCACCGTGGACAGCACCCAGATGCTCACCGTGTTGCCGGCGGTGTTCCAGAACCTGGGGTCGGGGAACATGCGCGTGACGTTGTCCCCGCCGATGAACGTCCGGTCGCCGATCGGGTTCCAGTCGAACAGCGCCAGGCGGTCTTGGTGTTGCGCACCGCCTCGTCCCGGGCCGTGGCGGGGTTGCCGCCACTCTGCTCGACGTTGCCGAGTTCCTGGCCGATGGCCGAGGTGTCCGGCCCGATGCGGAACGGCTCGAGGCCCAGCAGCGAATCGGTGTAGATGGTGCCGGTGGGCGCGTCGGAGAAGAACGGATCCTCGGCGGAGGCCATCTTGTCGTCCTTGTACACGGACGGCGTGGAGGGCAGGGCTCCGGAGCGGACGAAGTACTCCAGCCGGCCCTGCGGTGACTGCATCTCCTTGATGTAGTTCCACGCCGCCTGCGGGTTCTTCGCACCCTTCGGGATCGTCAGGAAGCTGCCACCCCGGTTGCCGGCACTGCCGGGGATCTTCGCGATGTCCCACTTGCCCTTGGTGTCCGGGGCGTGGCTGCGGATGGCGTTCAGCATCCACGACGGCGCCTCCAGCGTCGCGAACTGGCCCTGCGCCATGCCCGCGCTCCACCCGCTGGAGAACGACGGCTGCTTGGCCGTGATCCCTGCCGTCGCCGCCTTGACGCCCAGGTCGAACGCCGCTCTGACCCCGGGGTTGCTCGCGTAGATCAGCTCGTCGTCGTCGTCGTAGTACTTCTGCGCGCCCTGGTTGACCGCCTGGGAGAACACGCTGGTCGCCGCGTTGTCCACGAACGCCTTGCCGGTGGCCTGCGTGTACCGCTTCCCCGTCTCGATGAACGCCTCCCACGTCGGCCACAGCGCGCTGACCTCGTCGCGGTCGGTGGCTAGGCCCGCGGCGGCGAACAAGTCGGTCCGGTAGGCCACCGCCATGCCGCCCACGTCGTTGACGTCGTCGGCGCCCAGACTGCGCAGGTCGACGGAGTTCTGGGGCTGCTGCACGAACTTCGGCAGGTCGTCACCCTGGATCAGCACCAGGTCCGGCACCTCGCCGCCGGCCAGGGCGGTGGTCAGCGCCTGCGCGGTCTCCGCCGAGGTGCCCACCTCGGCCGGCTTGACCTCGACCTCCGGGTGCTTCTCCCGGTAGACGTCCACCGACGCCTTCTGGTTGATGGCGGTGAACGACCAGAACTCGAACGACTTCCCATCGCCACCGCCACCGGTGTCGGTGCCGGGCGAACAAGCGGTGGACAGGGCGAGGGCCCCGGCGAGGGCTAATGACCAGGTCGTGCGGCGGAGCTTCACGGCGGTGTCTCCAGTGAGGGACGGAACGGACGGTGCCAGACGCTGACGACCACCGTCGGTCCGCGGTGGTGTGAGAGCGCGGCGGAGGCAGGCCACTCGCTGTGGTCACAAATTTCGAAAAAATCGCCGAATGTTAACGCGGCCGACAGTAAGGCGCGTCACGTTCAGCGTCAAGACGGCGCAGGCAATGCCGTAGAAACGTTCGGTGTTCACGCCGCACTACACTCCGGCCATGTCCTCCACCAAACGCCCGCCGGCCGACTCCGCCGAACGCGGAGGCGCCACCATCGCCCGCATCGCCGAGCTGGCGGGCGTCTCGACCGCCACGGTGTCGAAAGTCGTCAACGGGCGCGCGGAGGTCGCCCCGGAGACCCGCGCCCAGGTCGAGGCGGTGATCCGCGAACACGGCTACCGCAGGCAGAAGAGGGCCAACCGCGCGACGCTGGTGGAACTGGTGCTCCACGAGCTCGAAGGCGCCTACGCCATGGAGATCATCAAGGGCGTCGAACGCGTCGCCGGTGAGCACGAGCTCGCCGTCGTCCTCACCGAACTGCACGGCCGTCACACCCCCGGACGCACCTGGATCGACGGCGTGCTGGCCCGCAAACCCGCCGGAGTGATCACCGTGTTCTCCGCGCCCACCCCCGCCCAGCAGGAGCAACTGTCCAGCCGCGAGATCCCGTTCGTGCTGGTCGACCCCACCGGCGACCCCGGCCACGAGTTCCCGTCCGTGGGCACCAGCAACTGGAGCGGCGGCCTGTCGGCCACCCGCCACCTGCTCGACCTCGGACACCGGAGCATCGCCGCCATCACCGGCCCCTCGCACGCGCTGTCCAGCCGGGCCCGCCTCGACGGCTACCGCGCCGCCCTCGACGCCGCCGAGGTCCCCATCGACCCGACGCTCATCCGCATCGGCGACTTCAACATCGTCGACGGCCTCACCCACGGCCGTGACCTGCTACGACTGGACCGGCCACCCACCGCCGTCTTCGCGTTCAACGACGCGCAGGCCCTCGGCGTCTACCAAGCCGCCCACGAGGCCGGCCTGCGCATCCCCCGCGACCTCAGCGTCGTCGGGTTCGACGACCTCCCGCCCGCCCAATGGGCCATCCCCGCCCTCACCACAGTCCGCCAACCTCTCAGCGACATGGCCGCCGCGGCCACCGACATGATCATCTCCCTGTCCCGGGGGGACGCGCTGTCCCAACACCGCCTCATGCTCTCCACCGAACTCATCACCCGCGCCAGCACGGCCGCACCGCGCGCGTAGTGGTGGACGGGTGCCAAAACGTACGGGAAAAAGCCCGAAACTTAACGCTTCGACTTCGGTGACGATCCACCGAGTGCCACGCCCCATGACGCCGGTACGAGGGTCCGCACCTCGCCTGCCATTGCGACCGGGGAAGGCCGCGAGGAGCGAGTCGCACACGGTGGACCTCGCTCAACGGAGCGCAGCGACCAGGCCGTCGTCGACCACGTCCCTGACACGGCGACCGCGAAGGATGAGCCCGTAGGCGGCGTCCAAGAGGGACGCCGCCTACGGGGCGTGAAGACCTATCCAGTTGTCGTACCAGTCAGCCGGTGGTCACAGCGCCGGGTAGGCGTTGCGCATGAGCTCCTGGAACTGAGCCGAGAACCAGTGGCCCGAGAGCGGCGCGTCAGGCAGGGCACCCGACATGTTGTTGCCGTTCCGCACGTTGCCGCCGTAGGTCGGGTCGCACATCCGGTCGAAGCCCTTGCCCTCGTCGTTCGGGATGAGGGTGCTGGAGCCGTCGGACTCGCCCGGCGGCTTGATCCAGACGTAGGCGTCGATGTTCGGCTTCGGAGCGGCCTTCGGACGCTCGCCCAGACCGGCGCCGGACTGGTTGCACCAGTTACCCTTCTGGAAGCGGCGGTCGATGCGCGACTCGTTGACGTAGGTGGTCGGGTCGGTGGAGGTCGACTTGGCGGTGGGCCGGTTCGGGCCGCCCCAGCCGTTGCGCGAGGTGTCGACCAGCATGCCGATGCCGCTGTCGAAGCCCTGCTTCACCAACTCGGCGCGGAACGCCGTGGCGAAGCCGATCTCACCGTTGAAGTCGTTCCAGTCGACCCACTTCGAGGCCTCCTTCACCGGACGGCCGCCGACCACGTCGTCCACCGACCAGTACGGCTCCTCCAGCGGCGAGTAGTTCGCCGTGTTGGTGATGAAGCCGTGGATCTTGTCGTTGGTGGCGCCGTTCTTCCCGAGCAGCGTCGCGAACAGCTTCGCCGAGGCGAAGAAGTTGTCGTACTGCGGATCCGCGTCGCCCCAGCCGATCCAGCCGTGGTGCGCGGCGTCGATGTAGTTGTAGACGTTCGAGATCGCGCCCAGCTTGCCCAGCGCGTACGACACGCCCTCGATGTAGTTGCCGTTGGCCTTCATCGTGTCGCACTCCGGCGTCGCGGTGACGCGCGGCGAGACGTTGGTGACCAGGTTCGGCAGCGAGTCGATCTCGATCACCGAGACGACGCGCAGCTTGGAGTACTCCGGCCGGGCCACGATCTCCGCGATCTTGTCGATGTACTCGGTCTTGTAGCGACCGATCTCGTCGGCCTTCAGCTCACCGTTCGAGGCCAGCGCGGCGCAGTCACGGCCGGGCAGGTTGTAGACGACGACCTGGAAGACGAGCTGGCCGTCCGCACGCGCGGCGCGCTGCTTCTCGGCCTCGTTCAGGTGGTCCACCAGACCCATGGAGCCGGTCGTCGGGGACCCGTTGCCGGTGATCGCGCTGATCCGGTCCAGCCACACGCCCGTCGGCTGGTTCGCGATCCGCGAACCACCCGGCTCCGCGGCTGCCTGACGCGACCACTGCGGGTTCACGTACACACCCGCGCCCACGTACGGGTTGTCGACCTTCGAGCCACCCGGATTGGTCCCCGTGGTCGTGGTGGTCGTGGTGGTGGTCGTGGTCGTCGTGTCGACCGTCCCCGTGCAGGCCGTGCCGTTCAACCGGAACTGCGCGGGCACCGGGTTGGACCCGGTCCACGAGCCGTTGAAACCGGGCGTGACCGATGCGCCGGTGCCGAGGTTGTCGGCCCAGGACGGGCTCTTGACGGTCACACGGCTCCCGGACTGGGAGAAGTTGCCGTTCCACCCCTGCTGAACCGTCTGGCCGGCGGCGAAGTCCCATTCCAGCGTCCAACCGCCGGAAATGGCGTCACCCAGGTTGGTGACCGTGACATCAGCGCGGCCGTCGATGGGGTGCCGCTGCCGATGAAGCCGAACGAGGCGCTTTCCCCCGGCTTGATCGTCCCGTTCCACGACGCGTTCTTCGCCGTCACGGTCGAGCCGGAGGTGGACAGGGTGGCGTTCCAGGAGTTCTGGATGCCCTGGCCCGAGCTGAGCGTCCAGGTGACCTGCCACCCGCTGATCGCCGTGGTCTTCTGGTTCTTCACGGTGACCTCGGCCTGGTAGCCGCCGCTCCACTGGTTGACCACGTGGAAGGTCGCGGCGCAGCCGTCCGTGGGCTCGGGCTGGTTGCCGGGGTCCTTGAAGTCGGGCAGTTCGTCCAGGGTGATGACGTTGGTGTGGTTGTAGACGCGCTGCACGAAGTCGCGCGGGTTGATCGCGCCGTCCTGGACGAACCCGCCCCAGGTGACGAACCAGGACCAGCGGGCCTCGTAGGCGCGGACCAGGTCGGGGTCGGGGATGGAGCCGACCTCGCCCAGCGCGACCAACTTCTTGTCGCCGCCCAATTGCACCAACCGGTCGTAGGTGCCGTTGGCCGCGCTGTGGTCGCCTTGCGGCAGGTAGACGTCCGCGCTCACCACGTCGACCACGTCGGCACCGGGGTACCAGTCGGGCGAGACGGAGTTCCACACCCAGATCAGGTTGTGCAGACCGTGGTGCCCGACCAGCCGGTCGTGCAGCAACCGCCACAGCTCCTTGGCCGGGCCGGGCCCCTTGGCGCCCCACCAGAACCAACCGCCCTCGGCCTCGTGCAGCGGCCGGAACAGCACCGGCACCTTCGCGTCCGCCAAGCGCTTGAGCTGCGCGGCGATTGCGTCCATGTCCCGGATCAGCAGCTTGTAGTCGGTCGAGGCCGGGTCGGCCAGCGCGGCGGCGAGGTCGAAGGTCGTGGCGTCGGTGTAGAAGCCGCGCCACCACTCCTTGCCCGGCTGGTCGATCAGGCCCGACGGCGCGTTCCAGTGCCACACCATGGTGGTGATCCCGCCGCGGCCGTCGTAGGCCAGGGCGTGGTCCACGTCCCGGCCCGTCGTGCCGCGCTCGACCCGGCTGGGCGAGTAGTCCATCAGGTCGTAACCGCCCACGGCGGGCGCCTTGCCGATGTTCTGCTCCAGCCAGTCGATGCTGGCCTGGTCCTGCTGGCCCGACAGGATGTTCTTGCCGTAGTTGTCGGTCAGGTACCGCATCAGGCCCTTGGCCTCGGCGGTCGCGGCCGGGTCGGTCAGCTCGCCGGTCACCTGGTGTGGCGCCCGCGGCGCGCTCGGGGTCACCTTGATCGCGTCGATCAGGTACCAACCCCAGTTGTTGGTCACGGTGATCGTGTTGTCACCAGGCCGCAGCAGCGCCTTGCCCGCCGGGATCTCGCTGAACGTCGAGACCGCCGGGAACGACACGTCGCCCAGGCCACTGCCGTTGAGCGACAACGACGCCGTCTTGGCCCCGTACGGCGTGGCGTAACGAATGGTCAGGTCATGCAAGCCGCCGGGGTTTCCCGGGATGGTGATGGTGACCGAGTCGGATGCCTGGTCGAACCCGGCCACGTAACCCGTGCCGGAATAACCCGCGTGGCTCGACTCGACCGCGGTGCCGTTCAGGACACCGGTTTCGGCCTCTAGCCAGGTATCGGCTGCCGAAGCGGGCAGTGGAGGTGTGAGCTTCCCCCGATAACCCGAGATGGTTGTTACCTGGATCGGATCGGTGATGCCGGGATGGTAGTCGGTTCGGCCTGGGCGGCGTGCCAGGCGGCTTC
>NZ_JNXC01000055.1 GCF_000716595.1 Saccharothrix sp. NRRL B-16314
AGCTCGTCAGGGTACTTCTTCGGTGGTGCCACGGACGACTCCCTTCAGGCCCCTATCGGACCATGTCTGGAAAGCCACCGAGTTACCGGGGGAAGCTCATCGATCGGGGGGCGCCCTGTCCGGTTGGGGTAGGTCCACTTCTTCGCGAGCAGGCGTCGGTGCCATCGCAGGATGGTTCCCGGTGTCATCAACCGGTGCTCGCGCAGCCGTCGGGGGAGTCGGCGAACCAGCGCGGCGAGCACAGCGCGATCGGCCCAGTCCAACCGCGGACCGGGGTTGGTTCGTCGCAGCACGGCGACCTCGTGCCGCAGTACCAGCAGTTCGACGTCCTTGGCCGCGGAGGACCGGCCGAGCAGAACCAGCCAGTCACCGAGTCGGACGAAGATCAGGTACAGCAGTCGTAACGCCACACCTCACGATCATGCCCTGGAGGTCCAGCATGCGCGATCGTCGCAGCTCAGCATCCCAGTGCAGAGTTCTGACACCCCACAGGTTTGGCGATCGTCGACGAGTACGACGTTCAACGGGTGCTCCACGCCGTGCTCCGACTGCACTTCGACGACGTGGAGGTGGAAGAGACGACACCGCGCCGGGCAGGCGGTTCCTACCGGATCGACTTCGTTCTGCGGCAGGAGAAAGTGGCCGTCGAGGCTAAGATGACCCGCCCCTCGCTGGGTGCGAAGGAGGTACGGCGCCAGCTCGTTGAGGATATGTTCGTGTACCGGCGGCAGGCGAACGTCGCAGCACTTGTCGCGGTGGTCTACGACCCCGGGCGGCGCATCGACAACCCTGCCGGGTTCGAGCAGGACGTCAACACCGATGACCTCGAACTTCCCGTCCGCGTCGTCATCGCACAAGGCTGATCACAAGTGAGGTCGCGGTATCGAGCCAGGCGGCCCCCGCGCACCTCTCACCGGGGCCTCGGCGGCCAACGCACCTGGACAAGCAATCCTCAGCTCGGCAGGCCCCGTCCCGCGGTACGATCGAGTTCTCGGTATGGGGTTTCGGGATCCGGTTATCATGCCGCGTCACCCGACGAGCCCGTGGAACGCGAGCGTCCACGGGTCATCCCAAGCGTGTCCTGATGGCCCTTCTGACCTGCCTGGATGGAGTAATCGGCAGGCGCAGTGCTCAGGTGCTGGATTGATTCCTGCGTCTTTCGACGAGCGTTCGCCTTGAAGGCGCTTGATCCGCCGAGAGTCAGAAGGGCTCGATGATGCGGATGTAGCTGCGCATCCGGGGGTCGGTGAAGCGGTAGACACCTCGACTCAAGCGTCGCAGGACGGTGGGGCCGCCATCGGAGCTCAGCCTGCTCAGCGCGTTGGTGATGTTGCGTCCCTGGGCCGCGGTGCGTAGTTGGGCGACGGTGAACTCGTCGGTGTCCAGCGACGCGGCGGCGACGAGCACCTCGCGGTAGCTGGTGCTGGCGGATCGGATGCTCTCGGCGTACTGGTGCCGCAGGGTGCCCTCGGCGTCCTCGACCGCTGTCGTCATCGCCAGTGGCAGCGCGGCCGACGTGATGACGTCCTCACGCAAGCGGATGGCGTGTTCCGCGCATTTGAGTGCGAGCAGATGGGTGAAGTGCGGGTAGCCCGCGCTGAGCCTCGCGATCTCGGCGGTGACGTCGTCCTCGAACCGCAGCCGCAACGCGTCGGCGCCTGCTCGGACGATGGAGCGCAGTTCGTCCACGGACATGCGATGGAGCTTGGTCTCGCGCAACGAGCGCTGCACCGACTTGTGCCCGTCGGTGAGGTCGGCGGCGGTCTCGGCGATGCCGACGAGCAGGAGCTTGAACGGTGCGGAGGTGTCGCTGAGGAGCTTTATCAGCTCGGCGATCTTGCGCCGTGTCGCCTGGTCCTCGACCACGTCCAGCTCGTCGATCAGCATGAAGCCAGTGAGCTGGGCGAGGTGCTGCGCCGCATCGGCCGCGCCGATCAGCCCTTCCGGGCGGTACGTGGACGTGCTGCTGCGTTGCTGTTCGCGTTCCACGCCCACGGCGTCGAAGAGCTTCGCCTCGGTCTTGGCCGTCTTGGTCTCCTGCGCGGTGTACTCGACGCGCTGCACGTCCACACCCGCCGCTGCAAGGGGTTCGCGGAAGATGGACTCGAATGTGTCGGTGTGGTCGCACCGCTTGACGTAGTACGGCAACATCGTCGCCTGGTGGGCCGCGTAGGTCGCGACGTTGGCCAGCGAGCTCTTGCCCACGCCGCGGTCGCCGTAGAGCAGCGCGTGTTGCCCCGGCGTGTTCAGCACCTGGACGATGCGGTTGATCTCCGCGCCACGCCCGGCGAGCATGTAGCCGGGCTGGATCGGTTGGTGCGGCGTGAACACCTCGCGGACCCGGGACTGCACGATGGCGGCTTCGACGATGAGGTCGAAGGGGTCGGCCACCAGCCGTCTGTCACCGCGGTAGTTGGGGCGCAAGCGGCTGCGCCAGCCCTGAGCCGAAGGGTCGACCATCACACACCCCGCTTCTGGCGCGTGGTGTCGCGACGCGACCGCCGGGGTTGGTCGAGCAGTTTCTCGTCCAGGGCCAGGTTCTCCGCGACGCGCACCGTGTGCGGGTGGTCGGGGCCCAGGACCCGTCGCAGGCGTCGCACGGTGTCCTGGTCGAGGTCACGGGCCTGCTCGACCAGGCCGAGCAGCCTCAGGTCACCGGCGAGGTTGTTCGCGGCCAGCAACGTGGCCGGGTCGTCCTCACCCAGTGTGTCGCGGTAGCGCTCATACGTCTCCTGGTCGAGGTCGCGTGCGGCGCCCACATCGCCGACGGCGGACAGCACGGCGGCCAGGGTGCTCGCGGCGGTGAGCGTGTCGGGGTGATCGGGACCCAGCACGCGCCGGGTGCCCTCGAACGCCTCGTCCGCCAGTTCTCGCGCCGCGGGTGTATCGCCCAAGTCCAGGTAGTCCGCCGCCAGCATGGTCTTCGCCGTGAGGGTGCGTGGGTGCAGGCGGCCGTAGATTCGTTGGGACGTGCTCACCACTCGTTGCCTCAGCGACATCGCGCGCCGTGAGTCCCCGGCGTCGTGCAGCGCCTCGGCGAGCTCGGACCACGCGCTCAACGTCTGCGGGTGCTCTTCCCCCATGATCGTGGTCGCCCGATCGGCGAGATCTTCGAGCCGGGCGAGAGCTTGCTCGTCGTCACCGATCTCGCGGAGCAACGTCGCCAGCTCCAACCGCGCGCTGAACGTCTGGCTGTCGTCCGGGCCGTAGCGTTCGAGGGTGAGTCGGACGACTTCGTCCTGCACCCTCAGCGCCCCTTCGAGGTCACCGGAGATGCGCAACGTCCTTGCCACGAGCGCCGCTTCGGTCAGCCGATCGGACCTCGTTCCGGTGATCGGGGAGCTGACGACCAGCGCGCCCAGCGCGCCGCCCTGAATGACGTCGTGGCCGGTGCGCTCCAGGGCGCGGACGTCCTTCTGGATGCGCCGCGCAGGCTCATCCGCCTGCACGTCGGCGAGGTAGCGCGCGGCGTCACGCAGCATCTCGCTGACCGCCGGGCGTGCCGAGCGCAGGTTCTGGACCTGCCCGTGCACGGCCAACGCTTGCCCGATCAGGAACTCCCAGCCGGACCGGCTGTCGTTCACGCCGGAGAGGTCCCGCACCTCTTCGAGCAGTACCTGGGACGCCGCGGCCATCCAGGCTTCCGCACCGCCCTCGGCTTCGCCGGCCGCGCGCAACTCGGCGACGATGATCGGGTGCAAGGTGATCGTGCGGACGTCGACGAACCCGAAGAAGCGGAGAGGCCGGGTGAGCCAGCCACCGGTCAGTTCCCGCCTGCGGACCGGAACGACCCGCCCCGACGTCACGTCCAGGTCCCAGGCGAGCACGCGGATCGGGACGTGGTCGCCGCCAAGCCAGGCCGCGAGCACCAAGGCCCGGAACAACGCCATGTCGTGCCTGCGCAGCGCGCGCAACAACAGCCGGGCGGCCACCCGCGCCGCACGAGGAGTATTCTCCGGTTCCTTGCCTCGCAACGACTCACGCTGCACGGCGGAGAAGTCGGCCCGGTACTGGTCGTAGCCGAAAGTGCGGATAAACGCCCCGGCGATGGTCAGTGCGAGGGGAACGCCGATCATGTCGGACGTCACGTGCTCGGCGATCTCGATCGGCTGGTCGAACGCGAGGGTCAGCAGTTCGACCGACATGTGGGGGGCCAGACCGGTGACCCAGTGCGTCTCGCGGGCGTCGAAGGTCGGCTTGGTGGCGGTGACCAGCACCTCCCAGCCACTGTCCAGGACTGGCCGCACGGCCTCGGCACCGGCATCGGAGAGGTCGTCGAGCACCACCAGGCAGCGCCCCGGGTGGCGGCGCATCAGGCGGGGGAGGTCGTCAAGCGCCCGGGTCACGCCTTCAGCCGGTGATCCCAACGCCCGTGCCAGTTCGGCCAGCGCCAGCGGGACGGCGTCGGGCACTGTGCACGAGATCCACCAGAGCACTTCGTAGTCGTCCGCGTTCGTGAGGGCGTGAACCGCGGCGATCGTGCTCTTGCCGTGGCCCGGAGGTCCGGCCAGCACCGTGACGCCGGGACCGCGGCCCTCCCGGAGAAGTTCCGACAGGTCGCCGTGGCCGAAGAACACGCGGGGCAATGTGGGCGGCAGTCGTCGCAGCACCGGCCCTGCGGCGTTGCCGCCGTGCGTGCGGATGTGCTTGGTGATCGCCGCCAAGACGGCCTTGTACAGCTCCGTGGGATCCGAAGCCGTCGGCTGGTCGTCAAGGCGCGCGCGGAACTCGTCCTGGCGGCCGGGGTACTGCGGGTCGCGGAACAATCGGGCCGGGCCGACGACATTCTCGCTCAACACCACGGCTACGAAGGGCACGCCCGCCCGCGCGGCGTGGTCGAGGTCGACCTCGCTGAGCACGCGGTGCCCGCCGGACATCTCGTCGAGACCCGAGCGGAACCCGACCACGAGCAGTACGAGGTCCACGTGGCCCAGCCGCTCCCAACGGTCGGAACCGGTGGTCCGCGCCCGCACTGGAGTCGCACCAGCGGCGCGGATGGCCTCGGCCGCCGCCTGCGCGAAGGAGCGGCTTTCGGGGAACGTGGCGAGTTCGCTGGTGCAGCTCACGAACACCCGGAGCGGTCTTGGCGCCATGCCCATCATCTTCGCAGGCCGTGAGCTGTGCGGTGCGGGTGACGGGCCGCCCGTCACCACGCAGGGTGTACATGGCGTCGTCCTGGAGGTTCGCCGCGGGTGCGTTGCAAGCGTGGACCCACGCCGTGACCACGAAGGTCACCGTGTTCAACCCCGGTCTCGACCCGGACGTCCTGATGGTGCTCTCTGAACCGGGTCCTGTCGCTGATTGCGGTGATCAACATGTGAGTGGGGTCAGACTCGGCAGAGGACCTTCTTGCAGAGTAGGTCGAACTTCGCCCGCCCATACATACTTCTGTTGATCGATTTCAGCCGTGACACGGCACCTTCGACTACGCCGGAGTTGTGCGCCACCGTGAGCCCCACGGTATTGTCGACGACGCGTGAAAACTGGATCTGGCACGGTTTCCGTGATGAGGCACTGGTAGCTGATCATGTCGCGTGTCGGTCTCGGAGTTACTCGGTGTAGTGTTCCCTCACCTGCTTGACCTGCGGATCGAGAAGGTGTCCGCGGCTGGTCGGTCGGTACGGATCCGGGCCACCACTCACGACCGGGCTGTGGCGTGCCCGACCTGCGGGTTCGCGTCACGCCGGGTACACAGTCGCTACGAGCGTCTACTGTCCGATCTCATGGTCGGCGGCCGGGAAACGGTGATCCACCTGCGGGTGCGGCGGTTGTTCTGCGGCAACGAGCACTGTGCGCGGGCGACGTTCGTCGAGCAGGTCGCCGGGTTGACCATCAGGCACGGTCGCCGCAGCGTCGGCCTGGGTCGGATGCTGGAGCGCATCGCGTTGGCGCTCGGTGGCCGGGCCGGCGCGCGGCTGACCTCTCACGTGGCCGTCGACGTGAGCCGGATGACGCTGTTGAGGCTGGTGCGGGGGCGCTGCCGGACCAACCAGCGGGTGTTGTGAGGGTGCTGGGCGTCGACGACTTCGCCCTGCGCCGGGGACACGTCTACGGCACGGTGCTCGTCGACATCGAGTCCGGCAGCCCGGTCGACGTACTCGACGATCGCACCGCCGGGACCTTGACCGCATGGCTGCGCGAGCATCCCGGGGTGGGGATCGTGTGCCGCGACCGTGCCGGCGCGTACGCCGAAGGCACCCGTCTCGGCGCGTACGCCGAAGGCGCCCGTCTCGGCGCACCGCAGGCGCTGCAGGTCGCCGACCGGTGGCACGTCTGGAACAACCTGGCCACCGCCGTCGAACGCACCGTCGCCAGGCACCACGCCTGCCTGCGACCACCCGAGGACGCCACGTCGGCGATCGACACACTGGCCGGTGCCGCACCGCCCGCATCGACACCGGCGCCGGGCCTTGTGCGGACCGACCGGATCGCCGTCCGCACCCGTGAGTGCTACGCCGCGGTGCACCGGTTGCGCGGTCAAGGTCTGGGTGTCCGTGCCATCGTCGCCGAACTCGGACTGGCCAAGGGAACGGTCCGTCGTTTCGTCCGCGCCACAGGTGTCGACGAACTGCTGGCCACCGACGGCACCGGACGCAGACACAGCCTGCTCGAGGAGTTCAAGCCCTACCTGCACCGGCGATGGACCGCGGGCTGCACCAACGCGACGCTGCTGTTCGAGGAAATCGAGGCCCAGGGCTACCGCGGTCGGTATCAGATCGTGCGGGACTACCTGCGCCCTTTCGCACCGGCGCACCCGTCCCCGAACCGGCGCCACCGGTGCCGAAGGTCCGTCGGGTCGCGGGCTCGATCATGAGCAACCCCGGGAACATCGCCGACGACGACCAGCGATGGCTTGACGAGATCCTGACCCGAAGCCCGGAGCTCATCGCACTGGCGGGACATGTGCGCTCGTTCGCCACCATGATGTGCGACCTGCGCGGGGAGCGCCTGGAGGAGTGGATGGCGGCGGTGGAGAACGACGACCTCCCCGCGCTGCACTCCTTCGTGACCGGCTACGACGCGACCAGGACGCCGTCACCGCGGGCCTGACACTGCCCTGGAACTCCGGCCCCGTCGAAGGACACGTCAACCGCATCAAGATGATCAAACGGCAGATGTACGGACGAGCCAACCCCGACCTGCTCCGCAAACGCATCCTGCTCGCCGACTGACGACACGCCTCGGCAATCACGGAAACCGTGCCAGATCCCAAATTCGAGCGCCGTTGACACATTCGCGTAGGCAGGTGGTGATACCCAGGGCTGCGGCGATGTCGGCCCAGGTGGCGTGGTCGCGGTATTGGGTGATGTGGTCCACCGCGACGGTGATCGCGGTGTGCCGGTGTTCGGTGGCTGCGTCAGTAACGAGTTGTCCGAGCAGGGCGAGGTGGTGGTATTCAGCGGTGCTGAGTCCGGGCTCAGCTGTCATGGGTGATGTGGGTGGTGAAGGCGTCGATGATGGTGTTGATGTCGGTGTGGTGCAGGCCGCGGTTGAGTTCGTTCAGTGCTCGTAGGGTCTTGGTCTTGGTGTTGGGGTGTGCCGCGGCGGCAGCTGCTCGTGCGAGGTCAGGCAGGTCGTCGTGGTGGTCGTGGTCGAGTGCCTTGAGCACGGCGAGTGTCAGTGGTGTGGTGTAGTCGTCGTGCTAGATGTACCTGGTCATGAGGTTGGTGACTGGACGCGGCTGATGGGTGGGCGGCCGTCGAGTGCGGTGTGACCGCGTTCAGTGTTGTAGTGGTCGAGCCAGGGTGCCAGTGCAGCGGTGCGGGCGGTGTTGTCGGGGTAGACGTCGTGGTAGGCCCATTCGGTCTGCAGGGTGCGGTTGAACCGCTCCACTTTGCCGTTCTGCCAGGGGCAATGGGGCTTGATGGTCTTGTGGTGTGCGTCGATCGCGGTGATCGCGGCGGCGAAGTCGCGGGAGATCAGGTAGTTCTTGGCGTTGTCGGTCAGCACGCGGCGCAGGCGTGGAACGCCGTTGGCGGCGAACCAGGCGGCGGCGCGGAGCAGGAAGCCCGCGCAGGTCGTCCCGCGTTCGTCCGTGAGGATTTCGGCGTAGGCGAGGCGGGAGTGGTCGTCGACGGCGGCGTGGACGTAGTCGTAACCCAGACCCCGCGACGTGCCGGGGCGGGTGCCGCGGCCGTGGGCCCGCCAACCGCCTCCGGGCGGGATCCTGCCGATCTTCTTGACGTCCAGGTGCACCAGGTCGCCCGCGGCGGCGTGCTCGTAGCGCAGGGTGGTGTGCCGGGTGGCTCGGATGCGGTGTCCGGTCAGCGGATCGCACTCCGCCAGCCGCGGCAGACCGCGTCGGAGCAGCACGCGGGACACCGTGCGGGCCGGGACGCCGGTGGCGAGGCCGATCCGGGCCGGGCCGGGCCGCACCGCAGCCGTGTCCGGGCGGCGATGACCCGGTCCTCGGCCTCGGCCGGGGTGCGGGTGGGCATCCGATGCGGCCGGCTGGACCGATCGGCCAAGCCCGCCCTGCCCTCCTCGCGGAACCGGCGCACCCAGCGGTGCGCGCACTGCCGCGAGACACCCAACTCCTTGGCCACGTGAGCGACCGGTCTGCCAGCGGTGACCCGTTCAACCAGGACCAGGCGTCCATGCACGGTCAGGCGGGCGTTAGCGTGTCCCATCGAGGCCTCCGGCGGTGGTGACTGACGTCGCAATCACCACCGCACCCGGAGGCCTCACCCATGATCAAGCCGACACACCGTCACCAACGTGTTGACCAGGTACATCTAGGCCAGGTGAGATCGGGGCACCGATGGCGATCTGTCCACAAGCGGGAGCCGGCCGTTGTCAATTGAGGCCAGCCTCCTGATCAAGTCGACATCGAGATCGGCGAGTCCTACGTCGCCGCGGTGAGACCATCCCCGCGTGCGTGGGACGACGCCGAGCCGCCGTCTGTCCGGTTTCTTGTCCACGAACCACCCCCGCATGCGCGGGGACGACCAACCTGCACGCCGTCGGCGCCCGTTCAGCGGCGGCACCTCCAACCTCCAGCCCTCGGTCAGCAGCATCGTCAGCGACTGCAGGAACTGGTCGACGGCAGGGAGGGCGCGCCGTCGTGCACCCCCTGGTCGCGAACACCGACCGGAGCTCTGGTGGCGTGTACGTAGAGGTACCCATGCCCTATCGGGAATCCATGCGGATCACCGTGCAGCACAACCCGAACTTCTACCACGTGGCGTACCGCGATTTTGCCTCGGTGGACGGGATTCGTGCGTTCAACAGGTCCGATCGCGCGGAGGACGTGCTGGCGAATGTTGCGCGCCTCCGGCACCTGTGATCCGAAGCCAGCCGCACCCGGTGCCACGACCGCCAGCAGGACGGTTAGGGGTCTGGCCGGCGGCCGGGTGCCGCTCGCGCAGCTGACCGGACCGGGCAGCATCAACGCCTTGCGGCTCAGGTTGCCCGCGTACGACAACTCGCTGCGGCTGCGGCACACGGTCGACGGGAACACCACAGTGGACAGTCCGGTCGAGGAGTTCTCCGGAAGCGGACTGCGACAGGCCGCCGTGCGGTCGCTCATGTTCGCGATCGACGGCCGTGGCACGCCAGCTGGTGGCCCATGCCATACCGGTCCTCCGCGGTGGTCGAGCTCGTGAACCCTGCGCTGGCTTCGCGGGTGACGGCGTGAATCCGCAGGTCAACAGCACCTAACAAAGTCCTACTAGTGCTCGGCTGCCCGTTACAGCCGGCGAAGCGGCAGCGCGCGCCCCTCCCTCTCGGCATCGTGGTTTGCCGCGAAGTGGATGCCCAATACTTCTCCATTGTCCACGCGGATGAGTGGAGCTCCGGCCGTGCCTGGTCCGGTCGTGCAGTCGTGCCGAACCACCGTGGTGTCGGTCCCCAGTACTCGACCCGGCATCACGTGCTTCAGCCCGTCGGCCGCTGTGCCGCACACCGGGTGCCCGACGACGGCCACCAGCGTGCCACGAACCGGCGCGGGTGCGAGCCGCAGCGGCTCAGGAAGGTTCGGGCCGGGTTCCAGGTGTAGCAGCACCACTCCCGGATTGGTGGCTGGCTCCCTGATGTCCACCACGGTGAACTGCTGCGGGGTCGGCGGCTTCTCCGCACCGAAGTCGACCTGCACGGGGCGGACGAGCTTCGGGATCCTGCCGGTGCGATCCAGGCAGTGTTCGACGACGAACGGCGAGGTCGCGACCACGCCAGGGGCAATAAGGAAACCTGTGCCGCTAAACTCGTGAGCGGTATCTTGTGGCTCGACCCGGCACACTGCAGCGATCACGTCGTGCAGCCGCTGCGGAGCGTCGACGAGGTCGTCCCGCCCGAAGGTCGGTACGTCGAACGTCCCGTCGTGCACGAGGAATGTGGGCCGGTCCGCCGCCCACGCGGTCCACGGCGAACCGGGGACGAGATTGGTGGCGATGTCGACGAAATCCGGCTCAGCCTTCCGCCCTGTCCTGCGCATCCACTCGTAGAGGCCCACAAGTCCAGCGGAGAACGTTGGCACCCCCAGCGCAAGCGCCTCCTCGAAGTGCTTGTCCGCGTAGTCGGGAAGGCAAAGCCCTGCCAGCACGTGGCTGTCGGGCAGCCGGGGAAAGTCTCGCAGCATGTTCCTCAACGCCACACGGGCGAACCGCTTAGCGTCACCCTGCTGCACGAGCCGGTACCCGCTGACGCAGCCCAGTAGCGGGTCGAGCCACTTGCCGCTCAGCAGGTCAACCAGCGCACGTCCCTGCGGAGCGGGCCCACCGGTCGAGTAGTAGCGCTGAGCCAGCTCGATCCGGCGCAGCCCACGCAGGTCGATTCGACCACGTGAGTCGTGGGCCATCGCAGGCAACTGGTACTGCTGCACCTCCACCTGGCTGCCCTTTTCGAGCACGACGACCAGCACGGCAACCCGTCCCGGCAACGGGCTCACGGCGTAGCGCGTCGGTGTGTGTCCCGGGATACGCAACTCCAACCGCACCTGGTCCGGTGGCAACGCCACGTACCGTTGTGCCGCCACCGGGAACTCGGCCAAGATCTCGAATGAGCCCATTCCGAGGGTACGGCCATCACCGCCGCGGACGACGAGTTCCGCCCCGACCGGCAAACCACCCTCTCGATTGGAGCCGAGTATGACGAGCGCCATGGGGCGATCGCCGCGCACATCGGCCACGCCGAGCTCGCGCAGTCGGGGTGCCTCCGCACCATTGGCCGCCAACGCCGCGAACGCCAGTAGCGAGGCCAACGACGGCCTGGCGATCGGCGGCATCCGGTTGGCGAGCCGCACGTATCCGAACTCGTCCGCGCGGATGCGATGCGTTGCCAGCAGTTCGACGACATGAGGAGCCAGCCGTGAGGCCGATGCCTCGACCGCCGTCGATGTGGTGCCGCCCGGTTCGACCTCGACCAACCGCTCGCCGCCGCCGTCCGGCAGCACCATCCGTACCCGATACAGCCCCGGAGGCAGGTCCGCCACCACGTCACCGAAACCCGTGGCCACCTGCCTATTCTCGTTGTCGCACACGGCGATCGTGGCGGACTTGTCCGGGCAGCGCACCTCCAGGCGGCCTGTGGACGGCACGTCATCCCCGGTGCTCTCCAGCGCGGGCACTTGGCGGGCGGCTGGCTCCCGCACGTCCGAAACACCATCTGGCTGGTACGGACCACCACCGGGCAGGTACGGACCGCCGCCCGGCTGGTACGAACCGCCATGCGGCTGGTACGGACCGCCCTCCGGAGTGGGCGGATCGGAAGGGGCCGACGGCGGAGTGAGCGGGTGTGCGCCCTTGAGTTCTAGAGGGATGACCATCGACTCGTAGACCTGGTGGCTTTCCTTCGCCTCGGTGAACCCGTCGGCGCAGGCGCGGAAGGTGTAGTCGAATGGCGGCAGTTCCACCACCGACGTCCGCGCGACGGGTGGTCTGAAGGTCTTCCGCAATCCGTCGAAGCCCGGTTGTGGGCTCGCCACACTGAGAGTGCAGCCCCTGCGGGCGGCGCCTGGGGCCACTTGGATGTGGACGGTCACCGCAGGCACCTCGTCCGGTGGAACCCTGGTCATCACGACGTCTTCCGCGCCGGTCATTGGCATTTGCGGCTGCTGAACGAACCCCTCGGCGCCCGACATGCCCGCCAATCGCCTGCCGACGGCGGTTTTCACGTGCTGGGACAGCGTGCTGAACCGGACCACGTACTGCTGTTCGCGGTGCGACCACGCCAATGCCGTGCTCGCCCCACGCAGTCCCTCCACCAGCAGCGGCGTGAATACACCCTGATTGAGCACCGCGTTCGCGGCGGCACGCTGGCCCAGGGAGGTGGCGTACAGGATGTGCTGGTTGGCGACCACGGGATCGCCAGCACGCTCCGGGACCCACGCGGCGCCCAGCGAGCCGACCATCGGCCGGAAACTGTCTTGGAGGGCAAGGTCGCGGCAGGCGTCGATGAAGAAGAACTGCTCCAGGGGAGCCACACCGCGCAGTTCCGTGACCACTGCCGAGAACAGGACGAGGAGGTTTTTGTCCCGCCCCCAGACCTTTACATTGGACGGCACCAGCACCGGTTCGCCAGGCGCCCCAACCTCGATGCCGGGTGAGGTGAGCCCGTGACCCGCGTAATGGAAGAACAAGCGGTCTGCGTCGGTCGCGCCACCCGAGGACACCTCGTACAAAGCGGTGCGAATGCCTTCCGAGGTGGCGGGGCCGTGCGGTTGTGGGACGGGCTCGTGCGGACTGAGTAGCAGGCGCAAGTTTTCTTGCGGTACACCGCCCGCGTCAGTGGCCCAGTCCGCGAACCGCAGGGCATCTGCGACCGCTCCCTTTAGCGCCAGGTTCTCGTTCTCGTAGTGGTCGATGCCGACCACGATCGCGAAGTTGGCCACGTCGCCTCCCCGTCAGTCGAACTCGACGCCGGCCTTCGCCAGCAGCGGGTCGTCGTGCAGCGTCCAGAGGGCGACCGCGTAGTTGCGCTCGAGGTAGGCGCCGCCGAAGTGCAGTCCGACGACCTGGTTGCTCTCCAGGTCCACCACGCACGACCCGGAGTTGCCGCCCAACGTCGAGCAGTCGTGGTAGAACGTCCCCTCCTCATAGGACATCACGCCGCCGGGCTGGAGGCGTTTGACGTTGTAGATGTCGCCGAACACCTGGTGCATCGCATGCGCCCGGTTGCGCGTGTCGTAGGCGGGGTAGCCCATCGTGTAGACCACGCTGCCCATCAGTGGTTCCGGCGGATCCGACCGGACCGCGAAGTGCCCGACTCCGTCGGCGAAGTACGGCGAGTCCCGGTCGACCTTGAACAACGCGAGGTCAGGCCGCGGCGGGTAGCCCGGGTGCACGCCAACCAGTTCCACGACGTCGACGCGGTTCGAACCGCCCGCGTCGGGGTCGTCACTGAAGTCGACCGTCGACGTCCGCGGCCGGTAATGACCGTTCGGTTCGCACATTAGCTTCGCCACGTGTCCGTTGGTCATCAGCACGTCTTCGCCCACGAGGAACCCGGTACCGAGATAGGGAAGGCCGCCCGGCAGGGGGTGCGCCCACTGGATTCGGCCCACCCTCCGGGAGGCTTGCATGATAGGCCTGCGGTAGGTCGTCAGACCGAGCCACGGCACCTTGGGTGGCTGAAAGTCGCCGTCGCGCATCAGGAGCGCGGGACGAAGCGCGAGGTTGACGATGGCTTCGAGGCCATCGGCTTCGACTTCGGTCAGGTCCGCGTGCCCGCCTGCCACGCGCAGCTTCTCCAGCGCCCGCAGGCCTTGTTCGACCATGTCGTCCTGGCGCTTGAACTCAGGCGCGTCCAGGTCGACCTTCGGACCGGCGATCGCACGGGTGTGGATGGCGGTGGCAAGCAGTTCCTTGCCGTTGTCGCGGACATACGCAGCGAGTTCGTCGAGGCTGTCCGTGAGGCGGAGCGCTTCGGTGATCACGGGGCGGGGCATCGTCGCCTCCTTCAGGGTCGGTGTGCGAGCCACGAGGGCATTCGATCGGGCGCGAAGCGGCGGTAGCGCTCGGCCAGGCGTCTGGCGTTGCGGTTGTCGGCGTTGTCGAAGCCGAGGAATGTCAGTGCATTGGTACCCATGAACGCTTCCTTGCGTTCGCGTCCGAATTCGGCTTCGTAACGGGACTCGTAGGTGTCCAGGAACCGGTCGTAGCCGTCTTGTTGGGCGACCATGTACCAGTCGGAGCCGTACATGAGGCGCTGGTGGAGGTTTTCGTCCTCCGCGGACAGTTCGCGCAGCATCGCGAAATACGAGTCGACCTCGGCGGCGGAGCCGACTCCGTGGTTGCCGACGTCGCCGTACAGACCGGGGTGGGTCGTCATCGCCTCGGCGATCCGGTGCGGCCACCGGGCCTCCGACGACCCACCGAAATGACCCAGGTTGAGGTGCAGGCCCGGGTGGCGGTCGAGCAGGGCCGACCACTCCTCGGGGCGCCCGAAGCCTGAGTACGCCGAATCGGCGTGGATCGAGTCCGCGCTGTGCGCGGTGACGGGCACCTGGTCCGTGACGCACCAAGCCGCCAGCTCGTCCACGATGTTGTCCAACCGCTTCGCCTCGCGCTCGGACAGGCTGCGGCGCGCCCGATTGCCGGTCGGCCGCCACCCCATCGGCGGGTACACCTTCACACCGACGAAGCCGTACTGGAGAACCGCGAGTTTGACCTGATCCAACGGCGTCTCGATAGGCTCGGTCCGTTCGGCGCGCAACTGGCGCAGCGGGTCGAATCCGACGAACGGATGCAGCCGCACCTTTCCGGTGTTCGGCAAGAGACCGCGCATCGACGCTCGGCTGAGCTTCTCGAACAACACCATCTGCTGGCGACGGGTCGACACCCCTCTGTCGCCCAGCCCGGTGCCCAAGTCGACCAACAGTGGCACGGCGAGGTCCAGCCTGTCGTCGAAGTCGGTGGCCAGGTCCGCGACGAGGTCCAGCCGGGACCGTGTGAACAGCGTGACGAAGCGCAACAGGCGCCGAACGTCGCCGAAGCCGCACGACTCCAGCCCCGCCTCACCCTTTTCGGCGGCGAGGGCCTCACCGGCGCTCGCCAACAGGTCGGGGTTCGTGGCGGCCAGCACGGCGTACGAGGACTCGACCTGGGCGTCCAGGTCCGTGCGTCGCACTGACGGGCTCACACCCTCCAAGCCGCCGCCATCCGCCAGCAGGGTGTTCAGCTGAGCCAGGTCTCGCGTGTGATCCGCGGCGAAGCCCTGCAGCGCGAAGTCGAGCAGACCCGCGACGGCCGCACCGAGTCTCGCATTGTGCAGGAACACCCGCTGCACGAAGCCGAACACCGGCAAGTCGTCAGCGTTGAAGACGTGGCAATGGACATCGACGGTGGCCATGGGGCGACCTCCCGCTCCAACGTGATAACTGGTTCTCGCCCGTTCAGCGAGCTTCGTTACGGCCTTTCGGAGCAATGTGCAGGAGAGGTCACTCGATCGGGCTAGTGCGGTGACCACATACATTCACCGGGTTGGGGACACGCCGGTCAAGATCTCCGATGCCGGTTCGTGGTGATCTCATGCTCGGCGGCGACGTAGTCGCCGCCGAGCATGAGAGGCATCGATGGCCGAGCCGGTCAGAGCACGTCGATTAACCGAGGACGAGGGCCGCCGTCTGCTGAACTACGTGCGTCGGGGCAAGCAGGGTACGATCCGGATGCGTCGGGCGATGATCATCCTGGCGTCGTCGTCCGGGACCCCCGCGCCGTCGATCGCCCGGCTGGTCGCCGCAGACCCGGACACCGTGCGGGACGTGATCCACGACTTCAACGCCCGCGGCCTGGCGGCCCTGGACCCTAGCTGGGCGGGAGGCCGTCCCCGCCTGATCGGCCCCGACGACGAAGCATTCGTCGTGGCGACGGCCAAGGCCCGCCCCGCCAGGGCGGGCCTGCCCTTCACCCGGTGGAGCCTGCGCAAACTCGCCGCCCACCTGCACCGCAACCCCGTCCGGCGGGTGCGCATCGGCCGCGAACGGCTGCGTCAGATCCTGCACGAGCACGGCATCGGCTTCCAGCGCACCAGGACCTGGAAGACCTCCAACGATCCCGCCTTCGACGCCAAGCTCGACCGCATCGACGAGGTCCTCACCCGGTTCCCGAACCGGTGTTTCGCCTTCGACCAGTTCGGGCCGTTGTCGATCCGACCGCACCACGGCTCCGGCTGGGCACCGCGCAAGCGTCCCGACCGGCTGCCGGCGACCTACCGACGCACGCACGGCATCCGTTACTTCCACGGCTGCTACTCCATCGGCGACGACCGGCTCTGGGGCGTCAACCGCCGTCGCAAGGGCGGTGACCACAGCCTGGCCGCCCTGCGGTCGATCAGGGCGGCCAGACCGGACGGCGCGCCGATCTACGTGATCATGGACAACCTGTCGGCCAACAAGACCCCAAAGATCCTCACGTGGGCCGCCGACAACAACGTCGAGATCTGCCTGACCCCGACCTACGCCTCCTGGGCCAACCCCATCGAGCCGCAGTTCGGACCGCTGCGGACCTTCGTCATCGCCAACTCCAACCACCCCAACCACACCGTGTTGGCCCGTGAGCTGCAACGACACCTGCGTTGGCGCAACGCCAACGCCCGCCATCCCGACATCCTCGACGCCCAACGCCGACGAACGAGCATGCATCCGCAGCGAACGCCACCAACGCTGGGGGCGACCACGAGCAGCCTGACCAGCCCGGCGAACCTATGTGGTCAACGCACTAGCCGTTGATCTGCTGGAACGAAACCAGCACTAAGCGGTGATCACGGCTTGACCTGCTGTTTTGTGTGTTGCTCGGCTCTGCTGTGTGGTGCTGAGGTTCGTCGCGGTTCCGCCGCGCGGTCAGGGGGATGGTGTGAGCTTGGGCGTGTCGCGGGAGGCGCGGAAGTAGGCCGCGCTGGCCACACCCAGCAACAGCGCGTACCCGCCCGCCGACCAGTACAGCGTCGCCCCGGACTTCACGTAGTGGACCAGCATGTACCAGGTGTAGAGACCTACCAGCGCCCACGGGACCAGGTAGACAACACCGAGCAGGATCCGGTAGGGCCACGGCGCGACGCGCGGATTGACGACGTATTCCCCGGCTCGGGAGCCGATCCGGTTACGGAGGAGGTCCGAGTCCATGCCGGTCTGGCGGAACAGCACGTCCTCCACGGCCAGGGCGGATGCTCCACGTCTGCCCTGCAATGCCACCAGCAGTGTGCTGTAAAGCATTCCGAGCCACAGCGGGATGGGCACCAGCGCCGCGCCCAGCCTCGGCAGTTGGGGCACCTTGTCCAGGAACGCCACCGACGCCGCCGCGTAGGCCAGTACCGCGCCCAATAGTCCGATGGTGATGTTGAGCAGGGTCACGTTCTCGGATCGCTCCGCCTGGTACAGCGATCCGAGCGCCGCGATCTCGGTCGCATTACCCTGGCCGCTGGCTGGTGCTGTCACGGTGGTACCTCCTGGTGGTGGGGTCGAGCGGGGAGGCAGGCGGATTTCCACGATCGTGCCGCTGCCCGGGTGGCTCTCGACCGTGACGGTTCCTCCCACCTCGGCCAACCGCGCCGGGAGGGAGTGGGACAGTCCCGTGCCGGACGGCGTGGTGGCCGGGTCGAAGCCGCGGCCGTGGTCGGTGACGGTCACCGCCAGCTCGCCGCCCTCCTCGCCGGTGGCCACGACCCACGCCTGCGCCGTGCCGGCATGCTTGGCGACGTTGTTCAACGCCTCGGTCACCGCGTGGGTGACGGCCTCGACCGCCTCGGGCCCGAGCGCGTCGGGCAGCCCGTCGGAGCTGTAGTGGACGTCCAAATCGTGCGCGCCTTGCAGGAACACCGCCTCGGCCAGCGCGGCGTCGAGTTCAGGCGCCGTGTCGGCGGTGATGGTGTGCGCGACTGCGCGCAGGTAGCGGGCGTCGCGCTCGCACTTCGCCCGGATCTGCGGTGACAGGCACTCCTGGCGGGACACGACGGTCAACGTGGTGAGCACGTTGGTGTGCAGCAGGTCGTACTGGCGGTCGCGTTCCCGCGTGCGGGCCTCGGCTTCGCGCGCCTGTAAGGCGTCCTCCGCTTCGGTGTCGGCCCGGCGCGCGGTGTCGATCAGCTTGGCGGCCACGAGGCCCGCCGCGACGGTGAACACCACGAGCTGGCCGGTGACGCCGAGCAGCGTGCCGGCCTGCTCCAGGCCCCGGTCGCGCAGCCCGGTCGCCAGGTAGCTCCCGCCGAGCACGACCACGGCGGCGGTCCCCCACCGGTAGCCGCCGTAGACCTGGGCCAGCACGGCCACGCCGGTGGAGGGCGCGGGCGTCCAGTTCTGCCAGGTCGCGACGGCCTCGGGCGGCAGCGCGAAGCCGACCAGCAGCTCGGCCCCGGTCATCACGGCGACGGCGGCGGCGATCGGCGCCGCGCCGACGTCGGACCGCGTGCGCAGCCACCCCAGCAGGACGCCAGCCCACACCAGGTAGACCAGGTAGCTCGTCACAACCGACGCCGGAGCGCGTGAGGACTCCGACCCGGACGAGAACAGGAGCGCGCCCCACGGCAGTGCCTGCGCCACCCACAGCAGCATCAACGCGCGCAGTAACCAGGCTCTGACCTGGTCCTCGACTCCTCGGGTGTGCATGGCGGCAAGCCTGCCCGACCCGGGCCCGGTCCGATGACGGTGATTCCACCCTCATTTCACAGGCCGCCGTCCTCCCGCAGCCGCTCCTGGATGTCGGCCACTGTGCTGACCGGCGTGCCCGCGTCCCGGTACTTGGCCTTGGCCCGGTCGAGGTAACCGTAGGCGGTGCTCTCCTTGATGCCCATCCGCACGGCGATGACCTTCATCGGCACGCCGCGCCCGCGCAGCTTGACCACCTCCGCCTGCCGGTCGGACAGCCGGGGGCGGCCGGGCGTGCGGTCGCGGCTGATCGCGAACGCCAGCTCCTGGTCGAGCGCGTATCGGTCCGCGACGATGTCCCGGATCGCGCGCACCAGCGACCGGCGGTCCCCGTCCTTGACGTGGTACCCGACCGCACCCGCGCGGACCGCGTCCATCTTGAAGCGCTGCCGGGCATGCACGGACAGCAGCAGCACCTTGTCCCCGCGCCGCATGAGCCGGTCGACGTTGTCCACGAACCGCGTGCCGTCGCCGAGTTCGAGGTCCAGCAGGACGACGTCGTCGGAGGGGTCGAGGGCCAGGTACCCGACCACCCCGGCGGCGACGTGACGGACCTCGATGCTCGGATCGTGACCGGACAGCCAGGAACCGGCGCTGCCCAGGATCATCGGGTCGTTGTCGATCAGACCAACGCTGATCACCCTGGGTGACGGCGGATCCACTTCGGCTTCGGGACCGCCGGGCGACGGCGATGACGTGTCCATCCCTACTTCTACCGCACGCAGCCAATCCGGATCAGTCGCAGTCGTGGAATTCGTGGCCCCGGTTCTTCCACCTGCCAACCGCGCCACCGCCGTTCGGTCAGGTCGGTAGGCGGTCAGGGGGTCTTGTGCCAGGGGGCGTCGGGGTCGGCGAGGGTGTCGAGTAGGAGTTGGCACCAGGTGACCGCGGCGTTGACGGCGACGTGTGCGTGTCGGGGGTGGAGCCCGACGCGGGGGCCTGCTGCGCCGTGGCCGGTGCCGTAGCCGCGGTTGCGGAGTTCCCCGAGGCCGGTGGCGATGGTGGTGACGACGCCGAGGATCTTGCGGACGGCGTCGCTGCCGTCGGGGCATGGTGAGCTGGTGGAGGGGTGTAGGCCGAGGGCTTCCTGGGCGACACGTGCGAGTGCGGGAAGGTCGTCTTTGTCGTTGACGGGGAGGCCGCGTTCGGTGAGTACGACCTTGGCGGTGCTCTCGATGAGTTCCTTGGCGCTGCCGATGGCCAGGGCGGGGTCGTCGGGGATGGCGCGTTGGATGCCGTCGAGTTGTTCTTGGATGGCGGAGGGGTCGGTGAGCGTGGCCAGGGACCGCAGCGGCCGAAGTGGGGTGGGGTCGGTGGGCGGGGTGATCTGGCCGGTCGTGGAGTCGACGGTGCAGCCGTCGCGGCGTAGGGAGTTATGGAAGCGTTGCAGGTCGGCGGTGCCGGGGGCCCATTCGGCGAGCAGCCGCTCGAATGCCCGGCAGGCGCGGCCGACGTGCCCGGCCGCCACGGCTGCCCCGGTGAACGGTCGGCGGAAACGGGCACCCGCAGCAGCTTGGCCAGTCGCGCCACCTTGGTGACCGGCCGGTGTGGTAGGTGGTGGCGACCGCGCCGGAGCGGGACCGGCACGGCGAGCCCGGCGCCACCGCGCACCGCGGGCACGGGTGCCGCTCGACCTCGTCGGCATCGGACGCGACGGCGGGTTCCGACTCGCTGCTCACCCCGGAATTCTCTCACAAACATTTCTCACAACCACCTGCTGACACCGTTTGGGTGAGAACGGGTTGTGAGAAGAACACTGGCCCGCACGGACCGTCTCGGAGCGACTCTCGGCGATTCTCTCGAAATGGAACGTTTTTGAGAAGTGACTAGTAGGGCTTTGTTAGGTCGAATGATCGGACAGGTTGGCGGTGTGATCTTCTGTGGTGGTGACTCCGGAGGAGATGGCGCTGGTGCGCCCGGTGAT
>NZ_JNXC01000056.1 GCF_000716595.1 Saccharothrix sp. NRRL B-16314
GAGCCCCAGGGAACGCGACGTGCTCGCGCTCATGGCCCAAGGACTCGGCAACACCGCCATCGCCGAGAAGCTCGTCATCACCGAAGGCGGAGTGCACAAACACATCCGCAGCATCTTCGCGAAACTCGACCTCGCACCCGACGACCGGGCCGACCGCCGCGTCACCGCGGTCCTGCGCTACCTCGAGGGCAGCGACCCGCGGCAACCCGCTGTGCCGTGCCGCCGGTCGGGCCGCCGACTTCGTGAGTAGTGGGTAGCGCACGACCCGGTCGCCGGGCCGTCGGCGGTGGTGACGGGTGGCGGAGCGCGGGGAGCGGTTGCCGGCGGCGTCGCGGGCGAGTTCGTCTGCACCGTCAGACGCGAGGTCACCGACCGACTGCTCATCCTCAACGAACACCACCTGCGGGCAGTCTTGGACCGCTACGCGACCCATCACAACCACCCCAGACCTCACCGAGCGCTGCAACTCGCGCCGCCACGGTCAGACCAGCCGAAAGCAGACCTGCGCCGCGCCTCGATACGCCGCCGACCAGCCAGTCCTCGGCGGCCTGATCAACGAGTACGAACCCACAGCAGCCTAACCCGCAGGTCAGACCATGTGGCCGACTTTTGGAACCCCACAGGGGATTGTGACCCGGCGCGATCGGGTCACGGTGCCGAGAAGTAGTAGGTGGTCGTCACCTCCGGGTACACGAGCGATTTGAACGTGCCGGGGCGGCAGGCCGTCTTGTCGAGCGAGTTCGTGAGGACCTGCACCCGCGGGTTCACCCCGGCTGCCGCCGCCGCAGATCCAGACGTCGACCGGGGTTACTGGCGACGGCAGTCACCGGACCGCCACCGGTAAACCCGGTCCGGAGCGGAGTCGGTCCAACTGCTCGGCGACGTCGGGGACGGTCAGGTCGGCCCACCCCACGACACCCGCGACCAGGTCGGCCCCGCCGCCGGCGCGAGGGAGTCGACCGTCTCCTCGACGTCGGTGAGGACTTGTGCCCGCACCGTGCGTCCACTCCGGACGGTTCGGTCGCCGCACGCAGGTCCGCCTCGCCGAAGTCACGTCGGATCGGTGCCCATGTGTCACTTGTCGGGCCAGTCCTCGTGCCGGGCGGCGAGGTGTCAGAGGTCGTCGCGGGCGGCGACCAGGTAGGTCGTGGTCATGCTTGTCCGATCCGGTGCCGCTGCACGCCCAGGCGGTCGATGGAGACCTCGACCGTGTCGCCTTCGCGCAGGTAGTCGAAGTCGTTGGCGCCGAGCGCCACTCCGGCGGGCGTGCCGGTGTTCACCACGTCACCGGGTTCCAGGACCATGAACTGGCTGAGGTACCAGATGATGTGGTGCACGCCGAACAGCATGTTCGCGGTGTTGCCGTCCTGCCGCGGCTGTCCGTTGACGCTCAGCCTCAATCCCAGTGCCTGCGGGTCGCCCACCTCGTCGGCGGTGACCAGCCACGGTCCCAACGGGTTGAACGTCTCGCACGACTTGCCCTTGGTCCACTGTCCGCCCCGGTTGAGCTGGAAGTCGCGTTCGCTGACGTCGTCGGAGATGGCGTAGCCGGCGATCACCTCAGCCGCGTCCTGCGGGCTGTCCAGGTAGCGCGCGGTGGCGCCCAGCACGACGGCCAACTCCACCTCGTAGTCGGTGGCCACACTCATCTTGGGCACCAGCACGGTGTCGTTCGGGCCGACGATCGTGTTGGTGGCCTTCATGAACACCACGGGCTCGGCCGGCGGTTCCGCACGCGTTTCGGCCGCGTGGTCGGAGTAGTTGAGACCGATGCACACCAGCGCGCCCGGGCGGGAGACAGGCGCGCCGATCCGCATCCCGGCGATGTCCAGCGCCGGCAGGTCGCCACCGGCGAGGGCGTCGCGCACCCGGGACACGCCGCCGTCGGCCAGGAAGTCGCCGCTGATCCCACTCGTGACGGGCCGCAGGTCACGCGAGTGACCGGACTCGTCCAGCACCACGGGAAACTCCGATCCCGGGTCGCCCACCCTCAACAGTCGCATCGCCGCTCCTCAAATTCTTCCAAGTCGGATGTGTTCTGGTCGTCCATCGTGCGGGCCAACGGGGTCGTGGACCGCAGCACGGTGTCACGGGGTCGGCACGCCGACCGCGAGCAGTCCTTCGCCACTCAGCCTCCGACAAGGGCGCGGTGACGGCACCGAGTGCCCACGCCCAGCCGGTGCACGAGGTCAGCCACGGGGGCGCAACCGCAGCGCGTCCATGCCGCCGTCGACGGCCAGCACGGTTCCGGTGGTCGACCCGGACAGCGGGCTCGCGAGGTACGCGATGGCCGCGGCGATCTCGTCGGCCGTGACGAGCCGGCCGTGCGGTTGCCTGGCGTCCAGCGCCGCGCGCTCGGCCCCGGGGTCCGGTGCCGAGTCGAGCAGCCTCCGCACCCACGGGGTGTCAGCGGTGCCGGGGGCGACCGCGTTCACCCGGACGCCCTCGCGCACGTGGTCGGCGGCGAGCGCACGGGTCAACGCGTGCACCGCGCCCTTGCTCGCCGAGTAGACCGCACGCTGCGGCAGCCCCGCCGATCCGGCGATCGAACCGGTGTTCACGATGGCGGCACTGCGGGAGTTCCGCAGGTGCGGCATGCAGGCGCGGGCAACCCTGGCCATCCCGAACACGTTGACGTCGAACACCTTGACCCACTCGTCGTCGGTGGTCGCGGCGACGTCCCCCTGTGCGCCGATCCCCGCGTTGTTCACCACCACGTCGAGACCGCCGAAGTGCTCGACCACCGCCTCCACGGCGTCACGGACGCTCCGGTCGTCCGTCACGTCCGTGCGCACGAACAGCATGTCGCCGGGGAGGTCACCCGCCGCCAGGTCGAGCACCGCGACCCGCGCACCGCGGGCCGCCAGCAGTTCGGCCGCGCTCCGGCCGATACCGGAGCCACCGCCGGTGACCAGCGCCACCAGCCCGTCGAACTCACCTGTCACCGATCGCTCCATTCGTTGCGGCGGAACTCCGTCCGCCATCGATCCTTGTTGCCCGCGGTGAATCACCGGTCGACGCGGTCGGGCCTCTCGCGTCGCTGTGCCGTACGAGCCACACCCCGGTGATCCGGGTGAGCACGGCCCCGGCGGCGCCGGGCGGGTCATTGACCGCGATGCGCTCGCAGGCCAGTCGGTGTCCCGAGTTCGTGGCCACACGGAGCTCACGAGCGGTGCGGCCCGGCCCGGCCCGCCGCAGACAGGTAGAAGGCCCGCGCCGTACCCGCGAGAACGGCGGTGCGTTCCGCCGCCGTCAGCCGCACGGTCGCCAGCTCGTGGATGCGCCAGACGGTCGAGACCGGGGTGAACAGCTCGCACACCGGCCAGTCGGACCCGGCCATCACCCGCCACGGGGTGAACGTCGACACCACGTGGTCGATCACGGGGAGCACCCGGTCGACCGGGCCGAGCCCGAGCAGTCCGGAGAGCTTGACGGACACGTTGGGCAGTTCCGCGAGCGCCGTCGACCACCGGGTCCACGGCCCGAGTTCGCCGGCAACCGGCGGGCTGCCCGCGTGGTCGACGACCACGTTCACGTCCGGCAGGTCCCGGGCCAGCCGCAGCGCCGCCCCCCACTGTGGTGGCTTCACGAGCAGGTCGTAGGTCAACCCGGCGCGTCCGACCGCGGCGATGCCGCGCCGGACGTCGGCCCGGTCTAGCCAGTTCGGGTCCGGCTCGGCCTGAACGGCATGTCGCACCCCGCACAGCCGATCCCCGCCGCGCGCCTGGCGAAGAGCGGCGAGCCGGCCGGGCACATCCGGCGCGGTCAGGTCGACCCAGCCGACGACGCCCGCCACCAGGCCCGCGCTGTCCGCGGCCAGCTCGAGGAAGTCGAGGGTCTCCGCCTCGTCCGGGATCGTCTGCACGAGGATCGTCGCGTCGACGTCGCAGCGGGCCGCGACGTCACGCAGTTCCGGGAGCCAGTAGGGGCCGCGGATGGCGGCGAGCTCCGGGTTGTCCAGCCACCGGCGCCGGCGGGTCGGGCTCCACAGGTGGTGGTGAGCGTCCAGGCGCACGGTCACGCCGCCCCGGCGTGCTGCGGCAGGAGCAGGCCGCGGGCGACCAGGTCGGCCCACAGCTCGTCCGGTGGGCGCGGCAGCGCGAGGTTCTGCCGCACCTCCTCGGCCGAGCTCATCCCGAGCACGACGCCCAGCACCGCGGGGTGCGTGCGGGGGAACCACGCCGCCGCGGCTGGCAGGGTCGTGTCGTGCTCACGGCACACGTCGGCCAGTGCCCGGGCCTTGGCGAGCACCGCGGCCGGGGCTTGGGCGTAGTCGTACCGGGCGTCCTGCGAGGGCTGAACCCGCGCGAGCACACCGGAGTTGAACACGCCGGCGGCGATGACGCCGACCTGCCGCCCGGCGGCGGTGGGCAGCAGGTCGGCCAGCGCGGGCTGCTCCAGGAGCGTGAAGCGCCCCGCACACATGACGAGATCGACATCGGTCTCGGCGACGAACCGGGCGAGCATCGCCGACTGGTTCATCCCCACCCCGACCGCGCCGATCACCCCCTGGTCACGCAGGGCGCAGAGCGCGGGCACGGCCTCGGCACTCGCCTGTTCCCAGTGGTCGTCGGGGTCGTGCACGTACACGATGTCGATCCGGTCCAGCCCCAGCCTGAGCAGACTGGCTTCCAGCGACCGCGCCACTCCGTCGCGGCTGTAGTCCCGCACCCGGGACAGCGCGCCCTCGTCGTCGCGCTCCAGCAGCCTGCCGACCTTGGTCGACAGCGTCCAGCCGCGCCTGCCCGCCAGCGCGGCTCCCACCCGGCGCTCGGACAGGCCGAGTCCGTAGTGGGGCGCCGTGTCGTAGTAGCGGATGCCGCCGTCCCACGCCGCGTCGACGGTGGCCCGCGCCCGGTCTTCGCCGATCGGCTCGTAGAGGTCACCGATGGGCGCGCCGCCGAGCCCGATGCCGCTGATCACGACGCCGGGACGCCGTGGAAGGCGTTCCGCGCCCAGTGCGGTGGCGCTCATCGAGCCCCGGTGCCCGCGCCGTTGGCCAGCCAGAGTTCGTACTCGCGCCGGGTCTCCTCGGTGAGCGGGTAGTAGTCGCGCAGCGGTGCGCCCTGGTCGATGCGCATCCGGCTGAACACCTCCCACTCCTCGTGGGCGGCGGCGTCGGCGAGCAGGCGCTCCGCGCGGCTTCGGGGCACGACCACCGCGCCGTCGTCATCGGCCACGACGTAGTCGCCGGGCAGCGTGAGCACCCCGCCCACCGCGACGGGCACGTTGTAGGCCCACGGGAACAGCTCGGTCTGCGACGCGTAGTGCGGAGTGGCCCCGGTGCACCAGATCGGCACGTCGAGCCGGCTCACCCTCGGGACGTCCCGGATGCGCCCGTCCACCACGAGCGCGGCGCCACCGCGGTTCTTGAAGTAGCGCACGAGCATGTCGCCGAAGCAGCCGGTGGTGTGGCTGCCCCTGGCCTCCACGACGAGGACGTCACCGGGCTGGATCTCGTCGAGGACGGCCCACAGCGCGGTGGTCCGCTCGATGTACTCCTGGGTGACCCCGTCGGCGATGTCCTCGCGCTGCGGCATGAACTGCAGGGTCACGGCGCGGCCGACGACCTTCTGGCCGCGGTTGAGCGCGACGGGGCCGTCGATCCACGTCCGGCGCACGCCCTGGGAGTTCATCCGCGCGCACGCAGTCGCCGCGCTGACCCCGTGGAGCCGGCGGACCAGCTCCGCATCGGCGGGCGGCGGCGTGTCCCCGCGGACCGGGATGTCCCAGACCCGGTTCGGCAGGTTGGCGTGGTCGGTGCTCATGAGGTCCCCTTGTTCATCGTCGTGCTGTGGCGCGCCTGGTTGGCGCGCACGGTGATCCGCAGGTCGAGACGGATGCGGTGCCCGGGCGGAAGCTCGACCTCCACCTCGGTGGCGCCGACGGCTGCGGTCCGGGAAACGGTCCGGCTCGCCGGCGCGGTGTAGGCCGTCGGGGCGCCGGGGTACCCGCCCTCGGCGCCGCTGTAGTGGATCTCGTCGATCCGGTCGGCGCCGAAGCCGCCGGCCCGGACGACGACCCGCCGGGTGGCCGTCACGGCGAGGTTCACCAGCTCCAGGCAGGTGCGCTCGGCCTCGACGGTGGTGACCAGGGCCGCCACCTCCGGCGGCAGCCCGGGGCGGCCGGTCCCGGCGTCGGCGTAGGACACCCGGAAGGGCAGCAGCCCGCCGTTGAACAGCACCTGGGGAGTGCCCGTGGTGAGCTGCAGCAGTGCCTCCGTGGTGACGGGGTTGTGCCGCTGCCAGTGGTGGATGTCGCGGTCCCGGACTTCCCCGGTGTCCCGGGCGATCAACGCGAGCCTGCGCCGGACCTGCGAGAGGGCGACGCGGAGAATCCGCTCCGGGTAGTCCGGGTTGTCACCCTGGAGGTAGGCGATCCAGGGCGCCTCGTGGCCCGCGTCCTCCTTGTTGCGGAAGTCCCGCACGGTCCGCCAGTCGTAGCAGGTGCGCTCGCGCAGGTCGGTGATCCGCTTCCAGTCCGCGTCGGACAGGCTCGCCTGCCACAGCCACACCGGCAGGGTGAGCTGCGGCGGCTGGAAGTCGAACCACCCGGCGAGGCCGTACCGGTTGGGGACCAGGAACGTCGGGGTGGCGGTCTCCTCGCCCAGTTCCGCGACCCACCGGTCGCGCAACGGGGTGTCCGAGTCGTCGACCGGCATGACGACACCGTGCCGGTACACGAGGTCGAGCAGGGACCGTGCGATGTCGAGCCGGCCGGGATCGCCGCTGAGCAGCGCCGCGTTGAGCGCGGCGACGCTCACCGCCATCCCGATGGTGTAGAGCCCGTGCGGCCAGGTCCAGCCGTAGTTGCCGCCGAACCAGCGGCCACCGTGCAGTTCGCCGACCTCTCCGGACGGTCCGACGTTGTCGGGCACGATTCCGCCGTTGGCCGCCGCGCGGGCCACCCAGGCGTCGAGGTACTCCAGCGCCCACGCGTGGAACCGCTCGTCGTGCCCGTACAGCCAGGCGTTGGCGGCGAGCCCGGTCGCGGCGAGGTTGACCGCGACGTCACCCCGGCCGAGGCGGTCCCACATCGCCCGGCCCATGGCGTCCGCATTGGCGGGATCGGCCAGGTCCTCCCAGCTCTCCACGCCGGGGACGTCCTCCAGCGGCAGGCCGTAGGGCCGCATGTTGGTCAGCTCCGCGCCGAAGCTGCGCCAGTCCTCGCAGACGCCGTAGCGCGGTCCTCCCCCACCGTTGTGGGGAGCCCGGATCATCCGCTTCGCGTGGTCGTAGTTACCCGTCGGAGAGTCCGCCAGGTACAGCTCCGCGAACCGGACCGCGCGAGCGCGGAACGACTCGTCGGCCGGGTCGGCCGCGCACAACGAGTAGAAGACGGTCAGCTGTTCGCCGATGTGGAACCAGTCGTAGCCGAGCTCGAACTCGCCGGCGATGTAACCGCGCCGGTCCATCTGCTCGGTGACCGCCTCCCAGTGCCGCTTCGTCGCCGCCAGCAGATCGGCCGATCCGCCCAGCTGGTAGAGCACGCCCCAGCCGGTGAACGCCTCGTAGAAGTCGTCAGCGCCGTCGCGCGGCTGCATCGAGCCGGTGTAGCGCAGTGACCCGTCCGGCTCGCAGTAGCGCGCCTCGTACACCCGCCAGGCCTCGTCCAAGGCGTCGAACAGCGCTCGTTGGAGCACCGCCCAGGTGGGTGTCTCGCCGAGGGGCTCGGTCGCCACGACCTTCGTCATCCCTTGACCGCTCCTGTCGACAGGCCGCCGATGATGTAGCGCTGCAGCAACACGAAGGCGATCAGCGGCGGCGCCGCCGCAAGCAGGAGCGTCGGGAAGACCACGGTGTAGTCGGTGCTGTACTGGCCCACGGCGGCGTAGATGCCGGTCGTGATCGTGTACAGACCGCTGCTCGGGCCGAGGAGGATCTGCGGGTTGGCGAAGTCGTTCCAGACGGAGAACGTGTTGAGGATGACCATGGTGGCCACCACGGGCCGCATCAGCGGGAAGATCACCGACCAGAACGTGCGGTGCACGCCCGCGCCGTCGATCGTCGCGGCCTCGTCGAGGCTGCGCGGGATCGTGCTGATGTAGCCGCTGTACAGGAACACCGAGAACGGCAGCGTCAGGGCCGTCTCGAACAGGACGAACCCCGGGATGGAGTTCATCAGTCCGAGGAACTTCAGCGTGTAGACGACCGGGATCAGCAGCACCTGGCTGGGGATGAAGGTGCCCGCCACGAAGAGCAGCAGGAGCAGCCGGTACGGCCGCCGGGCCCGGCGGGAGATGACGTAGGACACCGGGCACGCGAGGAGGATCGACAACGCGTTGACCAGGACGACGAACAGGATCGTCACCGCGTAGCCCTTGACGATGTCGAAGTCCGGATTGGACAGGGCCATCACCAGGTACTCGGTCGTCAGCAGATCCGGCGACAATGAGAACGGGTTGGTGAGGATGTCCTGCTGCGCCTTGAACGCGTTCACCACGAGCAGGTACATCGGCACCAGCATCAGCACCGCCACCACGCCCATGAAGCCGAGCTTGAGCGCCTTCACTTCGCCACCGCCTCGTCCGCGCCCGCCCTCAGGCGGGACACCGTCAGGGCCAGCAGACCCGTCACCACCATGAGCACGACGGACTGTGCCGATCCGAACCCGAGCGCGCTGTTGCCGAACGAGTCGGACAAGATCAGGTACGCCGCTGTCTGCGTGGAGCCCGCGGGACCGCCGCCGGTGAGCGACACGACGATGTCGTAGGTCTTGAGCAGGGTCACCAACGACAAGACGATGTTCACCGTGACGACCGGGGCCAGGCTGGGCAGCGTCAAGTGCCGGAAGGTCTGCCACCGGGACGCGCCGTCGATCTGCGCTGCCTCCACCAGGTCCTGCGGCACCGTCTGCAGTCCGGCGATGTAGAGCACGAGGTTCACGCCGAAGCCGAACCACACGATCACGCCGATGAGCGTCGTCCGGGCCCACGTCGGGTCCGACAGGAACGGCAGGACTTCGCCGCCGGCCTCGGTCACGAAGGTGTTCACCACACCGGTGGTGCCCAACAGCGCGCTCCACAGGAAACCGACGACCAGTGCGCTGAGGACGTGGGGGTAGAACAAGACCGCCCGGAAGGTGGAGTTGAGCCGTGACTTCCGGTGCACCAGCATCGCGAAGCCGAGCCCGAGGGCGTTGAGCAGGACCGTGCCCGCCCCCGCGATGATCAGCGTCGTGACCGCCGCGGTCAGCACCTCGCTCACCCGGAAGAGGCGGAAGTAGTTGCCCAGTCCGACAAAACCCGGGTCGGCGCTGTAGCCGTCCCAGTCGGTCAGGCTCAGGTACACCGAGAGCCCCACCGGAATCACGATCATGACGACGAACAGCGCGAGGGCGGGCAGGACCATGGAAGCGGTGGCGAGTCGGGCCCGAGTGGCGATGCCGCGCCTGCTCGGGAACGTCCGGCCGGGCCGGCGGACCGGACCCGCGCCCGCAGCGGGTCCGGTCCTCACCGACAGGAGGTTCCGCGTCATCAGTGCGACGCCGTCCAGCTGTCGATGCCTGCGGCCACGTCCGCGGGCGACTTACCGGTGTACAGGCTCTGGACCTGCTTGTTCAGCTCGGTGTTGAAGCCCGCGGGCAGGCGGACCGAGCCCAACCCCTCGGGGTGCGGGACCTGCTTCGGCGCGGCCTCCAGCAGGGCCTGCACCTCGGCGCCGAGCGGGCTCAACCCGTCCGCGACGCCCTTGCGGAAGTTGCCGTCCTGGCGCAGCTGCTTCTGGATCGCGGCCTTGTCGGTGGTCAGGTACTTGACCAGTTCGACGGCCAACTCCTTCTTCCCGGTGTTCTTGGTGACCATGTACGGCATCGCCACGCTCACACCCATCGGCGCGCTCGCGGAGTCCCCGGTCGCCGGCGGCGCGGCGAAGACGCCGACCGGGAACGACGGCTTGCCGGCGTCGGCCGTGGCCACGAACCAGCTGCCCATGACGTACATCGCCGACTTGCCCTGGAAGAAGTGGGCGGGCGCGGTCTTCTCGTCCAGGCCCAGCGCGTTCTTGTCGAGGTAGCCCTTGTCGATCCAGCTCTTGTAGCGTTCGAGGATCGGCAGGTAGGACTGGCCCGGGGTGGTCTTCTTCGCCAGCACGTCGGCGTACCAGTCGGGGTTCCGGCTGAACACGGTCGCATCGGCGAGTTCGGCGAACTGGGTGCCGGTCGCCCAGCCGCCGCCCGCGGTGCGCAGCGGCAGGTAACCCGCGTCCTTCACCTTGCCCAAGGCGGCTTCGAACTCGTCGAGCGTGGTGGGCGCCTTCGAGATGCCGGCCTTGGCGAAGGCGTCCTTGTTGTAGAAGACCAGGTTCTGCGCCTGGACGCCCACACCCACGGAGTAGGTCTTGCCGTCCACTTCGGCCTCGTCGACCAGCGGGGTGTCCTTGACCCACGGCTGGTCGCTCAGGTCGAGCATCTGCGGGGCCAGCGTCTTGTCGGCGTTCAGCGTCTCGACGACGTCCGGCGCGTCGCCCGCGGCCAGCAGTCGCGGCAGCGCCTCCTTCACCGACGGGGTGCCCGGCTCGATCTTCACGGTGACACCCGGGTGCGCGTCCTCGAAGGGCTTGACCACCTCGCGCCAGAACTCCTTGGTCAGGTTCGTGGTGACGTTGACGAGCACGCGCACCTCGCCGGTCTGACCGTCCGCCTGAGCCGAACCGGAATCGGACGAGTCCTCGAACCCGGAGCCACAGGCCGACAGCGCGACCAACCCCACCGCAGTGGCGACGGCAACCAGTCGCCTGCTTACAGAACGTGACATTGAGGGGCCTCCACTTGCTTCTCGTCTCACGACCGAAACCAGGCCGTCCCACGGCGGCAACACGGCGTTCGGTGAGTGGAGACGATGCAGCGGCTCCGTCGAACATGTCAAGAAATAGGTGGTGATCAGGGTCGATCGAGTCATAAGTCCGTCGACCAACTCTGGACATTCTGCGGTGCGGAATGGACTATCGCCAACTATGCCGGCACCCGGACGCCCCCCAACTCCGCTCGTGCTCTCCGCGACAGAGCGTCGCCAGCTCGTGGAGCTCACCGACTCCGTCGACAGCCCGAGCCTCGCCCTCCGCGCGAAGATCGTCCTGATGTGCGCGGACGGCCGCTCCAACAAGGACGTCGCCACCGCCCTCGACATCACCCCCGCGACCGTCGGCAAGTGGCGACGCCGGTTCGACCGCCTGGGGTCCAGCGGCCTGCGGGACGGCGTGCGAGGCGGACGGCCGCGCCTGCTCGACGGGACCAGGCTGCCCACAGGCGGCCAGCCGGTCGGCACCCGCGAGCTGGCCGCCCGGTTCGGGGTGTCCCAGTCGACGATCTCCCGGCGGACCCGCGAGACGACCGTGCACCGGCACCCGCGGCTGCCGGACCCCGTCCCGGTGGTGCCGCGCGAAGCCGCGCTCTTGTCGGACCACGCGTACGAAGCCCTGCGCGGCTGGATCATCACCGGGCAGCTGCCGCCCGGCTCCCGGATCGTCGAGTCCGATGTGGCCACGACCCTGGGCACCAGCCAGACCCCGGCCCGCGAGGCCATCCGCAGGCTCGCCCTCGAAGGGCTCATCACCCACCGTCCCCGACTCGGGAACTTCGTCACCGAGATTTCGCAGGTCGAAGCGCGTGAGGCCAGAGAGGCCCGCGTGCTGCTGGAGACCGCCGCCGCCCGCCGGGCCACCGGCAAGCTCACCCCGGCCGAGATCAGCAGGCTGCGGCTCGAGGTCACGCACATGCGCAATGCCGCGAAGAGCAACGACATCATCGCGTTCCGCGAGGCCGACCTGCGCTTCCACCGCCTGGTGTGCGCCCTGGGCGGCAATTCGATGCTGCTGCGCTTGTGGGCGACCGTCGAACCCGCGCTGTGGCAGCTCCAAGTCGTGGCGAACGCGAGGTTCACCGGCGACTGGAACCTCATGGCGACCAGGCACAGCGAACTCGTCGACGCGCTCGCGGGCCACGACCCCAACGAAGCGGTCCGGCTGTTCACCGCCCACGGAATGGGCCAGTCCTCGACCACGCGCCCGCGCCGCTCCGACCCCGCATCGCCATGAGCCCAGCGGACAACGCCCTCCGGCCCCGAAGACCCCCGTGCCGGCCGCGAGCACGGTCGCCCCCGTGCTCCGCCGAGGTCGTCCACCTACTGCTCGTCCGGCGTTCTCACGCCCGCCCGCACCCCGTTTTCCCTTGGCAAAAGCCGAATTACAAGGATGTGACTTGGTGACACGCGCAGTAAAGACGTGGGAAAGACTCTTCACCGTGCTGGCGGGTGCCGCGATGGCGACGGCTGCGGCCGTGACCGTCGCGTCGCCGGCGGTAGCGGCTGCGACCGACTTCTACGTCGCGACGACCGGGAGTGACACCACCGGGGATGGGACGGCCGCGAAACCGTGGCAGACGGTGCAGAAGGCCCGTGACTCGATCCGGACCCTGCTGCCCGCCATGACGGCGGACATCAGGGTGAACCTCGCTCCGGGCGCCTACACGCAGACCAGCACGATCGAGTTCACCGACGCGGACTCCGGCCGCAACGGCCACGACGTGGTCTACCGGTCCAGCGGAGGGACCGGCAGCGCCCACCTGGTCGGTGGGACGGCGGCAACCGGGTGGTCACTGCAGCAGAACGGCGTCTACCGGACGAACATCGGCGCGAACAAGTCGGTCAACACCCTGTACGTGGACGGCGCCCGGGCGACCCTGGCACGGTTCCCGAACCGGCAGTACGACGCCGACTTCCCCATGGCACAAGCGCCGTACTTGCGGTCGTCCGGTGTGTCCAAGTCCTACACTCAGCTGGGCTACAACGCAGGCGACCTCACCGGTGTCGACTTCTCCGACTTGTCGGCCATGTCCGTCGGTCTGTGGCCGGGTGGTGAGCTCGACTGGACCTGGTACTCCGAGCGCACGCCGATCGCCGGCGTCGACACGACCAACCGGGTGATCACCCTCGCCCGCAGTGCCCGCTACACGCTGGCGAAATCGCGGTTCTTCGTCCAAGGTGCGCTGAGCCTGCTCGACGCGCCGGACGAGTACTTCTACGACAAGGCCTCCGGCTACCTCTACTACAAGCCGAAGTCCGGCACCATGGCCGACAAGAGCGTCATCGTGCCCGCGGTGCAGAAGCTGGTCTCCGTGCGCGGCAGCTCGACGTCGGCACCCGCGCACAACATCACCTTCGACGGCCTGACCATCCGCGGCACCGATTTCACCGCCGACTTCCGGCACGGGTGGGTCAGCGCCGGAGATTCCGGTGAAGGCCACGCGAACCCCCGCTACGACCGGCAGATCAACCTGCCGCAGCACCGGGTCGGCATGGTGTTCCTGGAGAACACCCACGACATCACCGTCGCCAACTCGCACCTCACCAACGCCGGGTACTCCGCCATCTACCTGCTGAAGACCAACCACGACAACACTTTCAACAACAACTGGATCGACCGGATCGGTCACTCCGGCGTCTTCCTCGAAGGCCAGTACCCCGGCGAAGGCGACACCCAGTACGGGAACAGGGTGTCCAACTCGGTCATCTCACAGGTCGGTGAGCTCGTCGGCTCCGCAGCCGGCGTGGCCTTCGCCAACTCCAGCCGCAACACGGCGTCCCACCTGGACATCTTCGACACGCCGCGCTTCGCGACGGCGATCTACGCCGATCGCGACATCTCCCCCGACACCGACGACTACGCCAGGGACAACCTGATCGAGTACGTCCGGGTGCACGACGCCGCACAGGACAGCGGCGACGTCGGCGCGGTGTACACGTTCGGCATCTCCGACACCGAGCCCTACGCGACCAACACCTACAACCAGATCACGATCACCGGCGTCCGCGCCCACCCCTCCATGATCGACTACGCGCCGAAGGGGATCTACACCGACAACGACTCGTACGGCCAGACCTTCTCGAACGTCCACGTCTACGACACCCAGGGCGCCGCGTTCCACGTGAACGACTCGGGCTCGCACATCCTGAACAACGTGAGCTGGGCGGACGGTTTCAACCCCTCGTTGATGCGGTACGCCGACATCGGCGTCGACTCGTCCTTCCCCTACCCGGGCGCGGCGAACTTCACCGGCGGGTTCACCAACGGACTGGCGAACTGGTCCACGGTCAGGGGCGCGCCGGGCACCAGCACCACGATCACCCACGGTGGCGGGTCGAGCTTCGCCCAGTCCGGGGACACCAGCGTCATCCACACCGACTTCGTCCAGGCCCAGCGCAAGCGGGTGTCGGTGTGGTTCCACGACAACACGAGCCAGACCTCGCTCAGCGCGATGGCCCGTGCCGACAAGGACGGCTGGGACGGTCCGGAGTGGCGTGGCCTCGGCGTCCGGACCTCGGTCTCCTCGGACAAGTACGTCTACCGGTCCGGCGCCACCACGACGGCGACCTCGGTGACGCGCACGACCGGGTGGCACCAGTTCACCTTCGACTACACCTCCGGTACCGGCGTGGACCTCTACATCGACGGCCAACTCGTCGCCTCCCCCACCGGGATCACCGAGTTCGACGGCATCGCGCTCGGCGACTGGTGGGCCGACTCGGCCGCGGGCACCGCCTACTGGGACGACGTCAGCGTCGCCTCGTTCGCCCAGGACTTCGAGCACGGCCTGGGCACCTTCACCGCGGCCAAGGGCAGCGCCACCCTGACGACCGGCGCACGAAGCGGCACGAACGCCTACGCCACCGACGAGGACACCGACGTCCTCACCGCCAAGCTGAGCGGCAAGAACTACCAGCTCGCCTCGGTGTGGTTCTACGATGACGCGGCCGACACCAGCGTCCAGTCCATGGCGCGGGTGGACGAGGGCGCGTCCGACGACGCGAGCTGGCGCGGCCTGGGCGTCAACACCTCGGTCTCGGCCACCAAGTACGTCTACCGGGTCAACGGAACCAGCACGGCCGGCACCGTGACCCGGACGACCGGGTGGCACCGGGCCACCTGGGACTACCGCTCCGGCGCCGGAGTCACCATGTCGATCGACGGCCAGGTCATGACGACCGCCGCGGGCATCCGCCAGTTCGACACGGTCTCCCTGGGCGACTGGTGGGCTGACACCACCGTGAGCCCGCTCCGCTGGGACAACGTCACTGTCGCGAACAGCTGACACACCCCGGCCCGCGGTGAGCGTTCCGGCGCCCACCGCGGGCCTTTCCCACCACCCGACAGGAGTCCGCGATGGAGACCGTCGTCCTCCGAACCCGGCTCAAGCCCGGCCGGGAACTCGACTACGAAGCCGCACACCGAGTCCTCCCCGACGACCTCCGCGACGACCTCGTCCAGCGCGGAATCGTCGACTGGATGATCTGGCGCGACGGCGTGGACCTCGTCCACGTCATCACAGTCACGCCATCGTTCGAGGCGTACCGCTCGAACGTCCCCAACCCGGAACTGGGCCGCCGCCACAGGGACCGGATGAGCGAGTACCTCGATCCCGCACCGGCCTCGACCCCCCCACCTGATCTGGCAGCTCGCGAACGACCTACAGGGGTCTGCGGGGAGTCGGAACCCCGCACAGGGGTGCTGAGCTGCGACGACAACCTCCTCCTGCGCGGACTGGGCCGAAACAGGCGCACGAGAAGCCCGCTGACCAGCACTTCTAACCACATCGAGCGGGCTTCTCCAGACCGTCGCGACGACGGGCTCCGACCCGCCGACCCCTTGACCCCGGAGTCGGCTGGAGCCTGGCCTGACGGGCAGAATGTCGTGCCCTGCTGGTTCGAGGACGGTCGCGCCGCCGGTCCGGCCCTGCGGCGGACCTTGGCAAAAGCCCACCGTCGCGGCGCCACGATCGTCGGGCTGTGCCTGGGTGCCGTCGCGGACGCGGGCCTGCTGTCACGGCGTACCGCGGTAACGCACTGGCAGGCCGTCGACATGCTCGCCGCCCGTCACCGCGACGTCGACGTGGACGCCTCCGTGCTGTACATCGACCACGGCGACGTGCTGACCTCCGCGGGCACCGCCTCCGCGATCGACGCCTGCCTGCACCTGGTGCGCGGCAGGCTCGGTGCCGCGGCGGCCAACCGGGTGGCCCGCAGCCTCGTCGTGGCCCCGCACCGCGAGGGCGGACAGGCGCAGTACATCGAACGCCCGCTGCCGGCGCAGTCTGCGAACGACCCGATCGCCGCCGTGCTCGAATGGGCGTTGCGGCACCTGGCGGAACCCCTGCCGGTCGAACGCCTCGCCGATGTCGCGCACCTGAGCCGACGCACCTTCATCCGGGCGTTCCAGGCCTCCACCGGGACCACCCCGGCGACGTGGATCAGGCGCCGGCGCCTCGACGAGGCCCGCCGGCTGCTGGAGTCCACGGACCTGCCGATCGACCAAGTCGCTGCCACCTGCGGATTCGGCAGCACGGTCACCATGCGGCAGCGCTTCACCGCGGCCTTCGACACCTCGCCGTCGGAGTACCGCCGACGGTTCGACGCCCGCACCGCAGACGGCAGTGCCGGTCGCCATGGGCACCCCTGACCCGTTGGCCGTCTTCTACCGATGATGCCCGCGACGAATCGGGAAGTGCGCGTGGTGCTACTCGTGCACGACGGCGTGACCTTTGCCGCGCAAGGTCAGCCACCGGTTGATCGGGGCGGCCCGACCTCGGCCACCGCGACATCGTGCTGATCAACCGGTCCGACGAGCTGGTCGCCGCAGACGCGGCCGGTCATCTCCCCGCGACCGAGCACCGGGGCCCGACACCGGTAGTTCGTCGATCGAACCGGCTCGACTCGCCGTCGGCACAACCGGTCGACCCGGGGAGGTCTCACCCATCCCAGCCCTCGTCGAACGGCACGCACGCGACCACCGCGGATGAGAACCGGCGATCGTGACGATCTCGCGGTCCCGAACTGCGCGACTTGCGCCGCGGTGTGGTCTTGCCGTTGAGCGTGGACCGCAGGACGTCGTCGACCACCTGCTCGCCGACCTCCCGCACCACCACGCCGGAGCGATTCGACAGCATGGCGCCCTCTCGCTCAAGAAGTAGGCAAAAAATACGTATACGCAATCGTCCGAATGCCCGCCGAACCGCTTCGCCAGTAGTCGCGGTGGTATTACGTGCAGGAATCCTCCGGGTTTCACCCCAAAAGTTCTGTTGCTACGCTCCAACTCGGGTTCAGGAGAACCTCGATCGGCAGTGGCCCCTCCCGCTTCAAGCCTCCTTGCACGAGGGGCCACTTGGCCGACAAATTTCCTGGGAGCGCTCCCAGGTCGTAGTCCAGCCCTGACCAATGACGCGAAGGGATCATCGACGTGCGCTCTGCGTTTGTGGCCGCGCTACTCCTGGCGGCGTTGACACTGAGCTTCCCCCGGTAACTCGGTGGCTTTCCAGACATGGTCCGATAGGGGCCTGAAGGGAGTCGTCCGTGGCACCACCGAAGAAGTACCCTGACGAGCT
>NZ_JNXC01000057.1 GCF_000716595.1 Saccharothrix sp. NRRL B-16314
CCTGAGGCTGCGTTGTTGAACGAGACGGAGTTCACGCAGGCGGCGTTGTTCGCGGTCGAGGTGGCTTTGTTCCGTCTGGTCGAGTCGTTGGGTATGCGGCCGGACTTCCTGATCGGTCATTCGGTCGGTGAACTCGCCGCTGCTCACGTCGCCGGTGTGTTGTCGCTGGCGGATGCGTGCGCGTTGGTGGTGGCGCGTGGTCGGTTGATGGGTGCTTTGCCGGCTGGTGGTGGCATGGCGGCGGTGCAGGCGACGGAGGAAGAGGTCGTCCCGTCGCTCGATGCGTTCGCCGGTCGCTTGTCGGTCGCGGCGGTCAACGGGCCGCAAGCGGTTGTGGTGTCGGGTGATCTGGACGCGTTGGACGAGTGGTTGCCGTCGTGGCAGCACCGGAAGACCACGCGCCTCAAGGTCAGCCACGCGTTCCACTCGCACCTGATGGACCCGATGCTGGCCGAGTTCCGCAAGGTCGCCGAGGGTCTGACGTTCAACGCCCCTCGCATCCCGATCGTGTCCAACGTGACCGGCAAGTCGGTGTCCTCGGAGCTGACCGAACCGGGCTATTGGGTCGACCACGTCCGGCAGCCGGTGCGGTTCATGAACGGTGTCCGCACCCTCCAAGCCGAGGGCGTGACGAAGTTCTTCGAGCTCGGCCCGGACGGCGTGCTCACCGCGATGGCACGCCAGTCGCTGGACGACGACGACATCGTGTTCGCCTCGACGCTGCGCGCCCGGCACGCCGAGCCGGAGACCTTCGCCGGGTTCCTGGCCCAGGCGCACTTCGCCGGAGCCCCGATCGACTGGCCGGCGTTCTACGCCGACACCGGCGCGCGGCGCGTCGAACTCCCGACCTACGCGTTCCAGCGCGAGCGCTACTTCCTCCCGTCCAGCGCCGGCGCGACCGACCCGGCCTCCTCCGGCCTCGGCCGGCTGGAGCACCCGGTGCTCGCGGCGGCGGTGCCGGTGGGCGACCGCGACGAGTGGGTGTTCGCCGGGCGGATGTCGCAGGACACCGTGCCGTGGGTGCGCGACCACGTGGTGCTGGGCATGGTGATCGTGCCGGGCGCCGCCCTGGTCGAGCTGGCCCTGGCCGCCGGCCGCCAGACGGGTAACCGCGGACTGGAGGAGCTGGTCCTGGAGGCGCCGCTGGTGCTGCCGGACAACGCGGCGGTCCAGGTGCAGGTCACCGTCGGCGAGCAGGACCAGGACGGCCGGCGCGAGGTCGCGATCTACTCGCGCCCGGAAACCGGCGACGAACGCGCGGCGGTCTGCCACGCGCGCGGAACGCTCGCCGCGGACGCGGAGGCCACCGCGCCGACGTGGCTCCCGGTCCAGTGGCCGCCCGCGGGCGCCGAACAGGTCGACGTGGACGGGCTGTACGCGCGCCTGGCCGAGATCGGCTACGACTACGGCCCGCTGTTCCAAGGCCTGCGAGCCGCCTGGCGGGTCGGCGACGAGGTCTTCACCGAGGTCGTCCTCCCCGAGGGCATCGGCGGCACCGGGTTCGACCTGCACCCGGCGCTGTTCGACGCGGCACTGCACGGCGTGCTGCTGGACCTGGAGCCCGGCGCACCGGTCGGGCTGCCGTTCTCGTGGTCGGGCGTGCGGCCCGGCACGGTCGGTGGCCCGCGGGTGCGGGTCCGGATCGCCCCGGCGGGCGACTCCGCGCTGCGCGTCGACATCACGTCCGAACTGGGCGAGCCCGTGGCGTCGGTCGACGCGTTCGTCCTCCGCCCGGTGGACCCGGCCCAGCTCGAAGGCACGCGGCGCGGCCCGACTTCCCTGTTCGAGGTCACGTGGACGCCCGTGACGCCCGCGAGCCGCAACGGTGACGGCCCCGTCCGCACCGCGGTTCTCGGCGGCGAGGGCGACTACGCCGATCTCGACGCGCTCGAACTGGCCCTGACCACCGGCGAGAAGGCACCCGACCTGGTCGTGGTGCGGATCGCGGCGACGCCAGGAGAACCCGGCACGACAGCGGGAGAGCCCGGCGCGGCGGCCCACGCGGTCGCCAAGGACACGCTGGCGTTGGTGCAGCAGTGGCTCGCCGACCCGATGTCGGCCGAGATGAAGCTGGCCGTCGTCACCCGCCACGGCATCGCGGTGGGTGACGAGGCGCCCGACCTCGCACTGGCACCCGTGTGGGGTCTGCTGCGCAGCGCGCAGTCCGAGCACCCGGACCGGTTCCTGCTGGTCGACGTCGACACGGCGGACGGGCCGGACTGGGACGCGCTGGCCGGTCTGGACGAACCGCAGGTGGCGGTGCGCGAGGGACGCGTGCTCGTGCCGAGGCTGACCCCGGCGGCCGAGCCCGGCGAACCGCTGTCGGCGCTCGACCCGGACGGGACGGTCTTGATCACCGGCGGCACCGGTGGCCTCGGTCCGGTGTTCGCCAAGCACCTGGTCTCCTGGCACGGCGCGCAGCACCTCGTCCTGGTGAGCCGGCGCGGACCGGCCGCCGAAGGCGCGTCGGAACTCGTCGCGGAACTGGACGCGCTCGGCGCACGTGCCGTGATCGCGGCCTGCGACGTGACCGATCGCGCCCAGGTGGCCGAGCTGATCGCGTCGTTGGAGCACCCGCTGACCGCTGTGGTCCACGCGGCGGGTGTGCTGGACGACGGCGTGGTCGACTCGTTGACCGCCGAGCAGTTGGAGCGGGTGATGCGACCGAAGGTCGACGCCGCACTGCACCTGCACGAGCTGACCGCCGGCCTGGACCTCGCGGCGTTCGTGCTGTTCTCCTCGATCACCGGCCTGATCGGCACCCCCGGCCAGGGCAACTACGCGGCGGCGAACACGTTCCTGGACGCGCTCGCCGCACGGCGGCGGTCCGAAGGGCTCGCAGCCAGTTCGCTGGCATGGGGCCTGTGGGGCGAAGCGGGCATGGCGGGCACGCTCGACGACGCCGAGATCGCCCGTCTCGCGCGGACCGGCGTGGAACCGCTGTCCACCGAGCTGGGGCTCGACCTCTTCGACCACTCCTCGCGGCTCGACACGGCGCTCCTCGCGCCGGTGCGCCTCGACCTCGGCGCACTGCGCGTGCGCGCACGGTCCGGCACGCTCCCCGCGTTGCTGCGCGGACTGGTCCGGATGCCCGCCCGCCGCGTCGAGCAGCACGTGTCACTGGCACAGCGACTCGCGGGCGTGCAACCGGCCGAACGGGAATCAGTCGTCCTCCAGTTCGTGCGGGCACAGGTCGCGGCCATCCTCGGCCACCCCTCACCCGACAGCATCCAGCCAGAACGCGCGTTCAAGGACCTCGGATTCGACTCGCTGTCCGCGGTGGAACTGCGCAACCGGCTCAACCAGGCAGGCGGCGTCCGGCTGCCCGCCACCCTGGTCTTCGACCACCCGACATCGGCGTCGGTCGCACAACTGCTCCTGTCCGAAATCGACGGCGACGCCCCTGAAGCGCCCATCGACCAGGAGCTCGCGAAGCTCGAAGGCATGCTCGCCACGATCGAGAACGCCGAGAAGGAACGGGTGGCCGGACGGCTGCGCGTGCTCCTCGCCGCGCTCACGGACGGTCCGCAGCTCGCGACCGAACGGATCGAAGCGGCAACCACGATGGACGAGGTTTTCCAGCTGATCGACGCGGAGTTCGGCGCGTCATGACGAGTGCGACCGCAAGCCCGGATCGCCCGAGGGACACGGCTATGAGCGGTGGAGTCACCGACCCGCAGCAGGAGAAGTTGGTCCGGTATCTGAAGAAGATGGCCGTCGACCTCAGCGAGACCCGCGCGCGGCTGTCCGAGTACGAGGACCGCGCGAGCGAGCCGCTCGCCATCGTCGGCATGAGCTGCCGCTACCCGGGCGGCGTGACGTCGCCCGACGAGCTGTGGCAACTCGTGGCGGACGGCCGCATCGGCACGTCGGGGGAGTTCCCCGGCGACCGCGGCTGGGACGTCGAGCACCTCTACGACCCCGACCCGGACCACACCGGCACGTCCTACGCGCGCGGCGGCGGGTTCGTCGACGGCGCGGGCGACTTCGACGCGGAGTTCTTCGGCGTCAGCCCGCGCGAGGCGATGGTGATGGACCCGCAGCAGCGGCTGCTGCTGGAGTCCGCGTGGGAGGCGTTCGAGGACGCGGGCATCGACCCGACTTCCCTGCGCGGCAGCGACACCGGCGTGTTCTGCGGCGTCATGTACCAGGACTACGGGTTCGTCGCGGGCCAGAGCGACCGGCGTCCCGAGGTCGAGGGCTACCTGACCATCGCGTCCGCGGGCAGCGTCGCGTCAGGACGGCTGAGCTACACGTTCGGGTTCGAGGGCCCGGCGGTCAGCGTGGACACCGCGTGCTCGTCCTCGCTCGTCGCGGTGCACCTGGCGAGCCAGTCGCTGCGGGCGCGCGAGTGTTCGATCGCGCTGGTCGGCGGCGTCACCGTGCTCGCGCGGCCGAGCGTCTTCATCGAGTTCAGCCGCCAGCGCGGTGTCTCGCCGGACGGGCGCTGCAAGGCGTACGCGGCTGCCGCCGACGGCGTCGGCTGGGCGGAAGGCGCCGGGCTGCTGGTGCTGGAGCGGCTGTCCGACGCGCGGCGCAACGGGCACAAGGTGCTCGCAGTGATCCGCGGCAGCGCGGTCAACCAGGACGGCGCCAGCAACGGCCTCACCGCGCCCAACGGTCCCTCGCAGGAGCGGGTGATCCGACAGGCGCTCGCCGACGCGGCCCTGAAGGCGTCCGACGTGGACGCCGTCGAAGGGCACGGCACCGGGACGCCACTCGGTGACCCGATCGAGGCCAAGGCGTTGCTCGCCACCTACGGGCGGGAACGCGAGAACGGCGCGCTGCGCCTCGGCTCGGTCAAGTCGAACATCGGCCACACCCAGGCCGCGGCCGGCGTCGCCGGGATCATCAAGATGGTCATGGCGATGCGGCACGAGGTGCTGCCGCGCACCCTGCACGTGGACGCGCCGTCGCCGAACGTCGACTGGACCGCCGGTGACGTGCGGCTGCTGACGGAAGCCGAGCCGTGGCCCGCCGGCGACCGGCCGCGTCGGGCGGGGGTGTCGTCGTTCGGCGTCAGCGGCACGAACGCGCACGTCATCCTGGAGGAGCCGCCCGCCGAGGCGGTGTCCGAGGAGCCGGCCGTTCAGCCCGCCGCCGTTCAGCCCGCCGCTGTGCCGGTGCTGCTGTCCGCGCGCGGTGAGGCGGCGTTGCGCGAGCAGGCCGACCAGCTGCGCGCGTTGCTCATCGCCCAGCCCGAACTCTCCTTGCTGGACGCCGGATTCTCGTACGCCACCACCCGTGCGCACCTGGACCGGCGTGCGGTGGTCGTGGCCGGCGATCGTGGCGAACTGCTGACCGGGCTCAAGGCGCTCAGCGCGGCCGAGCCGGCGGCGAACGTGCTCGAAGGTCACGTGATCGGCGGCAAGGCGGTGTTCGTGTTCCCGGGTCAGGGAGCGCAGTGGGAGCGGATGGCGGTCGAGCTGCTGGACTCCTCGCCGGTGTTCGCCGAGGAGATCGCGGCCTGCGGCAAGGCGTTGTCCCCGCACGTCGACTGGCAGTTGGAGGAAGTGCTGCGCGGTGCGCCCGGTGCGCCTTCGCTGGCGCGGGTGGACGTCGTGCAGCCCGCGTTGTTCGCGGTGATGGTGTCCCTCGCGCGGCTGTGGCAGTCCTACGGCGTCGTGCCCACGGCCGTTGTCGGGCACTCGCAGGGTGAGATCGCGGCGGCGTACGTGGCGGGCGGTCTGTCGCTTGAGGACGCGGCGCGGGTCGTGGCGCTGCGCAGCCGTGCGATCGGTGAGCGGCTGGCGGGTCACGGCGGGCTGGTGTCCGTGGCGCTGGCGGTGGAGCGGGTCGAGGAGCTGATCGAGCCGTACGGCAGCAGTGTGTCCGTGGCGGCGGTGAACAGCCCGGCGGCGGTGGTCGTCGCCGGTGAACCCGACGCGCTCGACCGGCTGGTGGAGGCCTGCACGGCCGAGGGCATCCGGGCGAAGAAGGTGGCCGTCGACTACGCCTCGCACTCCGCGCAGGTGGAGGCGATCGAAACCGAACTGCTCGACGTGCTCGCGCCGATCACGCCGCGTTCGGGCGGTATCCCGTTCTACTCGACCCTGCGGGGCGGGTTCGTGGACACCGCCGAGCTGGACGCCGACTACTGGTACCGCAACCTGCGCGGCCGGGTCGGCTTCGAGCCCGCGGTGCGCGCGTTGATCGGCAACGGCGTGAACTGCTTCATCGAGATGTCGCCGCACCCGGTGCTGACGATGTCGGTGGAGGACACCGTCCAGGCCCTCGACGCGGCCGACCGGGTCACCGCGGTCGGGACGTTGCGGCGGGGTGAAGGCGGGCCTGGGCGGTTCGCGACGTCACTGGCGGAGGCGCACGTCGCCGGGGTTCCGGTGGACTGGGCGGGGTTCTTCGCAGGCAGCGGCGCACGGCGGGTGGAGCTGCCGAGGTACGCGTTCCAGCGGCAGCGGTACTGGCTGGTGCCCGGCGTGTCCGGCGACCCGGCCGCGGCCGGGCTCGGGCGGCTGGAGCACCCGGTGCTGGCCGCCGCCGTGCAGGTCGGCGACCGCGACGAGTGGCTGTTCACCGGCCGCATGTCGGCCGACGCCCAACCGTGGACGCAGGACCACGCCGTCTTCGGCTTGGTCATCGTGCCCGGTGCCGCGCTGGTCGAACTGGCGTTGACCGCCGGTCGTCAGGCGGGCTGCCCGGTCGTGGACGAGATCGTGCTCGAAGCACCGCTGATCCTGACCGACGACGCCGCGCGGCAGGTGCAGGTCACCGTCGCGCCGGCGGACGAGGACGGCCGCCGGCCGGTGGCGATCTACTCGCGCCCGGAGGCCACCGGCGCCGACGGCGAACGCGAGACCACCTGCCACGCGCGCGGGTGGCTGGTCGCCGACGCGCAGGCGTCCGTGCCGTTCCCCGCGGCGTGGCCGCCGGCGGGCGCGCAGGCGCTCGCGGTGGACTCGCTGTACCCGCGGCTGGCCGAGGTCGGTTACGACTACGGTCCGCTGTTCCAGGGCGTGCGCGCGGCGTGGCGGTCCGGTGAGGACCTTTACACCGAGGTCGTGCTGCCCGAGGACACCGGGGGCGGGGGCGCCACATCTTCTCTTTCCCGGCAACAAAATCCCGATTCCCATTCATCCCCGGGTGCGGGATCACTTTCGGGTGATCTCGGTGGCGGTGGTGCTGGTGGCGGTGATCTCGGTGCCGTGGTGCGCGGGTTCGGCATTCATCCTGCTCTGTTCGACGCGACCTTGCACGGTGGGCTGATCGAGAAGGAGGCCGGGTCCGGTGCGGACCTGCCGTTCTCCTGGTCCGGGGTGCGGTTGGGACAGCGGCCGGGTGGTTCGCGGGTCCGGGTCCGGATCAGTCCGGCGGGTGAGTCCGCGATGCGGATCGACGTGGTCGACGAGACCGGGGCGATGGTCGTCGCGGTCGACACCATCGCGGTCCGTCCGGTGGACCAGGCTCAACTCGAAGGCGCGCAACGTGGACAGCAGCGCGCGCTGTTCCAGGTCGAGTGGGTCTCGGTCCAGGACGTGAAGCCGTCCGGGACGGCGCGGATCGTGGTCCTCGGTGGGATGGCCGCACAGGGCGAGCGTTACGCGGACCTCGCGGAGCTGGACCAGGCGTTGGCGGACGGCGCCACGGCGCCCGACGCGGTGCTCGTCACGATCGAGCCCACCGCGCAGCCGGACGCCGCCACGGCGGCCCGTGAGGTCGCCGGGCGGACGCTCGACCTGGTGCAGCGCTGGCTGGCGAACGAACGGCTCACCGACGCACGACTGGTCATCGCCACCCGACGCGGTGTCGCGGTCGGTGACGAGGCCGCCGACCTGGCCGTCACGCCGGTCTGGGGCCTGGTGCGCAGCGCCCAGTCCGAGCACCCCGGCCGGTTCCTGCTCGTGGACCTCGACCGCGAAGACGGCGAAGACCGCGAAGTCACCGAGCAGGGCGAACGGGGTGAGAAGGACGAGCGGGGCGAACAGCTGGACTGGGCCACGGTCATCGGGCTGGACGAACCGCAGGTCGCCGTGCGCGCCGGAGGTCTGCTCGCACCCCGGCTCAGCCGGGCCGCAGCGGAGTCGACCGGTGGCGCGTGGCGGCTGGCGAGCAAGCGCAAGGGCTCCCTGGAAGACCTGGCGATCATGCCGTCCGCGGGGGAGCGGGCACTGGGCGTGAACGAGGTGCGCGTCGGTGTCCGGGCCGCGGGCCTGAACTTCCGGGACGTGCTGATCGCGCTCGGCCTCTACCCGGGCGACGCGCCGCTGGGCAGCGAAGCGGCCGGTGTGGTGCTGGAGGTCGGCTCCGGCGTGACGGACCTCGCGGTCGGCGACCGGGTGTTCGGCCTGGTGCTGGACGCGTTCGGACCGGTGGCGGTGGCCGACCGGCAGACGGTCGTGCCGATGCCCGAAGGCTTCTCCTTCGCCGAAGCGGCGGCGTTGCCGGTGGTCTACCTGACCGCGTACTACGGCCTGGTCGACCTGGCCGGCCTGAAGCCCGGCGAACGGCTGCTCGTGCACGCCGCGGCCGGCGGTGTGGGCATGGCGGCCGTGCAGTTGGCCAAGCACTGGGGTGTCGAGGTCTTCGCCACGGCGAGCGAGCCGAAGTGGGACGCGGTCCGGGCGTTCGGCATCCCCGACGAGCGGATCGCCTCCTCGCGCGACCTCGCGTTCCGCGAGAAGTTCCTCGACGTCACCGGCGGCGAGGGCGTCGACGTGGTCCTGGACGCGCTGGCGGGCGAGTTCGTTGACGCCTCACTGGAACTGCTGCCCCGCGGCGGCAGGTTCATCGAGATGGGCAAGGCGGACCTGCGCGACCCGGCGACCGTGGCCGCCGACCACCCGGGTGTGCGCTACCGGTCCTACGACCTGATGGAAGCCGGACCCGAGCGCATCCAGCAGATGCTCCTGGAGATCGTCGCGCTGTTCGAGCAGGGCGCGGTCGACCACTCGCCGATCCGCACGTGGGACGTGCGGCGCGGGCGGGAGGCGTTCCGGTTCCTGCGCGAAGGCCGCAACACCGGCAAGCTCGTGCTCACCGTCCCCGCACCGCCGGACCCCGACGGCACGGTGCTGATCACCGGTGGCACCAGCGGGCTCGGCGCGCTGTTCGCCAGGCACCTCGCCGAGCGGCACGGCGCCAGGCACCTGCTGCTGGTCAGCCGTCGCGGTCCGGCCGCCGAGGGCGTGGCGGAGCTGGTGGCCGAACTGGCGTCGCTCGGCGCCGAAGCGCACGTCGCCGCGTGCGACGTGTCCGACCGCGCCCAGGTCGCCACGCTCCTCGGCTCGCTGGAGCGCCCGCTCACCGGCGTGATCCACTCGGCCGGTGTGCTGGACGACGGCCTGGTCGAGTCGCTGACCCCGGAGCGGCTGGAGCGGGTGATGCGGCCGAAGATCGACGCCGCGCTGCACCTGCACGAGCTGACCGCCGGCATGGACCTGTCGGAGTTCGTCGTGTTCTCGTCGTTCGCGGCGCAGATCGGCAACTCCGGCCAGGCCAACTACGCCGCCGCGAACACGTTCCTCGACGCGCTCGCCGCCAAGCGACGCGCCGACGGCCTGGTCGCCACGTCGCTGGCGTGGGGCCTCTGGGGCGACGCCACCGGTATGACCGGCGACTTGGACGACAACGAGATCGCCCGGCTCGAACGGCAGGGCTTCGGCGTGCTGTCCGCCCGCCTCGGCCTCGACCTGTTCGACCAGGCGCGCAAGCTGGACGAAGCGCTGTTCGTGCCGATCCCGCTCGACCTCGGCGCACTGCGTGGCCAGGCGCGCTCCGGCATGCTGCCCGCGTTGCTGCGCGGGCTGGTGCGCGCGCCGGCACGACGGGTCGAGTCCGCCGGCGGCTCGCTGGCCGAACGGCTGGCCGGCGTCGCGCCGAACCACAGGGAACGGGTCGCGCTCGACCTGGTCCGCGCGCAGGTCGCGTCCGTCCTCGGGCACGCCTCGCTGGACGCCATCGAGCCCGACCGCGCGTTCAAGGAGCTGGGCTTCGACTCGCTGGCCGCGGTCGAGCTGCGGAACCGGCTCACCCGGGCCACCGGCCTGCGGCTGCCGACCACGCTCGTCTTCGACCACCCGAACCCGCTCGCGGTGACCCGGTTCCTGATCCCGATCGCCATGCCGGACGCCGCCCAGCCGACCACCGAGCGACGGTCGGAGGAGGACGAGATCCGCGACGTGCTGACCTCGATCCCGATCGGCCGGCTGCGCAAGGCGGGACTGCTCGACACCCTCCTCGAACTGGCGAGCGGTGATCAGGACGACGACTCGACCGAAGAGGACGTCGAGGCGATCGACGACCTCGACGTGGACGCGCTCATCCGGATGGCCCAAGAAGACGTGTCATGACCCAAGACGCGAGAAAGCCTGGCATGACAGAGATCGAGCACGTGGTCGCGGCTTCGCGTCCGGACGGGAAGGCGTAGGCATGGCCGCGAAACAGAACGACATCGTCGACGCCCTCCGCAAGTCGCTCAAGGAGACCGAGCGACTGCGCCAGCAGAACCGACGGCTGCTCGCCCAGGCGTCCGAGCCGATCGCGATCGTGGGCATGAGCTGCCGGTTCCCCGGCGGCGCCACGTCACCGGACGAGCTGTGGAAGCTGGTGTCCGAAGGCCGTGACGCGGTCGTCGGGCTGCCGGAGGACCGTGGCTGGGACCTGGAGAACCTCTACGACCCCGACCCGGACCAGCTCGGCAAGGTCTACGCGGGCGGCGGCGGTTTCGTCGACGGCGTCGGCGATTTCGACGCCGGGTTCTTCGGCATCAGCCCGCGTGAGGCGCTGGCCATCGACCCGGCGCAGCGACTGGTCCTCGAAGGCGCGTGGGAGGCGTTCGAGGACGCGGGGATCGACCCGACGTCGTTGCGCGGCTCCGACACGGGTGTGTTCTGCGGAGCGGTCTCGTCGTTCTACGGCGGCTCGATGACGTCGGAGCAGGAGGGTTTCCGCCTCACCGGCACGGTGGGCAGCATCGTGTCCGGCCGGGTCGCCTACAGCCTGGGGCTGGAAGGCCCGGCGGTCACGGTCGACACCGCCTGTTCGTCTTCTCTCGTGGCGATGCACCTCGCGTCGCAGGCGTTGCGGTCGGGCGAGTGCTCGCTCGCCCTCGTCGGCGGCGTCACGGTCCTCGCCGGGCCGTTCCTGCTGGTGGAGTTCAGCCGGCAGCGCGGTCTGGCGGCGGACGGGCGCTGCAAGCCGTACGCGGCCGGCGCGGACGGGACCGGGTTCTCCGACGGCCTCGGCCTGCTGGTGATGGAACGGCTGTCGGACGCCCGCCGCAACGGGCACCGCGTGCTCGCGGTCGTGCGGGGCAGCGCGGTCAACCAGGACGGCGCGAGCAACGGTCTGACCGCGCCGAACGGTCCGTCGCAGGAAAGGGTCATCCGGCAGGCGCTGGCGAACGCCGGTGTCAGCGCGGCCGACGTCGACGCCGTCGAAGGCCACGGCACGGGCACCCGGTTGGGCGACCCGATCGAGGCTCAGGCACTGCTCGCCACCTACGGCAGCGAGCGCGAGAACGGTCCGCTGCGGCTCGGGTCGATCAAATCCAACATCGGGCACACCTCGGCCGCGGCCGGCGTCGCCAGCGTGATCAAGATGGTCATGGCGATGCGCAACGGCGTGCTGCCGCCCACCCTCCACGTGGACGCGCCGACACCGCACGTCGACTGGGACTCCGGTCAGGTCAAGCTGCTCACCGAGGCCGAGGAGTGGCCGGCCGGTGAACGACTCCGCCGGGCCGGTGTGTCGTCGTTCGGGATCAGCGGCACCAACGCGCACGTCATCCTGGAAGAGGCGCCCACCGAGACGTCCGCTCCGGTCGACGGTGTGTCGCACGTGCCGTCCGCCGTGCCGGTCCTGCTGTCGGGCAAGAGCGACGAGGCGTTGCGGGCGCAGGCCGCCCGGTTGCGCGCGCACCTGACGGCGCACCCGGATCTCGGCTTGCGCGATGTCGGTTTCTCGGCGGCGACGACGCGGGCGCACCTGTCGCAGCGCGGCGCGGTGTCGGCGACGGACCGCGACGCTTTGCTGGCCGGACTGGGCGCACTCGCCGATGGCGGGCCTGGGGCCGGTGTGTTCCAGGGACAGGTGTCGAGCGGCAGCACGGCGTTCCTGTTCACGGGTCAGGGCGCTCAGCGCGCGGGGATGGGCGTGGAGTTGGCGTCCTCGTTCCCGCGTTTCGCCGAAGCTCTGGACGAGGTCTGCGCTAAGCTGGACCCGAAGCTGGGTCGTTCGCTGAAGGATTTGCTGGGTGCTGCGGAGGGTTCGCCCGAAGCTGCGTTGTTGAACGAGACGGAGTTCACGCAGGCGGCGTTGTTCGCGGTCGAGGTGGCTTTGTTCCGTCTGGTCGAGTCGCTCGGCATGCGGCCGGACTACCTGATCGGTCACTCGGTCGGTGAGCTGGCTGCTGCTCACGTGTCCGGTGTGTTGTCGCTGTCTGACGCGTGCACGTTGGTGGTCGCGCGTGGCCGTTTGATGGGTGCGTTGCCCGCCGGTGGCGGGATGGCGGCGGTGCAGGCGACGGAGCAGGAAGTCGTTGCGTCGCTTGACGGCTTCGAAGGTCGCCTGTCGGTCGCGGCGATCAACGGCCCGCAGGCTGTGGTCGTTTCCGGTGAGATCGAGGCGTTGGACGAGTGGCTGCCGCAGTGGCAGGACCGCAAGACCACCCGTCTCAAGGTCAGTCACGCGTTCCACTCGCACTTGATGGACCCGATGCTGGCCGAGTTCCGCACGGTCGCGGAGGGTCTGACGTTCAGCGAGCCGCGTATTCCGATCGTGTCGAACGTGACCGGTGGTGTGGTGTCGGCCGAGCTGACCGACCCCGGCTACTGGGTCGACCACGTTCGCGGCGCGGTGCGGTTCGTCGACGGCGTCCGTACCCTCCGGACCGAGGGCGTGACCCGTTTCCTGGAGCTGGGCCCGGACGGTGTGCTGACCGCGATGGCGCGGCAGTCGGTGGAAGACGACGCCGTGTTCGTGTCGGCGTTGCGCGCCCGCCACCCAGAGCCGGACACCTTCGCGGCTTTCCTGGCGCAGGCGCACATCGCCGGTGCCACCGTCGACTGGACCGCGTTCTACGAAGGCGCGCATCGGGTCGAGCTGCCGACCTACGCCTTCCAGCGCGAGCGCTTCTGGCTTTCCCCCAACACCGGCGCCGGCGACCCGGCCGCTGCCGGACTCGGTCGCCTCGACCACCCGGTGCTGGCCGCCGCGGTCGCGGTCGGCGACCGGGACGAGTGGCTGTTCACCGGCATCCTGTCCACGGAGACGCAGCCGTGGGTCGCCGAGCACGTGCTGCTCGGCAACATCGTCGTGCCCGGCACCTCCCACGTCGAGATGGCGATGGCCGCCGGTGCCCGGACCGGATGCCCGGTGGTCGAGGAGCTGGTCCTCGAATCCCCGCTGCTGCTGCAAGAGCAGGTGGCGGTCCAGGTCCAGGTCACGGTCGGCGAGCCGGACGAGGACGGCCGCCGCACGGTCGCGATCTACACCCGCCCGGTGGCGGCGGACGGTGCGAGCGAGACGACCTGCCACGCCCGGGGTGTGCTCGCGCCGCAGTCCGAGTCCATGGCGGCATGGCCGTCCGAGTGGCCGCCGGCAGGTGCCGAGCCGCTCGTGGTGGACGACATGTACGCGCGCCTGACCGGCATCGGCTACGACTACGGCCCGATCTTCCAAGGCCTGCGTGCCGCGTGGCGCGACGGCGACGAGATCTACGCCGAGGTCGCGCTCCCGGACGAGTACGTGGACGCGGTGCACGGTTTCGGCCTGCACCCGGCCCTGTTCGACGCCGCGTTGCAGAGCGGCGCGGTGCTGTTGGTCGAGGGCGACAACGCCCAGCGCAAGATGCCGTTCAGCTGGTCCGGCGCGCGGATCGCGCGCCCTGGCGCGACTCGCCTGCGCGTCCGCGCCGTCATGACCGGTCATTCCGCCGTGCGGCTCGACGCGATCGACGACTCCGGCGCGGAGGTCGTCTCCGTGCGGTCCATCGCGATGCGCCCGGTCGACCAGTCGCAGCTCGAAGGCGGCAAGGGCGGCCAGAACTCGCTGTTCAAGGTCGAGTGGGCCGCCGTCGAGGGCACGTCGGGGCCGACCAAGGTCGCGCACCTCGGTGGTCCGGACGGCCTCGCCGCGCTGGAACTCGCCTCGGCCGAGGGCGCCGAGGTTCCGGACGCCGTCATCGCCGTGGTCGAGAGCTCGGCGGACGCGGGTGCCGCAGCGGTGCGCGTGGTCGCCGAGCGCACGCTCACGCTGTTGCAGGGCTGGTTGGCGAGTGACGCCCTGGCGGGTGCCCGGCTCGTGGTGGCCACGCGTGGCGGCATCGCGGTGGGCGATGAGGCGCCCGACCTGGCGGTCGCGTCGGTGTGGGGTTTGGTGCGCAGCGCGCAGTCCGAGCACCCGGGACGCTTCCTGCTGGTCGACCTCGACGGCGACCTCGACGGCGGCGAACCGGACTGGGCCGCGGTCATCGGTCTTGAGGAGCCGCAGGTCGCCGTGCGCGGCGGTCGACTGCTCGCGCCGAGGCTGGCCCGTGCGGTTGCCACGTCGTCCGAGCTGCCCGCGTTCGACCCGGACGGGTCGGTGCTGATCACCGGCGGCACGGGTGGTCTGGGCGCGGTGTTCGCGAAGCACTTCGCCGAGCGCGGGGCCAAGCACCTGGTGCTGGTGAGCCGGCGCGGTGCGGCGGCGGACGGTGTCACGGAACTGGTTGCCGAGCTGGACACCCTGGGCGCCCGTACCGTGGTCGCGGCGTGTGATGTGTCCGATCGGGACCAGTTGGCAGACCTGATCGGCTCGCTGGAGCAGCCGCTGACGGCGGTGGTGCACGCGGCCGGTGTGCTGGACGACGGCGTGATCGAGTCGCTGACGCCCGAGCAGTTCGACCGGGTGCTGCGGCCGAAGGTCGATGCCGCACTGCACCTGCACGAGCTGACCTCGGGCATGGACCTGTCGGCGTTCGTGCTGTTCTCGTCCGTCGCGGCGTTGATGGGCAGCGCGGGCCAGGGCAACTACGCGGCGGCGAACGCCTTCCTGGACGCGTTGGCGGCGAAGCGTCGCGCTGACGGTCTGGTCGCGAGTTCGCTGGCGTGGGGTCTCTGGGCCGGTGCCACCGGGATGACCGGTGAGCTGGACGACGCCGAGCTGGCGCGGCTGGAGCGGATGGGCGTCGGCGCGCTGTCGGTCGACCTCGGTCTGGAGCTGTTCGACCGGGCCACCGGGCTCGGTGACGCGCTGCTGGTGCCGGTGCGGCTCGACCTCGCCGCCCTGCGGGTGCAGGCGCGGGACGGGATGCTGCCCGCGTTGCTGCGCGGCCTGGTCCGCGTGCCCGCACGGCGGACCGGAGCCGGTGGTTCGCTCGCGGAACGGCTGGCGGGCGTGCCGCGGGCCGACTGGGAGCGCATCACGCTCGACCTGGTGCGCGGGCAGGTGGCGTCCGTCCTCGGGCACGCCTCGCCGGCGGCCGTCGACGCGGACCGCGCGTTCAAGGAACTGGGCTTCGACTCGCTGGCCGCGGTGGAGCTGCGGAACCGGTTGACGCAGGCCAGCGGTGTTCGGCTGCCGTCGACGCTGGTCTTCGACCACCCGACGTCCGCCGCGGTCACCCGGCTGCTGCTGTCCGAGGTCGAGGGGGTGCAGCCGGCCGCGACGTCGGCCCGGACCAAGCAGACCCGGAGCAAGCAGGCGGGGACGCCGGCCGACGAGCCGTTGGCGATCGTCGGCATGAGCTGCCGCTACCCCGGCGGTGTCGCCTCGCCCGCCGACCTGTGGCGGCTGGTCGCGGAGGGCCGTGACGCGATCTCCGGGCTGCCGGAGGATCGCGGTTGGGACCTGGAGCGGCTGTACGACCCGAACCCCGATCACGTCGGCACGGTGTACACGCGCGGCGGCGGCTTCCTGCGGGACGCGGGCGACTTCGACGCCGGGTTCTTCGGCATCAGCCCGCGTGAGGCGCTGGCCACCGACCCGCAGCAGCGGCTGCTGCTGGAGGCGGCGTGGGAGGCCTTGGAGGACGCGGGTCTGGACCCGACGTCGTTGCGCGGCACCGACACCGGCGTGTTCTGCGGCGTCGTGACGTCCGACTACGGCGGCTCGATGCCACCGGAGCTGGAGGGCTTCCGGCTGACGGGCACCACGTCGAGCGTGGTGTCCGGCCGGGTCGCCTACAGCCTGGGTCTGGAAGGCCCGGCGGTGTCGGTGGACACGGCGTGCTCGTCGTCGCTGGTGGCGATGCACCTCGCGTCGCAGGCGTTGCGGTCGGGCGAGTGCTCGATGGCTCTCGTCGGCGGTGTGACCGTTCTGTCCGGGCCGTTCCTGCTGGTGGAGTTCAGTCGCCAGCGCGGTTTGGCGCCGGACGGGCGTTGCAAGTCGTACGCGGAGGGCGCGGACGGGACCGGGTTCTCGGACGGTCTCGGCCTGCTGGTGATGGAGCGGTTGTCCGACGCCCGTCGCCTCGGCCACCGCGTGCTCGCGGTCGTGCGCGGCAGTGCGGTCAACCAGGACGGCGCGAGCAACGGTCTGACGGCTCCGAACGGTCCGTCGCAGGAACGTGTGATCCGGCAGGCGTTGGCGAACGCGGGCCTGTCACCGGCTGAGGTCGACGCGGTGGAGGGTCACGGCACGGGTACCCGGTTGGGTGACCCGATCGAGGCTCAGGCACTGCTGGCCACGTATGGGCGTGAGCGGGAGAACGGTCCGCTGCGGCTTGGCTCGATCAAGTCGAACATCGGGCACTCGTCGGCGGCTGCCGGTGTGGCCGGTGTGATCAAGATGGTCATGGCGCTGCGGAACGGGGTGCTGCCGCAGACGCTCCACGTTGACGCGCCGTCCCCGCACGTCGACTGGGACGACGAGCAGGTCAAGCTGCTCACCGAGTCGGAGGAGTGGCCTGCCTCGACGCGTCCGCGTCGTGCCGGTGTGTCGTCGTTCGGCGTCAGCGGCACCAACGCGCACGTGATCATCGAGGAGGCGCCGCCCGGTGCGGCGGAGCCCGCTGTCGTCGCGGGCGGGTCCTTCCAGCCGTCGGTGGTGCCGGTGCTCGTGTCCGGCAAGGGCGAAGCGGCGTTGCGCGCGCAGGCCGGTCGGTTGCGCGAGTACCTGGTGGCGAATCCGGATCTCGGGTTGGCGGATGTCGCTTTCTCGGCCGTGACGACGCGGGCGCAGCTGTCGCAGCGCGGCGCGGTGGTGGCTGGTGACCGCGACGGCTTGCTGGCCGGTCTGGACGCGCTCGCCGAGGGCCGACCGGCTGCCGGGGTGTCGCAGGGTTCTTTGATCGGTGGTAAGTCGGCGTTCTTGTTCACGGGTCAGGGTGCTCAGCGTGCGGGGATGGGCGTTGCGCTTGCGGCGTCGTTCCCGCGTTTCGCCGAGGCTTTGGACGAGGTGTGTGCCGAGC
>NZ_JNXC01000058.1 GCF_000716595.1 Saccharothrix sp. NRRL B-16314
TGCGCGGCGTCCTCCACCGACTTCAGGCGCTGCCTGGTCGCCTGCAGCTCGGTCGTGACCCGCTTGAGGTACGTGAGCACCTTGTCGTCGTCGGTCATGGATCACCGCACCCCCGCCGAAATGTCACCGCAACCGATGTTGAAACGTGGTGGACGTCCGAATTGTCGGATGTGGCCGGACCGGGGTCGACGCCATCGGCGCGCGCTTTTCGCGAGTGACCAAATAGGACCACTCCCCCAGGCCAGTCTAGACAATCACGGACCGGTGCCGCCAGCCCTCGATCATGGCGATCACCCTTGATTGCAGATCATGTTCGTACGCCGGTCGGCGCACGATTTGCGTCGCTGTCCGCCGACATTACTGCGCCATCCGGCCTACAGTTGCCCATGTGTCGTATGATCGTTAAACTTCGCCGTTGTACCGGGGGTTCGAGACAGCAAATGGGGGATTCCGGACTTCTGCCGAGGGCAGGTGGTCCGGGCCGCGCAGACCTGTCAACAGGCTCCGGGACCGGAAAGATCGAACGGACCGACGTCAACGCAGAGAACCTCCCGTGACGCAAGGAGGATCGATTGCAGCATACCGTGGAAACGATCCCTCGGATGAGGGTCCCACCCGAATGGATCCGTGAGCGGGCCACCGTCAGTCCCGTGGCCTGGCAGCCGAAGGTCGATCTCGATTGCGCGGACTGGATAATGCACGGCAAACGCCTCGGCTCCATCGGCCGGGGAATTGCCTGGTGGATCGGTGACTGGGTGAACTACGGAAACGCGAAGTTCGGCGAGAAGTATTCGCGGGCCGCCCAGATCACCGGGTACGACGTGCAGACCCTGATGAACATGGCCTACGTGGCCTCCCGGTTCGACCCCGCCCGCAGGCGGGTGCCGTTGTCCTGGAGCCACCACGCCGAGGTGTCCTCGCTCGAGGTCACCGACCAGGACGCGCTGCTGGCCTACGCCGAGCAGACGAACTTATCCGTCCGCGGCCTGCGCGACGAGCTCAGGGCGCGGGGCCTGAAACCCGACAACCGCAAGAAGAAGAACAGCGACAACGCCGAAGGAAAACCACCGTCGGACGGGGCGAAGGACCGAGTGGTCTGCCCGAACTGCGGGTGCCGACTGGGGACCGACGAGGGGACGGACACGGCGGCGAGCTGACAGCCTGGTGCACTGCGCGGTCGGGCACGGGCCGGCCTGGGGGGACCACGAAGCGCGGGGTCCGGTCGAACGACATCGGTGTCACTGCTTGTCGAACACCTCCCAGGTCGAGCCCGTGCCCGAGCACCGGCGGGCGCACGTCGAAGCAGGCTCCGCCTCTGCGGACGTCGCAGGCGTCATCGACCTGCGGTGAGGTTCTCGGTGAGCTCCACCGGGCGCAGGTCGGGCGCGTGCACCTGCATCGTCGTGGCCAACTCCTGGAACACAGACTCCTGGTGCAGGCGGTTCACCCCGTCGTCCGGTGCCGGCAGGGCGGCGAGGCAGGAGCAGTCGTCGTCGGTGAAGTCGGCGAACCGGTACGTCACGTCCATGACGCGGTTGCGGTCCGTGGGACGGAAATCGGCGACCAGGTGCACGCCGCTGCGCGCGGCCTCGTTGCGCAGCCAGCTGAGGATGGCCGCGCCGGCGCCGAGCGAGACGACCCGGCAGGACGTGGCCAGCAGCTTCACGTGCCAGACGTCCGGGTACCGGTCCAGCACGACCACGCCGACCGCGCCGTACGGGCCGAACCGGTCGGTGATCGTGACGGTGAGGACTTCGTGCGCCGGGTCGGCGATGAGCCGCCGCAGGGTCTCCTCGGCGTAGTACACGCCGGTGGTGTTCATCTGCGTGGTGCGCATGGTCAGCTCTTCGACCCGGCCGAGTTCGACCTCGGTCGCCCGCCCGATCGTCATCACCAGGCCCAACGACCGCAGGAAGTTCTGGTCCGAACCGCGGTAGGCGGCGCGCTCGGCGTCGCGGTGGAACCCCGCTTGGTACATCTGCCGGCGCCGGCGCGAATCGGTGGTGACGGTCCTCGGCGTGAACTCCGCGAGGTCCGGCAACGAGGACGCCTGCTCGGCCGGGTAGCACCGCACGTCCGGCAGGCTGTACTCGACTTCGGCGCGCTCCTGCGGCTGGTCGTCGATGAAGGCCATCGCGCCGTGGGCGAACGACAGCTCGTCGGCCAGCTCCCGGATGGATTCCGATTTCGGCCCCCAGCCGACCTTCGGCAGCACGAAGTACTCGGCGACGCCCAGCTCCTCCAACCGGCGCAGCGCGAGGTCGGCGTCGTTGCGGCTGGCCACCGACTGGAGGATGCCCCGCGCGTCGAGGGTCTTGACGACCTCGACGAGGTCGGCGAACAGGGTCACCGCCGGGTCCTCCATGAGGGTTCCCCGCCACAGCGTGTTGTCGAGGTCCCAGACCAGGCACTTGACGTGTTCCGCTCTCGAACTCACCGGTGCTCGCTCCTCAGAACCGTCAGGACCAGGTGGACAGGGCGTGCTCGGCCAGCACCAGCTGGCAGGTCTCGTTGGTGCCCTCGATGATCTCCATCAGCTTGGCGTCGCGGAACGCGCGGGCGACCGGCCCGCTGTCCTCGGCGCCCCGCGAGGCGAGGATCTGCACCGCCGCCGCGCTCCCGGCTGCGGCGTTGCGGGCGCTGACGTACTTGGCCAGCACCGCGGCCATCACCACGTCGGGGTGGTTGGCGTCCCAGCGGTCGGCGGCGTGCTCGCACGCCTGGGTGGCGTGCCGCTCGGCCACGTGCAGGTCCGCGATCAGCCGGGCGACCAGCTGGTGCTCACCGATCGGTTTGCCGCCCTGCTCGCGCTTGCGGGCGTGTGCCGCCGACGCACGCAGGCAGGCGCGGAGGATGCCGACGCACCCCCAGGCGACCGACATCCGGCCGTACGACAGGGCCGTGGTGACCAACAGCGACATCCACGGCCCGCCACCGCCCAGCACGTTGCCGTAGGGGACGCGGACGCCGTCGAACTCGACGTGCGCGTGGCCGGCGGCGCGACACCCCAACGGCGTCGGGACGGGCTGGACGCGCACGCTGCGGGCGGCGGTGGGGACGACGACGGCGGCGGCGCCCTCCTCGAACCGGCCGAACACGACGATGAAGTCTGCGTACTGGGCCGCGGTGACCCACCGCTTCGCGCCGGTGACGACCACCTCGTCGCCCGAGCGCGTGATCCGGGTGGCGATGCCGGACAGGTCGCTGCCCGCGTCCTCCTCGGTCATCGCGACGGCGGCGAGCCGACCGGCGGTCAAGCCGGGCAGGAATTCGCCCTGCTGGTCCGCGCTGCCGAGCCGTTGGATCGCCCAGGCGGCCATGCCCTGCGAGGTCATCACGCTGCGCGTCGAGCTGCACAGGGCGCCGACCATCGCGGTGAACTCGCCGCTCGCGCGGCTGTCGAGCCCGAGACCGCCGTGCTCGGCGGGCACCTGCGCGCACAGCAGACCGCGGCGGCCCAAGTCGCGCAGCAGCTCGACGGGCACCGCCCCGGCGGCGTCCCACGAGTCCGCCTGGTCGGCGACGGCGGCCCGGACGTGCTCGCGCCCGGCCTCGATCGGCTCAGGCATCGCCCGCGTTCTCCCCGTCGCCGCGGAGCCGGGCGACGAGGGCGACCATGTCGTCGACGGTGCGGAAGTTCCGCATCTTCAGGTCACCGCCGACCACGGCGATGCCGAAGGTCGACTCCAGGAAGACGACGATCTCCATGGCGACCATGGAGGTCAGCAGCCCGGAGTCGGCGAGGTCCTCGTCGTGGGCCACCGGGGCTTTCGCCTTGGCCTCGAGATAGGCGGTGATCTTCCCCGCCACCACGTCGGAGTCCACCGGGTCGCGGTCGATGACGTTGTCCGTTGTCACGTGGTCGTCCCATCGTATTCGTAGAATCCGGCGCCGGACTTGCGTCCGAGCCTGCCCGCGCCGACCAGGTCGAGCAGGTGGTCGCAGGGCCGGTAGCCGTCGTCGCCCAGCCGCTCGCTCATCGCCACCAGCGAGTCGGCCAGGTTGTCCAGGCCGATCAGGTCGGCGGTGCGCAGCGGGCCGGTCGGGTGGCCGAGGCAGCCGGCCATCAGCGCGTCGACCTGCTCGGCGCTGGCCACGCCCTCGCCGACCAGCCGCGCCGCCGTGTTGATCATCGGGTGCAGCAGCCTGCTGGTGACGAAGCCCGGCGAGTCGTGCACGACGATCCCGCGGCGGCCCAGCCGGTCCAGCAGCGCCTGGACCGACTCCATCGTCCGATCACCGGTGCGCGGGCCGCGGACCACCTCGACCATCTTGATCAGGTACGAGGGGTTCATGAAGTGGATGCCGACGAGGTCGTCGGGGCGTTCCACGGACGCGGCCAGCTCGTCGATCGGGATGCCGGAGGTGTTGGAGATCAGCACCGTGCCCGGTGCGACGAGGCCGGAGACCTCGCGCAGGATCTTGTCCTTCTGCTCGGCGTGCTCGGTGACGGCCTCCACGACCGCGAGCGAACCGGCGCTGTCGGCGACCGACGTGGTCGTCGTCAGCTCGCCGGCGGCCACCCCGTCGGGTGTGGCGCCGAGCAGCTGGGCGTGCCGGAGCTGCCGGTCCACCGAGGCGCGGGCGGCTTCCAGCACCGCCGGGTCGATGTCGACCAGCGTCACGGGCAGGCCGTGGCCGAGCGCGAGCGCGGTGATGCCGGTGCCCATCACCCCGGCGCCGAGGACCGTTAGTCGAGGTGTCATCCGCCCTACCTCTTCCTCGCCAGGGTGACGCCGTCCGCCATCGGCAGGACGGCGATGTCCACGCGGTCGTCGTCGCGCAGGGACTCGTTGAGCTCGTGGACCGCCGCGGTGTCGGCGTCCTGGGCCGTCGGGTCGGCGACGCGCCCGAACAGCAGCGTGTTGTCGATGACGGCCAGCCCGCCCGGTCGCAGGAGCCGCAGCACGCCTTCGTAGTAGTCGCGGTAGCCGGCCTTGTCGGCGTCGATGAACGCCATGTCCACCGAGCCGGGGCCGAGTTCGGCGAGCAGGTCGGCGAGCACGGCCCGCCCGTCGCCCGTGCGGAAGTCGATCCGGTCGGCGACGTCGGCGCGCTTCCAGTGCTCCACGGCGATGCTCGACCACCGCGCCGTGATGTCGCAGGTGATCAGCGTGCCGTCCGGCGGGAGCGCGCGGGCCATGCAGAGGGCGGCGTACCCGGTGAACGTCCCGACCTCGACGATCCGGCGGGTGCCCGACAGGGCCGCCAGCAGTGCCAGCAGCTGCCCCTCCTCGGGCATCACCAGGTACTTCAGGCCACCGGGCAGTTCCGCGGTGGTCTCCCTGAGCTCGCGCAGCACGGCGTCCTCGCGCAGGGACACCCGCCGCACGTACGCCATGAGGTCGTCGGAGACGAGGAGCTGATCGGCCATCGGCGCCCCGGGTTGCCCGGCGCGTTCCGCCAGGCGTCCCGAGCCCCCTTCCTGGGAATTCGGTCCGGACTTTGTGGACTGTCGGTGAACGGGTCGCTCGGCCGGTTTCCGGCAGCGCGCGTCGGTGGCCACCGGCTTCAGGAAAGGCCGCGGCGCGTGGTGATCGCCAGTTTATGGACGGGCCGGCGATCCGGCCAGTGCCGCGCGAATCTCCCGTCGTCGGGAGATCTCCCGCCGACGGGACGTCGCCCGGGGCGGCCGACGGGATTTGTTTACGGCGGTCACGGCCGGCGCTACAGTGGCCTGACGGTCGGCGGAAATGGGGTCCGCCGACCGAATGCGTTCGGTCGCGACTCGGGCAGTCCGAGCGTATTCCGGCGAATTCGGACAGGCTGACGCTTCCTCCTGAACAGGAAACTCGACGGCAAAGGTCCATCACTGATGAATTTGATTACTGTTGAAGAAGTCGAAGCGCTCATCAAGCGGGAGATGCGCGGCAAGCGCACCAAGGACGTCGTCATCGACGACACCGCCGTGCTGCGCGACCTGGGCCTGTCGAGCCTCCAGGTCGCGGAGATCATCTTCAGCCTCGAAGAGACCCACGGGGTGGAGTTCGACCCCGAGCAGGCGGCCAACGCCCGGACCCTCGGCGACCTGATCGCGCTGGGCAACGCCGCTTTGTCCGAAAAGGACAAAGTAGCCGACGGGACGGCGCGGTGAACGGGCGCGAGCACCACGGTTTCATCCTCGCGGCTGCGATCATCCCGTTCATCGGTGTCGCCGTCGCGATCGTGCTGCTGTGGAACAAGCTCGTCGGCTGGTCGGACATGGTCGCCCTGGTGATCATGTACTCGATCGCGATCCTGGGCATCTCGGCCGGCTACCACCGGCTGCTGGCGCACCGCTCGTTCCAGACGAACCGCGCGATCAAGGTCTTCCTGGTGTGGGCGGGCACGATCGCCGGCCAGGGCCCGGCGCTGATCTGGACCGCGCACCACCGCCGCCACCACCGGGTGGCCGACAAGCCCGGCGACCCGCACAGCCCGTACCTGGACGACGAGCCGGGCTGGCGCGGCGCGCTGAAGGGCCTGTGGCACTCCCACATGGGCTGGCTGTTCGACAAGGACCTCACGTCCGACCCGATCCGCTACTGCCCGGACCTGGCCCGGGACAAGGACATCCGGTTCGCCTCGAACCACTTCGTCGGGATCGTGGTCGGGGGCATCGTGTTCCCGGGCTTCATCGGCCTGGCGATCACCCAGACCTGGCAGGGCTTCCTCACCGCCGTGCTGTGGGGCGGCCTCGTCCGCTTCTTCCTGGCCAACCACGTCACCTACGCGGTGAACTCCGTGGGCCACTACTTCGGCCGCCGCCGGTTCGACACGCCGGACGAGTCGCGCAACGTGGCGTGGCTGGCGATCCCGTCGTTCGGCGAGGCGTGGCACAACAACCACCACGCCTTCCCCAAGGCCGCCTTCCACGGCTTCTACTGGTGGGAGGTCGACCTCACCGCGATCTTCATCCGCGGTCTGGAGACGGTCGGCCTCGCCCGGGAAGTGGTCCGCATCCCCAAGGACCGGATCAGGGCGCGCGCCGACGGGCTCAGCCGGGTCGGCGGCGGGCGGGCGGCGCCGAGCGCCCCGCCGAAGCCCCTGGCCGAGCGCCACAAGGTGAGCACGTCCGGCGGGGTCGCGGATGTCGAGTGACATCGCGATGGCGGCCGGCGCGGCGGTGTACCCCGCGACCGGCGCCGGGCTCTGGGACCGCCTCACCGGGACGGCCATGCCGCTGCACTCGTCCATCCAGTGCTGGGTGGGCGGCGAGTACCGCTCGTCCCCCTGGACGGAAGTCGTGCGCGACGCCGAGAACATGACCGCGGGGCTTCGCCGCGCGGGCGTGCGGCCCGGCACGCGGGTGGCGACCGTGCTCACCAACACCCCGCACGTGGTGCGCGGGCTGCTCGGGGTGTGGCTGGCGGGCGGTGCCATCGCGTCGCTGCCGGTCCCCGCGCGCGGGATGAGCGTCGAGGAGTACGCCGCCCAGCTGTCCGCGATCGCCGACCAGCTCGACCCGGTGATGTTCCTGGTCGAGGAGAACCTGCTGGGCGTGCTGCCCGACGAGCTGCGCGCCCGGATCCCGTGCCGGTCCTTCGAGTCGTTCGCCGACAGCGGGCGCGTCGACGCCTCGCCGCCGGAGGACGACGAGCTGGCGTTCATCCAGTACTCCTCGGGCAGCACCAGCACGCCCAAGGGCTGCGCGCTGTCGCCGAGGTCCATGGCCGCGCAGCTGGACATCATCGCCGACCTGATCGACGCGCGTAAGGGACGGGACGTCTTCGTCTCCTGGTTGCCGCTGTCGCACGACATGGGCCTCTTCGGCGGCCTGCTGTCGTCGTGGGCGTGCGACCTGAGCCTGTTCCTGTCCACGCCCGAACGGTTCGCCTACTCCCCCGGCACCTGGTTCGCCGACATGGCCAAGTTCGGCGGTCGGTCCAGCGCCGGGACGAACACCGCCCTGTACCTGGCCGCGCGGGCCGCGCAGCGGGCGGGCAAGATCGACCCCGGAGGGCTGGCGCAGGTCGAGCACTGCATCATCGGCGCCGAGCGCATCCAGTGGGAGACCCTGCAGTACGCCGCCACGGCGCTGGGGCAGTACGGGCTCAAACCCGGCGGCATCGTCCCCGCGTACGGCCTGGCGGAGGGCACTCTCGCGGTCACCTACAACCACGACGACGAACCGTGGCGACGGCTCGTGCTGGACGCGACCGCCCTCGCCGACGGCGAGCTGGTCGAGGTCGAGGCGGACGATCCGGCGGGCGCGTCGCTCGTCAGCGCGGGCCGGACGTGCATCGGGGTGTCGCTGGACAACGCCGAGAGCGACCGGCTGTCGGAGATCGTCGTGCGCTCGCCCAGTCTGGCGATGGGCTACTGGGGCGACGAACAGCGCTCCGCGCAGACCTTCCGGGACGGCGCGCTGCACACGTCCGACATCGGGTTCGTGCGCGACGGCCACCTCTACCCGGTCGGCCGCACCGACGACTTGATCTCCGTGGCCGGGCGCAAGATCTACGCCCGCGAGGTGGAGAGCGCGGTCGACGGCATCAAGGGCGTCCGCCGCGGCTGCGCGACGCTGGTCGACCACCACGACGGGACGGTCCAGCGGCTGACCCTGTTCGTCGAGGTCACCGGCGCCGGTCGGGACTTCCCGGCGGTCGCCGAGGCGGCGGCGTCGCTGGCTATGGAGAAGGCGGCCGTCGTGCTGGACGAGTGCGTCTTCCTCGAGCGCAACAGCCTGCCGAAGACGCCGACCGGCAAGATCCAGCGGCACCGCTGCCGGAACCTGTTCGACTCCGGTGCGTTCACCCCGCTCGCCACCGTCGACCTCACCAGCGCGTAGAGCGGAAGGACAGCCTTGGGGAAAGCGAGACGCACCGCGCTGATCACCGGCGGGTCCGGGGTGGTCGGTCGCGCGGTCGCCGAGGAACTGCGGGATCACCACGTCATCGCGCTCGGCCACGCCGACACGGACGTGCCGGAGGCCGACGAGGTGCACCACAGCGACCTCTCCCGGCCGCTGATGGGCCTCGACGAGCGCCTGTGGCACGAGTTGGCCGAGCGCGTCGACGTGGTGGTCCACTCCGGCGCGCTCACCGACTGGGGGCAGGAGCCGGCGCGCTACCAGGCCATCAACATCGACGGCACCGCGCGGGCGATCGACTTCGCCCTCGCGGCCTGCGCGCCCATCCACCTGGTCAGCACCTGTTTCGTGCGGGCGATCGAGAATCACCCCATCGAGCGGTTGCGGCCGGGCAACGTCGTCACGCCCTACATCTGGTCCAAGCTGGAGTCCGAGCGGCTGGTCAAGGAGAGCGGCCTGCCGCACGCGATCCACCGGCCGACCAACATCGTCGGCGACTCGTTCACCGGCGCGAGCAGCAGGCCGCAGATCGTGCAGCAGCTGTCCGACTGGATGACGCGGGGCAAGGCGCCGTACTTCCCGCTGCACCCCGGCAACCTCATGGACTTCGTGCCGCTGGACGTGACCGCGCACGCGATCGCCCGCGCGGTCGAGGCCGACGAGCTCGACGGCCGGCTGTTCTGGCTGACCTACGGCGACGAGGCCATGACCGCCGAGGAGGCGCTGGAGATCGTCCACGACCACGCGCGCGACTGCGGGCGGGAGATCGACCGCATCCGGGTCGTCGACGCGACCGCGCCGCTGCCGGTGGCCTTGGAGCGCGTGCCGCCGATGTCCCGGCGCTACTTGCAGGTCCTGATCGACACCAGCGAAGTGACCCACCTCAGCGGCGGCGTGCTGCCGAGCTCGCTGGGCGAGCTGCGCGACCGGCTGGGGGTGCCGAAGGTCAGCGACCGGGACGCCTACCGCCAGTCGCTGCGGTACTGGTCCAGGCAACGAACCGAGGGGAACGAACCCGCATGACCGAGTCCGCGCGCGGATGGCAACCACCCCAGCTCGAGTCGACCGTGGCCGTGGTGACCGGTGCGAGCCGCGGCGTGGGCCGCGGGATCGCGTTGGCGCTCGGCGAGGCCGGCGCGAAGGTGTACGTGACCGGGCGCAGCGTCCGGGGCGGCGACCGCACCGAGGACCTGCCCGGCACGATCGACGACACGGCCGAGGAGGTGACCGCCCGGGGCGGTGAGGGCGTCGCGGTCCGCTGCGACCACAACGACGACGCCGACACTGAGAGCCTCTTCCAGCGGATCACCGAGACCGACGGCCGGTTGGACGTCCTGGTCAACAACGCCTGGGGCGGCTACGAGCGGTGGCCGGAGGCGCGGTTCGACTCGCCGTTCTGGGAGCAGCCGTCGTGGCGCTGGGACCTGTTCTCCGGGTCGGTGCGCGGGCACTTCATGGCCGCCCGGCTGGCCGCGCCGCTGATGGCGCGCAACGGCAAGGGCCTGATCGCGAACGTCTCGTTCACCGACGGTGACGTGTTCCTCGGCCAGACCGCCTACGACGTGTTCAAGTACGCCTCCGACCGGATGACCTTCGGGATGGCCCAGGAGCTGCGCAAGCACGGCGTCGGCGCGGTGGCCGTGCACCCCGGCATGGTCCGCACCGAGCGGGTGGAGGCGGCGTGGGACCTGCTCGGCGAAGGGCCGGCCGCGGTGGCGCACACCCCGGAGTACGTCGGCCGCGCCATCGCCCACCTCAGCGCCGACCCGGAACTGCTCGAAGTGACCGGGCTGCGGCTCGCGGTCGGGGACCTGGCGGAGAAGTACGGGTTCGGCGACGTCGACGGCAGGCAGCCGCCCGCGTTCAAGCTGGAGGGGCGGATCACGCTGGCGGCCCGGATGGAACGCCTCAACCGCGCGGTCGCCGCGAGCGCCAAACGAGGTGCCGAGTGACGAGCCTGGCAACGGACGGGAGCACCGCCTACCAGGGCGCGTCCGCCGAGGCGATCCAGAGCCACTACGACATCGGCAACGAGTTCTACGAGCTGTGGCTTGACCCGACGCGCACCTACTCGTGCGCGTTGTGGGACGGCCCGGACGACACGCTCACCGACGCGCAGGCCCGCAAGCACGACTACCTCGTCGAGCAGACCAGGGCCGACCGCGCGAAGAGGGTGCTCGACGTGGGCAGCGGCTGGGGAGCGCTGCTGCGCAGGCTGGTGGAGCGCCACGGCGTCGCCGAGGTCGTCGGCCTCACGCTGAGCCAGGCGCAGCTCGACCACGTCCGGGGCTGGGCGGACGACCGCTACGAGCTCCGGCTGGAGAACTGGATCGACCACCGGCCGACCGCGGCCTACGACGCGATCATCTCGATCGGCGCGTTCGAGCACTTCGCCGACATGGGCATGGACCGCGCCGAGCGGATCGCGGCGTACCGGGAGTTCTTCCGGCGGTGCCGCGAGTGGCTGCCGCCGGGCGGCCGGCTGGCCGTGCAGACGATGGTCAAGGGCAACAACACCCGGATGTCCAAGCAGACCGTGCGCGACCTGCTCTTCATGATCGACCGGATCTTCCCGGAGTCGGAACTGCCGTGGTCCTCGGAGCTGGTCGAGGCCAGCGAGCGGGCCTTCGACATCGTCTCCATCCGCAACGACGCCGACCACTACGCCCGCACCTGCCTGGAGTGGCGGCGCAGGCTGCTCGCCGACCGCGACCGCGCCGAGGCGATGGTCGGCGGGCAGGCGGTGGACGACTACGACCGCTACCTGTCCGCGGCGGCGAGCGGTTTCCAGAACCGGCACCTCGGTCTGGCCCGCGTGATCTTCGAACGTGCCTGAGGAGCTGACAATGACGCAGACGGTTGTTCCAGACAGCGCCGCCGGGGTACCGGTCAAGCACGAGATCTACTGGCGGGAGACCGAGCCCGTCGTCCCCGGCCCGCCGCTGCGCGAGGACGTGCGCTGCGACGTGGCCATCATCGGCGGCGGCTACACCGGTATGTGGACGGCGTTCTTCCTCAAGCAGGCGGAACCGTCGCTGGAGATCCACATCCTGGAGGCGGAGTTCGCGGGCGCGGGTGGCTCCGGGCACAACGACGGCTTCATGACCCCGACGATCGGGCACAGCCTGGGCGCGTTGATCCACCGGTTCGGGCCGGAGCGGGCGAAGCTCGCCTACTCGGTGGTCGGCAAGTCCATGCTCGAACTGCGGCGGTTCTGCAGCAAGTACAACGTGGACGCCGGTTTCGAGCCGACCGGGTACTTCCAGGTCGCGTCCAACCGGCACCAGATGCGGCTGCTGGAACGCGACATCGACCTGGTGCACAGCCTCGGCGGGTCGGGCACGATCGAGCTGCTGGACGCCGCCCAGGCCAGGGAGCGCATCGACTCCCCGGCGATCCACGGCGCGTTCAAGGTCGGCGGCGCGCTGATCAACCCGCACCGGCTGTCCCGCGGCCTGTACCGGGTGGTGACGGAGATGGGCGTGCACGTCCACGAGTCCACCCGGGTCACCGCCATGCGGGAGACCGGCGGTGAGCACGTGCTGACCACACCGCACGCGCGGGTCACCGCGCCCAACGTGCTGCTGGCCACCAACGCCTACCAGCACCAGTTCGCCGCGTTCCGGCACAAGGTCGTCCCGGTGTGGAGCTACGCGGCGGTGACGCAGCCGCTGACCGACGCGCAGCTGAAGATGGTGCACTGGCCCGAGCGCGAGGGTTTCGTCGAGGCGGGCAACTTCATCGTCTTCGGCCGGCTGACCACCGACAACCGCCTGCTGTTCGGCGGTGGCCGCGCGACCTACCACTACAAGCGCGACATGGACGAGGGCAAGCACATCGCCAACGCCAAGGCCACCATGACGCTGCGCCGCGTGCTCGCCCGCTACTTCCCGCAGTGGCGCGACGTCCCGTTCAGCCACGCCTACGGGGGCTGCGTGGCGATCACGCGCGAGATGGTCCCGCACGTCGGCAGCATGGGCAACGGCGTGTTCTACGCGCACGGCTACTGCGGCAACGGCATCTCCGTCACCCACACGGCGGGCAAGTCCCTGCGCGACCTGATCCTGCGCCGCGACACGGCGTACTCGAACCTGCTGTTCGTCAACGGCGCGGAGAAGGGCTTCCCGCCCGAGCCGGTGTCCTACCTGGGCAGCAAGGCGGTCACCAGCCTCCTCGCCGTCCAGGACAGGTTCCCCAACATCATCCGCGCGCAGATCGTCTGATCCCCACCAGGGGCGGCTCGAACTTGGAGTGGACATGACCGGTCAGGACGGCGTGCCGACGTCGCTGTTGTCCCAGCGCCTCGACGGGCTGTCGGCGGCCGAGCGGTACGCCGTGGCCCTGGACGTCGTCCGGTCCGAGACGGCCGCCCTGATCGGGCGCGAGAAGGAGTCGCTTGACCCGGAGCAGGCGTACCGGGACTACGGCTACAACTCGATGGCCGCGGTGCTGCTGACCGACATGCTGTCCCAGGCGACCGGACTCGAACTGCCGCTCACCATGTTGTTCGACCACCCGAACCCGGCGGCGGTCGCCCGGTACCTCGTCAGCCGGGTGACGCCGCCGGAACCCGTGGCCGCACCGGAGCCGCGGGCGGTGCTGGAGGACGACGACCTGGTCGCCGTCGTCGGCATGGCGTGCCGGTTCCCCGGTGGTGCGTCGTCCCCGGAAGGCCTGTGGCGGCTGGTCGAGTCCGGTGCGGACGCCGTCTCCGGGTTCCCCACGGACCGCGGGTGGGACCTGGGCGCGTTGTTCGACCCGGACCCCGAGCGGCCGGGCACGAGCCACACCCGGTCGGGTGGCTTCCTGCCGGACGTGGCCGAGTTCGACGCGAAGTTCTTCGGCATCGGGCCGCGTGAGGCGTTGGCGATGGACCCGCAGCAGCGGTTGTTGTTGGAGGGTGTGTGGGAGGCGTTTCACGGTGGACACGGCGTGCTCTTCGTCGCTGGTCGCGGTGCACCTCGCGGCGCAGTCGCTGCGGCGCGGCGAGTGCTCGATGGCCGTGGCGGGTGGCGTCGCGGTCAACGCCACCCCCAGCCTGTTCGTGGAGTTCTCGCGGCAGCAGGCGTTGTCCCCGGATGGTCGGTGCCGCTCGTTCTCGGCCGACGCGGAGGGCACGGGGTGGTCCGAGGGCATGGGTGTGCTCGTGTTAGAGCGTCTGTCGGACGCACGCCGCTTGGGGCACAACGTGTTGGCGGTGGTGCGGGGGTCGGCGGTCAACCAGGACGGTGCGTCGAACGGCCTCACCGCGCGGCCGTTGTGGTTGGGGTCGCTGAAGTCGAACATCGGTCACGCCCAGGCCGCCTCGGGCACTGCGGGCCTGATCAAGATGATCATGGCGATGCGGCACGGCGCACTGCCCGCCACCCTGCACCTGGGGTCGCCGACACCGAAGGTGGACTGGTCGGCGGGCCGGGTGGAGCTGTTGACCGAGGCGCGGGAGTGGCCGGAGGTCGAGCGTCCCCGACGGGCTGCGGTGTCCGCGTTCGGCATCGGCGGCACCAACGCGCACGTCATCATCGAGCAGGCACCGCCGGTGGAATCGCCTGCTGCCACCGAGTCCGGTGTGCCGGTGGTGTGGGTGGTGTCGGGTCGGTCGCGGTCGGCGGTGTCGGATCAGGTTCGGCGGTTGCGGGAGTGGGTGGTGGCCCGTCCCGGGGTGGATCCGGTGGATGTGGCGTGGTCGTTGTCGCGTCGGGCCAGGTTCGATCACCGGGTGGTGGTGGTCGGTGTGTCCCGTGCGGAGTTGGTGGCGGGGTTGGGG
>NZ_JNXC01000059.1 GCF_000716595.1 Saccharothrix sp. NRRL B-16314
CGAGGTGCTGGACCTGGGGCGGACGAAGCGGACGGTGAGCGTGGCGCAGCGCAAGGCGCTGCACACCCGCGACCGGGGCTGCGCGTTCCCCGGCTGCGGCCGACCACCGAAATGGTGCGACGCCCACCACGTGCGCCACTGGTCCGACGGCGGCGACACCGACCTCGCAAACCTCGTGCTGCTCTGCCGCACCCACCACAGCCTCGTCCACCACTCACGCTGGCAGATCAGCCTCACCGGCGGGGTACCGACGTTCATCCCACCGCGCCACGTCGACCCCGCCCAGCTACCGCGCCAGAACCTCCTCCACCGACCACCCACATCCATCGCAGCCTGACACCTCACGCGATCGGTCGGCGGCCGATCACGCGCGCAGCCGATCGAGGATTTCCGCCCCGGAGAGGCCGTGCCACCCCAAGCGCGCAAGCGTGCGGCCTTCGCTGCGGTAGTCCCGACCCGCCAGCACCGAGGCGAACGTGACGACGGCTTCGGCGACCGGCGTCTTCACCCCGACCCGCTGGGCGAGCTCGATCATCGGGACCAAGGTGCACGAGACGTCCTCTTGCAGCATCCGGTGGTCCAGCGATGTGGGCGCGGTGATGTCCGCGTAGGCCTTCACCGTGCGCATCGCCTCCAGCACGGTCCCGGCCGCCGGGCAGCCGTAGTAGAGGTCGAGCAGTTCGTGGAGGGCCGGGACCTTCGCCTCGTAGGCCTCCCCCACGTCCACGAACTCCTGGCCGATGCGCTCCAGGAGCACGACCGTCCGCTCGCTCATGCCGTCGCGGTAGAGCAGCAGCCGCTCACCCCCGTCGATCCGCGCCAGGTTCACCAGGGCGATGGGTGCGTGCGCCACCGCCCCGAAGTCGACGAGCCCGCGCTCGATCAGGTGCTGGGCGGGCTCGATGCCCGGGAACAGCCCGCGCAGCAGATCCTCGTGCCGGCGTGCGGCGGTGAGGGTGAGACCGGCGAACAGGTTCCACCGCTTCCGCCCGTGCACGCGCACGCCGTCTTCGCCGTCCGGGCGGGCCGCGAACAGCGCGTCGGTCTCCACCACGTCGACCCCCGGCGCGCCCGCGTCCGCCAAGGCCCGGGCGAATTCCGCGCTGCCGCACAGCTTCCCGGAGAACAGCACCACGACGTGGCTTTCGGTCAACACGGGCGCCAGCCGGGCCGCCACGGCCGGATACGCGGTGGTGACCGTCGCGACGAACACGAGCCTGCACCCGCGCAGGGCCGAGGCCGGGACGGGGTCCACCTCGACCACGGGGAACTCGCCGTCGAGTTCCCCGCTCACGCGAATGCGCCTCCGGGCGACGATCCCGGCCACCCGGCGCGGGTCACGCGTGCAGATCGTGACCGCGTGCCCGGCGGCGGACAGGTGGGCGGCCAACGCCAAGCCCTCCCCGCCCGCGCCGACCACCGCGACCGGCTCCGGATCGCCGCTCACGCGGTGGCCGGCTTCCGGCGCAACAGATAGCGCCACGGATCGAACCACCCCTTCTCGAACGCCTTGCGCAGCAACGGGGAGCCGGTCCCGTAGCGCAGCATCTCCTGACCCGCCAGGCTTTCCGCCGTGACGACCTCCCAGCCGGTGAACCGCGCGCGCACCTCGTCCTCCCGCGCGCCCTTCAGCACCGGGTGGCGGGCCAGCGCGAGCATCAGCAACAGCGCTCCCGGGTTGGCGCGTCGCGTCACGCCGGGCACGTAGCGGTCGCGCATGCGGGAGGGCAGGCCGTGGAAGCAGCCCGCGTCGACGATCAGGTCAAGCCCCTTGGGCACCGACAAGGCGTCCAGTTCGGTCACGTCGCCCTGCACCAGCCGTGGCGACACGCCCGCGGCGGCGGCCTTCTCCTTCGCGGTCTCGACGGCGTCGCGCACGAGGTCGACGCCCGTGACGTCCCAGCCGTGGCGGGCGAGGTACACCGAATGCCTGCCGTGCCCGCAACCGAGGTCCAACGCGCGCCCCGGTGGCCGGGCGCCGTCGCCCTCCACCAGCGCACGCACGGCGTCGTCGGGGTCGTCGCTGGACTGGGGGTTGAACGGCGACTTGTACAGCAGGTTCACGACCGCGCGGGTCGCCAGTGAGGTCATCGTCCTGGGTTTCCTTCCTCGTCCCGCCCTGCCGCCTCCGGAACGGCCAGCAGGGTCGCCGCGACGGTGCGCAGCTGGATGTTGGTCGTGCCCTCGTAGATGCCGCCGACCTTGGCGTCGCGGTGCAGCCGCGCCACCGGGGAATCGGCGGTGTAACCGAGGCCGCCGAGCACGTCGACGGCGAGGGTCGCGGTCCGCTCGGCCACTTCGGCGCAGAAGAGCTTGGCTCCCGCGCACGCGCGCATCCGGGCGGTCGGGTCGACGCCTCGTTCCACCGCGTCCACCGCCTGCCCGAGCAGCGCGCTCGCCGCGTCGATCTCGACCGCGGCGCGCGCCAGCGGGAAGCGGACGCCTTGGAAGGCCCCGATGGGTCGGCCGAACTGCCTGCGCGTGGCGGCGTGGCGCAGGGCGTGGTCGAGGGCGCCACGGGCCAGGCCGACCTGCTGGGCCGCGATGCCGAGCTTGCCGATGTCCAGCACGGCCATGACCAGCTCCGCGCCGTGTCCCGGGCCGCCGAGCACGTCTTGCTCGGGCACGACCACCCCGTCGAACCAGACGGGGCAGGTGGAGCTGGCCCGGACGCCGAGCGTGTCCACCCGCGGGCCGACCCGCAGGCCGGGCGTGTCGGCGGACACCAGGAACAGCGTCAGCGCGCCGCCGGTGCGCGCGCACACCAGGAACAGGCCCGCCTCGGCCGCGCTGGTGATCCACGCCTTGGCGCCGTCGATGCGGTAGCCGCCCGCCACGGGTTCGGCGCGGGTGGTCATGGCGAAGGCGTCGCTGCCCGCGCCGTCCTCGGACAGGGCGAACGCCGCCACCGTCCCGGCCGCCAGCGGTGGCAGCCACCGGCGCTGCTGGTCCCGGCTGCCGTGGCGCAGCAGCGCGGCGGCCACCAGTGCGTTCTGCACGTCGACCAGGACGGCGACGGACGGGTCGACCACGGCCAGTTCCTCGATCGCGGCGAGGGTGTGCCGCAGGCCGCCGCCGAGTCCGCCGTAGTGCTCGGGCACCTCGATGCCCAACAGGCCTGCGTCGCGCAGCTCGGTGAGCAGTTCCGGGTCGTAGGCCGCTTTCGCGTCCATCCCGGCCGCGCGCGGCGCGACCCGCGTGCGGGCGAACTCGGCCACCCCCTCGGTGAAGGCGGCCAAGGACTCCGCGGTCATCGGTCCGCTCACGCCGCCACCTCCCCGGTCCGGAACTCGACGGGCAGTCGGCGCAGCCCGCGCAGGACCGCCGACGGCACTCGTTCCACCGGGCCGGTCACCGCGACGGTCTCGACCCGCCGGACGAGTTCGGCGAACAGCACGCGCAGTTCCATGCGGGCCAGGGTCGCGCCCAGGCAGAAGTGCACGCCCTGCCCGAAGGTCAGGTGGCGGTTGGGGTTCCGGTCCACCTGGAACCGTTGCGGGGAGGGGAAGACAGCCGGGTCGCGGTTCGCCGCGGCGTTCCACACGACGACCCGCTCCCCCGCCGCGATCGGGACGCCCGCGATGCCGGTGTCCGCGGTGGCGGTCCGCAGCACGTGCATCCCCGGTGTGGTCCAGCGCAGGACCTCCTCCACGGCGTGCGGCAGCAGGTCCGGGTCGGCCCGCAGCGCCTGCCACTGCTCGGGGTGCTCCACCAGGGCCAGCAGTCCACCGGAGGCCGCGTGCCGGGTGGTCTCGTTGCCGCCGATCACCAGGTTGGTGCAGTTCAGCAACACCTCTTCCACTTCCAGCGGCGCACCGTCGACCTGGCCGTGCACCAAGGCGCTGACGAGGTCGTCACCCGGCTCCGAGCGCCGTGCTTCGGCCAGTGCCGTGTAGTACTCGAAGATCTCGCCGTAGGCGTCGGCGCGTTCGGACGGGCTGACGCGGCCGACGTCCAGGCTCGGGTCGCCGCCGCCGAACGCCGTGCTGGTCAGGTGGTACATCCAGTCGTGGTCGGCGGCGGGCAGACCCAGCAGGTCGCAGACGACGGCCACCGGCAGCCGGGCGGCCACCGCGTCCACGAACTCCACCCCGCCGGCGGCGACGGCGCGGCCGAGCAGGTCGCCGACCAGTCCGCGCACCCCCGCTTCCAGCCTGCGCAGCACCCTGGGGGTGAACGCGCCCGCGACGATCGCGCGCAGCGCGCCGTGCCGGGGCGGGTCCGTGACCACCAGCATCCGGCCTGCGGCCGGGTCGGCGTCCACGCCGAGGACCATGCCGCGCTCGGACGTGAACAGGTCGGGGTCGCGGTAGACGGCAAGGGCGTCGGCGTGGCGGGTCACCGACCAGAACGCCGATCCGTCCGCCTGGACCGTGCGGTGCACGGGGTCGCTCTCGCGCAGCGCCGCCCACACCGCGTCCGGGTCGCCGTTGGCGTACAGCTCGGGGTCGGCCAGGTCGACGGTCGGCACCGGTGCCACGGCGCTCACCCCGCCGGCGCCAGGTCGAAGGTCATCATGGCCCGCCAGCCCTGTTCCGACTTCTCCGCCGGAGCCTTGCGGGTGAACGTGTTCCGCACCTTGCACAGCAGGCGGTTCTCCACCTTCTGCAACCGGTCCATGGTGAACACACGCTTGCGCAGCCACGCCACCCGCGCCTCCCGCCGCGCCTCGTACGCGCGCAGCGCCGACACCAGGTCCGGCGTCCGCGCGATCTCCTCGCCGAGCACGGCGGCGTCCTCCAACGCCTGGCACGCGCCTTGGGCGAAGACCGTCGGCATGGCGTGCGCCGCGTCGCCGAGCAGGGTCACCGGGCCGACGCCGCGCTGCCCGGCCTCCGGGCGGACCAGCACCGGGCTCGTCACGATGGCGGACTCGGGGGTGGAGCGCACCAACGCGGTGAAGTGCTCGGGGAAGTCGGCCAGGAACGCCAGCACGGCGTCCTTGACGGGGGTGCCACCGGCGATGCGGGCACGCAGGGCGCTCGTCGTGCCCACTGTCCAGGACACGGCGTCCCCGCCGAGGGGCCAGCAGCCGACACCGCCGCCACGCGGTCCCCAGGCCATGCTGACGGTGTTCGGCTGCACCCCGGGCGCGATGCGGCCGATGCCGCGGATGGGGTGGCTGCTTTCCACCGGGTCACCGTCGCCGAGCAGCACCTGCCGCACCGCCGACCGGGCGCCGTCGGCGCCGATCAGCACGTCGCCGTGCTCGGTGGCCCCGTCGGCCAGGTGCGCGGTCACCCCGCCGCCGAGCGCGGGGGTGTACCCGGTGCAGGCGGCGCCCAGCCGCAGCGGGATGCCCGCGTCGCGGCACGCCTCGGCCAGGATGCCGACGAGGTCGGCGCGGCGGATGTTCACCGAGGCGGTGCCCAGCCCGGCGCCGATCTTCCCGATCGGGGTCTCGCCGATCGGGTGGCCGCGGTGGTCGCTCAGGCACATCCGCTCGATCGGGTCGCCGACGGCGAGGACGGCGTCCCGCAGCCCGATCCGCTCCAGCGCGGTGATGGCGTTCCCCCACAGGTTGAACGCCGTTCCCGCCGAACGGGTCGGCTCGGTGGAGCGCTCGACGACGACCGGCTCGGCGCCCGCGCGACGTGCGGCCAGCGCGGCGGCGAGACCGCCGACGCCGCCGCCGGCGATCAGGACCCGGCCACGGGTGTGCTCGGCCACGCCAGTGCTCCTTCCTCGAAGGTGGTGTCACGGGGCTCGACCAGGAACCCGATGCGGCCCAGGTGGTCGAGGTAGCGGGCGAGGACTTCGGCGTCCACGAGCGGGCACCGCACGTCCTCACCCAGGAACTCCCGGGTCCGCCCGGACTCGAACCGGGGGTCGCGCATCCGATGGCTGGCGTGCTGCGTCCACTCGCTGAGCAGCGCGGTGGCCACCGTCCAGTCGGTGTCGGGTTCGTCCGCGGCCAGCTCCAGCAGCCGCGCGTACCAGCGGGTCATCGGCAGCGTCGTGGTCGGCCTGCCCGCGAGCGCGAACCCGGCGACCAGGTCGTCCAGCGCCAGCGGCCGGGGGTTGACCAGGTGGAACACCCTGCCCGCCGCGTCCGGCCTGCGGGCGATGGCCGCCATCGCCGCGCCGACGTGGTCCACGGGCACCATGTCCAGCACGCCCTCGAAAGCGGGCAGCGCGCCCAGTGCCACCGAGGCGCGCAGCAGTTCGGCCAGCGCGTCGTGACCGGCCCGCCACACCCCGGTCCGGCTGTCGCCGCTGACCCGGCCGAGCCGGTGCACCACCACCGGCAACCCGCGGTCCCGCGCCTGGGTGACCAGGCGTTCGGCGACCCACTTGGTCTCGGTGTAGCCGTTGGGCAGCACCGGGGCCACCGGGTCGAGGTCCACCTCCACGCCGCGGTACTGGCCCTCGGCGGCCGGGCGGGCGGGGAAGACACCGACGCCGGAGACGTGGTGCAGCACCGACGGCGTGCCGGTCATGGCGAGCCGGATGATCTCGGTGGTGCCCTCGACGTTGCTCGCCCGCAGCCGCCGGTAGGGGTAGAGGAAGTTGACGTGCGCGCCGAAGTGGAAGACCTCGTCGGCACGGGCGAGGTCGGCGAACCTGTCCTCCCCGACCCCCAGGGCCGGGCGGGCGAGGTCGCCCGCGACACCGTGCAGGCGGCCCTCGAACCGGTCCTCCCACCAACCCAGCTCGCGCAGGTGCTCTTCCACCCGTGCCCGCGCCGCGACGTCGTCGGTGGCGCGCACCAGGCAGTGCACGTCCGCGCTGGTCGTGCGCAGGACTTCGACCACCAGCCGCGCGCCGGGGAACCCGGTGGCGCCGGTGACCAGGACCGTGCGCGGGTCGTGCGGCCACGCGTGACCGCCCGCGCAGGTCAGCTCGGGCGCGAGGACGGCCTCGCCGGCCAAGTCGGCCGCACCCGGCCGGTCCGGACCGGCGGCGGGGACGCCGCCGCCGTCCACGAGGGCTGCCAGGGCCGCGACGGTGGGCGACTCGAAGAGGGTGCTCAGCGGGATCGACACCCGCCAGCGCGACCTGATCCGGCTGACCACGCGGGTCGCGATCAGCGAGTGCAGGCCGAGGTCGTGCAGGTTGTCCTCGACGCCGACGGCGGTGACCTTCAACAGCTCGGTGAAGAGCTCGACCAGGTGCGCCTCGGTGGCGCTGCGCGGCGCGGTGCGCCCGTCGGCCGTCCCGCCGGGGGCCGGGAGGGCGGCACGGTCGACCTTTCCGTTGTCGCGCAACGGGATGCGCTCCAGCACGGTGACGGTGTCGGGGACCAGGTAGTCGGGGAGCACCGCGGCGCACCGGGCGCGGACCGCCGCCGGCAGCTGCTCGGCGTCCGCGCCCGCGTCGGGCACGACGTACGCGGCCAGCGTGCCGCCGGTCGACGGGTTGCGGACCGTGGCCACGGCGGCCCGGACCCCGGGCACCGCGTGCAGGTGGTGTTCGACCTCCCCGAGCTCGACGCGGTGGCCGCGGACCTTCACCTGGTCGTCGGCGCGGCCCAGGAACTCCAGTTCGCCGTCCTCGGTCCAGCGGGCGAGGTCGCCGCTGCGGTAGGCGCGCAGGTGGGCCAGCTCGGGCAGCGGGACTCGGCCGAACCGGTCCGCGGTGCGCGCGTCGCCGTCGGTGTAACCCGCGGCCACGCCCGGACCGCACAACCACATCTCCCCCGGCGCGCCCAACGGCGTCGGCAGGCCGTCGGGATCGGTGAGGACGATGGCGGTGTCGGGCAGCGGCACGCCGATGCGGGAGCGGGCTTCCGGGTCTGCGGCCTCCTCGGCGGTCAGCCGGTGCCCGCACACCCACACCGTGGCCTCGGTCGGCCCGTACGCGTTGACGGTCGTGACGTCGCCGGTGCTCGCGAGCCAGTCCACGAGCGTGGCGGGTTCCACCTTCTCCCCGCCCAGGACCACCACCCGCAGGGCGAGGTCCGGCCCGTCGGTCGGCACTTGGCGCAGCGCCGACGGCGACAGCGTGCACACCGTGACCTGTTCGTCGGCCAACAGCTGCCGCAGGGCGTCGGGATCGCGTGCGGTGTCGGCGGGCACGACCACCAGCCGTCCGCCGGTGACCAGGGCGCCCCACGTCTCCCATGCGGCGCCGTCGAAAGCGGGTGAGAAGAACTGGGACCAGACGTCGTCGTCGCGCAGTCCCAGTCGCTGCCGTGCGCCCGCCACCAGGCGCAGCACGTTGTGGTGGGTGACCACGACGCCCTTGGGCACGCCGGTGGACCCGGACGTGTGCAGGACGTACGCGGGGGCGTCGGGGGCCACCTGCACCGGGACGGCGCGGTCGGGCAGGTCGCCGTCGAGGTCGACGACCGGCAGGTCCAGGTCCTCTCCCGTGCCCTGCTCTGCGACCACCGCTCGGGCTTCACAGGCGACTGCCACGGCGCGGTGCCGGGTGGCGGGGTGGTCCGGGTCCAGCGGCACGTAGGCAGCGCCCGCGCCGAGCACGCCGAGCACCGCGGCGACGTGCCGGACACCGCGACGGGTGCGCACCAGGACGCGGTCGCCGGAGCCGATGCCCTTCGCACGCAGGGCGGCGCAGACGCGGTCCGCGAGCGCCACCAGGTCGGCGTAGGTGAGCGAGCCGTCGGGTCCGGTCACCGCCACGCGGTCGGGTGAGGACTTGGCGTGCCTCCGGACGGCCTCGGGCAACGACGGCGCGTCCGGTTCCACCTCGCCGCGCGGGCCGGCCAGGTCGAGGACGCGGCGCCGCTCCTCCGGTCCGACCACGTCGAGGTGTCCCAGCAGGACGTCGGGGTCGTCGGCGAAGGCCTCCAGGGTGGTGACGAGCCGGTCGAGCATGCGCCGGGCGCCCGCCTCGCCGAACCGGGTCCGGTCGTAGATCACCCGCAGCGGCAGGTCGTCGCCGGGCAGGGCGATCAGGCTCATCGGGTACTGCGGCCGGCCGTCGACCCGGTAGCCCAGCAGCTCCAAGCCCTCGTCGGCGAAGGAGATCTCCGGGATGGGCACGTTCTCGTACGAGACGATGGTCTCGAAGAGCGCGGCGGGCGCGCGGACGGGGCTCCACCGGCGGATGTCGGGCAGCGTCGCCCCGGCGTGCTCGCGCGCGGCGAGGATGCGGGACTGGAGCTCGGTCAGCCACGTCGCCGCGGACGCGTCCGGGTCGACCTGGACGCGCACCGGCAGGGTCACGATCAGCGGCCCCACCACCGCCTCGCAGCCCGCGATCTCGGCGGGCCGGTGCGACATCGTCGCGCCCACGACCACGTCACGCCTGCCGTAGGAACGGGAGAGGACGAGCGTCCACGCGCCCTGCACGAGGGTGTTCAGCGTCAACCGGCGTTCGCGGGCCAGCGTCGCCAGGCGGGCCGCCAGCGGGCCGGACTCGCGCTCGACGTAGCCGTGGCGGACGGAGTCGTCGGCGGGTCCGGGGTCCTCACCGGTGTCCAGGGGTGGCGGTGGGACGTAGCCCGCCAGGTGGTCGGTCCAGAAGTCGCGCAGCCGCTCGGTGTCCTGGTCGCGCCACCAGCGCACGTACCCGCGGGCGGACGGCGCGGGGTCGAGCACGAGGTCTTGGCCGTGGTGCAGTGCCTTGTAGAGCCGGATGAAGTCGCCCATGATCAGGCCGAAGGACCAGCCGTCCATCACCAGGTGGGAGAACCGCCAGGCCATGCGGTACTCCTCGTCCCCGGTGCGGAAGACGGTCAGCCGCAGCAGCGGAGCGGACTCCAGGTCGAAGCCGCGCCGGCGCTCGTCGAGCAGGTGGTCGGCCAGCCCGCGTTCCCGCTCCTCGGCGTCGAGGCCCCGCAGGTCGACCTCGTCCAGCGGCAGCACCGCCCGCCGGTGCACGATCTGCACCGGCCGGCTGATGTCCTCCCAGGAGAACGACGTGCGCAGGCCGGGGTGGCGGGCCACGATCGCCTCCCACGCCCGCCGCACCAGCCCGGTGTCGAGCGGCCCGCGCAGGGCGAAGGTCATCTGCTCCAGGTAGTAGCCCGCGTTCGGCGCTCGCAGGCAGTGCACCAGCAGGCCGTGCTGGACCGGGGTCAGTTCCAGGACGTCCTCGACGTCCGGAGCGCGCAGTGTGGTCATCGGCGCGTCCCTCCTTTCGAACGGGCCTCGTCGGGGGCAACGGTGGCGTGTGCGGAGGCCAGTGCCGCGGCGATCCGCCGCAGCAGCCCCGTGCGGTCGGTGTTCGGGAAGAAGTGCCCGCCGGGCAGCACGTGCACGGCGAAGCCCGCGGACGTGTAGCGCGCCCACGCGGCGGTGTTCTCGACCGGGGCCTCCTCGTCGTCCGCGCCCGCGAAGACGGTGATCGGGCAGTGCAGCGGCGCTCCGGTGCGTGGGCGGTAGGTCTCGGCGACGGCGAGGTCCGCGCGCAGGGTGGGCATCAGCAGCTCCATCAGCTCGTCGTTGTCGAGCACCTCGCCGGGCGTGCCGCCGAGCCAGGCGAGGTGGGCGCGCAGTTCCCCGTCGCTCATGCCGCCGGTGCGGCTGCGGGCGGGCAGGTGCGGAGCACCGGCTCCGGCGGGCATGAAGCACAGCGGCGGCAGGCCCTCGCCCTGCATGTCCAGCGACAACTCGTAGCCGACGAGGGCGCCCAGGCTGTGCCCGAACACCGCGTAGGGTCCGTACGACGCGGCCTCGCGGAACGCGGCGCGCACGGCGTCGAGCAGACCGTCGCGGTCCGACCGGGGGTGCTCGACGAACCGGCTTCCCCGGCCGGGCAGCTCGATCGGGACGACCTCGACCCAGCCGGGCACCGGCCAGTCCAGGTAGGCGCGGGCCGTCGCGCCCGCCGGCGGCAGGCAGAGCAGGCGCGTGCGCGGCGGGGTCACCGCACACCGTCCGACAGACCCGCGAGGACGGTGGCCAGTTCGCCGTCGCTCAGACCCGCCAACGGGAAGTCGGCCGCGTCGGCCACGCCCGTGCCGTCCTCCGCGCAGTGGTCGGCGATGGCGCGCAGGGCGTGCGCGGTGGCCTCGGCGAGCGTGGTCGCGTCACGCCCGCCCAGCGGGCCGTTCCACGCCAGGGACAGCGCGCCGTCCACGACCGCGGCCGTCAGGACCGGTCCCGCGGCTTCCTCCGGCAGGGGCGCGACGCCGGCGAAGTGGAAGCCGACCGCCGCGTGGTCGGTGTCCTGGCCGAGCCCGCGCAGGGCGGACTTGGCGTGCAGGAGCAGGTCCGGCCCCGGCACGCCCCCGGCCGGTGCGACGAGCGAGCCGGTCAGCGTGAACTGTCCGACGTGGCCGGTGGCGTCGACGTCGGGCAGGGCGCCGCGGCCGTCGACCCGCACCTGGCAGGCCGTCGGCTCGGGCAGCACGAGGACCAGGGCGGCGAAGCACGCTTCGGCGAGGGTCATCCGGTAGGCGTCGGCGCACACCCCCGCCAGGCGCTCCGTCTCGGTCTCGTCCAGTCGCGCCGCGCCGAGCTCTCCGGGTTCGGCCGGTGGTGGCGGTGGCGCGGAGGACGGGTCGTCGACCGCGCGCAGCCACTCGACGGCGGCATCGCCGGGTGCGGGAGGTGGCCCACCGGCGAGCAACGAGGCCGTCCGCTCGGCGAGCAGCGGCAGCGAGGCCGTGTCGGCGGCGAAGTCGTGCACGAGCCAGTACACGGCCTGTTCCGCCCCGAGGTCGAAGATCGCGGCCCGGGCGACCGTGCCCGCCGGGTCCAGTTCCTCGGCCATCTCGGCGAGCATCGCGGTCAGCACCCGGTCCCGGCGGTCCTCGGGCAACGCGGACAGGTCGACCACCGGCACGTACGCGGGCTCGGGATCGGTGACCACCTGGACGTCCTCCTCGCGCCGCAACCGCAGCGCGGGGGTGGCGGCGAGCAGGGCGGTGGCGGCGGCGGTGACCTCCTCGGCCGTCACCGACCGGTCCACGGGGACGCGCACCCGGGCCGCCCGGTCGGCGGTCCGCTGGTGCGGCGTCAGCGGGATCGGGACGCCCGTGGCGGGTCCGCCGGTGGGTCGCGGGCCCGCCAGCGCCGCCGCCGCCCGCAGCGTGGGCTGTTCGAACAGGTCCTGCAGGCCGATCGCCAGGCCCTCGGCGCGTGCCCGCGTTGCGATCTGCACGGCCCGCACGGAATCACCGCCGACCTCAAGGAAGCCGCGGCCGACGTCGACGGACTCCAGGCCCAGCGTCTCCCGCACGATCCGGCCGAGCAGGTCGGCGGCGGCGGATACGGCCTGGTCGTCCTCCTGGGCCACGCTCGTCGCCACGGCCGCCGGGTCCGGCAGGGCCGACCGGTCGACCTTGCCGTTGGCGGTCAGGGGCAGCCGGTCGAGCACGACCAGCGTCGGCGGCACCAGGTAGGCGGGCAGCTCGGCGCGCAGGTGCGCGGTCACCGCCTCGACCAGCCGGTCGCCGTCGGGTGCGTCGGCGGCCGGGACCACGTAACCGATGAGCCTGCGGTGGTGGCGATCACCGGGCGCGGCGGCCACCGCCGCGACCACGGCGGGATGGCGGACCATGGCGGCCTCGATCTCGCCCAGCTCGATCCGGTACCCGCCGACCTTGACCTGGTTGTCCTCCCGGCCCAGGAACTCGATGAAGCCCTCCGGCCGCCACCGCCCCAGATCACCGGTCCGGTACAACCGTTGTCCTGACCGGGGATGACGGACGAACCGCTCCGCCGTCTTCTCCGGGTCACCCAGATAGCCCTCGGCCAGGCCGACTCCACCGATGTACAGCTCACCCGTCACGTGCACGGCGCACTCGTCCAGCGACTCGTCCAGCACGTGGAAGGTCTGGTTGCGCATCGGCGTCCCGTACGGGATCGAGTCCCAGCCGTCCTCGACCTCGCCGACGTCGTAGGCGATCGACCAGATCGCCGCCTCCGTCGCACCACCGAGCGACATGACCCGCATGTCGGGGGCGATCGCGCGCAGTTTTTCGGGCAGTTCCAGGGGAATCCAGTCACCGGACAGCATCGCCAGGCGCACCGGGAGCGCAGCGGCGCCCGGCACGCCGAGCACGTGGTCGGCGAACATGGTGGCCAGCGCCGGTACCGAGTTCCAGATGGTGACCTCGTTGTCGCGCACCAGTTCCAGCCACCGGCCAGGGTCGCGCCGGTCACCGTCGCCCGGCAGCACGAGCGTCGCGCCCGCACCCAAAGCGCCGAACACGTCCCACACCGACAAGTCGAAGCTCAACGCCGACAACCCCAACACCACATCACCCGGACCCACACCGAACCGCTCGCACAGTCACCACGACCCGGCAGCCCGCGCGGTCGAGCAGGTGCTGCCGCCGTGACTGCGGGGCCTCGGGGTCCAGGGGCAGGTAGGGCGCTCCGGCCGCGAGCACGCCGAGCGCCGCCGCCACCTGGGCCGCGCTCTTGGGGCACGCCACCGCGACGTACTGGCCCAGACCCGCGCCGAGCGCGCGCAACCGGTGGGCAAGGTCGGCTGCGTGCGCACCGAGGTCGCCGAAGGCCAGGCCGTGCGGTGCGTCGGCGGCCACGACCGCCCGGTCGTCCGGGTGCTCGCGGACGCGCTGCCACACCCGGTCCGCCAGCAGCCCACCGGGCACGTCGGCGGCGGTGTCGTTCGCCGCGTCGACGAGCGCGCGGTCGCGGTCCGGCAGCGGCAGGACGGGTCGCTCGTCCCAGCTCTCACCTTCCGCCAAGCGCTCCAGCAGTGCCACGAAGCCGTCCAGCATCGCGTCGAGCAGCCCGTCGGGGAACAGCGCGTCGACGCCCAACCAGCTCAGGTACACGCCGCCCGCGACCTGGATGGCCGCGCCGTCGAGCCACACCTGGGGCGTCTGGGCGGCTTCGTGGACGATCTCGCCCAGCCAGCCGAGGAGCGCCTCGCCGGGGCCTTCGGCCTGCTGCACCAGCGTGGAGGTGAACACCACGGGCATGCCGCCCTGCACCCCCCGGCGGGCCAGTTCGCGCAGCACGTCCATGCCGTCGACGTGGCGGTGCTCCAGGTCCGTCCAGCTCTGGTCGCGCAGCGCGGTGGCCACCTCGGCGAGCGTTCCGCCCGCGAGGTCCACCGGCAGCAGGTCGAACGAGGCGAACTCGCCCACCAGGTCCTCGACGTCCGGGTGCACGGGGTGGCGGTTGGTGACGGTGACGTTGACGGTGAAGCGGCGTTCGCGGGTCCAACGCCCCAGGGCCGCGCCGTAGGCGGCGAGCAGGACCGCGGACGGCGTGAGACCGCGACGCGCGCCCTCGTCCACCAGCCGGAGCCAGGTCGCCTGCGGCAGGAGCCTGCTGTGGGTGCCGAACCGGGGCGAGGTGATGTCGGCGGGCCGCGCGGCCAACGGCAGGCCGGGAGGAGCGGGCAGTCCGCCGACCCGTTCACGCCAGTACTCCAGGGACGCGGCGTGCTCCGGTGTGTCGCGCACCCCTTCGGCCGCCAGGACGTAGTCCCGGTAGGTGATGCCCAGCGGACCGAGCACGTCGGGTCCGTTCGCGTACGCCCGGCCCCAGTCGCGCAGCAGCAGCCTGATGGAGCCGATGTCGGCGATGAGCAGGTCGAAGGAGAGGAAGACGCGGGCTTCGCCCTCGGGCAGCAGCGCCACCACGATCTCGTAGAGCGGCCAGGTGTGGATGTCGCGCATCTCGTGGGAGAGCCGGTCACGCAGTCCGGCCAGTCCGCCGTCCCGGTCGGCGTCGTGAGCGCGCAGGTCGACGACCCGGATCTCGTACGGGCCCGCGTCGGGGCTGATCCGCTGCATGCCGTCCGGTGTGATGACCGCGTCGAGCATGGCGTGCCTGCGCTCCACCGCACGCCACGCGGCGTGCAGGCGGGGCAGGTCGAGGTCTTGGGCGGCCACCTCGAAGTAGACGTGCGCGGCCACGTTGCCGAGCGCGAAGCTGCCCTGCCGGCCGATCCACTGCGCCTGCTGGATGCCGGTGAGGGGGAACGGTTCCGCGGCGTCCTCCGGTCGCGCCACTCCCGTGATCACGGTGTCGGGCCGCTGCTCGCGCGTGTCGGCGGCACCCGGGTCGGCGGCACCCAGGTCGGCGACGAGCACCGCCACCTCCGCGACCGTGCCCGCGTGGACGAGTTTGCGCAGCGGGATCGCCACCCCGAGGTCCGCCTGCACCCGCTCGACCACCTTGATGGCCAGCAGGGAGTGGCCGCCCAGCTCCAGGAACGGGTCGTCGGCGCCGACCCGGCGCACGCCGAGCAGGTCCGACCAGATCGCCGCGACAGCGCGTTCCAGCTTCCCCTCGGGCTCGCGGTAGGCCACGTCGAGCTCGGGACGGTCACCGGAAGAGTCCCCGGTCCCGGCGGCCTCGATCACGGGCTCAGGAGCCTTCGGCACCGGTCCGCTCGCCGGGTCCGCGTCGACCCAGTGCCGGTCCCGGCGGAGCCGGTGGCCGGGCAGCGCGACCCGGCGCCGGCGCGCACCGCCGTCGACCGCCGCCCAGTCGACCTCGGCCCCGGACAGCCAGAGCCTGCCCGCCGCCGTGGCCGCCGCGTGCACGTCGTCACCGTCCTCCCCCGCCGCGGGCAGCATCGGCACCATGGCCGCGCCGCGGGTGGCCGGGTGGGTGCGCACGAGGGAGATCAGCGCGTGCCCCGGACCGACCTCGACCCACGCGGCGCCGGCGTGGCGCTCGGCGACGGCCGCGACGCCGTCGGCGAAGCGCACCGGTTCCAGCAGTTGACGTGCCCAGTAGCCGGGGTCGGTCGCCTGCCCGCCGGTCAGCCACGTGCCGGTCGCGTTCGACAGCACCGGCACCGACGGCGGGGTGAGCGTCACGCCGTCGAACACCCGGGCCAGGCCCTCGGCGGCCTCGCGCATCAGCGGGGAGTGGAAGGCATGTGACGTGTGGAGGTCCCTTGTGGACACTCCGTCGTGTCGCAGCTCTTCGGTGAACGCGGCCACGGCGTCGGCCGGACCGGAGACCACGCTCATCTCGGGTCCGTTGGCCGCGGCGGGCACCAGGTCGTCGGGCAGCCTGTCCCGCAGGGCTTCCACGGACAGCCCGACGGCCGCCATCGCCCCGGACGGGCAGTCCTGCATGAGCCTGCCGCGCGCGGCGACCACCCGTGCGGCGTCCGGCAGCGACAGCACGCCCGCCAGGTGCGCGGCGACGAGTTCGCCCACGCTGTGGCCCAGCAGGGCGGACGGCTCCAGGCCCCACGACCGCAGCAACGCGGCCACGGCGACCTCGACGGCGAACAGGGCCGGCTGGGCGTGGCAGGTCTGCCGCAGCACGTCGGCATCCGCGCCGGCGGCGATCAGCTCCCGCAGGTCGGCGCCGCCCAACTCCTCGCGCACCACGTCGGCGCACGTGTCGACCACCTCGCGGAAGACCGGCTCCTCGCGGTAGAGCCCGGCGCCCATGCCGGGGTACTGGCTGCCCTGTCCGGGGAGCAGCCAGCACAGCGGTGGCGCCTCGGCCGGGGCACGGCGGGTGAAGACCCGGCGCGGGTCGCGTCCACCCAGGACGTCCGCCGCCCCGTTCCGGCCGTCCACCACGGCGATCCGGCGGTGGCGGAAGGCGGTGCGGCCGGTGTGCAGCGTCCGCGCCACGTCACCCAGGTCCGGGTCGGCGGTGAGGGCGGCGGCCAGGTCGTCGGTGGCACCGTCCAGCGATGCGGCGTCACGCGCGGACAGCGCCAGCACGTGGACCGGGCGGGTCGGACCGGCGGGCGGTGGCTCCGGGGCCTGCTGGAGCACCGCGTGGACGTTCGTGCCGCCGAACCCGAACGAGCTGACCCCGATGCGGCGCGGGCCGTCACCCGGCCACGGGGTCGCCTCGACGGGCACCGCGAACACGTCGCCGAAGTCGATCTCCGGGTTCGGCTCGCTGAAGTTCAAGCTCGGCGCGACCTCACCCGCGCGCAGTTGCAGCACCGCCTTGGCGAACGCGGCGATGCCCGCTGCCGAGTCCAGGTGGCCGATGTTCGACTTGACGGAGCCCAGCAGGCACGGCGCGGATCGGCGCGCGCCGTCGCCGAAGACCCGGCGCAGGGCGGCCACCTCGATCGGGTCGCCCAGCAGGGTCCCGGTGCCGTGTGCCTCGATGACGTCGATCTCGTCCGGCGTCACGCCCGCCACTGCGAACGCGGAGGCCACCGTCCGGGCCTGGCCCAGCACGCCGGGCGCGGTGTAGCCGGCCTTGGCGGACCCGTCGTTGGCCATCGCGCTGCCGATCAGGACCGCGTCGACCCGGTCGCCGTCGGCCACGGCGTCGACCAACCGCTTGAGCACGACGACGCCCGCGCCGCTGCCGATGGTGGTGCCCGTGGCACGCGCGTCGAAGGGCCGGCAGTGCCCGTCGGCGGAGAAGATCGATCCCTCCTGGTAGAGGTAACCGCCGCCGTGCGGCACGCGCACGGTGACGCCGCCCGCGAGCGCGACGTCGCACTCGTGGCTCAGCAGCGCTTGGGCGGCCAGGTGCACCGCCACCAGCGACGACGAGCACGCCGTCTGCACCGACAGGGCCGGCCCGTCCAGGCCGAGGGTGTAGGCCACCCGCGTGGCCAGGTAGTCCTTGTCGTTGCCGAGCAGGTAGCGGAAGCTGTCCGGTGACGCGTCGTAGACCCTGCCGCGCAACAGGTTCCCGATCAGGTAGCCCGACAGCGACGCGGCGGCGTACACGCCGATGGAGGCGTCGCCCACACCCGGAACGCAGCCCGCGTCCTCCAGAGCGCGCCACGTGCACTCCAGGAACAGCCGGTGCTGCGGGTCGAGGATGGCCGCGTCACCGGGACTCATCCCGAAGAAGGAGGCGTCGAAGCGGTCGACGTCCGCCAGCTCGACCACCCGCCGCACGAACCTCGGGTCGGTGAGCCAGGCCGGATCGGCGCCCCGCGACAGCAGGGTGTCGTCGTCCAACTCGGTCACCGACTCCACGCCCGCGCGCAGGTTGGCCCAGAATCTCGCCGCGTCGACGGCGCCGGGAACCCGGGTGGCCAGGCCGATGACGGCCACGGCCGACTCGGGACGGTAGGTCTCGCTCATGACCGGGTCGCTCCTTCCCCCGCCGACGCGGGTTCCTGGCGGGTCCGCACCCTGGCGGCCCGTTGCAGCCGGGCCTTCCCGGTCGCCCGCGCCAGTTCGGCGTCGGGGACCGCGGACCCCGGCGGGGCCGTGCCGTGGGACAGATGCGCGGCGAGCGCGCGTACGGTGCCGTGCTCGAACATGGCGACGAGCGGGAAGTCGACCCCCAGCTCGCCTTTGAGCGCGCGGTAGACGCGCACGAGCACCGCCGAGTCGGCGCCGACGTCGAGGAAGCGGGCCGTGGCGGGCACGTCCCGGCCCAGCTCGGCGCGCAGCGCGGCGGCCACCGTCTCTTCCAGCGGCCCCGACGGCGGCGCCTGCCGGGCCACCGGAGCGGCGATCAGGGACGCGATCGCGCCCCGGTCGACCTTGCCGGTCGGGGTGAGCGGCAAGGAGCGCAGGACGCCCAGCGAGCCGGGGACCAGGTGCGCGGGCAAGGTCCGGACGAGTGCTTCGCGGACCCGCTCGGCGAACCGGGCGTCGGTCTCGGCGGGACGCGGCGCGGGGAGGTCGGGCGGCACGCCTTCGGGCAGGAGGGCGCCGCCGACGAGCGTGTGCAGGATCTCGTGGTCCTCCCCCAGGCGCAGAACGGTGTGCAGGGCGCGTCCGGGGTCGCGCAGACCGGACTGGCAGAGCCCGATGCCGTGGCGGGGCGCGGTGTCCTCCAGCACCTGCGTCATGAGACCTGCCTCCAGCAGGCAGAAGTCACGGGCGCGCGTGCCGTACAGCGGGCTGATCGCCGCGTAGTCGGCCACCAGGAAGACGGTGAACGCCGCCGTGGCGGTGGTGTGGTCGGGGACGCCGAAGCCGATGCCACCGGGCAAGTCCGCTCCCGCGGCCGACGGCACCAAGCTGTGCGTGTCGGGATCGTGGTAGTAGTGCCCGCCGGCCAGTCCGGTGACGGCGCCGTCGCGCACCCACAGGTAGGTCTGGACGGCATAGGCGCTGCCCGCCGAGGCGTAGGCGAACTTGGGCAGGGCCTCACCGCCGTGGGCGCGCAACGGCTCCAGCGCGGCGGCGAGGTCCGCGAACGGCAGCGCGCGGTCGGCGTAGACGCGCCTGCTGCTGCGGAGAGGCGGTGGTGCGGAGGTGGGCAGCCGAACGGCGGTCTGGCCGACATCGGTGCGCCGCCCGTGCCGGGCGAGCAGGAACTCGGTGCGTTCGAGGCCGCTCAACAGGTCGTCCTCGGCTTCCACCGGCAGGGCGGGGAACTTGCCCTCGTCACGGACGACGGCGGCGATCAGGCGCTTGTTGTGCCGGTCCCCCGCCGTGGCGGCAACAGCGCGGGCCACGCCGGGGCAGGCCGCGAGCGCCGCCTCGACCTCGCCCAGCTCGATCCGGAAACCGCCGACCTTGACCTGGTTGTCCTCCCGGCCCAGGAACTCGATGAAGCCCTCCGGCCGCCACCGACCCAGATCACCCGTCCGGTACAACCGCTCACCCGATGAGGGATGACGGACGAACCGCTCCGCCGTCTTCTCCGGATCACCCAGATAGCCCTCGGCCAGGCCGACTCCACCGATGTACAGCTCACCCGTCACGTGCACCGGGCATTCCCGCATCCGGTCATCGAGCACGTGGAAGGTCTGGTTGCGCATCGGCGTCCCGTACGGGATCGAATCCCACCCGTCCTCGACCTCGCCGACCTCGTAGGCGATCGACCAGATCGCCGCCTCCGTCGCACCGCCCAACGACACGACGCGCGCGTCCGGCGCGCAGGCCCGGATGCGGTCGGGCAGGTCCAGCGGGATCCAGTCGCCGGACAGCATCACCAGTCGGAGGGGAACGGTCGCGGCGCCGTTCGCGTAGTCGGTGAACATGCCCGCCAGCGCGGGAACGGAGTTCCAGATCGTCACCCGGTGCTCGCGCACCAGGTCGAGCCACCGACGTGGATCGCGGTGGTCGTCCGCTCGGGGGAGCACCAGCGTCGCTCCGGCACCCAAAGCGCCGAACACGTCCCACACCGACAAGTCGAAGCTCAACGCCGACAACCCCAACACCACATCACCCGGACCCACACCGAACCGCTCGCACACGTACGCCGGATCAGCCGGACGGGGAGGTCGTCGCCCAGCCCCACGACGAGCGAGCAGTGGGCCTTGCGCAGCAACAAGTCCCGACGCGCCGCCGGCAGACCGGGGTCCAAGGGGAGGTACGCCGCTCCGGTCAGGGTCACCGCGACGGCGGCGACGACCTGGGCGGCGCTCTTGGGCAGGCGCACGGACACGATCTCGCCCGGACCGGCGCCACGGGCGCGCAACTGCGCGGCCAGCGCACGCACGTGGGCGCGCAGCCGGCGGAAATCGAGAGTGGTGTCGTCGGCGACGATGGCGATGCCGTCGGGGTCGAGCTCGGCGCGTTCCACGAGCCGGTCGGCCAGCAGTTCGGCGGGGACGGACCCCGTGGTGGCGTTGGCCCGGTCGGCCAAGCGGACCTGATCGGCGGGACGGAGGTCGGGCAGCGGCTCCGACCACGCGCCGCCGTCCGGCGCGGCCAGGGCCCGCAGCAGCCCGGAGTGGGCGTCGAACATGGCGTCGAGCACGCCGGGGCGGAACAGCTCCTCGACGCAGTCCCAGTTGAACTCCAGCCCGTCCACGTCCTCGAACACCTGGTGGTCGAGCAGCACCTGCGGTGTCTGCGAGAGCCCGTGCACCTGCTCGCCCAGCCAGCGCAGCGGCATCCGCTCCCGGCTGCCGCCCGCCTGGCCGGACGCGCTGGCGAAGACCACCGGGGCGAACACCTCACCGAGGTCACCGTGCAACCGGGCCAGGTCGCGGAGCACCGCGACACCGCTGTGGGCACTGTGGTCGAGATCGGCCAGCAGCGTGCGCTGCACCCGTTCGGCCAGCGCCGTGACGCTGTCGTCGGGCCGCACGTCCACCTCCAGCAACGTCACCGAGGTGAAGTCGCCGACGAGCCGGTCCACGTCCGGGTGCAGCGGCCGGCGGTCGAAGGTCGGCAGGCTGAGGGTGAAGCGCCGCCTGCCTCCCCAAGCCGCGAGCGTGGCCGCGTGACAGGCGATGAGCACCGCGGCCGGTGTCAGTCCGGCGGCTCGGGCGCGGTCCACGACGTGGGACCACGCGGCGGCGTCGAGGCGGGCGCTGCGCCGGGTGAACCGGGGCGGCCCGTCGAGCGCCGAGGGCGTGGCCACGAGCGGGAGCGCCGGACCTGGCGGGAGATCCGCCAACCGGTCCCGCCAGTATCTCCGGGCGCGGTCCTCTTCGGCGGGATCACCACCGCGGGCGAGCACGTAGTCCCGGAACGACAGCCCCGGCGGGGGCGGCAGCGGTTCGCCCGCGTACGCCGCCTCCCACTCGCGGGACACCACGTGCAGGCTCCAGAGGTCCATCACCAGCAGGTCGAGGGCGACGCAGACCCGGTCGACCCCGCCGGGCAGGCGCAGCACGCGGACGTCGAACGGCGGCCAGGCGTCGTCGCGGAACGTGCGCCGGGACAACTCCTCGCGGAGGTCGGCGGCGGCGTGCGGCGGTGCGTCGCGCAGGTCGACGACAGCGATCTCCGCGGGCGGCGCGTCGGGCAGGACGTGCTGGGTGCCGTCGGACCGGATCACCGACCGGAGCGCACCGTGCCGCTCCACCACCGTCCGCCACGCCACGGCGAGCCGGTCGACGTCGAGTCCTTCGGCGTCGAACTCGCCGTAGAACTGCGTGCCGACACCGCCGAGGGCGTAACCGCCGGAGCGGCCGACGAAGTAGGCGTGCTGGAGGTCGGTGAGCGGGAACGGGTCGTGCTGCGCACCCCGGTCCGCGACCAGCGTCGCGGCGAGGTCCGCACCGGGGGCGGCAGCGGCTCGCGCGCGCAGGCCCGCCACGGTCTCCCCCGCCAGCTCGGGCATCGTGATCCGGAGCCCGAGGTCACGGGCCAGGGCCGCGCGCAGCGTGATCAGCCGCATCGAGTCCAAGCCGGTGCGGACCAGCTCGACGTCGTCGGCCCCCGGCGGCAGCGGCTCGCCGAGGATCCCGGCGACGAGGTCGCCGACCGGGTCGGCCGCGCCGGTCCCCGACGGCCTGTCCGCGCCGGTCCCCTCGGTGAAGGCGTCCGCCAGGAAGGCTGCGCGGCACGCGGCGCGGCGGACTTTGCCGTTGTGCGTCAGCGGGATGTCCTCGTCGGGCACGGCGATCACCGCGTCGGGTTCCACCTCGTGGTCGGCGACCACCGCCCGGCGCGCCGCCGCGGCCACCGCGTCCCGATCGTCGCCGGGACCGGTGCCGACGAGCAGCACCAGGTGGTCGCGGTCCTGCCGGGCGACCGCGAACGCGGCGGCCCGATGACCCGGGTGAACCGCGTGGACGGAGGCTTCGAGGTCGTGCGGCAGGAGGTTGCGCCCCCGCACGACCAGCACGTCGTTGACCCGGCCGCAGACGACCAGCTCACCGTCGAGGTCGAAGCCGAGGTCGCCGGTGCGCAGGTACGGCCCGGACCCGTCGCCGAGGCGTGCGCCGAACACGTCACCGGTCTCCTGCGGCTTGCGCCAGAAACCGGGTGCGACGCTGTCGCCCGCCAGCCAGATCTCGCCGACCGCGCCGGGCGGCACCGGGGTCGCGGTGTCCGGGTCCACCAGCAGCAGCTCGGTGCCGCGGCCAGGTCGTCCGCAGGCCACCAGGTCGATGCCCCGGGCCGGGTCGTCCGGGCCGATCACCCGGACCCGCCGCCGCTCCAGCTCGGCGGCGTCCACCCGCACGGCACGCGGTCCGTCCGCGCGGAGGCCGCCGGTGCCCATCATCACGTCCGTGGTGCCGTAGGCGGTGAAGAAGGCGGCGCGGTCGAAGCCCACCGGTGCGAACGCGGCCGTGAACGAGTCCAACAGCGCCGGATCGATCCGCTCGGACCCGATGATGGCCACCGACCAACCGGACAGGTCCAGGCCGGCGGTGTCGGCGGGCGGCGCTTCCAGGCAGCGCCGGTAGCCGATCGGCGGCGCGCCCGACAGCACCGGGGGCCGGGCGTCCGACAGCGCGGTCAGCCACGCCCCCGGCTCCGCTAGCACGTCCTCGGGGGCCAGCAGCGTCAGGTCGCCGCCCCGGTGGACGGCCAGCAGGACGAAGTTCAGCCCCAGCACGTGGTGCATCGGGGCCCAGCTGACCACCGAACCCCCTCGGGGCAGGCCACTGCGCTCGGCGAGCACGTCGAGCCACGTCCCCAAGAGCCGGCGCGGAACCACCGTGCCCTTGGGCGTCCCCGTGGAACCGGACGAGTACAGCAGCAGCGCGGGCGCGTCGTCGTCCACCGGGCGCGGCCGGTCGATCTCCGGTCCCGCGCCGGCTTCCTCGATCACGACCCACTCCACCGGGCGGGCGTTGCGCGCTTCCCATTTCGGCTTGGCCCGCGCGACGGTCGCGGCGTCGGCCAGCACGACGTCGACATCGGCGTCGAGGGCGATGTCGACGAACCCGTCCCGGTGGGCGGCGGGCGCTTGGGCCGGCACCGCGCAGGCACCGGCGTAGAGCACGCCGGCGAGCGAGACGCAGAAGAGCGCACCGCCGGTGGGCAGCAGCAGGACCCGCGAACCCGGCCGCAACCGGCACGCGACCGCTCGGGCGGCCCGGTCCCACTCGACCCCGGAGAGGGTGCTCGCCGGACGCCCGTCCGGGCCGGCTTCGATGACAGCGGGGCGATCCCCGTAGGCGGCGCAATGGGCGCGGAGCAGGTCGACCACACCCGTTGAGGTCTCGATCATCGCTCGCACTCCCGTCCGGCGGTGCCTGCGTCGTCGGCACAGACGTTTCCACCGCGGCGTCGAAGCGCGAGAGCGCCAACGGGCCGACCCCCCAGGCCCCCTCCGGGGAGGTGCCCGACCGGGTACCTCCCTTGAACGCACGAACGCCGCCCGGAGGCGGACCCCGGGCGGCGTTTCGGCGGAGACTTCGGTGCGGAGACTTCGGGTTCAGGCTCAGATCAGGCTGAGGCGAACCGCCTCAGCCGCGGCCAATGTCCGGTTCGGACAGTTGAGCTTGGCCAGCACGTTGCCCACGTGCCGTTTCACCCCGTTGATCCCGATACCCAGACGATTCGCGATCTGCTTGTTGCTGCAGCCCTCCGACAACAACCGCAAAGTCTGGACTTCCCGCGGTGTGAGCAGATTCCCGATCAACGCACCGGTCTTCGTCGGACGGCGCACCTCCGCGAGCAGGCCGGCGGTCATCGCCGCCGGCACGTGCAACCGCCCCGCCATCACGTCCCGCATCGCCGTGCGCAAT
>NZ_JNXC01000060.1 GCF_000716595.1 Saccharothrix sp. NRRL B-16314
AACGACGCCACCTACCGGTTGGTCAGCGGGTACATCACGTTCGCCGACACCTCCGTCACCAACGCCACCAACGGACAACCGGTGCAGTCCAGCGTGAGCGCAGGGGTGCACAGCCTCAACGCCGACATCCCGGTGCAGCGCCTGCCCGCGCTCGACTACTTCGACCTCCCCTCGACCGTGCAGGGCCTCAACGTGGTCGGCGACGTCGAGCTCATGATCTGCTGGCCCAGCACGCCGTGTGACAAGTACAAGACGGCAATGGTGAAGTTCACGCTGATCATCAACCAGTGGAAGTCGGACGGCACGCTCTGCAAGACCGACAGCAGCGTCGTGGTCACGCACGACGTGCCGTACTGGGTGCACCACAAGTACGTGCCACTCAACAAGGCGGACTTCACCGTGAGCACAGCGGCGGGCTGCATCCCCCGGTTCAACGCCTACGTCAAGGCCGAGTGGCTGGGCGGTGAGACCGCCGGCATCCAGGGGACGGCCGTCGGACTCACCGACTCGCGCGGCTCGACGACCAAGCACGACTCCGACATGAGCCACGCGTACGTCCTGCCGTATTGAGCTGCTTCTCTAGGCGCGACGACAACGCTGCACATCTACTCCACGACGACGCAGATCGACCGGCGGCACCACACCGTCATGCACGACGCCCGGTACCGCGTGGCCATCGCGTGGCATGACACCAGCTACAACCAGCCGCCCCACCCGAGCGGCGGCGGCATGAGCACCCCGCCCCACGGACCACGAGCCGGGACTTCCGGCCGCGCAACCCCTGTGCCCGCACAGGGGTTGCGCCACTTCGGGGCTGGAGCGGGTGCTGAGCCGGATGTCGTGCTAACCGGTCGTGATCCTGCTCGTCCAGATGTTCAGGAGCGTCTGGACCGGCGTGTAGGTGCAGTTGGTGCCGTTACCGGCCGCGATGATCCCGACTGCGATCACGCCACCTTGTCCGTCATACGCGAACACGGGCCCCCCGCTGTCGCCCGGCTGGCACAGGGTGCCGCTCGCCGTGGGCGAGACGATCTGCTGACCACAATTGAGCCCGCCGTTGTAGGTGATGCAACGTTCGCCGGGGCCGTTCAGAAATCCTGTCTGCAAGCCGCTGAACGATCCGTTGAGAATGACCCGGCAGCCCTGGCACGAGTAGGAAACGCCGTGGACCGGGAGGGAGTAGCCGCCGTTGTCGTACAGATTGCTGTGCGCCCACATGCGACCGCCGTAGTCGAGGCCGCCGATGAGCCCGGCGTCGACACCCCCGCCGCCGAACCGCTGGAACTGCATGGTCCCGAAGTTGGTGTAGCCCTCGCCTACGCCATCGGATCCCCCTGAATACGTCATCGCCGCGTAGGTCTCGCCGACGAATCCGCAATGACCGGCCGTGAGGGCGTAACGCGTGCCGTGGGCGTTGGTCACGGAGAAGCCGTGGGTGCAGGCGCCGATCCTCTGGTTCCCGTAACGAATACCCCCGTAGAACGGCGAACTGTCCTCGAACCTGCCGGACACCGCCGTGAACGGCTGCTCGACGCGAAGCGCCACCGCGTCGCCGAACTCGGCCCGCGCCGCCGACTCGACCTCGGCGGTCAACTCGGTCACGCCGACGTCCACCCGGTTGTTCGCCGGGTCGATCCCGTACGACGACAACCTGGCCATCAGCACGTCGTTGTCCGGGATGGCGGCCATGACCTTCTTCAGATCGGCGGTGCTGCGCTCGGTGAGCACCACCTTCGCCGCGATCTTCTCAAGGCCGGCCTCGTGCCGGAGGGCATCGGTCTCGGCGCCCGATTGCCGCCCCTTCACCACGTGGATCGTGACGTCCGCGGTGCCATTCGTGGTGATGCCCGCATACACGTCCGGCCGGCTCTCCACTCTTGCCCTGATGCGATCCAAAGCGGAGAGCCGCCGTGCGTTCTCCTTGTCCTCGTCCGACCAGGCATTCGCATCGACAACGCTCCGCACAGGCGCAGCGCCCTTGTCCGGGGCGGGTGCCGCGAGCGCAACCCCGGAGCCGGAAACGAGTGACAGAACGACTGAAGCGTAAAGCACTGACCTCTTCACAATCCATCCGATCGTCGACTGGAAAATCGAACAGCACGAGGTCCGGACCCCACTTCGACGCTATATCAACGCCTATTTCCGGTCAACGAAATCGCCCCGCGGTCAATTCGTCGTCCCCGGTACGGGAGCCTGCGCCGTCTCGCGGGCGGGACGGTTCTCCCCCGCCGCCAATCGTGGCGATGGGGCAGCGGGAAAGTCCGGGAAAGTCCGGGCGAGGCCTGGAGCGCTTGGATCGCGAGCGCCGCGAAGCGCCGGGATGCCGGGATGCCGGGATGCCGGGATGCCGCGACCCTGGTGGCCGGTGAGGCGGCGTGGATGCCACTGTCGGCCGTGGGAACCAGGATCAGGTCGCCCAGGACCAAGTCGGGACGCAGGCGAGGCAGAAGCCGTGCCACAGGCCCAGGTCGGCGAGCGCTTCATCCACAATGGACTGACACGCGCGCATCCGTTCCCGACCACCGCAGGTCGTGGCGAGGTGGAGGCAGTCGCGCACGAGGTGCCGCCTCTGGAGCAAGCCGTGGCGGCTCACCGGAAGAGGGCGGCAGGCGAGGTGTTCGGCAGGATCGTGCTCACGCCATCGGCGGGCTGATCACCGTCGGCTTCGCGGTACGAGCGGCACGAGAGGCACGAGAGGACAGTTCGGCGAACGCCTCTCGCAGGGCCGGTGGTCCGACCACCTCGACCTCGGTGTCGTAGCGCGCCAGTTTCGCGGCGAGCGAGGCCCACGACCACGAGCCGGTCAGCAGCCTGGTTCGGGCCGGACCCACCTCCTCGGCGGTGTCGTCCCCGGCGTGCGGGGCCACCTCGGCGAGGGGCAGGTCGAGGATCACCTCGGCGCGGCACGGCCAGGTGTTCGTGGTGTCCGAGCCCTTGAACCGGGCGGCCAGGAAGGTCGCGGCATCGCCGCCGGGCACCTGCCGGGGAGTGAAACGCGGCCCGTTGGGGACGCGGAGCGTCATCCGGTCGGCGCGGTAGGTCCGCCAGTCCTCGCGGTCCGGGCTCCACCCGACGAGGTACCAGCGACCGGGCCGAACCAGGAGGTGGTGCGGCTGCACCCGGCGAACGGGGTGCGAGGTGTCGGGCGGGCGACCCGGTGAGCGGTAGTCGAACCGCAGTTCCTCGCAGGCGCGGATGGCGTCGCTCAACCTGAGCAGGAGGCCGGTGTCCACCTGTGGATCACGGCCGGTCGGCTCGATCTCCAGGGCGTCGATGCGCCGGCGCAACCGGGACGGCATCACCTGGCGCACGGTGGCCAGCGCCCGTGCGGCGGCTTCCTCGATGCCCGCACCGGTGCCGACGGCCATGCGCAGCGCCACGGCGAGAGCGACCGCCTGGTCCTCGTCGAACAGCAGCGGCGGCATCCGGCTGCCTGCTTCGAGGCGGTAACCGCCGTCCGGCCCCTTGACCGCGTGGACGACGTAGCCGATCTCGCGGAGCCGGTCGACGTCACGGCGCACCGTGCGTTCGCTGACGCCCAGCCGCTCCGCCAGCAGCACACCCGGCCAGTCCCGGCGGACCTGCAGCAGGGACAGCAACGACAGCAAGCGACCCGAGGTGGTCGTCGACGCGGCGATCGGCACGCCCTCAGCGTGCCACGAGTAGCGGACGTTCCCTGTCCGCTACTGCTGACACAGTCGGTCGTGCGCCGGAAGCCCCGGCGGAGAACCGCTGCGCAGAAGGACCGAACATGTCGCTCAACGCTGTTGCCCACCTGAACTTCCACGGCCAGGCCAGGGAGGCGCTGGAGTTCTACCGATCGGTGTTCGGCGGTCAGGTCACCGTCGTCGCCTACGGCGACCTCGGGATGCCCGCCGAAGCGCCCGGCGCCAAGAACGTGGTGTTCGGCGAGGTCGTCGCCGAGAACGGCTTCCGCGTCATGGCCTACGACGTGCCGGGAGCGGACGAGCCGCTCGCCGCCGGCGAGCCCACCACCCGCCGGGAACACGGCACCACGATCACGAAGGAGCCCTTCTTCCTGTCCGTGCGCGGCGAGAGCGTCGACGAGGTCGCCCCGCTCTGGGAACGGCTCGCCGACGGCGCGACGGTGATCGAGGAGTTCGGCCCGGCGCAGTGGGCACCCGCTTTCGGGATGCTGGCGGACCGGTTCGGCATCACCTGGATCGTGGACGTCGCGGTCGACTACGCCCAGGCTTGACGGATCACGACAGGCGGGGTGCCATCGCACCCCGCCCCGCGCTTCCCTCTCAGCTCGCAGGCACGCAGCACCATCCGCCGCACCGGGTTGCCACCCTGGTGGCCATCAGAACTGAGAGGTGCCACCTAGCGGAGTGTCCGAAGTGGAGCGCCGATGTTGTCCGCGTGAGGCGCTTGGTCGCTGCTCGTCTGTCGGAGCAGTGCGAGAGCCTCCTCGGACGGGGAGCCGGTGGGGGTCGTGCACACGATCAGCGCCTGTTCCGGTGAGCGGGCGATCGACAGTGTCTGCTGCGTCACGGTCACCGCGCCGACGACGGGGTGGTGCAGTTCGTAGGACGCAGCGTCGCAGGGCGCCACGCGGTGGTCGCCCCAGAGGGCGACGAACTCCGGGCTCTTCATCGTCAGTTCACCGATCAGCTCCGCGAGCAGCGGGTCCTCCGGGTGCCTGCCGACGGTGATCCGCAGGTTGCCGACCACCGCGCGGGCCTTGCGCTTCCAGTCCGTGTACAGCTCCCGGCAGTGGGGGTCCAGGAACAGCATCCGGGTCATGTTCGGCCGCCCCGTCAGGTCGTCCGGGCTGTGGAGGTCCAGGTGGCCGGCCAGCAGGGCGTGCCCGAGGGTGTTCCACGCCAGCACGTCCGTGCGCCGGCCGAGCACCAGCGCCGGTACGCCGTCCACGGCGCGCAGGAGGTCCCGCGTCTCGTCGCCGAGCTTCTCGGGCCGGGGGCGGCGCGCGGGCGGCGTGCGGCGTGCGGCCCCGGCGAGCCGGTTGAGGTGCTCGCGCTCGTGGTCGTCGAGCAGCAGGGCGCGGGCGATCGCATCGAGCACCGCGGCCGAGGCCCCGCGGGACAGCCCCTGCTCCAACCTCGTGTAGTACGAGACGCTGACGCCCGCCAGCCGGGCCAGTTCCTCGCGCCGGAGCCCGGCCACCCGCCTGCGGGGCCCGAAGTCGCGCAGACCGACGTCTTCCGGTCGCAGCAGTGACCGTCTGGCCTTCAGGAAGTCGCCGAGTGGGCCAGGTCCGTCCATGCACCGAGTATCCAGGGCACGGTCCGATCCCAGCCACACCCTGCGAGGGGTACGACAACGCGGGAGTGGTTCTCGCCCGCCCGCGTGTCCAGGCTCGGTCTCATTCGGCCACATGCCCCGAACCGAGGACGGACCACGTGGATCAGCACCCCGATCAGATCATCCTGGGCGACGTCACCGTCACCCGCGTCAAGGAGTTCTACGGCTCGGTCGAGATGACTCCGGGCGAGTTCTTCCCCGGCAGCCCCGACGGCGCGTGGGACGAGCACCGCGACTGGCTGGCGCCCGACTTCTGGAACGCGGGGACGGACGAGTGCCACTCGGCGATCCAGTCGTGGCTGCTGCGCAGCGAGGGGCGCACGATCCTCGTCGACACCGGTGTGGGCAACCACAAGGACCGGCCCTACGCGCCGGTGTGGAGCCGCCGGGACACCGACTACCTCGACAACCTCGCCGCCGCCGGAGTGCGGCCCGAGGACGTCGACATCGTGGTCAACACGCACCTGCACATCGACCACGTCGGCTGGAACACCCGCCTCGACGGCCGCACCTGGGTGCCGACCTTCCCGAACGCGACGTACCTGATGACGCGGCGGGACTTCGACTTCTGGGACCCGGCCAACGAGCACAAGACGGTGCTGGGCCGCGGCAACCAGAACGTCTTCGAGGACAGCGTCACGCCGGTCCACCAGGCGGGGCTGACGCACCTGTGGGAGGGGTCGTACCGGATCGACAAGAACCTGAGGCTCGATCTCGCTCCCGGGCACACCCCCGGCTCGTCCGTGCTCGTCCTGGAGTCCGGCGGCGACAAAGCCCTGTTCGTCGGGGATCTGGTGCACACCGCGCTGCAGATCGTGGAGCCGGAGACCAACTCCTGCTTCTGCGAGGACCCGGCCGAGTCCCGGAACACCCGGCACAAGCTGCTCGGCCACGCCGCCGAGAACAGGGCACTCGTCTTCCCCGCGCACTTCGCCGGCCGGGGCGCCGCGGAGGTCGAGCGCAACGGGTCGAAGTTCGCGATCAAGGAGTGGGCGGCCTTCTCCCGCATCTCCTGAAACCCCAGGAAAGGAAACGTTTCCCGTGACCCGATACGCAGAACCGGTCGTCGAGATCCCGGCGGGTGCCGTGCGCGGCGTCCGCGACGACTCCGGCGAGCTCTACCGCGCCATCCCCTACGCGGCGGCACCGATCGGTGCCCGCCGTTTCGCCCCGCCCACGCCGCACCCGGGCTGGTCCGGCGTCCGTGACGGCACGCAGCCCTCGCCCACGGCTCCCCAACCGGTCCGCGACTTCGGCAGGCTCGACATGACCCCCTACTTCGGGCCGGGCTGGGTCCGGGGCGAGGAGTACCTGACCGTCGACGTCCGCACGCCTGCCGCCGACAGCGGCAGGCGACCCGTCATGGTCTTCGTGCACGGCGGCGGATTCGTCACCGGCTCGACCCGCGCCGCGCTCTACGACGGCAGCGCGTTCGCCCGCGACGGCATCGTCCTCGTGACGGTGAACTACCGCCTCGGCATCCCCGGTTTCCTCGACCTGGCGGGCGCTCCGCCCAACCGCGGGCTGCTCGACGTGCTCGCCGCTCTCGGCTGGGTGCGCGCCACGATCGGGGCGTTCGGCGGCGACCCGGACAACGTCACGATCTTCGGCCAGTCCGCGGGCGGCACGCTCGTCGGAGCGCTGCTCGCGACGCCGGAGGCCGACGGCCTGTTCCGGCGGGCGATCATCCAGAGCGGCAGCGGCACCGGCGCCTTCACCCCGGAACAGGCGCAACGGGTCACCGCCGCGGCGGCCACCGCGCTGGGCGTCGAACCGACCGCCGAGGCGTTCGGAGCGATCCCCGACGAGCGCTTCCTGGAGATCCTGCCCGCACTGGCCGGACTCGACCTGCGCACCGGCACCGCCACGGACCCGCTGGCCGGCCTCAGCCCGTTCAGCCTGGTCCTCGCGGTCCAGCCCGCCGACGGCCTCGCCGACGGCCCGGCCGGTGACGTCGACCTGCTGATCGGCACCAACACCGAAGAGGGACACCTCTACGTCGTGCCGCAGGGCAACCTGGAGTCCTCGACGAACGCTGACGTGCTCGCCGTCGCCGCCACGGTGTACGCGGACCCGGAAGCCAAGATCGCCGAGCACCGCGCGGCACTGCCGAACGCGACACCGGGCGAGCTGCGCTCCGCGGTGCTCGGGGAAGCCCTGTTCGGTGCCGGCACGACCCGCATGGCACAAGCCCACGCGCAGATCTCGGACGGCCGCACACACGTCTACTCGTTCGGATATCGCTCGACCGCTCTGAACGGACGACTCGGCGCCGCCCACACCGTCGAACTGCCCTTCGTCTTCGACATCGCCGACAAGCCGTTGCTGCACGGAGACACAGGCCTACTCGGCCCCGACCCCGCCCCGAGCGACCTCGCCACCCGGGTGCACACCGCCTGGGTCACGTTCGCCGACACCGGAACCCCCGGCTGGGCCGCGTACGACCCGCAACAACCCGTGGCGGAGGTGCTCGGAGGCTGAGCCTCCGGACGGATCGGCCCCGAGGCGCCACAGTCGCTGAGGGTGGGGTCAGGACTCCTCAATCGCGGGCGACTTCCAGCAGATCCGACGCATGTTCGGTCCGCTGGTACAACACGTAGCGCCCGGCTCGGACCTTGGTGACGAGGCGGGCGCGGTGCAGTGCGCTGAGGTGGTAGGAGACGGTGCCCGGGGTGTATCCGGTCCGGGTGGCGAGTTCCGCGGTGGACCGGGCGGTGTCGAGGTCTGCCAGCAGCGCCGCTCGGGCGTTGCCGACAACGTGCGCGATGCTCCCGGACCTGCGGTCCTGGCCGGCTCCGACCCGTTGCGCGGGGTAGTAGAGGACGAACTGCCCGGGTGTGTCGACCTGGATGACGACGTCGGGCCAGTTGAGCACGCTGGGGGCGAGGACCAGGTCCCGGCCGGTGACGTCGATTTCGCCGTTGAACGACGTGGCGAGGGTGATGGCGTCGCCGGCCCAGTCGATGTCGGGGTGGAGCGCTCCGAGCGCCCGGCCGACGCCATGGGTGGCCATGGCCGTCGCTCGATGGGCGATGTCCTGGTCGGTGATCGAGCGCAGCGCCGGCCAGCCGTCGGAGAGGGTGTCCCGCCAGAACCGGGCGACACCGTTGGCGAGACGTCGCTGCATCCGCCCGGACTCCGCGATCCGGCGGGTCGCGGCCCGCAGCGGCCTGTTCCAGTGAGTCCTGGTGTAGGTGAACACCTGGGTTTCGAGTTCGCTCTGCGCCACTGCCTCGATCTGCGCGATCTGCTCCTCGATCAGTTCACGGCGCTGCGAGGCCGAACCCGGCTGCGGGGTGAGCAGATCGGGGATGTAGGTGTCACCGTTGCGCGGCAACAGGTCCGCGAGCAGGGCGACGTCCGGGTGAGTGAGTGACGCGCGGGCGAGCGGTCCGGGATCACCGAACACCGGGTGCCGTCCCGAAGCGACCGTGAGCTTCAGCCATGCCATGGCTTCCGACGCCGGGGACGGCGATAACCGAGTCCTGGAGACCGTGTCGGCGTCTACACGCAGCGTCAGCACCTCGCCCACGGTAGCAGCCAGGCGGTGGATTCGAACTGGCTCAAATGCTTTCCAGCGCGAGGCCCGCACGGGGTTGAGTTGGTGCCTGCCGGACAACGGCGGCGGCGTTCAGGGGGGCGCCATAAAAATTCACCAACGGTGCACTGCAAAGTGGGCAAAAGGAACGAGGCTGCGATTCGCTCGTGCTTTCCGGGACGAGCGACCGACTGTCTTTGCTCACGACCAGTGACCGACATGAACCAGCACCACGGCAGGACGGATCTTTCCTATGCGTACATCCCAGTTCAAAAGAATCGGCACGGCGGCGGGCGCAGCCGTCGCCGTCGTGGCAACTGCGCTGATGCCATTGGCGCAGGCCACTGAGGCGACCGCGCAGATCGTCGCCGCGCCCGCGCTCGAACTGCCGTTCCCCTGCCAGACCTCCTGGGTCGGGAACTCCAGCGGCAGCAGCGCACACGTCAGCTATGAGATCGACTTCAACAAGAGCGGTACCTCGGGGAACGAGGACCTCGGCGAGCCCATCCACGCGGCGGCTGCCGGGACCGTCGTCCGGGAGGGCGGCGAGTCGTCGGACTACGGGAACTTCCTGGAGATCGACCACGGTGGCGGCTACTCGACGTTGTACGCCCACCTCGACAGCAAGAGCGCGCACGACGGCGACGTGGTGCGCCAGGGCGAGGAGATCGGCAAGCTCGGCAACACCGACGGCAACAGCACCGGGATCTCCGCCCACCTGCACTTCGAGTACCGCTACAACGGCACCATCAAGCCCGCTTCTTTCCACGGCGATCCGTTCGATTACGCCACCGGCATCGAAACGTACGTCAGCCAGAACTGCGCCCTTTCCGCGGATCGCCCGAGCAGGAGTGTCAACGGGGACAAGTTCGACGACGCGATCGGTGTCGACCCGGCCGGGGTCGCGTGGTTCTATCGCGGCAAGAGCGGTGGTGGTTTCTCCGCGGCCCTTCGGCATGGTCCTGGATGGGGTGGTTTCTCCCGGATCGCGGTGAACGATTCCAACGCCGACGGCTGGGCGGACCTGTGGGCAGTCAGCGGTGACACGCTCTACTACTGGCACAACCGCACCGACGGCACGTTCGCCGCGTCACACGAAGTGGGTTCGGGCTGGTCGGCCATGGAATGGATC
>NZ_JNXC01000061.1 GCF_000716595.1 Saccharothrix sp. NRRL B-16314
ACTGCACTCGTGAGGGTGTGGGAGAGTAGGACGCCGCCGAACAATTTTTCGCCTTCAGGGGCACTCGTTGATCGAGTGCCCCTGAAGGCTTTTTTGCGTCCGGCACCCTCAGAGGTGAGCGCGGATCTGACGTACGGGCTGTCTCAACGCCTCGGCGAGCGTGGTCAACTCGGCATCGCTGAACCAGGTGCGCTCGGGGTTCCACACCGCGATCTCGAACCGGGCGAACCCGCACGGCCAGTCGTAGCGCAGCGCGTCCAACGAGGTGTTGCCACGGCAGCACGGAACCTCGACGTCCAGGGTCGGAAAGCCGCTGTCGCAGTGGGCTTCGAGCAGGTCGCCCCACCAGCCGAGCGGGATGGACCCGCCGCACAGGCCGCAGTCGATGCGCTCGAGGTTGTCGCCGCAGTCCACCGCGGTGAGCACGTCGCGCCAGGTGACGTCGATCCGCACGTCCTCCAGGCCGGCCACCACGCGAGCGGCCAGGTCGGCGGCTGCCTGGTCCGGCTGCCAGTGCGGATCGGCCGGGATGATGGACAGCACGTCGTCGCTCATGGCGTCAGGATGCTAGCGCCGGCAGCCGACGGGTTAGGTTCTGCTCATGGAGCACGAGCACGCCGACCCCCGGACGCAGCGACGTTCCGGCGGGAACGCCGTCCAAGCCGACCTCGCCACGAGTCCGTTCCGGGTCGATCGGGACCGGGTCGCGAGTTCGCCGTTCTTCGCCCGCCTCGGCGGCGTGACGCAGGTCGTCAGCTCGACCGGCTCCGGTCTTCTGGTGCACAACCGCCTCACGCACAGCCTGAAAGTGGCGCAGGCGGCCCGTGCCATCGCCGAACGCCTCAACGCACGACCCGACCTGGCCAACCTGCTCGACAAGCTCGGCGGCTGCGACCCGGACGTGGTGGAGGCCGCTTCCCTGGCCCACGACCTGGGTCACCCGCCGTTCGGCCACCTCGGCGAGCAGGTCTTGGACCGCCTGGCCCGGCACAGGTTCGGCCTGTCCGACGGGTTCGAGGGCAACGCCCAGTCGTTCCGCATCGTGACCACCACGGACGTGCGCGGCCCGGCGGCGGTGGGGCTCGACCTGACCGTGGCGGTGCGCGCGGCGATGCTCAAGTACCCGTGGACGCGCCTGTCGTACCCCCGGCCGCACCCCAAGGACCTCGCCGCACCGCCGCGCGGCGCCGCCGAACCCGCCGACGCGCCCGGTACCGGTTCGAGCAAGTTCTCCGCCTACGTCACCGAACTCGACGACGTCGCCCAGTCGCGCACCTTCTACGCGGGCCGGTTGGAGCCGTGGCAGCAGACGGTCGAGGCGTCGGTCATGGACACCGCCGACGACATCGCCTACGCCATCCACGACCTGGAGGACTTCCACCGCGTGGGTGTGCTCCAGCACGCCACCGTGTCCGCCGAGCTGAACACGTGGCTGGACCACGCCGTTGAGCTGGCCGGCCTGAGCGCCGCCGACCTCGCCGCGCAGGAACGGCGTCCGGGCCGTTCCCTGGAAACCCTGCGCCGCCGCCTGCACGCCAAGGATTCGTGGGCGGTGGACGACGGCGCGTTCGCGCTCGCCGTGGCCAAGGTCCGCAGCGAGCTGGTCGACGGTCTGCTGGCGGTCCCGTTCGACGGTTCGGTGGAGGCCGAGCAGGCCGTCGCCGGGTTCTCCGCCCGCTGGACCCGCCGCCTGGTCGACGCGGTCGCGGTGATCGAGGAGCCAACGACGCGCTCCGGGCACGTCGTGCTGGCCGTGCCGCAGTGGCACGAGGTGCAGGTGCTGAAGTTCGTGCACCGCAGGTTCGTGCTCCTCCGCCCTGACCTCGCGCTGCACCAACGCGGCCAGGCCCGATTGCTCACCGCGCTGGTCGAGGCGCTGGAGCAGTGGGTGACCGACCGGCACGAGGCGAACCGGTTGCCGCGCCGGCTGCACGACCTGGTCGAGTTGGCGGGTGCCGAGTACGCGGTGATCGCGCGGACGGACCCGTCGATGCTGGTCGGAGCCACGGGCGAGACGCCGACCGGACCGGACGCCGTTCGGGCGCTGGCCCGCGGCCGGGCGGTGGTCGACTTCATCGCCTCGCTCACCGACAACCAGGCCGCAGCGCTGCTCGACGCACTGTCCGGACGAACCGGTCAGCTGTGGACAGACGCTTTTGTACTGTGAAATGTGATGGGGCGGCCGTCTGACGAGTAGGCCGAACGGTGGCAGACGGTACTTGGGCGTGCGCAATACGTTGACCCCTCGGTCGAAGATTCCAGACCGAGGGGCCGCGTGCGTCGGGGGCACGCCCAACTGGGGGAGACGCCTGTGCGCTCACCGAAACGTCGTTTACGAAGAGACGCCGTGCTCGCGGCGGGTGCCGCGGCACTGCTGGCGCTGGGCGTGGTGTCGCCCGCTTCCGCCGATCCGCCCAAGGCTTCCAAGGGCGTCGAGGCCAACACCGCGGCGCAGATCGCCGCCCTGCAGGACATCAAGAAGTCGCTCTCCGCGGCAGAGTCCAAAATGGACAGCGCGCTCGTCGTCGAGCAGCGCCGCCGGGTGAACGCCGGCACGTTCGCCAAGCTCCCCGCGCTCCAGACCGGCGTGAAGGTCCACAGCGGAAACACCGTTCTGGTGGACATCCGCGCCCACAAGGTCACCGACGAGCTGGTCGACGCCGTGCTCGCCACGGGCGGCGGTGTCCGTTCCGTCTCCACCGAAGGCGTGACGATCCGGGCACAGGTGCCCCTCGACTCGCTCGCCAAGCTCACGGCCCGTGACGACGTCCGTCGCGTCGAGGCCGCCGTCGAGGCGAAGACGTTCCACAAGCAGGACCGCAAGGCTGCCGATCCGGTGCCCTCCAAGGAGGACAAGGCCAAGGAGATCGAGGCCCGCACCCGTGAGGCCCTGATCGCGCCGCAGGCGCTCCGCACCGGCGAGGGCGACCGGGCGCACGCCGCCGACACCGCGCGTGACGACTTCCGCGTGACCGGCACCGGCGTGAAGCTGTGCGCGCTGTCCGACGGCGTCGACTCGATCGCCCTGTCGCAGACCGCCGGTGAACTGCCCGCCGGCGTGGAGGTCCTGCCGGGCCAGGAGGGTTCCGGCAACGAGGGCACCGCGATGCTGGAGATCCTGCACGACATCGCGCCGAACGCGAGCCTCGGCTTCGCCACCGCGTTCAACGGCGACGCGAGCTTCGCCGACAACATCCGCGGCCTGCGCTTCCGGCTGGGCTGCGACGTCATCGTGGATGACGTCCTGTACTTCAACGAGTCGCCGTTCCAGGACGGCGTGATCGCGCGGGCCGTGGACGCGGTGACCGCCGACGGCGCGCTGTTCTTCTCCTCCGCGGGCAACGAGGGCAACGTCGCGGACGGCACGTCCGGCCACTGGGAGGGCCAGTTCGTCGACTCGGGCGCCGGTATCGGCAAGTTCGCCGGCAGCGCGCACGACTTCAACCCGTCGCCGGACGCGAAGCAGGTGTTCAACCCGCTGTCGGAGAGCTCGGGCAACGTCCCGGTGACGTTGTTCTGGGCGGACCCGCTGACCTCGTCGTTCAACGACTACGACCTGTACCTGGCGAACGCGCAGGGCAACGTGGTGGCGTTCAGCCAGAGCGTGCAGGACGGCACCCAGGACCCGTACGAGCGGCTGGACACGCCGGCGAGCGCGTTCGGGCTGCGACTGGCCGTGGTCAAGTTCCGCGGTGAGGACAAGTACCTGTCGCTGTCCGCGCTCGGCGGTCGCTTCAAGGATTCCTCCGACGGGCTCAAGAAGTTCGCGACGCCCGGCGTGACCCGCGGGCACTCGGCGGCCAAGGGCGCGATCAGCGTCGCGGCGGCCCCGGCGAACAACCCGCTGCCGTTCGACCTGGAGCCGGGCGACCCGGCCAACCCACGCGGGCCGTTCCCGAACGCGTACGACGGCACGCAGGCGCCGGAGCGGTTCACCTCCGACGGTCCGCGCCGGGTGTTCTTCGCGCCCGACGGCACGCCGCGCGAGGAGGTCCGGCAGAAGCCCGACCTGACTGCGGCGGACGGCGTGCAGACCAGCGTCGCCGGGTTCAACCCGTTCTTCGGCACGTCGGCGTCCGCGCCGAACGCCGCGGCCATCGCGGGCCTGGTGCTGTCCGGCAACCCGGGCCTGTCGCCGGCCGAGGTGCGCGAGGCGATGACGGCCACCGCGATCGACATCGCGGAAACCGGTGCGGACAACCGCACCGGCGCCGGTGTCGTGCGCGCCGACCTGGTCCTCGCCTACACCGGTGCGTCGCCGCAGCCGTTGGCGAAGGCGGCGAAGCCGTCCGTGGTCAACGACAGCGACGGCAGCCAGTACCTGAAGCCGGGCACGACGGCGACGGTGACCGTGCCGGTGGTCAACTCCGGTGACGGCACGGCGGCGTCGACGAGCCTCGTGCTGACCACGCCCACCGCGGGCGTGACGATCGCGCCGCGGTCGAAGTACTACGGCAACGTCGAGGTCGGCCAGACGGTGACGAACACGTTCAAGGTGACCGTCCCGGAGACGGCGCGGGTCGGCACGGCGGTCAAGTTGGACGCGCGGGTGACCTTCGCCGGGTCGACGTCACCGACGACGAGCGCGTTCACGCTCACCGTCGGAGAGCCGTCCCGTGACACGAAGACGTTCGCGTACGGCGGTCCGGTCGTGGCCATCCCGGACAACAGCGCGCTCGGCGTGACGGTGGAGATCCCGGTCACCGGCGTCGGCCGCGGGTCGAAGATCGCGTTGTCGATCGACGGCGACAAGTGCAGCGCGGACATCGGTGCGACCACGGTCGGCGTCGACCACACGTTCGTCGGTGACCTGGTCGGCACGCTGACCTCGCCGTCCGGCGCGACGGCGACGGTGTTCCAGCGCAACGGCGCGACCGGCAACAACCTGTGCCAGGTCGTGTTCGACGACTCGGCCGGGCAGCCGTTCTCGTCGGTGACCAGCGCGTCGGCGCCGTTCACCGGCACTTGGCGGCCCACCACTCCGTTGAGCGCGTTGCTCACCGAGCCGGTGGACGGCACGTGGACGTTCAAGGTCGTCGACGCGGCCTCGTCCGACCGCGGTTCGCTCCGCACGGTCTCGTTGAAGATCAACGGTTACGTCTGAGTGATCGTCGTGGCGTGAAAAGGTCCCGGGAGCAACGCTCCCGGGACCTTGTTCGTAACGTGTTACTTGGGCCACTCCCAGCGGATGCCGAACACGCCGGGGCCGAACCCGAGCGCCACCGCGTGCACGCCACCGGCGTTGTCGAGCGCCAGGTTGCGCCGACGTGACGGCGTGTCGTCACCGGCGGGCAGGCTGAACTGCTGGCACCGGGCGGGCAGGTTCGACTGGTCGAACCGCACCTCGATGACGTACTCGCGCACCGGCAGCCGGAACTTGCGGGTGAACGAGTTGTTGCCCGCCGGGTAGTGGCCCTCGGCGAACAGCAGCTGGTACTCCATGATGATGGTCTCGCCCCTGGTCAGGGGGCGGTCGAACATCATCTCGGCGGCCATGATGTTGACCTCGGTGTCCTCGACGACGCGGCCGAGGTGGCAGTTGCGCAGGTTGACGACCTGCGGCAGCACGTCGGCCTGCTCGGTCTCGAACACCAGCGCCCACCGGTCGGGGCCGTCCTGCTCGGCGCGCAGGATCTGGCGCACCCAGACCGAGCGCTGACCGCCGTCCGCGGCGATCTCGATCCGGTCGTGCTGGCTGATCCGACCGAGCTTCACGTCGGAGGACGTGTCGACCTGGGTGAGCAGGTTCGCCACCCGCTCGCGGCGCTCCCACAGGGCGTCGATCGGCATCATCGTCGTGGGACGCGACCGCCTGCCGCGCGGACGCGGCGGGCCGAGCAGCGCGGACAGGCCTGCCTGCGGCACGCCGAGGACGGTCTCCAGGTGACGCAGGGCCTCCAACGACTCCGGTCGTTCGGGTCGGCGGCGGCCGGACTGCCAGTAGCTCAGGGTCGCGACGCTGATGGTGACCCCGCGCAGCGCGAGCCGGTGCTGGATGCGGTCGAGACTCAGCCTGCTTGCTTTGATCGCAGCTCTCAGCGCCTCGGGAAACGGTCCCGTGGTGAGAAGCTGCGCAAGACTGCCGTGGCCCGTCGAGTCGAGTTCGTCGACGGACAGGTTGGGTCGACCGGCAGCGTTGGTCATTGTGACTCCCCGCTGTCATGAGATCACGCCCCAGTGACCCTACCCGCCAACGCAGGGCGTTGGTGCCTTCCAGGTGGAGTCATTGGTTGGGCCATACGGGTTACGAGTTCACTGGGATGGGCATCGTTCTGTCAAGTGGTGAACATCTTGACTCCCCCCTTTGTAAACCCGTCGGTAACATTGTGCAACGGCTTCTTCGGGGGTGCGCCGGCGGGACCTTCGGGGCGCGGCGGGCACGCCCCGCTGGGGCGCGCGGGCCGTTGGCGGCCACTGATCCGTTGGCCCTACTGTGTTCCGGGTGACCGCCGCCCAGGACGTCGTGCCGCTGCCGGAGGACCCGCTGACGGAGGTCGCCACCGCCGTGCTGGGTGCCGGCCGTCACGTGGTGATCGACCTGCTGGACGTCGTGCGCCACCACGGATCGCCGCCGGTGGACGTGGTCCGCGCGGGTGACGACCTGTTGCCCCGGTTGGCCCACGAGAACGCGCTGGACCAGGCGTTGGTGCTGGCCCGGCAGGCGTTGCGGCCCGGCGGCCTGTTCGTCGCCGCGGTGCCCGAGCTGGACAAGCTCGGCCGGCTGCGGCCGACGGCGCCGCCGCCGAAGGTGTCCGGGCGTGGCCAGGAGCGGCAGGTGACGGTGCAGCTGTGGGACTGGGCGGCCGACGGCGAGTCCTACGCGCTGGAGGTCGTGCAGCTGGTGCGCGGCGCGGAGGCGTGGGAGGTGGCGAACAGCGTGTCCACCCGGCACCGCGTGCTGTCGCCCGAGCAGGTTTCCGCTTCGCTGACCGACGCCGGGTTCGGTGCCGTGCAGCGGCTCTCGCCGGCCGAGTGCGGGCATCCGCTGCCGGTCTGGGTCGCGGTCGCGCCGGCATGAGCCGGATCCGCCCGGTCGCCGGTGGTGGGCGGGCGGTCGAGGTGCCGCCGGAACGCCTGGAAGGGTGGTTCTCGAGGTTCGGCGCCCGGCATGGCGGGGTGGTGTCCACGTCCGTGACGCCGGATCTGTGCCTGGTTTCGGCGGTGGACGGAGCAGAGGCTTCGGTGGCTCCCGGCTTCGGCGGTAAATTCACCCGTTCGGGTGAACGGTTTTCCGGGCTGGAGCTGGGTCCGTTACTCGCTTACGCGCTCGTTCCGCGTCGGATCGGGCTACTGCTGGTGCGGCTCGGCGGGCACAGCATCGGCGTCGCGCAGGACGGTGTGGTGCTGGTGTCGACTACGGACAGTCGCCAGGTGCACGGCCGGAACAAGGCCGGCGGGTGGTCGCAGCAGCGGTTCGCGCGGCGTCGGGAAGGGCAGGCGCGGGTCGCCCTCCAGGCGGCGGCGGACGATGCGGTGCGGGTGTTGGCCGCGCGGGTCGGCGAGTTGGACGCGGTCGTGCTGGGCGGTGACCGTCAGGCGTTGGACGCCCTTCGGGGTGACCGTCGGCTGGATGACGTGTTCGCGCTGGCGTCGCCGCGGGTGTTGGACGTGCCGGAGCCCCGGCGGGCGGTGCTGGACGAGGCCGCGGTCCGGGCGCGTGCGGTCGAGGTCGTCGTCCGGGAACTCCCCGAAACTCGTGACAACCCCAACGCACCCCGACCGCATTCATAAGGGTGAGAGGGCACCGGTGATCGGTGGCCCCACGAACCCGAGGAGCAGTCTTGCTGCGCAAACGACTCGTGCTGGCGGCCGGGGCCATCGTGCTCTGCGGTGTCGCCGTGGCGGTGCCGGCGTTGGCGTCCGGCGGCGGTGGCGAGGCGCCGCCGTCCACCACGGTCGCACCGACCACCACCACTTCGATCGCCACGTCGCCTCCCGTGACGTCGCCTCCCTTGACTTCGCCTCCGGTGACGTCGCCTCCCGTGATGGCGACCACCACGATCGCCACGTCGCCCCCGCTGCCGACCGTCCCGCCACCGGTCATGGTCACCACCGCCCCGGTGGGCACCGGGCCGCACCCGACGGTGACGACGTCGCCCGGGGCGCCGATCCTTGTGACGCCGCCGACGACACGGCCGCCGCTGCCCACGACGACGGTCACCACGAGGCGCTGACGGCGTGAGCTGGGACGCGGAGTTCACCCACTACTTCGACCGGTGCGCCGACTCGATGCGCTTCACCGCGTTCTTGTTGTGCGGCAATCACCACGAGGCCGAAGACGTGGTGCAGTCCGCGTTCCTCAAGCTGTACCTGGCCGGGCCGAGGCTGGTGCAGGACGGAGGGCTGGAGTCCTACCTCCGGCAGATCGTGGTGCGCACGTTCCTGGCCGAGCGGCGTCGGGTGCGGTGGAAACGGGAGAAGCTCACCGACGTGCTGCCGGAGGTGCCGGTGGCGGGGTCGTTGAGCGAGGACAAGCTCGTGGTGTGGCAGGCGCTGCGAGCCGTGCCCGCCAAGCAGCGGGCGACGCTCGTGCTGCGGTACTGGCACGACCTGGGGGTGGAGGAGGCGGCAGCGGCCCTCGGTTGCTCGGTGGGAACGGTGAAGAGCAACACGAACCGAGGGCTCAAGGTGTTGCGGCAGAGGCTGGGGCCGGAGTTCGGGGCGTTGTGGCAGGAGGTGTCGCGCGGTGCTTGAGGACGAGCTGAAGAAGACGTTCGAGGAACTGAACATCCACCCCGTGCCGCGCACGTTCGGTGCGATGGACATCGTCCACCGGGGCGTCCGCCTCAAACGCCGCCGTCGTGCCTATGCGGTCGGTGCGACCGGCGCCGGCACGGCCGCGATGGTGGCGGTGGTGGTCGCCATCGCCCTGAACCAGTCGCCGGACCAGGACCAGGACAGCCCCGCGGGTCCGCCGGCCCCGGGTGAAACCACCACCAGCACCAGCAGGACCACCAGCACCACCGGCATCCCGACCAGCCCACCCGTCACCGCACCGAACGGCGCCACTACCACGACCCTCGACCCCCCGGCGGCAACAACGAACCCGCAAACCTCCCCGACCACCACAACACGCCCGACCCTCACAACCAGCACCACCTACACACCCCTGCAAACCACCGCCCCCGGATAACCCACCCGCCGGTCGCCCACACGAGGCCGCCCCCCCCCCCCCCCCCCCCCCCCCCCCCCCCC
>NZ_JNXC01000062.1 GCF_000716595.1 Saccharothrix sp. NRRL B-16314
GGACCTCCTCCGACCAGTCCGGCAACTTCAACGTCGTGAACGCCCGCGCCAACTCCCGCAGATGCCCCTCCGACAACACGCCTTCCGCGAGCGCGGCACCGGCAGCCCGGTACAGCGGCGGCAGCGACTGCCCCGTCGGTGTGACCGACGGCAGGAACAACTCCACCTGCGCCACCCACTGCTTGAATTCCGCCGGATTCGCCCGCGTCAACCGCCGATACGCATCCAGGTCAAAATCACACCGCAACACCTGCGCCAGCAATTCCAGACGCCGCCGGTGCGATGCCCGAATCGACGCTTCGACCTCCGCAATGGTGGCGAACACGTCGTCCTCGGTCAACAAAACCGGCGAAACATCCATACCCGAACAATAGTCGAACAGGCATTCGCACGTCATCACCCGACCAGGTAAGGAAACCGGTCGGAAATGGCACGGTCCGTCACCGGGGCGCACGGACGTGTGAAGTCGACCGCGCGGCGAGGGAATCGTGTCGGTGACACCCCTCGTCCCTACTCATCCAGTTTTTGCGGGTTATGACGTGGCGACGGCCGGTAGGGACCGAGACGATAGGACGGGTTGCTCCACGCAGGCATCACCGACGTCCTGGCCTCATACGTCCAGACCCGTCTAGACCACCTGTTCGGCGTCGACCGGGGCCTCGCCGTGCCTGGCATCAAGCAGTTCCCGGCGCTTGGCGCCTCCCGAGACGCGGTGCAGGCGGTACGAACCGGGCTTGCCCGCCTCGCCGGTCAGGTGCCCGACGGTGCCCTTGCACACGATCTCCTTCACCTTCGCGCCGAGGCCACCGCCGATGTGGAACCCCACCGCGACGTCGTACCGGTGGGCGAACTGGAAGATGCCGGCGCTCCGGCCCAGGCTGATGCACTGGCCCGCGAACACCTGGTTGAGCGGCGACGGTTCCTCGCCGTCGATCCGGCTCAGCACCGTGTCGGCGGCCCGCGCGCCCAGCGGCATCGCGGCCTGGCAGCTCATCCGCAGCGGCAGGTCCGACGGCGCGGCCGAGTCACCCGCCGCGACGATGTGCACGTCGTCCATGCTGGTCAACGTCTCGTCCGTGCGCAGCCGGCCCAGTGCGTCGGTGCTCAGCCCGCTGCGGGCGGCCAGGTCCGGCACGCCGAAGCCCGCAGTCCAGATGGTCACCGCGCTCGGCAGCTCGCGGCCGTCGGCGAGCCGCACGGCATCGTGCGTCACGGCCGTCACCGCCGAGCCGGGACCGTCGAGCACCGTCACGCCAAGCCTGGCCATCTGCCTGGAGACCGAGCGCCGGCCCCGGGCGTGCAGGTACGGGCCGAGCACCCCGCCGCACACCAGGGTCACCCGGCGGCCGGCCTCGGCCAGCTCGGTCGCGGTCTCGATGCCGGTCGGGCCGGCTCCCACCACCGTCACCGACGCCGTGACGGGAGCGGCGTCGAGGACGGGCTGCAGCCGCTGCGCGTCCTCCAGGGTGGCGATCGGGTGGGCGAACTCGGCGGCTCCCGGCACGGTCGGGTCGGCGCTGCCACTGCCCACCGCGTAGATCAGGTAGTCGTAGTCGAGCGTGCCACCGGTCGCCAGCGCCAAGCCGCGCTCGGCCGCGTCGATCCGCGTCACGCTGTCGACCACCAGCCGGACGCCCTCGGCCAGCACGTCCGCGTAGTCGACCACCGCGTCGTCCGTGCCGCCGACCAGCTGGTGCAGGCGGATCCGCTCGACGAACGTCGGCCGCGGGTTGACCAGGGTCACGGTCACGTCGTCGCGCTGCCGCAGGCGATTGGCCGCCATGACCCCGGCGTACCCGCCGCCGATCACGACCACATCGGTGTTCACAGCCATGGTCTCTCCTCCGAATTCAAAGCGGTTCGAGCACAAGACACCGCGCTGTCGGAGGCTGTGACAGGTCGTGAGGCAGGTCACTGCGCGCCGGTCAGACCGACATCGACGGCACGAGCGGCGGCCGGATCGGGTCGGCGGCGAACGCGCGCCACGCGGCGGCCAGCGCGGCCACCGCGGTGTCGATCACCTCCGGTTCCGCGCTGAACGGCAACCGCAGCCGGTCACCGCTGCCACCGGTCGGGTCGAGCGAACCACCGGGCAGCACGGCCACCCCGTGCCGCAGCGCCACCTGTGCGTAGGACGCGGCGTCAACGCCGGGCAGGCGGACCCACAACGTCTGGCCGCCCAGCGCGGGCGTGAACTCCCACTCGGGCAGCTCCTCCCGCAGCCCCGCGCACAGGCGGTCGTGCTGCCGCCGCAACGCCGTCACGCGCGCCGACCGCACCGCGTCGAAGTCCGCCAGCAGTTCCACCGCCACGAGCTGGTCCAGCACCGCGCTGCCCAAGTCCTGCACGGCTTTGAACCGCGCCAGTCGGGCGATGAGAGCCGCGTCGGCGCGCACCCAGCCGACCCGCAGCCCGCCCCACACCACCTTGCTCAACGACCCCACGGTGACGGCCGCCGCGTCGGGCGGCTGCGCCGGCGTCCCGGTCAGGTCCAACTCGGACAGCACCTCGTCGAAGACCACCGGCACGTCACCCGACACCCGGAGCAGCCGCCGGCGTTCCAACGGGCTCATCGACGTGCCGCTGGGGTTGCGGAACGCGGGCATCGCGTACACCAGCACGGGTTTGCCCCGCCCGAGCGCGCCGGCCAGGTCGTCGTCCGCCCGCACCACCGCACCGGCCTCCCGGAACAGGTCCAGCGCACCGGCGTACGTCGGCGCCTCCACCAGCACCTCGTCACCCGGCCGCACCAACGCGCGGGTCAGCAGCGCCAACGCCTGCTGCGCCCCGGTGGTCACCACGATCTGGTCCGCCGTCGTCGGCACACCGAGATCGCGGTACCGGTGGGCGAGCGCGGCACGCAGCGCCGGGTGCCCGGACGGGTGGTAGCCCAGGTCGACGTCCCCGAGCCGGTCCACCGCCCGCCGCTGGACGTCGGCCAGGCCGGCGGGCGGCGTCAGCGGACCGGCGCAGGCGAACTGGAGCACACCGTCGGGTGGTTCGAGGAGGTTCACGAACATCGGGTTCGCCGTCTCCTCCCGGGCCGCCGCCGCACGGCCGCCCGGTGACACCCACGTACCGCTGCCGCGCCGGCGGGTCAGCCGACCTTCCTGCCGGAGCAGGTCGTACGCGGTGATCACGGTCGTCCGCCCCACGGCGAGCCCCGAGGCCAGCGCCCGGTCCGGCGGCAACAAGGTGCCCGAGGGCAGCAGGCCTTCGTCGATCAACTCGCGCAGGCGGGCGGCGAGCAGCAGGTACAGCGAGCCACGGCCCGCCGACCAGCGCCCGAGCCGGCCGGCGAGGTCGTCCACGGCGATTGGTTTCACGATCAGACCAATCTAGCCGAATTGGACCTGGTCCCACACCACTTCCGCACGCAAGCTCGTGCCATGAAGCCTGACACGCGCGTCGTGCACACCGACGTTCCCGCCCTGACCAGCAGGCCCCTGTCCGTGCCGCTGTACCAGACCTCCGGCTTCTCGTTCGACGACCTGGAGGCCTTCGCCGACGGGATGACGAGGCCGGACGGCGCGTTCGTGTACACCCGGCTCGGCAACCCCACGGTCCGGGCGCTGGAGAACTCCGTCGCGGCCCTCGAAGGCGGTGCGGCGGCCCTCGCCACCGCCTCCGGGATGGGCGCGATCAACGCGGTGCTGCTCGCGAACCTCAAGACCGGCGACCACGTGATCGCCCAGCGCGCGCTCTACGGCGGAACCCTCGCCCTCCTGCACGACCTGGAGGAACGCTGGGGCATCACCGTCACTTACGTCGGCGGCCACGACCCGGACGAGGTCCGCGCCGCGCTGCGCCCCGAGACCAAGGTGCTCTACCTGGAGACCATCGCCAACCCCACGGGACACGTCAGCGACCTGCCCGCGCTCGCCGCCGTCACGGGCGACGACGTGCTCGTGGTCGTGGACAACACCTTCGCCTCACCGCTGCTGTGCCGCCCGATCGAGCACGGCGCGGACGTCGTCGTGCACTCGACCACCAAGTACCTCGGCGGCCACAGCGACGTGACGGGCGGTGTGGCGGTGTTCGCCGACGTCGCCCGCCACCGCGCGACCTGGCACCACTCGATCGAGCTGGGCGTCACCCCGGACCCGTTCGCCGCCTGGCTCACCATCCGCGGCATGAACACCCTGGCCCTGCGCGTCGAGCGGCACGAGCGCAACGCCGGGATCGTGGCCCGGCGGCTGGTCGAGCACCCGGCAGTGGGGGAGGTGCACTGGCCGGGCCTCGACACCCACCCCAGCCACGCCGTCGCGTCCCGGTTCCTCGACGGCTACGGCAGCACCTTCTCGTTCGACCTCGCGGACGCGGACGCGGGCCGGCGGTTCGTCACCGGCCTCGGCCTGGTCCGCTTGGCGCCGTCGTTGGGCGGCACGGAGACGTTGGCGCTGCACCCGGCCAGCACGTCCCACCGGCAGCTCACCGAGGACGAGTTGAACGCGAACGGCATCACGGGCGGCACGATCCGGCTCTCGGTGGGCATCGAGGACGCGGACGACCTGTGGGACGACATCACCCAAGCCCTGGACCGCTGACCGGTCGGCGGCGGAGTCCGACCGAACCGCCACGGCATGCAGTCACAACCGCCGCCGACCGGTCAGGCACAGCCGCCGACGCTAGTCACAGCCGACCGGCCGCCGCGGCAGGCAGTCGCCGCCGCTCAGGTGTATTCGACCAGCCGCCGCAGCCCGACCAGCCCGACCAGGCGCGGCGGCTGGCCAGCCGACCAGCCGCCGCGGCCTGGCCGTCGGTGACGCGGTTCAAGCCCTCGGCGGTGCGGTGCTGTCGCGCACCACGAGCGTGGTGGCCAGCTCGACCCGGCTCTGGACGGGCGTGTCACCCGCGGCGAGGTCCATGAGCATCCGGGCGGCCGTCGCGCCCATCTCGGCCAGCGGCTGCCGCACGGTGGTCATCGGCGGGCAGCACCAGCGGGTGTTGTCGATGTCGTCGAAGCCCACCACGCTGAGGTCGTCCGGGATGCGCAGCCCGAGGCGCCAGGCCGCCGCGTACACGCCGAGCGCCTGGAGGTCGTTGCCGCACAGCACCGCGGTCGGCGGGTCCGGCCGGCTCAGCAGCTCCCGGCCGAGGGCCGAACCGTCCTCGAAGGTGAACTCGCCGGCGCGCACCAGCCGGTCGTCGAGCCGGACACCGGCGGCGTCCATCGCGGCCCGGCAGCCCTCCAGCCTGGCCCTGGCACCGAGGGAGTCGAGCGGTCCGCCGACCACGGCGATCCGCCGGTGGCCGAGGTCGAGCAGGTGCCGGGCCGCCGCGATGCCGCCGCTCCAGTTCGTCGCACCGACCGATGGCGTGGCGTGCAACGGTTCCCCGGACGGGTCGAGCGCCACCAGCGGGATCGCGCCGGCCGCCAGCAGCGCGTGCTGGTCCGGGGTGAACGCCGCGTGCACCGCGAGCACCCCGATCGGGTGCCGTGCCAGCAACTCCTCCGCCCACGACCGGCCGGGCGCGGTCGGCGAGGCCACCTCGGTGAAACCCACGGCCAGCTCGTGCCCGCGCGCCACCTGCTCGACGCCGCGCATGATCTCGATCGCCATGTGCCGTTCCAGGCCGTAGAACACCACTTCGATGACGGCCGCCGGCGCGATGGCGGCCGGCCGCCGGTACCCGTGCTCGCGGAGCAACGCCTCGACACGCCGCCGGGTCTCCGACGCGACGCCCGTCCGGCCGTTCAGCACCTTCGACACGGTCGGCTTGGACACCCCGGCGAGTTGCGCGATCACCGCGACCGTGAGCTCACCCCGCCGACGCCCCCGCCGCCGTCCGTCCGCGATACTCCCCGTCACGGCGGCAGTCTACGGAAACCGCATCGTGCCGATCATGCTCGCACCATCCCCCATTCGGGGGCCAGAAGGCGTCCGGTGGCCGAGCCGATGTGGCTGTGTCGGCGAAAACGTTGCGACGGCCGGGTGTAAGGGATGGCCCGGCAGAGGGTATCTCGACGAAACTTGCCGGCGGACCTTCGATAGGGTCGACAGCGCACTCCGCGCACACCTGCCGTGTCGGGAAGGAGACGTCCGGTTGATCGGGCATCCCGACGAACACGCGCTGGACCGGTGGGAGACCGCCGACCTCGCGGTCCTGCGCGACGACCTCGACCACGCCCTGCGCGGTGACACCGGGGAAGTACCGCAGCAGACCCGGCCGCAGCAGACCCGGCCGCCGTCCGACCCGGAGTTGATCGCAGCGGTGCGCGGCGGGGAGATCCAGGCGTACGGGCTGCTCTACGAGCGCCACGTCGCCGCCGCCCGGAACCTGGCCAGGCACCTGTCCCGGTCCGGCGCCGAGGTCGACGACCTGGTCTCGGAAGCCTTCGCCAAGGTGCTCGACGTGCTGCGCGCGGGACTGGGGCCGGACTCGGCGTTCCGCGCCTACCTGCTCACGGCGGTGCGGCACGGCGCGTACGACCGGGCGCGGCGGGACAAGCGGCTCAGGCTGGTGGACGACGTCGAGGCGGTCTCGGGCGTGGAGAAGGTCACCACGGTGCCCTTCCAGGACCCGGCGGTGGCGACGTTGGAGCGGTCGCTGGCCACGATGGCGTTCGAGAGCCTGCCCGAGCGCTGGCAGACGGTGTTGTGGCAGACCGAGATCGAGGGCCAGACGGCCGCCGAGCTGGCGCCGCTGCTCGGGCTGACCGCGAACGGCGCCTCCGCGTTGGCCTACCGGGCCCGCGAAGGCCTCAAGACGGCCTACCTCCAGGCACATCTGGCGCGCAACCCGGCGAGCCGCTGCCGCGCCACCGTGACCAGGCTCGGCGCGTGGACCCGGGGCGGCCTCAACCGGCGTGAAGCGGCCCAGGTCGAGGCGCACCTGGACGAATGCGTCGACTGCCGTGCCCTCGCCGCGGAGTTGGCCGACGTCAACGGCACGCTGCGCGCGGTGATCGCGCCGCTGGTGCTGGGCACCGGTGCCGCGGGCTACCTGGCCGCGTCGGCGGGTGCGGCGAAGGCGGGAACAGCGGTGGGTGCGGCGGCGAACTCGGTCGCGCCGTGGCTCGGCGTCGCCGCGTCGACCACCGCGGTGGTCGTGGCCGTCGTGTGGGGTCTGAACAGCGAGCGCCAGGTCGTCATCCCGCCGCCGGAAGCCCTGCCGCCCACGGTGAGCGCCGACTCGCACACGTCCGGGTCGACCTCGGTCCCGCGGTCCACGCCCGCCGAGGTGCCCGGCACGACGCCGTCGCCGATGGTGGAGCCGGCGAGCGGTCCGGTGGAGCCGGTGCCGTCCGCGCAGCCCGTCGCCGGTGCGTCGACCACCACCGTCGTCGAGCCTGTCGCGGAGCCGTTGGTGCCGGTAGTGCCGCAGGGGTTCACCATGGACACCGGCGGGCCGCCCGTCGACGTGCCCGTCACCATCCGCAACACCGGCCGGACGCCCGTGCCGTCGCCGACGCTCGTGCTGACGCTGCCGGACGGCATCCGGGTGGTCGGCCCCGGCAACAACCTGCGCGGCCGGGTGCTGGTGCGGTTCGACGGCGCGGCGGGGCAGACCGTCGGGTGCCCGGCGGGCCAGGGCACGGTGACCTGCGCGGCCGGGCGGGAACTGGCCGCGGGCGGATCGGTGACGTTCGTCCTCCGGCTGCTGGCCGGTCCCCACGCGGTCGGCGGCACGATCAGCGGCACGGTCACGGCCGGCTCGCCGCCGCCGGTGACAGTGGAATTCCCCGTCACCGTCACGCCGCCGAAGAAGAAGTAGACCGCGACCGCGCCTGATGACTCGCGCGATGACTCCGTGCTGGCTCAGTAGGCCATGAAGAGGATCTCGTCCCGGGAGTAGTCGTGACCCGGGTGGTTCTCCTTGAGGTGCTGCTGGGTCTTGGTCACGAGGTCGTCCTCGTCCTGGCCCGTGATGTGCACTCCACAGGGACAGGTGATGTTGCGCTTCATTACATCCTCCGAAGAAGTGATCTCCGGACCGACTTTACTGCCGGTGGCGCGGCCGTGTTGCCGGTTCGGGTCGGCCACCCGTGGCGACCGGTCAGCCGGACGTCCTGGCCACGTAGACCGTGCTGGTCGCCTCACGCTGTTGCAGCGGGTTGGGGAACCGCACGATCTCGGCGCTGACGTGGTCGAACCGGTCGGTCAGCGCCGCGGTGTACTCGTCGTCCGGCGGTTCGTTGGACCAGAGGGCGAACACGCCGCCGGGGTGCAGGCCGTCGGCCAGTCGGTGGAGGCCTTCCGGCCGGTAGAAGTCGGCGTTGTCCGGGTGCAGCAGGTGGCGCGGAGAGTGGTCGATGTCCACGACGATCGCGTGGAAGCGGCGGTCGGGTTCCTCCGGGTCGAACCCCCGGCCGGAGCGCGCGAGCGCGAAGAAGTCGCCGTGGACGAGCCGGCAGCGCGGGTCGGCGGCCAACTCCGCGCCACCGGGCAGCAGCCCTCGGCGGTGCCACTCGATGACCTCGCCGAGCGCGTCGACCACGACCAGCGACCGCACGTTCGGGTTCTCCAGCACCGTGCGCGCGGTGTACCCGAGGCCGAGCCCGCCCACGACGACGTCCAGCGGCGCGGGCAGGCCCGCCAGCGCGAGGTGCGCCATCTCCACTTCGGACACCGTGAACAGGCTCGACATCAGGAATTCGTCGTTCAGCTTGATCTCGTGGACCTCGCGGTCGAACACCGGGTCCCACCGGCGGCGCAGGACGAGTTCGCCCAGGGGCGTCTGCTGCCAGTCGAGTTCCTGGAAACGTGCGCCCATCGGGTTGCCTCCGCTGTCGGTCCGCTGTGGGGAACTACCCGAAATCGAACGGGCCGACTCGCGGGGGCACCGAGACTACGCGGGGGCGTCGAGGAGTTCGGCGAGCAGGTTGCGCACGCGGCGGTCGATGTCGTCGCGGATGGGTCGGACGGCGTCGACGCCCTGGCCGGCCGGGTCCTCGAGCTCCCAGTCGAGGTAGCGCTTGCCGGGGAAGACGGGGCAGGTGTCGCCGCAGCCCATGGTGATGACGACGTCGGAGGCCTCGACGTCCTCGGTGGTCAGC
>NZ_JNXC01000063.1 GCF_000716595.1 Saccharothrix sp. NRRL B-16314
CCCCGCCAGCCCCGACCCCGACCCACCCGGCCGAGACCCCGAACCCGCCCCAGCCGCCCCAGACCCCGAACCCGGCCCGGCCACGACAGCAGGCGCGTCCCCGGTCCGCGCACCATCCCGCCACCCGACCACCGTCGACGGCTGCACGGCCACCGGCCCACCAGCGGGGTCGGCGGACGTGATGGTCAGCAGCTCGTTGGTCCACGTCATGCCGATCGCGTTCGACAGCTTCTGCCGCGTCGCGCTCACGTCCGCACCAGGCGGCGGGGCGAGGTCCTGTGGCAGGAGGGAGACGGCGTCGCCGACCGTGAGCACCTTGCCGGTCAGCGCCATGCGCAGCGTCTCGGGTGTCAGCGACGTGCTCGCCAACCGCGACCCGGCGACCGTCACGGTCCGGGCGGCGGCGACGTCGACCGGTGCGACCACCACCTCCGCGCCTTCCACCACGCCGAGGTTCGACAGCGTCACGTCGTCCACGAAGACCACCCCGGGCGGGCCGTCGCCGGGGGTGGCGGCGGCGAGGGCGGCGCTCACCCGGGCGCCTGTCAGGCGCACCGCGTCCCACGCGCGCAGCCCGAGGGCGTCCAGGACCTCCGGGTGGAGGCGGACCACGCCTCGGCGGGTGTCGAGGGCCGAGGGGGAGAGGCGGGCCGTCAGGGTGATCACGGGTCGAGCGTAGTTGGGTCTGCGGTTGGTCGCGGCCTCGTTGTTTCAACCGACGTTTCAGGTCGGAGATAACAGCGTTTCTGTCGGTGATCGGCCGATGATCACCCGTTGGTGTCAGTCGTCGGACGAGGAAACGGCTGGTCAGGGGCAGTTTAGGCGATCATGGGCGATCGTGCCGGCGGAGGCCGATCTGGCGCCATCCGCGGCGCTTGCCGGGCCTCGCCTGACCGTTCGTCTCCGCCGCCACCTGCGTCGGGTCGGCGACCCGACGAGGCCGCCGCACGGCGCGGATCGCCGCACCGGCCACCCGCCCCCGCAACGGCTGCCGCAACCCCAACCGCCGCGCCGCCACCCCGTGCGCCCGCTTGATCGCCCGTCGGTCCGCCGCCGCCACCGACCACGCCTCCGGGTGCTTCGCCAACCACCGGTACCGCCGCACCGAGTACGGCAGGTGCCCCAGGTACACCAGCATCGCCGCGATCAACGCCACCAACGGGAACGTGATCACCGCCGCCGCCAGCAACCCGACCAGCACCAGCAGCGGCGCGACGAGGCGCGGCGGCACCTTGATCGTCTTCACCGACAGCGTCGGGATGCGGCTCACCAGCAGCAACGCGATCCCGACCGTCCACAGCGCGACGACAACGGAACCGGACCACCACCCGGCCCGGCCCAGCTGCTCGTCCACGATCAACGGCAGCAGCAGCAACAACCCGCCGGCCGGCGCGGGCACGCCGACGAAGAACTCCTTCGCGAACGGCGGCTGCTCGACGTCGAGCAGCGTGTTGAACCGCGCCAGCCGCACCACCATGCACACGGCGAAGATCAACGCGACGACCCAGCCCTGCCGGTCGCCGCCGAACTTCCACACGTAGATCACCAGCGCGGGCGCGACCCCGAACGAGATCGCGTCCGCCAGCGAGTCCAGCTCCGCGCCCATCTTGCTGGTCGCGTCGAGCATCCGGGCGATCCGCCCGTCCAGCCCGTCGAACACCGCCGCCGCCGCGATGGAGCCGATCGCGGCGCCCCACATCCCGATCATCGCGAAGTGCACGGCGGACAGCCCGGCGCACATCGCCAGCACCGTGATGGCGTTCGGCAGCAGCCTGATTCCCGGCCCGCTCGGAGCCATCCGCTCAGCCCTCCGAAGGAAGCTCGGCGAGGACGGTCTCGCCGCCGATGGTGCGCTGCCCGGCCTCCACCAGCACCCGGCTGCCGGCCGGCACGTACAGGTCGACCCGCGAGCCGAACCGGATCAGGCCGTACGTCTGCCCGACCGCCACCTTGTCGCCCTCGGCGACCTCGCACACGATCCGCCGCGCCACCAGGCCGGCGATCTGCACGACCACCACGTCGTGCCCGGACGGCGTGCTCAGCCACACCGTGTTGCGCTCGTTGTCCTCGCTCGCCTTGTCCAGGTCCGCGGACAGGAACTTGCCGGGCCGGTACGACACCTGCCGCACCAGGCCGGGCACGGGCACGCGCTGGACGTGCACGTCGAACACCGACAGGAACACGCTGATCCTGGTCATCGGCGCGGAACCGAGGCCCAGCTCGGCGGGCGGCGTGGCCTCGACCACGTGCGACACCGTGCCGTCGGCGGGCGCGACGGCGATGTCGGGCCTGGTCGGCGTGGTGCGCTTGGGTTCGCGGAAGAACCACGCGACCCACGCGGTCAGCAGCGCACCGGCGACGCCGAAGCGGCGGGAGTACCGGCGCAGCAGCAGTGTCGCGACGGCTGCGCCCGCCACGAAGGGGCGGCCCGCGGGGTGCATCGGGGGGACGATGCCCCGGGCGAGCTCTACGAAGTGGGAGACGGCACCACGGTTCTTGTCGCGATCGGCGGTCATGGCTCTTCCGTGTCAGGGCAGTGCTTCCGGCCCGCCACACGCTACGCGGCTCCGCCGGCCCCCGGCCCGCCCGCCCGTGCGTCCCCCGACGAACGCACGGACCGAACCAGCCGGGGACCACCACGAGTGTAATCCCGGTCACACGAGTGATCAACGCCGGAGGGTCAACTCCGCACTACTCTCCGTGCAGGAGGCGGACCGCGACCTCGGTCCCCGCCGCCAGCTCCGTGACGTCCTCCGGCACCTCGATCAGGCAATTGCTGATCGCCAACGCCGACAGCAGGTGCGAACCCGGCCCGCCCACCGGCGTCACCACCTGCCCCGAGTCCGGGTCGTACGCGCCGCGCCGGAACTGCGTGCGCCCCGCCGGCGACGTGATCGGCGCGCTCAGCCGCGCGACGGCGGTCGGCCGCTCCACCCGGGCGAACCCCATCGCGGCCCGCAGCGCCGGCCGGATGAACACCTCGAACGACACCTGCGCGCTCACCGGGTTCCCGGGCAGCGTCGCCACCGCCACGCCCTGGTAGCGCCCCGCGCCCTGCGGCCCGCCCGGCTGCATCGCGACCTTCGTGAACTCCACGCCCCGCCCCGTGAACGCGTCCTTCACCACCTCGTACGCCCCCGCGCTCACCCCGCCGGACGTGAGCAGCAGGTCCACCGACGCCAACCGCGGCCCGATCGCCGCGTGGAACTCCTCGACGTCGTCCGGCACGAACCGCAGCAGCTCGGCCTCACCGCCCGACTCGCGCACCGCCGCCGCCAGCATCACGCCGTTCGACTCGTAGATCTGCCCCGGCGCCAACGCCACACCCGGCCCCACCAGCTCGGACCCCGTCGACAGCACCAGCACCCGAGGCCTTCGGCGGACCGGCAGCGCGCCGAACCCCAACGCCGCCGCCAACCCCAGCTGCGCCGGGCCGAGCACCGCACCGGCGCGCAGCACCGTCGTCCCCGCCGCGACGTCGTCCGCCATCCGCCGCACGTTCGCGCCGACCGCCACCCCGCGGTCCACCCGGACCACCGACGTGCCGCCGTCCGTCCACTCCACCTGCACCACGGCGTCCGCACCGGCCGGCATCGGCGCGCCCGTCATGATCCGGTGCGCCGTCCCCGGCTCCAACGGCGCCGACGACGTCCGCCCGGCCGGGATGTCGTCCGCCACCGGCAGCTCCACCGGCACCGACGCCACGTCCGCCGCGCGCACCGCGTAACCGTCCATCGCCGAGTTGTCGAACGGCGGCAGCGGCACCGACGCCACCACGTCGGCGGCCAGCACCAGGCCGAGGCAGTCGCCGACCGGCGACTCCACCACCGGCATCATCCCCAGCAGCCCGGCGACGCGGGCCTTGTGATCAGCGACTCGGGTCAGCGTGTTGGACACGCGCACCATCCTGCCCGCCTCATGGCAGACTGCTCCAACCGGCTGATCACGACAGGGGGAACGTTGCAGGTCAGGACCCGTCACACCCCGACGTTCGGGGTGGCCCGGCTCATGCTCGCACCCGCCGAACCGGTGCTCGTCGAGCGTTCCTCCGTGCTCGCGACCAGCTACGGCGTCGGTGTCGACGGCAAGACCAAGGCGCCCGGCCTCACCGCCGCGCTGTGCACCGCGAGCGCCGAAGGCGGCTGGGTGGACGTCGCGCCGCCCCTGCCCGGCGACCTGCACGTGCTCGAACTCGACGGCACCACCGGCTGGTGCGTCTCCCGCAACGCCTGGCTCGCCTCCGCCGCGACCGTCCGCCTCGACCCGTCCGCCCCACCCGTGCGGGCGCTGCACGGCGGCGACAACGGCTTCCTCGCCTACGCGTTCGGCACCGGCCCCGTGGTCCTCAGCTGCTACGGCACCCTCGACGTGGTCACTTTGGAACCCGGCGAACTCGTCACCCTCGACAGCGGCCACGTCGTCGCTTTCGCCGACACCGTCCAGTGCCGGCTGCGCGCCGTTTCCCCCGGCGCGTCCCAATCGGTTCGGAACGGCGAAGGACTCGTTCTCGACTTCGCCGGCCCCGGTCTCGTGCTCACCCGGACCCGCAGCCCGCGCGGATTGGTCAGTTGGTTGCGCGACAACGGATTCAGCGTCCGCCCCTAATCCCGTCATGACTCCATAAGGAGGTATCGGCGAACCCCCTCGTGCCTCTAGCGTGGCGGTTTGCTCAGGGTATTTCTCAAAGGAGGACGTCTTGGCTGTCGGCACGGTCAAGTGGTTCAACTCGGAGAAGGGGTACGGCTTCATCGCGGCCGACGGCGGGCCGGATGTCTTCGTGCACTACTCGGCGATCCAGATGGAAGGTTTCCGAACGCTGGCCGAGGGCGACCGGGTGGAGTTCGAGATCCAGGCGGGCCGCGACGGCCGCAGTCAGGCATCGGACGTCCGGAAGGCACCGTGATCTCAGCCCGACCCGCCACGCGGCGGGTCGGGCGCTTTCCCCGCGGGCTCTCCCGCTCGGGCGACCACCGCCGGGGCGGCGACGGTTGCCGGCGGGCAACGATTGGCGGCAACCCGGCGCCGGCCCCCGTACCGGGACGTTAGGCTGCCCCGCGTGTCGGAGGACCTGAGCGGGCGACGGTTGGGCCATTACCGGATCGACGGCGTGCTCGGCCGGGGTGGCATGAGCGTGACCTACAAGGCCACGGACGTCAGGCTCGGTCGGAAGGTCGCCCTGAAGGTCATCGGCGAGCACCTCACCGCGGACGCCGAGTTCCGGGAGCGGTTCGTCGACGAGGCGCGCAACACCTCGGCGATCGACCACGCGAACATCGTGCCGCTCTACGACTTCGACGAGGTCGACGGGCTGCTCTACATCGCGATGCGACTGGTCGACGGCCAGGACCTCGCGTCGCACATCAAGGACGGCCCCCTCTCGCCCGCGCGCACCCTGACGCTGCTCGGCCAGGTCGCCGAAGCGCTCGACATGCTGCACGGCAAGGGCCTGGTCCACCTCGACGTGAAACCGGCGAACGTGCTGGTCACCGCCAAGGAGGCCGCCGGCGAGCACGTCTACCTCGCGGACTTCGGGCTGACCCGGCGCGGCGCCACCGGGCACCGCACCCGCACCGGCGACTTCCTCGGCTCGCCCACCTACGCCGCGCCCGAGCACCTGCGCGGCGAACCGCTCGACGGGCGCACCGACCAGTACGCGCTCGCGTGCATGGTGTTCGCCTGCCTGTCCGGTCGGCCGCCGTTCCAGGGGACCGTGCAGGACGTCATCCAGGGGCACCTGGGCGCGGAGATCCCGCCGCTGACCGCGATGGTGTCGCTGCCGCCGGCCATCGACGACGTGCTGCGCAGGGGCACGGCGAAGGACCCGTCCCAGCGGTTCGGGTCGTGCGCCGAGCTGGTCGCCGCGGCCCGGGTCGCGCTGTCCGCCGCGCCGCAGGGCACGCCGCCGCCCCGCCGTGACGCCGGCGGGCCGCCGATGGGCCCGCAGACCGGTGGTGTGCCGGCGCAGCAGCAGCCTTACCGGCCGCCCTACCCGCAGCAACAGCAGCAGCCCGGTTTCCTCCAGGACCCGGTGCGGCTCCGCCCGCCCGCCCAGGTCGGCGCCAGCGCGTTCACCGCCACCACCAAGTCCCGTCCCGCGTGGTTCGCGCCCGTCCTCGCCGGCGCGGTGGCGATCGCGCTCATCGTCGTCCTCGTCGTGATCTTCGCCCCGAAGGACGAACCTCCCCGACCGGGTGGCGGGCCGGGCACCAGCCAGTCCATCGAGGTCGGGGGCACGACGAGCGGGAAACCCCTGCCCACGAGCGTGCCCGTTCGGACGTCCCGCTGACCAGCTCTTCTTGCACTCTCCTCCGTCGAGTGCTAAACACGGTATTGGCACTCGGACCACCCGAGTGCCAACACGCAGGCTGGGACTGGTGAGGCCGGTCCCCTCCCAGGGGGCAGGTCGTCCGTCGCGGGCACCGAGCCTGGCCGAAGCACCGTGTTCCGCTGTGGGCGAGCGTCCGCAGTGGCCCCATTCGTAATCAGGCGGAGGAACACACCGCAATGGCCAAGATGATCGCGTTCGACGAGGATGCCCGCCGCGGTCTCGAGCGTGGCATGAACATTCTCGCCGACGCCGTCAAGGTGACGCTCGGCCCCAAGGGCCGCAACGTCGTGCTCGAGAAGAAGTGGGGCGCGCCGACCATCACCAACGACGGCGTCTCCATCGCCAAGGAGATCGAGCTCGAGGACCCGTGGGAGAAGATCGGGGCCGAGCTCGTCAAGGAAGTGGCGAAGAAGACCGACGACGTCGCCGGTGACGGCACGACGACCGCCACCGTGCTCGCCCAGGCTCTGGTCCGCGAGGGCCTGCGCAACGTGGCCGCGGGTGCGAACCCGCTCGGCCTCAAGCGCGGCATCGAGCAGGCTGTCGAAGCCGTGATCGAGCAGCTGCACAAGACCGCCAAGGAGGTCGAGACCAAGGAGCAGATCGCCGCCACGGCGTCCATCTCCGCGGGCGACACCACCATCGGCGAGCTCATCGCCGAGGCGATGGACAAGGTCGGCAAGGAAGGTGTCATCACCGTCGAGGAGAGCAACGCGCTCGGGCTTGAGCTGGAGCTCACCGAGGGCATGCGCTTCGACAAGGGTTACATCTCCGGTTACTTCGTGACCGACCCGGAGCGGCAGGAAGCGGTCCTCGAGGACCCGTACATCCTGCTCTACGGCTCGAAGATCGCCACCGTCAAGGACCTGCTCCCGCTGCTGGAGAAGGTCATGCAGGGCGGCAAGCCGCTGCTGATCATCTCCGAGGACGTCGAGGGCGAGGCCCTGGCCACGCTCGTCGTCAACAAGATCCGCGGCACGTTCAAGTCGGTCGCCGTCAAGGCGCCGGGCTTCGGCGACCGCCGCAAGGCGATCCTCCAGGACATCGCCATCCTCACCGGTGGCCAGGTCATCACCGAGGACGTCGGCCTCAAGCTGGAGAACGCCGACCTGTCGCTGCTGGGCAAGGCCCGCAAGGTCGTCGTGACCAAGGACGAGACCACGGTCGTCGAGGGTGCGGGTGACGCCGAGCAGATCCAGGGCCGCGTCAACCAGATCCGCGCGGAGATCGAGAAGTCGGACTCCGACTACGACCGCGAGAAGCTGCAGGAGCGCCTGGCGAAGCTCGCCGGCGGTGTCGCGGTCATCAAGGCCGGCGCCGCCACCGAGGTGGAGCTGAAGGAGCGCAAGCACCGCATCGAGGACGCGGTGCGCAACGCCAAGGCCGCCGTCGAGGAGGGCATCGTCGCCGGTGGTGGCGTGGCGCTGCTCCAGGCCGCCGAGATCGCGTTCGCGGGCCTGAAGCTCGAGGGCGACGAGGCGACCGGTGCGAACATCGTCAAGGTCGCCGTCGAGGCGCCGTTGAAGCAGATCGCCGTCAACGCCGGCCTTGAGGGCGGCGTCGTGGTGGAGAAGGTCAAGGGCCTCCCCGTCGGCCACGGCCTCAACGCCGCGACCGGCGTGTACGAGGACCTGCTCGCGGCCGGCGTGCCGGACCCGACGAAGGTCACCCGTTCGGCGCTGCAGAACGCCGCGTCGATCGCCGCGCTGTTCCTGACCACCGAGGCAGTGGTGGCGGACAAGCCGGAGAAGGCGGGCGCGGCTCCGGCCATGCCCGAGGGCGGTGGCATGGACTTCTGATCGACCAGGGTCACGGACCCGTCGATCGGCCGAAGTCACGAAGGGCCCGGTTCGCCTCTGGCGAACCGGGCCCTTCGGCGTGCCGGGGGTGCGGTGGAATGGGTGGGGAACAGCAGCCTCACCTCCGCCCAGCTACACAATCGGGTGAGATCACCCGCGAAGTGTACGGAAACACCGTTACCGCCCCTCGGTTAAACGAGACCGAACCCCGAACCTGTCTCTTATACACATCTCCGAGCCCACGAGACCTCTCTACATCTC
>NZ_JNXC01000064.1 GCF_000716595.1 Saccharothrix sp. NRRL B-16314
GAAGCCGCCTGGCACGCCGCCCAGGCCGAACCGACTACCATCCCGGCATCACCGATCCGATCCAGGTAACAACCATCTCGGGTTATCGGGGGAAGCTCAACACGCCGGTTCTGGTGATGATCGTGTGTTCGGTGTTCGGTGTTCGGTGTTCGGTGTTCGGTGTTCGGTGTTCGGTGTTCGGTGTTCGGTGTTCGGTGTTCGGTGGGGGTGTCGTGGCGTCGGTGGTGTGTGTGCACGGGATCGGTCAGCAGGTGCTGGGAGAGGGGTCGTTGTTGAAGGACTGGCAGCCAGCGTTGCTGGACGGTCTGCGGCGTCACGCCGACACGACAGCATCGTCGAGGTCGGTGGCCGCCGCCTTGGACGTGCGGGCGGTGGATGTGGCGATGGCGTTCTACGGCGATGTGTTCCGTCCGGCGGGGTCGTTTCTGGCGGTGGGTGATCCGATCCTGGGCGTGGCCGACGTGGCGGCGGGGTTGGAGCGTGAGCTGTTGGCGGCGTGGTGGGCCGAGGCGGCGCGGGTCGACGGGCGGGTGGCGCCGCCGGGTGGGGACACGCTGGCCGCCACGCCGCAGTGGGTACAGCGCGGACTGATGCAGTTGTCGAATTCGCGGTTCTTCGCCGGAGCGGCGCTGCGGGTGATGGTGCGCGATCTCAAGCAGGTCGCGCGGTACCTGACTGAGCCGGCCGTGCGCACTGCGGCACGAGCGCGGGTGACCGAGCTGTTGGAGGCCGATACACGGGTAGTGGTGGCGCACTCGTTGGGCTCGGTGGTGGCTTATGAGGCGCTGTGCGCCACACCGGGACACAGGGTGCGGGCGCTGGTGACGCTCGGTTCGCCGTTGGGCATCGCGAACCTGATGTTCGACCGCTTGGACCCCGCACCGGTCGACGGGCAGGGCGCCTGGCCCGGCGACCAGGAGCTGGTGTGGACCAACGTGGCCGACCCGGGCGATGTGGTGGCGTTGGTCAAGGACCTGCGGCCGCGCTTCGGCCGGCGGGTGCGCAACGCGGTGGTGGACAACGGCGCCAAGGCGCACTCAGTGGTGCCGTATCTGACCGACGCGGTGACCGGCGCGGCGATCGCGGCGGGCCTGGCATGACCGGCACCACCTCCTTTCCTGCTTCCTCACCGTCCGGCGGGTCGGTGCCGGTGGAGGGGCGTCGGCTGCTGGTGGCCACGGCCGTCACCCGACACCACCACCACCCGGGATGGGACCGCCCGGCGCTGACCCAGGCCCGCCGCGAGTTGATCGAGCTGTTCACCGGCCGCTTCGGCTATCGGCACCTCAGCGATCTGGGGCTAGACCCCACCCGGCATCAATTAACCACCGGTCTGGAAGCGGCGTGCTCGCCGCTGGCGGCCGACCCGATCGGCGAACCGGACATGCTGGCGGTCTACATCACCTGCCACGGGCACGTCTTGGACGACACCGGCGAGCACGTGCTCATTACCTCCGACACCCATCCCGACCACCTCGGCGCCGCAGTGACCACGGCGGACCTGACCGCGGGCATGCTACGCGGTACGAAGGTCCGGCGGCTGCTGCTGATGCTGGATACCTGCCAGGCCGGGCGGGGCGGCAACGAGATCGCCGCGGCTGCCCTGGCCCGGTTGACCGACACCTGGGGACGGCACCCCGGCGCGGGCATGACGGTCATCGTCTCCGCGCAGCCGTTCGAGGAGGCAGCGACCGGGGCGTTCCCGAGGCTGCTGCGCTGGGCGGTGGACGCCGTGCCGGTCGCCGGACACGGCCCGGCCACGCTGGACCTACAGGCGCTGGTCACCGAGATGAACAAGCATGTGCCCGACCACCAGCGCATCGGCATCGCCCAGATCGGCATGACCGGCCACGCCCCGCCGTTTCTGCCCAATCCCCGCCACGCCCCCACCCTCGACGGCGTCGACCTGGCCGTCCAACAGGCCGTGCAGTGGCGGGCCGCAGCCGACAAGCAGGAGAAGGCGTTCCGCGACGCGGTGGTGCGCCGCGCGATGGCCAGCCACGACGCCCCCGGCGGCGGCTGGTGGTTCATGGGCCGCCACACCGCCCTGCACGACCTCACCACCTGGCTCAACATCCCCGACCCCGCCCGGCCACTGCGGGTGGTCACCGGGGACCCCGGCTCCGGGAAGTCGGCCGTGCTGGGACTGCTGGCCACCCTCGCCGACCCCGACCGCCGCCACACCGTCCCTGTCCATACCTTGGGCCTGTCATCCGGCGCCGTCCCGGCCACCGGGGTCATCGATGTCCGGTTAACCGCGCAACAGGCCACCACCGAACAGATGCTGCACGCCCTGGCCTCGGCCGCACGCCTGGACGCAACCAACCTCGGACAACTTCTGACAGGCCTGGAACCCACGCTCCGACAGCGGGGAACACCGTTCACCGTCCTGCTCGACGGCATGGACGAGGCCGCAGCACCCCACGACCTGGTCGGCCGACTGCTGGCACCGCTGCTCGACCAGGCCCAAGGTCGGATCCGGCTGCTGCTGGGCACTCGCCCACACCTGCTGGACGCCCGCTCACACCTGCTATCCGCCCTTGCACCCGGGCTGCACCGCGGCGACGTCGACCGGGTGGTCGACCTGGACGCCGAGCGCTACGCAGACCCCGAGGCCATGACCGCCTACGCCCTGCGCACTCTGCTCGGCGCCGTGGCCGACAGCACCTACCGCGGCCAGCCCCGCCACCGCCTGCTGCCCGTCGCCCAGGCCGTCGTCGACGCCGCGCACCCCTCGTTCCTGGTCGCCCGCATCACCGCGGCCACCCTGGCCTCCCGACCCGTCGTCGATCCCACCGACGCCGCTTGGCGGCGCTCGCTGCCCCGGCTGCCCGGCGAGGCCATGCGCCACGACCTCGATACCCGCCTCGGAACCGACGCCGCACGCGCCCGTGACCTGCTGTTGCCCCTGGCTTTCGCCCAGGGGAACGGGCTGCCGTGGGAGGACGTCTGGGCGCCGCTGGCCTCATGCATCTCCGGACGCCACTACACCGACGACGACCTGCTGTGGTTGCGTGACCACGCTGGCTCCTACATCGTGGAAAACATCCAAGACAGCCGCTCGCTCTACCGGCTCTACCACCAGGCCCTGGCCGAACACCTGCGCGACGGCGTCGACCACCGCGCGGTGCATTCGGCGTTCGTCGGCCTCCTGCTCGACCGGGTTCCCCTCGGCTCCGACGCCCGCACCGACTGGACCCGCACCCACCCCTACACCCGCATCCACCTGGCCAGCCACGCCATCGGAGCGGGCCGTGTCGACGAGCTCCTCACCGACCCCGAATACCTCGTTCACGCCGACCCCGACACCCTGCTCCCGGCGCTGAACTACACCACTGGCGATATTGCGGTGCGCACCCGCGCGATCTACCGCAACACCGCCTATCGCGACCTCACCCCGCGCCAGCGCCGCCTTACCCTGGCCATCGATGCCACCCGCTTCGGCGACATCACCCTCGCGACCGAACTCATCCACAACCTCACCTGGCGCCCCTACTGGGCCACCGGTAAACAAGCCAGCACCGCCCACCGCGCCACCTTCGCCGGCCACACCGGTATGACGATGGCAGTGGCGTGCACTGAACTCCAGGGCCGTCCTGTGGCCGTCACCGGCGGCTCCGACGGCATGGTGCGAGTATGGGGGGTGGGCGCGGTGGCGTGTGCGGTGGTCGACGGCCGCCCCGTCGCCGTCACCGGCGGCTACGACGGCGTGGTACACGTGTGGGACCTGATCGACCGAACCCTGCGCTCCACCCTGACCGTCACCGTCACCGACGACGGCCGCGACGACGGTGCGGTGTTGGTGTGGGATCTGGAGGAGGGGACGTTGCGCGCCACCCTGACCGGCCACACTGGCAGGGTGGGCGCGGTGGCGTGTGCAGTGGTCGACGGCCGCCCCGTCGCCGTCACCGGCGGCTACGACGACACGGTGTTGGTATGGGACCTGCTCGACCGAACCCTGCGCGCCACCCTCGCCGAGCACACCGGTGCAGTGAGCGCGGTAGCGTGTGCGCTGGTCGACGGCCGCCCCGTCGCCGTCACCGGCGACTACGACGGTGACGTGCGGGTGTGGGATTTGCCGGAAGTCGGATCACAAACAGCGTCCACCATCGGTGGGACCGACATCACCGCAGCGGCGTGCACTCAACTCCAGGGCCGTCCCGTTGCCGTCACCGGCGACTACGGCGGTGACGTGCGGGTGTGGGACCTGGACGACGGGACGTTGCGCGCCACCCTGACCGGCCACACCAGGCCGGTGCGGACGGTGGCTTGTGCGGTGGTCCTGGGGCGGCCCGTGGCCGTCACCGGTGACGACGACGACACGGTGCGGGTCTGGGATCTGCTCGAGGGGACGCTGCGCACCACCCTCTCCGGCCACACCGGCGGGGTGGGCGCGGTGGCGTGTGCGGTGGTCAACGGCCGCCCCGTCGCCGTCACCGGCGGCTACCTCGGTGACGTGCGAGTGTGGGACCTGATCGACGAGACCCTGCGCGCCACCCTTTACGGCGACATCGGCGAGACGATGGTGATGGCGTGTGCGGTGGTCAACGGCCGCCCCGTCGCCGTCACCGGCGGCTACGACGGTGACGTGCGGGTGTGGGACCTGATCGACGGAACATTGCGCACCACCCTCTCCGGCCACACCGATGGGGTGGGCGCGGTGGCGTGTGCGGTGGTCAACGGCCGCCCCGTCGCCGTCACCGGCGGCTACGACGGTGACGTGCGGGTGTGGGACCTGATCGACGGAATATTGCGCACCACCCTGACCGGCCACACCAGGTCGGTGTCGGCGGTGGCGTGTGCGGTGGTCGACGGCCGCCCCGTCGCCGTCACCGGCGACGACAGCGCGGTGTGGATGTGGCAGTTGAACAGCGGAACGGGAGACATTCTGTTCCGCCAGAACGAGATCCGGGCGCTGGCCGTCGGTCCCCGTGGAGAGATCGTCAACAGCAGTGGATGGGACCTCGTCGTCACCCATAAAATTCAGCGATGACCCGAACCGTCGACCGATAGGGCGGAACGGCGGTCGTGCATCCGATGGCGACCGCCCGCGTCCAGGTTGAGCAGGCAGCAGGCACGCCGTCGTGTGGGGTGTCAGAACTCTGCACTGGGCTGCTGAGCTGCTGAGCTGCTGAGCTGCTGAGCTGCTGAGCTGCGACGATCGCGCACGCTGGACCACCAGGGCATGATCGCGGGGTGTGGCGTTACGACTGCTGTACCTGATCTTCGCCCGGCTCATCGGCTGGCTGATTCTGCTCGGCAGGTCATCGGCGGCCAAAGACGTGGAGTTACTGGTACTAAGGCACGAAGTCGCAGTGCTGCGCCGCACCAACCCCCGCCCACGACTGGACTGGGCCGATCGCGCGGTGCTCACCGCATTGGTGCGCCGACTCCCCCGACTGCTGCGCGAGCACCGAGTGGTGACACCGGGCACCGTTTTGCGCTGGCACCGGCGCCTGGTAGCGAAGAAGTGGACCTACCCGAACCGCACCGGACGCCCACCGATCGACGACACTGTGGTGGCGTTGATCGAGAGAATGGCCCGAGAAAACGTGGGCTGGGGCTACCGCCGCATCCAAGGCGAGCTGCTCAAGCTCGGACATCGGACAGCTGCCTCGACCATCCGCCGCGTGCTCAAGCGCCTGCGAATACCGCCCGCGCCCCAGCGCGACACCGACACCTCCTGGCGACGATTCCTTCGCGCCCAGGCCGCGAGCATGTTGGCATGCGACTTCTTCCACGTCGACTGCGCCGTCACCCTCAAACGCGTGTACGTCTTCTTCGTAATGGAAGTCGCCACCCGCTACGTCCACATCCTCGGCACCACCACCAACCCCGACGGAGCATGGACCACACAACAAGCCCGCAACCTGCTCATGGACCTCGGCGACCGGGCCGACGACTTCCGGTTCCTCGTCCGCGACCGGGCCGGACAGTTCACCGTCTCGTTCGACGCGGTCTTCTCCGATGCGGGTATCCAGGTCGTGAAGATCCCACCACGGTGTCCGCGAGCCAACGCCCACGCCGAACGATTCGTCGGCACCGTCCGACGCGAAGCCACCGACCGACTACTCATCCTCAACGAACACCACCTGAGATCAGTGCTGCAGCACTACGTGGCTCACTACAACCACCGCAGACCTCACCAAGCCCTACAACTCGCACCACCACGACCGGATCGACCGATCGCAGAGCCGAGCTGCACGTCGATACGCCGCCGACCAGTCCTCGGCAGCTTGATCAACGAGTACGAACCCACAGCAGCCTAACCGCAGGTCAGAGCACATGGCCGACTTTTGGCACCCCACAGGGTGACCCGCTCTGCGGTGACCTTCGCGTCTTCCGGTAGGAAGTCGTAGTAGTCCGGATCGGCGGGTTCCCGCTCGACGAACAACACCTGCGCTTCCACGCCGAACGCGGAGAAGAGATCGGCCTTGGCCGTGACCTCAGCCTTGGGCATGCCACCATGGAGGTGCGCCCGCACGTCCTGTGGCTCAGGAGGCGGTGCGTTGTCGACATAGCGACGGATGTTCAGGTTGGCCTCTTCGGCCAGCAGCTCGTCGACCGTCACGACACGCGAGTAGCCGGGAATCTCCTGCCAGTCCCTGTACGTACTGACGATTTTCTCGGTGTGCTCCGGTCCCAGCTCGTTCTGCGCCCGACCGCTGGTGTACTCACGGTCGGCGTTGATGAACAGGACCTTTTTCTGCCTGCGAGGGTCGGTTTTGCCGCCTGGGCTACGCAACACCAGCACACAGGCGGGAATCCCGGTGCCGTAGAAGAGGTTCGGGCCGAGGCCGATGATCGCCTCGATAGCGTCAGAACGAAGCATGTTCTCGCGAATCGAGCGCTCTGCTCCGCCGCGGAACAGGACACCATGCGGCATCACGGTCGCGGCGATGCCGTTCTGCGTCAGCACGGCGACCATGTGCTGGACGAACATCAGGTCGGCCTTCTTGCCGGTTTCCGGGGCCCACCCGAACATCATCCGGTCGGCGAACTTCACGTCCTCGGTCCGGTAGTTCAGCGAGAACGGCGGGTTGGAGAGAACCTTCCGGAACCGCCTCAGTTTGTCGCCGTCACGATGCAACGGCTCCTCGAGCGTGTCACCGTTGCGAAGATCGGCATCTCGGGCCCCGTGCAGAAGAAGGTTCATCTTCGCCATCGCCCAGGAGGTGCCGCTCTTCTCCTGGCCGTAGAGGGCGAGCTGTTCAACGTCGCCGCCGTGTTCCTCGACGTGTTCCTTGGCCAGCAAGAGCATTCCGCCTGAGCCCGCACATGGGTCGTAGACGCTGTCGCCCGGCTGCGGGTCAACCAGCCGCACCATCATCCGCACCACCGAGCGCGGCGTGTAGAACTCGCCGCCCTTCTTGCCGGCAGAGTCGGCGAACTCGGCGATCAGGTACTCGTAGGCCGCGCCGAGCATGTCCGGGAACTCGAAGTCGATGTCCCGGAGGCGGTACCGGTCGAAGTGGTGGATCAGGTCGACCAGTTCGCGGTTGGTCAGCTTCGTCTGGCCGGTCTCCCGGCTGAACTGGATGTGCCGCAGCACGCCACGCAGGCTGTTGCCGTTGTGGCTCTCCAGGTTGGCGATCGCCTTGTCGAGCTCCGTGGCGACCGTGTCCGCGACCGTGAGCTGGTTCAGCCCCTTCGGCGGGGCTTGGTCGCCGGCACTGCGCAGGTGCGGCCCCTTCCACCAGCGGGCGTGGGGAGGGACGTAGATGTGTTCCGCATACGCGTCCGAGTTGTTCGCCCAGGCCAGCGACTGGTCGACGTCGCCGTCGGTGCGATCCATCATCAGTTCGTAGACGCGCTGCCACTCGGGCTGGAACTCGTCCGAGCACCGCTTCAGGAACAACATCCCGAAGATGAAGTCTTTGTACTCGGAGGCGTCCATCTTGCCGCGGAGGATGTCCGCCGCAGTGAAGAGATGCCGTTCCAGTTGGGAGAGGGTCAGCTTTGCCACGTGCGAACCTTACTCAGGCGTCGATGATCTTCAGTGAGACGAGCAGCCGCCACACGTCGGTGCATGGATCCCGCCTCAGCGGCGGACAGTGATCGTCGTCGTGTCCGGCTTGGTCGGAGCACGTCGTGGTCGGGCAGTCGTTCGCCAGCTTCTTCGCATTGCGTGCGGCGATCTCGTGCTTGTCCCACAGGGCCTCGACGCGTTCGCCTCTGACGCTCTTGTCGCCCCGTATGTCGAACGTCTCAAACCCACGCTGCCTGCGCAGCTGCTCGTGCACGATGGTGCTGGATCCGCTCTGCCGCCCCGAGTTGAACCCGGTGAAGTGCAGAAGCAACCACAGGTCAAACGAAGGACTGGAGTAGGCGATATTGACGTTCTTCGCGCTGGCCTTGTCGAACGCCTGCGGGATGCCTTCGTGCTGATCGCGGTCGAACATCGCCCAGAGCTCATCGCGCCGCGGATCCTCAGCTTGAGCGAGAACGTGGTCGACAGCCTCAAGAGGCTTCATCCCGTTCCGCTTGGCCAGGACATGCAGCGTAATCCGCTTCGAGTCGAGGAGATCCTTCTTGAGGTACGTGAGGTAGTCGACCTCGGTACGTTCTCCCTCGACCGCGACATAGATGACGCGATGCTCGCGTGAAGCACCCTTGGTCTTGTGCAGTGGCTTGTCCGCGTTCGGATTACTGCGCCTGCTCACACGCCCCCCGACACGAGTTCCGTCACCTCGCGGGCCAGCTCGCCGGCCGTCACCCGTGGCACGCCACCGTAGCGCCCGCGCAGGTAACCGAGTTCCAAGTTGTCAGTGGTCCGCGGGCCAGCGTCGGTAAGCGGATAGAGCTCAGTTTCGCCAGTACCGCGCTTTGTCGTGATCCACACCTGGTCGCGACTCAGCGGACGCCCCACCACGCCCTTGCCCAAGAGCGTGGCGTCGTGGGTGGTGAACAACAACTGAGCACCGTTCGGGTTCGCGTCTGGATCTTGGAACAGCCGGACGACCTCAGCGGCCAGGACGGGATGCAGGCTGGAGTCGAGTTCGTCGGCCAGCAACACCGAACCTCGTTCCAGCATCTCCAGCACAGGGCCAAGGAAGGCGAACCAGGCGTGCGTACCAAGCGATTCTTGGGTGCGGAAGTCGAGTGGTAGCGGCTTGCCACGTCCGGTGCGATGCAGCAGCTTGACTTGCTGGTCGTTCGGCAGTGACTCGTCGATGTCCAGCCCGACGATTCCCAGATCTGCGACTCGCAGCAGCGACTCGACGCGTTTGCGGTAGTCGTCTCCTCGTTTCGGATCAACCAACCGTTGCCTGGTGTAGTCGCTCCGCTGGGCGACGCCGGCGTCATCCGAAGCCACCACCCAAAAGTTGTTTGTGAACCACCGGTGGAGCGGCCGCAATTGCTTGTTGTTGAAGGTAGCTCCGACAGTGAGGAAGAGGGCGTTCGGCCTCGCCAGTTCGACCAGTTTCTTGGCGCCGCGCAAGTTCTCGTTGGGGAACCGGAACTCCTCGCCACCAGCTCGATCAGCCTCGCGGTCGAACCACACCTGCTTGTGACCGCCGGGGTAGGCATGGAGCCACTCAGCTTCGACGCGCTCGTCTGACAGCTCGAAGCCGTAGGTGTAGCGAACCTTGGTCTGGCCCAGCAGAAGGTCTACCTCGAACAGTGTGTTCTCGCGTCGACATGCGGGATCGAGTGCGAACGGGTCCCTCGGCACGCCTTCGTCTCGTGCCCAGTCCGCCACCGAGTCACGCACGGCTGCGCGCATGGCTACGAGGGCACTGAGCAGGTTGGACTTGCCGGAGGCGTTGGCGCCGAAGATCCCTACCGCGGGGATGACACCGATCTCCTTGCCGCCGGACTCGATCCCGGTGTGCCGGACGATCTCGTGGTCGACGTCCGAGGCCACGAACGCCAGCTCATACTCATCGCGGAGCGAGCGGTAGTTGGCAACACGGAACCTCAGGAGCACAGCTCACCTCCTCCGCCCGCGTTGGGCCAGCTTTTGCAGTATCTCACGTCAGAAGCTTGCAGAACAGGACCAAAAACCCGGCATCTTCCCTGGCCACAGGGTAGGCCGAACGGCTACCAGCAGGTAGTCACAACCCGAACGTGTGCACAGCATCACTCCGTTGAGGACGTGCAGGACCGACCCACATCGCCATGCCCAAAGACCTGTCACCGGCCCTCGCGACGCCGCAGTACGATCACCCGGCAGCTGACTGCAGGAAACTTGCCCGAGCAGCCCGATGGGGACCGCGTCATCTCAGCAGGATCGAGATGAAATCCATCCCGTCGCAACCAAATCACGTCTTGACGCGCACATATCCAGACAAGAGTTCATCCGCGATACCGACCCTCAAAGCCAACTGCTTCGCGATCTTCAAATTAAGCTTGTCAATAGTCGCCTCAATGGCCGCCAACTGATCCACTATCAAAGCTTGATCAGCAACAGGAGGGCAAGGTACAGGAAAATTGGAAAGTTGCCCAAGACTAATCGAAGCTAGATTTGTAGTCTGCTTCGACGTGTTAACAAACCATTGCCTGCCGCAAGGAGAGGATGAATACGCGGACAGAAAATGCGGGAGCATCTTTCCAGTATCGCACCTAACGCGAAAGATGTGATTCTGATGAAGGCATGGACTAATACGGCCATCCCAAACCGCACCCCGACCGAGCTTGTCGAAATCCCCACCTTCCGTCATCAACATATCGCCAGCAAGGAGTTCGAACCGACCGACATCAGACTCTCGCACACGAACCCGCTTGACATTCAAGGTTTCAATGAAACCGTCCTTGACATTCGCTACCCGCAAGTAAGGAAGCTCAACCGTTCCTGGACCGCGCGGCTCACTTCCAAGAGTCACCCCTGCACTGATTGACGCAACGCTTCCCAGCAGGGCCGTCGACCAGCGAGCAGACCTTTCCGGCTGATTGAATAGGAACTCAGCCAGACGCCCATGTGCCACCTGTCGCAACTTAGCGATCGCTCTATCTGCAGAGCTAATCGCTTCATCAACTGAGTCCAGAACGTCGACGATACGTCTTTGCTCACGTTCGTCCGGTAGCCCAATTCGTAGACTCGCAATCTGCTGAGAAGGCAATCGGCCAGTGCCATGACCCGCTTCATCAACCATGGCGAGTATCTCATTTTCCCTTACCTTCAGAGAATAGGCAAGAAAGCGCGGGCCCACCCCTGCAGGCGTCAGTATCGCCTTGCAGTCCTGCCCGAAAGCAACTTCGCGATTGGTGACTCCAACCCGAAACTCATTCTTTAGACTCATCCCCCGAACGACAAATATGACGGTGCCGGAAGGAACCTTCCGGGTACCGCTTCTCGCGCCAAGTTCAGTGACACGACGCTCAGACTCGCCGATCTCAAATGACTTTAGACTTGCGGCACTGATCCACGGAATTTCTCCATCCCAATAGGCTGGGTTGGCCGTCGAAGGAGTACCGCCCGACAGCCAGGTACCAATCCTGCCCAACTCGACGACATCCCAATCCGGTGGATACTCGGACACGGACGAACTCCAATCGCTGGCCAGTCGCGGCACCGCAGTTTACCGCCCCTCAATTTGTAGTGTCGACTGAGGTCAGGTGAGATGGAGTTGAGTTCCGGCGCTGGCGAGGCAGCCGTCGATAATGTCGCTACGGCACTGGATCTTGCGTAAGCTCTGTCGGGCTGCCTGAACGAGATGGTCGAGGGAGGTGAACGCGACGTTGGACAACCAGCGGCGCCGCAGCACCGACCAGAGGCCTTCGACCAGATGGAGGTTCGGCGCGTAGGCGGGAAGCTGGTATACGGTCAACTAGTGGCTTGTCACGCAGCCTTGGCCGGGTAATGGGTCCAGGTGCGGATGGGTGAGTCGGTGGCGAACCCGGTCTTGGGTTGGGCTCGGGCGTTGCGC
>NZ_JNXC01000065.1 GCF_000716595.1 Saccharothrix sp. NRRL B-16314
GGCCGTTGCAAGGCGTTCTCGGCGGATGCGGATGGGACGGTTCTGGCTGAGGGTGTGGGGTTGGTGTTGTTGGAGCGGTTGTCGGTTGCGCGGGGTGCGGGTCGTCGGGTGTTGGGTGTGGTGCGTGGTTCGGCGGTGGGGTCGGATGGTGCGTCGAACGGGTTGACGGCTCCGAGTGGTCGTGCGCAGGTGCGGGTGATCCGTGCGGCGTTGGCGGATGCCGGGGTTGTCGAACGTCGGCCACACCCAGGCGGCGGCGGGCGTCGCCGGTGTGGTGAAGGTGTTGCTGGCGATGGGCGAAGGGGTGGTGCCGAAGTCGTTGCACGCGGACCGCGTGACGGAGGAGGTGGACTGGTCGTCGGGCGGTGTGGTGGTGGCGGGGGAGCGCTGCGCCTGGCCCGAGGTCGACCGGCCGCGGCGGGCCGGGGTGTCGTCGTTCGGGATCAGCGGCACCAACGCCCACGTCGTCCTCGAACAGGCTCCGGACCAACCCGACGCCCAGCCGCCGGAGGTCCAGCCGCCGGACGCGACCGATCTCCTCGTGCCGTGCCCGGTGTCCGGGCGGAGCGCGGGCGCGCTGCGGGCCCAGGCCGCCAGGCTGCGCGACTTCCTCGCCGAACGGCCCGAGCTGCGACCGGCGGACGTGGCGTGGTCCCTCTGGCGCGGCCGAGCCGACCTGGAGCACCGCGCGGTCGTGCTCGCCGACGACCGGGCGAGGTTGTTGCGGGGGCTGACCGCCGTGGCAGAGGACGCGCCCACGTCCGGTGTGGTGGGCGGCGTGGCGCACGGCGAGCCGGATCACGTGGTGTTCGTGTTCCCCGGGCAGGGGGCGCAGTGGCCGGGGATGGCCACGCGGCTGCTCGACTCCTCACCCGACTTCGCCGCGAGGTTCGCCGAGTGCGCCGAGGCGCTGGCCCCGCACGTGGACTGGTCGCCGCACGACGTGCTGCGCGGCGAGCCCGACGCGCCGCCACTGGACCGGGTGGACGTGGTCCAACCCCTGCTGTGGGCGGTGATGGTGGCGCTCGCCGGGCTGTGGCGCGCGTACGGCGTCGTGCCGACGGCCGTGGTGGGGCACTCCCAGGGGGAGATCGCCGCGGCGTGCGTGGCCGGTGCGCTGTCCCTGCACGACGGCGCGCTGGTGGTGTCCCGCCGCGCCGCGCTGCTGGCCGCGTTGTCCGGGCGCGGGGGCATGGTGTCGGTGGCGTCTGGCAGGGAGGACGTCGAGGCCCGCATCCGGCCGTGGGGCGACCTGCTGTCGATCGCGGCGGACAACGGCCCCAACGCCACCGTGGTGTCCGGGAACCCCGATGCGCTGGACGAACTGCTCGCCGGTTGCGTGGCCGACGGGTTCAGGGCGCGACGGCTGCCGGTGGACTACGCCTCGCACTCGTCCCACGTCGAGGACGTCCGAGAGCCGCTGCTCACCGCTCTGGCCGGTATCAGCCCGCGCCCGCCCGCCATCCCGTTCCACTCCACCGCCTCCACCGGTGCCGTCGGCTTCGACGCCGGGTACTGGTACGACAACCTGCGCCTGCCGGTGGAGTTCCACCGCGTCGCGAGGGCCCTCGCGGACCGGCGTCGCGTGGTCTTCGTGGAGGTCGGGCCGCACCCGGTGCTCACCGGCTGCCTCGCGGAGATCGCCGAGGACGCGGCGGTGGTGTCCACCCTGCACCGCGACGACGACGACCGGAGCCGGTTCCTGTCCTCGGTGGCCGAGGCCCATGCGAACGGCGTGCCGGTGGACTGGACCCCGGCGCTGGGACGGGCGGGCGCCCGCCGGGTGGACCTGCCCACCTACCCGTTCCGGCGGCGCGCCCACTGGCTGTCCGCCGAGCCTTCCCCGACCACGGCGCCCACCCGCCGCGCGCCGGTCGACATCGTGGAACCGGTCGGTTCCGACACGGTCGTGCTGTCCGCGCGGTGCGGATCGGAGTCGTCGGGCCTGCTCGCCGGGCACGTGATCGGGGGAGTGGCCGTGCTGTCCGGCCCGGTCCTCGTGCGGTGGCTGCTGGACGCCGGCCGCCGGGTCGGGTGCGACCGGGTCGAGGAACTGGTCATGGAGGCGCCCGTGGTGCTCTCCGAGGCCGCGGAGGTCGAGGTCCAGGTGCTGATCGGCCGCCCCGGCGCCGACGGTCGCCGCCCTGTCGTCGTGCACTACCAAACCGGGGGACCGGCGGAGTGGCGGCGCGTCGCGCACGGGGGCGTCCGTCCGGGCGGGCCGCCGGCGGGGACGGTGGACGAGTGGCCGCCGACCGGTGCGGTCGCGCTGAGCGCCGACGACCTGCGGGCGTTCCCCGGCCTGCGCGCGGCGTGGCGGCGCGGGACGGACGTCTTCGCCGAAGTGGCGGCCGACCCGGCCGACCCGACCTCCGACGCGTTCCCGTTGGACGCCGCTGCGCGGACCGCGTTGCTGGACGGGGCGGACGAGCCCCGGCAGGTGTTCCTCTGGAGCGGGGTGACGGCACGGCCGACTACCGCCGCCACCCTGCGCGTGGTGGCGAGCAGGCACTCGGCCGACGTGGTGTCGCTGCTGGCCGTCGACGGCGCCGGCACCCCGGTGCTGTCCGTCGAGGGCCTGGTGCTCCGCCAAGTCCCCGAGGACTTCGCACCCGACCGGGGTTCCGCGCCCGTGGACTCCGCACCCGGAGAGGAGGCCCCGCTGGCCCGCGCGCTGGCCGCACTGCCCCCGGCGCGGTGGCCAGCGGCGGTGGAACAGGCGCTGCGCGCGCACGTGGCCGCCGTGCTGGGCCACGACGACGCCACCGACGTCGACCCGGAACGGCCCTTCCGCAACCTGGGCGTGGACTCGACGGCCGCGGTGCAGCTCCGCAACCGGTTGTCCGCCGCGACCGGCATGACGCTGCCCGTGGTGCTGGTGTTCAGCCACCCGACGCCACGCGAGCTGGCCCGGCACGTCACCGACCTGCTCACCCGCTCCGCCACGGGTGGTGGAGCGACCGCCCTCGACGAGCTGGACCGGCTGGAACGCGCCTTGGCTGATCCACCGTCGACGGGAGCGGACCGCGCCGAGGTCGTCCGACGCCTGCGGGCGCTGCTGCGCACGTGGCAATCGGACACCGGGTCCGAACCGGACGCGGCGGCCTTCGCCGACGCCGACGCCGAGCAGATGTTCGACCTGATCGATCGGGAACTGGGTCCGGTGGACGTCACCGGGTGGGGGGAACGGTCATGACCGGCGACGAGAAGCTGCTGGGCTACCTCAAGCGCGTCACCGCCGAACTGGGGCAGACCCGGCAGCGGTTGCACGAACTGCGCGAGGCCGCGGCCGAACCCGTCGCCATCGTCGGCATGGCCTGCCGCTTCCCGGGCGGGGTCGCGACCCCCGAGGCGTTCTGGCGGATGATCGCCGAGCGCGTCGAGGTCGCGCCGTCCTTCCCCGTCGACCGGGGCTGGGACGACCCGGGCGGCCGGTCCGGCGGTGTGCCGGGCGGCACGTTCCTCACCGACGCCGCCGGGTTCGACGCGGAGTTCTTCGGCATCAGCCCCCGCGAGGCGCAGGCGATGGACCCGCAACAGCGCATCATGCTGGAACTGGCGTGGGAGGCGGTCGAGCGGGCGGGCATCGATCCCGCGGCGCTGCGTGGCAGCAGCACCGGGGTGTTCACCGGAGCCGTGCACGCCGGCTACGGCGAGCGCCTGGCCACCGTGCCGCGCGACGTGGCCGGGTACCTGGTCACCGGCGGCACGTCCAGCGTGATCTCCGGACGGGTCGCCTACGTCCTCGGGCTCTCCGGGCCCGCGATCACCATCGACACCGCCTGCTCGTCGTCGTTGGTGGCACTGCACCTGGCGGTGCGGGCGCTGCGCACCCGGGAGTGCGCCACTGCGCTGGCGGGCGGGGTGACCGTGATGGCCACTCCTGATCCGTTCCTGGAGTTGGGGCGGCAGGGCGCGTTGTCCCCGGACGGCAGGACCAAGCCCTTCGCCTCCGCCGCCGACGGCACCACCCTGGGTGAGGGCGCCGGCGTGCTGGTGCTGCAACGGCTGTCCGACGCGCTGGCCGACCGCCATCCCGTGCTGGCGGTCATCCGCGGCTCGGCGGTCAACTCCGACGGCGCGTCCAACGGCCTGACCGCGCCCAACGGCACCGCGCAGGAGGAGGTGATCCGGCTGGCCCTGGCCGCGTCCGGCCTCGCACCCGCCGAGGTGGACGCCGTGGAGGCGCACGGCACGGGCACCGAACTGGGCGACCCGATCGAGGCGCAGGCACTGCTGGCCGCTTACGGGCAGGACCGCCGGGAGCCGTTGTGGCTGGGGTCGGTGAAGTCCAACATCGGCCACCCCCAGGCGGCGTCGGGCATGGCGGGCGTGATCAAGGTGGTCCTGGCGCTGCGGCACGGCGTGCTGCCCGCCGGCGTGAACGTGGACGAGCCGTCGCGGCACGTCGACTGGTCGACCGGGAACGTCCGCCTGCTCACCGGGGCGGTGCCCTGGCCTGACGCCGGGCGTCCGCGCAGGGCGGGTGTGTCGTCGTTCGGTCTGAGCGGCACCAACGCGCACGTCATCCTCGAACAGGCGCCTCCTGCGGTGCCGTCTGACGTGGGGCCGTCACCTGCCGCGCTGCCCTGGGTGCTCAGCGCCCACACCGGTGCCGCGCTGCGCGCCCGCGCCGGTGACCTGCTGGACTTCCTCGACGCGCACCCGTCCACGTCGGCCGCCGACATCGCCTCGGCGCTGGCGACGAGCCGGGCCGTGTTGCGCCATCGCACCGTGGTCGTCGGCGCCGACCGCGACGCCCTGGTGGCGGGACTGCGGGCCGTGTCGCGCGGCGCGGACCCCACTGCGGCCGTGACCGGGCGACCGCGCGTCATCCTGGTGTTCCCCGGGCAGGGCACCCAGTGGCCGGGCATGGCCGCCGACCTGCTGGACACCTGTCCGGTGTTCGCCGAGCGGATGCGCGCCTGCGCGGACGCCCTGCGCCCCTTGGTGGGCTGGGAACTGCTGGACGTGGTGCGCGGGGACATCGACGGTGTCGACGTGCTGCAACCGGTGCTGTGGTCGGTGATGGTGTCGCTGGCTGCGGTCTGGACGGCCTCCGGCGTGCGGCCGGACGCCGTGGTCGGCCACTCGCAGGGAGAGGTCGCCGCAGCCTGCGCGGCAGGGGCGCTGTCCCTGGCTGACGGCGCGCGGGTGGTCGTGGCGCGCAGCCGCGCCGTCGCGGCGAAGCTCTCCGGCCACGGCGGGATGCTCGCGGTGTCGCTGCCGGAGGAGGAGGCCCGCGCCTACCTGGTCGGCGGCCCCGTGATCGCAGCGGTGAACGGACCCCGGGACGTGGTGCTCTCCGGCGACCGGGACCGGCTCGACGCACTCGCCGAGCGCCTGACCGAGGACGGGGTGCGCCACCGGTGGCTGCCGATCGACCACGCCTCGCACTCACCCGCCGTCGAGGCGGTCAAGGACGTGCTGACGGCCGACCTGGTCGGGCTCGCACCGCGCTCGTCGGACGTGCCGTTCCACTCGTCGGTGACCGGCGACCCGCTCGACACGCGCGAGGCGGACGGCGGGTACTGGTACCGCAACCTGCGGCTGCCCGTGCTGTTCGACCGCGCGGCGCGCCGCGCGGCGGACGGCGCGGACGTGGTGTTCGTCGAAGTCGGCCCGCACCCGGTGCTGTCCGCCGCGTTGGAGCACCTGGGGCCGGTGGTCGGGACGCTGCGCCGCGACGACGGCGGCCCGGACCGCCTCCTGCGCTCGCTGGCCGACGCGTTCGTCCTGGGCGTGCCGGTGGACTGGGCGGCGGTCTGCGACTGGCTGGGTGTCCGGCCCGGTGCGCACGTCGACCTGCCCACGTACCCGTTCCAGCGCCGCCACCACTGGCTGGTGGGGTCCGGCGCGGCGCCGGGGCAGGCGGGTGGCCACCCGTTGCTGGGTGCGCCGGTGGCGCTGGCCGACTCCGGCACGACCGTCGTCACCGGCCGCCTGTCCCTGGCCGCGCAGCCGTGGCTGGCCGACCACGCGATCGGCGACACGGCTCTGTTGCCCGGCACGGCTTTCGTGGACCTGGTGCTGCACGCGGCGGGCCGGCTCGGCTGCGACCGGATCGAGGAGTTGACGCTGCACCAGCCGCTGGCGCTGCCGCCGGACGGCACCGTGGAGCTCCAGGTGACCGTGGCGGGCCGGGACGAGGGTGGTCGGCGCGCGGTCACCGTCCACGCCCGCACCGAGGGGGCGGCGTGGAACCGGCACGCGGTCGCCGTGACCACCACCGCCGCCACCGACGCGGACGACCACCTGACCGGCAGTTGGCCGCCTGGGGGTGCCGTGCCCGTGGACGTCGAGGACGTCCACGACCTGCTGGCCGGCGCCGGGTACTCCTACGGGCCCGCCTTCCAGGGGCTGCGCGCGGCCTGGCGACGCGGGGAAGAGGTGTTCGCGGAGGTCGAACCCCCAGCGGAGATCGCGGACGACACCGACCGGTTCGGCCTGCACCCGGCCCTGCTCGACGCGGCCCTGCACGCCGCGACCACCGCGACCACCGGGACCACCGGTTCCGGGTCGGTGTCCTTGCCGTTCGCCTGGTCCGGAGTCACCCTGCGGGCCGCCGGGGCGTCCGCTCTGCGCGTGCGGATCGTCCCGGTCGGCCGCGACGCGGTCGCGCTGACGGCGTTCGGCCCGGAGGGCGCGCCGGTGCTCTCGGTGGACTCCGTGGTCCGGCTGCCGGTCCCCGTCGAGCGGCTGTCCGCACCCCGGTCCGGCGGCCTGTTCCAGGTCGACTGGACGGCCCTTTCCGAGCACCTCCAGTCCACAGAGGACACCGAATCGGCGGAGATCCGGTGGGCGGCGCCGGGAAGCGGAGGCGTGGTCGGACCGGACCCGATCCCCGACATCGTGCTGCTGCCCGTCACGTCGGGCGGGGAGCCGGGACCGAGTGCGGTCCACGACACCGTGCGCCAGGCGCTGGACTCGGTTCGTGCCTGGGTGTCCGACGACCGGCTCGCCGCTGCTCGCCTGGTCCTGGTGACCCGTGGCGCGGTCGCCGCCGGCGGTCGTGAGCCGACCGACCTGGCCGCCGCCGCGGTGTGGGGTCTCGTGCGGTCGGCGCGGGCCGAGCACCCCGATCGGCTGGCGCTGCTGGACGTGGAGGACGACGGGCCGGTGCCGGCGCTGGCCGCCGCTCTGGCCGCCGGGGAGACCGAGTTCGCCGTCCGCGGAGGCCGACTGCTCGTCCCGCGCCTGTCTGCCCTGTCCGCGCCAATCGCCGGCGGACCGGACTGGGGCGTCGGCACGGTGTTGGTGACGGGTGGGACGGGTGTGTTGGGGCGGGTGGTGGCGGCGCATTTGTTGCGGGGGCATGGGGTTCGGCGGGTGGTGTTGGCGGG
>NZ_JNXC01000066.1 GCF_000716595.1 Saccharothrix sp. NRRL B-16314
CCTGAGGCTGCGTTGTTGAACGAGACGGAGTTCACGCAGGCGGCGTTGTTCGCGGTCGAGGTGGCTTTGTTCCGTCTGGTCGAGTCGTTGGGTATGCGGGCGGACTTCCTGATCGGTCATTCGGTCGGTGAACTCGCCGCTGCTCACGTCGCCGGTGTGTTGTCGTTGGCGGATGCGTGCGCGTTGGTGGTGGCTCGTGGTCGGTTGATGGGTGCTTTGCCGGCTGGTGGTGGCATGGCGGCGGTGCAGGCGACGGAGGAAGAGGTCGTCCCGTCGTTGGTGGCGTTTGCCGGTCGTTTGTCGGTGGCGGCGGTGAACGGGCCGCAAGCGGTTGTGGTGTCGGGTGATCTGGACGCGTTGGACGAGTGGTTGCCGTCGTGGCAGCACCGGAAGACCACGCGTCTGAGGGTGAGCCACGCGTTCCACTCGCACCTGATGGAGCCCATGCTGGCCGAGTTCCGGCGCGTCGCGGAGAGCTTGACGTTCAACGAGCCGCAGATCCCGATCGTGTCGAACCTGAGCGGCAAGCCGGTGTCCTCGGAGCTGATCGACCCCGGCTACTGGGTCGACCACGTCCGGCAGCCGGTGAGGTTCATGGACGGCGTGCGCGTGCTCGAACAGTTCGGCGTGACCAGGTTCTTCGAGCTGGGGCCGGACGGTGTGCTCACCGCCATGGCCCGCCAGTCGCTGGACGTGGACGACATCGTGTTCGCGCCGGCGTTGCGCGCCCGGCACGCCGAGCCGGAGACGTTCGCGTCCTTCCTGGCCCAGGCGCACGTCGCCGGTGCGGTCGTGGACTGGTCCGCGTTCTACGCCGGCACGGACGCCCGCCCGGTCCAGTTGCCGACGTACGCCTTCCAGCACGAGCGCTACTGGCTCTCACCGAGCACGGGCTCCGGCGATCCGGCCGGCGCCGGTCTCGGTCGGATCGACCACCCGGTGCTGTCCGCCGCGGTCGCGGTCGGCGATCGGGACGAGTGGCTGTTCACCGGGCGGATGTCGCAGGACACCGTGCCGTGGGTCCGCGACCACGTCGTCGCGGGCGTCGTGCTCGCGCCCGGAACCGCCCTGGTCGAACTCGCGTTGACCGCGGGCCGGCGCACGGGCTGCCCGGTGCTCGACGAGCTGGTGCTGGAGGCGCCGCTGGTCCTCCAGGGCCGTTCGGCGGTCCAGGTGCAGGTCACGGTCGCGGAGCAGGACGAGGACGGCCGCCGCGCGGTCGCGGTCTACTCGCGCCCGGAAGCCGTGGAGGAGAACCCCGAGGCCACCTGCCACGCCCGTGGCGTGCTCGCCGCGGACTTCGAGCCGCAGGTCCCGTTCCCCGCGCAGTGGCCGCCGGCGGGCGCCGAGCCGATCGCGGTGGACGAGCTGTACGCGACGCTCGCGGAGGCCGGTTACGACTACGGCGCCACGTTCCAAGGGGTGCGGGCGGCGTGGCGCGTCGGCGACGAGGTCTACGCCGACGTCGCGCTGACCGACGACCAGGTCGACGCCGCCGCCGGGTTCGGTCTCCACCCGGCCCTGTTCGACGCTGCGCTGCACGGCGGCCTGGGCAAGCTCGACGCGGGCGACGGGTCGTCCACCCAGCTCCCGTTCTCGTGGTCCGGGGTGAGGGTCGAGGAGACCGGCCGCAGCCGGGCACGGGTGCGCATCGCGTCGGCGGGCGAGTCCGGCCTGCGCATCGACCTGGCCGGCGACCACGGCGAGCCGGTGGGCGGTGTCGAGCGGCTGGCGTTCCGGCCGGTGGAGCAGTCGAAGCTGGCCGGTGCGCGCAAGGCCGGGCACGACTCGCTGTTCGAGGTCACCTGGCTCCCGGTCACCGACACCGCGACCACCGGGGCGGGGCGGATCGTGGTCCTGGGCGACCTGACCGCACCCGGTGAGCGCTTCACCGACCTGGACGCGCTGGACCAGGCCCTCGTGGGCGGTCGTCCCGCTCCCGAGGCGGTCATCGTCGCCATCCACGACACCACGGCCGTCGGCGCCGCGCAGGCCGTCCGGGACGTCGCCGCCGGCGCGTTGCGGCTGGTGCAGCGGTGGCTGGCGAGCGAACGGCTGGCCGACGCACGGCTGGTCGTCGTGACCCGCAACGCCGTCGACGCCGGCGACGACGTGCCGGACCTGGCGCAGTCGCCGGTGTGGGGTCTGCTGCGCACCGCGCAGTCCGAGCACCCCGACCGGTTCGTGCTGGTGGACCTCGACGACTCCGACGACGAGATCGACTGGGGTTCCCTCGTCACGGGCCGGGAACCGCAGATCGCGGTGCGCGAAGGACGTGCTCTCGCGCCCCGGCTCACGCGCGCCGAAGCGCCGTCGGTGCCGCCCGGGACCGCCTGGCAGCTCTCGATCGACCGGAAGGGCTCGTTCGAAGACCTCACCATCATCCCCTCCGACGCCGACCGGCCGCTGGAGCCGGGCCAGGTGCGGTTCAAGGTGCGCGCCGCCGGCCTGAACTTCCGGGACGTGCTGATCGCGCTCGGCACCTACCCCGGTGACGCGCCGCTGGGCAGCGAAGCGTCCGGTGTCGTGCTCGAAGTCGGTGCCGACGTCACCGACGTCAAGCCGGGTGACCGGGTGATGGGCCTGGTGCCGCACGGGTTCGGCTCGAAGGCGGTGGCCGACCGGCGGATGATCGTGCCGATGCCCGCCGGCTGGTCGTTCGCCGAGGCGGCGTCCGTGCCGTTGGTGTTCCTGACCGCGTACTACGGGTTGGTCGACCTCGCCGGTCTCAAGGCCGGTGAACGGCTGCTGGTGCACGCCGCCGCCGGTGGCGTGGGCATGGCTGCGATGCAGCTCGCCCGGCACATCGGCGCCGAGGCCTACGCGACGGCCGGCCCGGCGAAGCGGAACGCGTTGCGGCGCCTCGGGGTCTCCGACAACCACATCGCCTCCTCACGCGACCTCGCGTTCCTCGACACGTTCCGCGAGTCCACCGGCGGCGAGGGCGTCGACGTGGTGCTGAACGCACTGGTCGGCGAGTTCATCGACGCCTCGCTGGACCTCATGCCGAACGGGGGCAGGTTCGTCGAGATGGGCAAGGCAGACCCCCGGGACGCCGACCGGGTCGCCGAGGACCACCCGGGCGTCACCTACCAGTCCTTCGACCTGTTCGAGGCGGGACCGGACCGCATCCAGGAGATGCTGCGCGAGCTGGTCGCGCTGTTCGACCAGGGAGTGCTGGAGCTGTCGCCGATCCGCACGTGGGACGTGCGCAACGCCGCCGAGGCGTTCCGGTACCTGCGGGAGGGGCGCAACACCGGCAAGGTGGTGCTCACCGTCCCGACCGCGCCGAAACCGGACGGCACCGTGCTGATCACCGGCGGCACCGGCGGACTGGGCGCCGTGTTCGCCCGGCACATCGCCACCCGGTACGGGCTCAAGCACCTGCTGCTGGTCAGCCGGCGCGGCATGGCCGCCGACGGCGTGCCGGAGCTGGTCGCCGACCTCACCGCGCTGGGCGCCGAGCCGCGCGTCGCCGCGTGCGACGTGTCGGACCGCGGACAGGTGGCCGAGCTGATCGGCTCGTTGGAACGCCCGTTGACCGTCGTGATCCACGCGGCCGGGGTGCTCGACGACGGCGTGATCGAGACGTTGACGCCGGAGCAGTTCGACACGGTGCTGCGCCCCAAGGTGGACGCGGCGCTGCACCTGCACGAGCTGACCACGGGGATGGACCTGTCGGCGTTCCTGATGTTCTCCTCGGTCGCGGCGCTGATCGGCAGCCCCGGCCAGGCCAACTACGCGGCGGCCAACGCCACGCTGGACGCGCTCGCCGCGCGGCGCCGGTCCGCGGGCCTGCCCGCGAGGTCGTTCGCCTGGGGCCTGTGGGCGGAAGAACGCAGCATGGGCGGCACGCTGGACGAAGGCAGCGTCGCGCGGTGGGCCCGCATGGGTATCCGGACCCTGTCCAACGAGCTGGGCGTCGAGCTGTTCGACGCCTCACGGCTCGCCGACACGGCGCTGTCGGTGCCGGTGCGGCTCGACCTCGGCGCGTTGCGGGCGCAGGCGCGGTCCGGCACCTTGCCCCCGTTGCTGCGCGGACTCGTGCGCATCCCCAAGCGGCCCGCCGACGCCGGCGGCACGTCGCTGGCGCAGCGGTTGGCCGGTGTGCCGGAGACCGAGCGCGAGTCGTTCGTGCTGGAACTGGTGCAGGCGCAGGCCGCGGCCGTCCTCGGCCACCCGTCCTCGGCCACCATCGACGCCGGCCGGACGTTCAAGCAGCTCGGGCTGGACTCGCTGGCCGCGGTCGAGCTGCGCAACCGGCTCACCCGGGCGACCGGCCTGCGGCTGCCCACCACGCTCATCTTCGACCACCCGACCCCGGTCGCGGTGTCCCGACTCGTGCTGACCCAGGTCGGCGGCAACGCCGAGAAGACCGGGTCACCGCTGGAAGCGGAACTGCGGAAGATCGAGGCACTGCTGAACGCGGTGGCGGGCGACGCGGACCAACTCGCCGCGTCCGAGCCGCGCCTGCGGTCCTTGAGCAACCGCCTGAGGTCCGTCCTCGGCGGGATGAACAGCACTCGCGCCGAGTCGGACGCCAGGGCTGACGAAGACCTCTACGAGGTGTCCGACGACGACATCTTCGAGCTGATCGACAAGGAGATCGGATCGGCATGACCCAGGCCACGGACGATCCGCGCGGTGGCGGCACGATGACCGACGAGCAGAAGCTCCGCCTGTACCTGCGCAAGGTGACCGGCGAACTGCGCACCGCCAACCGACGGGTGCGCGAGCTGGAGGACCGCGACGTCGAGCCGCTGGCGATCGTGGGGATGAGCTGCCGGTACCCCGGCGGGGTCACCTCGCCGGACGACCTGTGGCAGCTGGTCGACGAGGGCCGTGACGCCGTCTCCGGGCTCCCCGAGGACCGCGGCTGGGACCTGGAGCGCCTGTACGACCCGGACCCCGAGCAGCCCGGCACGCTCTACATGCGCAGCGGCAGCTTCCTGCGGGACATCGGTGACTTCGACGCCGGGTTCTTCGGGATCAGCCCGCGCGAGGCGCTGGCCACCGACCCGCAGCAGCGGTTGATGCTGGAGGCGGCGTGGGAGGCGTTCGAGGACGCCGGGATCGACCCGACCTCGTTGCGCGGCTCGGACACCGGCGTGTTCTGCGGTGTCATGACGATGGAGTACGGCGCGCCGACGCCGGAGGTGGAGGGCTTCCGCCTGACCGGCACGACGAACAGCGTGGTGTCCGGCCGGGTCGCCTACACCTTCGGGCTGGAAGGCCCGGCGGTGTCGGTGGACACGGCGTGCTCGTCGTCGCTCGTGGCGCTGCACCTGGCGTCGCAGGCGTTGCGCTCCGGTGAGTGCTCGCTGGCCCTGGTCGGCGGCGTCACCGTCATGGCCGAGCCGTTCGTGCTGGTGGAGTTCAGCCGGCAGCGCGGTTTGGCGCCGGACGGGCGTTGCAAGTCGTACGCGGCGGCGGCGAACGGGACCGGGTTCTCCGACGGTCTCGGTCTGCTGGTGCTGGAGCGGTTGTCGGACGCCAGGCGCAACGGCCACCGGGTCCTCGGTGTGGTGCGGGGCAGCGCGGTCAACCAGGACGGCGCGAGCAACGGTCTCACCGCGCCGAACGGTCCGTCACAGGAGCGGGTGATCCGGCAGGCGCTGACGAACGCCGGCCTGTCACCCGCCGACATCGACGCCGTGGAAGGCCACGGGACGGGCACCCGGTTGGGTGACCCGATCGAGGCGCAGGCGTTGTTGGCCACCTACGGCAGCGAGCGGGACAACGGCCCGCTCCGCTTGGGGTCGCTCAAGTCGAACATCGGGCACACGTCGGCGGCGGCCGGTGTCGGCGGTGTGATCAAGATGGTGATGGCGATGCGGCACGGGGTGCTGCCGCGCACGTTGCACGTGGACGCGCCGACACCGCACGTCGACTGGGACTCCGGTCAGGTGTCGCTGCTGACCGAGCCCTCGCCGTGGCCCGCTTCGAGCCGGCCGCGTCGTGCGGGGGTGTCGTCGTTCGGTGTCAGCGGCACGAACGCGCACGTGATCATCGAAGAGCCGCCCGCCGAGGAACCTGACGCGGACGCCGACGCGTCCCGCAGCCTGCCCACCGTGCCGTTGCTGGTGTCGGCGAAGAGCGACGCGGCGTTGCGGGCGCAGGCGGATCGTCTGCGCTCCCACCTGCTCGGACTGCCGGAGCTGTCGCCGTTGGACGTGGCGTTCACGGCGGCCACCGCGCGGGCGCAGCTCGACCTGGGCGCCGCGGTCGTCGCTTCGGACCGGGACGGTCTGCTGGCTGGGCTGTCGGCGCTGGCCGAGGGCCGGCCGGGCGCGGGCGTGTTCCAGGGTTCGTACGTCAGCGGCAGGTCGGCGTTCCTGTTCACGGGTCAGGGTGCTCAGCGTGCGGGGATGGGTGTTGCCCTTGCGGCGTCGTTCCCGCGTTTCGCCGCTGCTTTGGACGAGGTGTGCGCTGAACTCGACCCGAGGCTGGGTCGTTCGCTGATGGACCTGCTTTCCGCGTCTGAGGGTTCGCCTGAGGCTGCGTTGTTG
>NZ_JNXC01000067.1 GCF_000716595.1 Saccharothrix sp. NRRL B-16314
ATCACCGGGCGCACCAGCGCCATCTCCTCCGGAGTCACCACCACAGAAGATCACACCGCCAACCTGTCCGATCATTCGACCTAACAAAGCCCTACTAGTGGGGTCGGCGGTGGCTCTAGTGGGCGACGTGGCGGTCCAGCACCGCCCGCAAGTGGTGCTCATTGAGAGCGAGGAGTCGGTCGGTGGCTTCGCGTCTGACGGTTCCGACGAACCGTTCGGCGTAGGTGTCGGCTCGCGGACACCGTGGCGGATCTTCACGACCTCGATGTGTGCCGCTCGAGAAGTCATCGTTCGAGCATCGTCAGCGGGTGTAGCCGTCAGGCTGGTCGTGGCCCGTGAGGTCGGCGAACTGGACGCTCACCGGGTCGCCGACCCAGCCTTTGCCGATCATGACCGAGGTGTGCCATGGCCGGTCGGGGAAGGTGTGGTTGTTCCACCACGCCGAGGTCGTGCCGTCGGTGTTGATCGAGATCAGCTCGTCGAAGCCGTCGCCGTCGAGGTCCGCGAAGCGGACACACGTGGGATCGGCGTGGTTGAGTCCGAGGTCGACGGCCGTGCTCCACGGTGGTGCGGGGAAGGCGCCGATGTTGCGCCTGGCTTGGATCCGGGTGCCGGCGGCGGTGCCCAAGGTGATCAGTTCGGCCTTCGCGTCGCCATCGAGATCGGCGAACCGTGTGTGCCGGGGCGGCGCCGGACCCAGGTCCACCGGGTCGCTCCACGGCCACTTCGGGAAGTCTCCGGTGTTGGGCCAGGCGCGGACCACTTCCGCGATGTGGATCAGTTCGTCCCTGCCGTCGCCGTCCAGGTCGGCGAAGTGGATGTCGGCGGGATCGGCCGTCGATCCCTTGCCCACCACCACCGATGCGTGCCACGGTCGGTGAGGGAAGCCCTTGTCGTTCAACCACGCCGTGATCGTCCCGTCGGCGGCGATCCGGACCAGTTCGTCGAACCCGTCGCCGTCGAGATCGGCGAAGCGGGCCAGGGCCGGGTCACCTTCGTTCAGCACCATGCCGACCGGGTCGCTCCACGGCCACCCCGGGAAGCCACCCGTGTTCGACCAGGCCCGGACCGTGCCATCGGCGGCGGTGCGAATGTCGATCATCTCGGCTTTTCCGGCGGGAGGTTTCCAGCGTTGCGGCGGATTGTTCCCCGAGGTGACGATCGCCGCCGTCGTTCCCGCCAGCAGGAATAGTGCGGCCAGGATCGCGATCAGTCGGCCACGACGGATTCGGGGGCGGACGATTTCATCCGGTTCTACGCGTTGCGCCGGCTCCTCCGGTGTCGCGGGCGGGTGCTGCTCAGGTTGCACGTGCGTCTCCGGCGTCAAAGCCGCGGCGGTTTCATGCCAACGGTCTTCCCATTGCTCTTCGTCACCTTCGCAGGCCCGCACGTATGCCAAGGTCACCGCGAGGCTCGGCAACTCACGCCCTCCGGCCGCCCGTGCCAAGGTCGCCGGCGCGTAGTGGGCCCGCAGCGCGAGTGTCCGGTACGGCGGGCAGCCCGCCTTCTCCCGCAGCAGGCGCAGGTCGTGGGCGAAGAGTTGCACCACCCCCGCGTGCGGATCCAGCTGGGTCTCAGGCCGTGGCATGCCCGCCCCTTCCGTCCGGCCGGCTCGGCAGCGTTGTCTCCTGCGCTCCGGGTTGTCTCATGTTGATTGTCTCGGCCGTCCGACACGCGGGAACAACTCCCCGATGCGGTAGACCTGGGTCGTGGAACGGGTACGGCCCGTCGCCTCTCTGCCCAATCGGGTGAATCTCGGGTAAGGAATCGAGCATGTCGAAGCCACGCCTGGCTTTCGCCGTCGTCTGCGCGTTCGCCGCTCTCTCCACCGGAACAGCCTCGGCGACCGGAGGGGAGAAGGTGCTCAATTCGCAGAAGAGCGTCGAATACGTCTGCATCAGCGTCACCCACTCTGGCCTGCTGGTGGAAAAGGTGGGGGTGTGCCAGCACGGTCACGGGCCCAGTTGGTACGGCCACGTGGGATTCACGTCGAATGTCGAGCCGCACGTAGTCGGCCCTGACGACAACCCCGTGCCCTGGGTGATCATCCAGTTCGATCGCAGGGTCAGGAAAGGCACGGACTTCTGTGATGAGGCGTGGGTGAAGGAGAGCGGCGGCTACGAACGCCGCGGACAGCTCTGCATGCATCTCTGACACCCCTCGCGGTGGCGCCCCGCTGGGGGTGGGGCGCCACCGCGGCCTGCTACAGGAGAAGACGATGTTCCGAGAAGTCGAGCTCGCCGTCCTGACCACCGTTCTGACCACGCTGCCGGTCGACGCGCAGGAGCAGGACTCCACGGAGATCTGGCCGCACCAGGTCAGTCGCCACGCCGCCCGCCCGTGCGTCGCCGGCGGCCCTACGCAGAAGGACGCCGCTATCGGCGCACAATTCGACACTGCGTTGAACAACAAGATGCGCGGTCAGATGAACGCCTACAACACCTCGTGCGCCCGAGCGGTCGTACGCGCGGTCCGCGACCGCAGGTTCGACGAACGTGCCGCCGCCATCGCCGTCGCCACCGTGATCGTGGAGACGAGCATCGCCAACCTCGACGGTGGCGACCGCGACTCCGTAGGTCTTAACCAGCAGCGCGCGAGTTGGGGGAGCTTCGCGCAGCGCACCGACCCTGCGTGGGCGACGGGCGCGTTACTCGACACCATGACCCGCTTCTACCCGAACGGCTCGTGGAACTCTGCCCCGGTCAACGAGAAGATTCTCGACTTTCTGTTTTGACCCTGATTGGACCTGCGTCACGCGCCGCACATCCGTTTCTGTCGACGAGCGGGCACTGAACGGCCCGATGGCCGGATTGAGCGGCGGGTCAGTCGAGGCCGCGGGTCGTGGCCTCGATGTTCGAGCGGAACAGTTTCAAGAACGTGATTGTTGCGGGCTGCTGCGGACTCCACCGTCGTCTGAAATGTGCTCGATACTTCAACAGTCGGCGATCTTCCGCTCAATCGCGCGGTCAAGAATCGCACCGGCGTGACAACCCGATCGGAGGATGTGCGTCCCCGTACGGGCACTGTCGCTTTCGTGGTCACGGAATGTGCTGATTACTGGATTCGCAATAAGACTCTGAGGGAAAGGGATTTCGTCATGTTCGACACAACCGTGTTTTCCTATTCCGCCGTGCAGAACCCTGATCCCGTTCCGTTGGGGCACCTCGTCCGCAGGCAGCTCACCGCTTTGGCCGAGGCGGTGGGGCTGACGGGCCGGCGGGAGGAGCTCGAGAACCTGGCGGGCTTGCTGCTCGGGCCCTCCGCCGCGCTTTCGGCCGGGGGCGGGACGTGGTGCTCGGAGGTGTCCGACGACCACTCGCCCGTCGAGTACTCGATCTCGTTCGAGACGGGGCGGGCACCGCAGTTGCGGCTGCTGACCGAGCCGGACGGGATACCGCCGGGAGTTGGCCAGAACGTGGCGGTCTGTCGACGGGTCCTGCGCGGGCTGGCGGAGCGCTACGGTTTCGACCTGCGGCGGTTCGCCCTGGTCGAGGACCTGTTCCTGCCCGACCGGCCGCAGGGCGCGTTCGGGTTGTGGTGTGCGGCCGTGCTGACCCCGCACGGCGAGCCGTCGTTCAAGGTCTATCTCGACCCGGGCGCACAGGGGATCGCGCGTGCCCAGGAACTGGTCGAGGAGGGGTTGGCGCGGATGGGATTCCACCGCGCCCGACACCTGGTCGGCGACGCGGTGACCGCCGGGGGCCGGCTGATGTACTTCGCGCTGGACCTCGGGCAGTGGCCTCGACCGCGGGTGAAGGTCTACTTCGCCCACGATGGCGGGGGGCCCGAGGATGCGGCGAGGGCGGCGGGCGCGGTCGCGGGGATCGACGGCACAGCGGTCGAGGAGTTCTGCCGCACCGTCGCCAGGACCGGCCCGTTCCCGTCGCGCCCCCTGGTGTCGTGCTACTCGCTGGTCGACGTCGAGCGGGACCGGCCTGGCGGGTACACCGTGCACGTCCCGGTGCGGGATTACGTCGAGCACGACGGGGAAGCGCGCGCCCGCGCGATTGCGGTGATGCGTCGCCGGGGGCACGATCCGGCGGTGTTGGATCGGGCGCTGGCCGCAGTGACGGGGCGGCGGCTGGACGCCGGGGTGGGGTTGATCTCCTACCTGTCGCAGGTGTTCACGCCGCGCGTAGAGCGGCTGACCGTCTACTTGTCCGCGGAGGCCAACTCGGTCCGGCCGCCCCGCCTTCGCGTGGGCCGGTGAGGGGCGTGGACGACGTGCCGGGCATGGAACCGTTCCGCGCCAAAGTCGTGGAACCGATCCCCTTCACCACACGCGCCCAGCGCGAGCAGGCGTTGCACCGGGCGCACCACAACCTGTTCAACCTGCGGGCCGACGAGGTGACCATCGACCTGCTGACCGACTCGGGCACCGGGGCGCTGTCCGCGGCGCAGATGGCCGCGGCGATGCTCGGTGACGAGAGTTACGCCGGAGCGCGCTCGTACCACCGGTTCCGGGAAGTCGTCGAGAACCTGACCTCCTACCCGCACGTCCTGCCGGTGCACCAGGGGCGGGCCGCCGAGCGCATCCTGTTCTCCACCCTGCTGCGACCGGGGCAGATCACTCTGGGCAACACGCACTTCGACACCACCCGCGCCAACGTCGAACTGGCCGGTGGACAGGTCCACGACCTGCCTTGCCCGGAGGCTGCGGACCTGGACAGCCCGTACCCGTTCAAGGGCGACATCGACCTGGACGCGCTGCACCGGGCCCTCACCGGCCCGGACGGCCCACGGGTGGCCGCGATCGTCATGACGCTCACCAGCAACGGCATGGGCGGCCAGCCCGTGTCGATGGCCAACCTCGCGGAAACCGCCAAGTTGTGCCGCGCGCACGGGGTGCCGCTGTTCCTGGACGCGGCGCGCTTCGCGGAGAACGCCTGGCTGGTCACCCGCAACGAGCCCGGCTACGGCGACCGCAGCCCACGCGAGGTGGCCGAGGAGGCGTTCCGGCTCGCCGACGGCTGTACCGCCAGCATGAAGAAGGACGGCCTGGTCAACACCGGCGGGTTCTTGGGCCTGCGCGACCCGGATCTGGCAGGGCGGTGCGAACTGCTGCTCGTCGCCACCGAAGGTTTCCCCACCTACGGCGGTCTGGCGGGCCGCGATCTGGACATGCTCGCCCAGGGACTGATCGAAGTCACCGACCCCGACTACCTGCGGTCCAGGGCCGGCACCACGGCGTACCTCGCCGAACTGGCACGGGCCGCCGGGGTCGCGGTCGTGGAACCGCCGGGAGTGCACGCGGTCTACCTCAACGCCGGCCGACTCCTGCCGCACATCCCCCCGCACCGCTTCCCAGGGCACGCATTGGCCTGCGCGCTGTACCTGGAAGGAGGAATCCGCGGTGTGGAATGCGGCTCCCTCTACCTCGGCAAGGAGGACGAGCACGGCAACCCCGTGGTCAGCGCCCCGTGGGAACTGCTCCGCCTTGCCATCCCACGCCGGGTTTACAGCCAGAGCCACATCGAGCACGTCGGCCGGACCCTGGCACGGATCGCCCAGCACACCGACCACCTGCCCGGCTACCGCATCACCGAACAAGCACCCCTGCTCAGGCACTTCAAAAGCAGGCTGGAACCAGTACCACTCCACACCGACGAGTTGCCGGCGACGACCGACTCCACCACCCCGCCGAACCCGCGACCACACTTGACGGCGACGGCGGTCCCGCCCCGCGGCACGTCCGCCCCAAGCCTCTGAACGGCGCCCGTCAGCGGATGAGCAGCGTCCAGTGAGGTCTGTAAAACTTAGGTCGTAATGCCCAACTTCTCCAGGGCAGCGTTGGACACCCAGTGAGCCCTTTCCAACCTGGCGGCGTGGGCGTGACCGTGGTGGAGACATGGCGAAGCTCCTGGTAGATGACTTCTCGACCAAGAGCAAGGCCATCGCCAGGAGCTTCGAGTGCGTGTCCACCCATCCGCGATCGACCTGTCCAGTTCACACCTTCAGTTCCTGGCGCGGGAACTGACCACTCACCGGCGCCGGATCGGCAGCAGGTGGCGCAGGCTCGATCCCGGACGCCAGGCCCTGCTGGTGCTGGCGCATCTGCGCTGCGGCGACACCTACAGCCGCCTGGCCGCGGGGTTCGGCGTCGGCCTGGCCACCGTCTGCCGCTACATCCACGAGGCCGTC
>NZ_JNXC01000068.1 GCF_000716595.1 Saccharothrix sp. NRRL B-16314
GCAGGCGTCGAACTACGAGCGCGTGGTGAAGGCCTGCCTGGCCGTGGCGCGCTGCGCCGGCATCACGGTGTGGGGCATCCGGGACACCGACTCGTGGCGCGCCTCGGGCACCCCGCTGCTGTTCGACGGCTCGGGCAACAAGAAGGCCGCCTACACCTCCACCCTCAACGTCCTCAACAGCGGCGGCACGTCGACGACGTCCACCACTCCGATGACCACGACCACCACCACTTCAACGGCCAGGTGACCGTGCCGGGCACCGACGACTGGGTCGTCACCGTCGCGGCCCAGGCTGACCTGCCGCGCCGGCTGACGGCCCGGTGACGCACAGGGGAGGTCCGGGACAGCCCGGACCTCCCCCTTATTCGCGCTTACGTCAGACCGTGCCACCCAGGTGGGCCACCAGGAAGGCGGCCGTGTCACCCATGACCCGCACCTCGTTCGCCCGGACGGTGAAACCGTGCCCCTCGTCTTCGTACACGTCGTAGCGCACCTCGACGCCACGCGCGCGCAAAGCGGCGACGATCTGGTCGCTCTCCGCCTTCACCACGCGCGGGTCGTTGGCGCCCTGGATCACGAACAGCGGAGCGGTGATCGCGTCGGCGTGCGTGACCGGTGACCGTGCCAGCAGGAAGTCGGCCTCGGTGTCCGGGTCGCCCACCTTCTCCGCCATCGAGGCGCGCCACGTCTCGGGCACCGACCGGACCATCGTGAGCAGGTTCGACGGGCCGACGATCGACACCCCCGCCGCCCACAGCGAAGGCAGCCGGGACAGGCAGGACAGCGCGGCGAAACCGCCGTACGACGCGCCCCACACGCCGATCCGAGCCGGGTCGACCCAGTCCAGACCGCGCAAGTACGCCACCGCGCACTCGAAGTCGCCCAGCTCGTCGCCGCCGTAGTCGTGCACGATCAGCCGCTGGTAGGTCTTGCCGTACCCGGTCGAGCCGCGCACGTTCGGCGCGAGCACCGCGATACCCCGCGAGACCAGGTACTGGTACAGCCCGGAGTAGTTGTACTGCGGCCGTTCCTGGGCTTCCGGCCCGCCGTGGATGGACAGCACCACACCGTGGACGCCGTCACCGTGCGGCCGGTACAGCCAAGCGGGAACCTCGCGGCCGTCGTGCGTCGGGTAGCGCACCAGTTGCGGCTCGACGCACGCCACCGAGGGCGCGCCGGACGTCAGGTAGCGCACCTCGTTCGTGGTCAGGTCGAGCGCGACGACCTCCGTCGGCCGGCTGCCGGTCGCGAGCAGGAACGTCAGCACGTCACCCGCCACGGCCAGCGAGGTGATCACCCCGGCGGGCAGCTCGGGCAACGCCACCGGCTCGCCGTCCCGCTGCACGACCAGCCGCGAGATGCCGTCCTCGTTCACGGTCCACGCCCGTACCGGACCGGAGGCCGCCACCTGCTCGACGTCCCACGGCGGCGTCACGAGGTCCGTGATCGCACCGGTCGCCGTCGAGCACCAGCCCAGCGCCAGGAACTCCCGATCCGCGTTGTGCAGCACGAGGAACCCGGAATCGGTCCATGGTCCCGCGATGTGCAGCCGCTTGTCCTCGTGCGGTGTCACGACCCGCAGCGGCGCGTCCGGGTCGTGCAAGTCGACGAGACCGAGGTCGGTGTCGGCGATGCTGTGCATGCCGGACGTGAGCAGCCAACGGCCGTCCGGTGACACCGACACCGCGTGCAGCCTCGTGCCCGCGACGGACTCGACCCGGCGGACGGCACCGGTTTCCAGGTCTTGGACCAGCACGTCCTGCACGGCGGCGTCCCGGTCGTTGCCCGCGTAGACCACGCTCCGGCCGTCCGGCGTGAACGGCGCGACGTCGCGGAAGTCGTCGATGGTCGACCCGAGCACGTGCTGGCGGTCCACGGTGTCGGTCAGTCGTCGCGGGATGCCACCGGCGGCGTCGACCAAGTACAGCTGGAACTGCTCGTCGCCCTGGAAGTCGGCGGTGTACAGCAGGCTCCGGCCGTCCGGCGACCACGCGACCTGCCGCACCGAGTTCTCGGTGTAGTCGGTGATCCGGCGGGCCGGACCACCGGATACCGGTGTGACGTACAGGTTGTGCGGCCCGTCGGGATTGGCGGCGTACGCCACGGACGCGCCGTCCGGCGACAGCGCGAGGTTGGAGCGGAAGCGCCGGATCGGCGCGAACTCCGGGTAATCGGTCATGGTCCCCCCTGAGTCTGGTCTGCCGTTCCAGTTTTCCTCAACACCGACCGCCGACACTGCGCCACACGGTGATCAAGGGAGGTTTTCGTGAGCGGCAGGCTGAAGTTCGCGGGTGTGGCGCGCAGTACCGCGCTGACCCGGTCAGCGCTGGTGGTGGCGTTGCTGTGCGTCCTGCTGGCGGGCGGGCGGGCCTGGGGCGACGATCGGGTCGCTTTGGTGTGCTCCAACGACACGGGGGACGACGAGCGGATCAACGCCGCCATCAGCGGCAGCGCGCCCGGCGGCGAGGTGGTGCTGACCGGCACCTGCCTGATCGACGGCACGGTGCGACTGGTGGGCGACCGGACGTTGAAGGGCTCGTCCCGCACCGGTGCGGTCATCCGGCAGGCTCCGGGGGCGAACCTGGACGCCATGCTCGCCAGCGACAGCTACCTGGACGACGTGCCGTGGACGGGTGACCCGGTGACCGTCCGGTCGCTGACCCTGATGGCCGAGCGGTCCACCAACCCGTCCGCCGGTGACGCGCTCGTGCTGCGGTCGTGGCAGTCGGTGGTCGAGGACGTCTCCGTGCGGGACGCCAACCGGCACGGCATCCGGGTCACGAACCTGTCGGCCGGCGGGGTCGCGTTGGCCAACACCCAGGTCAACGGGCGGATCGTGGGCAGTCACATCGACAACTCGGGCGGACGCGGCGTGCACGTGGAGGACACCGGCAACTCGGTCACCGACTGGCAGCTGCTGGACAACTGGATCGGCGACTCCGGCACCGACGGCATCGGCCTGGACAACGCCGCCGGCTGGCTCGTCCGAGGCAACCACGTGTACGGGGTCGGCCGCGTCGCCCTGTGGGCCGACCGGCTGTTCGGGTCCTCCATCACGGACAACTACCTGGAGGACTTCGGCGAGTCCGGCATCCGGCTGTCGATCCAGGGCGAAGCGGCCTCGACCGTCTCCGGCAACCGGGTGTTCGACTTCTCCGGCGGCACGGGCACCTTCCTGGAAACGCGGGTGAACTACGGGACCGGCAACCTCGCCGTCATCGGCAACACCCTGCGCGGCAACGGGTCCGGCGTCGGCTTGGACTACCAGCGCGGACCGGGTGCCGGATTGGCGGTCACCTCGACCGGCAACCTGGTGACGGGCGTGACCACGCCGCGCCGCACCAGCGCCGGGGTGACGGTCACCTCGGGCGCCTGAAGCACGCGCCGGTGAGCGGCGCGCAACGCCTCGCCGGGGCCCGTGCCCAACTCCTCGGCGAGGCGACGGCACATCCGCCGGTGGACCGAGAGAGCTTCGGCCGTGCGGCCCACCCCGTGCAGGGCGATCACGAGCTGCGCGGTGACGCACTCGTCGAACGGGTGCGCCGCCGCGCGCTCGAACAGCCCCGTCACCACGTCGTGGTAGCGGCCCAACCGCAGCGCGGCGTCCACGTGCTCGACCTCCGCGAGGTGCCGCTGCTGGACGAGCGCCACCCGCGTCACGTCCAGCCACGCGGTCGTCAACCCCGCGAACGGCTCACCTCGCCACAACGACAACGCCTGCTCGTGCAGCTCGACGCGTCTCGCGTCGTCCGCTTCCCGGCGCGCCGCCTTGATCAACCGCTGGAACCGGTGCAGGTCCACCAGCTCCGGGTCGACGACCAGCTGGTAGGAACCCGGACGCCGCACCAGTTCCACGCCACCCGCACCGGCCAGCGCCTGCCGCAGTCGGTGCAGGTAGCTGTACAGGGCCGCGAGCGGCCGACGTGGTGGCGTCACACCCCACACCCGGAACACCAGCTTGTCGTAGCCCACCGGATCGTTGGCGTCGACCGCCAACGCCGCCAGCACGCAGCGCTGCCGTGCGTGCCCCAAACTCGTCGGCACTCCGTTCACGAGCACGTCGACCGCACCGAGCAGTCGGACTTCAACCCCCACCGCGAACCTCCCCCGTCGTCGGTGACTTACGGTCTAGCACCGCCGGGTGCCGTACGGCTGTTCGGATCTGTTCGAGTTTGTTCGTGCAGGTCAACGGGTTCCGCGCGGAAACGGCGGTGGACGCGGAGGGTTACGCCGGCATCATGGGGATGTGACGCAGCAGGATGATTCGCCACCACGGCCAGAGGACTCGGCGACGGCGGCGGAGTTCATCGCGTCGATGAAGCGGCTGCGGCTGTGGTCCGGGTTGACCTACCGGCAGCTGGAGGCGAAGGCACGGGCGAACGGCGATGTCCTGCCGTCCAGCACGACGGCGACGATGCTCAACCGCGACACCCTGCCCAGGGAGTCGCTGGTGTCCGCGTTCGTCCGGGGTTGCGGGCTGGCCGAGCAGGACGTCGAGCGCTGGTCGGCGGCACGCCGGCGATTAGCCGTGCAGACGCCGGACGTCGAGGAGCCACCGCCCCCGCCGACTCCGCGCAGGCGCTGGAAGTGGTGGGCGGTCGGCGCGGCGGCGGTGCTCGTGGCCGCCACGGGCGTCGTGCTGCTGGTACAGCCCTCGGACCTGGAGCCACTCCCCGCCGACGGCCGGTACCTGATCCGCCCGGCCCACACCGCGGACCGCGACCTGTGCGTGGGAGAGGGCCGCGAACGCAACGGGCGGACCAACCGCCCGCTGGCCGTGCAGCGACCGTGCGAGGGCGTGGTGCCGGACACCTACCTGGAGGCCGTCGGCTCGGGCGTCTTCCTGATCAAGTGGAGGCACCCGCAGGAGGGCTGGGGCTGCCTGTCGGTGGACGGGGCGTCCCTGGACGATGAGACGCTGCTCGGGCCGACCGACTGCAACTCGGCCGCGCACCAGCGGTTCCTGCTGGAACCCGTGCGCATCCCCGTGCCGAACGGGTTCACGGTGCGCCCGGTGCACAGCGGCAAGTGCGTCGGCCTGCTGTCCGGCCCCGCCGACGTCGACGCCGGAGCCGAACTGGCGCAGACCACGTGCTCGGGCCAGGCGGACCAGGAGTTCCTGCTGGAACCGGTCGGACGCTGAAGGATTCCGAAGCGGTGGACGGCGGTGTCGACGCGACACCGATCCTCGACTGGGATCACCCACTGGTCCGGTCGCTGGCGGAACGGGTCCCACCGTTCTGGGACAGCGACCCCGTCACCGCGTTGAGGGCGGCGCACCAACTCGTCGCGACCACGGTGCGACCCGTGTACGCGGTGGATGACGCGCAGCCGATTTCGCGCACCCTCAGCCGGGGAAGGGGGTCGTGCAGCCAGCGGGACTCGTGGTCGACGGGCGGTTCTGGTATCCGAGGTTCCGCCGGGTGCCGTTCCTCGTGCCGGCGCGGGTCCTCCTGGCGTGGCCGGAGTTCCGGGTGGCGGTGGACTGGGACGGCCTGACCTGCTCGCCGGGGACGCCGTCGGCCTGCGACCTGTCCGCGACCGTGCTCACCGACCTCGGGCGGTTCCCCTCGCGCGACGACCTGTTCGCCGATCATGGGCAGACGCTCTGCGGCCCGCTCACCACCCTGGCGGACCCGTTCCTGAGCCGCTGGGCACCACCCGCCGTCACCGGCCGCTGAGACGGCGAGCATCGCCTGGACCACCGGGTGTTCAGGCCGCGATGGGCATCTGTGGTCGGTGGAGCAGATTCTGCCTGGGCCTTTGGGCGGGGTCGACGTGACGCGGCGGAATGAATGCCGGAACACCACCGGTCATCGTGATCCGCCAGCGCGAGTGGTGCACCAGGGAATGATGCGTGCGACACAGGAGAACAAGGTTGTCCAGATCTGTGGCACCTCCGTCCGCCCAGAATGTGACGTGGTGCGCATCGCACCATTTCGGCGGTCGGGAACAGATGGGTCGACCTTGGGCGCGCCACCCGAGTTTCCTCGGGAGCGTTTCCCAAGGCCGCCCGCCGAACCGGACG
>NZ_JNXC01000069.1 GCF_000716595.1 Saccharothrix sp. NRRL B-16314
CAACAACGCAGCCTCAGGCGAACCCTCAGACGCGGAAAGCAGGTCCATCAGCGAACGACCCAGCCTCGGGTCGAGTTCAGCGCACACCTCGTCCAAAGCCTCGGCGAAACGCGGGAACGACGCCGCAAGGGCAACACCCATCCCCGCACGCTGCGCACCCTGACCCGTGAACAGGAACGCCGACTTGCCCTGCACCGGCGACGCGTCGAACACCCCCGCGCCCGGACCGCCATCCGCCAGCGCCGACAGGCCCGCCAACAGACCTTCGCGGTCGGCGGCCACGACCGCGGCACGCCGATCCAGCTGCGCCCGCTTGGTGGCCGCCGTGAACGCCACGTCCAACGGCTCCAGCTCGGGCCGTGCGAGCAGGTGGGCTCGCAGGCGGTCGGCCTGCGCCCGCAGCGCGACTTCGGTCTTCGCCGACACCAGCACGGGAACCGGTAGCGGCGCGCGGTCGTCCCGATCCGCTTCCTCGGCGGACGGCGCCTCTTCGATGATCACGTGCGCGTTGGTGCCGCTGATCCCGAACGACGACACACCCGCACGACGCGGACGGGTCGACCCCTGCCACGGCTCGGGCTCGGTGAGCAGCCTGATCTGCCCGGCGCTCCAGTCGACGTGCGGCGATGGCGCGTCGACGTTCAGCGTCCGCGGCAGCATTCCGTTCCGCAGCGCCATGACCATCTTGATCACACCGGCGACACCGGCGGCTGCCGACGTGTGCCCGATGTTCGACTTGAGCGACCCCAACCGCAGCGGGCCGTTCTCCCGTTCACTGCCGTACGTGGCCAGGAGGGCCTGTGCCTCGATCGGGTCACCCAGCCGGGTGCCCGTCCCGTGGCCTTCCACGGCGTCCACATCGGCCGGCGACAGGCCGGCGTTGGCGAGCGCCTGCCGGATCACGCGGACCTGCGACGGGCCGTTCGGCGCGGTCAGGCCGTTGCTCGCGCCGTCCTGGTTGATCGCGCTGCCGCGCACCACACCGAGAATCCGGTGGCCGTTGCGCCTGGCGTCGGACAGCCGTTCCAGCACCAGCAGGCCAAGGCCGTCGGAGAACCCGGTCCCGTCCGCCGCCGCCGCGTACGACTTGCAACGCCCGTCCGGTGCCAAACCGCGCTGGCGACTGAACTCCGTCAGCAGGAAGGGTCCGGAAAGGACGGTCACGCCACCGGCCAGCGCCAGCGAGCACTCACCGGAGCGCAAGGCCTGCGACGCCAAGTGCAGCGCCACGAGCGACGACGAACACGCCGTGTCGACGGACACCGCCGGGCCTTCCAACCCGAAGGTGTAGGCGACCCGACCGGACACCACGCTCGACGTGGTGCCCGCCAGGCGGAAGCCCTCCAGCTCCGGTGGCATCGAGCCGCCGTAGTCGTGCTGGGACATGACACCGCAGAAGACACCGGTGTCCGTGCCCTTCAACGTCGTGGGGTCGATCCCGGCGTCCTCGAACGCCTCCCACGCCGCCTCCAGCATCAACCGCTGCTGCGGATCGGTGGCCAGCGCCTCGCGCGGGCTGATCCCGAAGAACCCGGCGTCGAAATCTCCCACGGTGTCGACGAAACCGCCGCCACGCGTGTACACCGTCCCCAGCTTCTCGGGGTCCGGGTCGTACAGCCGCTCCAGGTCCCAACCGCGGTCCTCCGGCAGGCCGGTGATCGCGTCACGGCCCTCCGACACCAGCTGCCACAGCTCGGCGGGCGAGGCGACACCACCGGGGTACCGGCAACTCATGCCCACGATCGCCAACGGCTCGTCGGCCTTCGCGCTCCGCGCCCGTGCGACCGGCCGGGTGACCTCTTCGGCCCCGCCGACCTCGGCCAGCAGGAACCGGGCCACCGCGGCGGACGTCGGGTGGTCGAACACCAACGTCATCGGCAGCCGCACACCGCAGGTCTCGATCAACCGGGTGCGCAGCTCGACGCCCGCCAGCGAGTCGAACCCCAGCTCCTTGAACGCCCGCTCGGGATCGACCGCCACCGCCGACGTGTGCCCCAGCACCGCGGCGACCTGCGCCTGCACCAGTTCCAGCACCGCGCGCGGTCGGTCGCCCTCGGGCAGGTCGGCCAGCCGCCGCGCCAACGAACCACCGGCGCCGGCGCGACGCACCGGCATCCGCACCAGGCCGCGCAGCAACGCGGGCAACGTGCCGGCCTTCGCCTGCTCCCGCAGCACACCGGTGTCGAGCCGCACCGGCACCGACAACGCCACGTCCAGCCGCCGGGCCGCGTCGAACAGCTCCAAGCCGAGTTCCGCGGAGAGCCCCTGGACGCCCATCCGCTCCCAGCGCCTGGCATTGCCCGCGTCGAGCTTGCCCGCCATGCCCTGGTCCGCCCACAGTCCCCACGCGACCGAGGTCGCGGGCAGGCCCGCGGCGCGGCGGACGGCGGCGAGTGCGTCGAGGGAGGCGTTGGCCGCCGCGTAGTTCGCCTGACCGGGGCTGCCGAGCAGTCCCGAGACCGAGGAGAACAGCACGAACGCCGACAGGTCCATGCCCGCGGTCAGGTCGTGCAGGTGCAGGGCCGCGGTGAGCTTCGGCCGCAGGACGTCGTCCAGCCGCTCGGGTGTGAGCGATTCGACCACGCCGTCGTCCAGCACACCGGCCGCGTGCACCACCGCCGTCAGCGGGTGCTCCAGCGAACCGATCAGGTCTGCCAACTGGTCGCGATCGGTGACGTCGCAGGCCACCGCCCGGACCTCACAGCCGACCGCTTCGAGGTCAGCGACCAGCGCGTCCGCGCCTTCCGCCGCAGGTCCGCGCCTGCTGGCGAGCACCAACCGCCGCGCACCCGAAGCGTGGGCGAGGTGACGGGCTACCAGGGCGCCCAGACCACCTGTGCCGCCGGTGACGAGCACGGTCCCGTTCGGGTCGAGCTGCGGCAACGGCCCTCGCGGCTCATCCGCGCGGGTGAGCCTCGGTGCGAGCCACCGGCCCTCGCGCAGGGCCAGCACCGGCTCGTCCAGCTCGATCAACGAGTCCCAGTCGATCCCGTCGCCCTCGATGTCGAGGTCGACGTCGGCCAGCACGAACCGGCCGGGGTGCTCGGACTGGGCACTGCGCACGAGCCCCAGCACCGCAGCCTGGGCGAGGTCCGGGGACTCGCCACCGACCGCGATCCCTTGACGCGTAACGACAACGAGCCGCGCGGCAGACTGCGGTTCGCTCGCCAGCCACTGCTGCACCACGGCCAGCGCGTTGTGGGCGACTTCCCGTGCCGCCTCGGCCACATCGGCCGTCTGCTCCGAGGACTCGATCACCGCGACGACAAAGTCGGACGTCGGGGCGTGCGCCTGGTCCGCGCCATGGCGCGGGGTGGGGACCACGGGGTTCCAGGTGACGGTGAACAGCGGGTTCGACCGGCCGCCCGGTTCGAGCTGTGCCTGGTCGACCGGGCAGAACGCGACCTTCGCGACGGTCGCCACCAGCTCGCCGTTCTCGCCGGCGAGGTCGACCCGCAAGGCCGATCCGCCCGTCCGGCTGATCCGTGCCCGCACACTCGCCAGACCGCCCTGGCCCAGGCGGACGCCCGACCAGGAGGAGGGCAGCTCGGCCGTCGGCTTCGCGGCCAGCGGGCCGTGGAACACCGCGTCGAACAGCACGGGGTGGACGCCGAACTCCGACGCGCTCCCGGCGTGCTCTTCGGGCAGCGCGACCTCGGCGTAGAGGTCGTCGCCGTCTCGCCATGCCGCCCGCAGGCTCTGGAAGGCCGGTCCGTGGTCGAAGCCGATGTCCGCCAGCCGCGCGTACAGGGCTTCGATCTCGACGGGTTCGGCGTCGACCGGCGGCCACTCCAGCGGCAGCCAGGACCGCGCGGTCGACTCGTCCAGGGCGAGCGTTCCGCGCGCGTGGCACGTCTCGGCGTGCTGGTCGTCGTCCCCGGACGTCTCGGGCCGCGAGTAGATCGCGATCGGACGGCGGCCGTCGTCGGTCGGTTCGCCGACCACGACCTGCAGCTGCCGCACGTCACCCGCCAGGACCAGCGGGGCTTCGACCAGCAGTTCTTCGACCACTGGGCTGCCCGCGTGGCGGCCTGCGACAGCGGCGAGCTCGACCAGTGCCGTGCCGGGGAGGGTCACCACGCCCAGCACCGCGTGGTCGCCCACCCACGGCGCGGTGTCGTGCGACAGCCGTCCGGTGAACAACCACTCGTTCCGGTCACCCACCAGGACCGCCGCCGCCAGCAGCGGGTGGTCGAACCGGTCCAGGCCGGCCGAGCCGGCGTCACCCGCGCCGACACCCGACGGAAGCCGGTAGTGCTCGCGCTGGAAGGCGTAGGTCGGCAACGCGACCCGACGGGCACCCGTGTTTTCGTAGAACGCGGCCCAGTCGACGGTGGCGCCGGCGATGTGCGCCTGCGCCAGGAAAGCCGCGAAGGTGTCCGGCTCCGCGTGGCGGGCGCGCAACGCCGACACGAACACGGCGTCGTCCTCGACCGACTGCCGCGCCATCGCCGTCAGCACACCGTCCGGGCCAAGCTCGAAGAACCGGGTCACACCTTCGTCTTGGAGCGTGCGGACACCGTCCGTGAAG
>NZ_JNXC01000070.1 GCF_000716595.1 Saccharothrix sp. NRRL B-16314
CCCCGCCACATCCGACAGGAACCCACCCGACCGCGCGTAACTCCGCCCCGCACGATCCGGATCCTCATCGAACAGACTCCCCAGATCCCAACCACGATCCGACGGGAACCCCGAAACCGCATCCACCCCCGACGACACCAACCCCCACAACTCCTCCGCAGAGGACACCCCACCAGGGAACCGACACGACAACCCCACCACCGCGATCGGCTCGTGCGCGCCCTCGATCAGCCGCTGCCGCTCCTGCCGCAGGCGGGTGTTCTCCTTCATCGAAGCGCGCAGGGCCTCGACAACCCGCTCGGTCGACACAGCCATCTCCGAAGACACTCCCTCACACCACTAGTCGCCCTGGAGGGCTTTGCTGACGAGTGCCTCGGCGGACATGGCGTCGATCTCCGACAGCTCGGCGTCGTCCTCCACGGAGTCGGCGGGTTGGCCGGGGTGGAGCAGGTCGAGCAGGTGGGCGGTGAGCGCTTGGGGCGTCGGGTGGTCGAACACCAGGGTGGGCGGGAGCGTGAGCCCGGTGCCCCGGCTGAGCTGGTTGCGCAACTGGACCGCCGACAGCGAGTCGAACCCGAGGTTCTTGAACGTCGTGGTGGCCTGCACCCCCGCCGGGCTCTTGTGCCCGAGCACGCCCGCGATCGTGGCGAGGACGTGCTGTTGCAGGTGGTGGTGCCGTTGCTGCCCGGACAGCCCGGCCAGGTGCTCCCGCAGCGCGTTCGGCGTGGTCGTCCGGTCCGCGTCGGTCTTGCCGCTCGCGGTGGCCGGCAGCAGTCCGTGCAGGATCGGCGGTGTGGTGGCCCGGGTGAGGCCGGCCGTCGCCAGTGACGTGGGGCAGTAGTGGGGACCGGCGGCGGCCAGGGTGATGTCGAAGTGACGCAGTGCGGTGGCGGTCGGCAGGGGTCGGATGCCCTGGGCCGCCAGCCGTGCGGTGTCGGTCTCGGTCAGCTGCCCGGTGAGTTCGGTGGTGTGCTGCCAGTAGCCCCACGCGAGCGACGTGGCGGGGAGGCCTTGGGCGTGCCGGTGGTGGGCCAGGGCGTCGAGGAACGTGTTGGCTGCGGCGTAGTTGCCCTGCCCCGGCCCGCCCAACGTGCCCGAGATCGAGGAGAACAGCACGAACGCGGTGAGCGGCAGGTGTTCGGTGAGTTCGTGCAGGTGCCAGGCGGCGTCGGCCTTGGCGGCGAGCACGTCGTGCAGGTGCGACTCGGTGAGACCGGGCACGGTGGCGTCGCGCAGGACGGCCGCGCTGTGGACGACTCCCCGCAGCGGGTGCTCGGCGGGGATGCCGTCGAGGAGGGCGGCGAGCTGGTCACGGTCGGCCACGTCGCAGGCGCGCACCTCGACGTGGGCACCCAGGCCGGTCAGGTCTTCGACCAGCTGATCGACCCCAGGTGCGGCAGGACCTCGACGGCTGGTGAGCAGCAGGTGCCGCACGCCGTGCTCGACGACCAGGTGACGGGCGACCACGGCGCCGATGCCGCTGGTACCGCCGGTGACCAGCACCGTTCCTTCCGGTGTCAGCGCCGCCGTGCCCGCTTGCGCCGACGACCGGGTGAGGCGCGGAACCCGCAGCCGGCCGTCGCGCACGGCGATCTGCGGCTCGCTCGCCGCCAGGGCGAGCGCCGCCCGCAGGTCTTGGCCGGTGGGCGCACCGACGTCGAGGAGGGCGAACCGGTCCGGGTTCTCGCTCTGGGCACTGCGCACCAGCCCCCACACCGGCGACACCGCGATGTCGGGCGCCTCCCCGTCGAGGGCGACCGCGCCGGACGTGAGGACCGCCAGCCGGGTGTGGACGAGCTGGTCGTGCGCCAACCAGTCCTGCAGCACGGCCAGCACCCGACCGGTGTTGTCCCGGACCCGGTCGGGGACTTCTCCGGCGGCTGGAGGAACCACAGGCAGCACGACCCACTCCGGCACCGTCGCACCGCTGTCCACATCGGACAGCAACGCCGCGAGGTCGTGGTACTGGCGGATGTCCGGACCGGAGACGGTGGTCGAGCCGAGGACGGCGATGGTGGACGGCGCGCTGGTCGGCACACCGGCGTCGACCCACTCGACGGCGTACAGGGGCTCGACGGCGGTGCGGGACGCTTCGAGCTGCTGACGGGACACCGGCCGCCCGGTCAGCGCCGTCACGGACATGACCGGCCGACCTCCGGTGTCGACGGCGACCATCCCGACGCCGACGCCCTCACCTTCGAGCGGGGTCAGCCGCACGCGCAGCATCCCCGAGTCGGGGCCGCCCGGCCGCAGCCACACCCCCGACCAGGCGAACGGGAGGACCACGTCGTCGCTGGTGTCGGTGAGGACGGCGTGGAACGCGGCGTCGATCGTGGCCGGGTGGACGGCGAAGCCGGTGCTGGACGTCGGCTCGACCTCGGCGTACAGCTCACCGTCGTGGCGCCAGGCGGCCCGCAGACCGCGGAACGCCGGCCCGTACCCGAACCCGCGTTCCGCCAGGGCGTCGTACAGGCCGTCCACCGGCACCGGCACCGCGCCCTCGGGCAGCCAGGCGAAGCCGGCCGGTTCCCCGTGGGCGGTGAGGGTGCCGGAGGCGTGCTGCACCCACTCGTCCTCGGCGTCGCCGACCCGTGAGTGGATGGTGAGCTCGCAGTCGCCGTCCGGCTTGCCGACCCAGACCTGGAGGGTGACGGGGGAGTCGTCGGACAGGATCAGCGGCGCGTGCAGCGTCAGTTCCCGCACGACCGGGCGGCCGACCCGCTCACCGACCCAGGCCGCGAGTTCGGCCAGCGCCGCGCCGGCCACCACGACGTGCCCGAAGACGGCGTGATCGGCCATCCACGGGTGGTCGGACAGGGACCACTCGCCGGTGAACAGCCGTCCGCCGCTCCCGCCCGCCACCAGGATCGAACCAGCCAGCAGCGGGTGTCCGGCCGCGGCCATCCCCGCCGCCGCGGGGCGCGACGGCCGACTCGGCTCGATCCAGAACCGCTCGTGCTCGAACGCGTACCCGGGCAGGTCGACCTGCTGGGGGACACGCTCACCGAACAGCGAGGCCAAGTCCACCGGAGTGCCCGCGGAGTGGGCGCGGGCGACGCCGGCGAGGAAGTCCGTGAGGCTGCCCGCGTCGCGCCGCAGCGTGGGGACGACGCGCGCCCGGCCGTGTGCCTCGGCGGTCTGCTCCAGCGGGAGGTTCAGCACGGGGTGGGGGCTGACCTCGATGAACGTCGTGTAGCCGGCATCGAGCATCGTGCGGACGGCTTGGTGCAGGTGCACCGGCTCGCGCAGGTTCCGGTACCAGTACTCCGCGTCCAGCTTCGTGGTGTCGATCGCGGTGTCGCCGTCGCTGTTCACGGTGGTGTGGAACGGCGTCGAGGCCGGTTGGGGGGTGATCGCGGCCAGGGAGTCCAGCAGGTCCTGGCGCAGCGACTCGACGTGGGGGGAGTGGGAGGCGTAGTCCACCGGGATCGTCCGCGTCCACACGTTCTCCGACTCGCACTCGGCGGCGAGTTCACCCAGGGCGTCGCGCGTCCCGGTGACGGTGGTGGCGGACGGACCGTTCTCGGCCGCGATCCACAGGGAGTCCGGCCACCGGCCCAACCGGTGTCGGACCTCGTCGGCCGGTTCGGCCACCGACATCATGGCGCCGCCGTTGCCGGTGGTGTGGTCGAGCAGGAGTCGGCTGCGGACGGCGACGACCCGTGCCGCGTCGTCCAACGACAAGGCGCCGGCGACGCAGGCGGCGGCGATCTCCCCCTGCGAGTGGCCCACGACCCCGTCCGGGTGCACGCCGTAGGACTCCCACAGGGCCGCCAACGACACCATCACGGCGAACAGCACCGGCTGCACCACGTCCACCCGGTCCAACCCCGGGGCACCCTGCACGCCGCGGACCACGTCGTGCAACGACCAGTCCACATACGGCGAGAGTGCCTCGGCGCAGTCGCGCATGCGGTCGGCGAACACCGGGGCCGACTCCAGCAACTCCACCGCCATGCCCTGCCACTGCGCACCCTGACCCGGGAACACGAACGCCACCCGACCCGCCGGCAGCGCCTCACCCACCACCACCCGGTCCGA
>NZ_JNXC01000071.1 GCF_000716595.1 Saccharothrix sp. NRRL B-16314
CGCGGTGAGCGAGCAGGTCGCGGCGCGGGTCGAGCGGCGGCAGGTGCAGCGGTGCCTGTCGGCGTTGACGGAGTTGCAGCGGGAGTCCATCCTGCTGGGTTACTTCCAGGGCTACACGTACCCGGAGACGGCGTCGTTGTTGGGCATCCCGTTGGGCACGGTGAAGACCAGGATGCGTGACGGACTGATCAGGCTCCGAGACTGCCTGGGGGTGACCCGATGACCGACAACACCGCCCGCTTCGAAGCCCACACGCTGATGGGCGCCTACGCGCTGGACGCCGTGTCCGAGGCCGAGCGCCGCGTCTTCGAGGAGCACCTGGAGGGCTGCCCGGACTGCGTGCAGGAGCTCGCCGAACTGCGCGAGACCACCGCGCTGCTGGCCGGCGAGGCGTCGGTCGAGCCTCCCGCGCACCTGCGTGACCGGGTGTTGGCCGCTGTCGCCGACACGCGCCAGCTGCCACCGGAGACCGGCGACCACCTGGAGACCGGCGGTACGGGGATCGGGGCCCGGCCGGCCGAGTGGACCGACCCGCGGCTCGGGTCCACGGGGCCCCGGCTGTGGTTGCGCCGGACCGCGGCGCTCGCCGCCGCCGCGGGCATCGCGGTCGCCGTGACGCTCGGCATCCAGGGCGTGGACACGAACCGCCGCCTGGAACAGGACCTGCAAGCACTGCAACAGGCCAACGCCCAGAACAGCCGGGTCGCCGAGCTGCTGTCCGCACCGGACGCCAAACTCGTCCGCGGTGAAGTGGCCGGCGGCGGCACGGGCACCGTCGTCGCGTCGTCGACCGAAGGAGAGGTCGTGTTCCTCGCCCAAGGCCTCGCTCGACTGCCCGAGGACCGCGCGTACCAGATGTGGCTGATCGGTCCTGACGGGCCGCGTCCGGCCGGGTTGCTCACGTCCTCCGACGGGCAGGTCGACCCCTTGCTGGCGGGCGGTTTCACCGGCACGGAGGCGGTCGGCCTGACGGTGGAGCCGGCGGGCGGGTCCGCCCAGCCGACGACGCCGACCGTGGTGGTCCTCCCGCTCGTCTGAGAACACCCGGCCGTGAGGGCAATCCGCTGGGCGGTCGGCGGCGAATACCTGACGTGAACGCAACCACACGCAGGCAGAAGACCGATCCCGGTGTGCCGCGGCTGCCGCTGTGGGCGGCTGCCGCGGCGGGCCTCGTCGCGGTAGGGGCGGCGTTGGCCGCCGGGCACCTCGTCGCCGCGCTCATCGACCCGTTCGCCTCGCCGTTCCTGGCCGTGGGCAACACCGCCATCGACCTGACACCGCACCCGGTCAAGGACTTCGCGATCCGCACGTTCGGCGAGGACGACAAGCTCGTCCTGCTGGCGGGCATGGCGTTCGTCATCGCCGCCGCCGCGGTGGTCGCGGGACTGCTGTCCCGCCGCAGCCCGCTACCGGGCACGGTCCTGGCCATCGGGTTGGGCGTGGTCGGTGTCGCGGCGGTCCTCGCGCGGCCCACGCTCGACGTGATCGCCGTGCTGGCGCCGTTGGCCAGCCTGGTCGTCGGCGTGCCGGTGTTCAGGTGGCTGCACCGGCTCGCCCGCCGGTCGGCGACCGCGGGCGTGGTCGTCCCTTCCCCCTCCCCGTCGGCGACCGCGGACGGGGAAGGGGAGGGGACGACCAGGTCGGTGGACTGGTCGGTTCCCGGTCTGGGTCGCCGCCGCTTCCTGATCACCTCCACCGCCGTCGCTGCGGCGGCGGGCGCGACCGCGGCGGCGGGGCAGTACATCGGCGGCCGGGTCGACGTGGAGGCCTCCCGCCGTGCCATCCGGTTGTCCCCCGACGAGGCGGCGCCGCCGATCCCGGCGGGCGCGGACTTCGCCGACGCCGGTACGCCGACCTTCATCACCCAGAACGCCGACTTCTACCGGGTGGACACCGCGTTGTCGGTGCCGAGGACGCGGGCGCGGGACTGGCGCCTGCGCGTGCACGGCATGGTCGAGCGCGAACTCGTGCTCACCTACGACGACCTGCTGAACCGGCCGCTGGTGGAGAAGACGATCAGCCTCTGCTGCGTGTCCAACGAGGTCGGCGGCCCCTACATCTCCACCACGAACTTCATCGGTGTGTCCCTTCGCGACATCCTCGCCGAGGCGGGCGTCCGACCGGGCTCCGACCAGCTCGCGACGCGCAGCGTGGACGGATGGACCTGCGGCACTCCCGTCGAGGACATCATGAAACCCGGCAGCGACGCGTTGTTGGCCATCGGCATGAACGGCGAACCGCTCCCGGTCGAGCACGGCTTCCCGGTGCGCATGGTCGTCCCCGGTCTGTACGGGTTCGTGTCGGCGACGAAGTGGCTGGTCGACGCGGAACTCACCACGTTCGCGGATTTCGACGCGTACTGGGTCAAGCGCGACTGGGCGCGGCGCGCCCCGATCAAGACCATGTCGCGGGTCGACCGGCCCAAGGCGTTCGAACGGGTGCCCGCCGGGAAGTACGTCGCCGCCGGGGTGGCCTGGGCGCAGCGCAGGGGCGTCGACAAGGTCGAGGTCCGCGTCGACGGCGGACCTTGGCAGGCCACGACCCTGAGCACGGAAGTCAACATCGACACGTGGCGGATGTGGCGGGCAGAGCTGGACCTCCCGGCCGGGTCGCACACGCTGGAAGTGCGGGCGACCGACCGGACCGGTTACACCCAGACCGACGAGCGGGCCGAGCCGATCCCGGACGGCGCCGCCGGATGGCACACGATCGTGTTCACCGCACAGCCCTGACCAGCACGGACATCGTCCGCGCGGAAGCAGTGCCAACTTTTTTCGAGATCGACCAATCCGGCCGCCCGCCGGTGTCGAACCACCTGTGACAAGCCGGGAAACACACCTTTCCGGTAACCGTCCTCAAAGGAGTGACCTCCCATGCGCAGCACCCGGCTCGCCTCCGTGATCGGCGTCATGACCGCGGCCCTGCTCTCCGTCGCCGCCTGCGGCAGCGGCGAAC
>NZ_JNXC01000072.1 GCF_000716595.1 Saccharothrix sp. NRRL B-16314
TCCAGCACCGGGCAGGCGTCAGTCCGTATACATCGTCTTGCGACTTCGCACGGACCTGTGTTTTTAGTAAACAGTCGCTTCTCGCTGGTCTCTGCGGCCACCCCCAGCTCAGGAGGAAAACTCCATCACCAGGCGTGGCCCCCCTTCTCCCGAAGTTACGGGGGCATTTTGCCGAGTTCCTTAACCATAGTTCACCCGAACGCCTCGGTATTCTCTACCTGACCACCTGAGTCGGTTTAGGGTACGGGCCGCCATGAAACTCGCTAGAGGCTTTTCTCGACAGCATAGGATCATCCACTTCACCACAATCGGCTCGGCATCAGGTCTCAGCCTTAACGTGTGACGGATTTGCCTATCACACGGCCTACACCCTTACCCCGGGACAACCACCGCCCGGGCTGGACTACCTTCCTGCGTCACCCCATCGCTTACCTACTACCACCTTGGGTCAGCGGCTCCACCACTTTCCATTCCCCGAAGGGTCCGGAACGGCTTCACGGCCTTAGCATTAATGGGCTCGATATTGGGCGTTTCAAAGCGGGTACCGGAATATCAACCGGTTGTCCATCGACTACGCCTGTCGGCCTCGCCTTAGGTCCCGACTTACCCTGGGCAGATCAGCTTGACCCAGGAACCCTTAGTCAATCGGCGCACACGTTTCTCACGTGTGTATCGCTACTCATGCCTGCATTCTCACTCGTGAACCGTCCACAACTCGCTTCCGCGGCTGCTTCACCCGGCACACGACGCTCCCCTACCCATCACAGCACCCGTTGGGGCTTATTGCTGCAATGACACGACTTCGGCGGTACGCTTGAGCCCCGCTACATTGTCGGCGCGGAATCACTTGACCAGTGAGCTATTACGCACTCTTTCAAGGGTGGCTGCTTCTAAGCCAACCTCCTGGTTGTCTCTGCGACTCCACATCCTTTCCCACTTAGCGTACGCTTAGGGGCCTTAGTCGATGCTCTGGGCTGTTTCCCTCTCGACCATGGAGCTTATCCCCCACAGTCTCACTGCCGTGCTCTCACTTACCGGCATTCGGAGTTTGGCTAAGGTCAGTAACCCGGTAGGGCCCATCGCCTATCCAGTGCTCTACCTCCGGCAAGAAACACACGACGCTGCACCTAAATGCATTTCGGGGAGAACCAGCTATCACGGAGTTTGATTGGCCTTTCACCCCTAACCACAGGTCATCCCCCAGGTTTTCAACCCTGGTGGGTTCGGTCCTCCACGAAGTCTTACCTCCGCTTCAACCTGCCCATGGCTAGATCACTCCGCTTCGGGTCTTGAGCGCGCTACTGAATCGCCCTATTCGGACTCGCTTTCGCTACGGCTTCCCCACACGGGTTAACCTCGCAACGCACCGCAAACTCGCAGGCTCATTCTTCAAAAGGCACGCAGTCACGACCCATTGGGTAAACCCAATGAGCGACGCTCCCACGGCTTGTAGGCACACGGTTTCAGGTACTATTTCACTCCGCTCCCGCGGTACTTTTCACCATTCCCTCACGGTACTATCCGCTATCGGTCACCAGGGAATATTTAGGCTTAGCGGGTGGTCCCGCCAGATTCACACGGGATTTCTCGGGCCCCGTGCTACTTGGGTGTCTCTCAAACGAGCCGTCAATGTTTCAGCTACGGGGGTCTTACCCTCTACGCCGGACCTTTCGCATGTCCTTCGCCTACATCAACGGTTTCTGACTCGTCTCACAGCCGGCAGACTGTGAAAGAGAGATCCCACAACCCCGCATGCGCAACCCCTGCCGGGTATCACACGCATACGGTTTGGCCTCATCCGGTTTCGCTCGCCACTACTCCCGGAATCACGGTTGTTTTCTCTTCCTGAGGGTACTGAGATGTTTCACTTCCCCTCGTTCCCTCCACATGCCCTATGTGTTCAGGCATGGGTGACAGCCCATGACGACTGCCGGGTTTCCCCATTCGGAAACCCCCGGATCAAAGCCTGGTTGACGGCTCCCCGGGGACTATCGTGGCCTCCCACGTCCTTCATCGGTTCCTGGTGCCAAGGCATCCACCGTGCGCCCTTAAAAACTTGGCCACAGATGCTCGCGTCCACTGTGTAGTTCTCAAGCAACGACCAGCCACCCGTCACACATCACCGAAGTGACGCTTTACCGGGGCCGGCATCGCGAAGATACAAACCTTACGGCCGTACCCTCAGACACCCAACAACGTGCCAAGCACAGTCCGTTCCTCGAAGCCCGTTTTCCACGCCGAAGCAGTACTAACGGTTTCTCGGAGAGAGACTGTGCCAACTAATCAACGTTCCACCCATGAGCTGACCGTGCAGAACGTTTGCCTGCAATCGGTACTGTGCTCCTTAGAAAGGAGGTGATCCAGCCGCACCTTCCGGTACGGCTACCTTGTTACGACTTCGTCCCAATCGCCAGTCCCACCTTCGACAGCTCCCTCCCACAAGGGGTTGGGCCACCGGCTTCGGGTGTTACCGACTTTCGTGACGTGACGGGCGGTGTGTACAAGGCCCGGGAACGTATTCACCGCAGCAATGCTGATCTGCGATTACTAGCAACTCCGACTTCATGGGGTCGAGTTGCAGACCCCGATCCGAACTGAGACCGGCTTTGTGGGATTCGCTCCGCCTCACGGCATCGCAGCTCTTTGTACCGGCCATTGTAGCACGTGTGCAGCCCAAGACATAAGGGGCATGATGACTTGACGTCGTCCCCACCTTCCTCCGAGTTGACCCCGGCGGTCTCCTGTGAGTCCCCATCACCCCGAAGGGCATGCTGGCAACACAGGACAAGGGTTGCGCTCGTTGCGGGACTTAACCCAACATCTCACGACACGAGCTGACGACAGCCATGCACCACCTGTATAC
>NZ_JNXC01000073.1 GCF_000716595.1 Saccharothrix sp. NRRL B-16314
TGCGGTCGCGAGGGTGTCAATGTCGGTCGTCACAACCCGTACATCGACACCCTCGCCCCACATCTCCAGGTGCCTACCCCTTGGAATCAATCATCTAGGCGTCCTGCGCGGTTTTCAGCAGGCGCACGCCGATCGGGATCGCCTCGCCGAGCAGGCCGATCCCGATCGACAGCGTCAACGGGCGCGCGTCCGCCGGTGCGCCGGCCGCCGACGCGGCGAGCCCCAGTGCCGCGCTCACCGCGAGCGAACCCGCCCAGACCAGCAACGTCCGCCACGTGTACTGCTGCCACGGCGCGCCGTCCTGCGAGTACACCCGGACGGTAGAGCCGCGTGCCACGCCCAGTGCCAGGCCGACCAGCGAGCCCGCCACCAGCCACGTCCAGTCGACGCCGGTCAACTCCACCTCCGTCAGTCCGTGCACGCCGATGCCCAGCAGCACCAGCGGTGGCACGACGAGGTCGCGCGCGTTCACCCGCTCACCGTGCAACCGCTTCGCCACCACGACGACCACCCCCACGGCGATCAACACCCAAGTCGGCACGACGTCCCCTTCGTTTATGGCATGACTGTGCTAAATAAGCTAGCACGGATGTGCTAAAAAGGGGTCGTGCCCAAGGTCGTGGACCCAATTGCCCGCCGTCGCGAGGTGGCCGAAGCCGTGTTCCGCGTCGTCCGCCGGCATGGCCTGGAGCAGGCGTCGCTGCGCAACGTCGCCGACGAGGCCGGACTTGCCGTGGGTTCGGTCCGGCACTACTTCGCCGACCACGACGACCTGCTCCGGTTCGCGCTCGCGGAACTCACCGACCGGTTGGAGCGCCGCGTCCTGGCCCACGCCGAACGCGCCCGTGCGGCGACGACACCCGACGAACGGCGGCAGGCGGTAGCGGACCTGCTCGGCGAACTGCTGCCCCTGGACCCGGACCGGCGCGACGAGTCGGAGATCTGGCTCGCCTTCGTCACCGCCGCGCGCACCCGGCCGACGTTGCAGCCGGAAGCGCGGCGGTTGCACGCGGGGATGCGCGTGCTGATCGGCAAGGTCTTGGGCGAGGGCGGGGTGCCGGACGTGGCGCTGGAGGTCGAACGGCTGGCGTCGCTCCTCGACGGCCTCGCGGTGAACGGTGTGCTCCAGCCCGACCTGACGACGCCGGACGTCATGCGCGCCGTGTTGCGCAGGCACCTGGAGTCCCTGTCCAGCCGGTGAGAACCGCCCTTGACGGTGTGAGGCTAGGGCGGGTTAGCGTGGTGGAAAACGCTTACCTGGAGGCGCGGCATGGCACACAGGCGCTACGCGGTCGTGGGCACCGGTGCACGGGCGGAGCTGCACGTCGACGCGATCGTCGGGCACGCCGAGCAGGGCGAGCTGGTCGCGTTCTGCGACGTCAACCCCACTCGCATGGCGGTGCACAACGAACGCCTGGCCCGGCCCGTGCCGACGTACGCCGCCGCCGACTTCCTCCGGATGATCGAGGTGGAGCGGGTCGACGTGGTCGTGGTCTGCACCGTGGACCGGCACCACGACACCTACATCGTGGAGGCGTTGGACGCCGGGTGTGATGTCGTCACCGAGAAGCCGATGACGGTCGACGCGGCCGGTGTGGGCAAGGTGTTTGACGCGGTGGAGCGCAACGACGGGAGGGTCACCGTCACGTTCAACTACCGGTACAACCCGGTGCACGAGAAGGTGCGCGAGCTGCTGACCGGCGGCGCGATCGGCGAGATCGGTTCAGTGCACTTCGAGTGGCTGCTGGACGTCAGGCACGGCGCCGACTACTTCCGCCGTTGGCACCGCGACAAGGAGAACTCGGGTGGCCTGATGGTGCACAAGGCCACACACCACTTCGACTTGTTGAACTGGTGGGTCGATTCCGTGCCGGAGGTCGTGTACGCGCACGGGCGGCTGTTCTTCTACGGGGAGGAGAACGGCAAGCGTCACGGCAACGCTCGGCCCTACGGCAGGGTGCACGGATCGCCGGAGGCTCTTGACGACCCGTTCGCGCTGCACATCGAGCGCGACACGTGGCTGCGCCGGCTGTACCTGGAGGCCGAGCACGAGGACGGCTACCAGCGGGACCAGAACCCCTTCGCGCCCGGTGTGTCCATTGAGGACGACATGTCGGTGCTGGTCAGGTATGCGAGCGGGGCGAACCTGACGTACCACCTGACCGCCTACTCGCCGTGGGAGGGCTATCGGCTGATGGTCAACGGCAGCGGGGGACGGCTGGAACTGGAGGTCGTGGAGAACACGTGGGTCAGCGGCCAGCAGCCCGCCGTGCACGGCAAGGAGGCGAACCCGGAGGAAGGCAGTGTCCGGCTGACCGTCCAGCCACTCTTCGGCCGCCCCCAGGACATCCCCCTGGAGTCGGGCGGTGGTGGGCACGGCGGCGCTGACAAGCGGATGACCGAGGTCCTGTACGGGCCGCCCGGCCAACCGGACCCCCTGTCCCGCCGAGCCACCCACCGTGACGGAGCACTCTCACTGCTGACGGGCTTCGCCGCCAACGAAAGCTTCGAAACAGGCCACCCAGTCCACGTGACCAACCTCCTGAGCCTCCGCTGACCACGCGCCCTGCGCCCCAACCCGCGCCACCACCACCTCACCTCACCTCGTTCTCGCGCGCCGCGCCCACTACCCGCTCCTGCCGCTGTCCGGCCGGCATCCGCCTAATTCTCCGCCGCCTGCCCTGCCCCGCCGGCAGCCCTGCCCCAGCCTGGCCCGCCCCGCTGCCCCGCCTGCCCGCTGTCCTGCCCCG
>NZ_JNXC01000074.1 GCF_000716595.1 Saccharothrix sp. NRRL B-16314
CGGAACGCGGCTTCGATCCAGTCGTTGCCGGTGCGCTGGAGGTTGGAGTCGCGGCGCCCGCCGCCGCTGCCGTCGGCGTAGGCCTCGTTGACGACGTCCCAGGCGTAGATCTTGCCGCGGTAGTAGGTGGCGACCTGGGTGACGTGGTTGAGCATGGCGTTGCGCAGCGAGGTGCCGGACATGTTCTGCATCCAGCCGGGCTGCTGCGAGTGCCAGTTCGGCTCGGTCGCGTCCATCTTCATCTCGTTCTCAGCCGTGACCATGTCGAACTCACGGTTGAGGATGTTGACGTAGGTGGAGTCGCCCAGCTTGTTCGCGGCCACGGCCGTGCCGAAGTAGCGACCGCTCTGCTGCGCCGCTGCGGCGAGCGTCGAGGCCGCGCCGCTGGCGGGCGACGCCACGAGGACCGCGGCGCCCGCGGCGGCGGCCACCAGTGTCGTCACGAGTGCGACTCGTGAGACTGACTTCGCTGTCAGCGTCATGTTTTGGCGCTTTCTGAGGAGCACCCGCACACGCGGGTGGGTGGGATTGGAGGAGAGCGGCCGACTTGCCCGCTCGGCTCGAAACGTTAAGCAGTATCAACCGAAACAGTTCGAGCAATCAAGGTCCAATCCGCCGCCGCGCTCCCGGCGTATTTCCCTGCATGAACCCGCGTGAACCTCCCGCAAGTGATCTTGAGCCACGGCAGTAAGTGCAGGTCAGCGGGCTACTGAATCGGTTCGTGCCACCGGCGTTCTTAGTGCATTCAGAGCCGCTGTTCCGCTGCACAGTTTCGCAAAAATTCGAAAGTTTTTTCGCAAATTTCGAGAAGAATTGGCAGTCGGGTCAGGGTTTTCTTAGGTCAAACGGCCGATTCCCCTGCGTCCACTCACCGCAGGGGAATCGGCTTCGTCGTGACAGGTCGTCGGTGTCAGGGAGTCGTCAGGGAGTGGTCAGGTCGAACTTGCGCACGGTCACGGCGCCGCCCAGGGCCTGGGTGGCGTGGTTGAAGATGCCGAAGCGGTAGCCCATGAAGAACTGCCACGCGTTGTTGAGCGTGAAGTTCGGGCCGAGCGCGGTGAAGTTGACACCGTCCGTGCTGTAGGAGAAGCGGGCGACGCGGTTGGACCCGGGTTGGATGTCGGCGTTGATCCGCAGCCAGACCCGGCCTCCGCTGATCGCGGCGCTCGCCGCCTCGGTGCCGGTGTTGGTGGTGCGCCAGCTGCTGTCCATGGCCAGGCCGTTGGTCATGGACACGCGGGTCTGGCCGTTGTCGCGCTTGACCCCGATCCAGGCCGACGACTGGCGGAGCATCGCCAGGCCGGACCGGTCGCCGTCGCGCATCGTGCTGTAGTCCAGCTCGATGGTGGCGGTGGACGTCGGCCCCTGGATGCGGTGGGTGAGGGTGTTGCGGGCGGCGTACAGGTCGTTGGTGACCGTGGCCGTCTGCAACCTGAGCCCGTTGTCGACCGAGTACCGGCCGGTGTCGGGGTCGTGGTTCCACTCCCACTGCGGACCGAGTGCCGTGCCCGCGAACGTGTCGGACCCGGTGAGGGGTTTGACCGGTCGGGTCGGCAGCGGCGCGGGGTAGTTCACGCCCCACCTGCCGTTGACGGTCTGCAGGGTCGGCCAGCCGTCCGCGGTCCAGCTGATCGGGGCGAGGGCCGGTACCCGACCGCCGGGGTAGGCGTCGACGAACGACATGTAGTACCAGGACCCGTTCTGCGTCTGGACCAGGCTGCCCTGGTGGGGCACGCCGCCGCCGGGGATCGGACCCGGCAGGTCCAGCAGCACCTGTCGCAAGCTGTACGGGCCGAAGGGACCGTTGTCGGACTTGAGCACGTACTGGCCGTTGGCGGGCCGGGTCAGCCAGATGTAGTAGCTGCCGTTGCGCTTGTAGAACCGCGCTCCCTCCAGCGTCCCGATGTTCGACGGTGTCTGGAACACCTGCTGCGCGCGGACCTGGCTGCGGCCGTCCGCGGACAGCTGGGCGACGCTGATGGTGCCGTTGCCGTAGGCGACGTACATGGTGTCGTTGTCGTCGACGAGCATGCCCGCGTCGTAGTAGCAGTTGTCGATCTGGGCGTGCCGGCTCCACGTTCCCTCGACGCTGGACGCGGTGTAGATGTAGGTGTCGTTGAAGTCGATGCACCCGGCCCAGTAGTACGTGCGGTTGCTCGGCCGGTACTGCAGCGTCGAGGCCCAGATGCCGTTGACGTAGGCCCGCTGCCCGTTGGTCAGGTCGTACTTGGTGCCGAAGTCCAGTGACGGCACGGAGTGCCCGGCGAACTCCCAGTTGACCAGGTCGTAGGAGCGCAGGACCGGTGCACCGGGGGAGTAGTGCATCGTCGACGCGGTCATGTAGTACGCGTCGCCGACCCGGATGACCTCGACGTCGGCGAAGTCCTGCCACACCACCGGGTTGGTGAACTGACCGCCCGGTTGCTGAGTGGTCGTGGTGGTCGTGGGGCTGGTCCCGCCGACGCGGACGAGCTGCCACTGCTGGTTGGCGCCGCCCCAGTCGCTGTACTGGACGATGTTGCCGCCGTCGTTGGTGGCCGCGCCCTGGACTTCGACCGCCTTGTTGCTGTTGCGGTTGATCAGGCGGACGTGGCCGTTGTCGG
>NZ_JNXC01000075.1 GCF_000716595.1 Saccharothrix sp. NRRL B-16314
ATGTTCGAAAGGTTCACCGACCGCGCGAGGCGGGTGGTTGTCCTGGCCCAGGAAGAGGCCAGGATGCTCAACCACAACTACATCGGCACCGAACACATCCTTTTGGGGTTGATCCACGAGGGTGAGGGTGTCGCCGCGAAGGCGCTGGAGTCGTTGGGGATCGCGCTGGAGGGCGTGCGCCAGCAGGTCGAGGAGATCATCGGCCAGGGTCAGCAGGCGCCGTCGGGTCACATCCCCTTCACCCCGCGTGCGAAGAAGGTGCTGGAGCTGTCGTTGCGCGAGGCGCTGCAGCTGGGGCACAACTACATCGGCACGGAGCACATCCTGCTGGGCCTGATCCGCGAGGGTGAGGGTGTCGCCGCGCAGGTGCTGGTCAAGCTGGGCGCGGACCTGAACCGGGTGCGTCAGCAGGTGCTGCAGCTGTTGTCGGGCTACTCGGGCGGCAAGGAGCCCGCGGAGTCGGGTGGTCGGGGTGAGGGCACCCCGTCGTCGTCGTTGGTGCTGGACCAGTTCGGGCGCAACCTGACCGCGAGTGCGCGGGAGGGCAAGCTCGACCCGGTGATCGGTCGCACCAAGGAGATCGAGCGGGTCATGCAGGTGCTGTCGCGGCGCACCAAGAACAACCCGGTGCTGATCGGCGAGCCCGGCGTGGGCAAGACCGCCGTGGTCGAGGGTTTGGCCCAGATGGTGGTCAAGGGCGAGGTGCCCGAGACGCTGAAGGACAAGCAGCTCTACACGCTGGACCTGGGTTCGCTGGTGGCGGGTTCGCGGTACCGGGGTGATTTCGAGGAGCGCCTGAAGAAGGTGCTCAAGGAGATCCGCACGCGCGGTGACATCATCCTGTTCATCGACGAGATCCACACCCTGGTGGGTGCGGGTGCGGCGGAGGGCGCGATCGACGCGGCCTCGATCCTGAAGCCGATGCTGGCGCGCGGTGAGCTGCAGACGATCGGCGCGACGACGCTGGACGAGTACCGCAAGTACGTGGAGAAGGACCCCGCGCTGGAGCGCCGGTTCCAGCCGATCCAGGTCGGCGAGCCGTCGCTGGAGCACACGATCGAGATCCTGAAGGGTCTGCGCGACCGGTACGAGGCGCACCACCGCGTGTCGATCACGGATTCGGCGCTGGTGGCGGCGGCGACGTTGGCCGACCGGTACATCAACGACCGGTTCCTGCCGGACAAGGCGATCGACCTGATCGACGAGGCCGGCGCCAGGATGCGGATCCGTCGGATGACCGCGCCGCCGGACCTGCGGGAGTTCGACGAGAAGATCGCGGACGTGCGTCGGGACAAGGAGTCCGCGATCGACGCGCAGGACTTCGAGCGGGCGGCGAAGCTGCGTGACGCGGAGAAGACGCTGCTGGGTCAGAAGGCCGAGCGGGAGAAGCAGTGGAAGGACGGCGACCTGGACGTGGTCGCCGAGGTCGACGACGAGCAGATCGCCGAGGTGTTGGCGAACTGGACCGGTATCCCGGTGTTCAAGCTCACCGAGGAGGAGACCACGCGTCTGCTCCGCATGGAGGACGAGCTGCACAAGCGGATCATCGGCCAGGTCGACGCCGTCAAGGCGGTGAGCCAGGCGATCCGTCGGACGCGGGCGGGGTTGAAGGACCCGAAGCGCCCGTCGGGGTCGTTCATCTTCGCGGGTCCGTCGGGTGTGGGTAAGACGGAGTTGTCGAAGGCGCTGGCGAACTTCCTGTTCGGCGAGGACGACGCGCTGATCCAGATCGACATGGGCGAGTTCCACGACCGGTACACCGCGTCGCGGTTGTTCGGTGCCCCTCCCGGTTATGTCGGGTACGAGGAGGGTGGGCAGCTCACGGAGAAGGTGCGGCGCAAGCCGTTCTCGGTGGTGTTGTTCGACGAGATCGAGAAGGCGCACCAGGAGGTCTACAACACGCTGTTGCAGGTGTTGGAGGACGGCCGGTTGACCGATGGTCAGGGCCGGACGGTGGACTTCAAGAACACGGTGATCATCTTCACGTCGAACCTGGGCACCTCGGACATCAGCAAGGCCGTGGGGTTGGGCTTCACGTCGGGTCAGGACGTGGCGTCGAACTACGAGCGGATGAAGAACAAGGTCAACGACGAGCTGAAGAAGCACTTCAGGCCGGAGTTCCTCAACCGCATCGACGACATCATCGTGTTCCACCAGCTGACGCAGGACGAGATCATCAAGATGGTGGACCTGATGATCGCCCGGGTCGAGACGCAGTTGAAGAACAAGGACATGGCGATCGAGCTGACCGATCGGGCGAAGATGCTGCTGGCCAAGCGCGGGTTCGACCCGGTGCTGGGTGCCCGGCCGCTGCGTCGCACGATCCAGCGCGAGATCGAGGACCAGCTGTCGGAGAAGATCCTGTTCGGCGAGATCACCGCCGGCCAGATC
>NZ_JNXC01000076.1 GCF_000716595.1 Saccharothrix sp. NRRL B-16314
TTCGGCGGTCGGGAACAGATGGGTCGACCTTGGGCGCGCCACCCGAGTTTCCTCGGGAGCGTTTCCCAAGGCCGCCCGCCGAACCGGACGTGCGCCTCTCAGCGCATCCGGCTCTCCACGAAGTCACGCTTGTGTGGCTGTGTTCAACCTGTTCATGAAACTGGTCCATGGTGTCGGGATCGTGTACCCTCGCCACCGGTAACGCTCGATGGCTATTTCTTGCGGGTTGTAGAGCATGATCCCGTTCTCCGCTGGGCGGTGCGCCGGATAGCCGGTGAGGAACCGGCGTTGGATCTTGCGCCAGCCCAGTTTCGGGTGTCTCGCTCGCAGCCATCGCGCCACGCTCTGCCACATGTAGAGGTAGAGGTAGCAGTAGGTGGCGGACGAGACACCGTGCCGGAAATAGTTGCACCATCCCCTGACCACGATGTTGAGATGTCTCAGGAGTTGTTCCAGTGAAACGTAGGGAGACCCTGATCTGCGGGTGATGATCCGCACCTTCCCGATGATCGCGTTGAGCGACTTCTTGGACGGGTACGTGTACACCACCTTCTTGTCGACGGTTCCCGCCTTGTGACGACGCTGGATGCGCCACCCGAGGAAGTCGAAACCGTCATCGATGTGCACGACACGGGTCTTCTCCGCCGCCAGGGACAGCCCCATCGGACGGAGAAGCCAGGTCACCTCCTGTTGGACACGGTCGGCCTGCCACCGTTCTCCGGCCACGAGGATCACGAAATCATCCGCATAGCGGACGATTTTGTGGATGGCCCCACCTTTCCGGCGGTGACGATATCGCCGCTGGCCGGCGGCCGCCGTGCCGATTCCGAACGCGTCCCACTTCCGCTGGAAGTGGTCGTCCAGTATCGACAGTGCGATGTTCGCCAGTAGTGGCGACAGAATCCCGCCTTGCGGGGTTCCCGTGTGGGTATCCCGATCCATGCCTTCCTCGGACATGATTCCCGCCTTGAGGAAGGACTTGATCAGGGCCAGGACGCGTTTGTCTTTGACCCGGTTTCGAACGCGGCTCATCAGGGCCACGTGGTCGATCGTGTCGAAGCACGCCTCGATGTCCGCCTCGAACACCCATTCGTAGCGTTGGGTGGTGAAGTGGTGTATCTCGGCGATCGCGTCCTGCGCCCGACGCTCCGGGCGGAACCCGTAACTGGCCGGGGAGAAATCCGCCTCGAAGATCGGTTCCAGCACCAGCTTCAGCGCGGCTTGCACCACACGGTCGGCTGCTGTGGGGATGCCCAGCCTGCGCTTCCTCGTCGTGCCCGGCTTCGGGATCAGCCGTTCCCGCACCGGCTGCGGACGATACGTCCGCTCTTTCAACTCCCGGCGCAGATCCGACAGGAACCCGGTCGGCAGCGGCGGGAGATTCCGTGGAACAACCCCGTCCACTCCCGCTGTCCGGCCGCCCTTGTTCCCTTGAACCCGTTCCCAGGAATGCACGAGAAACGCGGGATCGTACACAAGGTTGTGCAGATCATTGAACACGCGACCCTTGTCGCAGGTCGCCCACAAGTGCAGTTTGGCCTGCATCCGCCGTACCCGCAGCCACGCTTCGTCGAAGCCCGGCCACGACTCACCGGAGTTCACCGGTGTCTCCATGCCCTTACAGTTCCTTTCCGCCGTACTCCGCTGTCGCCCTTCGCCATGTACGCGGCTTTCCCGCGCTCGGACTACTACAGCGACTCCGCCCCGCACCGTGCCCACGGCAGACGACGTGCCTGCCCTTTCATCCAGCCGGAAACCAGATGACGAGGGCGACACGATGCGGTTCCCACGTTCACCATCAACCACTCTGCGGAGGAGGCACCCAACTTTACCCCTGCGACATCGCCACGACTACGCCGCACACATTCACCGTGGCCTCCCTATCCACCCCGGACCAAGGGATCGGAAGTGACCGTCCACAACCACAGGATCGGTCCGCGCCGCAATCCGGCCCGTATCTGTCGAGTTTGAGCCGGCGCACTTCTTGAGGGGCGTTAAGACATTGGTTTCTCGCGTATACCTTTCCGCATCGCTCGCCAGGCCCGCCTCATTCGACAGTGCTGCAACGTCCCGGCTTCGTCAGGGCTGCTCCCATCCTCCCCGGCGTCCCCCGGATCAGACTGCCCTCAGCTATCACTATTATGGTGCGACATAACAGCGGTGCAGGTCTTTCACCTCCACATTGGTTGACAGCGCCTCGTGGCGCACCCC
>NZ_JNXC01000077.1 GCF_000716595.1 Saccharothrix sp. NRRL B-16314
TGGTCCGGTTCGGTTCTTTCAGAACCGCACAGTGGATGCGTAGCGTCTTCATGACAAGTCCTCGGCCTATTAGTACCGGTCAACTCCAGCCGTTACCGACCTTCCATCTCCGGCCTATCAACCCAATGGTCTCTTGGGGGCCTTAACCCACAAAGGGGTGGGATACCTCATCTAGGAACAGGCTTCCCGCTTAGATGCTTTCAGCGGTTATCCCTTCCGAACGTAGCCAACCAGCAATGCCCTTGGCAGGACAACTGGCACACCAGAGGTCCGTCCGTCCCGGTCCTCTCGTACTAGGGACAGCCTTCCGCAAGTATCCTACGCGCGCGGCGGATAGGGACCGAACTGTCTCACGACGTTCTAAACCCAGCTCGCGTACCGCTTTAATGGGCGAACAGCCCAACCCTTGGGACCTACTCCAGCCCCAGGATGCGACGAGCCGACATCGAGGTGCCAAACCATGCCGTCGATATGGACTCTTGGGCAAGATCAGCCTGTTATCCCCGGGGTACCTTTTATCCGTTGAGCGACCACGCTTCCACAAGCCATGGCCGGATCACTAGTTCCGACTTTCGTCCCTGCTCGACCTGTCGGTCTCACAGTCAAGCCCCCTTGTGCACTTGCACTCGACACCTGATTGCCAACCAGGCTGAGGGAACCTTTGAGCGCCTCCGTTACCCTTTGGGAGGCAACCGCCCCAGTTAAACTACCCACCAGGCACTGTCCCTGATCCGGATCACGGACCGAGGTTAGACATCCAGTACGACCAGAGTGGTATTTCAACGACGACTCCACACTGACTGGCGTCAGCGCTTCACAGTCTCCCACCTATCCTACACAAGCCGAACCGAACACCAATACCAAGCTATAGTAAAGGTCCCGGGGTCTTTCCGTCCTGCCGCGCGTAACGAGCATCTTTACTCGTAATGCAATTTCGCCGGGCCTGTGGTTGAGACAGTCGAGAAGTCGTTACGCCATTCGTGCAGGTCGGAACTTACCCGACAAGGAATTTCGCTACCTTAGGATGGTTATAGTTACCACCGCCGTTTACTGGCGCTTAAGTTCTCAGCTTCGCCCCGAAGAGCTAACCGGTCCCCTTAACGTTCCAGCACCGGGCAGGCGTCAGTCCGTATACATCGTCTTGCGACTTCGCACGGACCTGTGTTTTTAGTAAACAGTCGCTTCTCGCTGGTCTCTGCGGCCATTCTCTACCTGACCACCTGTGTCGGTTTGGGGTACGGGCCGCATGAACACTCACTAGAGGCTTTTCTCGGCAGCATGGGATCACTCTACTTCGCCTCAATCGGCTATGCATCACGTCTCAGCCTTAATGCCTGGCGGATTTGCCTACCAGACGGCCTACACGCTTACACCAGTACTACCACTCACTGGCGGAGCTACCCTCCTGCGTCACCCCATCGCTTGACTACTACAAGTTCAGGTCCCGCGCTCCACGTAGTCCCTCGTCCGAAGACTCAGGACAGGCTTTGGGCGGTTAGTATCACAAGGTTCGCCATGGGCGCGTTCACACGGGTACGGGAATATCAACCCGTTGTCCATCGACTACGCCTGTCGGCCTCGCCTTAGGTCCCGACTTACCCTGGGCGGATTAGCCTGGCCCAGGAACCCTTGGTCATCCGGCGGACGAGTTTCCCACTCGTCTTTCGCTACTCATGCCTGCATTCTCACTCGTCCAGCCTCCACACCTGGATCACTCCGGCGCTTCAATGGCTGAACGACGCTCCCCTACCCATCCCGACCTAAATCGAAATGACACGGCTTCGGCGGTGTGCTTGAGCCCCGCTACATTGTCGGCGCAGGACCACTTGACCAGTGAGCTATTACGCACTCTTTAAAGGGTGGCTGCTTCTAAGCCAACCTCCTGGTTGTCTGGGCGACCCCACATCCTTTCCCACTTAGCACACACTTAGGGGCCTTAGCCGGCGTTCTGGGCTGTTTCCCTCTCGACTACGAAGCTTATCCCCCGCAGTCTCACTGCCGCGCTCTCACGTACCGGCATTCGGAGTTTGGTTGATTTCGGTAAGCTTGTGGGCCCCCTAGACCATCCAGTGCTCTACCTCCGGCACGAAACACACGACGCTGCACCTAAATGCATTTCGGGGAGAACCAGCTATCACGGAGTTTGATTGGCCTTTCACCCCTAACCACAGCTCATCCCCCAGGTTTTCAACCCTGGTGGGTTCGGGCCTCCACGCGGTCTTACCCACGCTTCACCCTGGCCATGGCTAGATCACTCCGCTTCGGGTCTAGACCACGCGACTCAAACGCCCTATTCGGACTCGCTTTCGCTACGGCTACCCCACACGGGTTAACCTCGCCACGCAGCACTAACTCGCAGGCTCATTCTTCAAAAGGCACGCCGTCACCCCTAAAGGCTCCGACGGATTGTAGGCACACGGTTTCAGGTACTATTTCACTCCCCTCCCGGGGTACTTTTCACCTTTCCCTCACGGTACTAGTCCGCTATCGGTCACCAGGTAGTATTCAGGCTTAGCGGGTGGTCCCGCCAGATTCACAGCGAATTTCACGAGTACGCTGCTACTTGGGAACACTGTAAGAAGACGGTGAGTTTTCGCGTACGGGACTTTCACCCTCTACGGCCACGCTTTCCAGACGCGTTCCGCTAACAACACCGTTTTATGACTTCTTGCCAGCTCGGCAGAACTGACGAACAGGTCCCACGACCCCGCACACGCAACCCCTGCCGGGTATCACACGAATACGGTTTAGCCTCTTCCGCTTTCGCTCGCCACTACTCACGGAATCACGGTTGTTTTCTCTTCCTGCGGGTACTGAGATGTTTCACTTCCCCGCGTTCCCTCCACACGCCCTATGTGTTCAGGCGTGGGTGACCCCACATGACTGGGGCCGGGTTTCCCCATTCGGATACCCTTGGATCTCAGCTCGGTTGACAGCTCCCCAAGGCTTTTCGCAGTCTCCTACGTCCTTCATCGGCTCCTGGTGCCAAGGCATCCACCGTGTGCCCTTAATAACTTGCCACAAAGATGCTCGCATCCACTGTGCAGTTCTCAAAGAACAACCAGACACCGCCCGTATCGCAACCCGCCTGCCAGATCCGAAGACCGGCGGTTCAGGAGCTGGGGCAGCCCTGCTGTTTCTCGCTGAGGAAAACACTCACGTGTTCTCTCAGGACCCAACAGCGTACCGAACAGAAGTCTTGAACCTGCTCCTTAGAAAGGAGGTGATCCAGCCGCACCTTCCGGTACGGCTACCTTGTTACGACTTCGTCCCAATCGCCAGTCCCACCTTCGACCGCTCCCCCCCTTACGGGTTGGGCCACGGGCTTCGGGTGTTACCGACTTTCGTGACGTGACGGGCGGTGTGTACAAGGCCCGGGAACGTATTCACCGCAGCGTTGCTGATCTGCGATTACTAGCGACTCCGACTTCACGGGGTCGAGTTGCAGACCCCGATCCGAACTGAGACCGGCTTTGTGGGATTCGCTCCACCTCACGGCTTAGCAGCCCTCTGTACCGGCCATTGTAGCATGTGTGAAGCCCTGGACATAAGGGGCATGATGACTTGACGTCATCCCCACCTTCCTCCGAGTTGACCCCGGCAGTCTCCCATGAGTCCCCGCCATTACGCGCTGGCAACATGGAACGAGGGTTGCGCTCGTTGCGGGACTTAACCCAACATCTCACGACACGAGCTGACGACAGCCATGCACCACCTGTACACCGGCCACAAGGGGGCCAATATCTCTACTGGTTTCCAGTGCATGTCAAGCCCAGGTAAGGTTCTTCGCGTTGCATCGAATTAATCCACATGCTCCGCCGCTTGTGCGGGCCCCCGTCAATTCCTTTGAGTTTTAGCCTTGCGGCCGTACTCCCCAGGCGGGGTGCTTAATGCGTTAGCTGCGGCACGGAGGACGTGGAAGTCCCCCACACCTAGCACCCACCGTTTACGGCGTGGACTACCAGGGTATCTAATCCTGTTCGCTCCCCACGCTTTCGCTCCTCAGCGTCAGTATCGGCCCAGAGACCCGCCTTCGCCACCGGTGTTCCTCCTGATATCTGCGCATTTCACCGCTACACCAGGAATTCCGACGCAACAAACCGCCTACGAGCTCTTTACGCCCAATAATTCCGGACAACGCTCGCACCCTACGTATTACCGCGGCTGCTGGCACGTAGTTAGCCGGTGCTTCTTCTGCGGGTACCGTCAGTTGCCCTTCGTCCCCGCTGAAAGAGGTTTACAACCCGAAGGCCGTCATCCCTCACGCGGCGTCGCTGCATCAGGCTTTCGCCCATTGTGCAATATTCCCCACTGCTGCCTCCCGGCCATTACCCCACCAACAAGCTGATAGGCCGCGGGTCCATCCTGTACCGCCGGAACTTTCCACCCACCACCATGCAGTGGCAGGTCATATCCGGTATTAGACCTAGTTTCCCAGGCTTATCCCAGAGTACAGGGCAGGTTACCCACGTGTTACTCACCCGTTCGCCGCTCGTGTACCCCGAAGGGCCTTACCGCTCGACTTGCATGTGTTAAGCACGCCGCCAGCGTTCGTCCTGAGCCAGGATCAAACTCTCCAATAAGGAATGTTTGATCGCTCCGAACAACACTGACATTAATGTCAGTTGTCCAGTAACAATCTCAAAGGAAACCTCTTGACGAGGTTCATAAATTTACTGGCTATTCGGCACGCTGTTGAGTTCTCAAAGAACACGCGC
>NZ_JNXC01000078.1 GCF_000716595.1 Saccharothrix sp. NRRL B-16314
CACCGTCAACGGCGCCAAGGTGCTGTGCGGCAACATCCCCACCGCCAACGCCACCGTCTTCGTCATCGACAAGGTCATGATCCCCACCGCCTGACCCGCCACTCCCGGACGAAGGATCGCGGCCACCCCCCGGAGGCCGCGATCCTTCGTCCGTGCACTCGGAACGTCACCGGCATCCGGTGTGGTTTTCCCCCGTCGTCGAGCGCGGGGTTAGCCTGGGGCAGGCTTGTGGAGCGGATCTGGGGGATTTCTTGCATGGGTAGGGCGCGCACGCTCGCTCAGGTGTACCGGCACTTCGGCGAGGCCGAGGCGGCCGGCACGTCGCCGCTGTACGAACGCGTCGCGGTCGCCCTGAGCGAGTCCGACGAGGCGTTGCGCGCCATCGAAGCGGTGCCGGCGCGCAAGCGGCACCCCTCGCTGATCCTCGCCGCGCTGCACGACCTCGCCCTCGCCGGACGTGCCCCGGAACTCGCCGCGGCCTACGCCGCCGGGGACGGTGAAGCCGCTGCTGGCGCGGCGATCGACACGGTGCTGCGGATGACCGACGCGGTCGTGGCCATCGCCGTGCGCCGGCGGGTGCGGGCCGACGAGACCGGGCGCTGCGCCGTGCTGTACCCGGCCATCGCCGAGGCGGCGCGACGGGTGGGCGCGACCGCGGTGGGGCTGATCGACGTCGGTTGCTCGGCCGGGTTCACCCTCAGCGTCGATCGCGTCGGCATTACATATGGAGGGCGGTCGCTGGGCGACCCGGCGTCTCCCGTGCAGATGTCGGCTTCGGTCGTGGGGGACCGGCCCGTTCCGACGGCGGCGGTGCCCGAGGTCGTCGCCAGGGTCGGTGTCGACCTCGACCCGGTCGACGTGACCGACGCGGATGACGCCCGGTGGTTGCGCGCCTGCCTGTGGCCGGACCGGCCGGACCGGTCGGAACGGGTCGCGCGGCTCGAAGCGGAGATGGCGTTGGTGGCGGCGGCCCGTCCGGTGTTGCTGCGGGGTGACGCGGTCGACGTGCTGCCCGACGCCTTCGCCCAAGTACCCGCCGACGCCCTGCCGGTCGTGACCACGGCATGGACGCTGGCGCGCTTCCCACTCGAGGGCCGCCTGCGCTTCCTGCACCGGTTGGACGAAGCGGCGGCGGGCAGGACGGTGGCGTGGGTGTCGGCGGAGGGGGTCGGAGTCGCGCCGGCGATACCGACGCTCGGTGATCGCCGCGCCTCCGGGCACAGCATCATCGGCTTGGCGGTGTTCGACGGGTCCACCCTGCACACCCAAGCCATCGGCCGGTCCTGGTCACAGGGCCGCATGCTGGCGTGGCTGACGGACTAGATGAGTGAGTCCGAGGGCTTATTGGCGGACGTTGCACCGAATGGATCGATGTCACCGGCACGATTCCCTCGTGGTGTAGTTGAATTCACGCGTCCGTGCGGCCCGGTGACGGACTGTGCCATTTGCGCCGGGTCTTCTTGCCTGGTCGGGTGATGACGTGCGAATGTCTGTTCGACTATTGTTCGGGTATGGATGTTTCGCCGGTGTTGTTGACCGAGGACGACGTGTTCGCCCGACGTTGAAGTTGCCGGACTGGTCGGAGGAGGTCCTGGTCGAGGCTGCCGGGTCGGTGGAGCCGAAGGTGGTCCGGCAGCTCGCCGACCGCATCCGGGACCGGGTCGAGCAGGACTCGGTGGACGAGCTGGACGAGCCTGCGGCCGAGCCGGCGGATGTGTTGTACGTGCGGGATCTGCCGGGCGGGCGCGTGGAGTTCTGGGGCGAGGTGTCGGCGGAGACCGGTGCCCGGTTTACCGCGATGCTGGAGCCGTTGGCGACGCCGCGTCCGGAAGGGCCGAAGGACCGGGCGCACCGGTTCGGCGAGGCCTTCGCCGACGTGATCTCGCTGGCGTCGCGGTCCGGTGACCTGCCGTCCGAGGCCGGGGAGCGCCCGCACATCAGCGTCACCGTCGATATGGAGACGTTGCGGCGGGGTGTGGGGCACGCGGTGCTCGACGGTGACCGTTATTTGAGTGCGGCGCAGGCGCGACGGATCGCGTGCGACGCGAAAGTTCTCCCCGTCGTGATGGGCGGCGGGTCGGAGGTATTGGATTTGGGGCGGACGAAGCGGACGGTGAGCGTCGCACAGCGCAAGGCGCTGCATGCCCGGGATCGGGGCTGTGCTTTTCCGGGGGTGCGCCACGAGGCGCTGTCAACCAATGTGGAGGTGAAAGACCTGCACCGCTGTTATGTCGCACCATAA
>NZ_JNXC01000079.1 GCF_000716595.1 Saccharothrix sp. NRRL B-16314
CGATGGTGTGGTCGGGGGGTTGACTGCCGAGCGGGTCGGTGCGGTGTTGCGGCCGAAGGTGGACGGGGCCTGGCACCTGCACGAACTGACCCGGGACCGCGACCTCGCGTGGTTCGTGCTGTTCTCCTCGGCCGCCGGCGTCCTGGGCACCGCCGGTCAGGCCGCTTACGCGGCGGCCAACACCTTCCTCGACGCCCTTGCCCGTCACCGGCGCAAGCGCGGCCTGCCCGGCGTGTCCCTGGCCTGGGGCACGTGGGCCCGGCGCAGCACCATGACCCGGAACGTCGCCGAGAGCGCCGCCGACCTGTCGACGGAGGAAGCGCTGCGGTCGTTCGACGCTGCCGTGCGCGGCCCCGACGACCTGCTGGTGCCGCTGCGCCTCGACCACGTGCTCTCCGGGCTGCCGGCGGACCTCGTCCCGGCCCCGGTGCGCGGAATCACCACCCGACCCGCGCGGCGCGCGGCGGCGGAAGGCGGCACCGCGGGCCTCCGGCGCCGGTTCACCGACCTCGACCCGGTCGACCGGGTCGGCGCGGTGCGGGACCTGGTGACGACCCAGGTCGCCGCCGTGCTGGGACGAGCCGACGCCGCCACCCTGCGCGCGGACCTCGCCTTCACCGAACTCGGCTTCGACTCGCTCACCGCCGTCGAGCTGCGCAACCGGCTCACCGCCGCGACCGGGGTCCGGCTACCGGCGACCCTCGTGTTCGACCACCCGACGCCGGCAGCCCTGTGCGCGCACCTGGCCGAGCGGATCGGTGGCGACCGGCCCGATCCGGGCGCCCGCCTGCTGGCTGGGATCGACCGGTTGTCCGCCGTGGCTACGCCCGCCTCCGTGGAGGGCGTCGGACTGGAGGAGCGAAGGCAGGCCGCCGACCGGCTCCGCGCCATCCTGTCCACTGTGGACGATCGGTGGGACGCCCCGCCGTCCGACCTCGCGGACGCGCTGGGCGAGGCCGACGACGACGAGCTGTTCGCGTTCATCGACCAGTCCACCGGGAGGCTGTGAGTGGACGCCGAGGGCAAGCTCCGGGAGTACCTGCGGCGGGTCACCGTCGAACTGCACGACACCAGGCGGCTCCTGCACGCCGAACGGGAACGCGCGGCCGAGCCGATCGCCGTCGTCGGCATGAGCTGCCGGCTGCCCGGCGGCGTGGACGGCCCCGAGGACCTGTGGGCGTTGCTGGATTCCGGCGGTGACGCGACCGGCGACCTGCCGAGCGACCGGGGGTGGGACCTCGACCGACTCTACCACCCCGACCCCGACCACCCCGGCACCAGCTACACCCGTCGAGGGGGTTTCCTCCCCGGCGCCGCGGAGTTCGACGCGGAGTTGTTCGGCATCAGTCCGCGTGAGGCGTTGGCGATGGATCCGCAGCAGCGTTTGTTGCTGGAGGGTGCGTGGGAGGTGTTGGAGCGGGCGGGGATCGACCCGTTGTCGTTGGCTGGGCACGGGCACCCAGCTGAGCGTGGTCTCCGGTCGGATCGCCTACGTGCTGGGCTTGGAGGGGCCGGTGCTGTCGGTGGACACGGCGTGTTCGTCCTCGTTGGTGGCACTGCACCTCGCGGTCCAGTCGTTGCGCCGCGGTGAGTGCTCGCTCGCCCTCGCCGGCGGTGTCACCGTGCTGGGCACGCCGGATTCGCTGGTGGACTTCAGCCGCCAGCGCGGGCTGGCTCCCGATGGCCGTTGCAAGGCGTTCTCGGCGGATGCGGATGGGACGGTTCTGGCTGAGGGTGTGGGGTTGGTGTTGTTGGAGCGGTTGTCGGTTGCGCGGGGTGCG
>NZ_JNXC01000080.1 GCF_000716595.1 Saccharothrix sp. NRRL B-16314
GTTGACCTGCGGTTTCTGTTGGCTGTTCGTGGCCTGGACGGGTTGTCGGCAGGTGTGGCAGATGCCGGTCCAGGCGGCGAGTAATCGTTGGAGGTGGCGCAGGACGGCGTAGAGGGTCAGGCCTGCGCAAGGGCTTTTGGGGTGCGGCGCAGCTTCGTGCAGACGGCCTGGGCGACCGAGGCCAGCGTGACGTGGCGGTGCCAACCGATCCAGGAGCGGCCCTCGAAGTGGTCCAGGCCGAGGCCGTCCTTGAGTTCGCTGTAGTCGTGCTCGATGCGCCACCGCATCTTGGCCAGTTTCACCAGGTCCCGCAGGCGGATGTCGGCGGGCAGGGTCGAGAGCCAGTAGTCGGTGGGCTCGGCCGCACCGGCGGGCCACTCGGCCAACAGCCAGCACTCGGGCAGGTTGCCGTCCGGGTCTTTGAGGATGTGCCGGTTGGCGGGTCGGATCCGCAGCGCCAGGAACCGCGACCGCATCCGCCCGGTCGGGTTGCCCGCGCTCCTGTGGGAGCCGTGGCGCCAGACCACGAACCGGCCCGCCGACCGGCCCACGTCCATGACCAGGGTCTTCAGATCGGTCGGCGGATCGGGGTAGCGCGGCACCGGTCGCCGACCGACACCGTTGTAGGCGGGCGTCACCGGCGATGCCCCGGCCGGGTGCGCGGTGGCGATCGGATTGACCGCCAGCACGTAGGTCAGACCGCGGTCGGTCAGCCCCTGCCGGAACCCGGAGGCATCACCGTAGCCGGCGTCCGCGACGACCGGCCGCCGGGGCAGCCCCCAGTCGTCGACGATCTCGTCGAGCATGTCCAACGCCAGTCGCCACTTCTCCCGGTGCCGCTGGTCCTCGGGGATCGCGCACCGGGCACGCCGGGTCCGGACCCGCTCGGCCTCCGCCTCGTCGTCGGTCTTGGTGTCGTCCCAGGACTCGGGCAGGAACAACCGCCAGTCCAGCGCCGCCGACGCCCAGTCCGTCGCGGCGTGCACACTGACCCCGACCTGGCAGTTCGCGCGCTTGCCCAACGCTCCGCAGTACATTCGCGCCACCCCCGGCGACGAATACCCGTCCTTGGGGAACCCGGTGTCGTCCACCACCAGCGCGTCCGGGTCGACGAAGTCACGCGCCCACACCGCCAACCGGCGCCGCACCTCGGTGTGATCCCAGGTCGAGGTGGTGACGAACTGCTGGAGCTGCTGATGGTCGACGCCCAGGCGCTCGGCCATGGGCTGCATCGACTTCCGCTTGCCGTCCGACAACAAGCCACGCAGATACAGCTCGCCCTTACCCCGCTGGTCACGCCGCGCGAGCCCGCCGAACACGTCTGCGGCGAACTCCTCGATCACCGGGCGCACCAGCGCCATCTCCTCCGGAGTCACCACCACAGAAGATCACACCGCCAACCTGTCCGATCATTCGACCTAACAAAGCCCTACTAGT
>NZ_JNXC01000081.1 GCF_000716595.1 Saccharothrix sp. NRRL B-16314
TGAGCTTCCCCCGATAACCCGAGATGGTTGTTACCTGGATCGGATCGGTGATGCCGGGATGGTAGTCGGTTCGGCCTGGGCGGCGTGCCAGGCGGCTTCGTACTCGTCGGGGCTGAGCCAGCCGAGGTCCTTCTGGATGCGTTCGGTGTTGTAGAACCCGTCGATATAGCGGAACAGTTCGTTCTCGGCCTCGTCGCGGGTGCGCCAGGACCGGCGGTAGACCAGCTCGATCTTCAACGTGGAGAAGAAGTTCTCCATCAGGGCGTTGTCGTAGGAGTCGCCGACCGACCCCATCGACGGCAGGATCCCGTTGTCCGCCAACCGTTCCGCGAACCGGAAGGCCGTGAAGGTCGACCCGCGGTCGCTGTGGTGGATCAGCTGCCCGTCGCGCACGTCACGCGACCAGATCGCGTACTCCAGCGCGCCCAGGACCAGGTCGGTGTCGCAGCGGTCGCTGGTCTTCCAGCCCACGATCCGGTTGGAGAACGCGTCGCGCACGGCCGCGAGCCAGAACACGCCCTCGCCGGTGCGGATCCGGGTCGCGTCGGCCACCCACAACCGGTCCGGCGCCGGCGCGGTGAAGTCCCGGTTCACCCGATCGGGCGCCGGTGCGGCCCGCGGATCCTGCCTGGTCGACGGGGTGCGCCACTGTTTGCGCAGGAAGGCGCCCTGCAGGCCGGCCTGGCGCATCAACCGCTCGACCCGCTTGCGCGACACGCGGATGCCCCGGCGGCGCAGAACCTGGTGCACCCGCGGGCTGCCATAGGTTCCGCCCGAGGCGATGTGGATGTCCACGATCTCCGCGGTGATCGACCGGTCCTCGCGTTCGCGATCCGACGGGGTGGACTGTCGGGCCACCCAACCGTGGTAGGTGGACGAGGCGACGCCCAGGACCCGGAGGATGAACTCGACCCCGAAGCGGCCGCGAAGCTGCTCGACGAGCTTCACGACCGTCGCCGGGTCGGGTCGAGTTCCGCCGCGAAAAACGCGGACGCGGTCTTCAGGATTTCGTTGGCGCGCTTGAATTCCGCGTTCTCTCTACGGAGGCGGCGCAGCTCCTCCGACTCGGTCGCGGCGGGCCTGTCGTCCCGCTCGCCGCGGTCGGCCTCGTCCTGCCGGATCCAGTTCCGCAACGCCTCGTGATGCACGCCCAGCTGCTCGGCCAGGCGCCGGATCACCGGCTTGGGGTCGGACTCCCGGTACAGCCGGACAGCGCGGGCCCTCAGCTCGTCAGGGTACTTCTTCGGTGGTGCCACGGACGACTCCCTTCAGGCCCCTATCGGACCATGTCTGGAAAGCCACCGAGTTACCGGGGGAAGCTCA
>NZ_JNXC01000082.1 GCF_000716595.1 Saccharothrix sp. NRRL B-16314
GGTGTACTCCACCGTGACCGGCGGACCACACGACACCACCCGCATGGACGCGGGCTACTGGTACCGCAACCTGCGCGACCCCGTCCGCTTCCACACCGCCCTCACCACGATGCTCACCGACGGACACGACATCCTCGTCGAAGTCTCCACCCACCCCGTCCTCGCCCTCGGCACCGCCGAAACAATCACCGACACCGGACACGACACCGCCGTCGTCCCCACCCTGCAACGCGACCAGGGCGACATCCGCCGACTGGTGACCTCGATCGCCCTCGCCCACACCGCAGCACGACCGGTCTGACCACAGTGGACCACCCGCTGCTGGCAGGCGTCATCGACATGGCGGGCGGCGGGCGGGTGTTCACCGGACGTTGGTCGTTGGCCGACCACCCGTGGATGGCCGATCACTCCGTCTTCGGCCAAGTCGTTGTCGCCGGAGCCACCTTCGTCGAACTCGCCGCCACCACCGGAGCCTCCGCCGGATGTCCCGTCGTCCACGAACTCACCTTGCACGCGCCGCTGGTCCTCACCGACGACACGCCCGTCACCGTGCAGCTCCGGATCGACCAACCCGACGACAGCGGACAGCTCCCGTTCACCCTCCACTCGCGCGGTGACTCCGGCGAATGGGTCCAGCACGCCTCGGGTGCGCTGGCCGCAGACGTGGAGCCGGTCGCGTCGGTTGATCGGGCATGGCCGCCGAAGGGCGCGAGCCCAGTGCCGCTGGACGGCTTCTACGCCGCCCTCGGGCAGCGGGGCTTCGGCTACGGACCGGTGTTCCAAGGCCTCCGTGCGGCCTGGCAGCGCGGCGACACCCTCTACGCCGAACTCTCCCCCGTCGCCGAGCCGGGGTTCACCGTCCACCCAGCCACGATCGACGCGGCCTTCCACGCCGCGCTCACCGACACCGGGGACGAAGTGGTCCTGCCGTTCACCTGGTCCGGCGTGCGACTGCGTCCCACCGCCGCCGACACGCTCCGCGTCACGCTGACTCCGACTGACGGTCCCCACAGCACAAGCATGACCGCGACTGACACCGACGGCCGCCTCGTCCTGTCGGTGGGCGCGGTGGCCGGACGTCCGGTGACGCGCAGCCAGCTGGAGGCGGCCCGCACGAGCGCCGACCCCATGTACACCGTCGAGTGGACCGACGCCGCAGTCCCGGCCGGCATCCCGTCGACCATCGCCGTACTCGGACCGGAAACCCTGGACATCTCCGGTCCCGGGGTTCGTCAGTACGCCACCCTGGCAGACCTGGTGACCGACGTGGACGCCGGGGCGATCGTCCCGGAGTGGGTGGTCTACCCGGTTTCCCCGCCCGAAGGGGATGTTCCCGCAGGGGTCCGCGAGACCGTGGGCCGCGTGCTCGTCGTGCTCCAGGACTGGCTGCGCCACGACCAACTCGTCCACACCCGACTGGCCGTGGTCACCACCGGAGCGGTCGCACTCGACGGCCACGCACCCGACCTCCGACGGCACCGTGCTGATCACCGGCGGCACCACCGGCCTCGGCGCCCTCACCGCCCGCCACCTCGTCACCGAACACGGCGTGCGCCGCCTGCTGCTCACCAGCCGTCGAGGCCCCGACACACCCGGCATCGACGACCTGATCGAGGAACTGACCGCACTCGGCGCAGAAGTCGACATCCGAGCCTGCGACGTGGGCGACCGCGACCAACTCGCGGCCCTGCTCGCCGAAATCCCCGAAAAGCACCCCCTGCAGGGAATCGTGCACAGCGCGGCCGTCCTGCACGACGCCACCACCACCAACCTGACGCCACAACACTGCGCGGACGTCCTCGCACCCAAAGCCGACGCCGCCTGGCACCTCCACCAACTCACCCGACACCTACCCCTGACCGCCCGACACCGCGCGATTCGCAACCCTCGGCATCCGACCGTTGCCCATCGCCACCGCCCTGCGGCACTTCGACACCGCCGTCACCGCACCCGCGGCCCACTACTGCGCCGCCACCCTCACCACCACCGGCCTCGACCGAACCACCACACCACCCATCCTCCACCGACTCCTCCCCGCCACAACCAGCACCACCACCACCGTCCACAACGGACTACGCGAACAACTCGCCACACTCCCCGAACACCAACACCGACACCACGTCCAACAACGCGTACTCACCGCCGTCGCCACCGTCCTCGGCCACACCGACACCACCACCATCCACCCCACCAACACCTTCAAAACCCTCGGCTTCGACTCCCTCACCGCCATC
>NZ_JNXC01000083.1 GCF_000716595.1 Saccharothrix sp. NRRL B-16314
GGTGTACTCCACCGTGACCGGCGGACCACACGACACCACCCGCATGGACGCGGGCTACTGGTACCGCAACCTGCGCGACCCCGTCCGCTTCCACACCGCACTGACCACGATGCTCACCGACGGACACGACATCCTCGTCGAGGTCTCCACCCACCCGGTGCTGGCCCTCGGCACCGCCGAGACCGTCACCGACACCGGACACGACACCGCCGTCGTCCCCACCCTGCAACGCGACCAGGGCGACATCCGCCGACTGGTGACCTCGATCGCCCTCGCCCACACCGGTCGACCACCCCCTGCTGGCAGGGTCGATCCACCTGGCGGGCGGCAGCGGTGGGCAGCTGTTCACCGGGCGCTGGTCGTTGGCCGACCACCCGTGGATGGCCGATCACGCCGTCTTCGGCCAAGTCGTTGTCGCCGGAGCCACCTTCGTCGAACTCGCCGCCGCCACCGGGGCCAAGGTCGGGTGTCCCGCCGTGCGGGAGCTCGTCCTGCACCAGCCGCTGGTCCTGACCGAGGACGCGCCCGTCACCGTCCAGCTCTGGATCGGCCAACCCGACGACAGCGGACAGCGCACGCTGACCGTCCACTCCCGTGGTGACTCCGACGAGTGGGTCCAGCACGCCTCGGGTGCGCTCGCCGCCTTACCCGTGCCGGAAGCCGTCGAACAGGTGTGGCCACCGCAAGGTGCGGAAGCCCTGTCGCTGGAAGGGTTCTACGCCGAGTTGGCGGCGCGCGGCTTCGGCTACGGACCGGTGTTCCAGGGCCTGCGCGCGGCGTGGCGGCTGGACGGCGACATTTACGCCGAGGTCGTCCCCACCGCCGGGTCCGGCTTCACCGTCCACCCGGCCACGATCGACGCGGCCTTCCACGCCGCGCTCATCGACGCCGACGAGGTGGTGCTGCCGTTCACCTGGTCGGGCGTGTGGCTGCGGCCCGGAGGAACCGCGGACACGCTGCGGGTGCGGCTCAGCCGGACAGGCGGAGCCACTGGTCTGAGCGCGACGGCCGTGGACGCCGACGGCGGGCTCGTCCTGTCGGTGGCGGCGGTGGCCGGACGTCCGGTGACGCGCAGCCAGCTGGAGGCGGCCCGCACGAGCGCCGACCCGATGTACACCGTCGAGTGGACCGACGCCGCAGTCCCGGCCGGCATCCCGTCGACCATCGCCGTGCTCGGACCAGACGCTTTCGGCCTCTCCGGGGTTCGTCAGTACGGCACCCTCGATGACCTGATCACCGCTGCGGATGCAGGGGAGACCGTTCCCGAGTGGATCGTGCTCCCGGTTCCCGCTGCCGACACGGATGTGCCGGCCGGGGTGCGGGACTCCCTCGAACGCGTGCTCGCCGTGCTCCAGGACTGGCTGCGCCACGACCAACTCGTCCACACCCGACTGGCCGTGGTCACCACCGGAGCGGTCGCACTCGACGGCCACGCACCCGACCTTCCTCCGGCACGGTGTTCACGTCCGAGGGGACGGTGCTGATCACCGGCGGCACGAGCGGACTCGGCACGGTGATCGCCCGCCACGTCGTCGCCCAGCACGGTGTGCGCCGCCTGCTGCTCACCAGCCGTCGAGGCCCCGACACACCCGGCATCGACGACCTGATCGAGGAACTGATCGCACTCGGCGCAGAAGTCGACGTCCGCGCCTGCGACGTGGGCGACCGCGACGAACTCGCGGCCCTGCTCGATTCGATCAGCGTCGAGCACCCGTTGCAGGCGGTCGTCCACTGCGCGGCGGGCTTGCGCGACGGCACCATCACCAACCTGACGCCACAACACTGCGCGGACGTCCTCGCACCCAAAGCCGACGCCGCCTGGCACCTCCACCAACTCACCCGACACCTACCCCTGACCGCACCGACGTCGACACCGCACGGCTGGCAGCCCTGGGCATCACACCACTGCCCGTCGCCACCGCCCTGCGGCACTTCGACACCGCACTCACGGCACCCGAGCCGCACTACTGCCCCACCACCCTCACCACCACCGGCCTCGACCGAACCACCACACCACCCATCCTCCACCGACTCATCCCCGCCACAACCAGCACCACCACCACCGTCCACAACGGACTACGCGACCAACTCGCCACACTCCCCGAACACCAACACCGACACCACGTCCAACAACGCGTCCTCACCGCCGTCGCCACCGTCCTCGGCCACACCGACACCACCACCATCCACCCCACCAACACCTTCAAAACCCTCGGCTTCGACTCCCTCACCGCCATC
>NZ_JNXC01000084.1 GCF_000716595.1 Saccharothrix sp. NRRL B-16314
GTTCGCCGCTGCCGCAGGCGGCGACGGAGAGCAGGGCCGCGGTCATGACGCCGATCACGGAGGCGAGCCGGGTGCTGCGCATGGGAGGTCACTCCTTTGGGGACGGTTACCGGAAGGTGTGTTTCCCGGCTTGTCACAGGTGGTTCGACACCGGCGGGCGGCCGGATTGGTCGATCTCGGAAAAAGTCGGCGCCGGGTGTTCCTCAGACGAGCGGTAGGACCACGACGGCGGGGGTCGTGGGTTGGGCCGATCCGCCCTTCGGCTCCACGGTCAGGCCCACGGCTTCCCGGCCGGTGAAACCGCCCGCCAGCAAGGGGTCGACCTGTCCACCGGAGAACGCGAGCAGCCCGGCCGGACGCGGCCCGTCGGGACCGATCAACCACATCTGGTAGGCGCGGTCCTCGGGCAGTCGTGCCAGGCCTTGGGCGAGGAACAGCACCTCTCCCTCGGTCGACGACGCGACGACGGTGCCCGTACCGCCACCCGACACCTCACCGCGGACCAACTTGGCGTCCGGCGCCGACAACAACTCGGCGACCTGCGCGTTGTAGGCGTTGACTTGTTCCAAAGCCTGCACGTCACGTTCCAGCCGACGGTTCGTGTCGACGCCCTGGATGCCGAGCGTCACGGCGACCGCGATGCCCGCCGCGGCGACGAGCGCCGCGGTCCGTCGCCGCCACAGACGTGGAGCGGTGGGCGCGAGGCTCAGGTTGGTCCGCTGCGACGTTTCGATGACCTTCACGTGGTCGTCGGTCTCCGGTGGCAGCTGGCGCGTGTCGGCGACAGCGGCCAACACCCGGTCACGCAGGTGTGCGGGAGGCTCGACGGACGTCGCACCGGCCAGCAGCGCGGTGGTCTCGCGGAGTTCGGCCGTCTCCTGCGCGCAGTCCGAGCAGCGGGCCAGGTGCTCCTCGAAGACGCGGCGCTCGGCATCGGAGACTGCGTCCAGAACGTAGGCGCCCATCAGCGTGTGGGCTTCGGAACGGGCGGTGTTGTCGGTCATCGGGTCACCCCCAGGCAGTCTCGGAGCCTGATCAGTCCGTCACGCATCCTGGTCTTCACCGTGCCCAGGGGAATTCCGAGCACGGAGGAGACTTCCGGGTAGGTGTAGCCCTGGAAGTAGCCCAGCAGGATGGACTCCCGCTGCAACTCCGTCAACGCCGACAGGCACCGCTGCACCTGCCGCCGCTCGACCCGCGCCGCGACCTGCTCGCTCACCGCG
>NZ_JNXC01000085.1 GCF_000716595.1 Saccharothrix sp. NRRL B-16314
CGATGGTGTGGTCGGGGGGTTGACTGCCGAGCGGGTCGGTGCGGTGTTGCGGCCGAAGGTGGACGGGGCCTGGCACCTGCACGAACTGACCCGGGACCGTGATCTGGCGCAGTTCGTGCTGTTCTCCTCCGCTGCCGGTGTGCTGGGTGGGCCAGGTCAGGCCGCTTACGCGGCGGCCAACACCTTCCTCGACGCCTTGGCGCAGAGCCGCCATGCCCAAGGCATGCCGGCGAGGTCGTTGCCCTGGGGGCTCTGGGCCGAGCGCAGCGGCATGACCGATGCCCTCGGGGAGGTCGACGTCGCGCGGATGGCCGAGACGGGTGTGGTCGGTCTTGGTACCGCGGAGAGCCTCGCCCTGTTCGACCTCGCCTGCGCGGCCGACGAGCCGGTGCTGCTGCCGATAGGGCTGGACCTCACCGCGTGGCAAGGCGCCGCACCCCCGTTGTTGCACGGCCTGGTCGGCGGCCCGACCAAGCCCGGCACGCGGCGCTCCGCGGCGGCCCGGCTGCGCCGGCGCTTGCTGGACGCGACCGAGGACGACCGCGACCGGCTGCTGGTCGACCTGGTCCGGACGCAGGCCGCCGCCGTGCTCAAGCACCCCACGCCCGTCGCACTCGACACCGATCGGGCGTTCCGGGAACTGGGTTTCGACTCGCTGACCGGAATCGAGCTGCGCAACCGGCTGGCCGAGGCGACCGGCCTTCGGCTGCCCCCGACCCTGGTCTTCGACTGGCCCACGACCGTGGCGCTGGCCGGCCGGCTGAAGGACGAACTGCTCGAACGCGACGTGGCCGCGGTCCCGGTGATCGCACGGGCCGAGGACGACGACCCGGTGGTGGTCGTCGCGATGAGCTGCCGGCTGCCCGGCGGCGTCACCACGCCCGAGGAACTGTGGCGGTTGCTCGACCGGGGTGTGGACGCGCTCTCCCCCTTTCCCGGCGACCGGGGCTGGGACCTGCGCGACTCGACGGTCCCGCCCCGCGGTGGCTTCCTGGACGACGTCGCCGGGTTCGACGCCGACCTGTTCTCGGTGAGTCCGCGTGAGGCGTTGGCGATGGATCCGCAGCAGCGTTTGTTGCTGGAGGGTGCGTGGGAGGTGTTGGAGCGGGCGGGGATCGACCCGTTGTCGTTGCTCGGCACCGGGAACGCCGCCGGCATCGCCTCCGGTCGGATCGCCTACGTGCTGGGCTTGGAGGGGCCGGTGCTGTCGGTGGACACGGCGTGTTCGTCCTCGTTGGTGGCACTGCACCTCGCCGCGCAGGCGATCCGCCGCGGTGAGTGCTCGCTGGCCCTGGCCGGAGGCGCGACGGTGCTGTGCACACCGGACCCGCTGGTGGACTTCCACCGGCAGCGCAACCTCGCTCCGGACGGCCGTTGCAAGGCGTTCTCGGCGGATGCGGATGGGACGGTTCTGGCTGAGGGTGTGGGGTTGGTGTTGTTGGAGCGGTTGTCGGTTGCGCGGGGTGCG
>NZ_JNXC01000086.1 GCF_000716595.1 Saccharothrix sp. NRRL B-16314
GTATGGATGTTTCGCCGGTGTTGTTGACCGAGGACGACGTGTTCGCCGCCATTGCGGAGGTCGAAGCGTCGATTCGGGCATCGCACCGGCGGCGGCTGGAATTGCTGGCGCAGGTGTTGCGGTGTGGTTATGACCTGGATGCCTATCGGGCCTTGGTGCGGGCGAATCCGGCGGAATTCAAGCAGTGGGTGGCGCAGGTGGAGTTGTTCCTGTCGTCGGTCACGCCGACCGGGCAGCCGCTGCCGCCGCTGCACCGGGCTGCCGGTGCCGCGCTGGCCGAAGGGACGTTGTCGGAGGGGCATCTGCGGGAGTTGGCGCGGGCGTTCACGACGTTGAAGTTGCCGGACTGGTCGGAGGAGGTCCTGGTCGAGGCGGCCGGGTCGGTGGAGCCGAAAGTGGTCCGGCAGCTCGCCGACCGCATCCGGGACCGGGTCGAGCAGGACTCGATCGATGAGTTGGACGAGCCTGCGGCCGAACCCGCCGACGTGCTGTACGTGCGGGACCTGCCCGGCGGTCGGGTGGAGTTCTGGGGTGAGGTGTCGGCGGAGACCGGGGCGCGGTTCACCGCGATGTTGGAACCATTGGCGACGCCGCGTCCGGAGGGGCCGAAGGACCGGGCGCACCGGTTCGGTGAGGCCTTCGCCGACGTGATCTCGCTGGCGTCGCGGTCCGGTGACCTGCCGTCGGAGGCTGGGGAGCGCCCGCACATCAGCGTGACGGTGGACTTCGAGACGTTGCAGCGGGGTGTGGGGCACGCGGTGTTGGACGGCGACCGTTATTTGAGTGCGGCGCAGGCGCGGCGGATCGCGTGCGACGCGAAAGTTCTCCCCGTGGTGATGGGAGGTGATTCCGAGGTGGTGGATTTGGGGCGGACGAAGCGGACGGTGAGCGTCGCACAACGTAAAGCGCTGCACGCCCGCGACCGGGGATGCGCTTTTCCGGGGGTGCGCCACGAGGCGCTGTCAACCAATGTGGAGGTGAAAGACCTGCACCGCTGTTATGTCGCACCATAATAGTGATAGCTGAGGGCA
>NZ_JNXC01000087.1 GCF_000716595.1 Saccharothrix sp. NRRL B-16314
CTAGATGAGTAAGTCCAAGGGCTCGTTAGTGGTCGTAGGCGGTCAGTGATCGCTTGACGGGCTGGTCGGTGTGGTCGTTGTGCCAGATGGCGGCGGTCAGGGCCAGGACACGTTGCAGGACGCGGACGATCACACCGGGCTTGGTGCGGCCGCCGTGTCGTTCCAGGTCGAGTTGGGCCTTGAAGGTCTGGTTGATCGACTCGATGACCTGGCGCAGCGGCTTGAACAGCCGCCCGCCGGGTCGTTCGGCCTCGCCCTTGCGGGCCGGGCGCAGCAGTTCGACACCCGCCGTCGCCAGGGCGTGCTCGAACTCGCGGCCGTAGTAGTGGCGGTCGGCGACCAGCGTCTGACCGGGCCGGTCGGCGATCAACGCGGGGTCGGTGTCGAGGATGTCGAGCAGGGTGGTGCGCTCGTCGGCCTTGGCGCCGGCCAACGCGAAGGCCACCGGCAGGCCGCCCGGGGTGCAGACCAGGTGCAGCCGCAGACCCCAGAAGAAGCGGGAGTGGCTGGCGCAGTAGCCGTACTGGGCCCATCCGGCCAGGTCCGAGCGTTTCGCTGTCTCCCGCGAACGCCCGCATTCCACCGGAGTGGAATCGACAAGCCACACGTCGTCGGTCCACAGCGTCGTGTCGACCGCCAGGAGACGGATCACCGCCTTGACCAGGCCGGCGGCGTTGCGCAGCCGCTTGTTGTAGCCGGACTGGCCAGGCAGGTAGCGGAACAGGTGCCCCAGATGCGCGCGGGCGTGGCGTAACCAGCGGGCTTCGGAGGTGAACCCAAGCAGGGCCTGGATCACCGCGAGGGTGACCAGCTCCGCGTCGGTCAGTACGGGTTGCAGTCCGACCTTCGGACGCCACGGCGCGAGGTGCGGCGCGTCCTTCAACAGGTCGTCGGTTCTGACATAGAGTGCGGTCGCGAGGGTGTCAATGTCGGTCGTCACAACCCGTACATCGACACCCTCGCCCCA
>NZ_JNXC01000088.1 GCF_000716595.1 Saccharothrix sp. NRRL B-16314
GTGATCGGCTCCGGCATCGCCGCCCAACGCCTCTCCCCCGGCGACGTCGGCCTGCAACTGCTGGAGAACGCCGCCGCGACCGCCGTCGGCCTCTACGCCATCATCCTCGTCTTCGGACCGGTCAGCGGCGGCCACTTCAACCCCGCCGTGTCCATCGTGGACGCCGTCTTCCGGGGCCTGGCGTGGCGTGACGTCCCCGCCTACGCGCTCGTCCAGGTGCTCGGCTGCGTCACCGGCGCGATCCTGGCCAACACCATGTTCGAAGCGGCCCCGATCAGCATCAGCACCACCGAACGCGCCACGGCCGCGCACGGGCTGTCCGAGGTCGTGGCCACGGCGGGCCTGCTGCTGGTCATCTTCTCGCTGGTCCGGTCCGGCCGGGCCGCCCTCGCGCCCGCAGCCGTCGGCGCCTACATCGGCGCCGCGTACTTCTTCACCAGCTCCACCAGCTTCGCCAACCCCGCCATCACCGCCGGCCGCGCGTTCAGCGACACGTTCGCCGGCATCGCACCGTCCTCCGTGCCGGTCTACGTGGTGGCGCAACTCGTCGGCGTCGCGGTGGCGATCCCACTGCTGCGCATCCTCTACCCGACCCGGACCACCGCCGACAGCACCGAAACCGTCACCGAAGGGCAAGTCCGTTGACCAGCAAGCCCGAAGTCCTGTTCGTCTGCGTGCACAACGCCGGCCGCTCCCAGATGGCCGCCGCACTGCTCCAGCACTACGCCCTCGGCCGCGTGACGGTCCGCTCCGCCGGCTCCGCGCCCGCCGACAAGGTCAACCCCGCCGCCGCCGAGGCACTGGCCGAGCTGGGCCTCGACATCACCGCCGAGGTGCCGTCCAAGCTGACCACCGAGGACGTCGAGGCCTCCGACGTCGTCATCACCATGGGCTGCGGCGACACCTGCCCCGTCTTCCCCGGCAAGCGCTACCTCGACTGGGA
>NZ_JNXC01000089.1 GCF_000716595.1 Saccharothrix sp. NRRL B-16314
GGATCAGACTGCCCTCAGCTATCACTATTATGGTGCGACATAACAGCGGTGCAGGTCTTTCACCTCCACATTGGTTGACAGCGCCTCGTGGCGCACCCCAGGAAAAGCACATCCCCGATCCCGGGCATGCAGCGCCTTCCGCTGCGCGACACTCACCGTCCGCTTCGTCCGCCCCAAATCCACCACCTCGGAATCGCCACCCATCACCACGGGGAGAACTTTCGCGTCGCACGCGATCCGCCGAGACTGCGCCGCACTCAGGTAACGGTCGCCGTCCAACACCGCGTGCCCCACACCCCGCCGCAACGTCTCGAAGTCCACCGTCACGCTGATGTGCGGACGTTCCCCCGCCTCCGACGGCAGGTCACCGGACCGCGATGCCAGCGAGATCACGTCGGCGAAAGCCTCGCCGAACCGGTGCGCCCGGTCCTTCGGACCCTCCGGACGCGGCGTCGCCAATGGCTCCAGCATCGCGGTGAACCGGGCCCCGGTCTCCGCCGACACCTCACCCCAGAACTCCACCCGACCACCCGGCAGATCCCGCACGTACAACACATCGGCAGGTTCGGCCGCAGGCTCGTCCAGTTCGTCGATCGAGTCCTGCTCGACGCGGTCGCGGATGCGGTCGGCGAGTTGGCGGACCACCTTCGGCTCCACCGACCCGGCCGCCTCGACCAGGACCTCCTCCGACCAGTCCGGCAACTTCAGGGTCGTGAACGCCCGCGCCAACTCTCGCAGATGCCCCTCCGACAACACGCCTTCCACCAGCGCGGCACCGGCAGCCCGGTACAGCGGCGGCAGCGGCTGCCCGGTCGGTGTGACCGACGGCAGGAACAACTCCACCTGCGCCACCCACTGCTTGAATTCCGCCGGATTCGCCCGCACCAAAGCCCGATACGCATCCAGGTCATAACCACACCG
>NZ_JNXC01000090.1 GCF_000716595.1 Saccharothrix sp. NRRL B-16314
CGGTGTGGTTATGACCTGGATGCGTATCGGGCTTTGGTGCGGGCGAATCCGGCGGAATTCAAGCAGTGGGTGGCGCAGGTGGAGTTGTTCCTGCCGTCGCTCACACCGACCGGGCAGTCGCTGCCGCCGCTGTACCGGGCTGCCGGGGCCGCGCTGGTGGACGGCGTGTTGTCGGAGGGGCATCTGCGGGAGTTGGCGCGGGCGTTCACGACGTTGAAGTTGCCGGACTGGTCGGAGGGGGTCCTGGTCGAGGCGGCCGGGTCGGTGGAGCCGAAAGTGGTCCGCCAACTCGCCGACCGCATCCGGGACCGGGTCGAGCAGGACTCGGTGGACGAGCTGGACGAGTTGGCGGCCGAGCCGGCGGATGTGTTGTACGTGCGGGATCTGCCGGGCGGGCGCGTGGAGTTCTGGGGCGAGGTGTCGGCGGAGACGGGGGCGCGGTTCACCGCGATGCTGGAGCCGTTGGCGACGCCGCGTCCGGAGGGGCCGAAGGATCGGGCGCACCGGTTCGGCGAGGCTTTCGCCGACGTGATCTCGCTGGCGTCGCGGTCGGAGGATCTGCCGTCGGAGGCCGGGGAACGGCCGCACATCAGCGTGACCCTGGATTTCGAGACCTTGCGGCGGGGTGTGGGGCACGCGGTGCTGGATGGCGATCGGTATCTGAGTGCGGCGCAGGCGCGACGCATTGCGTGTGACGCCAAGGTGATCCCCGTCGTGCTGGGCGGAGGGTCAGAGGTGGTGGATTTGGGGCGGACGAAGCGGACGGTGAGTGTCGCGCAGCGCAAAGCACTGCACGCCCGGGATCGGGGCTGTGCTTTTCCGGGGGTGCGCCACGAGGCGCTGTCAACCAATGTGGAGGTGAAAGACCTGCACCGCTGTTATGTCGCACCATAA
>NZ_JNXC01000091.1 GCF_000716595.1 Saccharothrix sp. NRRL B-16314
AGCCGACACCACCCACACCACAACATCCGACACCACACCACGCACACCAGGCCGAACAGACCCCACCGACACCACCGGAGCCTGCTCCACAATCACGTGAGCATTGGTCCCGCCCGCGCCGAATGCCGAGACGCCCGCCCGTCGGGGACGGCCGTGCTCCGGCCATGCGCGTGCCTCGGTGAGCAGGTCGATCCGACCGGCGGACCAGTCCACCTTGGGAGTGGGGGAGTCGATGTGCAGGGTGGCGGGCAGCGTCTCGTGCCGCATCGCCATGATCATCTTGATCAGTCCGGCCGCACCCGCCGCAGCCTGGGCGTGACCGATGTTCGACTTGATCGACCCCAACCACAACGGCCGATCCTCCGGCCGACCCTGACCATAGGTGGCCAACAACGCCTGCGCCTCGATGGGATCACCCAACACCGTTCCGGTGCCGTGCGCCTCAACGGCATCCACGTCGGCGGGTTCCAGGTCGGCGTCCGCCAGCGCTGCACGGATCACGCGTTCCTGCGACGGGCCGTTCGGTGCGGTGAGCCCGTTCGACGCACCGTCCTGGTTGACCGCCGACCCCCGCACCACCGCCAACACCCGATGACCCAGACGACGGGCGTCCGACAAGCGTTCCAGCAGCAAGATCCCGACGCCCTCGGACCACCCGGTGCCATCCGCATCAGCCGAGAACGACCGACAGCGCCCATCCGGCGACAAACCCCGCTGACGGGAGAACTCGATGAAGAGGCTCGGAGAGGTGTTCACGGTGACGCCGCCCGCCACCGCCAGCGAGCACTCGCCCCGCCGCAACGCCTGCGACGCCAAGTGCACCGCCACCAACGACGACGAACACGCCGTGTCCACCGTGATCTCAACCCGGCGAACACGCCGGTGTCACTGCCCCGCAACGCCGTCGGATCGATACCCCCGTCCTCGAACGCCTCCCACACCGCCTCCAACAACAAACGCTGCTG
>NZ_JNXC01000092.1 GCF_000716595.1 Saccharothrix sp. NRRL B-16314
CAGCAGCGTTTGTTGTTGGAGGCGGTGTGGGAGGCGTTCGAGGACGGGGGTATCGATCCGACGGCGTTGCGGGGCAGTGACACCGGCGTGTTCGCCGGGGTGTCCACCTCGGACTACAGCGCTCTCGCCCGCACCGATGAGGTGAACCTGGGCGGTTACTGGGGCATGGGCACGTCCGGCAGCGTGGTGTCCGGGCGGGTGGCGTATTCGTTCGGGTTCGTGGGTCCGGCGATCACGGTGGACACGGCGTGTTCGTCGTCGTTGGTGGCGGTGCACTTGGCGTCGCAGACGGCACCGGGTGGTCCGAGGGCGTCGGGGTGCTGGTGCTGGAACGCTTGTCGGACGCCCGTCGCTTGGGGCACAACGTGTTGGCGGTGGTGCGCGGCTCGGCGGTCAACCAGGACGGTGCGTCGAACGGGCTCACCGCACCGAACGGCCCGTCGCAGGAGCGGGTGATCCAAGCGGCGCTGGCGGACGGTGGTCTGGCCCCGTCCGATGTGGATGCCGTTGAGGCGCACGGCACCGGGACGGTGTTGGGTGATCCCATTGAGGCGCAGGCGTTGTTGGCCACCTATGGTCAGGGGCGGCCGGAGGATCGGCCGTTGTGGTTGGGGTCGATCAAGTCGAACATCGGTCACGCCCAGGCTGCGGCGGGTGCGGCGGGTCTGATCAAGATGATCATGGCGATGCGGCACGAGACGCTGCCGCCGACGCTGCACGTGGCCACGCCCACCCCGAAGGTGGACTGGTCGGCGGGCCGGATGGAGCTGCTGACGGAAGCCCGTCCGTGGCCGGACGTCGAACGCCCGTGGCGGGCCGGGATCTCTTCCTTCGGTGCCAGTGGCACCAATGCGCACGTGATTGTGGAGCAGGCTCCGGTGGTGTCGGTGGGGTCTGTTCGGCCTGGTGTGCGTGGTGTGGTGTCGGATGTTGTGGTGTGGGTGGTGTCGGCT
>NZ_JNXC01000093.1 GCF_000716595.1 Saccharothrix sp. NRRL B-16314
CTAGTGGCGCGTCTCGGAGGGTTGACCCGGTAATCGATCGGTCGGTCTGATCGGCGAGGCTGGTCCCGCATGTCGAGTGCGGGAGGTGGTTGTGGCTCGTCGTCCGAGCGTGTTCGTGAGGCCGTTGTCGATGGAGGAAGGCCGGAAGATCCAGCGGGTCACCAGGACCTCGAAGGATCCGGTGCGGTTGAGGCGGGCGATCGTGGTGCTGATGTCCGGCCAGGGCCAGGCGGTCCGGGACATCACCTCGTTGATGCAGGTGAGCGAGGACTACGTGCGTGACGTGATCCACGCGTTCAACGAGCGGGGGTTCGCGGCGCTGGACCCAAAATGGAGCGGCGGGCGGAGTCGGACGATCGGTGAGGCGATCCGTGAACGGATCTGCCTGATCGCCCGCACTGCATCCTCGACCTGTACGACCATCCGCCCGGCGACGGGCGGGTGGTCTGCGTCGACGAGTTCGGACCGCTCAACCTGATGCCGCGCAGGGGCAAGGCCTGGCGGCCCGCCGGGTCGCCGCGCCGATTACGGGCGACCTACAACCGCCACCACGGCGTGATGCACATGCTCGCCGCGCTCGACCTGACGACCGGGAAGATCCACTACCGGATCCGGCGGCGCAAACGCCACCGCGAGTTCCTCGACCTGCTCAAGACCCTGCGCGTCCGGTGGCCCGACCAACGGCTCTACCTGGTCATGGACAACTTCTCCCCACACCGACACCCCGACGTCCGCGACTGGGCCGCCGACCATGACGTCGAGTTGGTGTTCCTGCCCACCTACTCCAGCTGGCTGAACTGGATCGAGGCCGAGTTCGCCGCCCTGCGCTACTTCGCCCTCAACGGCACAGACCACCTGACCCACGCCGAACAGAACGCCGCCATCGCCTCGTTCATCCGCTGGCGCAACGCCCGAGCCCAACCCAAGACCGGGTTCGCCACCGACTCACCCATCCGCACCTGGACCCATTACCCGGCCAAGGCTGCGTGACAAGCCACTAG
>NZ_JNXC01000094.1 GCF_000716595.1 Saccharothrix sp. NRRL B-16314
GATCCATTCCATGGCCGACCAGCCCGAACCCACTTCGTGTGACGCGGCGAACGTGCCGTCGGTGCGGTTGTGCCAGTAGTAGAGCGTGTCACCGCTGACGGCCCACAGGTCCGCCCAGCCGTCGGCGTTGGAATCGTTGACGGCGATCCGGGAGAAACCACCCCAGCCAGGACCGTGGCGAAGGGCCGCGGAGAAACCGCCGCCGCTCTTGCCGCGATAGAACCACGCGACCCCGGCCGGGTCGACACCGATCGCGTCGTCGAACTTGTCCCCGTTGACACTCCTGCTCGGGCGGTCCGCAGAAGGGGCGCCGATCGCGGCGCGGGCATCGTCCATGAACTGCCTGTACGCACCGCTGTTGTAGGTGACCCACGGCGTCCAGTCAGTGGCCTGGTCGGAGATCTTCCAGGCGGCGCGGCCATTGCACATCGCGTCGAACGCGCACGCGTCGCTGACGTCGGTGTGGATGCTGTTGATCTGCCAGAGTCCCCGGTCGATCGAGCCGTTGGTGTTGACGCCGCGGGCGGAGGGGTCGCAGCGGGACTCGGCCATGGCGACCGCGACCGCCACGACGAGGTTCTCACCGTCGAACCCGGCGGCGCGCCCGGAGGAGACACAGATGTCGATGTCACCGGCTGCCTGCGCGGAGGAGGCGAAGGTGATACCGCACGCGAGCATGGCGCTCGTCGTGCCGGCCAGGACTAATCTTCTGATGAGATTTCTGGTCGTCATCGTCATCCTTCAGTTCACGGCGAGGTTGAAGCCGGTCCAGCCGCTGCCGATTTCGGTGGATTGGCTGAACGTGCCGGTGCCGGTGCCGAGCCACTGTCGCAGTGTGTT
>NZ_JNXC01000095.1 GCF_000716595.1 Saccharothrix sp. NRRL B-16314
TTCGTCTTGGAGCGTGCGGACACCGTCCGTGAAGCGAACAGCCCCGCGAACGTGGTCGACCCAGTAGCCCGGGTCGGTCAGCTCAGCCGACACCACACCGCCGGTCACGTTCGACACGATCGGAATACGCGGCTCGCTGAACGTCAGACCCTCCGCGACCGTACGGAACTCGGCCAACATCGGATCCATCAAGTGCGAGTGGAACGCATGGCTGACCTTGAGGCGCGTGGTCTTCCGGTGCTGCCACGACGGCAACCACTCGTCCAACGCATCCAGATCACCCGACACCACAACCGCTTGCGGCCCGTTCACCGCCGCCACCGACAAGCGACCGGCGAACGCCACCAACGACGGGACGACCTCTTCCTCCGTCGCCTGCACCGCCGCCATGCCACCACCAGCCGGCAACGCGCCCATCAAACGACCACGCGCCACCACCAACGCGCACGCATCCGCCAACGACAACACACCGGCGACGTGAGCCGCAGCCAGCTCACCGACCGAGTGACCGATCAGGTAATCCGCCCGCAGACCCAACGACTCGACCAGACGGAACAAAGCCACCTCGACCGCGAACAACGCCGCCTGCGTGAACTCCGTCTCGTTCAACAAAGCAGCCTCAGGCGAACCCTCAGACGCGGAAAGCAGGTCCATCAACGAACGACCCAACCTCGGGTCCAGCTCGGCACACACCTCGTCCAAAGCCTCGGCGAAACGCGGGAACGACGCCGCAAGCGCAACGCCCATCCCCGCACGCTGAGCACCCTGAC
>NZ_JNXC01000096.1 GCF_000716595.1 Saccharothrix sp. NRRL B-16314
CCAACTCCGCAACCACCTCACCCACACCACCGGACTCACCCTCACCCCCACCCTCGTCTTCGACCACCCCACACCCCACGCCCTCACCACCTACCTCCTCGGCCAACTCGCACCGCAAGCGCGCGCCGCGAAGACCAAGACCGTCGTCAAGGTGGTCGACGACGAGCCCATCGCCGTCGTCGGGTTGTCGTGCCGGTTCCCGGGTGGAGTGTCCTCCCCGGACGATCTGTGGAAGCTCGTCTCGTCCGGAGTGGACGCCATCACCGGGTTCCCCACGGACCGTGGTTGGGACCTGGCGACCTTGTTCGACCCCGACCCGGACCGCCCTGGGACCAGTTACGCGCGGTCGGGCGGGTTCCTCGCGGGTGCGGCCGAGTTCGACGCGAAGTTCTTCGGCATCGGGCCGCGTGAGGCGTTGGCGATGGACCCGCAGCAGCGGTTGTTGTTGGAGGGTGTGTGGGAGGCGTTACTGGGGCATCGGCACCTCGGGGAGCATCGTGTCCGGGCGGGTGGCCTACTCGTACGGGTTGGAAGGCCCGGCGATCACGGTCGACACCGCCTGTTCGTCCTCCTTGGTCGCCGTCCACCTGGCAGCGCAGTCGCTGCGCCGGGGTGAGTGCTCGATGGCCGTGGCCGGCGGCGTGACCGTCAACTCGACGCCCGGTGTGTTCGTGGAGTTCTCCCGGCAGCGCGGCATGTCCGCTGACGGTCGGTGCCGCTCGTTCTCGGCCGACGCGGAGGGCACGGGGTGGTCCGAGGGCATGGGTGTGCTCGTGTTGGAGCGTCTGTCGGACGCACGCCGCTTGGGGCACAACGTGTTGGCGGTGGTGCGGGGGTCGGCGGTCAACCAGGACGGTGCGTCGAACGGCCTCACCGCGGGTGGCCGGGCTGATCAAGATGATCATGGCGATGCGGCACGGCAGGCTGCCCGCCACCCTGCACGTCGACACGCCGACGCCGAAGGTGGACTGGTCGGCGGGCCGGGTCGAACTGCTGACCGAGACGCGCGACTGGCGGGTCAACGGCCATCCGCGACGTGCTGGGGTGTCGGCGTTCGGGGCCAGCGGCACCAACGCCCACGTGATCCTCGAAGAAGCGCCTTCGCCGGTGGAATCGCCTGCTGCCACCGAGTCCGGGTCTGTGCCGGTGGTGTGGGTGGTGTCGGGTCGGTCGCGGTCGGCGGTGTCGGGTCAGGTTCGGCGGTTGCGGGAGTGGGTGGTGGCCCGTCCCGGGGTGGACCCGGTGGATGTGGCGTGGTCGTTGTCGCGTCGGGCCAGGTTCGATCACCGGGTGGTGGTGGTCGGTGTGTCCCGTGCGGAGTTGGTGGCGGGGTTGGGG
>NZ_JNXC01000097.1 GCF_000716595.1 Saccharothrix sp. NRRL B-16314
CACCACGACCACGACTCCGGGTGGTGGCGGTGACGGCAGTGGTTCGTGGCCCAGCGACACCGGCAGCGTGCACCAGACCACCACCAAGAACACCGGCACGTTCTTCGACGGCGGCATGAAGCGCTACTACGGCATCGGCGACGGCGGCCAGGGCGAAAGCCAGGACCCCATGTTCGTCGTCGCCAACGGCGGCACCATCCAGAACCTCTTCATCGACGCACCCGCCGGCGACGGCATCCACTGCGAAGGCTCCTGCACCATCCGCAACGTCTGGTGGAACGACGTCGGCGAGGACGCCGCCACCTTCAAGAGCTCCAGCTCCTCCGCCACCTACCTCGTCGACGGCGGCGGCGCCAAATCCGCCTCCGACAAGGTCTTCCAGCACAACGGCGCCGGCACCCTCACCATCCGCAACTTCCAGGTCAACGGCGCCGGCAAGCTCTACCGCGCCTGCGGCAACTGCGCCACCTCCTACCAACGCCACGTCGTCATGGACGGCGTCACCGCCCGCAGCACCAAGGTCCTCGCCGGCATCAACACCAACTGGGGCGACACCGCCCGCTTCTCCCGCATCACCGTCTACGGCGACACCGTCATCTGCGAGAAGTACCAAGGCGTCCCCAAGGGCTCCGAACCCAAGAAGATCGGCGAAGGCGCCGACGGCAAGAACTGCTTCTACTCACC
>NZ_JNXC01000098.1 GCF_000716595.1 Saccharothrix sp. NRRL B-16314
CAAAGGAGTGACCTCCCATGCGCAGCACCCGGCTCGCCTCCGTGATCGGCGTCATGACCGCGGCCCTGCTCTCCGTCGCCGCCTGCGGCAGCGGCGAACCGGCGGCCTCCAACGACTCCACCACCGCCGCCGCCACCACGACCACCACGACCACCACCGCCGGCGCGGCGATGGGCGACGGCGTCACCACCACCGGCGACGTGTTCGGCGCAGCCTGCGCCGGCCTGCCCAAGGACACCGAAGGCTCCCTCGACGGCATGGTCGACGACCCGGTGGCCACCGCCGCGAGCAACAACCCCCTGCTCACCACCCTCGTCGCCGCCGTCAAGGCCGCCGGCCTCGTCGACACCCTCAACAAGACCGACGCCAAGTACACCGTCTTCGCACCCTACGACCCCGCCTTCGAAGCCCTCGGCAAGGAAACCCTCGACGCCGTCCTCGCCGACAAGGCCAAGCTCACCGGCATCCTGACCTACCACGTCGTCCCGCAGCGCATGGACAAGGACGGCATCCTGTCCTCCGCCACCCTGCCCACCGTCCAGGGCGGCACCCTCAAGGTCGAGGGCTCCGGCGACAACGTCACCGTCAACGGCGCCAAGGTGCTGTGCGGCAACATCCCCACCGCCAACGCCACCGTCTTCGTCATCGACAAGGTCATGATCCCCACCGCCTGACCCGC
>NZ_JNXC01000099.1 GCF_000716595.1 Saccharothrix sp. NRRL B-16314
CTACGAAGCCGCGTAACGCCGCGAGCGCCCCCTCCGCCCGCAGGCGGAGGGGGCGCGGTGTTAATTCTGGACGAGTTGGTAGATGAGGCCGGCGAGGGCGACGAGGACCGCGAGCGAGGGCAGTGGCCAGCGGGAGCGCTCCAGCGTGTCGAGTCGGCTGTCGTGGTCGTCGAGCCGCTTGTCGGTCTGGTCGCCGCGCTGGACCAGGAGCGCGAGGGAGCCGTCGGTCCGGGCGAATCCCGCCTCCATGGTGCCGCGCAGCTTTTCCAGCTCCAGGGCCACGTGCGCGGACTCCGACGGTGTCACCCGCGTGCCTCCGGCTCGTCGGTCCGGAGCCATCCGGGGAGCAGGCGCTGCACTCCGGGGAGCGCCATCACGCGGGCGAACCCGCCGGCGACCGCGAGGGCTCCGGCGACCCACGGGAGGGCCGCGGGGATGCCGGAGGCGTCGACGATCGCGGGGAGTACGACGGCGAGGCCGAGCGCGGACTGGAGGATGGTGCGCGCGGTGCGCTTGGTGGTGTCGTGCATGGTGGTGTCCTTTCAGGAGAAGAGGAGGTGCCAGGTGAGGGGCCCGGGGTACCCGTCGGCGTCGCCGCGGAGCTCGGTGCGGGAGCGCTGGAAGTCGGCGACGTTCAGCCGGTCGGCCTCGCCCCACTGCCGGGAC
>NZ_JNXC01000100.1 GCF_000716595.1 Saccharothrix sp. NRRL B-16314
GAGCACCCGTTCGAACCGTTCGATGGTGTCGCTGTCCCCGGCGACCACGGTGGAACGCGGCCCGTTCACCGCCGACACACTCACCGACGCCGCGTCCTCGCCCAACCGCGCCAGCTGCCCGCGCACCTCGGCCTCCGACGCCACCACGGACAGCATCGCCCCGTCGGCGTTGGAGGTGTGCTCGAACAACAACCTGCTGCGGGTGGCCACGATCCGCGCACCGTCATCCAACGATAAGGCCCCCGCGACACACGCCGCCGCGATCTCGCCCTGCGAGTGGCCGACGACGCCCGCCGGTTCGATCCCGAACGATTCCCACACCGCCGCCAGCGACACCATCACCGCGAACAGCACCGGCTGCACCACATCGACCCGGTCCGGGTCGGGTGCCCCGTCGACCCCGCGCAGCACGTCGGTCAGCGACCAGTCCAGATACGGGTCGAGTGCTCGGGCGCAGTCGGCGATGCGGGATGCGAACACCGGCACGGTGTCCAGCAACTCCACCGCCATCCCCGTCCACTGCGCACCCTGACCCGGGAACACCATCCCCACCCGCCCGGCGCCGGTCACCCGGCCGACGACCACACCCTCACCCGGACGCCCCACACCGACCCGACCGTCCGCGACCGCGACCAACCCGGCCAACAACTCGTCCCGA
>NZ_JNXC01000101.1 GCF_000716595.1 Saccharothrix sp. NRRL B-16314
GAGCACCCGTTCGAACCGTTCGATGGTGTCGCTGTCCCCGGCGACCACGGTGGAACGCGGCCCGTTCACCGCCGACACACTCACCGACGCCGCGTCCTCCAGCGTGGAGAGGTGGGCTCGGACCTCGGCTTCGGAGGCCACCACCGAGAGCATCGCGCCGTCGGCGTTGGAGGTGTGCTCGAACAACAACCTGCTACGGGTGGCCACGATCCGCGCACCGTCGTCCAACGACAAGGCACCGGCGACGCAGGCGGCGGCGATCTCGCCCTGCGAGTGGCCGACGACGCCCGCCGGTTCGATCCCGAACGACTCCCACACCGCCGCCAGCGACACCATCACCGCGAACAACACCGGCTGCACCACGTCGACCCGGTCCAGGTCGGGTGCGCCGTCGACCCCGCGCAGCACGTCGGTCAGCGACCAGTCCAGATACGGGTCGAGTGCTCGGGCGCAGTCGGCGATGCGGGACGCGAACACCGGCACGGTGTCCAGCAACTCCACCGCCATCCCCGCCCACTGCGCACCCTGACCCGGGAACACCATCCCCACCCGGCCCGCGCCGGTCACCCGGCCGACGACCACACCCTCACCCGGACGCCCCACACCGACCCGACCGTCCGCGACCGCGACCAACCCGGCCAACAACTCGTCCCGA
>NZ_JNXC01000102.1 GCF_000716595.1 Saccharothrix sp. NRRL B-16314
GCTGGATGTCGTGCTGCGCGACTGAGTTCCGGCGGGCCCTGGCGTTCTGATTCGCACTGTGCCCCGCCGAGTCGCGCTCGTGTGTCCCGGTCCGGCAGGCCGAGATCGAGCACCACGGCCTCGGTCCGGCAACTATCGCGTGCGACTTCACCCCGCTCACCGCGACACCGCCACGCTGGCAGAGGCGCGGGGCACCCGAGGTGCGTCACCGAAGCCGTCGATGACGCACCCGCATCCCTCAGTGGCGGGCCAGCCCACCTCATTTTCGCCCCGGACCGGAGCTCCTAGCTACCTTTTCTCGGCGGTCAACGGGCTCAGCCCAGGGCGCCGTCCAGGTCCTCCAGCAGGTCGTCGACGTCTTCCAGCCCCACCGAGATCCGGACCGTACCGTCGGTGATCCCCGCTGCCGCCCGAGCCTCGGGCGTGAGACGCCGGTGTGTGGTCGTGGCCGGGTGCGTCACCATCGACTTCGCATCGCCCAGGTTGTTCGAGATGTCGATGATCCGCAGCCGGTCCAGGAACGCGAAAGCCTCGTCCTTCCGGCCGTCCCCGACGCCGAGCTCGAACGTCACCACCG
>NZ_JNXC01000103.1 GCF_000716595.1 Saccharothrix sp. NRRL B-16314
GTCAGCGGTGACACGCTCTACTACTGGCACAACCGCACCGACGGCACGTTCGCCGCGTCACACGAAGTGGGTTCGGGCTGGTCGGCCATGGAATGGATCTCGTTCGCCGACGTCGACGGCGACGACAAAGCCGACATCCTCGCCCGAGACGGCGGAAACATGTACCTCTACCCAGGCCGAGGCGCCGGCGCGTTCGGCTCCCGGACACTCGTCAGCGGAGGCTGGGCCAGCCTCCTCAGGCACACCGCGGCAGACGCCGACGGCGACGGCGACGCCGACATCTGGGCCACCAACAGCCTGGGCGAGCTCTACTTCTGGAAGCGCAACGACAGCAGCTACGCCACCGCAGTCAAAGTCGGCACCGGCTGGAACGCCTTCCGCCAGATGGTCTCCATGGACATCAACGGCGACAACAAAGCAGACCTCGTAGCAGTCCGCACCTCCGACAACACACTGCGACAGTGGCTCGGCACCGGCACCGGCACGTTCAGCCAATCCACCGAAATCGGCAGCGGCTGGACCGGCTTCAACCTCGCCGTGAACTGA
>NZ_JNXC01000104.1 GCF_000716595.1 Saccharothrix sp. NRRL B-16314
GGTCGGCACGTTCACCGACATCATCCCGCCGCGCACCGCCGCGGCACTGCCGCTCTGAAAGGACGCCAGATGCGTGATACCAGAGGGGCTTACGAGCCCTACCCGGAGGGCCCCCACAAGCAACCCGCCATCCACCTGGACATCCAGGAACTCGAGCCGTTCGAGTCCCCGGACTGGGTGACCATGGGCAGCCTGGCTGCCGGCGGGGTGATCTTCCTGAGCGCGGTCGCGTTCGCGGTGGCCACCTGAACCTCAGGCAGCCACTGGACCACGGTCAGGCAGAACAGCACGACCGAACATCACCGAGAGAACCGAGAGAGAAGGAAAAGCCATGAGCGAGAGCAACAACGTGCAGGCGCAGACCGGCACCGAGCCGGCCGAGCTGGAACTGCAGGAGCTGGAGTCCATGGAGGCTCCCGGCTGGTGGACCGCGGGCGGCGTCGTCGTCGGCATCTCGATCACCGTCATCGCCGCCACCTGATCCTGATTCTCCCGCCCGAGAACACATCCCGGAAAACCCTTACGAGAGGAAGCAGAAC
>NZ_JNXC01000105.1 GCF_000716595.1 Saccharothrix sp. NRRL B-16314
CCACCCCGCCGGTCGCCACCCCGCCGGTCGCCACCCCGCCGGTCGCCACCCCGCCGGTCGCCACCCCGCCGGTGGCCACCCCGCCGGTGGCCAGTCCGCCCGCCACCGCGCCGCCGGCCGCCAGTCCGCCACCCGCCACACCACCAGTCACCACCCCGCCGGTCACCACCCCTCCCGCCGCGCCCCCACCTGTCGCCACTCCGCCCGTCACCGCGCCGCCAGCGGCCACACCTCCCGCCGCCACACCACCCGTCAGCACACCACCGGCAGCCACACCGCCGCCGTCCACCCGGCCGGCGCCACCCATTGACACCGCGCCGCCGGCCGCACCCCCGCCGCCCACCAACCCACCGGCTACCAACCCACCAGCCGCCAATCCACCGGCCACACGGCCCGCTCCGTCCACCGACCCCACCCCACCCGGCCAGCAGACCAACGCACCCGCCCCGCCACCACCCCCGCTCCCCGGGTTCGGGACTGCCGTTCCCCCGCCGCCCGGCGCACCCGGCGCACAACCCAAC
>NZ_JNXC01000106.1 GCF_000716595.1 Saccharothrix sp. NRRL B-16314
GGCTTAGCCCGATGACGTGGTCAAACATGCTGCCTCCTCCCGTGATGAGTCGGTGAGACGTTCTCACGTCTCGTCAGAGCCCAGTGCTGCAGTCAGGACCTTCACGGCGTCAGCGTATTGAAGGCGGTCGAACTGAAACGGGCCGAATCCCGAGTAGTCGCGTGTCTTGCGGTGGGGCTGTTCGAAGGAGTCCCAGGTCACGTGGTCAGGAGTCACAGTGATGCCAGCCATTAGCGGCCAGCATCCCCACTCACCGCATTCACAGCCGAGCACGGGCGTCTTCGACCCCATCGCTCCGATGGATCGTCCATGGAAATGGTCTTCGATGGGGCCGAAGCGGAAGAACTGCGGAATGATACCTCCGTAGGCGTTTCCGGCCGGTTGCATTCCAGCATTCATCTCGAACTGGTCGACCAACTCGGTAAGGGGTGTTCCGTCGATGCACGGGACTACTTCAATCACGCCACGATCAGCGTGACGCTGGCAGTCGAAGAGGATCTCC
>NZ_JNXC01000107.1 GCF_000716595.1 Saccharothrix sp. NRRL B-16314
GTCTGACACCCGGCTGCGGCCCGCCTCCGGCCGGTCCGGCCCCGTTCCGGCCTCGGGCCCGCCGTGGCGCCGGTCAGGCCAGGTCGCCGCCGCGCAGGCGCTCGATCTGGGCGTTGCTGACCTCGACGGTGCGCCGCATATGGGCGGTGAGCAGCGCGATCTCGGCGTCGCTGTACACGTCGAACATCGTGCCCCAGGTGCCGTTGAGCTTGCGCCACAGGTCGCCGAGCTCCGCGATCCGCTCGGGCACGAGGGCCACCAGGACCCGGCGCCGGTCCTCGGCGTCCCGTTCACGCGTCACGTACCCGGCCCGTTCGAGGCGGTCGACGAGCCGGGTCGCCGAGCCCGTGGTGAGCCCGGTCAGTTCGGCGACCCGCCCGGTGGTCACCGGCCGCTCCTCGAGGCTGAGCAGGCTCAGGCACTGCACGTCGGTCGGGTGGAGCCCCAGATGATCGGCGACGGCCTGGTTGAACAGGGCGTAGGCGGCCATGTAGCGG
>NZ_JNXC01000108.1 GCF_000716595.1 Saccharothrix sp. NRRL B-16314
CACCACCACCGTCTACGACCCGCTGCGCAGCCAGCCGACCCAGGTCACCGACGCCAACAACAAGGTGACGACCACCGCGTACGACCCGCTGGGCCGCGTCACCAAGGTGGGGCAGCCGACCCGCTCGGCGGGGACCTACCCCGACTCCCCGAGCTACGCCTTCGACTACCTGGTCCGCAAGGACGGGCCGATCGTCACCACGACGAAGGTCCTCGCGCACGACTCGACCTACCGCGAGGCGTACGCCTTCCAGGACGGCCTGCTGCGCGAACGGCAGACCCAGGAGCCGTCGCCGGACGGCGCCGGCCGGCTCGTGACCGAGAAGTTCTACGACACCCGCGGCCAGGTCTGGCGCGACTCCGGCCGGTTCTTCGCGACCGGCGCGGCCGAGCCCGCCCTCGTCACCGGCCAGGACCTGAACTACCCGTCGTCCACGGACACCGAGTACGACGGCGCCGGCCGGGTCACCGCCGTGATCAGC
>NZ_JNXC01000109.1 GCF_000716595.1 Saccharothrix sp. NRRL B-16314
GACCTGCGTCATGGAGAACGACAGGGAGAAGTCGTCGACATGGAAGTCCTGCGAGTAGTTGGACGAGGAACTCGTCACACCACCACTGGCGCTCCACAGTCCCCATCCGAGACCGGCACCGGCAGACCAGTTCGTCTGCGACGAAGCCGTCGACGAGTCCACCATCTGGTGGTACATGTGATAGTTGGGCCAGCCGGGTGACGTCGCGAAGTTACCGGGGACAACGGTCGTGTAGGCGAATCGTTGCCCGGGCCCGAGAGCATTGACGATCGCCTCGTTGTAGTACCGCTCAAGGTTCTGCTTCCAGAGCAGCATCGACTTTTCGGTCGTCTGACTGATGTACGCGTTGACCTCATCGACCTCGTTGCGGTAGCCGGAGGACGTCCAGTCGTCCATGGCCGAGCTCACGAGGAGCCTGTATATCTCGGCGTTGTTGCTCCAGTCGGCAACGGCGAGTTTGCCCGGTTCGCCTACAGC
>NZ_JNXC01000110.1 GCF_000716595.1 Saccharothrix sp. NRRL B-16314
AGTCACCAGTGCAGACGTGGAACGCCTGAGGTTGTCACTGTCGTCCGTGGATGCTGCATTCCAGAAGCTGGAGGGCGTCCCTGAGCTGACGAGTCCGAGAATCTCTCAGCATTTGGACGCGCTTTACAAAGATGCTGTTGAGGTTGCACCGGGCTCAGCATGCCCCGTTTGTAATTCGGCAGTTGATAATTGGGTGCAGACTCTGCATGAGAATGTGGAGCGGCACGCTGAACTGGCGCCAGTCCACGAAGAGATGCGTGATGCATTGAGTGAACTCAGGGATGCTTCCGCTGTTGTGAGTCACGTCGCAGAAGTTCTTGAGTTGATCCATTCGTCAAGCGGCGCTCACAGGACTGCATCGGCGAGTGCAGCGGCAGTTGCAGAGCGCCTTCGCACTGCAATGAGTTACCACGGGAGTCGGCCTGCATTGGAGGTACGGGACGCATTCCTGGCCTTGAGGAACTCCACTAATAC
>NZ_JNXC01000111.1 GCF_000716595.1 Saccharothrix sp. NRRL B-16314
TTGCAGGGCACGGTGACCAGGCCGAATGAGATGGCTCCGGACCACAGGGGACGGGGCATCGCGAGCTCCTCCAGGCCCCCCTGGGCGTGTTCCCAGGCTATGCAGACCCGGCTAGTGATCGCACAACTGGTGTTGCAGAAGGAGGGTGTGGATTGCCTCGCCGGGATTCGAACCCGGGTTTCCGATTCCGGCGAGCCGGAGACCGGTGTCCTTGGCCGCTAGACGACGAGGGATGTCCGGCATCGTACGGGTCGAGGCCGAGATAGCACACCAGAAATTCGGTGTCAGAGGTCGGTGACACGGACGCGAACCCCATAAGGTCCATCGCTGCCGATCGCCTGTGCCTGCTCGAACAGATCGGCGCCGGTGAAGCCGAGGAGGGAGCGGTCGGCGGCCGTACGGTGCAGCGGCACGATCTCGTCGGCTGGCCGGCCTCGACGAGTTTCGGCGAGCTCGGCGTACG
>NZ_JNXC01000112.1 GCF_000716595.1 Saccharothrix sp. NRRL B-16314
GTCAACTGCTCATCACTGCCCGTGCGGTGCGTGTAAATAAAGTGGTGCGTGCGCGATATTTTTGCCAGTGGGATTTGAACTGATCACAACTTGGTCACTAGGGTCGGGCTTCGAACCTTCGCGCGGTTGATCACCCATCCGGGGTGGCGGCGGAGGAACCGCCTGCCCCTCACCGGATGGGCGGCTCTGAGGAAGAAGGAGCTCGCCTTCGTGGCGTCCCACCGTCGACCCAAGCAGCCGAGCCGCACGCGGGTGACCGCGCTCACCACCGTCGCGGCCGCCGCCGTCGCCCTGAGCGCGCAGGCCGCCAACGCCGCGCCGAGCAGCCGCAGTCGGGCCTCGTCCATCGGTCCCCGCTCGGCGAGCAGCCGTGAGAGCGTCGGTCCTGGGATGTACGCGGTGGCCAGCCAGGGCGCGGCCGCGTCCGGGTCGGCGTCGACGACCTGCGCGGTGTGGAATCC
>NZ_JNXC01000113.1 GCF_000716595.1 Saccharothrix sp. NRRL B-16314
TTGTGCACTCCGCCTTCGGTGATGACGAGCTTCTCGGCGATGGCGGTGTTGCCGAGTCCTTGGGCCATGAGCGCGAGCACGTCGCGTTCCCTGGGGCTCAGCCGACCCAGCGCGCTGGTGTGCGGGTTGCGGGCCAGCAGCTGGCCGACGACTTCGGGGTCCACCGCGGTGCCGCCGCCGGCCACCCGGTGCAGGGCGGTCAGGAACTCGTCGACCCGCCCCACTCGTTCCTTCAGCATGTAGCCGAGCCGGCCGGCGCCGGCGGCGAGCAGTTCGGTGGCGAACGTCTGCTCCACGTACGCCGAGAGCACGAGCACCGCGAGACCTGGCCGGCGGCGGCGTGCCTCGACGGCCGCCACGATCCCCTCGTCGGTGTGGGTGGGCGGCATCCGCACGTCGACGATGGCGACGTCCGGCTCGTGCTCGGCCACCGCGGCCAGGAACGATCCCGGCGTGTC
>NZ_JNXC01000114.1 GCF_000716595.1 Saccharothrix sp. NRRL B-16314
GGTCACTACCGCGAGGACTACCCGAACCGCGACGACGTCAACTTCATGCGTCACACCATGGCGTACCGCGAGGTCGGCGAGGACGGCTCCGAGACCGTCCGTCTCGACTACAAGCCGGTCGTGACGACCCGCTACCAGCCGATGGAGCGTAAGTACTGATGGCTACCCCCGTACTGGACAAGGTGGAGAAGGACTCCGCGGCCTCCCCGTACATCACGGTCACGATGCGGATCCGCCGCTTCAACCCCGAGGTGTCGGACGCGTCGGTCTGGGAGGACTTCCAGATCGAGATCGACCCGAAGGAGCGCGTGCTCGACGCCCTCCACAAGATCAAGTGGGACGTCGACGGCACCCTGACCTTCCGCCGCTCGTGCGCGCACGGCATCTGCGGCTCGGACGCGATGCGGATCAACGGCAAGAACAGGCTCGCCTGCAAGACGCTGATCAAGGACATCAAC
>NZ_JNXC01000115.1 GCF_000716595.1 Saccharothrix sp. NRRL B-16314
GGCCCGACCCTGCCCTGGCTGGCGAAGGCCCTGAAGCTCGGCGCCTCCGGCGAGGCCGCCGACCTGGGCGTCGAGTCCGCGCCCCTGGAGCGGCTCCGCGCAGGCCGGCCCAGGACATCAGGGCCTGCTCCTGCCAGGGGATGCGGAAGGGCAGCAGGCTGACGAGGACTTCCATGGGCCGGGCGACCACGGTCAGGACCAGGCCGATGACGACGGCGGGCCAGAAGTCGTGGATCAGCTCGTGCGGGGTGACGAGCAGGCCGAGCAGGACGAACATGCCGATCTGGGCGATCCAGCCGAGTCCCTCGGCGAAGCCGCGGTTGGCCGGCGCGTGCGGCAGCTTGGCGTTGCCGAGGACCATCGAGGCCAGGTAGACGGCGAGGAAGCCGGAGCCGTGGGCCATGGCGCCGGCGGCGTACGCGACGACGGCGATGGCCATGACGGCGATCGGGTAG
>NZ_JNXC01000116.1 GCF_000716595.1 Saccharothrix sp. NRRL B-16314
TCCGGAGGCGACCTGCAAGACGGAGGCCGCACGCATCGCCCGCGCGGCCCTGGCGGCCGTCCCCCCGCAGGGTCATTGAGAACAGCCCCACGGGGCGTTGTCAGTGGTGCCTGCCAGGCTGTCGGTACAGCGGAACGACCGAGCGCGGAGAGAGCGAGCACGCCATGGGCACCTGGGACATCGGCCCCTTCGACAACGACACCGCCGCCGACTTCTCGTACCGGGTGGACGAGGCCCCGGCGGAGAAGAAGGCCGAGGTGCTGCGGACGGCGTTCCGTGAGGTGATCGAGACGGGTGACGAGTACCTGGACGCGGACCTGGCGGACGAGGCCATCGCCTCGGCGGCCCTGCTCGCGGCCCAGTGCCCGGGCGGCACCCCCGTCACCACCTCGTACGGCCCGAAGCACCCCCTGCCACCCCTCCCGACGGACCTCCGCCCCCAGGCCGTGACGGCC
>NZ_JNXC01000117.1 GCF_000716595.1 Saccharothrix sp. NRRL B-16314
CCTCGTAGCCCTCGGCCGCCCGGCGCTCGCGGAGCTCCTTGATGGCCTGGCGGCGGGCCAGGCGGTGGGTGCGGCGGATCTGGGCCTCCTGGTTGCGGCGCTTGTCCTGCTCCGTCTCCGGGATGACCTGGGGGACGGAGCGGGGCTTGCCGTCCGCGTCGACCGCGGCGAAGACCAGGTACGCGGAGCCGACCTGGGTGGCGGGCGTGGACTCGTTCCAGCGCTCGGCCATGACCCGTACGCCGACCTCCATGGACGACCGGCCGGTCCAGTTGACCTGGGCCTTCACGTGCAGCAGGTCCCCGACCCTGACCGGCTCCAGGAAGGCCATCTCGTCCATCGAGGCGGTGACCGCGGGTCCGCCCGAGTGCCGGCCCGCGACGGCGCCGGCCGCGTCGTCCACCAGCTTCATGATCACGCCGCCGTGCACGGTGCCGAGGAGGTTGGTGTCGTGG
>NZ_JNXC01000118.1 GCF_000716595.1 Saccharothrix sp. NRRL B-16314
GGCCTATCTCGTACCAGCGTGATGCGCCACGGCTCCACCAGGTCGCTGGACCTGGTGGAGCCTCTTCCCTCGGCCTGACGGTGTCCTGGTGGGTCCGGAGCCGTGGCCAGCCCCGCGGGATCCCCGCCAAGCCTTCCAAGATCACGAAGGGTGGCTGATGGGTGACTCACTGTCAGTGGCTTCCTCTACATTGGTCGGTTGCGCGGGGAGCGCGCGTTTGACCAAGGGGAGGGGGCTTCGGCCTTGCCGTTCATCAAGGGGTACACCAAGCAAGACGGGACAGTGGTCAGCGCGCACTGGAGAGCGCCGGCCGGGACGAGTAAGCAGACTGCTCTGGCCATCGGGATCGTGGCGGTCGTATTCGTCTTCGGCGGCTCCGGCACATCGACGGGCGGTGCGGCGGGTGCCGAGCGGTTACCGGCACCGCGGCCCTCGTCGCGCGTGACGTATC
>NZ_JNXC01000119.1 GCF_000716595.1 Saccharothrix sp. NRRL B-16314
GTCGAGGGCCAGCGCCGGCTCCCCGAGACCCTGGCCGACTGGCTGCCCGGCTACGAGAACTCACGGCCCGTCAGATTCGGCAACGCCGCCGTCGACCAGTTCCAGCTCGACATCTACGGCGAGGTCCTCAACACGGTGTACTCGGCCGTCCGGGCCGGAGTCGCCCTCGACGCGTCCGCGTGGGCCCTGGTCGCCTCGCTCCTGGAGTACCTCGCCAAACGCTGGCGGGAACCGGACGAGGGGATCTGGGAAGTCCGGGGCCCACGCCGCCACTTCGTCCACTCCAAGGTCATGGCCTGGGTCGCCGCCGACCGGGCCGTCCGCCTCGCCCGCGTCGCCGGACTCCGCGGCTCCCTCCGCCAGTGGCAGGCCCTGCGCCAGGAGGTGCGCGCGGAGGTCTGCGCGCGCGGCTGGAGCGACGAGCAGCGGTCCTTCACCCAGTCCTACGG
>NZ_JNXC01000120.1 GCF_000716595.1 Saccharothrix sp. NRRL B-16314
GCCCACGTGACCGGCGGCCCGACCGACGACTTGACCGACGATTCGATCAACTGAGCAAACGGTGACTGGGGATGGGTGATCTCGTGAACAGGGTCTCGCGTATCGCGGGTGCGGTGCTGGGGACGGCGGCGCTGACCGTCGCGCTCGCCGCGTGCGGCGGTGACAGCCTGGAGCAGGGCAAGGAGAAGGGCGCCGGAAGCTCCGGCGGCGCCGGGAACTCCGGCGGCGGGGAGAAGGGTTCGCTGGTCGTCGGCGCGGCGGCGTTCACCGAGGCCAAGGTGCTCGCCGAGCTGTACGCCCAGTCCCTGCGGAACGCCGGATACTCGGTGTCCATCACCACCGTGAAGAATCGGGAGCTCTACGAGCCCTCGCTGGAGAAGGGCGAGATCGACGTCGTCCCGGAATACGCGGCGACCATCGCGGAATTCCTCAACGCGAAGGTGAAC
>NZ_JNXC01000121.1 GCF_000716595.1 Saccharothrix sp. NRRL B-16314
GGCGTCTTCGAGCGGCACCCCGGGCTGCGGTTCGGCGTCGCCGAGTCCGGCTGCTGGTGGCTGCCGAACCTGCTCTGGTTCATGGACCGGCTCTACCTGGGCGCGCACGGCGGCAAGAAGCTGTCCCCGTTCGCGGAGCTGCGGCGGCCGCCGAGCGAGTACCTCGACCGGCAGGTCTTCATCTGCGCGACCAACACCAAGCGGCGGGAGCTCGCGCAGCGGTACGAGATCGGCGTGGACAACATCCTGTGGGGCTCGGACTTCCCGCACCCGGAGGGCACCTGGCCCACCACGCGCGCGTGGCTGCGGAACACGTTCCACGACATCCCGGTGGCGGAGACGCGGCGGATGCTGGGTCTCGCGGCGGCCGAGGTCTTCGGATTCGATGTCCAGAAATTGGATCCGATCGCCAGGCGGATCGGTCCCACCC
>NZ_JNXC01000122.1 GCF_000716595.1 Saccharothrix sp. NRRL B-16314
CACGTGGTGGTGCGGGTGCGCGACGAAGCCCGTGTACTCGCGCACGACGTCCTCCAGGGTGGCGTCCTGCATCATCCAGAAGGCGGCCTTGGGGTGCGTGACCCACGGGTGGATCAGCTCGGCGTCCTTCAGCGGGTCGAAGGGACGTATCGATACGGTCATACCGCGAACTCCTGGAAAGCGATGGTCTTCTCGACGGGGTAGTACTCGTAGCCCAGCATCGCTCCGATGATGTACGCGTTGCGGTACGCCCCCATGCCGAGGTCGGGCGAGGTGATCGAGTGGGTGTGCACGCCGGCGTTCTGCAGGAAGACCCCGCGGCCCGTCGTGTCGATCGCGTAGTTGCGGGCCACGTCGAAGCGGCCCCGGCCGTCCCAGTTGAGGCGGTCGCGGACCGGCTCGAGGAAGGCGGGGACGGCGTACTTG
>NZ_JNXC01000123.1 GCF_000716595.1 Saccharothrix sp. NRRL B-16314
CCTCGCGCAGGCGGCGCAGGTCCTGCCCAAGAGCATGCTGGCCGACGTGCCCGCGGTGGTGCAGGAGTACGGCACCCACTTCAAGCGCATCGGCCTGGACGCCTCGACGGCGTTCGGGATGATGAGCCAGTTCGTGCAGGCCGGCGGTAAGGACATCGACCAGGCAGGCGACATCCTCCACGAGTTCGCCCGCATCACGTCGGAGGAAACCGACCGCGCGAGCGAGGCGTACAAGGCCCTCGGCCTCGACAGCAAGAAGATGCTCGCCGACATCGGCAAGGGCGGGAAGCCCGCGGCCGACGCCCTGCAGCTCACCCTGGACAAGCTCCGCAACGTCCCGGACCCGGCCAAGCGCGCGCAACTCGGGGTGGCGCTCTTCGGCGACATGGCCGGTGAGGCAGCCGACGCCCTGCTCGCCATGAGCC
>NZ_JNXC01000124.1 GCF_000716595.1 Saccharothrix sp. NRRL B-16314
GGGAGAACGCCGTCGGTCTCACCGGCGTCACGTTCTCCCCGGACGGCACGTCCCTGCGCGTCGAGTACCTGGACCAGGAAGGCCTCGGTACCTTCACCCGGTCGTGATCCGGCTCACCCGTAGCGGCGCGGTGTCCACGCGATCGTCCGGCCGTCGCCCCGCTCGACCGCCCGCGTCTGCGAGGAGCCGACGAGGAGCAGGGTCCGCATGTCGACCTCGGAGGGCTCCAGGGTCTTCAGGGTGACGACCCGTACGGACTGCTCGGGCCCGCCCACGTCACGGGCGACGACCACCGGGGTCTCGGGGGAGCGCAGTTCAAGCAGGAGGTCGCGGGCGGCGGCCACCTGGTGCGTACGGGACCTGGATCCGGGGTTGTAGAGGGCGAGGACGAGGTCGGCGGTGGCCGCGACCTCCTGCTTGAAC
>NZ_JNXC01000125.1 GCF_000716595.1 Saccharothrix sp. NRRL B-16314
GTCTTCTTGTACGGCTCCAGCTTGTCCCAGGGGAAGACGGGCAGGCGCGAAGAGACTGCGCTCACGGGTTGGCTCTCACTTCCTGTACGTGCGGTGGAGAGGCGTCGGGAAACGCCTCGGTCCCGCACGGCGGGCGACGCCGTACGGGACCGGATCCGACCTGGTGCGGTCGATCAGCCGTTCTGCGGCGGCAGGGCGGCGATGAAGGGGTGGTCACGCTCGATCTCGCCGAGCTTGGAGGCACCACCGGGCGAACCGAGCTCGTCGAAGAACTCGACGTTCGCCTTGTAGTAGTCCTTCCACTCCTCCGGAGTGTCGTCCTCGTAGAAGATCGCCTCGACCGGGCAGACCGGCTCACAGGCCCCGCAGTCGACGCATTCGTCCGGGTGGATGTACAAGGACCGCTTGCCCTCGTAGATGC
>NZ_JNXC01000126.1 GCF_000716595.1 Saccharothrix sp. NRRL B-16314
GATGAGGGCCTCGTCCTCGGCGATGACGACACGGGTCGTCAGCGGCGGGACGTGCGACGCGTCGGCGTCGTCGGCGGGCTGGGGCGACTCGGGGGCGGTCACGGGGGCTCCTCGATACGGGGCAAGTACTGCTCCCCCGAGCCTACCTAGCTCCTGTAATGTGGTGCCCCGCAGGGGTCACAGCGCCCTCGCTTTCTAAGGCCCCAGTACTCCAACTGGTCAGAGAGGCCGCTCTCAAACAGCGGACAGTGTGGGTTCGAATCCCACCTGGGGCACTTTTCCTTCGATTCCAAGGGCAAGCGGCCCAGGGTGATCGTCACCCACACGCGTGAAGCCTTATCTCCGCCCTGCCGCCAGCGCGAGCCGGCCCACCGCACACTGACTACGTCAGCGACTCCCCGATGTGGTGGACCCTGACC
>NZ_JNXC01000127.1 GCF_000716595.1 Saccharothrix sp. NRRL B-16314
GCTGTACCCCAGCCGGTCGCGCCGGCCCAGGTCGTGGACGGAGACGCCGACCCGCCGGTCCTTGAACTCCGGCACATCGGTCTCGATCACCCGGCCCGTCACCACGGCCACCTTCCCGCCGGTGGTCAGGCAGTCGACCTTCACCAGCGCGTAGCCGCCCTTCCCCTGGGTGTAGTGGCTGAACCGGAAGGTGCCCGTCGCGGCCTTCGGGTCCTTGACGTCCTTCGCGGCCAGGTGCGCGTCGAAGGTGAACGTGATGTCGTCATCGGCCGGAGCGGGCCGGTAGAGCTTGGCCGTGCCGGTCAGCGCGGCGGCCTCCGCGACGGGGGACTTCGAGACGACTGCCGACGCCGCCGCCGGCGCGGGCGCGTCGTCCGCCGAGGCGACGGCGACACCGCCCGCCCCCAGGGTGAGCAG
>NZ_JNXC01000128.1 GCF_000716595.1 Saccharothrix sp. NRRL B-16314
GTGCGGTCGCGAGGGTGTCAATGTCGGTCGTCACAACCCGTACATCGACACCCTCGCCCCATATCTCCAGGTGCCTACCCCTTGGAATCAATCATCTAGGTGCCCCAGCCCGGGGCGCAGCCGATCTTCGGACGCCACGGGGCCCCGTGCGGCCGTCCAGCCGGCGACGTCTGTCCGGTCGTGGTGTTCAGGCGGCGAGGGGCACCGGTGGTCGGTGGAGCAGGTTTTGCCGGGGCCTTTGGGCGGGGTCCACGTGACGCGGCGGGATGAACGCCGGAACACCACCGGTCATCGTGATCCGCCAACGCGAGTGGTGCACCAGGGAATGATGCGTGCGGCACAGGAGAACGAGGTTGCCCAGATCCGTGGCACCTCCTTCCGCCCAAAATGTGACGTGGTGCGCGTCGCACCAC
>NZ_JNXC01000129.1 GCF_000716595.1 Saccharothrix sp. NRRL B-16314
CACTTAGCCACCGTGCCACGGCGACTTCGCGAGCGGCGGCTGCCTCTTGACCGGGCCTGGCGATCCTGACGACGATATCGGCGGTCAGCCGCCATATCGCGTTCTCGGCCAGTCGGATGAGGGTGGCGCCCTGGGCGGAGAAGCCGCGTGCCGCCGCAGCTTCCGCGAGCAGTGCCCGGGACGCCTCGATGTCGGTCGTGGTCATGCCAGTACGGTACCGATTCTGGCTCGGAGCTCGGCGAGCTCCGGCCTCCGGCTGAAGGGAGCTGCGGCCCTCGCCAAGGAGGCGACATAGGTAGCGGCACGCCGGGAGCGTAGGCGTCCGACGTCGTCCAGGGCCCGGGTGGCCACAGCAACGGCTCGATCCGGCTCGCCTGTCGACATCAGCAGCGTCGCGAGCTTGGTTCCGGAT
>NZ_JNXC01000130.1 GCF_000716595.1 Saccharothrix sp. NRRL B-16314
TTGCCCGGCAGATGCCGCCAGATCCAGCCGTACATGAAGTCGACAGCCCCTTCCGTTCGTTACGGGGACCAGAGTACGGGGCGGGAAGGCCGGTGAGGGTCAGCTGTCCAAAGCCTGTGGACGACCGTCGGCGACCGGCAGGGTGGCGTCGAGGTGCGCCCAGACGACCAGCCGGTGGCTGCTGCCCCACTCGGGGTCGCAGGTGGTGAGGGTGAGATAGCGGCCCGGGCCGCCGAAGCCGGACTTCCTGGGGACGGGGTCGACGACCCCGGTGTCGGTGGGCACGGTCCGGTAGGGCGCGCGGTCGACGCGGTACGTGTACCAGGTCGTGCCGTCGGTGAGGACGACGGCGTCGCCCGCGCGCAGCCGGGGGAAGTCCTTGAACGGATCGCCGTGGGTGCGGCGGTGGCC
>NZ_JNXC01000131.1 GCF_000716595.1 Saccharothrix sp. NRRL B-16314
GTGCTGGCCCTCACCGGCCTCCTCGTTGCCCGCCCCACCCAGGCCGCCGCCGACAGCGCCGACTCCTTCATCACCCGCTGCGGCCTTCGGTGCCGGGTCGGGCGACACCGAGACCCAGTACATGGACAAGGCCCGCATCGACGCCCACTTCGCCCGCATGGCCGCGGACGGCGTCGACGTCGCCCGCGTGTGGATGTTCAGCCACGAGAGCTGGCACGGCTTCGAGGAGCGCGAGGGCGAGTTCAACGAGCAGCAGTACGCCGCCTTCGACTACATCATCGAGTCGGCCAAGGCCCACGGTCTGCGCCTGATCCCCGTCTTCGAGAACTACTGGGAGGCGTACGGCGGCATCGACACCCGACTGCGCTGGGAGGGACTCTCCGGCGGCCACCCCGCCCGCGCTCGGGCCGG
>NZ_JNXC01000132.1 GCF_000716595.1 Saccharothrix sp. NRRL B-16314
GTTCTTGTGCCTGGAGGGAGGATCGTGCTGCTTGGCCAGGACTGGGACACCATCGTCATCGACTCCGACGATCCGGCCCTCACCCGCACCATCGTGCACGCCCGCGCCGACCTGACCACCGCCCCGCGTGCTGCTCGCCGATACCGCAACCTGCTACTGAACAGCCGCTTCAGCGATGTGACGGTCGAGGTGCGCACCGGCGTCTTCACCGGGTCGGCGATGTTGCTCTTGCTCACCGGACTGGCCGAAGCGGCCTGTTCCACCGGGGCCATTACGCGCGAGCAGAAGGACACCTGGATCGTCGAGCAGCGCGCACGGGCCGAGACCGACCGCCTCTTCCTGGCACTGCCGATGTTCATGGCAGCGGCGACGGCACCCGAGTGAGGCCTGCTCGAAAGCGAGCGGAAGC
>NZ_JNXC01000133.1 GCF_000716595.1 Saccharothrix sp. NRRL B-16314
GCCGCCACCTGCTGGCGCCTCCCCCGGGCACCGACCTCTCGCTGCGGATCACCGAGCTGACCGTCACCCGTGCCGCCGCTCTCGATGCGCACGCCGCCGAACTGCGCCGCATCGAGCGGTCACTGCACGACGGCACGCAGAACCGGCTGGTCGCGGTGAACGTGCTGCTCGGCGCCGTGCGGCGGGCCGTGGACCGTGACCCCGCCGCGGCCCACGCCGCGCTGGACCGAGCCCAGGACGCCGCCGAACAGGCACTCTCCGAGCTGCGTGCGGTGGCCCGCAGCATCCTGCCCCCGGTGCTGGCCGACCGCGGGCTCGCCGGTGCCCTGGCCGGCCTCGCGAGCAGCTGCGCCGTGCCGTGTGAGATGACGGTGGACGTACCAGGCCGGTGCGCCGCCTCCGTCGAGG
>NZ_JNXC01000134.1 GCF_000716595.1 Saccharothrix sp. NRRL B-16314
CGCTTTCGCTCCTCAGCGTCAGTATCGGCCCAGAGACCCGCCTTCGCCACCGGTGTTCCTCCTGATATCTGCGCATTTCACCGCTACACCAGGAATTCCGATCTCCCCTACCACACTCTAGCCTGCCCGTATCGGATGCAGACCCGGGGTTAAGCCCCGGGCTTTCACACCCGACGTGACAAGCCGCCTACGAGCTCTTTACGCCCAATAATTCCGGACAACGCTTGCGCCCTACGTATTACCGCGGCTGCTGGCACGTAGTTAGCCGGCGCTTCTTCTGCAGGTACCGTCACTTTCGCTTCTTCCCTGCTGAAAGAGGTTTACAACCCGAAGGCCGTCATCCCTCACGCGGCGTCGCTGCATCAGGCTTTCGCCCATTGTGCAATATTCCCCACTGCTGCCTCCCG
>NZ_JNXC01000135.1 GCF_000716595.1 Saccharothrix sp. NRRL B-16314
GACCGCAGGTGCGCCGAGACTCGCGTACGCGCGAACAGAACGGACAGGGAGAAACACATGGCCAGCAAGGCTGAGAAGATCGTCGCCGGGCTCGGCGGCATCGAGAACATCGAAGAGGTCGAAGGCTGCATCACCCGCCTGCGCACCGAGGTCCTGGACCCGTCCAAGGTCGACGAGGCCGCCCTCAAGGCCGCCGGCGCCCACGGCGTCGTCAAGATGGGCACCGCGATCCAGGTCGTCATCGGCACCGACGCCGACCCGATCGCCGCCGACATCGAAGACATGATGTAAGCAGCCGCATCACGCGAAGGGCCCGTTCCGGCAGGGGAACGGGCCCTTCCCCGTATCCCGCTAGGCTCGACCCATGTCTCGTATCGACGGCCGTACCCCCGAACAGCTCCGCCC
>NZ_JNXC01000136.1 GCF_000716595.1 Saccharothrix sp. NRRL B-16314
GATGAAGGCGCAGCCCCGGAACGAGGCCGCCGCGAATCGTTCCGCCAAGCCGTCGAAGAGGGCCAGGGGCAGCTCTTCGGGGGAGCGCTCGCTGACCGTGATCCGGCCGTCGAGCCAGGCGCGCCACATGGCGTCGCGGCGCCGCAGGACTTCGACGACCACGTCGTCCTTGCTGGGGAAATGGCGGTAGAAGGAGGCGCGGCCCACTCCGGACTCGGACAGGATCCGCTCGATGCCGACGGCCCGGATCCCTTCTTCGTAGAACAGACGCTCCGCCGCGCTGAGGAGCCGTTCTTTCGCGTTCGTGGCCATACCAGACGGTACCACTCGGTTCCGTATCGGTGATCCCGATCGAAGGGAGCGGAGTGCCGTCCTCCCGTTGCGCCAGACGGAACCGAG
>NZ_JNXC01000137.1 GCF_000716595.1 Saccharothrix sp. NRRL B-16314
GATGAGGGCGGCGGGCGGGTTCCCGGTGGTGCACGTGGGCAGCCTCGCGCATCTGCGAACCTTCCTGCGTTCGGTGGGCGAACCATGGCTCCGTGTACTGCTCTGGATCCCCCGCCAGGAATGCGCCCTCAGGTCCGCGGGACGCGGCGACTGTGACACAGAAGAACGCCTGGGCGTCTGGGACGCGACGCTTGAGGACCTGGCGGCCGCCGACCCGGACGAGGCACTGTTCCACCTCCTGCTTCGCACCGACCTGCGGTCCCCTGAAGAGACGGCCGCGGCCGTGACGGAGGCCGTCGCCGCCGGAGCCGAGCGGCCGAGGTCCGGGCGGGAACTCGTCGCGTTTCTCCGTGAACAGGCCTCGCACGGCCACTGACCCTCGCCGTGGACTGCATGGAC
>NZ_JNXC01000138.1 GCF_000716595.1 Saccharothrix sp. NRRL B-16314
GTGTAGACCAGCGGGCGTTCCCGTTCGGTGATGAGGTGCTTGACCACCTGCACGTTGCCGTTGACGTCCCAGACGGCGATGCCGGGGGTGAGGGTCGGGATGATCTCGACCGCCCAGCGGGGCAGGCCGAGGACCCGGCCCGTGTTGCGGGCCTCGTCGGCCTTCTGGGCGTAGATGGTCCGGGTGGAGGCCATCTTGAGGATCGCCGCGGCCTCCTTGGCCGCCGCCCCGTCGACGACGTCGGAGAGGTGGTGGACGACCGCGACGAAGGACAGGCCGAGCCGCCGCCCGAACTTGAGCAGCCGCTGGAACAGCTGCGCCACGAAGGGGCTGTTGATGATGTGCCAGGCCTCCTCGACGAGGAAGATGCGCTTCTTCCGGTCGGGGCGGATCCAGGTG
>NZ_JNXC01000139.1 GCF_000716595.1 Saccharothrix sp. NRRL B-16314
GCCACGGTCCGCCGCCGCTTCGGCCTGTCCGCCGAGCCCGATCCGGCGCCGCCCTGCGTCCGCTTTACGGCGTGAACAACGCAAGGGCTCTCCGAGCGTCAACCCGACCCGGGCAGCGCCGCCGCCAAGCCGCTCGACAAGGGGAGTGAACTCCTGGACGAGGGCCTCGCGGACGGCCTGGCGCACGGACTCCTCCGACAGCGCCCGGCGCGGTCGCCTCCAGCGTGGTCTCGGCGGCCGGTTCCTCCCCGGCCGTGCCGCCGTCCGGCTCCTGCGTCTCGACCGCGTCGACGCTCTGCGCCCCGGACTCCCGCCCGTCGTCGGCCCCCAGCCCGGATGCGGGCGCCGGCACCGAGGGGGAGACGGCGGCGGGGTCTTCGTGGCCGGGCACTGAC
>NZ_JNXC01000140.1 GCF_000716595.1 Saccharothrix sp. NRRL B-16314
CGCTGGAGGGGTCCGAGCGGGCCCTGGCCTGGGGCGAGCGCTCCCGGTTCCAGCTCGTCACCGCCGCATACACGGCCCTGGTCAGCGAAGGCACCTGGGACGAGGCGGACTGGGCCGTCCTGGAGGACAAGATCCGTTCGATCAGCCGCGCCGGGTGGTGGATCGACCAGCGCGACGCCGACGGCGCCGATCTCCCCGACGCTGCCACGAGCGCCGACGTCGGCACCGAGAACCCGCACCGCTGACCGCCTGCGCACCGACGGGAAATCGCACATATATAGCGCACGTTCGCCGGTTAGCCTAACCGGCCGATTTCCAGACCATGGAGTCCTGCCCCCAACGCCACCTGCGGCTTTCTGCGGAAGGACCCACCGTGCCCGAACCCACCCGCCC
>NZ_JNXC01000141.1 GCF_000716595.1 Saccharothrix sp. NRRL B-16314
GTGCACACCCCGTGAGGGAGGCCGAGCATGTCCCTACAGTTCATCGGCGTGGACCCGGAGTCCGGACAGACCGGGAGCCCGACGGCCTGGGTTGACGAGAAGACCCGTGACATCGTGCTCCAGAGCTACATCGCCGACGAGGCGACCCGCGCCGAGTGCATCGAGAAGAACGCGCCCGGCCACGACAAGACCATCCCGCCGGGCGAGACGGTGATCCGGATTCCCGCCCACATGATCCCGATCCTGAGGGAGGCCTGCGATGCGGCAGAACGAGCCGCCGCGCTTCGATGAGCTGCTCGCCGGCGCCCGCCGCTCGGCCGTCCACCTGGAGATGCGAGACGGGTACGCGGTCCAGGACGAGGCGGACGACTACCGGCGGTGGCGTGAGAC
>NZ_JNXC01000142.1 GCF_000716595.1 Saccharothrix sp. NRRL B-16314
TCGTCACCCCCTACCGGGGACTGACCAACATGCAGCTCAACCACCAGAAGGAGATCTTCGATCCGGCCATCGCCTCGGCCGGCGGCCGCCGCCTGCGCATCGCGCACACCGTCTCCTTCGCCTTCGACATGTCGTGGGAGGAACTGCTCTGGCTGGTCGAGGGCCATGAGGTCCACGTCTGCGACGAGGAACTCCGCCGCGACGCCGAGGCCCTCGTCGCCTACTGCGACGAGCACCGCGTCGACGTCGTCAACGTGACGCCCACCTACGCCCAGCTCCTCATCGAGGAAGGCCTCCTCGACCGGGACGAGGCGGCGGGCAGGCACCGGCCCGCGCTCGTCCTGCTCGGCGGCGAGGCCGTCTCCGACACCGTCTGGACGCAGTTGCGC
>NZ_JNXC01000143.1 GCF_000716595.1 Saccharothrix sp. NRRL B-16314
CCTGTCCCGGGCGCACGGAACGAGACGCTCCGAGCCTCCCCCCTCGTGGCTCGGAACGCCTCGGTTCCACGCGCGGAGACCGCCTGAACAAGGCTAGTTGACTGTGCGTCAGTGTCCAATCACGGTAGCGACAGAGACCTATCGACTTATTTATAGTTGGACGGTCCTGAGGCGCAGTCAGCCGACCGCCTGAGTCGAACGGCCCCACGGCCGGGAGGGGGCGGACATGGATCTGGCCCTGCTGCGCACGTTCGTCACGGTGCACCGGGCCGGCTCCTTCACCCGGGCCGCCGCGCTCCTCGGCCTCTCCCAGCCCGCCGTCACCAGCCAGATCCGCACGCTCGAACGACAGCTCGGGCGCCCGCTCTTCCTCAGACAGGCCCGCGG
>NZ_JNXC01000144.1 GCF_000716595.1 Saccharothrix sp. NRRL B-16314
CCGCGACCTGAGCCAGGGCCTCCATCAGGGCCTCGGCGCGCTCCTGGTCGGAGGCGGCCTTGATGGCGATGTTCGCCATCCCCATCAGGTACTCGTCGAACGTGATGTCCGTGCGGTGCTGGGCGGCCAGGCCACCCCTGCCGGACGGCCTGCTGACCTGCGAACTGCTCACGCTGCTCCCTTCCGTGCTGGCCGGCCGGCTGGTGCCGGGCCGGGCGGTGTGCGGCTCCGGCGCGGGCGGCAGGCCCCGCACGCCGGTCGTGACGGCCGCGGGGCCGTCGGGGACGATGTCGGCGTCGACGACGTCGTCCTCGCCGCTCTTGGTGCCGGTGCGCGGCGGGCGGGTGGGACGGTCGGGCCACTCCACCGTCGGGGTGGAGTCCTC
>NZ_JNXC01000145.1 GCF_000716595.1 Saccharothrix sp. NRRL B-16314
GCTCGGCCGGATCACCGCGCCCGACGACCCGGCCGCCGCGCTCGTCCACCTCAGGGCCGCGCTCGCCGAGCACCGCGCCGGCGACCTGCCCTCGCCCGGACGGTCGAGGTGGACGGCGGGCCGGGACGAACGGCCACGGGGGCGCGGGACCCCGAGGAGGAGATGGTGGCGCTGCTCGCGGAGGCCGTCCGTCATGCCGACGGGCCCGTCGGCGACGTCCATGTCGGGGCCGTCGCCCGCCTCCGGCTCGGGGTGGCGCTCGCGGAACGCGGCCGGTACGGCGAGGCCTCCGAGCTGCTCGCCCGTGCCCTGGACGGGTTCACGGCGGAGGGCGACGCCGCCGCGCGCGTACGGGTCAGGGCCTGGCTCGCGCAGTGTGCGCTCG
>NZ_JNXC01000146.1 GCF_000716595.1 Saccharothrix sp. NRRL B-16314
GTGTTCCCCTGGAGCTGTTCTGGTGGATCAGTGCGTCGGCCGGCCGGTGGTTCGGGCGGGCGAGGGATCACGTGATCGATTGGTCCTTCGCAGGGAACCGTAAAGGGACGGTCAAGTCAAACCCCTTCACGGCCTCTCCACCACCCCCGAACACCCAGGCCAGAGGCGTTGTCAGTGGCGGCCTCTACCGTCGGGTACATGAATGCCATGGGGGTGCGTCGGACGGCTGATCAGGTGCTGGCACTGGCTCCTGACGAGGCGTCGCGCAGAGCGGGAAGCAGGCTCGGCACGGCCGGGCCCTGGTCGGGGACGGGCCGCGGCGACGGGGCCGTCTGGGGCCTGTGCGAGGGCAGTGGCGCCACGCCGTACCGCACGGTCGTCGAC
>NZ_JNXC01000147.1 GCF_000716595.1 Saccharothrix sp. NRRL B-16314
TCCGCGCCACGCCGAGGGTCACGCCGCCCGCGGTCTCGGCGAAGATGCCCTCGGTCCGCGCGAGCTCGTACCAGGAGGTGAACTCGGTGAACGTCAGGGCCCGTTCGTACATGTCACGGATGACGGACTTCGGCGACACCGGGTGGTCGCCGACCCACGGGTGCGACTTCCGGTAGACGTTGTACGCGTGCCAGAGCAGCTCTTCGAGGGGCTTCGGGTACGAGATGTCCTGGAGCCGCTACATCCGCTCCTCGTACTCGACGCCGTCCGCCTTCATCTGCCCGACCGCCTCGCCGCGCGCCTTGTTCTGCATGGCGGCGAGGATCTGGCGCGGGTCGTCGAGCGTCGACTCGACGACGGAGACCATGTCCAGGGCGTACGAG
>NZ_JNXC01000148.1 GCF_000716595.1 Saccharothrix sp. NRRL B-16314
GTGCGGCACGCGCGGCTGCTCGGCGAGTGGCTCGGCGACGAGGCACGCGGTGTCATCGACTTCCGCAAGCACGTGGCCTGGTATCTGAAGGGCTTCTCGGTGGGCTCCGAGATGCGCAAGAAGCTGGCGATCACCTCGTCCCTGGACGAACTGAGCGCTCAGTTGAGCGAGCTGGACCTGGACCAGCCGTGGCCGGTGGGTGCCGACGGTCCTCGGGGTCGTACGTCCGGAAACAACCGAGTTGTCCTGCCGGACGGCTGGTTGAAGGACCCCTACGACTGCTCCGGCGTGAGCGAGGACGCCGAGCTGGACACGTCCGGCGGCTGAGATTCGGCCCTGATCCGGCCGTTCCGAAGGAGTGATCCTCGCCACCCTTGAGGGG
>NZ_JNXC01000149.1 GCF_000716595.1 Saccharothrix sp. NRRL B-16314
GTTCCGGGCGTTCAGCGCGTCGCGGCACGGCTGGTACGCAGGAACCTTGCGCGTGCGGTGCTGGTTGTAGCCGCGGGGCGTGCCGTGCTCGATGGTGTCAACGGGCAGCGCCTCGACGGCCGGTCGCGCGGCCGTGCTGTCCACGCGGGCGGTGCGCGCCCGGGCCTTGTCCGTCTGCACGGTGGCCCAGGCAGCGCGGCGCGCCTGGTGGACGGTGTCACGGCGGTAGCGGGTACCGCCGTGACTGGTGCACAGCCGCCCGGGCCCCGAGTTGCAGTCCGGGCACTGCACGGAGAGCTGAGGAAGGGTGAGCGCCGGAGCCTCCATCACGCGTCGGCCTCCGGGTCGTAGGAGGCCTCGGCCACGACGGCCGTGACGGTGT
>NZ_JNXC01000150.1 GCF_000716595.1 Saccharothrix sp. NRRL B-16314
CCTGAAGGGTGGCACGGGGTGCCACCCTTTTTGCGTTCAAGAGTTGAACGCAAGTGCTTCGATGTGCGCTCATGTGAGCGAGTTCTCTCTGCTTTGGGTCATGGCGGCTTCGGGGCCTGAAAGCGGCGGCTACTTGCTGGTTACTTTCGAAGTGCTGGCGGACGGGTGGTTAAGGCCACGTGACCGCTAGGCGTACCTCCCCAGAAGCCTTCGATCTGGGTATGTTCCTCGCCGTCAGGGCAGCCAACCGAGTCATCGAGGAGTCGGGACCCGTGTCGGAAAACAATGATCAGAAGTTCGTGTACGACTTCACCGAGGGCAACAGGGACCTGAAGGACCTGCTCGGTGGCAAGGGCGCGAACCTGGCCGAGATGACCAACC
>NZ_JNXC01000151.1 GCF_000716595.1 Saccharothrix sp. NRRL B-16314
GCATTCCGGCGTGCTGCCCGGTGTCGAGCATCTGCTCCAGCCGGGACAGCGGGAGCACGACCTCGTCCTCCCGGCCCTCCCCGATCATCGCGAGAGTGGGCCCGGTGGTGATGCCGCCCTCGGCCAGGTAAGGGATGTCGGGGGTGTGCAGGGTGATGGAGGGGATCCCAATGCCGAGGATCGACCCGCCACCGAGCGTCAGGGAGAAGTTGTTCCACTTCCAGATCACGTAGTTGATCGTGTTGATGAATCCGTACTTCAGCGAGTCCCACATCCCGGACGCGGCCTTCGCGATCCGGCCAGGGAGACCCGCGACGTACGAGACGATCTTGTCAAACCATCCGCCGACCGATGACGCGATGCCCTTGATGCGGTTGATGT
>NZ_JNXC01000152.1 GCF_000716595.1 Saccharothrix sp. NRRL B-16314
CTTCTACCGCGAGCTCAAGAACGTCGGCGGCGTCAGCCACACGCTCGCCCGCCACGTCGAGGGCGCGTCCCACATGGCCGAGGGCTACACCCGGGCCAAGGCCGGCAACATCGGTGTCTGCATCGGTACCTCCGGCCCCGCCGGCACCGACATGATCACCGGCCTGTACTCGGCGATCGCCGACTCGATCCCGATCCTCTGCATCACCGGCCAGGCCCCGGTCTCGAAGCTCCACAAGGAGGACTTCCAGGCCGTCGACATCGCCACCATCGCCAAGCCGGTGACCAAGGCCGCGACGACCGTCCTGGAGGCCGCGCAGGTCCCCGGTGTCTTCCAGCAGGCCTTCCACCTGATGCGCTCCGGCCGTCCGGGCCCGGTCC
>NZ_JNXC01000153.1 GCF_000716595.1 Saccharothrix sp. NRRL B-16314
TCCGCGCCCTGCTCGTACAGCGCGAAGGAACGGCAGGTCCAGGCCGCCTCGTACCCGGCGAGCTCCTCGAACGCCCGGTCCATCCCCTCCTCGGAGATGGCGTGCGCCACGGTGACGTGCGGGTGGTACGGGAACTGCAGCTCGCGCGCGAGCGGGCCGGCCTCGTCGCGAATCTGGTGCTGGAGCCGGTTGCAGGGGGACACGCCCTCCTGCAGCTTCACGAAGACGACCGGGGAGAGCGGGCGGAAGGTCCCGGTGCCCTTGAGGCGTACGGGGAACGGCTGGTAGCAGGCGGCGACACCGGCCAGGTGCGCCTCGATCTCCGGCAGGCGCTCCTCCGCGACCTCGGTCGGCGGGACGAGGGTGATGTGCGTGGG
>NZ_JNXC01000154.1 GCF_000716595.1 Saccharothrix sp. NRRL B-16314
GGCCTGGTCCGTGCTCTGGCTCCGCGCCGGGGTGCCGGTGGCGCTCCTCGCGGTCGGCCGCCCCCGCGACCTGGCCCAGGGCCGCAAGCTCGTCGAGACGGCCACCCCCGTCGACCCCGTGCGCGCGGCGGACCCCTCCGTCCCCCTGAAGGCGGCGGTCGCGTAGGGCCCGACTACCGGGTGTCAGTCCGGGATGGCAGGCTTGTCCTGTGACCGAGATTGACGTAAAGATCGATGCGCTCGTCCCCGCCTGGCTCTATGTGCCCGACATCGCGGAGATGCTCGATGTCGAGGTGACGCGCGTGCGGCAGCTGATCAAGGAAGGTCAGCTCATCGCCGTGCGCCGTGGAGAGAACAACGCCCTGCAGGTCCCCGC
>NZ_JNXC01000155.1 GCF_000716595.1 Saccharothrix sp. NRRL B-16314
AGCCGGGGGCGTGGCCGGCGCCGAAGGCGGCGACGACGAGGCCCTGGAAGCGGTCGTCGACGGCGTCGAGGACCGCTTCCAGGGCCTCGTCGTCGCCGCCTTCGGCGCCGGCCACGCCCCCGGCTGGCTCGTCGAGCCGCTCGCCGAGATCGCCCGCCGCATCCCGGTCGTCCTTGCCTCCCGCACCGGCGGCGGAGCGACCCTCACCGACACCTACCGCAGCCCCGGCTCCGAATACGACCTGCTGCACCACGGACTGATCCCCGCCGGCCCCCTCGACCCCGCCAAGGCCCGGATCCTGCTCCACACGCTGCTCTCCAGCGGCGCGGCCGGCCCGGCCGGCTACGACCGCCCCCGGATCACCGCCGCCTTCACC
>NZ_JNXC01000156.1 GCF_000716595.1 Saccharothrix sp. NRRL B-16314
GTACCACGGCGGCCGGCGCTCCCGGGTGCTGCGGTCCGACATCTCGTTCCACGGCAAGCTGCTCGGCTCGGGCAGTCTGACCGGCCAGAACCAGTCCGGGTTCCAGTTCCCGGGCATCCCTGGCGTGGAGATCTTCCGGTACGGGGACCTGGACTCGGTCCGCACGCTGGTCGCCGGGCTCCGCACCGGCAAGGGCGAGTCGGACGTGTACGCGATCCTGATCGAGCCGCTGTCGGCGTCCACGATGAACGAGTGCTCGGAGGAGTTCCTGCGCGGGCTGCGGGAGTTGTGCACCGCCGAGGACCTGTCTCTTATACACATCTCCGAGCCACGAGACCTCTCTACATCTCGTATGCCGTCTTCTGCTTGAAAAAAA
>NZ_JNXC01000157.1 GCF_000716595.1 Saccharothrix sp. NRRL B-16314
GCCTACCTCAAGGTCGCCGCCCCGTCGACGCGGACGAACCTCACGGGTGTCTTCGGCGCCGGTGACGTCGTCGACCACACCTACCGTCAGGCCATCACGGCCGCCGGCACCGGCTGCTCCGCCGCGCTGGACGCCGAGCGCTTCCTGGCCGCCCTCGCCGACAGCGAGAAGCTGGCCGAGACCCCCGCGGTCTGACCCCTCTCTCCTCAACCCACACCCCCGCGAGATCAAGGAGGCCGCTGTGGCCCTGAAGACTGTGACCGACGCTTCCTTCGAAGAGGACGTCCTCAAGAGCGACAAGCCCGTGCTGGTGGACTTCTGGGCCGCTTGGTGCGGCCCGTGCCGCCAGATCGCCCCGTCGCTTGAGGCC
>NZ_JNXC01000158.1 GCF_000716595.1 Saccharothrix sp. NRRL B-16314
ACTCGGCAAGACGCTACGCGCCGCTGGAAGGAGCTCTTCGGGCCGCGATCGCCCGGGGGGTCGTCGTCGACGTCGTCGTGGAGACCCTGCAAGGCGCGGGCAACGCCCTCACGGGAGTGGAGCCCGCAACGGCATTCGCCGATGTGACCGGGATTCGCCTCTGGCACTGGCCCACAGTCCGCAGAACCGATAAGGGGGCCAAGACCCACGCGAAATTGGCGGTGGCGGACCGACATACGCTCCTGACGACGAGCGCGAACTTCACCCTCTCGGGAGTCGACCGCAACATAGAGGCAGGCGTGCTCATCACTGGTGGCTCCGCACCTGCGCGAGCGGCCGAGCATGTGCAGGAGCTCCAGCGTCGGGGAG
>NZ_JNXC01000159.1 GCF_000716595.1 Saccharothrix sp. NRRL B-16314
CGGCACGGCGGTCCCGGGCTGGCTCTGCGGCGGCGCCCTCAAGGATCACCTGGGTCCGGTCACCGAGGTGGGCTTCAACGCGCTCGGCAACCGTATGGGTTACGCGATGACCAACACGCAGAACCTCACCCAGGCCAGGCGTCCGGCGGGCACAGACAACCTCTTCGTCGCCTGGGAGACCCTCACCCACGCCGGCAACTCCCGCTGACCGGACGGGGACGGGGGAGCTCCCGCCTCTTGACGCCCCCTTACTTCACTTCTTAAATCATGGAGGCGACGAAGTGCGCGCGTTCATGTCATGCCCATGGCATGCCGTGGGCGCGCGCGTCCCCCCACACCCGACGGAAGAGAGAGTCATGCCCTCCTCC
>NZ_JNXC01000160.1 GCF_000716595.1 Saccharothrix sp. NRRL B-16314
CGTCAACAGAATGCTGACGTACCAGCTGGAGCGGGACCTCCAGCCCTTCGGCCTGACGATGAACGACTACGAGATCCTCGTGAACCTCTCCGAGTCGGCGGAGCGGCGGCTGCGCATGAGCGACCTGGCCGCCGCCACGCTCCAGTCGAAGAGCCGGCTCTCGCACCAGATCACCCGCATGGAGAACGCCGGACTCGTCCGGCGCGAGAACTGCGAGTCCGACCGGCGCGGGCTCTACGCCGTCCTCACCGACGAGGGCATGGCCACCATGCGCAAGGTCGCCCCGCACCACGTCGAATCGGTGCGCAAGCACTTCATCGACCAGATCGGCACGGAGGCGCTCGGCGAGCTCCGGGCGTCCCTGACGC
>NZ_JNXC01000161.1 GCF_000716595.1 Saccharothrix sp. NRRL B-16314
ATACCAGCCACCCCAGTTGCGTGGTAGCGTCACCGGCGCTCGGCTCGCATGACGTACGGAGAAGCACCGGCGAACGGTCGGTGACCAGATCAACGAGGCGCTCCACCCACCGGTGTCCGGTGCCTCGTACCGCTCGACTCGGTAGCAGTCAAAGGCCTCAACCAGGCCCTATGCGCAGGGGGAGACGTTTCGTGGAGCAAGCGGCAGCCGTGGACCCGATTCTGGATCTGGCCCGACCGTCGATCCTGCGGAACCCCTACCCCTCGTACGACCGGATGCGCGAGACCGGCCCGGTCTTCTGGCACGAACTGCTCGGTTCGTGGGTCCTGACCCGGCACGCCGACTGCCTCGCGGTGCTCACCGAC
>NZ_JNXC01000162.1 GCF_000716595.1 Saccharothrix sp. NRRL B-16314
CCTTTACCGAGGACCTCGATCACGAGATATCTTGATGTCGAGCAATCTCGCATACGCAGACGTGGAGCGGAGCACCCGGTGACTGACTCGACCATCATCTACACCCACACTGACGAGGCGCCTGCCCTGGCGACGTACTCGTTCCTGCCCGTGATCCAGGCGTATGCCTCGCAGGCCGGCGTCACGGTCGAGACGCGGGACATCTCCCTCGCCGGCCGCATCATCGCCGTCTTCCCCGAGTTCCTCGAGGAGGGCCAGCGCATCCCCGACGCCCTCTCCGAGCTCGGCGACCTGGCCAAGACCCCCGGCGCCAACATCATCAAGCTGCCGAACGTCTCGGCCTCCATCCCGCAGCTCAAGGC
>NZ_JNXC01000163.1 GCF_000716595.1 Saccharothrix sp. NRRL B-16314
CCTCTACCAGCACATCGACCCCGAGCTGGTCGGCAACACCATGCGGATGCTGGTCTCCGACATGGCCGGCCGCGCCTCCATCGAGCTCAAGGGCAAGGAACTCGGCGTCGACCTGGGCGACGACCGCGCCCTGATCGCCCGGGTCGTCGAGCGGGTCAAGGAGCGCGAGCTCCAGGGCTACACGTACGAGGCAGCCGACGCCTCCTTCGAGCTCCTCCTGCGCGAGGAGGTCGAAGGCAGGGCCCGCCGCTACTTCCGCACCGAGTCCTGGCGCGCGATCGTCGAGGACCGCCCCGACGGCACCCACGCCGTCCGCAAGATCCGCGGCGTCGTCACCCCCATCGCCACCGGCCTCGGGGAAC
>NZ_JNXC01000164.1 GCF_000716595.1 Saccharothrix sp. NRRL B-16314
CCAGGACGGCGCACAGGGCCGCTATGCGGGCGGTTCGGTCGCGGGCGGCCGGTACCAGCTGCGTGACCTTCTCGGCGAGGGCGGCATGGCGTCGGTGTACCTGGCCTACGACAGCGCCCTCGACCGGCAGGTCGCGATCAAGACACTGCACACCGAGCTCGGCCGTGAGCAGTCGTTCCGCGAGCGGTTCCGGCGCGAGGCGCAGGCCGTCGCGAAGCTTTCGCACACCAACATCGTCTCGGTCTTCGACACCGGCGAGGACACCCTCGACGGCGCCGTCATGCCGTACATCGTCAGGGAGTACGTGGGGGGGCAGCCGCTCGGTTCGGTCCTCGCCTCGGACGTCCAGCAGTACGGCGC
>NZ_JNXC01000165.1 GCF_000716595.1 Saccharothrix sp. NRRL B-16314
GTGGCGTACGAGGGGCGGGCCTTGATCGCGGTGAGCAGGCGGCCGAGGTAGCCGTCCTGGACGTCGATGGCGGCGGTGTACTCGGGGCTGGCGGCGCCGTGGTTGTGGCCGATCTCGTCGGTCTCGCCGAAGTAGACGAAGAGGACGTCCGGGTTCTGGTGGCGCAGGATGTCCTCGGTGATGTCGGCGATCACGAGGTCGTTGACGGCGTAGTCGTTGTTGTAGACGAGCTTGGCGTCGGCGCCGGGGGTGACGGTGCCGTGGGTGTCGAGTTCGGGCCAGTCGACGGCCGCGAAGAGCGAGAGCTCGGGGCGGACCTGGTGGAGGCGGGCGAGGAAGCCGGGGTACCGGGCGTAGTTC
>NZ_JNXC01000166.1 GCF_000716595.1 Saccharothrix sp. NRRL B-16314
CGGTCCCGGGTCAGTTCGTGCAGGTGCCAGGCCCCGTCCACCTTCGGCCGCAACACCGCACCGACCCGCTCGGCAGTCAACCCCCCGACCACACCATCGTCCAACACACCCGCCGCATGCACCACACCCGTCAAATCCCCGATACCACCCACCAACCGCGCCACCGCACCACGATCAGCCACATCACACTCCACCACCACAACCCGACCACCCCACTCCTCACACAACCCCCCAACCCCCGGCGCACCCACACCACGACGCCCCGCCAACACCACCCGCCGAACCCCATGCCCCCGCAACAAATGCGCCGCCACCACCCGCCCCAACACACCCGTCCCACCCGTCACCAACACCGTGCCG
>NZ_JNXC01000167.1 GCF_000716595.1 Saccharothrix sp. NRRL B-16314
GCGTTGGCGAGGGTCTGGCCGAGCCGGACGGCGCCGGGGTCCACCGTGCCGTCGGCGGCCCAGAGGCCGCGGCCGGTGATCCGGGAGGTCTCGGCGGCGGTCAGCGGCGCCGTGACGTCCGGGAAGCCGGGGAAGTGTTCGGACGAGCCGGTGGTGAAGGGGTTCTCCTGGGGCACGTGCACCCGTTCCTCTCGACTGGGCTGGTGGCTGTCCGCGATGCGGACGGTCGCAAGCCTCACGTATGGGCGGCGGAGCGGCCAGAGCGCACGAACGGCGCACGTGTCACGCAACCGGTCGGGAACGACACAAGCCGCCCCGAAGTCGATGTTTGGGGACGGCGGGCCGGGGTGGTGTCGGGG
>NZ_JNXC01000168.1 GCF_000716595.1 Saccharothrix sp. NRRL B-16314
TCCCTGCTCACCTGTCCGCCGGCGTGCCTAGCTGTGGCTCCGCAGCAGGGTGCGCATCGTGCGCATGGCCACCGACAGGTTGGCCAGGTCGAAGGTGTCCGAGCCCTGGATCTCCTCCAGGGTCGTCCGCGCGCGGCCCAGGATCGCCGCGTTCTTCTCCTCCCAGGCCTTGAACCGCTGCTCGGGGCTCGACGCGCCGTTCCCGGCGGCCAGGACGTCCGCGGTGAGCGCCGAGTGCGCCGCGAACAGGTCCTCACGGATCGAGGCGCGGGCCATCGACTGCCACCGGTCGCTGCGCGGCAGCTCGATGATCCGGTCCATCAGGTCGGTGATCCGCAGCCGGTCGGCCAGGTCGT
>NZ_JNXC01000169.1 GCF_000716595.1 Saccharothrix sp. NRRL B-16314
GGTGCTGCCCCCGGCGGCGGCGCTGCCCGCTTCCGGGCACCGCCCCGGGCCGTCCCTGACGTGGCCCTCCGCGCCGCTAGGCAGCCCTGAGGTCCGCCTGCGAGAGTTCGGCGCAGAGCTCGTCGAGTGTCCGGTCGTACAGCACGGACCGGTGCGCGAGCACGTTACGGGTGGTGACCAGGAGCCGGAGCAGGGCCGCGTCGCGCGGGGGCAGCGCGAGCGCTCCGCTGACGTGGGCGCGCAGCAGCTCGCCCACCTGGAGCTCCAGGAAGGCGCGTTCCGGATCGCCGCCGAGATAGGCGGGAGGACGGTCGGCGTAGTCGGCGACGAGGGTCGCCACCGGGCGGTTGAGGTG
>NZ_JNXC01000170.1 GCF_000716595.1 Saccharothrix sp. NRRL B-16314
CTTCGGGCCAGGCACCCAGGCCGGTCTGAAGAGCCACACCCTCTCCACCGGTGCCTCCGGCGTGTGGGTCCAGCTCTTCACCGCCGCCATGGTGCTCAACAAGCGCCCGGTGTCGTTCTCCGCCACGTACACCTCCGCGCTGGCGAGCAGCGTCAGCACCTTCCAGTCCTTCATGAAGCTCGCCGCCAACGGGCAGGCCGACTTCCCCACCTGGTCGTCCCTGCTCGTCTCGTACGGCGACCAGAGCCGGCAGGGCGGCGCCTGCGACGGCGTCACCAAGATCACCCCGGCCCGCGCCCAGGCCCTGAAGGCCGCCGGCTACTCGATCGTCGGGCGCTACCTCTACAACC
>NZ_JNXC01000171.1 GCF_000716595.1 Saccharothrix sp. NRRL B-16314
GTACGACATCATCGCCGTCTCGTTCGCCGACGCCACGGCCACGCCCGGCCAGATCACCTTCAACCTCGACCCGGCCGTCGGCTACGCCTCCGTCGCCGACTTCAAGGCCGACGTGGCCGCGAAGAAGGCGGCCGGCAAGTCCGTGATCATCTCGGTCGGCGGCGAGAAGGGGAACGTCACGATCAACAGCGACGCCTCCGCGACCGCCTTCGCGAACAGCACGTACGCCCTCATGCAGGAGTACGGCTTCAACGGCGTCGACATCGACCTCGAGCACGGCATCAACTCCACGTACCTGACCAAGGCGCTGCCCCAGCTCTCCGCCAAGGCCGGTTCGTCGCTGGTCCTG
>NZ_JNXC01000172.1 GCF_000716595.1 Saccharothrix sp. NRRL B-16314
AACACCTCCCGTCTGCTGCGCGGCGCGGCCTCCTACTACGCGGGCGGCCTCCGGGCCGTCCTCGGTTGGAAGCCCGCCGCGTACCGCATCACGATCGACGGGACCCGGCACGAGCGCACCGGCTACACCGTGGTCGCGGCCAACTCCGGCTTCTACGGCTTCGGGCGGAACATCGCCCCCGGCGCGCGGGTCGACGACGGCCTCCTCGACATTGTGGTGATCAAGGAAGCACCCAAACGTCTCTTCTTCGCCATGATGAACGAGCTGAAGACGGGCGCGCACGTGAACCGCCCTCAGATCGAGATCCTGCGCGGCAAGGAGGTCCGCATCGAAGCCGACCGCCCCCTGC
>NZ_JNXC01000173.1 GCF_000716595.1 Saccharothrix sp. NRRL B-16314
GCTCCGGAGCAGGCGGTGAGGGAGGCCGCGAGCGCGGCGGTACAGACGAAGACGATGAATCCGGGCATGCGCATGCAGACCCACCCCTTTACGGGTGTTGTGTCGGGCACGGGAGGATGGAGCGAGTATTGATGCGGGAACGTTCCCGCACAAGAGTTCGGCCGGCTTTGCGGGAACGGTTTTGCAGAGGTCGGGAGGATGGCAGCATCGGTCCCATGACCGAAGCTTCAGGGCCCGGCGGGCCGCCCTCCTAAATCATTCGAACGGTCCTCCACCCGATGGTGGGGAGGGCCGTTACCCGCTCCGGACGACCTCGTTACGCCCCGCTCGGCGGATCGGCCGGCAC
>NZ_JNXC01000174.1 GCF_000716595.1 Saccharothrix sp. NRRL B-16314
GCATGACGCTCACCTCTCCGGCCGGCAATGTCAAGGTCACGTCCTGCCAGATATTCTGCTTGCCAAAGGACATGGTCAGACCCTCAACCACTACTTCGATTCCCATCCCACCTCCAGCAAGCATGCGTCGGGCGTGCGCCGCGGGCGCACGTTAAGTCGGTGCGGATCACTCGGACAAGGGGCGTGGCGCAGAATCCTTGATCCGCTCCGGAATTTGTCACCGTGGAGACAAAGCCGGGCGGGGCGTTTGTCTCCGTCGGCACATAGTGGTGGTCCGACCTGCGACTGAGCACCGCCCCGGGAACGCTACGGCCCAGTAACCTCCCCGGGCAATACCGGATTCCC
>NZ_JNXC01000175.1 GCF_000716595.1 Saccharothrix sp. NRRL B-16314
AAGCCGTACTGCGCCTCGAAGGCGCACTCAGCGTGCTGGAAGCCCCGCAGGAGACCCCTCCGGACGAGGCGGAGGAGAAGGCCATCCGCATCCTCGATGCTGCCGCCAGCCTGCTTGACGGTGACAGCAAGGCCACAGCGGCGAAGCTCTTCGAAGAGATCAACGACGAGATCGCCAGTCTCGCCACCGGGTTCGGGGTGCCGTCCCTGCAGTCCGTGTCCATTGACCGCGCAGCCCGCCTGAAGATCTACCCCGTCGGTAGCGCACAGGAATGGTTCCAAGGCCAGACAGCCGGCGCGAAACTCCGGCTACGTGTCGCGGTCGCCATCGCCCTCCTGCGGAT
>NZ_JNXC01000176.1 GCF_000716595.1 Saccharothrix sp. NRRL B-16314
ACGTCAATCTGCCCGACTCGTGGTGGGCAGAGCTGAAGTCCGCACTCGGCACGCTCGCGACGGTGCCCACCGACCGGGAGTCCGTACGGCAAAACTGGGTCGACCGGAACTTCCGCCGCTTCCTCGGCATCGACTCCATCCGGATCCGTGAGACGACCACCGGGCACGCCGACCTGCACTGGGCGAACCTCACCCGCGCGCCCCTGGTCCTGCTCGACTGGGAGAACTGGGGCCGCCTACCCGCCGGCTACGACCTGGGGCTGCTCCACGCGTACTCGCTCGCCGCTCCGGCGACCGCCGCCCGGATCCGGAGCGAGTTCGCCCACGTCCTGGACACCGACGC
>NZ_JNXC01000177.1 GCF_000716595.1 Saccharothrix sp. NRRL B-16314
TCCCAGGTGAACACCGCGAAGACGGTCGTCAAGCCGGTCGGGACGACCCCGATCAAGGTCTACGGACGCGCCTACCCGAACCGCGAGGCCTACGCCGGTACCGGTGTCCCGATCCAGGACGACACCGCCAACGGCACCAAGAACGAAGACCCGCTGAAGAAGTACACGATCCCCGCGGGTCAGGCGTACGTCGCGGCCGGCGCCGAGGTCTTCGGCGACTACTACTCCAGCGCCTACAACAAGGACGGGACGCGCGTCCAGGGGACGACCAAGTTCATGCCCATCCACTACAACCACCGCATCGCGTGGGTGCAGTCCACGGACGTCCAGGTGGTCTCCGCC
>NZ_JNXC01000178.1 GCF_000716595.1 Saccharothrix sp. NRRL B-16314
GCCTTCACCATCTTGACGGCGTCGTCCATGATGGTCAGGTTGCGCAGGCCCAGGAAGTCCATCTTGAGCAGGCCCAGCGACTCGCACTGCGGGTAGTCCCACTGCGTGATGGTGACGCCGTCGGTGTGCCGCACCCAGATCGGCGCGTGGTCGACGATCGGCTCGCTGGACATGATCACGCCGGCCGCGTGCACGCCCATCTGGCGGACCAGGCCCTCGACGCCGCGGGCGGTGTCGATGACCTTCTTGACGTCCGGCTCGTTCTCGTACATCGCGCGGATCTCGCCGGCCTCGCTGTAGCGCGGGTGGGAGGGGTCGGTGATGCCGTTGAGGTCGATGCC
>NZ_JNXC01000179.1 GCF_000716595.1 Saccharothrix sp. NRRL B-16314
GTAAGGAGTCGTCGGCAGCGTCAGATGTGTATAAGAGACAGGGTCGTGGGGCTGCACTTCTTTCCGCTCGCCCGCCTCTACGACCAGGGGCAGTACAAGTGGACCGCCATCTTCCTGACGGCGGTCGCGATCGTCGGGCTGGTCGTCCTGGCGGCCGGCACCACCGCGGAAACGATCCGCGTCGTGGTGGGCCTGGGCGCGGCGATCGTGCTCTGGGCCTCGTCCTTCCACGTGGCCCTGCGCGGCTGACGCCCTTTACCGAGAACGCGCCCGCATACCCGGAACGCGCCCGAAACGCACGCGAGGATGCGCCACCCGGCCTGAGCCGGGCGGTCGCATCC
>NZ_JNXC01000180.1 GCF_000716595.1 Saccharothrix sp. NRRL B-16314
GCGCCGGTCACCCGGCCGACGACCACACCCTCACCCGGACGCCCCACACCGACCCGACCGTCCGCGACCGCGACCAACCCGGCCAACAACTCGTCCCGACCCGAACCGACCACGACCGCCCGGTACTCCAACCGCGCCCGCCGCGACAACGACCACCCGACATCCACCGGCGACAACCCCGGACGAGCAGCCACCCACCCCGCCAACCGACGAGCCTGACCCACCAACCCCGACTCCGACCGAGCCGACACCACCCACACCACAACATCCGACACCACACCACGCACACCAGGCCGAACAGACCCCACCGACACCACCGGAGCCTGCTCCACAATCACGTG
>NZ_JNXC01000181.1 GCF_000716595.1 Saccharothrix sp. NRRL B-16314
CATCTCCCGGGGCGCGGCGAACGCGCGGAGGCCCGACGAAGGAGGGGCGAGCACGATCGCCGTGCCCCCACAGGCTCCAGCGCCCCGGAGGCGAACCGAGCCTTGAAAAAAAGAGGAAGCGCCCCGCGTCGTCGATCCCCCCACGGGTCGACGAGCGGGGCGCTTCCCATGTCCCGGTGCGGATTCCCCCCACGGGATCCGGGCCGGGCGTCTGCGGTGTCGGCAGAAGCTACGCGGGTCGGGCGCTGCGCGGTCTGCCGGGGTACGTACGGGAGGGCCGCTCAAAGCTCCCCGGTGCACGTGCCCCGGCCAACGCTTGCCTAGGAACGTCCCCCAAGAC
>NZ_JNXC01000182.1 GCF_000716595.1 Saccharothrix sp. NRRL B-16314
GTGCCCGAGCGCACGGAGGGCGCGGTGATCTCGGTGGTCATCCCCGAGTACGTGGTGGGCCACTGGTGGGAGCAGCCGCTGCACAACCAGAGCGCGCTGCGGCTGAAGACCCGGCTGCTGTTCATGAAGAACGTCGTCGTCATCGACGTGCCCTACCGGCTCGCCTCGGCCCGCGAACTCGCGGCCGAGCGCGCGAAGGCGGCGCGGGCGGCGCAGGACGCCGAGAAGCAGGCCTGAGCGCCTGCCCGACGGCCCCGACGCCCGGAACGTCCCTGCCCGGCACCGCCCGACCCGGCCTGAGCGCCCCGCCCAGCCCCGCCCCCGTCAGACGCTCAGGGC
>NZ_JNXC01000183.1 GCF_000716595.1 Saccharothrix sp. NRRL B-16314
GGCCTGGACCTTGCTGCTGTTGTCGATCTTCTGACCGTCGACGAGTTCGATCTTGATGATCTGCTCGTCACCGGTGGTGACCTTTGCCTGCTTGACCTGGTTCTTGTCGATCGCCTGGACGACCTTGCCGGTGTCCACCGTCTTGTAGCCCTCGGACGAGCCGACGACCTGCATCAGCACGACCACGGCGAGGACGGCCAGCACGATCCACATGACCGGCCCACGGAAGTATCGCTTCACGTCCATCCATACGGAGCGAGAACGCCCCGTCCCTCCTGCCCGTAGGAAAATGCTGCTGTGAGAGCTGCTGTGTGAAAAAGCTGTTCTTCGGACGGTACC
>NZ_JNXC01000184.1 GCF_000716595.1 Saccharothrix sp. NRRL B-16314
TACTACGTGAGGGCGAGTTTCACGCAGTGCCACGCCAGCAGCACCTCCACCTCCACCGGCACATGGTCTGATCACGGCGCCGGCGACTACTACTTCGTCGTCAACGACGGTGCTACGGGCGTCCGTACCTGGGTCAAGTCCCTTACCGTGTCCTACTAAAACTCTGCTCCTCCGGTTGCGCCCACCCCATGTCGGCGTAGCCGGAGGAGTCCCGCTCCGGCGCCGAGGTACCACCGATGCCCTTGCACTACCAGTCCTGCACCTTCCGTTATCCCCGCACATCACGCCCAGTCCTTAACCAGCTCGACCTGGAGTTTTCACCGGGCCATACTGTGCTC
>NZ_JNXC01000185.1 GCF_000716595.1 Saccharothrix sp. NRRL B-16314
TGAGCATGGCGATCGAGCGTTCCACTGCGTCCTCCGTCATCGGCTGACCGGTGCGGAGCACCAGCATCATCTCGTCGAACAGGCGCTGGATCAGCGCGACTTCCGCCGCGTCGCCGACCGCGCTCACCTGGTTGCCCCGGACGTGGATGTCCGCCTGCGGGAACGACCGCTCGATCACTCGGAGCAGGGCGTCACCGGAGCCGAGCAGGGTGACCATCGGGTGCTTGGCGGGGACCGTGAACTGGGCGCGGGCCTGTCCGGGCGCCCCGTCCTGGGGCGATCCGTCGTGGGCTGTGGGTGTCTGCGTCATGGGCCGGCACTGTGGCCTGCACATACC
>NZ_JNXC01000186.1 GCF_000716595.1 Saccharothrix sp. NRRL B-16314
GTTGAAGCCCGTCCCGTGCACCACCATGATCTTCTCGGCCCGCAGCAGGTCGAGGACCATCTGCCGGTCGTCCTTGATCTTGTAGACGTTCGGGTCGAGGCGTGGGAACAGGTACAGCGCGCCCTTCGGCTTCACGCACGTCACGCCCGGGATCTGCGTCAGCAGCTCGTACGCCGTGTCCCGCTGCTCCAGTAGGCGCCCGCCCGGCAGTACGAGGTCCTCGATCGACTGCCGGCCCTGGAGGGCGGCGGCCACCGCGTGCTGCGCCGGCATGTTCGCGCAGAGGCGCATGTTCGCGAGGATCGTCAGGCCCTCGATGTACGAGGACGCGTGGTGC
>NZ_JNXC01000187.1 GCF_000716595.1 Saccharothrix sp. NRRL B-16314
GTGCAGGGTGTACGAGAGCGGCTACAGCGTCGCGCTCTCGTACACCCTGCACAAAGTGACGGACCCCGAGCCCGAGATCGCCCCGCGGGCGAAGTACTACCAGGTCGTCACGCCGATCGAGGGCCTGGGGGAGCAGGCGTTCTTCGACAGCCGGGGCGACCAGGGCGGGGAGCTGAGGGTCCTCGACGGCCAGGCCGAGCTGTCGATGAGCATCTACGAGAACCACAACGTCGACCCGGACGGCAAGCCGATCCAGCAGACGAAGCCGATCGACCTGACGGGCATCGACGTCCCGATGACCCAGGACATGATGGCCGTCATGGCGGCGCTCAAGAAG
>NZ_JNXC01000188.1 GCF_000716595.1 Saccharothrix sp. NRRL B-16314
CTGCGCGGGCGTGCCGGTCCGGGTGGCCCCCGCCGAGGACGGCTGCGTGTACGTCTCCGCCGGGACGCGGGTCCTGTCGATCGACATCGCCGCCGGGCACGTCCGCTGGCACTTCGAGGCGCCGGCCGTCTTCCTCTCCCCGCCCGCGTTCGCGCCGGGCCCGGCGGTCACGGGCGGCGGGGTGTACCTCTCCGACCACCTCGGCACGGTGTACGCCATCGACGCCACCACCGGCCAGGACCGCTGGCGGATCGCGACGGAGCCGCGCCAGTCGACCGAGCCGGTGCTCGTCGCCGACGGCAACATCCACGTGGGCAGCGGCAGCGCGCTCTACAC
>NZ_JNXC01000189.1 GCF_000716595.1 Saccharothrix sp. NRRL B-16314
GATCAGCGACGACGGCCAGGGGGGCGCGGACGAGAGCAAGGGGTCGGGCCTGGCCGGTATCCGCCGGCGGATCGAGGCTTACGACGGGCGTTTTACCCTGGACAGTCCGGCCGGCGGGCCGACGACGATGCGAGTGGAGTTGCCGTGCGGATCGTGATCGCGGAGGACGACCCGCTGCTGCGCGAGGGCTTGGCCCTGCTGCTGCGCGCCGAGTCGCTCGACGTGGTGGCCACCACCGACACGCCGGGATCGTTCCTGGCCGCGGTGGCCGAGCACGAGCCGGACGTCGCCATCGTCGACGTGCGGATGCCGCCCACCCACACCGACGAGGGGATC
>NZ_JNXC01000190.1 GCF_000716595.1 Saccharothrix sp. NRRL B-16314
GATCCCCTCGTCGGTGTGGGTGGGCGGCATCCGCACGTCGACGATGGCGACGTCCGGCTCGTGCTCGGCCACCGCGGCCAGGAACGATCCCGGCGTGTCTGTGGTGGCCACCACGTCGAGCGACTCGGCGCGCAGCAGCAGTGCCAAGCCCTCGCGCAGCAGCGGGTCGTCCTCCGCGATCACGATCCGCACGGCAGCTCCACTCGCATCGTCGTCGGCCCGCCGGCCGGGCTGTCAAGGGTAAAACGCCCGTCGTAAGCCTCGATCCGCCGGCGGATACCGGCCAGGCCCGACCCCTTGCTCTCGTCCGCGCCCCCCTGGCCGTCGTCGCTGATC
>NZ_JNXC01000191.1 GCF_000716595.1 Saccharothrix sp. NRRL B-16314
CGTCGAAGACGACCGTCGGCGGTGAGGTGCGGACCGCCTCCTACCAGTACGACGCGTCCGGCAACACCACGGCGATCACGGACACCTCCGGCACCAAGAAGCTCACCTGGAACGGCGAGGGCCGCATCGAGGCCGTCGACGACACCGCGAGCGGCTCGACGAAGTACGTGTACGACGCCGGGGGCAGCCAGCTCATCCGGCGCACGGACAAGACGGTCACCCTCTTCCTCGGCGCGGACGAGATCACCCTCGACAAGGGCACCGGAGTCGTCACCGACACCCGCACCTACCCGGGCCCCGGCGGCCTCTCCATCACCCGGGTCACCAAGGGCGGGG
>NZ_JNXC01000192.1 GCF_000716595.1 Saccharothrix sp. NRRL B-16314
GTCCCGGGACGCTACCGCCGGCCCCGGTCCGTCCGGGCCGGAACCGCGGCTGGTTCACCGAGACGAGCGACGCTCCCCACCGTCAGGCCAGCCGCTTCCCATTATCAACGTGCCGAGCTCGCGGCGTCCCCGCGAACCGGGACGACTGGCCACCCGGAGCCTCCCGCATCATCGCCTCCGCACGGTCCTCCGCGGCGCGCTGAGCCGTCACCGGCTCCACATCGGTCCAGTAAATGTCCAGCATCGTGCGCAGCGTCGTCGGCTCATTCGTGGGGCCGATCGGCACAGTGATCTGGTCGAGGAGGCGCCACAGCTCGTAGTCGCACTGCTCGGCGA
>NZ_JNXC01000193.1 GCF_000716595.1 Saccharothrix sp. NRRL B-16314
CCTCAAGAGCGAGGCGCTGTCCATGGGCAAGGAGAACTCGCTGCGGCCCGGCATCGCCTACGCCAACGCGCCCGGCTGGAACGAGAAGGACCGCAACTACCTCGACGAGATCCTGGTCGACTATGTTCGGGACGCTCGTCTGCACGCCCGGGACAACGACCTCCCGGACCCGTACGAAAAGAAGTGACGTTCATGAGGTCCGCGCTGGCAAGGATCGGGGTGGCCGCCGCAGCGGCCGCCCTCCTCACGAGCTGCTCCGGGGGCGACGGGGGTACGAAGGAACCCGAGGGCCTGGCCGCGGCCGAGGTCTGCGGGGGCTTCGCCAAGGAGGGGCC
>NZ_JNXC01000194.1 GCF_000716595.1 Saccharothrix sp. NRRL B-16314
GCCCTGGAGGCGGCGCGTCCCGGCGCCACCTGGGTCATGCTCGGCTGGCAGCTCAACCCGACGCCCGCCCTGCTGCACGGCGTCGACCGCCGCCGGTTGCTGATCGTCGACGGCCTGTCCGACCGCTACGACGAGCTCGACCGCGAGACGCGGTGGGGCGGCACGCCGTACGCCTTCGGCACGATCCCCAACTTCGGCGGGCACACCAGCATCGGCGCCAACACCGGGGCGTGGGTGAGCCGTTTCCACGCCTGGCTCGCCAAGCCGGACAGCGCGCTGCGCGGCATCGCGTACCTCCCGGAGGCCACCGGCACGAACCCCGTCGCGTTCGGCC
>NZ_JNXC01000195.1 GCF_000716595.1 Saccharothrix sp. NRRL B-16314
AGCCTGCACAGGTCAGAGCGACTGTGCGGATATCCGGTACCTGTAAACCTACGCCTTCGGAGTTGGTCTATGACTAAGGGTGTAATTCCACTGACGCTCGATGAAGTGATCAGGGTTCGCAAGTCGATGTTCGAAATGAAGATCGGGTCCCGGGAATTCGGCAACGATCTCCCCCTCTACCCTGAGAAGCTGCAGTCTGCGGTGGCTCGCCAGGTTGCCGGGTACGGGGACTTCTTGAAGTATCGAAAACTTGAAGGCGTGGCTGCGACCTTGTTTTTTGGTCTTGCCTGCAGTCATTCCTTTGATAATGGAAATAAGCGCACCGCTCTTGTC
>NZ_JNXC01000196.1 GCF_000716595.1 Saccharothrix sp. NRRL B-16314
CTGCTGCCAGACGCTCGACCACCACCCGTACTCCGGTCTCCTCATGCACCTCCCGTGCCACCGCGGCAGCCGGGGCCTCGCCCGGCTCCACGATCCCGCTCAGCGGCGTCCATTGGCTGGCAGCAGTCCTGCGTTGCAGCAACACCCTCCGGTTCTGGTCGCGCACGACCGCGACCACCCCCGGGAGCCAGAGAAGGAAGTCCGGGCCGACCGCCTTCCGGAGATCTGATACGAAATCAGTGGCTCTGTTCACGACTTCCGGTTCTGGCTCAAGTTCTGTGGTGCCGATACGGTGAGTGATCACGGCTAATCGAAAGTGCGAAGGATGAGCTG
>NZ_JNXC01000197.1 GCF_000716595.1 Saccharothrix sp. NRRL B-16314
CACCCTGCAGCCGCGCGCCAAGGGCAGGAAGACCGAGCGCTCAGAGGGCGGCCCCCCGTCCAGCGCGATGAGGGAACTCGGAATAACACTTCCCCTGTGACGAGCTCCCCGAGACAGAGACTGAAGCGACTCAAGCGACTGAACTTTCGGCATTCCTAGAGCTCAAGCCTTTGAAGACGCATGTCACCTTCCCGCGTCGAAGAAGGCGTCCATGATGGAGCTCATAGCCCCCGCGGTTCGCCGAAGTCCCTCCCGATGGGTTGAGCACGTGGATGCTGCGCGGGCGGGTCAGTCAGGTAGGCATTGAAGCGCGGACTGTCGCGGAGTACATCC
>NZ_JNXC01000198.1 GCF_000716595.1 Saccharothrix sp. NRRL B-16314
GCTGTACCCGTACAACGACTCCCACGGCATGCCGAACCCGAATGCCTTCACCTGAGAACTCATGACTCACTCCCTTGATACAGCGCGCGGGGCCGTAGTTGCAGGTAGGCCCCTTGCGTGTAGAAGTTACGGGTCCGTACAAGCGATGCTTGTCTGGTAGCGCCGCCCGAGTGTTCTCTGCGCGCACAGAATTGGCTGCAGCGGGCTCCTCTAGGCGCCGGTGTGATGAGTGGAACCACTACGCCGACGACGAGGGCTCTGCCTCCTCACCGCATCCGTCGGCCAGCTCGTTTCACCTTCCAGTAGAGGATGAAAGTGGCTTACTCACAGCAA
>NZ_JNXC01000199.1 GCF_000716595.1 Saccharothrix sp. NRRL B-16314
CCGTTGAGCAGCAGCTTGGCGCGCTTCTCGTCGACGTCCCACCGGGGGAAGGCCGCCGAGGCGGCGTCGGCCACCGGCATGACCGTGAGCTCCTCCTGGAGCTGGTCGAGCGTCTTCGCCGAGTCGAGCTTGTACGGGCCGACCCGGGTGCGGCGCAGCGCGGTCAGGTGCCCGCCCACGCCGAGTCCGGCGCCGAGGTCCCGGGCGAGCGCCCGGATGTACGTGCCGGAGGAGCAGACGACGGAGACGACCAGGTCGACGACGGGGGTGCCGTCCTCAGCGGTCGCCTCCCGCACGTCGTACACCTGGAAGGAGGAGACGGTCACCGGGC
>NZ_JNXC01000200.1 GCF_000716595.1 Saccharothrix sp. NRRL B-16314
GCCTACATCCCCTCCGGCACCACCATCCCCTCCGGCACCACGTACACCTCCAACGCCGCCAAGCTCACGATGCGGACCGACGGCAACCTCGTCGTCACCTCCAACGCGGGCACGGTGCTGTGGAGCACCAACACCGCGGGCAACGCCGGAGCCAAGGCCGTCATGCAGTCCGACGGCAAGCTGGTGGTCACCAGCGCGGCCGGTGCCCAGCTGTGGACCTCCGGCGTCGCCGCCACCAACGGCTACGCACTGCTCCAGGACCGCGGCAGCCTCGTCGTCTACGACGCGGCGGGCCGGTCGAAGTGGTCGACCAACACCGTCGTCCGGCAC
>NZ_JNXC01000201.1 GCF_000716595.1 Saccharothrix sp. NRRL B-16314
AGAGGTCTCGTGGGCTCGGAGATGTGTATAAGAGACAGTGGCGTAGGTGACGAGGCCGAGCATCGGGTTCGGGAAGCCGAAGACCGAGGCCTGCTCGCTCTTCATGATGTTGCCGCAGGAGACGATCGGGTTGAGGCTGCAGCCCGGGACGAAGTTCGGGTCTTCCAGGAGCTTGAACTTGTCGATCGTGATGACCCAGGCGGCGAGCGCCCCGGCCGCTCCGGTGATCACCAGCAGCCAGGCGAGGGCCTTGCTCGCGCCGATCGTGCCCGCTGTTTCCGTACCCGCGTTCGCCATGGCTGCATTCTGCCTCATGCGGTGACCCTCGCC
>NZ_JNXC01000202.1 GCF_000716595.1 Saccharothrix sp. NRRL B-16314
CCGAGATCTACACGTAAGGAGTCGTCGGCAGCGTCAGATGTGTATAAGAGACAGGGTGGCGGCGCCGTGCCGGAGGTTGGTCCAGGTGGCCCGGTGGATCTGCTCCACCCGCTGGGTGATGCCCAGCTCGGCCGCGAAGTCCCGTACGTCGTCCAGGTCGGGCAGGAGCACGGGATGCGGAAGCGTCACCGTGCGCGGGGACAGCCGTACCGTCTCGCCGTCGAGATTGACGACCTTCAACTCACCGTCGGCGGTGGCGTCCCGCAGGAAGCCGACCTCGTCGGGGTCGTCGCCCACCACGGCCATGTCCCGCAGCGCGGACTGCCACGC
>NZ_JNXC01000203.1 GCF_000716595.1 Saccharothrix sp. NRRL B-16314
GACCATCTCCATCATGGAGGTTCCGGCGGGCGGGAGTTCGGTCTCGTCGATGCCCCAGATCTCGCAGATCTGGCGGCGGTGCTCGGGGTTGGTGATGGAGCGGCCGCCGGGGAGGAGGTCGGACTTCTGGCCGTGCTCGCGGCCGCCCTGGCCGTTGCCCTGGCCGGTGATGGTGCCATAGCCGGCGCCGGGCTTGCCGATGTTCCCGGTGGCGACGCACAGGTTGACGATGCTGAGGCAGTTCTCGACGCCCTGGGAGTGGTGCTCGACGCCGCGGGCGTGCCAGGCCATGGACTTGCCCGCGCCCGCGAACATGCGGGCGACCTGGAC
>NZ_JNXC01000204.1 GCF_000716595.1 Saccharothrix sp. NRRL B-16314
CGCTGAAGTGCCGGTACAGGCCCGTTCCGCCGCCGGTGTGCAGCCACGATCCGAGCGCCTTGTGGAGCTCCGCGACGGCGGCCGCGGCCAGGGTGGCCCCGCCGTCCCGGGCGGTGTAGCGGAACTGCATGACGACGTCGCTGATGGTCTCGTAGTCGAACTGGCGGAAGGAGTCCGGCAGCGACAGCTGCCATTCTCCGATGGCGCCCGCGCCTTCGAACGGCAGGAACCGCTCGTCGCGCAGGGTGCCGTCGAAGAGTCCGGAGTCGTCCTGTCCGGTGCTGGTCACCACCGACTGGACGGGGCCGATGTGGTCCCGGAAGCGGATG
>NZ_JNXC01000205.1 GCF_000716595.1 Saccharothrix sp. NRRL B-16314
GGGCCCGGCGGGGCCGGCCGGCCACCATCAGCGTGGATCAGGTGGAGGCGGTCGTGGTCACCACGCTGGAGGAACTCCCGAAGAACGCCACCCACTGGTCGCGCAAATCGATGGCGGAGCACAGTGGCCTGTCGAAGTCCACCGTGGGCCGGATCTGGCGGAAGTTCCAGCTCAAGCCGCATCTGACCGACACGTTCAAGCTGTCGACGGATCCGCTGTTCGTGGAGAAGGTCTATGACGTCGTCGGCCTGTACTTCAACCCGCCCGAGGGCGCGGTGGTGCTCTCGGTGGACGAGAAGTCGCAGATCCAAGCCCTGGACCTGTCTCTT
>NZ_JNXC01000206.1 GCF_000716595.1 Saccharothrix sp. NRRL B-16314
GAGGACGCGGCGTCGGTGAGTGTGTCGGCGGTGAACGGGCCGCGTTCCACCGTGGTCGCCGGGGACAGCGACACCATCGAACGGTTCGAACGGGTGCTCGCCCGCGCCGGGCTGATGCGGTGGCGGGTACCCGGGGTGAACTTCGTCGGCCACTCCGCCGCCGTCGACGTCATCGAAACAGCCCTGATCGACGCCCTCTCCACCCTCACCCCCGAACCGTCACGCGTGCCGGTGTACTCCACCGTGACCGGCGGACCACACGACACCACCCGCATGGACGCGGGCTACTGGTACCGCAACCTGCGCGACCCCGTCCGCTTCCACACCGC
>NZ_JNXC01000207.1 GCF_000716595.1 Saccharothrix sp. NRRL B-16314
GCCCGGGGCCGAGGCGGCGAGGCGCCGGAGCAGCCGGAGCTGGGAGTCCGTGTCGGTCACCCGGCCGCGGCGCACCGGGACGCTCGGGACGTCGGCGAAGACGCCCGCGCCCGGTGCCCAGGCGCGGGTCCGGGAGCTGCCGATGTCCAGGGCGATGCCCCGCAGCGGCCGCCCCGTGTTCACGCCGTCGACCGCTGCTGCTCCGAACGATCCCATCACTTCCGTCCATTCCCTGCGGACCCGCTGAATACGAGGCCGATTCGGTCCCTCACTATGCAGTATCCGTGGCGGGAACGCCATGGAGGTATGGGATCGAAGGTACTGATGTG
>NZ_JNXC01000208.1 GCF_000716595.1 Saccharothrix sp. NRRL B-16314
CATCCAATACTGGTCCGTGACGGATTACTGAGCGTTTCGAAGGACGTACTGTACGCACCGGCACAGAATGGCAGCTTGTACGCCTTCGATCCGTCGACACTCAGGCCCCTATGGTCTCTTCCCACAAACAAGCTCACTATCGTGTCCAGACCCCAGGCCGCCGCCGGATACGTGTTGTTCATGGCTAGGGAGTCTCAGGTGCCGGGCGCTACCACAGGCCATGGCGCCGATCGCATAGTAGCCGTCTCCAAGGGGCGTGAGGTCTGGTCGTACATAACCGACGCGCCTCTGTCACCGAATTGGGCAGTAACGGACCAAGGCGTATACG
>NZ_JNXC01000209.1 GCF_000716595.1 Saccharothrix sp. NRRL B-16314
CTGTGGGCCCGTACGCGGACCGAACACCCTCACCACCCTCGGGAGTCAGTCATGTCAGACCGCTTCGACGTCGTCGTACTCGGAGCTGGCCCCGGCGGCTACGTCGCCGCCATCCGCGCCGCCCAGCTGGGCAAGCGGGTCGCGCTCACCCTGCTCACCCACGGCCACCCGGACCACGCGGAGGGCGCCGCCCGTTTCGCGGAGCTGACCGGGACGGCCGTACGGGCCCTGGATCCGGCGCTGCGGCTGGGCGACGAGGGGCTCGGCGCGGGGGACGTGGTGACGGTCGGCGGTCTGGAGCCTGTCTCTTATACACATCTGACGCTG
>NZ_JNXC01000210.1 GCF_000716595.1 Saccharothrix sp. NRRL B-16314
CCCTTGAGGCATTCGTCTATCCGTGTGGTCAGGTTGTGGGTGCGGGCCAGTTCCAGGCAGGTCCGCCAGGTCTCCCGGGCCGCCTCCCCTTCGCCGAAGTGGTGGTGGGCGCGGGCGGTGAAGGCCAGGCAGTCGGCCGTGCCGCCGGCGTCCTCCATGCGGTGTCTGATGGCAAGCGCCTCCGTGAGGGCCGCGAAGGCCTCGTCCCGGCGGCCTAGGGCGCGCAGGATGTCGCCGTACTTGGTGAGCCCCGTGGCGAGGAACAGCCGGTGACCGTCCGTCCGCAGCAGTTCGATCACCCGGCGGATCGCCGTCGCCGCCTGGTCG
>NZ_JNXC01000211.1 GCF_000716595.1 Saccharothrix sp. NRRL B-16314
GAGTGACATGCGGCGACGGCCTGGAGACCCTCTTGAACGATCCGCAGGATCCTCACGATCCGCACGAGACGACCGAGACGCACGTTGAGCGGCTCCTCGGCCGGGCCCTCAACTCCTTCGACCTTCCCGACTCGACCGTCGAGCGCCTCGGCACGGCGCTCGCCCACTCCAGCGCGCTGCACTCCTCGCACCACAGCGCGACGCTCCGCCGCTCCACCTACCGCCACACCTACCTGCTGAGCGACGGCTCCGCGCTCAGCCTCTGGGAGCTCACGCACAACGCCGGCCGCGACGGCGCCGAGCAGCACGAGCTGTACGCCGAGG
>NZ_JNXC01000212.1 GCF_000716595.1 Saccharothrix sp. NRRL B-16314
ACCAGGGCGTCACCAGGGTCACCCGCGAAGAGCTGGAGGCGGTGCACCTCGCGCCGTTCGCCGAGGCCGTGAAGCGCGGCACCGGCACGGTCATGCCCTCGTACTCCTCGCTGGACGTCCTCGGTGACGAGCGGGGTCCGGTGAAGATGCACGCCAACGCCGAGATGATCAACGGCGTCCTCAAGGACCGGATGGGCTTCGAGGGCTTCGTCATCAGCGACTGGCAGGCCATCGACCAGATCCCCGGCGACTACCCGAGCGACGTACGGACCTCGGTCAACGCCGGACTCGACATGATCATGGTGCCGACCGCCTACCAGGAG
>NZ_JNXC01000213.1 GCF_000716595.1 Saccharothrix sp. NRRL B-16314
GTGTGAACACTCCCCCTGCTTCCGCCTACTGGTCCTACTGGCATGCCCCCAACGGCGGCAATTGGACCTACAGCACGTCCGGCGCCTCGGCCCGCAAGCCGGCTCTGGGCAGCTTCGAGGGCTGGTCGTTCTCGCTGAACAAGACCGCGAGCACCAACCCGAAGCCGCGCGTGGCGCCCGTCCGCCCGTAAGACCTCCTCGCACAGGAACCCGCTCCCCCGCGGGTCCCACCCCGCCCGCGATCCAGGCCGCCGAACCCGGCCCGGACCGCGGGCGGGGCCGTTTCCCGACGCCGGGTCGCCTCCCGCGGACGCGTCCCCTTC
>NZ_JNXC01000214.1 GCF_000716595.1 Saccharothrix sp. NRRL B-16314
CGTAGAGGTACGTCCGCTCGCCGTGGTGGACGCGGAAGTCGCAGCCGAGCCGGTCGTCCCCCGGCCCGCCGGCGATCACATGGGAACGCAGGCGGGACTTCCAGGAGGTCTCCTCGGGAACTCCTAACTTCTCCCGCAGCCAGGCCCCCACCACGATCTCCCCGGCGAGGCCGACGGCGACGGTCTTGTCCTGGTTGGGGGAGAGGCACTGTAGCTACCGGTGCTGCTCGAAGACCGACGAGTCCTGGCCAGGACCGGGCAAGCAGGAGTGGTCAGTTGCTCGGCGGGCAGGTCAGCGGCGACCGCCCGGGCGAGCTCCCTC
>NZ_JNXC01000215.1 GCF_000716595.1 Saccharothrix sp. NRRL B-16314
TCCATGACCATCGCGACCAGGTCGTGGCCGATGGTGTCGTACACGCCCATCTGGCGGGCGATGTCGACCTTCGTACCGACGCCGTCGGTGGCGGAGGCGAGCAGCGGACGCTCGTAGCGCTTGAGGGCCGAGGCGTCGAAGAGGCCGGCGAAGCCCCCGAGGCCGCCGAGGACCTCGGGGCGGCGCGTCTTCTTCACCCACTCCTTCATGAGCTCGACGGCGCGGTCGCCCGCTTCGATGTCGACGCCCGCGGACGCATAGCTGGCGCCGCCTTCGGCACTGACGGTCTGAGACATGGGTTCAGAGCTGTCTCTTATACACA
>NZ_JNXC01000216.1 GCF_000716595.1 Saccharothrix sp. NRRL B-16314
GCCGCCTCCCGGCACCACCCGGCGGCGCCGAGATAGCTGAAACTCGTGTAGCCCTCCCCCGCCATCAGCACCCAGATGAAGACGGGCCCGAGCGAACGCCCGCCGACGGACCAGGCGTCGAGCCCGCCGGTCTGGTGCCGGCGCACGGCGAGGAGCCCGAGAGCGACGGTGAGCACCATGAAGAACGCGAAGACGGACACGGCGACGCCCGCGGAGCTCACGACCGGTCACCCCGCCGGGCGAGGAAGACCGCGAAGGGGGTGACGAGCGTGGCCCCGAACAGCCAGAGCACGAACAGCGGCACCCGGTTCACGAACGGC
>NZ_JNXC01000217.1 GCF_000716595.1 Saccharothrix sp. NRRL B-16314
TGGCACGCTTGATCCATGCGATCTGCTCTGTGCGCCCTCGGCGCGGCCGCCGCCCTGGTGCTGCTCCCGGCCGGCCATGCCCGTGCCGAAGGGCAGGAACCCGACCGCGACTTCACCATCGAGGACTCCCGCGTCACCGAGTCCAGCGGCCTCGCCGCCAGCCGGGCCCACCCGGGGATCTACTGGACGCACAACGACCAGGACGCCCCCCTGATCTACGGCATCGACTCCCGTACGGGAAAGACGGTGGCGACCCTGACCATGCAGGGCGTCGGCACGCCCCGCGACATGGAGGCCATCGCGGTCGGCCCGGACGGCG
>NZ_JNXC01000218.1 GCF_000716595.1 Saccharothrix sp. NRRL B-16314
AGATGTGTATAAGAGACAGCGTCAGTACCGCTCGATCCTGTTGGCGTTGATGTCGTCCAGGATCCCGATGATCCTGCTGTAGCGCTGCGCGGTGCCGGGGTTCACCGGGAGGAGCAGCGTGTCCTGTGCGTAGATCGCGGCATCACGGACGTTGTGCAGGCCCAGGGCCTGGGCGGTCCGCGAGACGATGGCCGTTCCGGCGTTGATGCGCCGGGTGGCGAGGTTGAAGTAGACGGCCATCAGCTGCTTGCCCAGCACGCTCTTGGGCGCGGTGCTGCCGCCGAAGGCCGCGGTGACCTCGGCGGTGGACAGGGCAC
>NZ_JNXC01000219.1 GCF_000716595.1 Saccharothrix sp. NRRL B-16314
CTTCCTGGGTGTGCCCTACGCGCGGCCCCCGGTGGGCGCGCTGCGGTTCCGCGCGCCGGAGGCGGTCGAGCCGTGGGACGGGGTGCGGGAGGCCACGGCGTTCGGTCCGACGGCGCCGAAGCGGCCGTACGCCCCGCCGCTCGACGCGCTCCTCCCCGATCCCGAGATCCCGGGCGACGACTGCCTGAACCTGAACGTGGGGGCGCCATGGGGCGCCGGGCCGCGGTCCGCGACGGAGCGCGGCGGTCGGCCGGTCATGGTCTGGATCCACGGCGGTTCGCTGATCCGCGGCTCCTCGGCGGTGCCGGTCTACGAC
>NZ_JNXC01000220.1 GCF_000716595.1 Saccharothrix sp. NRRL B-16314
CAACAACGCCACCATCCGCAGCCTCTTCGACAACGAGGTCGTCTGCCGGGGTCCGGGCGGCTGGAGCAAGAACATGGTGATCGGGCAGAACGTGTACGATACGAGTTCGGGCTCCCCGTTGCAGGACGTGACGCTCTACACCCGCTTCCTCGTCCACCCCCGCATCGCCGGCACTGTCACCTGCACCGCCAACGTGCGGGGCAACTCGCTCAACGCCAACGACGCCACCTACCGGTTGGTCAGCGGGTACATCACGTTCGCCGACACCTCCGTCACCAACGCCACCAACGGACAACCGGTGCAGTCCAGCGTGAGC
>NZ_JNXC01000221.1 GCF_000716595.1 Saccharothrix sp. NRRL B-16314
CAACAACGCCACCATCCGCAGCCTCTTCGACAACGAGGTCGTCTGCCGGGGTCCGGGCGGCTGGAGCAAGAACATGGTGATCGGGCAGAACGTGTACGACACGAACTCGGGCTCCCCGTTGCAGGACGTGACGCTCTACACCCGCTTCCTCGTCCACCCCGGCATCGCCGGCACTGTCACCTGCACCGCCAACGTGCGGGGCAACTCGCTCAACGCGAACGACGCCACCTACCGGTTGGTCAGCGGGTACATCACGTTCGCCGACACCTCCGTCACCAACGCCACCAACGGACAACCGGTGCAGTCCAGCGTGAGC
>NZ_JNXC01000222.1 GCF_000716595.1 Saccharothrix sp. NRRL B-16314
GCCCTCTTATCGGTAATCAGTCAAAACGGCAACAAACGGAGGCAGCCTAGATCCGAATTCATCGAGACGCAAGCGTCTCGATACGTTTGCGTCTCGATTGTGCACCCCCTACTCTCGTATGTGCAGAGACAGAGGTGTCCGGGAGGGATCGATGTCCACAGAGGCCGCGACCGCCGCAGCCCGTCGTAGCAAGATCACGCCGGAGCGCGAGACCGAGCTGTACGACGCCGTGCTCCGCCTCCTGCGCGAGGGCGGCTACGACTCGGTGACCATGGAGGGCGTCGCCGCCCGCACCAAGTGCGGCAAGGCCACGCTC
>NZ_JNXC01000223.1 GCF_000716595.1 Saccharothrix sp. NRRL B-16314
CCCTGATGGCCGCGGAGATCATCGCCTCATCCCCCGATCTGGGCCTGGGCCTCGGCCAGTTGCTGGAGAACGGCCGGAACAACATCGACCTGCCCGGCGTGTTCCTGGCGATCCTGCTGATCCTGGTCGTCGGCATCGCCATCGACCTGCTGATCTTCAGCCCGCTGGAGCGCTGGGTGCTCCGCACCCGCGGCCTGCTGGCGAAGTGAGCCGATCACCCATGACCCGACCGGTCCTCCTCGTCGTCGCCCACGGCAGCCGCGATCCGCGGCACGCGGCGACCGTCCAGGCGCTGGTGCGCCGGGCCGGTGCGCTG
>NZ_JNXC01000224.1 GCF_000716595.1 Saccharothrix sp. NRRL B-16314
GCCCTCGTCCGCCGGTCGTGTGGTGTCCCGGCACTCGTTCTTCCGCACCTCGTACGGGAGTTGACGCATCGTCGTGGCGTAGCCGAGCAGCACGAGGCGGGGCACGCTCTCGGTCCGTACCGGGGTGTGTTCGTAGATCGCGCGCGCCAGGACGCCGATGGCGTCCCACACGTCGGCCTGCGGGTCCAGCCGGTCGCAGTCGTCGAGGACGAGCCAGAAGCGTTCCTCGGCGGCGGTCGCCCGGGCGACGATCCGGTGCGCGGCGTCGTCGAGGGAAGGCAGTGGATCGTTCAACCGTGTGGGGTTCAACGGAAA
>NZ_JNXC01000225.1 GCF_000716595.1 Saccharothrix sp. NRRL B-16314
CATCGGCACCCGCGCTACAGAGTTGCCTGATGCCGCGCCGCTCGGCGGCTTCGGCCGTCGCTACTCCTCGCAAAAGATCATCGATTCTGGAACTCTCGACATTCTGCGGTTCACTCTCGGGTGCATCGTGCTGCTACCCCTTGTCGTTTTCCTCTCCGTCTGCGCGCGTCTATCCGGCGAGTCACGCGCCCGTCGGCTGGCTGCCCTCCGGCTCGTCGGGCTCAGCATGAAGGACACCCTGCGAGTCAATGCTGGGGAGAGCGTGGCTGCTGCATTCAGCGGGGCTTTGCTAGGCACCGTGGCGTACCTCGGTA
>NZ_JNXC01000226.1 GCF_000716595.1 Saccharothrix sp. NRRL B-16314
CCCCGCACCCCTGGCGGTTCTGGATCGACGAGGACCCGACGGTGAGTCCGTACCGGCCCCACACGCCCCGGAAGCGCCCACTTGACTCGAACCGCCCGACCGCCTAACGTAGCCCGAGCAGCTGGTTACGGGCTTGCCTCTCTGGCACCCCCGCAGCAGCCACCCACTACTCAAGACGACTCCCCAGCAGGGGCTTATTCCGGCATGCCGGAATTCGAATTCGATTGACTCGATTATGAGTCACCGAGGAAATCGGCTAAAGTAGTGAACACGCCGAGAGGCGAAAGGCAGCCAACAGGCCACCGGATACAAAC
>NZ_JNXC01000227.1 GCF_000716595.1 Saccharothrix sp. NRRL B-16314
TCCCCCCGGGGGGGGGCGCCCCCCGCCAGCTGCGGGGCGCCCCTCTCATGAGGGCCCGGACCAGCGGCCGAGCGGCGGTTGCGTGCTACGTCGTTGTAGTCGTGCGTCCAGCCCATCCCCCGACCGTGCCCCCGCCCCAAGGTCGATAACCTCCCGCCGGGCCTCCAATTGGCCTATGCGTCAGGCACATGGCTGTGCGAAGAACAGACGTTCCCTGTTCGGATACCGGGCGTGGTGACGCCGTGACAGTCCGGATTCGCGGCTTACGTCCCGGCCCGCTGGCTCCATGACCGCCGGACCCGTTCGGCTCACC
>NZ_JNXC01000228.1 GCF_000716595.1 Saccharothrix sp. NRRL B-16314
CCAGCTCCAGCTCGCGGATCTGCGCGGCTATGGAGGCGGATTCGCGGCCCGTGCCGTGCGTGCCGGTGGACGTGGCCCCGGCGACGGTCTGCTCCATGATGTCGCCCATGTTCGTGAGCGACAGGCCCTCCCGGGCCAGCGCCACGTTGAGCCGCTTGAGCGGGGTGCCCGACTCGACCGTCACGCTGATCTTCGCGTTGCTGAGGAGCTTCGCCGCCTCGTCGGGGATCTCCTCACCGGGCTCCGGGTCCGACTCGGCGTCCAGCTGCTTGAGGGTCGCGGCGTCGACGTCCAGGTCCAGCTCGAACGAGAG
>NZ_JNXC01000229.1 GCF_000716595.1 Saccharothrix sp. NRRL B-16314
GAGACAGGGTATCCATTGGCCGACGTAGCGCTCGCGCCGGACCCGGGCGGAGCCGAGCAGGTCCAGGCAGATCCGGCTGGCCACCGTGGTCAGCCATGCCCCGGGTGACTCGACGGCCTCCTGCTGCCGGCGCGGCATCGCGTACCAGCGGGCGTAGGCCTCCTGTACGGCGTCCTCGGCCTCGGTCAGCGAACCGAGCAGCCGGTAGGCGACGTCGGTGTGGCCGGTGTCGGTGAGGACGGGCAGCAGCCGGGGAGTGCCGAGGAACCCCGTCGACAGATGCTCGTCGCGCGCCTCGATCAGTGCGACGAGC
>NZ_JNXC01000230.1 GCF_000716595.1 Saccharothrix sp. NRRL B-16314
GGTCGGCGCGCTCGCGCAGGCCGTTGGCCACCCGGCCGTCCGCGTGGAAGGTGCCCCGGGCCAGCGACGTCACGAAGACCGGCGACACCCCGAGCTCGCGCAGCGTGTCCGCGAAAAGCTCCAGGTATGCCCGGAATTCCTCAGGGCTGGTGTACTTGTCGGGATCCATCATGTTCTGGTCGTTGTGACCGAAGGAGATGAGCGCGATGTCACCCGGGCGCGCCTGGTTGAGCACACCGATGAAGGGGTGGGTGTAGAAGCTGCGGCTCGACGCGTTGTAGAGGGCGAAGTTCAGCACCTCGGTGTGCCCGGC
>NZ_JNXC01000231.1 GCF_000716595.1 Saccharothrix sp. NRRL B-16314
CACGGGTTCGTCGCGCGCCACCAACAGCGCGCCGACCGCCTCCTGCACCGCGAGCTGACCTGTCCACCCTCGACGCCCGGGCGCCCGCCCTCCCCGCGGCCCCGCGGCCCGAGACGATCCCCCCCGCCGACGAGGTGCTCACCGCCGCGCTCGCCGACTCCGCGGCGGCCGGGCTGCCCGAGATCGCCGTCGCCCCCAACCAGGGCAAACTGCTCCACCTGCTCGCCCTCACCCAGGGCGCGCGGACGGTCCTGGAGATCGGCACCCTCGGCGGCTACAGCACGATCTGGCTGGCCCGCGCCCTGCCCGCCGA
>NZ_JNXC01000232.1 GCF_000716595.1 Saccharothrix sp. NRRL B-16314
GTGCCGGTGAAGACGATCTGCCACTGGGACTACGTCTGCGACGAGTCCGCCGGAATCTGGACCTATCCCGCGAACCACGTGAACAACTACCCCAACGACTTCAACATGGACTTCCACAACGACGTCGCCAACGAGCAGTGGTACAACGGCGCCTGGTTCCCCGCCTCCTGGTGATCACGGGCGGGCGGCGCGGCCGGCCGGGAAGGCGGCGGCGGCCCCCATCTCCTGGAGGAGCGGGGCGCGGTCGACGAGGCCCCCTCGCTGCTCGCCGCCCGTCTCTCCCACGGCGGCCCCGCCGAACCGGGGCCCGAC
>NZ_JNXC01000233.1 GCF_000716595.1 Saccharothrix sp. NRRL B-16314
AGCCCCGCGCGCGCCCGCGGCACAGGCCTGGTGAGCTGTACGGGGAGATCTCCGGCGCCATCGGATCCGAACTCCCGCAGCGTATGGAGGAGGATTCCGTGCCGGACTCGACGACGTCGTACGCCGACCTGCGTGCCCTGGTGATCAACTGCACCCTGAAACGCTCCCCGGAGCGCAGTCATACCCAGGGTCTGATCGACATCAGCACCGGGATCATGGAGCGCCAGGGCGTGCGGGTCGACGTGCTCAGGGCGGTGGACATCGACATCGCGACCGGCGTCTGGCCCGACATGACGGAGCACGGGTGGGAGA
>NZ_JNXC01000234.1 GCF_000716595.1 Saccharothrix sp. NRRL B-16314
CTCCTGGGCATCGACTCGATCCGCCGCTCCTGGCTGCGCCGCCTCGCCGCCCCCGGCGACTTCCAGGGGCTGCGGATCATCTACGAGGTGCAGGTCACCGGGGGTGAGCTGCGCAACGAGACCGGTGGCTCGACCGACCTCGCCGCCTGGCACCCGCTGGCGGACGTACCCGGTCTGACCCGGGTCGGACTCGTCGACATCGGCCTCGACCTGTGGCGCGAGCGGCCCCCCGTCGGACGCTCCCGGCTCGCCGATCCGGCGAACAGCTGACGATCGGCCGAAAACCGCTCAACCGGCCCCACCCCGCTCAAC
>NZ_JNXC01000235.1 GCF_000716595.1 Saccharothrix sp. NRRL B-16314
CGCCACGGGTGCCGCGGCAGGCGGGTGAGCCGGATGGACGAGCCCGCCGGCCCGGGGCCGGAGGACGTCTTCGCTGACGGCCGGATGGCGGCGGTCCTCAGCGGGCTCATGCGCGACACCACGGCCTCGGTGGGCCTCGTCTACCTCCTGATCCCCGGCGACCGGATGCTGCGCCTGGTGCTGATCTCGGGCGCGTCCCGGGAGATCGCCGCCCCGTGGGTCCGGATCCCGGTCGACGCGCCCGTCCCGGTGGCCGACGCCATCAAGGAACGCCGGCTCGTGTGGCTGGGCGGCCGGGAGGAGGTCGCCC
>NZ_JNXC01000236.1 GCF_000716595.1 Saccharothrix sp. NRRL B-16314
AGATCACGCTCACCTCGTGCGGGACCTGCACCAAGTACCCCGGCCCGATCTTCTCGCAGGGCAAGAAGATCAAGGCCTGCACCGGTCCTGCCTCGAAGTACCCGAAGGCGACCCTGTGGCTGCCCGCGGGCGACTACCACTTCCTCCAGAAGCGGGCGTCGACCGGTACGTCCACGGCCGGTGACACCAAGTCGAGCAAGGCGAAGATCGAACCGGGCTACAGCTACACCAACTGCCTGTACGTGACGTCCGGGTACTGAGCCCTGGTGGCCGGCCCGCCCCGGCGGGCCGGTCAGCGGCGGCGCAGCAC
>NZ_JNXC01000237.1 GCF_000716595.1 Saccharothrix sp. NRRL B-16314
CCTCCGGCGCGACCTCGGCGCCGGCGGCCGCCAGCTGCCCACCCGCGCCGAGGTCGACTCCGTCCTCGCCATGGAGACCTACGACACGGCCCCGTGGAACAGCTCCTCGGACGGCTTCCGCAACCACCTTGAAGGGTGGCGCGGCGTGAACCTCCACAACCGCGTCCACGTCTGGGTCGGCGGCCAGATGGGCACCGGAGTCTCCCCCAACGACCCCGTGTTCTGGCTCCACCACGCCTTCGTCGACAAGCTGTGGGCCGACTGGCAGGCCCGCCACCCCCGGTCCACCTACCTGCCGGCCGCCGACAC
>NZ_JNXC01000238.1 GCF_000716595.1 Saccharothrix sp. NRRL B-16314
ACCTCATGTCCTCGGACTTCGCGGTCGACGTCACCGAGAACTGGCAGTCCGAGTTCCTGCAGTTCTTCCTCTACATCTTCGGCACCGTCCATCTCCTCCAGCGCGGCTCGCCGGAGTCGAAACCCCTGCACAAGGCCGGTACCGAGAGCGAACGCGAACAGAAACTGGGCGACCACGCCCAGTCCGACTCGCCCCGCTGGGCGAGCACCAAGGACTGGCGGCAGGCCCTCTACTCCCGCTCGCTGGGCCTCGCCATGGCCGTGTTCTTCCTGTTCTCCTGGTTCGCCCAGTCCGTCTCCGGGGTCTCCG
>NZ_JNXC01000239.1 GCF_000716595.1 Saccharothrix sp. NRRL B-16314
CCGCCCAGTCGGGCGCGGACGACCCCGCTCCGTGCGGCACCGGCGCCACCGCCGACACCTTCTTCGACGCCACGTTCTGTGGCAACGGCGTGGACCGTCGAGTGCTGTTCGTGGACGACACGTTGACGCTGAACACCGTGTATGCCGAACTCCCTTGGTCCCACGTCATCCTCGTCATCGTGAACAGCACCATCCCCGGAGGCACCAAACGTGGTGTCATCACCACGTCCATCCACCCGAAGGGCCTGGCCACCGGTCTCCACGAACTCGGCCATGCCCTCGGTCTGGCGGACGAGTACGACTACAG
>NZ_JNXC01000240.1 GCF_000716595.1 Saccharothrix sp. NRRL B-16314
CCAGCTCGTCCTCCATGCGCAGCAGCTTCTGCGTCTCGCCCTCCAGCAGACGCCCGGCCGGGATGCCCGTCCAGGAGCCGACCACGTCCGCGATGTCATCGGGGCCGACCTCCTCCTTGACCATCGTGTCCTTGGCGGACTCCTGCTGGGCCTCGGCCTCGCTCGCCTCCTCCAGCTCGCGCTCCAGGGCCGGGATCTCGCCGTAGAGCAGCTTGGACGCGGTGTCGAAGTCCCCGTCGCGCTGGGCGCGCTCGGCGCGGCCGCGGGTCTCGTCGAGGCGCTCCTTCAGCTCGCCGACCCGGTTGA
>NZ_JNXC01000241.1 GCF_000716595.1 Saccharothrix sp. NRRL B-16314
GCTGGAGATCATCTGCGGGACGCCGAGCCGGGGTCCCTGCCCGGAGTGCAGCGCCATCACGATGCCGCCGAGGACGTTCCCGATCAGCAGCGCGGGTATCGCCCACAGCGCGTCGGCGCCGAAGACGACGGCCAGCGCGCCGTCGACGATCGCGGTGATCTGCATGTTGGCGCCGAACCAGAGGGTGAATTGGCTGCGCGGCGTGCCGTGGCGCTCGGCGTCAGGGATGACCTCGATGGTGCGTGTCTCCATCGAGAGTCGCTCCCCGGGGGTGTGCTGGACCGGCATGGTGGAGACCTCTCCCG
>NZ_JNXC01000242.1 GCF_000716595.1 Saccharothrix sp. NRRL B-16314
GTGCTACCGCCTCCGGCCACCTGCCCGACTCCGAAGAGACGAGCTGCAGAATCTGCGGTGGTGCGGTCCTACGTCACGTCTTCGCCGTTGGCGCCGAGGCGACCAACCGTGTCGACGTGGATAACCTAACCAGTACACTCAGTACCGTGTCAACCAGGTTGGGCAGGCTATCTATTCAAGCGAGGTGGCTCTACGATGTGGCTCATGACGGACGAGGCCATGCAACCCTTCGAGCGCATCGCGCAGGACGTGCGTGAACAGGTTCGGCTCGGGCAGCTCAAGCCTGGCGACAAACTGGAGAGCAC
>NZ_JNXC01000243.1 GCF_000716595.1 Saccharothrix sp. NRRL B-16314
GTCGAGCAGCACGTCGCACTGGTTGCCGGTCTCGCACGAGATCTTGATCTCGTTCTCGCCCTTCTTGAGGTCGACCGGCGCCCAGGTGGTCTGCCAGTTCTTCTCCAGGTTCGGGTCCGAGGAGTGGATGAAGTTCTTCAGGCCGATCGGCTGGGTGTTCGGCTTGCCGTTGACCGTCAGGGTCGCGTTGGCGTCGACGGCGGGGATCGCGTAGCGCACGGTCAGGCGGTACTTGCCCTCCGTCGGCATCTGCGCCTTCCACGTCACCGAGGAACCGACCTGGTTGAAGCCGCCGACGTACGTGC
>NZ_JNXC01000244.1 GCF_000716595.1 Saccharothrix sp. NRRL B-16314
GCCCAAGGGCGTCGGAGTCCCGCACCGGGCCGTCGCCCGGCTGCTGTACGCGCCGGACTGGATGGAGATCCACGGCGACGACGTCTTCCTCGAACTCGCCCCGGTCGCCTTCGACGCCTCCACCATCGAGATCTGGGGCCCGCTGGTGAACGGCGCCCGGCTGGTGGTCCACGCCGGCCGGACCGTCGAACTCGACCAGCTCGCCAAGGAGATCCAGCAGGAAGGCGTCACCGTCCTGCTGCTCACCACCGGTCTCTTCAACCAGATGGTGACCCAGCACCTCGAAGCCTTCGAGGGCGTGCGCC
>NZ_JNXC01000245.1 GCF_000716595.1 Saccharothrix sp. NRRL B-16314
CCTGTGGCCGGACCTGATCCTGTCCTCGGGCCCCGGCCCGGAGAGCAGCAAGGCGGCCAAGGCCCAGATCCACGGCTACGTCATCCGGCTGCTCGACCGGCGGCGCGCGGAGCCCCAGGACGATCTGGCGGGCGTGCTCGCGGAGTCCCTCGCCGAGGGGCGGATCACCGCCGAGGAGGCCGTCTCCCTGGCGATGGCGATCCTGATCAGCGGCGCGCACGCGGTACGGAACAACAGCGCCAACATGGTGTACGTGCTGCTCACCCGGCCGGAGCTCGCGGACCGGCTGCGCGCCGAGCCCGAG
>NZ_JNXC01000246.1 GCF_000716595.1 Saccharothrix sp. NRRL B-16314
GCGCGTCACTGCCGGTAGCCGCTCAGGAAGCGGCCGATGCGGCTGATCGCGGCGTCGAGGTCGTCGGCGTACGGCAGGGTGAGGATGCGGAAGTGGTCGGGGCGGGGCCAGTTGAAGCCGGTTCCCTGGACGACCTGGATCTTCTCCCGGAGCAGCAGGTCGAGGACGAACTTCTCGTCGTCGTGGATCTTGTGCACGGCGGGGTCGAGGCGCGGGAAGGCGTACAGCGCGCCCTTGGGCTTCACGCAGGAGACGCCCGGGATCTCGTTGAGCTTCTCCCAGGCCCGGTCGCGCTGTTCGCG
>NZ_JNXC01000247.1 GCF_000716595.1 Saccharothrix sp. NRRL B-16314
GGGCATCAGGTCAGTGCGGCTGCCGTGCGGGGTGAGGCCCACGGGGCGGGTGTGCGGCACGCCCATGGGGATGCCGTGGAAGTTGACGGAGAGGCGCACACCGAGGCGCTCGACGATCTGCCGGACGGCGACGGCGAACCGCTCCCCCTCCACGTCGGGCTCGGGGCCGGAGAGGACCAGGAAGGGGGCTCCGGTGGCGTCCTGGACGAGGCGGACCTCGATGGACGGCGTCTCGTACGCGGTCCAGCGGTCGCGCCGGAAGGTCAGCAGCGGGCGGCGGGCGCGGTAGTCCACCAGCCGGT
>NZ_JNXC01000248.1 GCF_000716595.1 Saccharothrix sp. NRRL B-16314
CTACCTGGCCGGCGCGGAGGGCTACCAGGGCCCGGCGGGCGGCAAGCACCTCGCCTCCGTGAAGACCCCCGACGAGCGGACCATCGTCTTCGAACTCCGCACGCCCTTCGCCGAGTTCCCCTTCGCCGCCACCCTCCCCACCTTCGCGCCCGTGCCCCCGTCCCAGGACAAGGTCCCGCAGTACGACAACCGGCCCTTCTCCTCGGGGCCGTACAAGGTCGACTCCTACGCCCGCGACAAGCGGCTCGTCCTCGTCCGCAACACCCACTGGGACCCGAAGACGGACACCGTGCGCAAGGCG
>NZ_JNXC01000249.1 GCF_000716595.1 Saccharothrix sp. NRRL B-16314
AAACGCCCGTCGTAAGCCTCGATCCGCCGGCGGATACCGGCCAGGCCCGACCCCTTGCTCTCGTCCGCGCCCCCCTGGCCGTCGTCGCTGATCCGCAGCGCCAGGCGGTTGCCCTGCCTGGCCACCTCGACCACGGCGTTCGCGGCGTTGCTGTGCTTGGTCACGTTGGACAGGGCCTCGGCTACCACGAAGTACGCGGTGCCCTCGACGGAGGCGGCGCACCGGCCTGGTACGTCCACCGTCATCTCACACGGCACGGCGCAGCTGCTCGCGAGGCCGGCCAGGGCACCGGCGAGCCCGC
>NZ_JNXC01000250.1 GCF_000716595.1 Saccharothrix sp. NRRL B-16314
GTCCGCAGCTCCACGAGCCGGTCGGCGTTCTCGACGCCGAAGAGGTCGGGGAAGATCCCGCGGCTGTGGTCGGCGTAGTCGAGGAAGAGGACCAGGTCCCCGAGGCATATCAGGGCGTCGGCCCCGTCCCCCGCCCTGGCGAGGTCTCCGGCGTTGCCGTGCACGTCACTGACCACATGGACTCGCATGGGCCCACCTTAGGGGGTGTCACCTGCGGTTACTTCCGAGTCGGGAAACCTGTGGATTACTGTGCGCAGAGCACCGCCACGTATGTGTGACGCACGGAACATCTGGCCTGGAC
>NZ_JNXC01000251.1 GCF_000716595.1 Saccharothrix sp. NRRL B-16314
AAACGCCCGTCGTAAGCCTCGATCCGCCGGCGGATACCGGCCAGGCCCGACCCCTTGCTCTCGTCCGCGCCCCCCTGGCCGTCGTCGCTGATCCGCAGCAGCAGCCGGCTGCCCTGCCTGGCCACCTCGACCACGGCGTTCGCGGCGTTGCTGTGCTTGGTCACGTTGGAGAGAGCCTCGGCTACCACGAAGTATGCGGTGGCCTCGACGGAGGCGGCGCACCGGCCTGGTACGTCCACCGTCATCTCACACGGCACGGCGCAGCTGCTCGCGAGGCCGGCCAGGGCACCGGCGAGCCCGC
>NZ_JNXC01000252.1 GCF_000716595.1 Saccharothrix sp. NRRL B-16314
TACCTCGCGTACCTGATCCTCCCCATCAGCGTGAAGGTGCTCATCAGCCTCACGCCCGAGGGCTCCGCGAACATCCTCTCGCTCGGTGACGTCCTCGACTTCACCCTGCGCATGGTGCTCGTCTTCGGCCTGGCCTTCGAGCTGCCGCTGGTCCTGGTGATGCTCAACCTCACCGGAGTCCTCACCGGCCGCCGCATGGCCGGCTGGTGGCGGGGCGTGATCATGGGCGTCTTCGTCTTCGGCGCCGTCATCACCCCGACCACCGACCCGGTCGGCATGATCGCCCTCGCCGGGCCCATC
>NZ_JNXC01000253.1 GCF_000716595.1 Saccharothrix sp. NRRL B-16314
GTCGGCCTGGAAGCCGCCCTGCCACTGGTGGGTGATCCGGTACGTGACCTTGCAGGCGGCCGGCGTGGGGTCCGTTCCGCCCTGCTCGGCCGTGTCGCCGTAGACGATGCCGCGGCCGTTGGTGGAGACGTACACCCGGCCGAAGACCCGGGGGTCTCCGGTGATCGCGCCGCCGGTCCAGCCCCACTGGTGGGCGTCGTCGTTGATCCGGACCCAGCTCGCCCCGGCGTCCGTGGAGCGGAAGACGCCGCGGACGCCGCCGATCCTCGCGCTGCTGTAGAGGGCGGGGTAGGCGGCTCC
>NZ_JNXC01000254.1 GCF_000716595.1 Saccharothrix sp. NRRL B-16314
GATCATGTCGACCCGTGCCACGAAGACCCGGGTCGAGTGCTTGGGGATCCAGTAACTCACCGGATTGTTCAGGGTGTTGACCGGCGCGCCACGGACGCCGAGGAGCTGCCGGGCCGGGCGCTCCCAGTCGCCGATGCAGGAGATGTTCTGGTTGCCGTACCGGTCGATCTGGCTGGCGCCCATCATCACGTGCCGCTTGCCGCCGGTGACCATCGTGAGGTGCCTGCGGTACGGCAGCCAGCCCTCGGGCTCCCCGTCGGGGCCGACGAGCAGCCGCGCGGTGAGGGCTGGGTGCAGGA
>NZ_JNXC01000255.1 GCF_000716595.1 Saccharothrix sp. NRRL B-16314
GCGGGCAGCGGCAGCGGGTGATGATCGCGATGGCGCTGGCCTGCGACCCCCGGCTGATCGTCGCGGACGAGCCGACGACCGCGCTCGACGTGATGATCCAGGCGCAGATCCTGCGGCTGATCGAGCGGCTCGTCGCCGAGGAGGCCATCAGCCTGCTCATGATCAGCCACGACCTCGCCGTCCTCGCCGACACCTGCGACCGGCTCGCCGTGATGTACGCGGGCCGGGTCGTCGAGGAAGGACCGGCCCGGGCGGTCTACGAGGCCGCCCGCCACCCCTACGGAAGGGCGCTGTCC
>NZ_JNXC01000256.1 GCF_000716595.1 Saccharothrix sp. NRRL B-16314
GCGCAGGAGGTGTTGGTGGAGGTGTGGCGTACGGCGGGGCGTTTCGATCCGGGTCGGGGCAGTGCCCTGGCGTGGGTGATGACGATGGCGCACCGTCGTGCGGTGGACCGGGTGCGGTCGGCGGAGGCGGCGACGCGGCGGGAGGACATCGCGGCCCGTCGTGATGTGGAGACGCCTTTCGACGCGGTGAGCGAGCAGGTCGCGGCGCGGGTCGAGCGGCGGCAGGTGCAGCGGTGCCTGTCGGCGTTGACGGAGTTGCAGCGGGAGTCCATCCTGCTGGG
>NZ_JNXC01000257.1 GCF_000716595.1 Saccharothrix sp. NRRL B-16314
CTGCTGAACCGTCTGGCCGGCGGCGAAGTCCCATTCCAGCGTCCAACCGCCGGAAATGGCGTCACCCAGGTTGGTGACCGTGACATTGGCGCCGAATCCACCCTGCCACTGGCTACTGATCGAATACGCGACCCGGCAGCCGGCAGCAGCGTTGGCGGTGGCCGTGGAGGCCACCACCCCGGCTACGGACAGGGCCGCCACCGAGGTCACCGCCAATGCTCCGGTGAGTTTCCGGGACCGTACAAAAGTGCGCAGACTCATGCAT
>NZ_JNXC01000258.1 GCF_000716595.1 Saccharothrix sp. NRRL B-16314
CTGCTGAACCGTCTGGCCGGCGGCGAAGTCCCATTCCAGCGTCCAACCGCCGGAAATGGCGTCACCCAGGTTGGTGACCGTGACATTGGCGCCGAATCCGCCCTGCCACTGGCTACTGATCGAATACGCGACCCGGCAGCCGGCAGCAGCGTTGGCGGTGGCCGTAGAGGCCACCACCCCGGCTACGGACAGGGCCGCCACCGAGGTCACCGCCAATGCTCCGGTGAGTTTCCGGGACCGTACAAAAGTGCGCAGACTCATGCAT
>NZ_JNXC01000259.1 GCF_000716595.1 Saccharothrix sp. NRRL B-16314
GATCGTGGTTGGGATCTGGGGAGTCTGTTCGATGAGGATCCGGATCGTGCGGGGCGGAGTTACGCGCGGTCGGGTGGGTTCCTGTCGGATGTGGCGGGGTTCGATGCGGGGTTTTTCGAGATCGGGCCGCGTGAGGCGACGGCGATGGATCCGCAGCAGCGTTTGTTGTTGGAGGCGGTGTGGGAGGCGTTCGAGGACGGGGGTATCGATCCGACGGCGTTGCGGGGCAGTGACACCGGCGTGTTCGCCGGG
>NZ_JNXC01000260.1 GCF_000716595.1 Saccharothrix sp. NRRL B-16314
CCACCTGCGCCACCCACTGCTTGAATTCCGCCGGATTCGCCCGCACCAAAGCCCGATACGCATCCAGGTCATAACCACACCGCAACACCTGCGCCAGCAATTCCAACCGCCGCCGGTGCGATGCCCGAATCGACGCTTCGACCTCCGCGATGGCGGCGAACACGTCGTCCTCGGTCAACAACACCGGCGAAACATCCATACCCGAACAATAGTCGAACAGACATTCGCACGTCATCACCCGACCAGGC
>NZ_JNXC01000261.1 GCF_000716595.1 Saccharothrix sp. NRRL B-16314
ACGACGGTGCGCCATCGTCATCACCCACGCCAGGGCACTGCCCCGACCCGGATCGAAACGCCCCGCCGTACGCCACACCTCCACCAACACCTCCTGCGCGACCTCCTCCGACTGGGCGTGATCCCGCAGGACCCGCACCGCCAGGCTCAACACCCTGCCCGCCACCACGTCGTACAACCGCTCGAACGCCTTCTCGTCACCACGCGCCACCATGCACAGCAACTCCTCGGCCGACGCGC
>NZ_JNXC01000262.1 GCF_000716595.1 Saccharothrix sp. NRRL B-16314
ACGACGGTGCGCCATCGTCATCACCCACGCCAGGGCACTGCCCCGACCCGGATCGAAACGCCCCGCCGTACGCCACACCTCCACCAACACCTCCTGCGCAACCTCCTCCGACTGAGCGTGATCCCGCAGGACCCGCACCACCAGGCTCAACACCCTGCCCGCCACCACGTCGTACAACCGCTCGAACGCCTTCTCGTCACCACGCGCCACCATGCACAGCAACTCCTCGGCCGACGCGC
>NZ_JNXC01000263.1 GCF_000716595.1 Saccharothrix sp. NRRL B-16314
AAGCTCTGCTACAACGACTACAACACCGACAACTGGTCGCACGCCAAGACCCAGGGCGTCTACCGCATGGTCCAGGACTTCAAGTCCCGCGGCGTCCCCATCGACTGCGTCGGCTTCCAGGCCCACTTCAACAGCGGCAACCCCGTCCCCTCCAACTACCACACCACCCTGCAGAACTTCGCCGACCTCGGCGTCGACGTCCAGATCACCGAGCTGGACATCGAAGGCTCCGGCAGCTC
>NZ_JNXC01000264.1 GCF_000716595.1 Saccharothrix sp. NRRL B-16314
CCCCGTCCCCTCCAACTACCACACCACCCTGCAGAACTTCGCCGACCTCGGCGTCGACGTCCAGATCACCGAGCTGGACATCGAAGGCTCCGGCAGCTCGCAGGCCGAGCAGTACCAGGGCGTCACCCAGGCCTGCCTGGCCGTCGCCCGCTGCACCGGCATCACCGTCTGGGGCATCCGCGACACCGACTCCTGGCGCGCCTCCGGCACCCCGCTGCTGTTCGACGGCTCGGGCAAC
>NZ_JNXC01000265.1 GCF_000716595.1 Saccharothrix sp. NRRL B-16314
CCCCGTCCCCTCCAACTACCACACCACCCTGCAGAACTTCGCCGACCTCGGCGTCGACGTCCAGATCACCGAGCTGGACATCGAAGGCTCCGGCAGCTCCCAGGCCCAGCAGTACCAGGGCGTCACCCAGGCCTGCCTCGCCGTCGCCCGCTGCACCGGCATCACCGTCTGGGGCATCCGCGACACCGACTCCTGGCGCGCCTCCGGCACCCCGCTGCTGTTCGACGGCTCGGGCAAC
>NZ_JNXC01000266.1 GCF_000716595.1 Saccharothrix sp. NRRL B-16314
GGACGTCGTCAACGAGGCCTACGCCGACGGCAGCGGCGGCGGGCGCCGCGACTCCAACCTCCAGCGCACCGGCAACGACTGGATCGAAGCCGCGTTCCGGGCGGCGCGGGCGGCGGACCCGGGTGCGAAGCTCTGCTACAACGACTACAACACCGACAACTGGTCGCACGCCAAGACCCAGGGCGTCTACCGCATGGTCCAGGACTTCAAGTCCCGCGGCGTCCCC
>NZ_JNXC01000267.1 GCF_000716595.1 Saccharothrix sp. NRRL B-16314
GGACGTCGTCAACGAGGCCTACGCCGACGGCAGCGGCGGCGGGCGCCGCGACTCCAACCTCCAGCGCACCGGCAACGACTGGATCGAAGCCGCGTTCCGCGCCGCGCGGGCGGCGGACCCCAACGCCAAGCTCTGCTACAACGACTACAACACCGACAACTGGTCGCACGCCAAGACCCAGGGCGTCTACCGCATGGTCCAGGACTTCAAGTCCCGCGGCGTCCCC
>NZ_JNXC01000268.1 GCF_000716595.1 Saccharothrix sp. NRRL B-16314
GCTGGAAGGCTTAACTACCGGGTTCGGAATGGGACCGGGTGTTCCCCAACCGCTATGACCACCGAAACACTATGAAATTACCAACCCGTAGGCACCAGACCAGACTCCTACAAGTCTGGACCCGATGGTCCGGTTCGGTTCTTTCAGAACCGCACAGTGGATGCGTAGCGTCTTCATGACAAGTCCTCGGCCTATTAGTACCGGTCAACTCCAGCCGTTACC
>NZ_JNXC01000269.1 GCF_000716595.1 Saccharothrix sp. NRRL B-16314
CAACTCCACCGCCATGCCCTGCCACTGCGCACCCTGACCCGGGAACACGAACGCCACCCGACCCGCCGGCAGCGCCTCACCCACCACCACCCGGTCCGAGTCACGACCGTCCAGCACCGCCCCCAACCCCGCCACCAACTCCGCACGGGACACACCGACCACCACCACCCGGTGATCGAACCTGGCCCGACGCGACAACGACCACGCCACATCCACCGG
>NZ_JNXC01000270.1 GCF_000716595.1 Saccharothrix sp. NRRL B-16314
GCGCTGGAAGGCTTAACTACCGGGTTCGGAATGGGACCGGGTGTTCCCCAACCGCTATGACCACCGAAACACTATGAAATTACCAACCCGTAGGCACCACACCCAAACCCCTCAAGAGGCTTGGACCTGATGGTCCGGTTCGGTTCTTTCAGAACCGCACAGTGGATGCGTAGCGTCTTCATGACAAGTCCTCGGCCTATTAGTACCGGTCA
>NZ_JNXC01000271.1 GCF_000716595.1 Saccharothrix sp. NRRL B-16314
TGACCGGTACTAATAGGCCGAGGACTTGTCATGAAGACGCTACGCATCCACTGTGCGGTTCTGAAAGAACCGAACCGGACCATCAGGTCCAAGCCTCTTAGAGGGTTTGGGTTCTGGTGCCTACGGGTTGGTAATTTCATAGTGTTTCGGTGGTCATAGCGGTTGGGGAACACCCGGTCCCATTCCGAACCCGGTAGTTAAGCCTTCCAGC
>NZ_JNXC01000272.1 GCF_000716595.1 Saccharothrix sp. NRRL B-16314
TAGCTGTCACCCCACGACGACACCGTCCCGCGCGGCGGGTCGTAGTTCACCGTCGACATCGCCGCACCGGTCTGACCGTTGAACATCGTCAGGAACTCCGGACCGGACAGGACGTAGCCACCGGAATTGCGGTAATCGGCGCTCGAACTCCCGATCACCGTGCCCCGGCCGTCACGCGTGCCGTCCGCGGTCTTCATCGCGACCTC
>NZ_JNXC01000273.1 GCF_000716595.1 Saccharothrix sp. NRRL B-16314
CGCCACGAGTCGGTGTCCCGGATGCCCCACACCGTGATGCCGGCGCAGCGCGCCACGGCCAGGCAGGCCTTCACCACGCGCTCGTAGTTCGACGCCTGCGCCGAACCCGAACCCTCGATGTCCAACTCGGTGATCTGCACGTCCACACCGAGGTTCGCGAAGTTCTGCAACGTGGTCTGGTAGTTGGACGGCACCGGGCTCTG